>NZ_JAFFPS010000071.1 GCF_016919165.1 Leptospira chreensis
TGTTCTTCACAAGTCACAATGGCCCCGCATTCTTTTGCTTTGGCGATGATGGCTTCTTTATCCAAAGGTTTGATGGTCGCCATATTAAGAAGGCTGGCATTGATTCCTTTTTCTTTGAGTAATCCCACAGCAATCATAGCTTCGTTTACCATCACACCGTTGGCAATGATACAAACGTCTTTTCCTTCGGAGATGACTTCTGCTTTTCCAATTTGGAACTTGTAGTTTTCTCTTTCAATCACAGGGATTGCCGGACGACCCACTCTCACATAAACAGGACCTTTAAAATCTGCAATGGCATGAATGACTTGTTTGGTTTCATTAAAATCAGAAGGACAAATCACAGTCATTTCAGGAATGACTCGCATAATTGCAAAATCTTCAATACACTGGTGAGAAGCACCGTCCTCTCCGACAGTGATTCCCCCGTGAGACGCAACGAGTTTCACGTTTACTTGTGCCAAAACAACACTGTAACTAACTTCTACCCAAGCACTACCAGATAAAAACATAGAAAAACTAGAACCAAAAGGTACAAATCCAGAAAGGGCAAGACCTGCCGCATGACCAACTAAGTTTTGTTCAGCGACACCAACGTTAAAAAATCGTTCAGGATATTTTTTCTTAAAATCCGCAGTTTTAGTGGAACCGGAAAGATCCGCATCTAAAACCACGATATCCTGTCTGGAGTCACCTAACTCAACTAAGGCTTCACCGTATGCATCTCTTGTTGCTTTTTTGTCCGCTGTGGATTGGCTAGGTGCTCCCATAATTATCCTTTTTTTAAAGCTTCCGCTTTATCAGTTTTTTCCCAAGTAAAAGTACTACCTGTTCTACCGAAGTGGCCATAAGCCGCTGTTTCTTGGTATTTTCTTCCTTTTCCAAGAAGATCCAAACCATCCACAATTCCTTTCGGAGTGAGTTTGAAGTTTGCTAGAACTCGTTTTGAGATTTCTTCGTCAGAAATAGTTCCTGTTCCGAATGTATCCACAAGAACCGATACAGGTTCTGCAACACCAATTGCATAAGCAAGTTGCACTTCACATTTGTGAGCAAGACCAGCTGCTACAACGTTTTTCGCAATATAACGACCGATATACGCTGCAGAACGATCTACTTTAGATGGATCCTTTCCAGAGAAAGCTCCACCACCATGACGACCCATTCCACCGTAAGTATCTACGATGATCTTACGTCCTGTAAGACCAGTATCACCATGTGGGCCACCAATCTCAAATTTACCGGTAGGGTTGATAAAATAACGAGTGTTCACAAGAAGTTCTTTTGGAATCATTTTTTTGATACATTCCTCAATCACTGCTTCTTCGATTTGTTTGTGAGTCACACCTGGTTTGTGTTGTGTAGAAATCACAACAGTGTCCACTCTCTTTGGTTTTCCATCTTCGTATTGGATGGTTACTTGTGATTTTGCATCAGGACGGAGCCAATCGATTTTGTTTGTATGGCGAAGTTCGGAGAGATGTTCCAAAAGTTTATGAGAGTAATAAAGCGGAGCTGGCATCAGTTCCGGAGTTTCTGCAATCGCAAAACCGAACATAAGACCTTGGTCCCCTGCTCCTTGTTCTACGTGTAAACCCTCTCCTTCGTTGACCCCTTGGGCAATGTCAGGTGACTGTGCGTGCACGTGAGATGCAACCACAGCAAAATCAGCATCGAAGTACATATTGATATCGTTATAACCAATTTTACGAATGACATCGCGAGCCACTTCTTGTGTGTCTACTTTTCCTTTACTGGTGATTTCACCGGCAATGACTACGAGGTTTGTTGTAACAAGAGTTTCACAAGCCACACGAGATTTTGGATCTTGGGCTAAATACGCATCGAGAATGGCATCAGAGATTTGGTCGCAGACTTTGTCCGGGTGTCCTTCAGATACGGACTCGGAAGTGAAGATATAGTTTTTAAGAGAGGACATATTTTTTACCTTACTTGGTTAAACTTTAGATTTTAGGCGGTACGTCAATAGAATTGTCGGGGTATAGTCCACGCACATAGGATTCTAGGGTTTCCGCATTTTTCCCCATGGCAATTTCCAATTTTTTGGCGTATTCGTCCATTTGGCTCTCGGAAAGGCCTTTGGGAACAAAGAACGGCTCCCCGTATTGGATAAAAAGCCGTGCCCCAAATTTAGGGAAAAAATGCCTATCCCAACTTTTGAAAGTGTAAGCCCTGTCATAACAAGAATGCAAATACAGAATGGGAAATCCGGTGAGAGAGGCGGTCACAATGACCCCAGGTTTTACTTCTCGTCTCGGGCCTTTGGGTCCATCCACAGTAAAGATAGGAACAGCACCATGTTTCATTTCTTTTAGGATATTACGGAATGCGCCAGTGCCCCCTCTTGTGGAAGAACCCCGCACCGAACGAAGGTTAGATCGAGCAAAGGTTTGGTGGATGATCTCTCCATCTTTGGATTGGGATACAAGAGCCACCATATCCGCTTTTTTCTTTCGTTTCAAATACTGGGTCGCATGTCTGTAAAGAGAAAGTGTGGTTTCATGAAAAACAGCAATGATATATCCAGAACCTTTTTCAATGGTCTTCGCACTCTCGGCAGGGATGATGAATTTTTGG
This sequence comes from Leptospira chreensis, assembly GCF_016919165.1. Classification (GTDB taxonomy): domain Bacteria; phylum Spirochaetota; class Leptospiria; order Leptospirales; family Leptospiraceae; genus Leptospira_A; species Leptospira_A chreensis. Next base: position 2,599 of record NZ_JAFFPS010000071.1, read on the forward strand.
TTTCGTATAAAAAGATACCAAACTCTGACGATGAAGTGAACCACCCAACTCAAGATGATGTATTTGGTTTTGGAATAGGGTTTTTGTTTGTTGTCTGGAATCAAAAAGAGTGGTCCTTACCGATTTCCCAAAGGACATCGTTTTCATAAATTTTCACTGTAGGTGCCGCACCCGGCTCTGGTTTATTGTGTAACAAAGAATGAATCATGGATTTTGCCACATACTCACCAGGAATCGGTTTGTATTTTTTGAGCCCAAGGAGTCCAAAAGGAATGAGATTACCAAGAAACTCTCCCACTTTCTCCCCCACTCGGACTTCTTCTCTTTCTCCAATGAGAAGAGAGGGCCGAAAGATTCCTAAAAAAGGAAATTGTAGGTTACGTAGTTCTGTTTCAATTTCCCCTTTCACACGATTATAAAATATCGAAGAATTAGGATCCGATCCCATTGCGGTGATGATATAAAATCCTGGAATCTTTTTTGTTTTTGCTTGTTTGGCTGCGAGCAGTGGGTATTCGTAATCGATTTCTTTGAATTTTTCTTGGCTCCCTGCTTTGTTAATTGTTGTACCCAAACAACAAAAAACAGCATCGATTCCATCCGGAATGGAAACTTTCCCCGCTTTAAAATCCTCCCACTGAACCTTTACCACTTCAATGGGAACATTGGGATTGGAGGCAGATTGCGAGTTTCTCGCCCAAACAATTACCTTTTTGATTTGGGGATAAAAAACAAGAGAGAGTAACACTTGTTTACCGATAAGGCCGGTTCCACCAAGGAGTAATATTTTCATTTGATCTCCAAACTACGTGCGAGCATGGAATCGGTAAGATTGAGTCTTTCCTGGAACTGGATTCCTGCAATATGGTAGATTACATTTTTGATTTTTGAGTTTTGAGTCCACATAACAGTTCCTTCAAAGAACATCCGTTTGGTGCCTTTTGCCCAAACGATACTTCCCAAAACTTGGGACTCAATTTCATCGCTGAGTAAGTCATCCTCACCCAAAAAACAAAGGCCTTCTTCCGAAATATTCCCTAACTTTCCGAATAGTGTAATCCCTTCCAAATCTAGATGGACCTCAAATTCAGAAAAGTCACCGGGGGATATTCTTGGAAGCCTTCGCTCACTTTCCATAGCAACAAGGTACAAGGATTCCCATTATTGGAAACGAAAAAAGCAAATTAGAACTGAAAGTAAATGAAAGGAATAGAGTTTTCTGGTGTAGCTAAATTCAAGACAAGAAAGACAATCGGATAGAGGGCAAATTCCAAACTGGCCGGGATTTGTTTCCCTTTTCCCTTTTCAAAGATCAAATAACCAATGGCATGGCCTAAATATAGGAAAAATAGGACCCAAAGGAAGTCTTTCCACATATAAGGCCGGATTTGTCCCGCTTGGAAGGTAAAGATCCCCCGAATGTGAATCCAGGCATTTTCCCAAGTGAGGGAACGAAAAAATACACCCCCAAAAAAGAAAACGGAACTATTAAAAAGATTCTGGAAAAGCCAAAGAGGAGCGTCATACCAATGTTTTGTTGTCGCATTCTCTTTTTTGATCGGGAACCATTCCCGCCAAATTTCTTCCAAAACATAAAAAATTCCGTTGAGAGAACCCCAGAAAACAAAGGTCCACTGGGCTCCGTGCCAAACCCCGCTCACAAACATGGTAAACCAAAGGTTGAATTTTCGTCTTACGGATATTACTCGACTTCCACCCATAGGAATATAAATATAATCGCGTAACCAGGAATTTAAGGTCATATGCCAACGGCGCCAAAAACCAGAGACAGAAGTAGCAAGGAAAGGAAGATTAAAATTGGTGGGAAGTTTATAACCGAGTAACATAGCACTTCCAATGGCCATATCCGAATATCCACTAAAATCTAAATAAACTTGGATTCCACCCAAAACAGCGGCAATGATCAAAGCATAGGCGTGATGACCCGATGGATCTGCATAAATGGTGTCAATGGTAGGAGCCACCATATCGGAAAGGACTGCTTTTTTAAAGTAACCCAAGATAAAAAATCGAATCGCCACACGAAACTCAATGTCTTCCAGTTTTTTGGGACTGTACAATTGCGGCATAAAGGTTCTTGCAGTCACAATCGGACCTGCCACCAGTTGTGGGAAAAAACTCACAAACAAAGCAAACCGAATGAAGTCTTTTTCGGCTGGAATTTCTTTTCTATAAACATCAATGGTATAAGATAAAGATTGGAATGTAAAAAAGGATATTCCCGCCGGGAGAATGATTTTTAGAATAGGCAAAGCATCTGCACCAAACATTGGATTGGTGACTGTATTAATAGAGGTAACAAGAAAGTTATAGTATTTAAAAAATCCCAGAATAAATACTAAATTAGTAATCAAACTAAAGAGTAAGAGATAATACCTTACCTTCTCCCTGGTTTCTTGGCTTAGTTTGAGTCCTACATAGTAGTCGATCGCAGTGGAAAGTAGGATGAGAGCACCAAAGCGGTAATCCCAAGACATGTAAAAGAAATAACTACTAATGAGTAGGAATATATGTAAGATTCGTGTTTCTCTGGATTGGTTGGAAAAAATGGCAGGGAATAAATACCAAACAGTAAAAAAAACGAAGAGAAAGAAGACAAAATATTCAAAATCAGAAAAGATCAATGGGACATGCCTTCTATTCAGACCAGATTCTTCGAAAAAATAACAATGTCAATCATTTCGGCTTGCAGAGGGTTGCAGAATCGCCTAAGATTGGTCTCTAGTTTTTTTAGTTCAGAACTAAGAGGTAAAAAATGAAAAAAATATTAAAAACAGCTCTTGTGGGACTTTTGTCCTTTGGTCTTCTTTCCAATTGTTTTGGAAAATTCGGCGCAATCAAAGCAGTATACTCGTTTAACGGAAACATCCAAATTGGATCAGGTAAACTCGCTAGTTTCTTTCGCTCCTTACTAATGATCTTCCCTCTTTATATTGCATATGGAATTGGAAGTTTCTTAGACATTCTCGTTTTTAACCTGATCGAATTTTGGACAGACCGAAATCCAATCGCAATGGCTGAGTATGACTTTGATGGAAAATTAGTAAAAGAATATTCACAAGATGGCAAAACCATCACTCTTACTTACTCTGAATGGGGAAAGGTTTTGAAAATGGAAGCTCCTACAGAAAAAGGAACAGAAACTGTCTATTTCCTAAAAGACAAACCTGAAAAAGCATTCCGTTTAGTGAATGGCAAATATGTAGAAATCCTCCAAGCGAGTGGACCAATCCTTCCTCCTACAGGCATAAAACAGTTCTAACAGCAACATTGCCCCTAATTTTAGGGGCAATCTATGGCCGATACTTAAACTATGAATCGTTTCTATTTGGTTTCTTTCCTGTTACTCCTTTCTTTCGGATGTGAAACTCCGCAACAGGTAATCACCCCCACTTTTCCTACACATACAGAACAAATCAATCTCAACCGCATCCGGATGATTACCAAATCCGAAGCAGTCCATTCAGAATCCAAAGAAGGGAAAAAACCTTTGGCCCAAGAGCCGGGAGTGAATGTAGAGTATTCGGAAAACAAAATTCCCTTCATCCAGTTGGATTTGTTTTTTGAAGATGCAGGAATTAGTATCATCGAAGAAATCATTGCCGGCACTATTTTAGATCACCATATCATTGTGATAAACCAAAAGGGTGAGATTATCGCCAAACAACCAGTCAACTTTCAAGCGTATGAAATTTTGGAAACAAAAACAGAAGTGATGCGTAACAAAGTGATTGTGGGTGAATCTAAAAAACCAGTAAAGGTGAATAGCACAAGTCCAGAAACTAAAATCTCACGGGAAGCCATTGAAAGACAATATACGGATAGAGACACAGTTCCTCAAGTTTTGGAAATCCAAGATGGAAAAGTTCCAAACCCAGGAGAATACATCAGTATCTATTTAGAACTCACCTTTGTGAACCCACAACTCGAGCCCAATTGTGAATCTTACTCTGGAAACTGTAATGGTCCCAAAGATTATTTTTTTGAAGATGTGACAAGACGCAATCGTAGGGAATTAGATATTTTAAGAAACCGTTATGTGGACGGGGAAGTGGCGCAGTTTCCTAATCTCACAAAAGATGAACAAACAGACTTTAAAACAAATATCAAAACCAAAATGGAATCCACGAATGGTGTGTATGGTCCCAAACACGGATTTACAAAATTTATGTTTCGAGAATGGAACTTAGTTTCTTCTCCGAGATACTTTCGTATTTTGTCTGTGGTAAAAAACGGAAAACAATCCTTACAAGACGATCGAACGGATGAAAAAAAACTAACCGAAGAATCTGGTGAAAATTCCAAATCGGAACATAACGATACCCATTCGATTTTTGATTCTCCAACGCATACAAAACATAAAAAAAGAACGATCCCTACCCCTTAAGTAATGATAACGGGTGATGGGATTTCCAACACCCGCCAAATTATGTTTTAAGCAACCTTTGATTCTTTTTTGCGAACACTGTCAAAACGCACGGTAGAAGCGGTCACTTTGATTCTGGATTTGTTTTCCCCTTCTGGACTTTTCCATCGGTTTTGTTTCAGATTTCCCATCACGGTTACCTTACTCCCTTTTTTTAGGTATTCGACACAGTTCTCTCCCAACTTTTCCCAAGCCTCCACCTCAAAGTAAGACACATCTTCCTTATCCTTACCTTCTTGGTTGTTAGCAGTGTGATTGACTGCCAATGTGAAATTAGCGAGTGACTTACCTCCCGCAATGGTTCTTTCTTCTGGATCTGCGGTTAAATTTCCGTCCAGAATGACATACGATAGATTTTTCATTTGAGTATCCTAAAATCAAAATACTTAGACATATAACACCGGAGCGGTTTTCTACGAGTTGGTTGTAAAAAAAGGCCAATTCCTACTAATTTTATAGAATCAACGATCCACAATTCGCATTTCGGATAGACAACCGAGTGGAACCAGTGAAGAATTTCTTTGTGGGACTTCCCGATTCAGAAATACTCCACCTAGTAACAGCTATTAGCCGTGAATTGGTTTGTTTACACGAACCAGATGGAACTTATATTTATGTGAGTCCTAACTCCGAAAAAATCATTGGTTATCAATCTGAGGAACTTGTTGGCAAAAATCCTTACGATTTTTTTCATCCCGATGAAAGAAGACTGATCCAAGAACGGTCACACCAACCCCTACTTCGTGGGGAAGTAAACATTCATACAACTTTCCGATTTTTGCATAAGAATGGAACCTACATCTGGCTACAGTCTGACAACCGTTTAACGATCCATCCCAACACTGGACAAAAATATTTACATACGTCTTCCAGAGATATTTCTGATAAAATAGATACCGAAACAAATTTGGCACTGGCCGAACGCAGGTTCAAAACGTTGTTCCATGATTCTCCAATTGGACTCGTACTCACTGGAAAACAGGGTTACATCGATGAATCCAATGAGTCCTTTGCCAATTTTTTGGGTTATAAAAGTTATGAAATTGTCGGAAAACATTTTTCGGATATTAGTTCCGTGGATGAACTGGAAGAAAACTTAAAACTGCGAGATGAAGTCCAAAAAGGAATCATCGACAACTATTCCATTGAAAAACAATACATTCATAAATCGGGAAACAAAGTTTGGGCTTATATCACAGTCACTGTCCTTCGGGATGATGGCGGCCATCCCATCCATTACCTGGCACAAATCATCGACATTGATGAAAGAAAAAAATCAGAAACTTTGCTACGCGAAAACAATGAACACCTAAAGGCCGCAACCAATTCTCTCTTAACTCAAAACAAACAACTCCAAGCCTATAACCAAATCATTTCCCACCACTTACGGGCTCCTGTGAGTAACCTAAGAAGTCTTTTGGATTTGATGCAAGAGACAAACCAACTTCCAGAAATCAGAGAATTGGAAGGGCATCTGCAAGAGGTAACCAAAACCTTGGAGACTGTTCTTTCCGAACTCATCACTACATTAAAAATTAAAAATCCAGATTCCTATAAACAGGAATCCCTAAAGATTTCTGAGTCCCTCTCCAATGTGCTGGGACTGATGGAAGGCGAACTGAGAGAGAAAGAAGTCGAAATCCAATCCAATTTTTCGGGAAAAGAGACGGTCTTTTTCTCCAAAGAATTTTTAGAAACGATTTTCCTACATCTTTTGAGCAATTCGATCCGGTTTGCCCATCCCCACAGGAAACTTCGGATTTCGGTAGAATCCTTTGCCGCGGGATCTCAGACGGTAATTTCCTTTTCCGATAATGGAATTGGGATCGATTTAGAGCGTTATGGTGATCAAATTTTTCAGCTTCGAAAGACTTTTCATCGTCAGATAAGTGGGAAAGGTTTGGGGTTATTTTTGATTCAGTACAAAATAGAATCGGTAGGGGGGAAGATTGAGGTGAGTTCCAAACCCGAGGAAGGCGCTACCTTTCTTATGTACTTCCCCGAAGGAAACGAGGCCAAATGACTCCCAAAATTTGTGTCATCGACGATGATAAAATCTACCAATTCACTACTAAGAAGATCATCTCCAATGCAGGAATCAAAGGGGACGTGCTCGTGTTTTCTGACGCGGAAAACGCACTGGATTTTTTTCATACGGAAGTGCAAAATAAAGACCAACTTCCCGATATCATCTTTCTCGATATCAATATGCCCTTTATGGATGGTTGGCAATTTTTAGATGCCTTCGAAAAAATCATCCCTCAGTTTCCAAAAACCATCGAAGTGTTTTTAGTGAGTTCATCTGTAGACACAGCTGATACAGATCGCGCCGCAAAAATTCCGATCATCTCCGGATACATATTCAAACCATTTACGAAAGAAAAACTTTTGGAATCACTTTCACACGTCCAATCTTAGCTTGTCATCATTTTGCTTCGTATATAGAAATGGACGCACCACTTATGGATCAAATACTCACCTGGATTGAAACCTATCCCTTGTCCGCCACACTCGTTGGAGTTTTGTTGTTTTTCGTTCTCGTCTTTATCCGGGATGTGACACAAAAAACGCACACGATTCAGAGAAACTTCCCCATAGTGGGACGGCTCCGTTATTTCTTAGAAATGATCGGACCGGAACTCAGACAGTACTGGGTGGCCAACGATAAAGAAGAACGTCCTTTTGATCGATCGGAAAGAAGTTGGATTTATGCCACAGCCAAAGGCCAAAACAATAACTTTGGATTTGGAACCACAGAAATCCAATACGAACCAGGTTATCCCATCATCAAACACAAAGCCTTTCCTTATCCAGAAGCCAAGGCTTATATTCATAACAAAGATGCCAGTTGTATCCCTTGTCTGAAAGTCATCGGAACCAAACGTAAATTTCCATACAGACCTTATTCCATTGTGAATATCTCCGCTATGTCCTTTGGATCTCTTGGAAAAAATGCAGTGATGGCACTCAACCGAGGAGCGAGAGATTCCGGCGCCTATCAGAACACAGGTGAAGGGGGCTTAAGCCAGTATCATATGGAAGGGGCCGATATGGTTTGGCAAATTGGAACTGGTTACTTTGGTGCGAGAGACCATTCGGGAAAATTTAGTTTGGAAGCTTTAAAAGAGAAAGTAGCCAAGAACCCTTGTGTGAAGATGATCGAAATCAAATTGTCTCAAGGCGCCAAACCAGGAAAAGGTGGAATCCTTCCTGCCAAAAAAGTAAATGCAGAAATTGCAGCCATCCGCCATGTCGAAGAAGGAAAGGATTGTATCTCTCCCAACTCTCATAGCGAGTTTACCAATGTAAAAGAACTCGTACAATTTATTGAAAGGATAGCAGCAGCAACAGGAATCCCTGTGGGAATCAAAAGTGCTGTGGGTGAAATTGAATTTTGGGAAGAGCTGGCCCGCGAGATGAAACAAACATCACAAGGTCCTGATTTTATCACCATCGATGGAGGAGAAGGAGGAACGGGTGCCGCTCCCCTAACCTATGCCGACCATGTTTCTCTCCCTTTCAAAATTGGATTCCAAAGAGTCTACACTCTCTTTCAAAGAGAAGGACTATCGGAACAAATTGTATGGATTGGATCAGGGAAACTCGGATTTCCTGATCGCGCCGTGGTTGCGATTGCCATGGGTTGTGATCTCATCAATATAGCAAGAGAAGCCATGTTATCCATTGGTTGCATCCAAGCACAAAAATGCCATACAGACCATTGTCCGGCCGGCGTCGCCACTCAGAATTGGTGGTTACAACGTGGTGTGGATCCAGAAATCAAAGGCAAACGTGCCGCCAAATACATCCAAGGATTTAGAAAAGAGCTTTTGAGTTTGGCTCACTCTTGTGGATACGAACACCCAGGACAATTCACAGGCCAAGATGTTGAAATTAGTATGGGGATGAATCGATACCAAACCTTAGAAGGTCTACTCGGTTACAAACGAGACGAAGTCAAATTCACTAAACTTCAGGATTATACGGTATTTCCGAAACGACAAGCCTAATGAAAAAACTCTTTTTTGTTCTCCTATTCCTCCACCTAGGTTGTCTTTCAGAGGAGAGGAATATAAAAGCAGAAATTGTAAAAGGTTTTTTAGACCTAAACAACCATTCCTTCACCGATCAACCGTTTGTTGCATTGAATGGGGAATGGAAATTTTTCTGGAATACAGCACCAAACCAAATTCAAGAAACCGATTCCGATTTATTCCTGGACCTTCCGAAACATTGGAATGGATACCAAATGCCATACGGAATGCTTGGGGGTTTTGGACATGCTAGTTTTCGGATCAAACTCAAACTGGCAGACAATCTTTCGGAGCTCATGGCCCTCACCGTCCATGAGCAGGACACTTCGTACGCCATTTATGTTAATGGAAAGTATTTAGGTGGATCAGGGAAACCAGGTCCCAATCCAAACGAATATATACCAGAAGTTAAATCCAGCATTGTTGTTTTGCCGCAAACATCTGACCTCACCATAGACCTCTATGTTGCCAACTATGTACATAGAAAGGGTGGGATTTGGAATGACATCGTCATTTCCCCATACACCAAAGCAGAAAACCGACTCACCAAACGAAAGATTAACGAAACCATGTTATCTTCCGTTCTGACCTTCGTGGGTTTGTTTTTTTTGGTGATGTATTTTTACAATCGTGATGGCAAACACACAGTAGGAATCTTTTTGTTTTCTATCGCCGTTTTGTTTAGAACCATTTCCACTGGGGAAAGAATTTTAATCGAATTTGTCGATATTCCGTATTGGATTTTATTACGATTGGAATATGTTTCTTGGTTCTGGTCGGCTCCACTCCTCTATCATTATTTTTATACCATTTTTCCAGAAGACTTCTCCAAACGAATGGGGACTTTCTTTTATATTCTATCATCCATCTTAACCCTTGGACTTTTGTTACCACCGGTTTATTTCACAGAGACAGCCTCCATTTATCCAATCGCCTTTGTTGCCAACGGTGTTCTTATTTTTGTTTATTTGTATCGTGCTTACAAAAAAAACCGAATGGAATCCAAACTTCTGTTATTTGGAATGCTTTTGGTGCTTGTGGGTGCCACCAATGATGTCTTACACGCAGAATCCTACATCCACACTATGTACATAGCACCTGCGAGCGTGGTGATCTTTGTATTTTTACAAGTCATTACATTTGGTCGCATTGTTCGCCAAAACTTAACCAAAACTCTCGAATTTGCCCAGGAACAAAAACAACTGAGTGGATCTTTTAGTCGGTTTGTTCCAACCGAATTTTTATTCCATTTAGGCAAAACAGATATCCGCCACGTGGACTTAGGAGACCAAGTCCAGAAAAGGATGAGTATCCTTTTTGCTGACATCAGATCCTTTACAGAGTTTTCAGAAACACTCACTCCTAAAGAAAACTTTGATTTTTTAAACAGTTATTTACAACGAGTGGGCCCCATCATCCGACACAACAATGGATTCATTGATAAGTTTATCGGTGATGCTGTTATGGCTCTATTTCCTTATGATATCAATGATGCCATCAAAGCAGCCGTTGAAATGCAAGAGGCCATTCGTATTTACAATAGCCATAGAGCTAACTGTGGTTATATCACTATCGAAGTAGGAATTGGGATCCACACAGGAAATCTCACCTTAGGAATATTAGGGGAACACAAACGAATGGAAGGGACTGTTATCTCTGATGCAGTGAATCTAGCCTCTCGAATTGAAAAGATCACAAAACTCTTTTCTTCACGCATTGTGATCAGTGCGGATACTTTTATCGAAGCCTCCGATGGATTAGGATACCACTACCGGTTACTTGACCGAGTGGCCATCAAAGGAAAAACAGAATCTGTTTTTGTAGTAGAAGTATTAGATGGATACGAACCAGAGAAAACATCTCGACTCATATCTTCTAAAGATGAATATACCTTAGCCCTAGATGCATTTCGCCGAGATGACTTTGAAGAGGCGATTGAAGGATTTACAAAACTTTTAGATCATAACCCCGATGATTCTGTCTCGAGGTTATTTTTAGAACGTAGCCAGGAAGCAAAAGAAAAATCAAAAATGGAATTTGGAAGTTAAGTGAGTTAAGACATTCGTCAAAGTAACGAAACCGACTTCCTTTTCTGGTTGAAACGATACCCAAACGCCAATACAATTCCAAATCCCAAAACCCCGAGTGCCAAATAGGGCTCAGACACACAAACCGAACCACAAGCGACAATTCCAAGAATGAGCGCCACACAAGGAAGCACTGGATACAATGGGGCTTTGTAAGGCCTCGGCATTTCTGGTTCTTTTTTACGCAAAACAAAATAGGAAACTAAACTCAAAATGTACATCCCACAAGCACCTAATGCTGATATGGTGATGAGTTCTGCCGTGTCTAAAAAACACATACAAAAAATACCTAGAACCCCACCACTGAGGACTGCATTTTGCGGAACCAAAGAACCACTACTTAATTTAGAAAGATAGGTAGGTAGATATCCTTCTTTTGCCATCGCATAAACCAACCGCGAGTTTCCAAGGATGATTCCAAAAAGGGATGCGACGAGACCAAACAAACCGATGAAAGTAAATACAAAAGGCCAAACCAAATCATTCCCATATAACTTTTGTAATACATAGGACAATGGGTAATCTAACTCAGCGATTTCTTTGATATCAACCACAGAGGCAGTAAAAACAAAAATAAGCCCCGCCAAACAGAGTAAAGTAAAAATACCAGCCGTGTATCCGATCGGAATGTCCCTGGCAGGATTACGAACTTCTTCGGCGGCCAATGCCACTCCTTCCACTGCCAGAAAAAACCAAATAGCAAAAGGAATCGAAAGAAATACAGAATTCCAAGAGATGGAACTGACTTCAGGCAAAGGAGGAATCCGATCCAAGGAAACATAGGGCACAAGAAAGGCTAAATAGAACAGAAGTCCAAACACCGCCACAAGAGTGACTAGAAGTTCAAACCGAGCGGTTTGTTTGATCCCCGTTAAATTGATTAACAACAACAAACAGAACATAACGATACCAGCACCAAATGCTGGTATAACGGGAAAAAGGAAATGAATGTATCCACCAAGCGCCGAAGCAATGGCAGGTGGTGCGAGTAAAAATTCGACAAGAACCAAATACCCAGTAACTAGTCCAAACAAATCGCCAAGAGCCCGTTTGGCATAGGCAGAAGGTCCACCGGATTGTGGGATACTGGCCGCAAGTTCTGTAAAACAAAGGGCAAATAGCACATAGAAGGTGGCAATCCATCCAACCGCAAAACTAAATTCCCAAAAGCTAGCCTTGGACCATCCAAAATTCCAACCGAAATAATCACCAGAAATGACAAGCCCTACAGCGATGCCCCATAAATGCACAGAATGTAGAACTTTATGCATTTTCCCGTCTTCTTTCATGTTACCTCTTTGTAACAAAACATATCTGTATCAAATTCAAAACAAGAACCAAGTATACAATGAAAAAACAATGTAATATACGAATCAAACTACACCTTTAAGCGACAACTTTTTTCATCGTCCGATTGGGGATGTTTGGCGGGAATCATGTCGAACTCAGCTAAATAATGTCCATTTCTCGTAGTATTTCTGGTAAATACTAAAATTCGGAATTGCAAATGATTCTAAATCCTAATAATATAGGGCAAATACTAAGAACGGACTTAAAAAATGCGAAACATCTATCTAACCTTAATTATACTATTATTTACAATTTTTCCCTTAAGTGCAATACAAACCATCCTTCTCAAACAAGGCAAATCCATCAAAGGGATTGTGACCAACCAGAACGTGGACAATGTCGAAGTAGATACTCAAAACGGAAAACATATGGTGATTTCGAAAAAGTCTGTTTTGAAAATTATCTACAAAGACTTGGCCGAATCAGAAGAAGAAACGATCCGTAAAGAAGAAGAAGAAAAACGTAAAAACGAAAAAGAAAAGGCCATCGCCGCCAAACAAGAAGAGATTCGTAAACGTAGAGAAGAACTAACAAGACAAGAATCAGAAAGAAAAGCAAAAGAAGAAGGTGGCGAAGTGGTTACCCATAGCCTTCGGGATTCCTTTGTTCTTGGTTCCGTTGCCGATGGAAATATGATCACCCTTGCTCCTGACTCGGCAAAGTGTCAAACATATAAAGAGTATTCAGAATTCTTTTGGTTGTTTGGAGCCCTTCGTTTCAAAGAACCAGATTGGAATGAATTACTTCCTAAAGACAACAGACCTGTTCGCATCAAACAAACTTCTACTTGGTCAGATATGGCAATTACACTACTTGGCGGATTTCTCGTCACAATCACCAGTAAAACAATCATCGTCGATGTTTGTGAAGGCAGTGGATACCGTATGGTTTCTGATTCGGAAATCAAACGCATCAAAGACGAAGCTGTGGAACAAATCAGAACCGAACAAGAGTTAAAAGAAGCGGAAGAAAAATACGAGTTGGAACAACTAGAAAAAGATTTAGAAGCTTTGAAGAAGAAGAAGTAATTTTAGGTTGATTCAGATGAATTTGTCAATTTTTCGAATTATTTCCGTTATACGATCCAGAAAGTCGATGGGATTGTTACTTCTATCCTTTTCGTTGTTTCAAAATTGTTATTTCAATCCGGTTGTCAATGGATTTTTGAATCCATTGGCGGAGGAAGATAACAACGCCGCTTATTTAGGTATTCTTGGATTGGCTCCATCATCCTATGGAATCACTGGACAGTTGAAATCCAATGGGTCGGCTGTTGTAGGTGCCGTTGTAAGTGTTGTAAGTCCACAATCGGAATTAACAAGCACTACCGATTCAGGTGGAAGGTTTCACGTCATTGGCAAACCGGGACCAATAGAACTCCAAGTGAACCATTCTGGAACCATTTTTAAAATTGAAATTCTAATCATGCCACCTACAGTAAGTTTGGTTAGCATTGGGAATTCTTCCTATACAGTTTCCAATCTTGAAGCCTATACTTCCACCACCAATGCCCCAGTTTATTTAGATATAGCGAATTCAATACCCTATGATGGAATGTACATTGATTTCACGAATATTCAGGCAATATCTGGAGGATTTATGTTTTCGTTTACAGAAGAATTAGAGGAACCTAGCGACCAATTCCTTTGGGTTGCCGAAAATTTTGTAGTGAATCCTTCGATCACACTGAATTCTCCAGGGCTTATGGGTAGCGCAGTATCCATTATGATTGATTCAGGCACAATCACCGCTAATACAATCTACAACCTAACATTAAATTCTGGAATCAAATCCGTTTCGGGAAAATCACTCAAACCAACAAACATCCAGTTCAGAGTTGGAGTTTTAGCGAATTAACGCTTCAATTCCAATAATTCGATTCATTCATGGAAATATAGATACATTTGAAATTTTGTCTTTTGCTTTTTTAAGTCATTCATCGTTGGGAAAAAAAAATGAAACATAGATTTACAATCCTATTTTATTTAATCTTAATTTCTTTAGTTCCCAACTGTTATTTCAATCCAGTTGTGAATGGAATTTTGAATCCGATTAAGGAAGAAAAAAATAATTCATTCCTTGGTTTACTTGGATTCGGCTCAGCCGGTTCTGACCTACTAATCGTTGGTCAAATCCGTGATCAATTTGGAACGGCATTGCCTGAACTCGTTTTAGTTCCATCCCCCGTTTCTCTTTTATCCAAATCTATTTCACCTTACAGGACCGATACGGGAGGAAGGTTTTATATTCCTTACCAATCAGGTAGGATTAGTTTTGAAGTTTTACAGAATGAATCTACATTTTTCACACTCACGTTAAATGTTTCGGATCCAACGGCCATCACATCAGAGACAAGTGGAGGTCCCGCCGGACTGGAAATTTCCAATTTAGGTACCATAAGCGCTAGTGCACCACCTAGCTTCTTTGAATTGGTGGGTGTATTTGCAGTGGAAGGACAGTCCACATTGGTAAACATTCATAAAACGAATTTGGGAAAATCACCAACAAAATTATTATTAATCTTCGATGAAGCTCCAGCATATGTAGACCCCGAAGACTCATCATGGATTCAAAATTCAGTGGTCATTGCACCCGCGCCGTCCGTCGGGTATGGGCTTCCAGAAGTTGTTGGAAATCAAATCACCATTAGTGGAGCTGAAGGTATATCTTCTACCAATGTAACTACTATTGATTTTACTTCTAATATCAAATCTGTTTCTGGAAAATCACTGACACCTCGAGGAATAAAATTTTGTTATGTGCAAAGTTGTAGTTTTTACTAAAAAATTCGATTCTACGAACTTTTGGATTTCAAAAACTAAATACTTTTTCTTTTGCCAAACTAATCCTTTATTCTGTAAGAGAAATAAATTGAACCACCATCATAGATTATTAAAATTTCCTATTTTTTTTCTGTTTATGGATGTTACTGGGAAATTGTTACTTCAACCCTTTGGTAAATGAATTACTCAATCCAGAAGTAAAGGAAGAAAACACATCCGCCTTACTTGGATTAACCGGTGGTTTTAACAACCAATCCATTGCCGTGAGTATCACAGGCCAAATCAAAAGTTTGGGAGTGCCCGTTTCCAATGCCGGACTCCAGCTAATAGGGCCGTCTTTATCGACACAAACAAAGGCAACCACTTCCACTACAAATACTTTCGGTAGATTTTATCTCAATGTATTTACTGGACCCGTAACCTTACAACTCACTGATATTAGTACCATAGTCAACATACAGCTTGAGGTCACTCCCACATCATTGACGGTGATCTCAATCGATCATTCTGAGTATAAAATTTCGAATTTAGAGGTTTATGATTTGGGCGTAGAGCCACCTACGTATTTGGAATTACTATTTTCTATTCCCTACGATGGAATGTTAGTTGATGAAAATAATATCAATTTGTTTGGCGAAAATTTGACCTTTGCATTTTCCGAAGACCTAGAGATGCCGGGAGACTTATCTACTTGGGCGATAGAAAATGTTTCCATTAGTCCCTCGATTGTTGTATCGACTGCAAGTATCTCGAACAGCGATGCACTCATTTATTTAAATAATGAATTCGATGCGTATACCAATTATACCCTAACGCTGAATTCTGGAATCAAATCTATTTCGGGGAAATCGCTCAAACCAACGACGATCCAATTTAGGGTGGATGATCTAGGGAATTGAGGAGATTTTCGAATCAATTTTTTTCGACTTAACTCTTCAGAATCAGTTCAGAAAACGCCAATACCTTTCTGTTAGGTTAAATTTTTTCTGAATATTCTTGCCAAACTATCCCATTACAATAGAATTTACTTCATAGGAAACATAACCCTATCAGAATGCATTTCCAACTCCAATCTTCTGATATCCGGAGAAAAGACATGAACTTACTTTCAACCCGACGAACCTTGCCAATCATTTTGAGTTTGTGGATTTTTCTTGGAAATTGTTATTTCAATCCGATTGTGAATGGATTTTTAAATCCAATCGAAGATAAAAATAACAATGCATCCCTTGGTATCCTTGGGCTCGCACTCGGAACTACTAACCTTCTGATTACAGGTCAACTTCGAAACTCCTCTGGCGAAGCTATGGTTGGACTAGTTTTATCACTACCAGCTACTTCAAACAATACAAAATCAACTCTACCACCATACACAACTGATTCTGGAGGAAGGTTCTACCTTCCCTACCAATTGGGGAAACTTAGTTTTACGGTAAGTCAAAATGAATCCAAAATCTTTACATTGGTATTGAATGTATCTGGGACAGACAACATTACCTCCGAAGTGACTGACACAGTATCCAATTATGAAATTTCAAACTTAGGAACCATAAGGGCTAACGCACCACCTAACTTTTTTGAATTGGTGAAGGCCTATTATCTAGATCAAGGTATGAATGAAGTCAGTTTGCATAATGCAACTGTAACAAATTATATACCTGGTTTCATTTTTAGATTTTCAGAAGCGCCAATGCCTGGATTAGAAACAGGGCCATTGGTTGAAGAATGGATTGCCCAAAATATCGCAACATCGCCACAGATTTCATTTGATAATTTTATGAATGTATCAGAAAATACTTTAACAATTGCGGCAATGACTTTACCGGGTTCGGTCGAATATGAGTTAACTTTAAAACCTGGAGTACTTTCTGCTACTGGGAAGCTATTAACCCAAAGAACGATTCGATTTAATTATCAATACAATCCTTAGAAGCCTGCTCCTTTTCATCCTTTTTTTATAAAGAAATTTCTTGCCAAACAAACCGGAATTCGGTAATATTAATGTCTTGGTTCTTTTCTCCAAGACAAAGTCTCATTTTCTAAAACCATCACCCTGACTTGTGGAGCCCATTCTTATGAACCGACATCCTAAATTACCAACTTCAATTGTTTTAGTATGTTTATGGTTTTTATTGGGGAATTGCTATTTCAATCCCTTGGTGCAGCCCATAGTCAATCCTGAAATTGATGAGAACGATCCTGTCAGTACGTTAGGAATTGCTGCTGTTCTTGCTGGGCCACGAACTGTCCAAATCACAGGCCAAGTTGTCGATCAATACGGAGTTGCTGTATCAGGAGGAACACTTACTATCGTTAGCCGAACGAATCAGTTAGATGGACTTTCCGATTCCAATACGTTAAACCCAGCAGGCAGATTTTATCTAACCCTAAGTACGGGAGAGACAACCATAAGAGTGGATCAAGCTGGCTCGGAGTTGTTTAGGTTTACAATAACTATTCCCTTTCCTGGAAGCGTAATTGTGAATAACATATCAGCAAGTGGTCCCGATTTGGTAAATTTAGAATTCTATGGGCCAGGTTCTACTCCTGAATATTTCGATTTGGTGACATCAGACCCAACACCTAATTCAGCAGATAACTCACTACCAACATATTTTGAATTTACATTTTCCGAACCTTTGGACACCTCTGTATCTGACCAGGCAGCTTGGATTGCAGCAAACGTAATTTCGTCTCCGTCCATTACGTTTAATACAACTATAAATTTTGCTACAAATCAATTCACACTTACTTATTCATCTGGAATCAGCGTGGGGAATACCTATACGATAATCCTTGGAACTGGAATCAAATCGCAAACTGGAAAGTCATTATCGCCTCGTATCATTAAATTTACCTGTCTTTCACCATGCATGCCTTCCTAATTGAATAATAAACGAGAACCATTTCCTTTACATGCCAATCACCTTGTCCTCCTTAACTCCGACTTGACAAACCAAGCATACCCCATACTCTTTAGCGGTCGTGAATGCACCGTTGAACCAAAGACAAATCTACTTCCATAAAATTCTACTGGCTCTTGCAGTAGCAACTTCCCTACTCTTAACTTCCTTCTGCTCTCCTAATCAGGAAGGAATCGACGCACGCGTAGCCCAAGTTCCCAACCCCAAAGAACTTAGGAATAGTTGGGTGGAAGACAGTGCTGGCGTTTTGAGTGACACAGCATCCATTGACCAGTTGATCAACACCGAAGAGGCGTCTTCGGGATTAGAAATTGCCGTCGTCACTTTGCCGACGATTGAAAGTTATGTGCCAAAAGACTTTGCAGTGGCACTCTTCAACTATTGGAAAATTGGGAAAAAGGGAAAAGATAATGGAATCCTTGTCCTTCATGTCATCGACCAAAGGCGAGTAGAAATTGAAATCGGATATGGACTGGAAGGTGACCTTCCCGATATGGTTGTCAAACGAATCATTGATACTTACACCATCCCCGCATTCAAAGCAGACAATTTTCAAAAAGGGCATCTGGATACAGTGGCTGCGCTAATTACCAAACTGAACCACCCAGAACTAGAAGTGGACCAACTCCTTTCAGAAACAAATACTGTGGCCGTCGCCGATGTTGCCGTAGAAGATACAAATAACCAAACCACATCGGAAAGAACTGACTATTATGATTATCAAAGTAAATCTTATACGCAGCTCAGCGAAGAAGAAAAACAAATTTTAGACAAAACCATTGAAACTTATAATACCACTTCCAATTATTTTTTAAATGATGAAGAATCAAGATTGTTAAATGAAAAATTAAGCGAATCGGAAAGGATCGAAAAGGAAGAAACAAGGCAAAACAAACAATACTTCATCTTTGGTTATATTGCACTTTTTTTAATCTTACATTTGTTACAAAGGGTTGTTGTTTGGATCATTCCTTCTCCCACAGCAAAATACCATTTAGTTCATAAAACAGACTTTCCTTTATTCTATGGTGTCATTATCACTCCGATGGTATTTACCATCACACTTCTCTCTGAGTTTTTGGATGATGCCATCTTCCCTGTTTCGATTTTTTTGACCATTGCCTTTATTGTAGTCTATGCCATCTTTTGGGGTGATTTACGTTTGCAAAAGTTAAGTGCAAGACTTTTGAAAATTAGAAACATTCCCAGAAACTGCAAGAAATGTGGAACTGCGATGATCAAACTTTCGGAAGAAGAGGATAACACCCATTTGTCGAAAGGTCAAATTTCTGAAGAAATTGTCAATTCCATCGATTATGATGTTTGGGTCTGTCCAGGATGTGAGGCCAACTCCATTCTCAAATTCCCCAATATCAGTCCTGAATACATTTATAAAGGCACTTCCTTTCCAAAAATTAAGACCTGCCCGGACTGTAAGTTTGAAACCTTTGTTTGTAAATCCAGCAAAATCCTGAGTGAAGCAACCTATAGTAGTTCTGGATCGGTGGAAGTCAGAAGGACTTGTGCCCACTGCAAACACAGTGCTGTCGAATATGAAACCATTCCCAAAAAACAAAAGAGTAGTTCCGGCGGTTCTTCTGGGAGCGGAGGCGGTGGTGGAAGTTTTGGTGGTGGTTCCTCTGGGGGCGGGGGAAGCGGCGGCAGTTATTAAAAAAGATTCAAACTAGCAGAGTATTTCTAAACCGAAAGAGAAGAAAACAAATATAGTATTTATCCCTACTTAAAAAAGTTCTTCTTTTTCGGAACCAAACATACATTCGCCTATTCGATTTTTATAGCAATTTAGAATATGGTTTATGTTCCGATCGTATCAATCTAGAAACAAACAAGGGATTGTTTCTTTGAAACATAAAATTTACTTTCTGTTGATTTGTTCCTTTCTCAGCACCTCAATTTGGGCCGATGAAAACAGCACTCCCCTCACCATTCACGATAAAAAAGGAAATTGGAATATCCAATGGGGATATAACAGAAGTTACTATACTCAAAGCGATATCAATTTTCGTGGTCCAGGATACGAGTACACTCTCAAAGGTGTTGATGCCAAAGACAAACCCGAATCTTTTAAAGCAGAAGTATATCTAAACCCTTCCAAATTTGAAATCCCACAATACAATCTAAAGGTCAGTTATTTCTTCACCGACAGATTCTTTTTGGCATTTGGCCAAGATCATATGAAGTATGTGGTCACCCAAGGCCAGCCGGTAAAGTATTCGGGTTATATTGACCCTGGAGTGATTGCTAAAAACCAAATGGCTTTGTCTCTAGAATCGGCTGTGTTTATCTACCTGTTTCCCGAACATGTCCAACAGATGGCCGGTTACCATGGTGGAGACCAAACCATTACTTTAACTCCTGATATTTTAAAGTATGAACATACGGATGGTTTGAACTATCTATTTTTAGATTTTGGATGGATCACTCCTCTTTATACTGCGTCCGATGGACTGAGTGGAATTAGTTTGGTTTCCACTATTGGAGCAGGACCAGTCGTATGCCGAAGCGACGTACGCGTGTTAGGCAAAGGACAAAACAATAACTTCCATCTTTCTGGTTATGGTGTTTCTGGATATGTTGCCACTCGTTATGAATTCTCTAGAACTTACTTTATAGAATTTGGTGGGAAAGGTGGTTACATCGACCTCACTGACGTTCTCACAAGTGGTGGATCCAACCGCGCTTCACAAAATTTTGGATTCTTAGAACTTGTCCTCTCGGGCGGGATTGCGATCTAAAAACATCTCTACATTGACTTTGGTTTCGACGGCCAAAGTTTGATCATTTTTGTATCTTATCAATTCGATACCAACGCCATACTGATTCAATTTATTAGATTGATTCTGCATTGTCTTCGATTTGAATAGAAGAATGAATGAATCGATCGTATATGAAATCTCCGTCCAAGCTTTTAAAAAAGGACTCGGGAATTTAATTAAAATTTTAGAAAAAGCAGAAGCCCATTCCGTTGCCAAAAAATTCGCCTTTGAGAACTTACTCAACTCACGCCTCTTCCCTGACCAATTCCACTTAACAAAACAAATCCAAATTGCTTGCGATACTGCTAAACTTTGTGTGTCTCGTATTTCCGGTAAAGATGCTCCCGTTCACGAAGATTCCGAAATCAATTTGGAGGAATTAAAACTTAGAATTGGTTCCGTGATCCAATACTTAGATACTTATAAAGCAGAAGATTTTAAACTAGTTTCCGAAATCAAGGTATCCCAACCGAGATGGGAAGGAAAATACCTAACAGGATTTGAATACCTCACCAATCACGCGATTCCCAATTTTTACTTTCACATAACCACTGCCTATGCGATCCTCCGACACAATGGAATTGAAATTGGGAAAAAAGATTATTTAGGGGAGATGCCGTTTAAAAAATAAAGAATATGAATCAGAAGAATGAATCATATTTTTTAGATTTCCTAGGAGCCCCCGCACAGAGGGCTCTTGTGAATGAACTGGGAATTTCACGATTGGAAGATCTCACTCGTTATTCTAAAAAAGATCTCCTTCGTTTGCATGGGTTTGGTCCAAGTTCTATTCCGAAAATCGAAGAGGCCTTAAAGAAAATGGGAAAGAAACTAAAAGATTAAATTACTCAGCATCGACGATAAGATAAGAAAATATCATTCAATTAAAAGTTTCTGATAAACCTTTTTACCACCGCAGGATTGAATAAACGTAACACAAACAACAACATTCCCTGTAACAAATGAATCAATATAAGAGTTTGGACTGTCTGCGATAACGAACTGAGATTGATTGGGATATTGAGGGTTATTCGGATAATCGGCCAAACTTTGAAATACATTAAATGTATGTGACTTTATTTGTGGATCCAGTTTACACCGACACCCAATGGGAGTTCCTTGGGGCACTGAATTCGTGCTTGGATCAATAAAAACATTTGTATCATAACGATAGAAAATAGGATCTTCCGATTTTAAATAACAGGGGTAGACATTTGCCGGATAGGCATCTGTCGCCGCAGAACAAGCACTCGATTCAGAAAGGATCGGATTCAAATACCCTGGAAATTGTTCATAAAACGATTTTTCTTTTTCCCGTTTTACACAGGAAAAGAATGCTAAGAGGAGAATAGAGATGAAGTTACACGGGTATTTCATGGATTGATAGATCGAAAACTTCTAAATAACATAATTTTGATTTTTATGCTTTAACGAGTAATTTTTTCCATTTTTTTTAAGAAGTACCAAATCACAACTGTTATCTTTTCTGAACCATGGTTTCATAACGTTATTAACGGTAAATTCCAACTTTTTACACAAACTAATGAAAATTAGTTGTATGACACAGATCAGACCATTTACATTATCATTTCTGAATATTACTATATATTTTAGGGGAAAATTTAAATGCGAATCCAAAAACGACTTTTCCTTCTTACGTTTCTAACTCTATTTACAAGCCATTGTGCATTATTACCTCCCGGAAACTCACAAACTGACTTTAGCCTCTTTGCCTTCTTATTCGGATTAGTCGGTGGATCCCCGGGCTCTTCCCAGAACCTAACCCCCGGCACCACCATTGATCTGTCAGGCGATGGAAAACCGGATGGAACTTTGGTAGATTCGGATGGGGACGGGGTATCTGATGGGATCAATCTCACCGGTGGCACAACTCCGAACCTTATTTTAATCGATACCAATGGAGATGGAACTCCGAATGACACTGTAATTGTCGCCATCTTAAACGATACCACTGCGCCTACTCTCACTAGTTCTTTATTAGCTGGCATATTTTCTACAACGCAAACCACAACCTTGACTTGTACAGACAATCGAGCTCCCGGTTCCTTAGTTTATTCCTTAGATGGATCCACTCCCGCTTTCTCCCCAAAGAATGGGATAGTCATCACAACCTCTTCTAAAGCTGTATCTCTTTCTACGGAAGGAACGCATACTCTCAATGCATTCTGTCGTGACCTGGCGGGTAACTTATCCACACCGCTTAGCATGGTTTATACGATCGATACCCAAGTTCCCGCCATCAGCATTGTAAGCCAATCCTCGCTTGCCATCAGTTCCCAAGCGGGAGCCATCGGTACCTCCACTGCCACATGGAGATCCAATCGAACTGGTTCTTTTACTGTCCGCGAAGGGAGTGCTTGTGATTCCGGTACCATAGCTGCAACCGGAACGGCAACAGCAAACGTTGACCAAACATTTGTTCGTTCTCATACACACTTTACTGGTGAAGCTACCAAAACCTATCGCATCTGTGTGACGGGTTCCAATGCTCTGGTTGGATTTGCCTCAGCCTCTTTGCAAAGAGATGATACCGCTTCCGTTGTGTCTGCTGATCCCGGTGCTGGGAGTTATGGAACGGCCACTTCGGTTTCTCTATCCTGTTCAGACACTGGCGGAAGTGGATGTGATCAAATCGCCTATGCCGTGCAAGCGGGTTCTGCACCGGCAAACCCTGCCATCCAAGGAACTACAGGAACCGTAAGTAGTGGAACCTTATACACGTCCGCCATTGGTATGACAGACGGTACTGTCACCTATACAAAGTTTGTGGCTCGTGACAAAGCGGGCAATGTATCGAGTGTACATTCAGCAAATTATACTGTCGATACCCAAGTGGCTACGATCACGGTGAACTCGCATACTGCCGCCATTAATGGATCATCCAATGTCACTCTTAGCTGGCAAAGTAGCAAAGCGGGTAGCTACCAAATTCGATTGGGTGGCTCTAGCTGTTCCACCGGAACCGCACTTACCAATACCGGCTCCAATGCCAATGTAACCGGCAATATCGCTACCACCACGGATACATCCACCACCATTGCCAACTCCCAGTTTGTGGAAGGTGAGAATACCATTCGCATTTGTGTGGCCAACCTAATTGATAGTTTTGGTTCCACCACGCGCACTACAAATAAAGACACAACGGCTCCCGTAGTCACCATGTCCTCTCCGTCTGGCTCCGGCCCATTTACATCAGGAACCCAACTCCAACTCTCCTGTTCCGATACTGGCGGGAGTGGATGCGATAAAATCATTTATACATTAAACGGCACATAACCCACGTTTGACGGAAGTGGAGCGCTAACTAATGGAACAGTGTATGCAACACCAGTCGCTCTTTCCAATGGAAGTAACCAAGTGAAATATTTGGCTCGTGACTTAGCGGGTAACACAAGTAATGTTGGAAACCAAAGTTTCCATGTAGGCCCACCAGATGCTCCTTCTTTTGTGGAGGCACAGGCAGGGGGAACGAGTGCCGTGGTGCAATGGTGGCCAGTCACTGGTGCCACTTCTTACAAAGTGTACTATAGCACAAGTCCTGGAGTGACAACGGCATCGAGTAGTTTTGGGCCTGTAACTGATCCGAATGCGACGGTCACGGGACTGAGTGGTGGGACATTATATTACTTTCGGGTGGTGGCGAGTAATGCAATTGGAAATAGTGCGATTTCTTTATTAGAATCATTTGCATTGACGACTGCTACTCCACCAGGAACAAGTGCTACGGGTACATACATGGATATATCGGCAGGCCTGGGAGGAATACAAACTGAAGCACCAGTAAATATTTTTTTTGACTCAACTAACGAAAAATTATTAATTGTTGGTCAAAGGAATACTAATCCTTTGCTGATAAAATGCGATTTGACTGGTTCAGATTGCCAACATGTAGATATCTCTGCAAACCAAGCTGCCTCATCGGGACAAACTCCTCAAGCAGCAATTGATGTTATTAATTCCAAATTAATAGTAGTCGGACGAAATAATAATAATGAAAGAAAATTGAGCCTATTTAGGTGCAATATCGATGGAACCGAATGTGTTCATAAAGATATTTCCTCAGGACAAGGTCCCGGATCTGGGAGAACTCCAAAAGTAATAATCGATTATATTTTTAAAAAAGTACTAGTGGTAGCTCATAATCTAGCAAATGAGAATAAAATTAGTTTATACCGATGTGATTTAAATATTACCAATTGTGCTCATTTAGATGTTTCAGCTGGACAAAGCTCAAATACTGAACTTTCAATCAGTCTGTTAATTGATTATGTTAATTCAAAACTTTTAGTAGTCTCTCATTTCGCTTCTAATAATGGAAAACCAAGCTTAATTCGATGCGAATTAGATGGAACCTCATGTCTACATATTGATGTTTCTGCGAACCAAGGAAACAATTCTGGTTGGCATCCGAACGCAGTCATAGATTTACCAAACAATAAATTGTTGATTGTTACTAAAAATATTGCAAACAATGGCAAACCCAGCCTTTTTAGATGTAATCTTGATGGATCAAATTGCATTCATAGTGATATTTCTGCTGGTCAAGGGACGGACTCTGGTCTACGACCAACCTTAATTGTTGATACCAATAATCTTAAACTACTAGTGACGACGAGAAATTTTCAAAATGGTAATAAACCGAGCCTATTTAGATGCAACAAGGATGGTTCAAATTGCATTCATAGTGACCTTTCTGCTAATCGTGGGATAGAATCTGGCTTATTACCAAGCTCAATTTTAGATACTAAGCATGGAAAACTTTATGTAGTTTCACCGCAATATTCTGGTTCTGCTACACCCGGCCTCTTTATCTGGTAACATCCCCCGCGCCAGGGATCGATAGGGCTTGGTCTCACCCACTTTGGGTGAGACGGGAGCGTTAAGCGCACCCCGGAGGAGCCCGGTCGGTTTTGGGATACAATGTGAATCACCTAACCAAATTGAGGCGCACAGAACTTTACAACTTATGATTCAAAAAAATAAATCCCAAAGGAATTCAATGAGACTAAATAACTTAATCTTTCTTTTCTTCGTTTCTTCTTCTATCTTAAATGCAGAAGGAACCGTAACCAAACCAGCCACTTTTGAATATGGACTCAATGCACAGAACATCACTTATTTCCCTTATGAAACGAACAAATCCTTTGGATACAACCAATCTGAATTAAAAAATAACAAAGAACTCGTTTGCTTACCTTTCTTTAAATATCGAAACACAAATAAAAACTTTGGTTTTGATTTTGATATGGTGGATATAAGAACAAGTAACCTCTATTACAAAGCATATTACTTTAATAATAGTATTTATCCGACTACCTATGGATTTGGAAATGCCCAAAGGCAGGAATATAGGTTCCATTTCTATTATTTGCCTTTCGATCATCAAATTTTCTACTTTGGACTTGGATTATTAAAAATTGATCGCTTTTACAATGTTGAAAATTACCAAGTGGCCAGTTTAATCAACTCTGACAAAATCAATTCTTATGGAATTTCTGTACTACTTCGCAGTAAAATTCAATTGATGGATGGTTTGGAATTAAATTTAGGATTTGATCCTTACGTAACCTATGGAAATCGTAATTTTGTAAATCAAAGAGTTAGCAATGGTTATTATGCTGATGGTGCTGTGGGCCCATACTTTTATCTATCCAAAACGAATCCAAATAACATTACGGAAATTTTAGGGTTTCAGGCAGAGATTTCGCTCTCTTATCAATTCTATGATCACTTAAAATTCTATGTTGGATTTAGCAGAAACCAGTCAACCATTCGATCCATTAACTTTGACAAAACGAACTATACTTATGTAGGCGCAATAGACCATCTCTATGTTACCAACGAAAAAAAATATGATCGATTGGTTGATACATATAATTCGATTTATTTTGGAATATCAAATTCACATTAATTAAACTTCAGAATATTAAGTTAATTCAACCTACAGGATACAATAACAGATATTTGTTGTGAAAAATTCACATCCAGAAAAAATAGTGATTCCATCATGAAACTAAAAATAATTTTTATTCTAAGTTTACTTTTTGTTACAAATCTATTCTCCCAATCCAACTCGATTCGAAATCGTTTTTATCTGGAAGGCAATTACGGGGAAAGTTTTGGTTCTCCTACAAAACCTTCCGATATCAACAGTTCTCTGATGAATAAAAAAAACAATTTCCATAACCAAGGAGATGTGTTTGGGTCTTATACGACAGCCTATGGAACTGATTTGGAAAAATTGGCAAGTTTGTATGCGTTTGAAAACTCACCCAAGGGGAAAATCAATAGCCAGTCGAAGTCTTTGTTTTTTGAATATATTTTTAATTCAGGATTTGGACTTGGGTTTGGATTGTATGGGGTTGATTTTCAAGCCAACGATATCGCTAACAAAAAATTTGATACAATATTTGAATTAGGAAATTTAAGTCGATTGAATCCGAATTTTAATGGGTATCCATTAACGCAGGTCATCCATTATGAAATACTATCACCATACCAAACCTATTCTGATAATGATTTCTTACATATGCGTTATGCAAATGTACAGTTGGCATACCATTTTCTGCAAGATTCCATTTTCGATCCATACATTCGAGTGGGTTTTGGTCTAGGTAAGGAAAGATTTTCGAAAGCAAATATTCTACAATCGAATGTAACAGTTGGTACAAGGATCTTTCTCTCGGAGCGTTTGTATTTAGTATTGGAAGTAGTTGGCACCAATTACGATGCTAGAAAAAAAATCCAAAGTCCCACTATAACCAATCTATCAAGAATGAAGGACGAACACATTTGGTCATTGCAAGATTATTCTGCTAAGGTAGGACTTGGAATTCGTTTTTAAAATTCAAATGAATCTTTGATAAAACCATCTCCTGCGCCAGGGATCCGAAGGGCTTGGTCACCTGCCATCGCTCGATGGCGGGGGACGGGAGCGAAAGCGCACCCCGGAGTGAGCCCGGTCGGGTTTCGATAAGACTACAATCACCTAACCATTTCGAGGCGCACAAAAAAAGCCACTCCCCGTTTCCGTTAGAGTGGCTTCCTTGTTTCCGACTTGGCCGTTCACCAACTTACTTACGTAAGCCGGCGAAATTGGTTTGGTGGGAACTGACTCTTTTCTTTAAGCGACAGGTCCGTATTGGCTGAAGTCAAATTCTTTGGAACCAGTGAGGTATTTTTTGTAGTTCTCAACAAATTGTTTTGCAAGGTCAGCTGCGGTTTTGTCGTAGTCTTCTTTGTTTTCCCAAGCGTTACGTGGGTTGAGGATATGAGAATCCACACCTTCTACGGTTTTAGGGAAGGATACTTGGAAAACTGGGTGTTTTTCAAACTCGGATTTTTCAATGTTACCGTTTAGGATTTCATTGATGATTTGGCGAGTGGCAGGAAGGTTCATACGTTTTCCTACACCATACTTTCCACCAACAAGACCTGTGTTGATAAGGTATGCGTTTACTTTGTGCTCATTCATTTTTTCACCAAGTAACTTTGCATAGTATGTTGGGTGAAGAGTCATAAACGCCTGACCAAAACATGCAGAGAAAGTTGCTTGTGGTTCTTTCACACCACGCTCTGTTCCCGCAACCTTTGCTGTGTAACCAGAAAGGAAGTGATACATAGCTTGTTCGATAGAAAGTTTAGAAACCGCAGGAAGAACACCGTAAGCATCGTAAGTAAGGAAAATCACAGTGTTTGGGTGACCTGCTTTAGATCCTGGTTGGATGTTATCGATGTGAAAAATGGGATAAGATACACGAGTGTTTTCTGTTTTTGCGGCAGAAGAGTAATCCACTTTCTTAGAAGTTGCATCATACACAACGTTTTCGAGAAGGGCATCACGACGGATGGCTGCATAGATTTCTGGTTCTGTTTTTGGATCTAGGTTGATGGTTTTTGCATAACATCCACCTTCAATGTTGAAGATACCATTGTTGTCCCAACCATGTTCATCATCACCGATGAGTTTGCGGTTTGGATCTGTAGAAAGAGTGGTTTTTCCTGTTCCCGAAAGACCAAAGAAAAGTGCGCTATCTCCGTCTTTACCAACGTTCGCTGAACAGTGCATAGTGAGCACGTTTTTCAGTGGTAAGTAGTAGTTCATTACGGAGAAGATTCCTTTTTTCATCTCTCCACCGTATTCGGTTCCACCGATGATACATATCTTTTTTGCTAAGTGGAAGATCACGAATACATCGGAGTTAAGACCGTGTTCTTTGTATTTTGCGTTTTTGTAACCAGAAGCGTTGATGATAGTAAATTCTGGATGAAGTTTTTCAAGTTCTTCCTTAGTCGGGCGAAGGAACATGTTGGTGCAAAAATGGTGTTGCCAAGCTCTTTCAGTAACCACACGGAGAGAGATTCGTGTGTCATCGTTAGTTCCAGCATGACCATCAAAAACATAAAGTTTTTTGTTATCGAGAAATTTCGTTACTTCTGCATAGAGTTCAGTGAAGATGGCTTCGGAAACCTTTGTGTTGACCGGACCCCACCAAATGTTGTTTTGGGAAGAAGGTTCATCGACAAAATATTTGTCTTTAGGGGAGCGACCCGTAAAAATTCCGGTATCTACCATCATCGTTCCGTTATCGGAAGTTACGCCTTCTTTGTTGTTCAATTCGTGCTGGTAAATTTCTTCGTAAGATAAGTTATGGAAGACTTCGGATGGTTTAAGGCCTAATTCAGCAAGGCCGCGCAGATTAGTAGATACTGACATGGATCTCTCCTCGATTTCACTTTGTGTTTTTCTAGCTTCTTATTTTGCGAGTCGGTGTCAATAACAGAAAATGAAGATTCTACATGCATCCGCAGAATATTTTCCCTACATCAAGATGGGTGGCCTTGCCGACATGCTTGCTTCTCTTACGAAAGAGCAGGCAAAGACGGAAGAAGTTTATGTCGCATTGCCTCTGATTGGCAAGTTGGGAAAACCTCCCCAATATACGGGCAAAGTGTATCCTGCCCTACTCCCCCAAGATGCCGAAATAGATTCCCTTGTGGTCTCGGTTCTCAAAACTTCCCGGTTTTTGGAAGCCAAAGAATCCGGGGTCACTTTGTACTTTTTCCAATCAGACCTCTTCCAAACTTTAGATTCCATCTATGGACACAAAGAAGAACACTTTCGGTTTGCGATGTTCTCTTACGCTTGTTATGCTTTAAGTCAAATTCTGAAAGTGGATGTTTTTCATGCGCATGATTGGCATACAGCCCTTTCCCTTGCCTTACAAAAAGATTCCGCCTTCCCCATCCCCACAGTTTTCACCATCCACAATTTGGCGTACCAAGGAGATCATCCGTTTTGGATGACTGGATTCTTAAAAGAAGAACCCTTTCGGCTGGTGACAAGTCCCTTTGACCACGATGGGAAATGCAATTATATGAAGGCCGGAATTCTTTCCGCGAACCAAATTACCACCGTCAGTCCCGGTTACAGAGAAGAAACACTCGCAGAGCCCAATGGATTTGGTCTGAGTTATTGTTTGAACCAAAGGGCAAAAGACTACTCGGGAATTTTGAATGGAATTGATACGGATGAATGGAATCCAAAAGAAGACAAACGAATCGATCAAACTTTTTCGGATGCAAACTGGAAAGCGGGCAAGTTAAAAAACAAAACAAAACTGTTTCAGGAAATCGGAAGGCCACTGATGCCTTTGGATGCCCCTTTGGTAGGACTCATTGGCAGACTTACCTACCAAAAAGGATATCCTACATTCTTAAAAGCAGTTTTAGAAAGACTACACCTACCACACCGTTATGTGGTTCTTGGTTCCGGTGACCCAGAAACAGAAAATGCTTTCTCTCAACTTTCAGAATCCATTCCCGATGTATTTTATTTTTACAAAGGTTACAATGAAAGTCTAGCCCACAAAATCGAAGCCGCCAGTGATTTTTTTCTGATGCCATCCCTCTTTGAACCCTGTGGGCTCAACCAAATGTACAGCCATGCCTATGGAACGATTCCCATTGTATCGCGTGTGGGGGGATTACGTGATACAGTCGAAGAATCCAGTATTTTAGAATACAAAACAGGTATTGTCTTTGAACCGAATGATGTGAGTTCGCTGGGATATGCATTGGAACGAGCCAAAGATTTGTTCTTTTCACAAGAAAGAGATATCGTAGTGAAAAACATTATGAATTTGGATTGGAGTTGGGAAAAAAGAAAAATAGAATACCAATCAGTCTACTCGAAAGCCATTGAATTGAATATTTAGTCAATTTATTCTATTCATTAAGAAGGGGTTTGGATTCGATTGTTATCACTAGTATATGAAATTTTTCTCTTTTCCTGTTTTTGTTTTGGTTCTTCTCACATCTTCCTGCAAATTAAAACTCAATAACCCAAGCGACCCTACCTCACAAGATTTTTTCCTTACCAATCTAATCAGAGCTTATTTATTATCTGATCCTTGTTTAAACTTTCGAACTTGGAAAAAAACGTATGGAACCGGAACCTTTAAAACAACGGGATCCGATTTAATCACCCTCTCGAATGGAGACTATTTAATATCTGGGGTCACACAAGAATATTTGATTTCGGGTTCTCCAGCAGGAGTCACTAACAGTTTCGTTGGCAGTTCCGGAATTACTTTGAATACGTTCTTAATGCGTGTTTCAAAAGATAACGGAGAGATTCTTTGGGTGGATTATCTGGGTGAAGCCAGTGGCGAAGTAACCTATAAACCAAAATTAAGAAAATATTCAAATGGCGACATTTCTGTTGCTTTTATAGTTACAGGTGCATCGCAACCAACTCCCCTCAATGCCAAGTCAGGAATCAACATCCCTTCTCTCTTTGTAGGTAGGATTCGTGAAAATGGAACACGCGTTTGGTATACCTACTTTGATTCAGACAGTATTGGAATCTATGTTGTCTCTGCAATGGATGTATCCAACAGCTTACATGTGTTTATTGAAAATATTGGAAGCCATATAGCATTTGTCGATGGGCCAGGCATTAATAACTCAACTCTTGGTGGAGGAACTGACTCAGACTTCATCCATGTTGCCGTAAATGAAAATGGCTCAATGGCCTACCAAAGATACTTTTCCAGCTCAGGAAATGATTTTATCTTTGGAGCTGAAACCAACTCGTCTGGATTATTTATCACCGGGGCCACAAACCAAAGTGTCAGTGGAACTTCACACCCTAACGCTGATTCTGTGGTTCCTTTTGTCATGAAATTGAATGAAGCAGATGGAACTATACTTTGGTATTCTTATTTGGGAATTGCGGCAGAAGGTGACTATGGCGATCCTAATCGTTTCCTTGTGAAAGATGATATGATTTATACAATCGGCTCAGCTCGTTTTACCTATGGCAGTCCTGCGGAACCAACGGTAGCAGCTGATGGAGTCAGAAAACATTTTCTATTTTCCAAATTGAATACGAATGGTGCGGTTCAATGGAATTCTTTTTTAGGAAATTCCTCTGAGGATGTGTTAGCCATGACAGAAGCAGAACCAATCATCCTTTCCTCAGGCCAACTTTTGGTAAGAACCCAAGCCACTGCCACTAGCGGTCGTTTCACTTCGTTACCCGATGCAACCACTGGCGGGGGAGTTGGCCCTTATACATTGGCTGATGTTTTTATCAACCCACAAGTAGGAACTTTCAATCGCTTTCATTATTCTTCCAACTTAACATCCCCAACACAGGAGCGAACAGAAGTGATGCGAGAGGTTTGTTCAGGAAAATTGGCTCGTTTGAATTATACAAAATTTACAGCGTCGCCTTCTCCCAATCCGACACAAATCTCAATCGAGAATGTGAGTTTGCCTTAAGTGTAAAAAGAGAACTGAACGTAAGACAAATCAAAGCACTTGCAGAAAAGTTCAAAATCTCAATAACCTATACCCAACCTCAACCTCGTACCCCTCGCAATTCCCCAAAATTTTTCTTATATAATCCCACAAATGACTTGAGAATCTTCCTCCTTTCTGTTCTCTTTTAGAATCTAAATTCAATAATTAATTTCCATCTTCCGTTTGGGGTTGATGGATTTGGAAAGAACTATGGTCTCGCATTCAAGAATTCGGAAGTTTGCCTTTCTATTTCTCAGCCTTTTCTATCTCAGTTTCTCTTTTGGTCATTGCAAATTGGATTTAAACAATCCGAGTGATCCGAGATCGAGAAGTTTTTTGGAGACGGCGATTTGGAATGCGTATCTGAATTCTAGATGTATCCCCGATGCCCGAGGAAGTTTTTCCTTGGGGACAGGAAATACATTAATCGTCCCTCTTTCCATCAGAGCATTAAGGAGTGGAAACACTGTAGTCACAGCTGTGACTCAAGAACCCTTGGTTTGGAATGGAAACACCTACGGAATCCATAACAACCACCAAAACTCTGCTTTAAATGGAGTGGTCTTTGTCATTGATAGATATTTTTCTCGCATTCTTTGGTTAGACTATATTGGAGAAATGAGTTACGGAGTTGAAACTTGGGCTCATCCTGACGTCATTTCAGTTGATGAGTATTCCAATGGGGATCTAGGATTTTTTGCACTTGTTAATGGAACTGGCAGAACCAATACATTGAATGCAAAAACCGGTACACTGGCATTTTTTCTTTCTAGATACAATCAGTATTCTGGTGAAATTGTTTGGCAAGGATATGCAAACAAAGACAATACAAGATTTTCCAATAAGGGTTATTCCATGACTGTCACCCCTTCTGATCAAATGGCGATTTTGTATCAAGGGATCTCCGAAGCGTCTACACCTACTATTGATTCCACGGGCTTAAGTTATCCTGGTTTGCCAGCACCAGCAACTTCATCCAATTCTTCTTTAGCAAGTCAGAAAGAAATTGCCATTGCTTTAGTTGATGGAAGTGGACATGGAATCAGCCAGAAGTTTTTACCTAACACTGGTTTATCGACGGAGGCATTTTTTTTCAAATCCTATTTAGATAGGATATTAATCGTAGGCGATACTTTCAATGAATTTGCATCATTCTCCGGCCACCCAAGACCGACTGAAGCACGGGGTTTTTATGGGATTCTAAATTCATCTTTTAATTGGGATGCAGTAAGTTACTACGGTCCAACAACTGCTTCTACAACTTACAAAACACAAAAAGCAATTTTGAACAACGAGGAAATTTTTATTGCAAGTCTAATAGATCAACCCTATTCAACACCTAACACGATCCATTTATACCAAGGAAGCTCTGGAAGAAGAAACTATCAAATTCTAAAGCCAGATCAAAGTTCAACTAGTTTACTCTGGAGTCAATACTTAGGAACGACAGGTTATAATGTGCCGGATGTTCTTCCTGGTAATCTTATCTATAACAATGCTCGAGGAGAGGTAGTAGGAAACCTACTTACAGTTGATAATGGAACTCCATTCACAGGAATTTCACCAGCACTTATTTCTGGATCTGTTCAATACGCGTTAGGACAAGCCAGATTAAAAATGAATCCTTCTACCGGTGCATTCAATCAAATCCAACTCTATGAAGGAAGTTCTGATGTCAGCGGAAATAACGGAAGATTTATTTCGAACCAAGCAGAAGTTTGTTCAGGAAGAATGGTGACTATCTTCAACTTGTTTAATTCCTTCTCGACGATTACTACAGCGAGATGGATGGAAGTTTCGACTCGGCCTGCGGCTGAGGAACCTTAAACCATAAATATATCCGCTACGAACCACAGGGATTTATACCCAAGACATCAAAACAATTGAGACACTTTTTTAGAGAATAAGCGCATTCGAAATACAGAATATTCAATTTTTAATAAATAAGAAAATCGATCAAAATCAATACTTACTTAAAATATCTTTAAATTACGAGTGTATCGCTTTAGGGATTTCAACAAAGGACTTGAGGAATTCACCACTTCTTCCAATATGACCTAAATAGAAAAAACCTTTCTCATCAGAAAGTAAATTTAGTTTGGCAATGAAACAACATATAAATATCGATAAGAAGTTCTTTGTACTTCTAATTCTTTTGACTACCCTAACACAATATAACAACTGTAAAATCAAACTGAACAACCCAAAAGATCCGACGTCCCAGAGTTATATGGAAACTTGGTTATGGGAAGAATACCTTCGTAGTTTGTGTAACCCAGATTTAAAAACGTCAGTTCGTTTGGGAACTGGAACCTACAAAACATATCCTTATAAATTAGTTAAACTCAAAAATGGAAACTTTGCCGTCACCGCTGGTGTCTTTGAGGAAGTTAATTGGAACGGTAAAACTGCAGGAAAGAATTTTTCTTTTTCAGGTACACCTGGTTCGGATATGAATGTCATCCTATTCCTAGTGAATGGAAAAACATTACAAATTGAATGGTTAGATTATATCGGAGAACTATACGCTGCTTCTGACAAAAAAGAAGTAGCACCAATCACTGAATTATCTAATGGAGACATTGTCGTAGCAGCCTATGTCAAAAATTCGCAAGGATCACCCATATCTCCAAAATCTAACGTTAATGCTTTGTTGCTCGCAAGATTTAATTCCAATGGGAATCGTGTTTGGAATACCTACCTAGACAAATCAGATAACTCCATTGTAGAATCCAGATTTTCCCTTGTCACAGATGCTTTGGACAACCTTCATTTATTTTTTAATGGACGCGGTGCGGGATCCCCGGCTCCCGATACAAATGGTTTTAGTGAATTTCCTGCAATGGAAGTTTCTTCCAATGGAAACAACACAAGTCATGAAGAAATTGGATGGGCTGTTATATCACACCAAGGAGTTCCAATAAAACAAAGATACTTACCATCTAATGGAAGTATATCGATATTGAATGCAGTTATTGGCCAAGATCAATCAATTCTCTTATTTGGCGGTGCAGATGACAATTTTACAGGTTCTACGGGTCATCCGCTTCCATCATACAATTATAGAAGGCCAATGGTCACAAAGCTTTCTCTATCTGGTTTTTCTATTTCTAATATTACTTATCTTGGATCCATTAGCCCAAGTTATACAATTGGGACTATTTATGGAATAACGCCAGGTTCGGATGGAATTTATACAACCGGTGTTAGTGCAGGAGATTTTGGAACATCCATCCACCCATTCCAAAACTATTCAGGTTCTACAAACTTCAGGAATAATATTTTTTCAAAATTTGATTGGAATGGGAATCTGCTTTGGAATCAGTTTCTAGGTTCTACAACTACCGACACATTAGAAATTTCTCCTGTCATTACTTACATCCCAGAAACAAATTCAGTGAAAGCGCATTTATATTCTCCTGAAAATGGAAGTCTTTATACGGGGTTAACCATAACTCCGGTAAGAAATGGAACTAATCCGTTGCAAAAAACCACTGTAAACATCGCCGGTTTTAATGGGCAGTACCAATCAATCGATTATGAAACCAGTTTTGTCAATTACCCACCCGCAGCAGATGAACCTATGGCCGATACCATTTCTTTTGCACAGGCCTGCGGTGGTAGACTAGTGCGATTGAAGAATGTATTTGATATCTCAACAGAAAAAGGAGTTCTCGAACTTTCGACTCGGCCTGCGCCCGAGGAACCTTAATCATTCAAAACCAGTGGATTTTTTTTATTTTTTTCTCGTAATTCTGTCACAAACGGTAAAATCAATTGTCCCAATAGGAAAATCATTCTTTAGGAGAATTGTATGAAACTCACTTCCCTCATCTTGACTGGCTTTGTGGCCGTAGAACACGTGTTCATTTTAGTATTGGAAATGTTTCTATGGAAAACCGAGTTTGGAATGAAAGTCTTCCAACTAACACCAGAAACAGCAGAGATCACGGCTAAGTTGGCAAAAAACCAAGGTCTTTACAATGGATTTTTAGCTGCAGGACTTTTTTGGGCTCTACTCTTTATCAAAGACCAAAATCAAAAATTCCAAACCATTTTGTTTTTTCTCATCTGTGTAGTGGTCGCAGGAATTTATGGTTCGGCAACGGCTAAGTTTTCCATTCTCTTTTCACAAGGTCTACCGGCATTACTTGCACTCATTGTTCATTATATAGCCAATAAAAATCGATGATAGAAGATCCGCATCTTTCTCTATTAGAAAGTTCACTCGCTGGAAAAACTAATGCTTTGGAGGAGCTCATTCAAATCTTCCAACCAAAAGTATTTTCTCTGGCATTGAAATTTTTATGGAACCCGGAAGATGCGGAAGACGCCACCCAAGAAATTTTGGTGAAAGTGATTACAAACCTAGGCGGGTTTCGAAAAGAAAGTAAACTTTCGACTTGGATCTATCGGATCGCCAGTAACCACTTGATCAATGTACAAAAATCGAAAATGGAACGAAGGAAAGTGCATCTTCGGGCCATTCGGGAAGAACTTCACCGAACGCAAAACACATACAATGTCCCTCCCGAATTTCCAACCGTTACCATGGAAGAAGAGCCCTCTCCCCAAGTTTCCGAACTTGTTTTACATGTGCAGGTAGCTTGCACCTACTCTATGTTACAAGGTCTGTCGAGACCGTATAGAATGGCCTATCTTTTAGGAGAAGTGTTTCAAACTTCGAGTGAAGAAGGAGCATCCGTGATGGGAATTCGTCCAGAAGCGTTTCGCCAGAAATTATCTAGGTCCAGAAAACAAATGGAAACATTTCTTGGAAAAGAATGTGGTCTCACAAAAGCAGAAAACCCTTGCCATTGCCCCAATCGATTAGGTTATGCAACGAGGGCCGGAAGGATTAAATCCTATCTCAAACTTTCAGAACAAATGAAATTAGATGGGAGATGGAAAGAAATCAAACCCATGATGACCGATACTTCTAAAATTAGAAAAGCAGCAGAAGTATTTCGCAATCACCCCGAATTCTTACCAAAAAAAAATCAGTTAGAAAACATTCGGACGCTTTTACACAACTCGTTTCCACTCACGACTCGGTGAATTTCCAAAAATACGTTTGTACGCTTTCGAAAAAGAAAAAGCAGACGCATAACCTACATTTTGTGCAATTTCCTCAAGCCCCATATTTCCCTTTTGAAATAATTGTTTGGCTTTTTCCATTCTGAGTTTTGCCAAGTATTCCATCGGAGGAATTCCGAGAACGTCACGAAAACGGTTGGCGAGATTGGCCCTCGAGACTCCAGTCTCCTTTGCTAAAGATTCAATGGTCCAATCTTTACTGTATCCATTGTGTAATTTTTCGAGGGCATACAAAACTTGTGTGTCATGAAAGGCTTTGATCCAACCCGCTTGGGAATCTACATTTTGGCCTAGCCACATTCGTAACATATAATACAACAAAATGTCTGTTAATCTTTGTACAATTAAATCGGTTCCAAGATTGAGTTCCAATTCACGAGAAAGGATTTGAATGATATCTCCAAGGGCATGGTGGGCTTGGATGGTTTCATAAGATATATGAATGTATTCTGGTAGTTCCAAAAATAAAGGGTGGATGGGGCCTGGCGGGACTTCGTAACGAACGGAAACAAAGGTGGTGACAGGGTTTTCTTTTTTGACCCGAATTTCTTTATCACCGAGGAATCGTTCTATGGTTACTACTTTAGCTTTGGGGTCGGACAATAATTCGTGATTGGTTCCTCTCGTGATAAAGATAAGATCCCCTTTGTGCAAAGGGATAATGGTTCCGCCGATCCTCGCATAACAACTGCCTTGTGTTACGACATGAAAACCTCCACTTTTTTCACAGGGGAAATGAAACCCAAAACTATCAAAAATTTGACCCTTGGAAAGTAGGTCGTTTTTCCAACCAGCCGAGGCGAGAATATCAGAAAGTAGATCCATAGTCTTTTTTTCTCAAATATTCACCAAATGTCTATCAATTTATACGTTTGGATATATTTTTAATATTTTATGACATAGACAGTCTATATTTTTCGGAGTATTATAGAGAAACAATAACGGATTCATTTCCGAATTCAAGGATTAACTATGAAAGTATTTGTATATGGCGGTTCTGGACTCGTTGGCGGTCATCTCGTAACCGAATTATTAAACGCAGGACATGAAGTCTTCGCAGGATCAAGAAAACCGGAATCTCAAAAGAGTTCCGAGAAATTACATTGGGTGTTTGCTGATTCTAGCGAACTGAACAAAGGTTTGGAAGTTTTGGAAAAAGTGGATGCCGCTTATTTTTTAAGCCCTCCCGGCCAAACCAATCAATATGAAATTCTTTCCCCTTGGATCGAAAAA
Source organism: Leptospira chreensis (assembly GCF_016919165.1). Lineage (GTDB taxonomy): Bacteria > Spirochaetota > Leptospiria > Leptospirales > Leptospiraceae > Leptospira_A > Leptospira_A chreensis. Next base: position 41,160 of record NZ_JAFFPS010000071.1, read on the forward strand.
GCAAAACAAGTTAGTTTGAAGAAACTTGTGCTGATGACGGCAATGGGTGTGGAACACGCACCACCGGAAGCACCATTCCGCAAAACGGAACTACTACTCGAAGGCGCGGGAATTCCTTGGAATATCATTCGTCCGAACTGGTTTATGCAAAACTTCCATACATTTTGGATCTCAGGTATCAAACAGGACGGAAAGATTTATTTCCCAGGTGGAACTGCAAAAACAAGTTTCATTGATGCAAAAGACATTGCTTCTGTTGCTGCCGTGCTTCTCACAACATCCAAAAACGAAAACCAAGCCTTCACTTTGACAGGACCTGAATCCATCGATCACAATGAAGTTGCAGACCATTTAACGAAAGTAAGTGGAAAAACAATTGGATATGTAGATGTGGATCCAAAAGTATTTGAATCTTCACTTGTATCTGCTGGTCTTCCCAAAGATTATGCGGCTTTTCTTGTGATGATTGCAGGTGCCTTAAAAGACGGCTTTGCATCAGCAATCGTTGATACAATTAAAACTTTAACAGGAAAAGATCCTATCTCCTTTAGTCAGTATGCAAAAGAAAATGCAGGTGCTTGGAAATAAATCCAAACACTTCGTTTAGGTTGCATTCCCTTAAAGGGAATTAATTTTAATCGGCGATTAAGATACGGTTGGCGGCACCGCCAGTCGTATCTTCCAATATATTGCGAAGGAGTAGTTTACGAAATGGCAAAAAGGTCGACCCACTCACATTAATTTGATTCTTATAGAATTTTTTTGTCGGAATGACTTTCTTCTGCTTTAGAGTGATGGGATCATAAATATGAAGCCCAGAGTTACGAACCCAAACCAGTTCCCCTTCTTTCCAAAACCCCAATTTATGACCATGTGTTCCCCATTTAGATTTTTTCATATCGGAAAGATTATCTGTATTGTACATACGAACTTCACCTGTGTCAGCAGCTGCCATATATAAATACTTTCCATCTTTAGAAAAACTAATACCATAAGGAGTGGAAGGAATGGAAAATTCCTGGAATGAATTTGAGTCTACTTTATACAAATATCCCATTGGATTTCTTTTTTGAAAGTCTTCCGCATAACAGGCGATTAGGATTTGTTTTGATTCTGGATGGAATTCCGGTGTATAAGGATAAAATTTTGATTTGTATTCTTTTAACTTTTTTAAACTTTGATTTTGAATTTGATAAATAAAAACAGTTACATCAACGGATTCATTGTCTTTTAAATCTGCATCTACGGCAAAGGTAAAATAACCCGTATTATCTTCCCTTGAATACCCAACAACAGAACTGATGGCAAATGATTTTTTATCGACTTCACCAATTTCATAAATTGGTTCCACTACATCTATGGCATTGGTCGAAAGATTCCACCCCATAAAAAAATACCGTTTACCATTGACTGAATTGTGTTTGTTTTCAATCACAAAGCCTGCACGGTGATTCACTTCATCATAAAATAAAAATTCATAAATGGTCAGTGGTAGGCGTTTGCCTGTTGTTTCTATCTTTCCGAAAAATTCGGTTGGATGGGAAAGGTAATATGTTTCCAGTGGAACAGGACGATAGATTTTCTCTTTGGATTCGGTATCATAAAAATACAATCCAGGTTCATCAAAGTCGGCAGTCCTTCCCAAATAAACCCACTTACCACCATTCACAAAGAATGGGTTATCCCCTTCCACAAATGTAGGTCGAACAGCGAAGTCCGTTTTAAACGAAAACTCTGATTCTATTTTCTGTGCCGATAAGGAAAAACTAAAGAGTAGGATCAAAAGATAAAAAAACGAAAATCGAAACATAAGGGGCTCCTACCGTATGGGTATGGTGGGTTATGCTATATGAGTTTTATTTTTTTACAACCATTGTTTATCAATTTTTTTTCCCAATTGTTTCCCACTGATGCTCAGTAGAACATTCGCTTCTTTCAATTATAAACAAGATTCTATTTTATTTAATTCTGCGAGTAACCAGTCTCTTGACTTGATTTCTTTTCCATCAAAGAATTTGATCTGGTACGGTGTTCCGGTTAAAAAGGATTTCGAAGCAATTTTTTCAATGAATAGTTTGGCAGTCCATTCTTTGGGATCGGGAGCAAAGAAGGATTTTTTTGCTTCTTCCAATTTATAACGAAGGTGTTTCTCTGCCGCTTCTGCGGAATGAGTTTCTCCATTACGAATCAAACTTCCTTGGAGTTTTCCAACTCCAGACAAAAGTTTTTCAATCTTCTGTTCTTCCGTTAACTGTGGACAATTACTTGTTTTTCCATAAAGAAGTGGAAACTCCAGACCAACGAAAAACAAAGTGAAGAAAAAAATCCAACTGATTCGACGAACTTTCATAAACACATCCTAATTTTCCGATTGGTTAGAAATCAAAAAATAAGTTTATCTTTTGATCGAATATTGATTCGTAAATTTAATTTTGTATAGAAAGATTTAACCAAATCCTTACAAAAAATAGGAATTTTATGACTATAAGTCACATGTAAATGACCGCTGGTTACTTTAAATTGACCTCTAGTCAATAATCGTTTTTTTCTAGCATATTTTTTCAGAGTTTCCTAGATTGGAGGTATGAGTCGCGTGTTGGTTGCAGAACGATCGCCAAAAAAAAGAGCCGTATTGGAAAAAGACAAACTTTCCAAACGAACTACAATTCTCCAATCCGCAGCCTTCCTTTTGCAAAAAAAAGATTGGGCGGAACTCTCTATGGATGAAGTTGCCAAACGAGCCAAAATTGCGAAAGGAACTTTGTATTTATACTTTCCAACAAAAGAAGACCTTTGTCTTCGTGTTCACAATGCCGATTATGAAGCGTGGTTTTTGGATATGGAAAAATTTCTAACAGAAACAAAACCAGTCGATGCCGATGTGTTTTCCAAATGGTTTGTTGACTCCATGGACGGACATGTTCGATTTTTAAAACTACTTCCTATTGTCCCTACCATCTTAGAAAAAAATGCCAGTGTGGAAACCATTCGTGAATTCAAACTGAGTTTAAAAGGACAAATCTTTCGAATCCTACCACTTCTTTGTCAAGCCTTCCCATTTCTAAATGAAAAATCAGGATTTTTGTTTCTTATGCAATGCCATGCCTTAGCGGTTGGTTCTTGGTCACATGGATTTCCTTCGAACCAAGTAAGAGAAGCAGTCAAAGAAGATGGATTGGACATCTTTGTTTTAGATTATAAAAGTTTTCTTCGAACTTCGATCCTAACACTTTTAAATGGTCACAAAACCGTTTAACGAATATTAGAATATATTTCATCCAATACTTTTTTTTTCAAAAGGGAATTTGTAATCGGAACTCTTTTTTCTTCCATAAAATCTGTTTCGATTAATAGATCCCGATCACTATGATATATATACTTTTTACCTTCGGTAATCCAAGATTTTTGAATTTCAGAATTCCATGTTTTTAAAACTAAATTCGGACTGTAATCGGGACTAAAGAAATTTGATTTTAATATTTCTTCTTTTTGGTTCGAGTGAGTCTCGAGTAAACTTAAGATCGTATCTTTGAAATCTACCGAAGTTCCTAGTTTTGGAATGTAGAGTTGACCCGATTTGATAAAATACAATAAAAAGGGAACATCGGTTTCCTGATTGTATAAAGAGTAGTTATGGGCATGAGCTCCCTCTTCTCCAAAGGATTCTCCATGGTCGGCAGAAAGGATAAGAACCGTTTCCCGTGAAGAGTTTTCTTTCCAATAAGAAATAATAGAATCCAACACCTCCACTTCTTCCTCAAGCGAAACCATATAACGATCCAAAGGTGATCGAAAGGAAACTCTGGATTTTTCATTGGATACAAAATAAGGACTATGGGTTTGGCTAAGACCGATCAAAACAAACAAAGGTTGTTTGCTAAAATCAGAGGTTTGTTTCAATGCAGGTAAAACCACTCGGTCATCCATTCCCCAGCTAAAGGAGGGATACAATCCTCCATAACGTTTTTCCAAATCACCCTTTTCCCAAACAGTTTGAAAGATTTTGGGGAAAAACTGATCCATCCCTTCAAAGAAGATGGATTGGGTGTAGATCATAGAAGTGTGATAATTATGTGTTCTCTCTAATTGTTTGGGAAGATTGGATTCCATTACAGAGCCGTCCAACTGCAAACGAGTGTGATTCAGTTGTGAAATCCCTGTCATCCAAGTGAATAGACTTTTGGAAGTATGTGGCATAGGGATCCAAAAATGAGATCCTTCTAAGTTCGAAAAATTAATGTAACGAGATTTGATTTTTACCAAATGTTTTCTCGGAACCCCTTCCAACAAAACCAAAACAAGGTTTGGTTTACCAGAAATAGATTCCAGGTTTGATTTCACTCTCTGTACATTGTTAGGTGCCTTTTGGTTTTGATTCCAACTTAAGTCGGGATTCATCCAAGAACCAGAGCGTAAGAAAACAAGTAACAACAAACCAAAAGACAGTAGGAACCAATGTCTTTTTTGTTCTTTCTCCGGATTCCAAACAATCAAATAAAATCCGATTCCCAGTGCCATCCACTGGATCAGTTTCCATTCCAATAAAAAATTAAAAAGATCAGAATATAACAAAGAGATGTGTTGGAAAAAATAAATCAAAAGATCCAAAGTCAATGCTGTTTGGTAGACTTCTTGGTAACTGAATGCCATCACAAAGAGAGTCCATAGAACCAAACGGAATATCGTATTTAACTTAAAGTTTTTGTTCCAGTTATGATCGAGAAAGAAATCTATAAGTAATACAAGGATTGAAAATAAAGTAATAAAAACTCCGTGAAAGAAAATCCAAACTCCAAATGAAAAAGAAATGAAACCATACAAAAAATAAGAGAAACTATAGAAAATAGCCATTGGTGATTTTTTCCAAAGGATATTTTTCATCAAACCACCCATCTTATCTAACTTCAAAATCAACAGAGGCCTTCTTCAATTCTCCATCATACAATACCAAAGACTGTTTTCCACGGACAATGGGGAGACGTAAGTCCCCACTTGTGGATGGTTTGAATTCTTGTTGGCCATTCCAAATGAGTTTCGGATCTTTTAGAGTTTTGATTTCACGAATCCGAACCGGTATCTCTTGTGTTTCTTTTTCATAAGATGGATGGTATAAATAGACTTGGCCCATAGAAGGATACACAAAACCAACCCCTAATATGGAAACATTGGACTCTTCGCTATGTTGGTCACATGGTGTGGGGAGTAAGATTTTTTTTCGCACTCTTAAAACGATGGATGGACATTTGGGAAGGGCTAACTTCCCAGTAAGCCTACAAAAATTTCGGGGTTCGGTGAACTGAGAGTGATAATCTAGTTTTGGTTTGTCTTTCATCAAACTTCGAAATATATTCTGTACAATCCGTCCAGCTCCAAAGGAACCGGAAACATCCATGGTTCGTTCTCCAGAAAAATTTCCTACCCAAGCGCCGACCACATAATTCTCGTTAAATGCCACTGTCCAAGAATTTCTATAGTCTTTAGAAGTCCCTGTTTTAATGGAAACAGGAAATGGAAAATCCAAATAACTCCTCCGACCAAAAGCCCTTTGCCTTAATTTAGGATCTTTCAAAACAAATTTTATTTCTTCGGCAGTTTCACTCGAAAAGAGGCGCATTGAGTCACCGAAATACAATGGTTTTTTATCCATTTTCCCCAAACGAATTTTTGGTAACACCCCATCCAAAGGGAATGAGCCATATGCACGCGTTAGCTGCAAAAGACTCGTTCCGCCAACACCAAGAGCAAGACCTGGACCATAAAACTGTGGAGATTCTTTTAAATGATCAAATCCGGCTGATTGTAAAAATCGATAAAAAGGAGTCACACCCATCTGGTTGATCGCAGTGACGGCGGGAATGTTCCTTGAGTTTCCGAGAGCTTCGGCCAAAGTCAAATCTCCCCAATACCGAAGGTCGGCATTTCTCGGAAGGTAGTTTCCTCCCTGCCCTAAAGAGAAGGAGTATTTTTCATCAGAGAAAATGGAATTAACAATATAATGTCCCTTTTCAATTGCGATGGCATATAACAATGGTTTGAGAGTACTACCCGCATCTCGATATGCCAAACTACCGTTCACCATTCCATTACCATCTTCAAAGAAATTTTTGGATCCGATCATGGCTTTGAGTTCTAATTCATCGTCTTTACCAGGAACACGTTCCAAAACAATGGCAGAGGCATTGGATACATTCCACCTTTTTAGCCCTTCTAGTTCTGAGTTCACAATTGAATGTAATTCGGAATTTAATTCAGAAGATAAGGAAGAAACAAATTCTTCGGAAGGGATAGAAATCAAAGTTCGAATCCAATTGAGAAAGTGTTGGTGTTCCCCTTTCCATGATTCCGAAAAATTCGGCTTGTTTGAAGAAGAAAAACCAACCGTGAGTTCGTTTGGATTTTCTAACTTTGGAATTGTGTAGGGAATTCGATCCCTTAGATTATGATATCGAAGGGATAATTCTTCTTCTGAGGGTTTATTTTTCCGAATGAGAACGGTCAGATAAACTGTTTCTTCAATCGATAAAAATCGGATATGTTTTCCAAATAACGTCAGTGATGTGGATGGAAATCCAACCAGATTGGAATGGATGGAGACAGAATTTAAATAGGCTTCTAAAATTTCCGATTTGGTAAGCCAAACTTCGTAGCGAAATGCCTCAAAAATTTCAAAAGTTTTTCGTAAGAAAAATGGATAAGATCGAATTTCTGGATTTTGAATCCGCACAAGTTGCATTGTGATGGTGGATGCCCCTCCACGTTTCCCCTCCGAAAAAATATAGGAACGAAGGGAATTGAATCCTGCCAATACATCGATCCCGTGATGGGAATCATAACGTTTGTCTTCTGCAATTTTTAAAATCTCTGGGACAAAGTTGGGATACTCACGAATGCTTTCCCAATCTTGTTTGGTTTGATTTTTGTTTTTTCCCCGACCAATGAGAGTCCCTTCCTGGGTTAGGATTCTGACAGTTGAATGGTTGCGAAGGGATTCAAAAGAAACGGGTCTTAGTAAAAATCCTGTTAGTGGAATGATCATACTTCCCACTAACATAATATAAATGGTAATTTTGGTCTTAGAAATCACTCCACTTTCACTCGAATGGTATTGGTATTTCCATAAAATTGTGGATGATACATCAAAAAGGTTTTGGAAGCCGGCATAATGGAATTCCCTTTTGCCACAGGTCTTAATATATAATTAAACTCTGTTTCCCCCTTTCCAATTCGATCTTCTGAAAAGATGACACGATCATCCCTGTATTCTTTGTATCCACCATAGTAGTTCTCTGTAACTTCGGTTTCTTCTCCATCGGATGCTTTTTCTGTTAAAAAGGATGTGTTTACAATCTCTGTATTACTTGGAATTGGATCCACAATCATCCCGAAGGCTTGTTCTAAGTTACTCAGTATTTTCACTTTTACAAGATAAGTGGATCCTCGTTGTAAACTCGTTACTTCTTTTAAGATGGCATCTCCATTGGAATTTCTTCCATCAATGCGATACAAAGTTTTCTTTATTTCAAGACCATTAAACTTTTGAGTGGTGGTATCCTTTACAGGAACATACATCAACCTAGTTTGAAAATACAATCTACCTTCGGAACTGGTTCGTTTGAATACCAATGGTCGGCCCGATGGATCTTTTCCTTCAAACAGACGATCGAATGTAATCTCTTCTTTGTAGATAGAATCGGAAGAGGAAGAAAAAGATTCTTCGATTAACGTTTTTTCTCCAAAGATGGCCTCTCCTTCCGTATCAAGAGATGTGGATTCAAAACGATTCCGATATTCGGCGAGTGCGAATGCGATGGTTCCAACACTATGACTGTCTGACCAAAAATGATTTTGGCGATCCATCATAATCGATTTCACAAGCTCCACAATCCTTGGATTTTTTGAATCTACCCTAAGTAACAATCGCAAATAATGGCCAAGTACAGAAGAAGAACTATAATATGAATAATAATAGTATTCATCTGTATTCTGCTTTAAAGGTTTGATTGCAAATAATTCTTTTTCATAGGCAATGTACTTTGTGTATTCTGCGAATAATTTTTTAAACACAGGATCGGAATCAACAGTTTCTAACTTATGTACTTCAGCATATGCCGTAAGAAAAATTCCGCGCGACTTTAAATTCAATTCTTCGAAATGATCCACCAAAGTTTTTTCTAAAGAATGAATTTCTTTTTTGTCTTTAGAAAGAACAGAATAAATCAAACTGAGAGTTTGGTATGAGTTGATCGAGGTCTCTGTCGGATTCTTTACATAGTTTTCTAAATATTGAATTGCCAATTTATAGGCTTGTGCGTTGGATCTTTTCCCTTTGTCTTTTCCAATCTGCATCACTGAGGCGATGTAGGCAGTCAAATAAGGATACCCTGTTCTACCATGGCCTTTCCAAACTCTAAAACTTCCTTCCGATGTTTGAAACTCAGACATCTCATCTAAAAACAACTTTTCAATTTGAGTAAAATCATAAGAATCTTTCGCTGGAGCTTTGTATTGGAATTCTTTTAATAACTCTCCGGCACTCAAAGAAAGAAGATAAGCCGATGTCCTCTGTTCCATACAAAAGTAAGGATTGGATTCATAAAAATCGAAGGCAGATTTTAAGGCAGTAAGAGCCGTTCCCGACATACGAATGTCAAGTGATCCTTTGTTTAACAAAATAGATTCTTTTTTAGGGAAGGAAATCAATGTTTTGTGTTCCGAATCCGTATATCCCGAAAATTGAACCGATGTTACTGGATCAAATTCTTTGATTGGCAAGGTCACCACCAAAGCGTCAGACAAATCGGATTTTTTTAAGTCGGCAAACTCATTCATGTTCTCTGGTTCCACAGAAATTTGGTAAGACGCTTGAATTTCATCCTTAGGATGGTCTAGTTTGAGTTTGATGTATTGTGATTCTGAAATCTGGAAAGTTCGAAGTACTTCCTTGGTTTGACCTGCAGCAAGTTCAATTGAGATCCAACCTTTATCCTCAGAAAGAAACTTGGAGTCGATTTTATATTTAAATTTACCTTTTTTCTTAGTATTGTTGGTGATACTTCCACCTAACTCTAAATTATCGCCAACACGAATGAACCTTGCGACGGTTTTTTGTAAAACTAGATTCTTTTTGACGATAAACTCGGAATTGGAAGCACCAAACTTTCCATTGGCGGAAGAAGCAACCATAATCCTAAATGTAGTTAAATTGTCTGGTAAAGTAAAACTGAGATCGGCATTCCCGCTACTATCGGCAATCACAACCGGATTCCAATAAGCGGTATACCGAAAGTCTTTCCTCGCACCAGATTCCGATTCTGCCGAAAACCCACCACCCGAATCTTCGCCGTAATCCCCACCGGGACTATCTCCTTTGTTTTCGTATATATAATGTTTGATGATCATACTACGAAGTTCATATGTTTTTACAATACTATACCAATACTGATAGAACATTTGCACAGGACTTTGAAAAGAATAACCAACCAAATCTAAAACACCGCGGTCAGCGACTGATACTGTGAGTTCCGCACCGGGACTTGATTGAATCGACAATTTCACCTGTTCTCTCGGTTGGTATTCCTGTTTGTCCGTTTTGATCACAACAGGTGCCGTTCTTGATGCCAAATTGACTTTTAAAGTCACAGATCCCGTTTTGGCTTTCGGAGCACCTAAGTCTTGTTCATTAAATTCTTTAATATCATCAGAAGATAGTCCCTCAGGCACAGGCAACCTACCCGACAACATCACCACATTGACATCCACATTCGGAAGATAAGACTCTTCAATGGGAATTTCAAGAGGAGCGCTGTTTCCTTTCATCAAAAAAGATTTTTTGAAATAAACGGAATCTCTTTCTACTGTCACGATAACACGAGCGTTTTGCAGAGGAGATTTGATGAGGATTTTTGCTTTATCCCCAATTTTGTATTCTTTTTTATCGGAACGTAATTCGATGGAGTCGTCCCCACGAAAGTCCCAAGTATAATAAGATTCTTTTTCATAAGCATAAAAATCCACGCGGGAAAAAACTTTATCTTTGTTTAAAACTAAAACAGTGTAACTTCCGGAATCCTTTGCCTTATAATCAAAAGAAACTCCATCGGCTTTCGAAACGAGTTTTTTGACCTCAACAACTTTCTTTGTTAGTTGGTTACTTCTAAAGAAAAACTTCCCGATTCCTTTTGACAGAACAGAAGTCCAGTCATTATAAATAATATAAGCCTTTAACTCCGCACCGGCAACGGCTTTTCCTTGTAGATTGATTGCAAGAGCTCCAAATTGAAATGGTTTATCTATCGCTTGGTATCTATCGTTACATTTCAAACCTACATAAGTTTCCGAGGGATTGTAAGGGATACTCGAAGATTTTGTAACCGACTTTCCATCGACATCAAATACAGAGGATTCCACAACCAAATTGAAAGGATCTGCAATTTCGATATCTTCCCCATCTGTCGCAAATTTACGAGTTAAGTCTTGGACAGGAATGTCCAAAGCAAAAAGGCCTTTGGAATCCAAAACACCTTCCGATCCACTTACATAATCTGAGTTACCTTCGGAATATTCATCTTCGTAATCATACCAAGTATCAGAAAAATCATAACTCACAAATGATTCGAAGGAAATATGTCTTTTTCTTTTTAAGACCGAGTAACTGATCTTAGCTCCACCCATAGGAGCACCAAACATGTATTTCCCTTCCACCGTTCCCTTTATGTTTTGGTCTTTGTTTACGACATTTGCTAAATTGACGTTCACCATAAAGTTCACAGGTCGAAATTCTTCGACTTGGAAGGTATCGTAAGTGATGGAATCATTTTTTCCAGCGGCATAAACGGTTACAGAATAATGCCCAAGAGGTGCATCCGAAGGAATGGTATACCCTGTGGCAACTCCCCCCTGCCCTGTGGAACTAAGATTTGTATTACTCACATCCTTTCCACGAGAATCTCGAATTTGTATATTTACACTTTTAGAACTATAAGGAACAAGTGTCCCATTCTTTCGATCCGCAAGTACAGCTTTGATCTCCACACGGTCGCCTGGTCTGTATAACTTTCGATCGAAGTAAATTTTTCCTTTAACATGGTTTTCTGTGTAATAATCGCTATATCCTTCGATATGTGTTTCATTAAAATGAAGAAAGGCTTTATCACCAGAAGAGTCTTCGGCAATTAACACCGATTTATCGTAAGATTTTGTATCACTGATGGACGGCACTGTACAATGTCCATCTTTATCTGTTTTACATGTCCCACGCAAACTTCCTTTTTCATACAAACTGATATTGGTATTGGAAACTGGTTCTGCTTTGGAAAGAGTATGTACCCAAACATGGAGTGTATTTGGATCTAACTTGGTTGTGATGCCTAAGTTGGTGGATTGTAAAAATATAGATTCTTTTTTGTATTCTTCCTTGTTACCTTCGCCAATGACATCGGCTCCTAACTGAAAAGCGATCCATCCTTTTGTATTCGGTTTGGCACCAAAATAGGAATCAATATCCATACCTTGGTTTCCAAAGGCATTCACTTTGATACCGGACTTCCATACCGTTTTTTTCCAACTCAGTTGGTTTTCGAATTCATAATATTTGTTCCCGAGTGTTGCGATTGCATTCACAAGAACGGGGATTGACAATTCAGAAGATCGAATTTGAAATTCGGGAACATTCGAAATGAAAATAGGAAGGACTTTGTTTAAGTTGGATTCAAATATATTTTCACGAGATAAATAGAATGAAGGTTTTCTTGCCATCACTGGAAGTTTAAAACTAACAGGAGTCTCTAAAAAACAATCGTTCTCTGCATAAAATTTTCCAATTTTGATTTCATACTCTATATTCGGATCAAAGTTCCAATGGTCCAAGGAAATCTCTCGGGTCACATAATCAGAATAATCGAATCGAAGGTTGGATGGTTTGGGAGAGATCTGAACGGCTGATGCAAATTCTTGCAAATTGGTATCTTCGGAAACTGTGAAGCGGTAATCCCAAAGATCTTCTAAATATTTTAGGTCAGTAGTGTCTAGTTTGACTTCGATGCGACAACTGCTAGGAAAGATAATGCGTTTGATAGAGCGAAAAACGCCGCTGATAGAATTGCAAGAACTGAGGAAAAATAGAAAACTAAAAGCCAATACCAACTTACGCATGAGAACTCCGAAATTCGAATGTTCCCTGTTCTACGACGGACTCCCTTGTTTGCCAACTCTTTCCTGAATGAAATGGAAAATCTTTCTATATTTTTTTGATTGTATCAGAATTTTCGCTATGCTTTTGGGATTTTGGAATTTGATTGATGACGATGTCTCTCTTCAAAATCAAAAAACAATTTCTTGAATTAAAGGCACCCGATTCCTTTCCTACAGGGAATTTTCGAGCCGAGTGGATCGGTCCCAAATGGTTGCAAACAGGTGCTAGTTTCAGTTTGAACTTTATGTCCTTTCGGCATTGGTGGGGGAAATCATTTGATGGTTCAGAGATTGCTTATAATTTGTTTTTGTCGCCTAAAGAGACAGAGTTCCAGTTACGCCACCCCATGCATTTGTCCATCGCTCCGTCACGACTGGACGGAAACCCAAGCCTTGTCCTAAAATATACAAAAAATGCCCCTTTTCCCTGGCCTTATTTTGTGGATGAGTTCCGCGTTTTGAACGAGACGGATCTACTCGGGATGAGTTACAACCAGTTTACACCTAGTTTGGCGCTCCCATTTCTTATTAGAAAATCCTAATTTAGTTTGTAGATATTTCGGAAAGATTCGTCCAATGGACGGTATGCAAACTCCTCCGCCTTCATTGGAAATGCAAATTCTCTCCGCCATGGAGGAGGTAGTCTTTTCAGCTAGTTTTCCGGAGTTAGAAATTATTTATGTCAGCCCTTCCGTGGAAACTCTCAGCGGATACCCAATAGAATTTTTCAAACATGAGTTAGGTGCTTGGCGAAAAATGATCCATACCGAGGACATACATATAGTCGAACACGCACTGAGTTCGTTAAACGAAACAAATAAGTTTCGAATCCGATATCGAATCCAAACGAAAGACAACCAAATCAAACTTGTCCAAAGCCAAGGCCGATTGATCCGAGATGAATCTGGAAAAATCTTACGATTTGATGGAGTGGTCACCGATATTTCAGAATTACTTTCAGTACAAGATTTTATTAAAAGTGAATCTACAGAAATTAAACAACTGTTACTCGAAAATAATATTCTTTTTAATGGAAGCCAAGATTCCATGTTCCTTGTCGAAGTGATGGAGAATGGAGATTTTGTCATCCGTCGGGTCAATACAGCTTATGAAAAAGCAACCGGTGTCATTCAATCCGCCATTCAAGGCAAAACTCCTATTGATCTTTTAGGGGAAATATTGGGATCCCCTGTGATCAGAAATTATAGAAATGCGATTCGGGAAAAACATACAATCTCTTATGAAGAAAGTATCCCTATGCCTGCAGGAACAAAAATCTGGACTACGGCACTCACTCCTATTGAAGTCGATGGAAAAATAAAGTTTATTGTCGGATCAAGCAAAGACATAACAGAACAAAAACGTGCTGAAAATGCCTTAAAAGAATCTAACGAAAGATATGCGTTAATTTTAGAAGTGAGTTCCGATGGATGGTTTGACTGGGATTTGGTGAACAATACAGTAATCTATTCTAGGCGATGGTGGTTAGAATTCGGAAACGACGAAAAATCAGATAATGTACCGATCAGTTTTTGGAAAAGTTTGATCCATCCCGATGATTCCGAATGGGTCTCTGAATTTTTAGAAAATATTTTATCCTCACAGAGAGAAACTTTCGAGTTCAGTTTCCAGATGAAAAAAAGAAAAGGAAATTATGCTCATGTTGTGTCTCGGTGTTATATCCAAAGAGATGCATCGGGAAACAAAATCAGAATGGTTGGATCCAATTCAGATCTAACAGAAGTCAAAAAAATAGAACATACCTTACGAAAAGCAAAAGAAATGGCAGAAGCCGCCAACCTTGCTAAGGGCAATTTTTTAGCCAATATGAGCCACGAAATTCGAACTCCACTCAATGGAATTATTGGTTTCACAGAACTATTGTTACATGCATCACTTTCAGATGAACAAAAAGAATATTTACGTAGTATCTATATTTCTGGAAAAAGTTTGTTATCCCTAGTCAATCAAATCCTTGATTTTTCAAAAATTGATTCCGGAAAGATGGAATTAGAACTAATCAGCACGGATCTTATCGACTTAGTTCAATCTACGGTAGATCTCTTTCAAATCTCTGCCGCCTCCCAAGCCATTCCTTTAAAACTAAAACTAGATCCAGGTTTACCCAGATTCGTATTTCTAGATCCTTTGCGAGTGAGACAAGTCCTTTCCAATTTGATTGGAAATGCCATCAAGTTTACTCATGAAGGGAAGGTAGAAGTTTCCGTAAAACCAATCAAACAAACAGGAGAGATGATCGACATTGAGTTCTCTGTGTCTGACACAGGAATTGGAATCGACATCAGTTCTCAGACTAAACTTTTTGATTCCTTCTCACAAGCAGATACTTCCATCACAAGAAAGTACGGTGGATCAGGACTTGGTCTCACGATCACAAGTGAACTCATTCACAAGATGGATTCTCTTTTACGATTCGAAAGTGAATTAGGAAAGGGGAGCACTTTTTATTTTGTTTTATCCCTCCATGTAAATTCCTCAGGATCAGTATCTTCCAATTTATTTGAAGAAAAACAAACCATTCCCGATGAATCTGCAATCATTGAAAACAATCAAATTCAAAATGATATTTTGATTGTGGAAGACAATGATCTAAACAAAAGACTGTTATCAAAAATGTTATTAAAAAGATATCCCAATATACAAATGAGATATGCCGCCGATGGTGCTGATGCCATCAATCAATTCAAACAAAAAGTTCCGGATTTAATCTTTATGGACTTACAGATGCCAGTTATGGATGGTTATACGGCCACAATGGAAATTAGAAATTTAGAAAAAGATACAAAGAAAAAAACTCCCATCATCGCATTGACGGCGGGAGCGTTTTTTTCAGTAAAAGATACGGCAATGGAATCGGGAATGGATGACTTTCTTACCAAACCACTTTCCTCTGCCGATCTTTACAAAACCGTTGAAAAATGGTTATCTTCAAGCCGCGTGTAATAGATATTCAAAAGCACTAATCGCAGCCTTTGCTCCCTCACCCATAGCAATGATGATTTGTTTGTAAGGAGTGTTTGTGACATCTCCACAAGCAAAAATTCCATCCACATTGGTTTTACATTTTTCATCGACCAGTATTTCTCCAAAACGATTGGTAGCTACTAAATCCTTCACAAAACTACTGTTTGGGACAAGACCAATCTGAACAAAAACTCCATCCAGTGGGATGGTTTCTGATTGTTCGGAACTTCTATCCTTATAAGTAAGTCCTGTCACCTTTTCCGTGTTGGTTTGGATTTCCATGGTTTGTGCTTTTACCAAAGTTTTGATATTGGAAGACTTGGCCACTTTGTCGAGTAACACTTGGTCCGCATTCAACCGATCACCAAACTCAATTAAGGTGACTGATTTTACAATCCCACTCAGATCCAAAGCAGCTTCCACTCCGGAGTTTCCTCCACCCACAACAGCCACATCCTTATCTTTAAAAAATGGTCCGTCACAGTGAGGGCAATAGGCAACACCTTTCCCCACGAATTCTTTTTCGCCGGGAACATTCAGTTCCCGCCATTTAGCTCCGGTAGAAAGGATGACTGTTTTTGTAAGAATCCGTTCTCCCGTATTCAAATGAATGGTTTTTAAATCCCCGGATTCAATTTTCAAAACTCGGACATTTTCTTTTTTGCGGATTTGGTTTTTATCCAATTGTTCGGACAAAACATGAGTGAGTTCTGGACCTGTTGTATAAGGAATAGAAATAATATTTTCAATTCCCAAAGTATCCTTTACTTGACCACCTAACCGATCAGCTATGACAAGAGTTTTTAATCCTTTTCTTGCTGAATACACGGCGGCAGTCACACCAGAAGGCCCACCACCAATCACAGTTACATCATAAATATCGGATGGATTTGTAATACCGGCATTTTCTTCTGTAGATTCAGGAACAGAATACAATTCTAAAAGTTTATCGAAGATAACGGAAGCTTCCGCCTTCCCAGAAAGAAAACGTTTTCCGTTTAGAAAAACTGCCGGAACCCCTTGGATGTTTTTTTCTTTCACAAGGTCTGGATACATAGCTCCATCAATCATGTTATGTGAGATCGAAGGGTTGACTAAAGAAAAACTATTGAGAGTTTGTACGACTTCGGGACAGTTATGGCAATCAAGAGAGATAAAGGTTTCAAAGTGTAAAGTTTCTTTTAATTTTGATACGGCAGAAAGGATTCCTTCTTCCAATTTGATTGGATTTCCACCCGATTGCAGAATGGCTAAAATCAAAGATGTAAATTCATGTCCCATAGGAATTCCTGAAAATTCAATTCCTGTTGGTTTTCCTTCCGAAAGAATGGAAAAACGAAGACCATCATTTTTATCCGAAGAATGTTCGAGACTAATGTTGGAACTTAAAGAGACGATATCATTTAAAAATTCAATCAACTCCTCACGTTTTTCATGAACTCCCGAAAACAAACGAATGTTCACCGGACTTTTTATCCTTTCAAAATATTGTTTTACTTGTTCTTTTGTTGATTCATCTAACATAATAACCTCCCGATTTAGGCGGGTTTCACCCCGCCTAATTTAGTTTAGATTTTTCCTACCAAGTCAAGACCAGGTTTCAAAGTGGAATTACCTGGTTTCCATTTTGCAGGACAAACTTCGCCGTCATTGTTTGCTACGTATTGTGCTGCTTGCACTTTACGAACGAGTTCTTCTGCAGAACGTCCAATTCCAAGGTCATGGATCTCCGCCGTTTTGATTACACCTTCTGGGTTCACTACGAAGGTTCCTCGAAGTGCTTGACCATCTTCTTCGATCATAATTCCAAATCCTCGAGTGATCTTCCCAGAAGCATCACCTAACATTGGATATTTGATTTTTTTGATGGTCTCACTTGCTTCGTGCCAAGCTTTGTGAACAAAATGTGTATCAGTAGAAACGGAATACACTTCCACTCCTAGTTTTTGGAGTTCTTCATAATAATCTGCTACATCGCCAAGTTCTGTAGGGCAAACAAAAGTAAAATCCGCAGGATAAAAAACAAATACGGACCATTTTCCGAGAACGTCTTTTTTGCTAATTTTTTTGAAAGCGCCGTTGTGGAAGGCTTCCGTAGTAAAGTCAGGAATTTGAGTGTTGATATTGGACATTGAATATCCTCCTTTGATGTTAAGAAGAATATACTCCCAATTTGATCATTTGTAAAATAAATACTATAAATGACAAGATTTACAAAAGCTATTGCCCAAATTTGGTCTAATCTTGGTTTAAAGACACTCCAATGATTTTGAATTTTTCTTTGGAATGGTATTCGCTTGGAATCACACTGAGGATCAAACTTGTGAGTTTTTTTAGAATTTTGGTTTTGTAAAATCCCTTCTTATAAACCAAACTAATCTCCCGAGCCGGTTCCGGAGAATCAAAAGGAACAATTCGTTCCGAGGATTTCTCCACAGACAACTTAGGGAGGAGAGTGACACCAATTCCCATATCCACCATTCTTTTGAGTGTCTCCACACTTCCACTTTCAATCTTTGCCAGTGAGTTCCGATTACAGATTTTTAAGGACTGATGGCGAAAACAATGTTCCTCACCTAGCACAAGTAAAGGATACTTTTCAATATGTTTCATGGAAACCGAGGAGGATTTTTCTTTGGCATTTTTCGGATAGTAAACAACAAAGGGTTCATAGTAGAGCGGATGTTCTACGATATTAGGAATTTTGAGCGGGGTCGCAAGAATTCCCAAATCAATCTCTTCCGATTCCAATTTTTCCAAAATAGAAAGAGTGGGTAGTTCCGAAATCCGAAAGTTCACCTTAGAAAACTCTGTTTGTAAACTCTGGTAAACAGAAGGAATCAAATAATTACTGACTGTCGGAATGATTCCAATGGAAATATTTCCCGCAGGTTCGTCCTTCCACTGGCCTGCGATTTCAAAAAGTTTGTCGGCCTCTTTCAGTGTATTTTTAGCCTGATCGACTACCGCTTTCCCTAATTTGGTGGTAATGACGGGATTTTTTTTCCGATCAAACAATTCAAAACCCAGCTCTTGTTCTACTTTTTGAATTTGTAAACTCATTGTAGGTTGAGCAACTAAACAATGTTCGGCGGCTTTAGCAAAACTCTTAAACTGATCTAAAGCGACGATATATCGAAGTTGGGTGATTGTCATCTACTTACTCTCCAAAAAAATAACTAAAGTGAATGAGAGACGGAAAATCAACTTGCATTCTCTCTGTACGCAACTATCTTTAGCCGATAGCGATGAGATTTCTCTCATTTATTTTCCCCTTTTTACTTACTGCGGTATTTTCGCTTTCCTCGGAACCACTCAAAGTAAGTTCTAAGTACCTAACGACTTTGTCCGAGGGCTGGACATTTACGTCCCAAGGGGAAACAAAACCCATCCAAGTCGGCAAAGGCCTCTCCTTACAAGGAATGAACCCACCGGTTCACGGATCTTACAAAACTAGCTTTTATTACGAGCCAGACAACAAACCCCTGGGTATCTACTTAGACCGTGTCCAAGAAGTCGACAAACTTTTTATCAATGGAATTTTGTTAGGGAGTACTGGTGGTATCTCAAAAGAAGGATTGTATTTACCCAATTGGTATTACAAACGTTTGTACTTTATTCCAAGTTCTGTACTCAAAGCGAACGATGTCAACGAACTCGAATTAGAAATTCACTTTCGGAACCAAACCTTTCAAGGCGGAATTTTTAGAAAGATTCCCGTGATGGGAAACTATGACCACTTACAAGAATTTATTATCAACGAAGATGGACGAGATTTCTGTTTCATCATGTTGTTTTTTGGAATTGGGGCTTACCAAATTTTTTCAATAATATTAAAAAGACAGGCAAAAGCAAATTTTTATCTTTTATTATCCACGTTAATTTTTGTTATGTGGAGATTACCGCTCTTAAATATTAGTTATACCTATACCAACTTTTCTTTTTTCTTTTGGTTAAAAGTATTTTTTACATCACAAACTCTTCTTCCTATTTCGATTTTTCTATTTAGTTATTCCTTGTTCCAAAATAAGTTTCATCTGAAAGAAAGGTTGCTTGTTTTTTTCCTACTCTGTATCGCTTTTATGCAAACTTGGGATATTCAAATTCCAACGAGAATCTTACTTCTACGAATTTGGGAATTCTCTTTGATAGTGGTTGTGTATTTTATCATCCGAGGAGTGGTTCGAGCAGCAAAAGAAAAAAAGGCCGAAGCTTATTTTTTAGCAGTGGGATTTATTTGTATCTGCATAGGTGCTACGATCGACATCATGATTGATGTTACCTCAGGAAAAAATATCTACTTAACGCAGTATGGTTTTTTAATTCTAATGATCCTCTCTGGGGTTGCTATCTCCTATCGACATGCAAAAAACGAAAAAGAACTTTCTGTATTAACTAAAGATTTGGAAATTCGTGTTCACGAAAGGACCATTGAACTTCGAGAAAAAAATCAAGACTTAGAACAAGATTTATTTTTTGCATCCCAACTTCAAAGTTACCTTCTACCCAAAGAACACCCGAATACATTAGGAATCCGAATTCATACAACTTATTTACCAATGAAACAAGTAGGTGGAGATTTGTATGATTGGGTGGAGTTAGACAACAACCGTCTGCTTTTGTTAATTGCTGATGTTGCAGGACATGGAGTTCCCGCAGCCTTTATATCATCAATGGTAAAAGTACAATTTAGAGAGTCTACAAAAAGTATCAACTCACCGAAAGACGTACTCGAACATATGAACCGAGCTCTTACTTCTCTTGTGAGTCGGTATTTTATCACAGCCTGTTGCGCACTCCTTGATACAAAGGAAAAAACAATCACCTTCTCGACTGCGGGCCATCCAAATCCACTCATTTACAATCGGATCAAAGCCAAGTTCGAACTTATGCAAGTAAAGGGTCCCATCATTGGTTGGAAAGAATCCTTCACGTATAGTGAATGGACCCACAAAATGGAAGCCGGCGATCGTTACTTTTTTTTCACCGATGGTGTGACAGAAGCTCGTGCCGAAAATAAATTGTTTGGTGAAAGCAAAATACTTGATCTACTGGAGAGAGGAAAAGACAAGGATATAAAATCATTGTCCCAGGAAATCATAGTTCAAATTTCAAAATTTTCGGAAGAGGAACTGAAAGACGATGTCACTTTTTTCTTTATTGATGTAACATAAATTAAATTCATGGATTCTTCCACCTATTCAGTATTAATCATTGAAGATGAATATCCTGCCAGGATGCTCATGATGGACTATATCATGAACTGTTCCGAATTAAAACTGGCAGGCATCGCAGAAAGTGGGGACAAAGCTTTAAACCTTTTACAAGAGAAAAAATTTGACTTAGTTTTTATGGATATCAACCTTCCTGCTGTGAATGGAATGGATATCTTACGAAAGGAACACAACAAATCCACATTTTTTATCATTACCACTGCCTACAGTGAACATGCCGTAGAAGCTTTTGATTTGGATGCAACGGATTATTTACTCAAACCCTTTTCCTTTGAACGATTTCGAAAGTCTGTAGATAAGGCCTTACGGTTTTTACAAGAATCGAAACAAATAACTCCACCGGCACAAGAAAAACAAACTCATCTCAAAATTCAGTCCGATTCGGCAGTATTTTTATTACCGTTTCAAGACATTCACTTCATTTCTGCAAATAACAAAAGTTGTGTGATACATACTTCCCAAAAAGATTACGAAACTTCAAAACTACTGAAAGAAATTGAAGAAAAGTTACCTTCCACACAGTTCATTCGCATCCACAAAGGATTCTTAGTAAATCTGGATTTTGTGACAAGTCTCCGATATGATAAGGGTGGGTCTTACACCATCCAACTAAAAAACGAGGACGAAACCACTCTTCCCGTTGGCCGTTCCTTTGCTCAAAATTTAAAAGAAGCGCTCAAACTGTAACCCATTCTGATTTCACTCCGGAATATGTAGCGTTCATTCCGAGTTAAGTAGTTAATCACCGTTAGTATAATTATTCCGTTGACCAAAGCCAAAGAAATGCGATTTGGATACGAACGGAGTCTTTTTATGAAACATCTTATTACCGCTGCCAGTATCTTTATTTTGTCTTTAGGTTTAGTGAATTGTGCCTCTTCTTCCGTAGGACTTGCGACTAGCAACAAACCAATACCAAACACTCCTTACGAAACTGTAAAAACCGTAGAAAAAACCTTTACTTGGTATGCACTTGACTTCATTATCTTTGGCCTTCCGTTTACAGAACCACCTGTCGGCGACTTATACGAAAAAGTTATGGAGGAGGATTCTGGGGACGCACTCGTTAATATTCGTTACTGGAATGACAAATCCATCTTTGGACCTATCACAAGATACAGATTCACTATCAAAGGTGATTTGGTTCGATTTTCATCATCTGCAACAACGACTAAAACCAAAAAATAATATTACCAATGATAACTTCTATTCTCAAAATCTTTATAAGTTTCTTCTCAGCTTCCATTATGCTTATGGGATGTATTGGCTCTCATGTCTCCAAAGAGATCTATTTGTATGATTCAGCTACAGTTGTACGTTCCACCGATTATAAAATTCTCGGGAAAGGAAAAGGGCAAGATTCCGCTTTTTATCTCTTAGGAATGTTTCCTGTGACAAAGGCACCTAATGTAGAATTAGCGATGAGTCAAATTTTAGAAAAATATCCTACAGGAAAAACTCTAATCAATATCAAAATCCAAAGAGAGGATAAAGCTTATTTCCCTCTTGGTTTGGTGACTGCAGTCAATGTAACCGCTGATGTAGTGGGTCAACCAGAAGTAACGGACATCACAACCACTGGAACAGGGACAGGGGCAAAAGGTACCAAATGAAAATCGGGACAATTACCTTTTTAATTGCTCTTGGATCTATCATCCATTGTGGACCCTCAGTGGATCGTGTAGACACTAGTGATGCACAAAGCCAAGTATATGCTGCTGCTAAATTTGCTTCGGAAAAATGTGGGAATCCTATTCCCAATCCACCGCTAGTCATCGTAAATAAACCAATTAAAAGAAATTTGGATTTGTGTACAATCTCGATCACCCGTACGGAATGTCCGTTTCTTGGATATCCCCTACCTTGCACCCTCATTTACCTCGAACAAGAAACGGGAGATATCCCTTGGTATTTAAACTTCAATGAAATCAGCAAAATTCAAATTAAATAATCGTATTTTAGTCGGGATTTTTCTCTTTAGTTTTGGATCCCCACTCCTTGCTGTGAGTATCCGTGCCAAATTGATTAATCCAAAAAAGGAAATTGCAGAAAAGAATTTATCTGTATTGGTTTTTGAAACGAAAAAATTTGCACAAACTGATGCGGAAGGAAATATAACTCTCGATTTTCCATCGCCGGGTGATTACACCTTGCGTTTGTTACGTGATTCAGGAATCCAGGAAATTAAAATTTCTGTTGGCTCTGAAGATGAATCAAGAACCATCTATACCGAAAAAAAAGCAAGTGCTCCAAAGACAGGTATTGTCGTAGAAGGAGAGCGGGAAAAAACGGTAGCTTCAAGAACTAAAGTTCGTTATGAAGAAATCAAAAGGATGCCGGGTACTTTTGGAGAAGCTCTTCGTGCCTTGGAAACACTTCCTGGAGTCATTCCCAATATTGGATTTGGTGGTGGTGCCAATGGTATTATCGTACGCGGTGCCAATCCCAATGCGAACACGTATCTTTACGATGACCTTCCAATTCTTTATCCATTCCACTTAGATGGATTAACTTCTGTCATTCATAATGATTTAATCAAATCCATTGATTTATACTCCGGCGCATACCCTGCTAACTTTAATAATGCGACTGGTGGTGTGATTGAAATTGAGACAGTAGACTCAATTCAAAAAACTAAAGGTGCCTTTCAAGTTTCCTTATGGAACACAACAGCTTATGCTGCGACACCTACTTCCGGAGGGAAAGGTTATCTCGCCATCGCCGGGAAACTTGGTTATTTGGATAAATCTTTGGGTGCCACAGGACTTTTGCCAGAAGGGATCAGACTTCCGCGTTATAACGATTCACAGATTAAATACGTTCATAACTTTACGCCAGAACACCAAATCTCTTTTTATAACCTATCGGCTCAAGATAACTTTGCCATCGACGTTCCCAATAAACCTGCAAATGACCCTACAGCTTCACCATTGGCACTTTTAAGCGGTGCGAAAGCAAGTTTCGGACAAAGTTTTCGAACAACAGCCCTTCGATACAGTTGGATTCCAGGTGATAAGTTTCAAAACCGTGTTACTTTAATTAACTTTGATCCTATCGGTGAGTATAATGTTGGTTTTGGAAGTATCCAAGGAAAACAATACCAAAGAGGAAGTTATGTAGGTGTTCGTCAGGATGCGTATTGGACAGCAACAAAATTTCTAAAAGTAGATTTTGGAACAGAAGTGAGAAAATTTTCCTTCAGAGATTATGGAACAGAGGTTGCCTTACGTGATCCCACCAATCCATCACCTAACCCTTACAACTCGGCAAGTCCTGATTTCGTTGGTCGGCCCCTTAGTATCCAAGGAAATACCCCATATTACAATGCATATACGACACTCCATTTTAAATTTGGAAACTTTCTATTCGAACCAGGTGCACGTTATGATTATGTTCAAGTCACTGGTAATGGTGCCTTAACACCGAGAGCCACAGCTTCCTATACGTTTCCAGAAGTTGGAAAAGGGATGACAATCTATGGAAGTGGTGGAGATGTATCTAGATTTCCTTTAACTACTAATTTTAATGCGGAAACAGGAAACCCTGATTTACGATTCGAAAGAGCAAGAAAAGTCAGTGCCGGTATTGATCAAAAGATTGATCAAGTGTGGCAAGTAAAAGTAGAAGTATTCAAAAACCAGTTCACCGATACTATCATTGATGATCCATATATTTCCTCTCCTGTTGGTATGAATCCGGACAAAGGACAATGGTTAACTCAACCCATCGTCGCCAATCGTCCGCTAAACTATTCAAACAGAGCATCTGGTTGGTCCCATGGATACGAACTTTTGATTCGTAAAAATGCGCGCCCAGGTACTAGAGATTGGTTTGGTTGGATCTCTTATACTTGGTCACAGTCCTTTCAAAACACAAATTTATACCAAGTTTATGAAGGTGACAATTCGCAAGTTGGCGGGATTGAAAGAAAAATCCTTGCGGCTTACTTTCCAAACTCAAAAGAACAATTAGCTCCATGGGACAGAACTCATGTTGCCAACTTTATTTATGGTTGGAGAATGAGTGAAGGTTTTCAAATTGGTGGTCGATGGAGTTATTTAACATCGGTTCCTTCAAGACCAGTGGTTGGTGACGATGGTGGTAGATTTTCGAATCCACTCAATGGACTTACCTATTGGAACCCACAGTATTCGAATAACCCTAATTCACCCCAGTATGGATATGTGAAACGCGGAACTGACTTTCATAGATTTGATATTCGATTTGATATCTTTGAAAACTATTCCTGGGGTTTTATAAACTGGTATTTAGAAATCGTAAACGTTTACATGAGAAAAAATAAAAATGGTTATGATTATGATAACTCAAGACCGTTCTCAGCGACAAACCCTAGACAAAATGATACCTTCGGAACCTTAGAACTTCCGGGAGGAACAGTCATTCCTTTCTTCAACGTAGGTATGGAGGTACACTTCTAATGAAATATGTAATCCTTCTTATTTGTCTCACAACCACCTTTGCTTGTAGTGAATCTAAAAAAATTGAAGATTCCTACAAGGAAACAGTTTTGTTACAATATCTCGCCACACCAAACGCACCGCAAGAAACATGCGAATCAATCATCACAAATAAAGATTTATGTTTCAAGGCTTATGCTACTGCTGTTGGTGGAACATTCACAGAAACGACTGCGGCAGTAAAAACATCAACCTGCCAAAATATGATTTCAAATTCAGCTTATAAATACATGTCTGGTATTGCACAAACCTGTGCCTTTAACTGCCAGGTAACCGATTGGAAATCAAAAACCAGTTCAGGAATTTGTGCTCAATCAACAATCCCTGCACTGATAGAGTCTAGTCTAACTTCTAGTTCAGCAATTTCTTGTTTAAGATCTTGTTTTGCGACAACTAACAATCAAATTAGCGCGGATCAGATTCCATTATATTTATTATTTAATAACATTCAAAACGGAGAATAGTATGCAAGAGTATGTAGAAATAGGTGAAGAATTAATCTTTATTGCAATGGGAGTGGCGAGTGTGATCGCATTAGCAGTATTTGCGGAAAGGTTAATTTACTATAAAAAAACTTTAGGTAAAAAAACGAAGACTATCTAGCAGAAGTTAGAACTTCATTACAAGAAGAACCAGAAATTCACTGGAAAACTGATGCCGGCGAAGAATCCATTTATACAAGATTCGTTCAATTTGCACTCAAACAATTAAAACTAGGGCGAAAGGGATTGGATGAAAGTTTAGATGGCCAAATTCTCTCTGAAAAATTGGAACTAGAAAAACGTTTACCGATCCTAAACACATTGGGAAACAACGCTCCTTTTATTGGATTGTTAGGAACAGTTCTTGGTGTCATCAAGGCATTTTATGGTTTGGGAACCTTGGGAAGTTCTGGTGCGGAAGTGGTGATGCGTTCCATCTCTACAGCCCTACTCGCAACGGCAGCTGGTCTTGCAGTCGCAATTCCTGTGGTAATGGCAAACAATTATTTTTCTAGAAAGTCCAAGGTCATTTTGCAGAATATGGAAATTCTGAAAAAAGAACTACTCTCTTATCAAATGAATAAGACAAAGGTATAATTATGGCTGGAGCATCAGGTTCACAAGACGAAGAAATTGGAAGTATAAACATCACTCCCATGGTGGATGTGATTTTAGTTCTTCTTGTCATCTTTATGGTAACGGCAAACTTTCTTAAAAAAGAAAGTTTAAATATCAATTTACCAAAAGTACAAGCTGCTGATCCGAATGTTGCCGAGTCGGTACAGGTAGCAATCACCAAAACAGGCGCCATCCTTTTGGAAGGCAAAGACACAGATATTTCTGGTTTAGTTCGAAATCTCGAAAGAGAAGCAAAAATCAGACCTAATATGCGTTTAACGTTGTCTGCAGACGAAAGCCTCCCTTATGGAAAAATTACGGAGCTGATGGGAATCATCCGAAAAGCGGGTGTCACTAAAATTGCCCTCAGTGTAAAAAAATGAATCGTATCGCGGAATTATGGGTAATCTTTAAACAATCTGTCAAACAGAACAGAGAACGTTTGTTCCACGTATGTTTGATTGGTAGTTTGTTTGTCCATACCGCAACTTATGCTGGTTACAAAATTAGCCAATTACGTGGTGATGAAGTTGTTGAAGAATCAAACTTCGAAGATGTAGATGTTAGTTTCGAAGACATTCCTCCGGAACTCATTGGTGGTACATCCTCTCCTGCACCTATCGAAAAACAAGAGTGGGTAGAAGGAAGTAACAAAGACAAGGCCGATGAACCGGACAACTCCGATATCAATCCCAACCAACTTTCCGGAAATGGAACAGATAAAGATGGATACCTTTTCTCTTTCAACGGAGACAAAATGCCAACTGCGATCATTGACTTTGATTTGAAGGACTATTTTCCTCCCCAAGCCAAAGCAGCCAATATTGTAGAAAAACAAGTTGTACTTTTAGTACAAGTGAATGAAGACGGAAGTTTACAATCGGCAAAAATTGTTTCTGGTCGAGCAGGTTATGGGTTCGAAGAGGCCGCGATGAAACTCATCAAACGCGTTCGTTTTAGTCCAGGTTATGTGCAAGGCCAACCGAAAAAAATGGCGCATAGATTGCCTATTTTGTTTTCCTTAGAAGATTAACATACTCTCTATGAAAAACTTGGGGAGCAGATTTTTAGAAAGACCAACTCTATCCATCTGCCTCCTTTTCGTTGTTGCAAGTGTATCTATCACTTCTTATTTTTATTCCGTTCTAAAACCAACTGATGGTTCACTATCCGAATATTACTTAACAGAAAATACAGAATACTTTGTTGGTGACATCCCCACTGATGACTACGGGGTAATTGATTTTCAAAAGATGCACAAAGTGTATTGGGAATCAATTTCAGGTTGGATTGATGATACAGAACTCAAACGGATTACCGATTCCGATTTTATTTGGTTACGATCCAAAGCTTTTCCCAACCGACAAGAAAATAGAGAACTATATTTTCTACTAGAACATGCCGGACTCAATATAGAAATATTTAACTCATATGGTGATTCGATATTTAAATATGGAGAATTTTCAGAACAAGATAAACTTCCGAACATATTCCAATCAAAATTCGATTGGGTTAAGGTTCCAAATGATGATTCTGAATATTACTATTTACGATTGTATCACAAAAAAGGAATCCTCTTTTTAATTTCGATTATCGAAAACTTAGTGGGGAAACAAACTGCCCTATACCGCGAGATTGCTTTAAAAAATCTTACAGCAATATTCTTTCATTCATTCTTTTTAATGATTGGAATTATTTGTGCGCTGGTTTACTTTATTGAATACAAAAAACAGTATAATATCCTTCTCGATTTTGCATCGTTTTCCTTATGTTTTGGCCTCTTAGGACTTACGTCAAACGTACTCATTCGTTATCTATTCACCAATTCAGAAACATTATTTATACTCACGACCATATCTTCGAATTTTGTTTTTATCCCTATGTTATCCGGGGTTCGTCGGCTTTTTGGAACGGGAAGTTACCGCACACTTGATATACTCATCTACATAAACGTATTTATATGTTCGCTCACAACGGTATTAGTTTTTTCCCTTCCATTTTTTGATTCTTCACACTCATTACTAATCAGCAGTAGAAGTTTTTTTATTCTATTCAATCTTTTAAATATCATCGGCCCCATTTATGTAACTTTTGAAGCATGGAAAAAAGGAAACCAGGAAGCCTTCGGACATTTTATTGGATTTAGTGTTACCTTGTTTCTTGTATTTTTAGAAATTTATTTATCTATCAAATCCAATGATAACTCAAATTCCAAAGTGGTTCTTTGGGGAGTTTTATTTGGTGTGATCTCGCAAGGTTTTGCTTTAGAACGTACGATTTTTGCAAATAGACAAAAAGCTCAAGTCTACAAAGAAGATTTGTTAAAAGCAGAAAAATCTCTCAAAGAAAGCCAACTCAAAACCTTACAAACAAAAATGAGTCCACATTATTTATTTAATTCTTTAAATACCATCCATGCCCTTCACAAAATCAAACCAGAGTTAATTGGTGATGCGATTTTAAGTCTTGCAAACAATTATAGATTCATTTCAGACAGAACTGATAGAGATTGGATTCCCTTCGAGGAAGAATGGAATTTTTTAGAAGATTACCTTCACTTACAAAAACTAAGATTTTATGATACAATCCAAATTGATTTTAAAAAATCTGGGGACTTTTCTTCCGTAGTATTGCCACCTTTGTTACTCCAACCCATTATAGAAAACTCCTTTAAACATGGATTCCGTGGATCGGCTGATGACCAATTTCAATTATTCATTCATGCAAAGATGGTTCGGGATTCTGTTTTTAGTTTTGTAGTGTATGACAATGGAATTGGGATTCCAGAAGAACTACTTGCAGATAAATCAAAACTTTTAGAACGATCTTTGGGAAATATAAAAGAACGACTCAAGAATTTATATTCCGAGTTTAGTTTCGAAGTAACGCGAAATTATCCTGAAGGTGCAAGAACCGAGATTGAAATTATACTGACTTCTAGAGTTCCGCAAGTTCTCTAAGTTTGGTAGCCAAAACATTAGCAGAAACTCCACCGGGAAAGTTTGTGAGTGTGTTTAAGTTTTCATCCAACACATAAATAAAATTAGAATGATCAATTCTATAAGTATTTCCAGTTCCCACTTTCTCTCTGATAATTCCAAATAAATCTGTAAGTTTGATTAAAGACTCGGCATTAGGAGAAAGTGCTGTTAGATTTTTTCCCGGAAAGTTTTCTATATAGTTTTTCAACGTCGCAGGGGAATCCCTTTCTGGATCTAGTGTTACAAAAATAAATCGGAACCGATTCGACTTTTCGCCGAGTATCAAGGAAGCTCTTCCAAAATTTGTCAAAGCGAGAGGACACATATCGGGACAATGGGAAAATCCAAAATACAAAACCGATTTTTTTTCAGACCAAAACTTTGGTTCGAGTAAACTTCCATCTGGTTTGACAAAAGATAACTGTTTCCATTCTTCTTTGATTGTATCTTCCTTTGTTTTACAAAAAGAAAAAAAACTGAGCAAAATAAAAATACTTACTAGAGTTATACGGCGACGATCCAACCCATTCCTCCATTTTCAGCCATATGTGTTTGGTGCGGGTGGAACATATACCGACCTTTTTTCTTCAGAACAAACTCAATGACCACTCGTTCTGTTTGTCCCAGGGACACTACATCAGAATGCCCATCGGGAACGACACTTCCTAAATTTCGGATGATATCAAAAGTCTGAGCGTGTAAATGGAAAGTAATGATTGGTTCTCGTTCCATCATATTTTGAATGTAAAAACGAACTCTTTCCCCAACAGGAACTTTCATTGGATAACGATCATAAATCCCTGCAACACCATTCCAAGTATAGTAGTCGTTTTTACCCTTACCTTTCGTGTCCCATCCAGAGAATGTCAGAACAAATTCATGCGCTGGTTTTCGTTTCACCGGTGGATCCACAAGTAGAGCACCATACAAACCTTTGGCGGTGTGAACCATAAGTGGAGGGACATGGCAATGGTAAGGATGAAGCCCAATAGGTCCCGCTTCTATTTGATACGTCCTTTCACCGAATGCAGGAATTGGTTCCCATCCATCTTCTAAGGGATCATGGGTTCCATGAAAGTGCAAAGAATGGGGATCAGGACTAGAATTTTTGACATGGATTCGGAGTGTATCTCCTAAATTGGCTCGAAGTACGGGCCCTGGAACCAGTCCGTCAAAAGTCCAGGCAGGATAGTTTACATTATGTGCGATATTCATACTCAAAGGAAAAAGATTTAACTTAAAATCTTTTACTTTCGAATTCGTATTTTTATAGTTAGGTGGGTAGTAAAATCTTTCGGTGTATTCTTCTTTAATATAAAAAGGTGGATGGGCCATACTTCCATAAGTATTTGTTCCACGTAAACTCCCGCCAGCTCCAATTGAATTTTGGTAATCGTCGCTGACGGTGGGAGTGGTCACCACTCCAAAGTTAGTTGCAGTAGAAGGATCAGAAGGTCCACAAATTTCCTCAGAGTTTCGCGAATTGAATTTGATGGATCCAAACAACGACCCAACAAGTCCTGTAATTCCAAATCCCAGTGTTGTTAAAAAACTCTTCCGATCCATGATACCGCTCTCTAAAATCTTAAATGTGAGAAATTAAACTGAGTACCCAAACAAGAACCAACACCCCAAAACCACCGCCAACGGCGATTTGTTTGAATTTTTTTTCGTATTCGGTATCAGCTACTAGTAAATAGACAGCAGGTCCAAGAACAGGAACCACCAAAATCACAAGTGACCAAATGATTTGTTTTGTAGTATCCATTCCCTTTTGTTTCGAAAGTCCAAAGAGTGCTAGTGGCGCCCAAACCATTGTTAAAACAAAGGGAAGGTAATATGCGTAAGATCCGATAAAATAGGTCCAAAAACCTGGGTTTGCAAAAGTTGTTTCCATAAATAAACTCCTATATTAAACTACAGACGGTTCTGTAACCGCCGTCATCGCATAACCGGCATAAGCCAGAATCGTAAAGAAAAGAAAAATACCACCGATCACTACTGTGTTCCGAACAGTCTTAGAAATTTTAGATTCTTTAGAGTATAAATAAACCAAAGATCCAATAAACGGAACTAGTAGAATCAACCAAAAGTAATAATCTAACTTAGAACCTTTCGCAGAGAATCGATCCAAGATAGCAAGTCCCGTCCATGCGGCAAAAATGGCAAAGGGCAACAAATATCCCATAAGATGGAAATACCATGTTTTGATGGTTCCCGGAAAATGAACTCTCCAGCCCGAAGTATACATAGGATTAGTTGCTGCATCAAATTCAGCTTGGCTGAGTTTTGGTAATTCCGCAGAAGCAATCAAACCTTTGTTTGTTTCAAAAACATCATGGGCAGGGCTTACATTTCCAAAATTTTCTTTAGGCATAGTCAATTGTGATGGTGGGATTGGTTGGTTTTTATAAGAACCAAGTACAAACTCACGAAGGTTTGCCTGCACAAAGAGAGCCAATAGTCCAATACTAGAAGACAAGTCACCTACATGAGGATAACGAATGCCCGTGCAGGACTGAAAGGTTTCGAGGAGAGGTGGACTGGACACTCCATAAGAGTTTCCTTCAAAACAGTTCCCCACATTCACAGGCCCACTGAGCGCAATGTCTCCCCTGCCGGAATGATAAACTTTATTGTTCCTCACTACGTTGTTATTGGAGATCCAAATGTTTTCGTCGATATTCATCGTGACTAAAATTCCATAGTTTTTGTG
The DNA here is from genome assembly GCF_016919165.1 of Leptospira chreensis. Taxonomy (GTDB): domain Bacteria; phylum Spirochaetota; class Leptospiria; order Leptospirales; family Leptospiraceae; genus Leptospira_A; species Leptospira_A chreensis. Next base: position 72,843 of record NZ_JAFFPS010000071.1, read on the forward strand.
ATTAAAAACTAAGTTATCTTCCACTAAATTTTCTAAGGCACCAAGCAATGCGATTCCGTTTCCGATGGATGGGTATTCCAACTTTTTGGAAGGAGCATTGGTATTGTTATTATCATAAACAATATTTTTCTTTACCACAATTTGTTTTTGTGGAGGAAGTAACTCACGATCCAAGGTATTTGGACCAATTCCCAATTGGTTTTTTCTCCATATAGAAGATAATAGGTATAAGTTTCCACTCGAGTTGGTTCCGGAATATCCAAGTGCATTGTTCTCTGAAATGATGTCATTGATTATCGCATTACATGGATTACACTGCCCTACATAAAATCCAGAATCTGGAGATCCGGAAGCATAAGAATGTTCCATCAGTCCATCAACCGAATCAAAGGCATAAATTCCGTAATCACCATTGTTATAAGCTGTTAAGTAAGATCCGCGGTAACCTTTCACTCCAGTCCAATACACACCATTCAGTGTAGCATTTCTTGTTGTTAGGTTTTCTACAGCGACACCGTCAGCTCCCACAATCATGATCCCGTTTCCACGTAGAAACTCACCGTCGATAATGGTTTCATTACGATCTTCCCCACGAATCACAATCGAAGGTGTGGTGACAGTGACTTCTTCTTTATAAATCCCTTTGGCAACAAGGATTAAGTCACCAGGAGAAGCTGCATCCACTGCATTCTGAATGGTTTTGTATTGAGAAGGAACCTTACGAGTCACTCCTGTCCATTTTTTGGATATCTTTGATTTGGCAATGTTCGACTGCGGATTGAAAGAGGCATTTCCAACCACAGCAACACCGGTCATTCCGATTTTACCATCTGGTGATGCATGAAAAGAACAGAAGTAAGGAAACACACCTTCTTCAGGAAAGAACACATCGGTATGCGCACCACGAAACATAGCTAAATTTCCAAATGTTTTCTCTGTAGACCAATCTTTGGTGATCGAGATGGCATTGTGAGGATTGTTTCCTTCGTTCACAAATCGAATTTTGCCGCCTTTAAAAGTTCGAATGACTGGCGGGTGGAAGGCATTATCCATCATCGTGACGTGGACAAAGGCCGAATTGGCAGGATCTTCTGAACTGCAATGATTCATACCAAGTGTTATGAATACCGCAATTGAGATTCCTAATAAAATCTTTTTGGTCTTTTTCATAGGTCTTTCCCAGAACATGAGGATTTCCTCACATTTTGAGAATTTTACACCTGTGTTAAAACTTTGTCAATGTTAAATCAAAGGAAGGAGGAAAAATATACAAATAACAAACTTTTTAATTCGGCGATCACTGCCTTCTTTTCGGCCGCTTTTCTCTTTCTTTGGGCAATTTTGAACACCGCATCCACCGTTTCCACGATCATGAGCGCACGGTAGTAAGCTTGTTTTTTCTCCACTTTAGGAAACAAGGCGAGGATCACTTTTTCAGCAAGGGACTTAGCGAACCTTTCATTACTTTCAATATCCAATTGCAACAATGCTTGGTTGGTATAAAGTATGGAATTGATCAAACGATAGCCTTTCACTTCACTTAATGTTCGTTCAAAGGCATGAAGAGTGAATTCAATGAAGTCAGGAGAAAACTTTTTTTTCTTTTTTAACTCTTCATCTAAAAGTTTAAAAAAATAATCATGCAGGATAAAATAACAAGATTCTGCATGGGAATAAATAATGGATTCTTTGTTCGGAAAAAATTGATAGATGGAACCAACAGAGATCCCACTCCTTTCCGCAATCAAATCTGTAGTCAAATCATCATACCCAACTTCACCTAACAATTCAATAGCGGTATCAACAATTTTCTGATACCGTTCAATCGAACGTTTCTGTTGGGGAATTTTCCGTGGATTTAATTTTATATTCATTCAGATCGTAATGCAACGATCGGACTCAATTTGGCAGCATACTCCGAGGGCCACCAACCAAACAAAATTCCAATCGATATGGAAAAGAGAAATGCAAATCCAATAGAAGGAAAGGACAAAACAATCGTCCAACCAAAGTATTCTTGTAAAAATAATACGGCTAGGATTCCAAAAACAAGGCCTACGATCCCGCCGGTCAAACTCGTTAAGGTAGATTCAATTAAAAACTGCATCCGAATGTCGGACTCTCTCGCCCCGAGAGCTTTTCTGAGACCGATTTCTTTTGTTCTTTCTTTTACAGACACTAACATAATATTCATAATTCCAATCCCACCTACCATGAGAGAAACCGTGGCAAGGGCAATGAGAAGAGTGGTCATGGTTTGGTTGGTTTCAGAAACTGCAGATTGGATGTCGGCCATATTCATCACTTGGTAAAGATTTCCCATAGATTCATTGGTTCCGTGCCTTTCATGTAAAAATCGTTTTAAAGAAGTTGTGAATTCTTCGGAAGATTCGATTTTCTCCAATTCCATTTCCAAACTATCAACGGCATCTTTATTTAATAATCTTCGCATAGCAGTGTTTAGTGGAATCAAAACCACATCGTCCTGATCACGAAATCCCGCACTTCCTTTTTCAGGCAGGAGGCCAATGACTCGAAACAAAATCCGATTTACTTTTAAATAAGTACCAACAGGATTTTTTCCTTCATAGAGTTCTCTGACCACCGTGTTTCCTACAAGACAAACAAGAGCTCTTTTTTGGTTTTCTTCTTCTGTAAAAAATCTACCTTCTAATGGTTCTAAATTGCGCAGGGTTTCATAGTTGGGACTTGCTCCTGTAATATAACTATTCCAGTTCCGATTTCCAAAAACTAGTTGCCCTCTTCCGTTCACAACAGCGGAGATTTGTTTTACTTCTGAAAATTTTTTAGCAACGGCCCCCACATCAAAAACATCCAACCGGTTGACGGTTCCTGCTTCTAAGGATACACCTCCACTCCTCATCCCTCCCGTACGAACAATGACTAAGTTAGCACCTAACGAAGAAAATTGTTCTTCCACTGATTTTTTCGCCCCTTCTCCTAGTGCCATCACTGAGATCACACAAACAACACCAAATAGAATTCCAAGAGCCGATAAAAAGGTACGCAAACGATTGGAGGATAAGGAAAACAATGATTGTAAGAAGATTCCTTGGAAAAGGGGCCAACCTGATTTCCGATTTAGATTTGTTTTTGGTAAAAGATTAGAATCTTTCTTTTTCTTTTTTCCTTCATCAGATACAATCCGTCCATCACTCACATGGATGATTCGATCACAATACTCTGCCATCTCTGGTTCATGAGTGACCATCACAATGGTTTTTCCTTCTTCATGAAGGCGTTGTAATTCCAACATGATTTCAATTTTACTTTTGGAATCTAGGTTTCCCGTGGGTTCATCGGCAAAGATGATGGGCGGATCAACAAGTAAGGCACGCGCAATGGCTACTCGTTGTTGTTGTCCACCGGAGAGTTCATTCGGAGTGTGATGCACTCGATTTTCCAATCCGACTTTTTGTAACTGTTCTACAGCCCTTTCCTCAGTATGATCTACATTTGTATATAACGATGGCAAACTCACATTTTGAGATGCATTGGATTTAGATAATAAATGAAATTGTTGAAAAACAAAACCGATGAGGCTCCCCCGTACATCGGATAACAAATCAGAGGACTCCCCATCTACTCTACGACCAAACAATGTATAGGTGCCCGAATCCACATGATCGAGAAGTCCCATCACTTGTAATAACGTGGATTTACCGGATCCAGAAGGGCCCATTATGGCGACAAACTCACCTTGTGCGATCTTTAAATTGATCCCAGCAAGAACTGGGAATTTCGACTTTCCTATCGTATAGGATTTGTTTAGGTTATGAATCTCAATTGCTAACAATACTATCTCTTTGGTATCTTTGGTGAAGAGAACGGACCGCCACTACTTGAATATTTCTCATCTTGAACAATTTTCTTTCAAAACACAAATTCATTTTCCGTAAGACCTGAAAGCACTGCCGTATTTTGTTCATCAGAACTTCCGATGTTCACTACCGTTTCCACAAGTTCACCATCAATCTTTTTTGTAACCTTTCCTTTCCCAGACCCACCTTTGACAAACTCATTGGGAAGGAGTAACACATCCCTCTCTTCGGAAAGGATAAAGTCTATGGTAATCGACATCCCACTTCTCAAATATTCGGGGATGGTTTTTAATTCCAAATCAACATTGTACATGGTTACATTGTTTTCTGTCACCGCTTCGTATCCAATATGAGTCACCTTCGCTTGGATGGGAGTGTTTGAATAAGAATCAACAATGACATTGGCAGTCTGGCCTATTTTTATTTTTGATAGATCCGTTTCGTCTACTTTTGCCTGAATCATTAAATTATCAGAAAGTACATAAAGGATGTCTTGTTGTGTGACGGTTTGTCCAGGACTAATGTTTGATGCAATCACCAAACCACGTAAAGGCGAAATTACAGGCGTAGGTTTATAAAAATCTTCCCATTTTTTTAATTCATCTTCTCCTTTGGCTCTTGCCGCATCGAGAAGTGCAGCTCTCTCTGTAGAACTCATCCAAGCAATGATTTTCCCACGACCCACATGATTCCCTTCATTCACGAGAATCGATTCCACTCGTCCCGCAATCGGAGGTTTGATTTCCAATCGGTTTTTCGGGATGGCAGTTCCTGTGGCTCGAACCGTAACAATCAAATCTCCACGAAATACTTTCGAAGATTCCAGTTTGGTATTTGATTTTGATTTACCGAAACCAAATAGATAAACCGTTACAGAAATAATAATAACAACAATGGAAATGAATACAAATTTAATCTTCATCAAAACACTTTCCTAAATTTCGCAAATAAGTAGCTTCTGCCAAACTCAGGTCCCTTTTACCCAACAAATGATTTTTTTCACGATTGATTAAATCGTTTTCGATAATGTCCCAATTTTCAAAACTAATTAGTCCATTGGAGTATTGTGACCTTGCAATCATTGCACGAATCTCCGATGCCTTATAAAATTCTGTTAACACGACTAATTGTTCCGAAGCATTTTTAAAATTTAAATGGGACTGCTCCAAAGAAAACGAAAGGGAATTTCTTTTTGAATCTCGCGTATGGATGGATTTTTCATATTCTGTTTTGGCAATCTTTACATTATAATAATCTCGACCGCCATTAAACAATGGATAGGTTAAATTCAATCCAAAACTATAATTTCTTGGTTTTGGCAACCAAACATCATCTTGTCTCGTCATAGTGGCACTTAAATTTAAGTCAGGATAAAACCCTGCTTCTGCCACACCAATATTGGCCTGAGCCGCTCTTACTTTGGACTGTTCTGCCATGACGGATGGATGTGATTCCAAAAGTGATTCTTTTTCTTTTTCCGAATATTTCTTCTCTAGAACTGGTTCATACGCAAACTCTGAATTGATATTGATGTCCAAATGATTGGCAATCACTCTCTCTACTTCATTCAGGTTACTTTCAAAAAGTCGAAATGCAGAAGAGACTTCAAACTCTGATTGTTTCACAAAGGATTCACTCAGTAAAAAACTACCTTTGTGTTCCCGCCCCACTTCATAACGAAGTTTCACTAAATCACGATTTTTGGTCCGTCTCTCCTTGATTTTTTCGGAAAGTTGGTGGAGTTCTTTTGCATACAACATCTGTGCATATCCAGACTTCAATTCAAAACAAACCTTCAAGCGAGAATCATGTAACGTTTGTTTTGCTGCCTGGAGTAAAGCTTCTGTTTTATCGATCCCACTTTTATCTCGAAATCCAGCAAACAAGTTTTGGTTTGTACTAAGTCCCACGGAATAACGATTGACTGCTGTCGGCCGAGACTCTCCCGAACTGGATGTTTGTGTTGTATTCGAACCTGCGTTGGCCCCATTGATCAAAGGATCATTCACAGTACCCGAACCACTAAAGTTTGCAGACGACTGTCTTGCCGAAGCAAGCACATTGACTGTCGGCAAATACCCAGCATAACTTTTTTCATTTTCAAAAAAGGCTTTGTCGTAATCTGCTTTCGCCGATAAAAATTCGGGATTGGATTGTAAGGCAGTTTGCCAGAGTTCTTTCACCTGGATCGGTTTTGCGCTCAAAGTGACGAAACCGGAAACCGCTAAAGGAACTATTATAATTCTACTCAACTTCACTATATACTAAACCTAAGTTTGATCAGAAAAGTTCCGAAGATTGGAAATTTTTGAAAAAATTTACCAACTTCCAGAACTACCTCCGCCTCCAAAACTTCCACCACCGCCACTAAATCCACCGGAACGAGAGCTCCCACTGCTGGACCAACCACCACTAGAACTTCCAAATGATCCCCCAAAACTCCCTTTCTTCATCCGCTTCCGTCCATGTGGAGTTAACAAATGATAGAGTTTATAGATCCCAACTCCAATAGCATAAATTAAAAATATAGAAGCTCCGATATTGGCCCCATAGATGGCAGTGGGAAACAAACTCCAAAAAGGAAATAAAAAGAAATAGAGAAACCAACCAATATACGGTGTGTTAGCGGCCACATAAGTAAAAATTCCGAGTACAAACAAAACAAAAACGGTGACAAAAATTTTAATTGGTATAGGGATCTCTTCTTGGCCCGCGGATAGTTCACCCAAAAAGGATAATGGACCTAAATGAGAAAAATCTTCCGGCAGGGGAGCCGTATAGGAACCATCGATTCCACCGAGGATTGCATTCACCCCATTTTGAATTCCGGACTCGTAATCTCCCTTTTTAAAAAAAGGTTTAATTTCCTCATCTATGATATGATGGCAGAGAACATCCGTTAAACTTCCCTCGAGTCCATACCCAACTTCGATTCGCAACTTCCTATCATCCAAAGCAATGAGTAACAAAACCCCATTGTCTTTTTTCTTTTGCCCTAGTTTCCAAGTTTCAGCAACCCTAAGCGAATATTCTTCCAGGACCTCTCCCTCTAAGGAAGAAACCACAAAGACAACAACTTGGTTGCTGGTTCGATTTTCATGGTCTTTAAGTTGTTTCTCCAGGGCAGAAACGAAACCAGCATTCAAAGTCCAGGTTTCATCCATCACTCGAGCTTTTAAAGTGGGGACATCTTTTGCTTGGATAAAAATGGGAAGGAGAAAAAGAAGGGAAAAAATCAATATCCTTTGCATACAAGGATATTGATTTTAAAACACTCAGTTACAAGAATTTTTTTATCGACTACTTGTGGATTCGAGTCGCTCCATAGTAGGCTGAGATTGGTTTTAAATCTTCAAAACCAATCAAATTCACGACCCCACCTCGTTCCTCATAGTCCCGCTTGAAACTTTGCAAAAATTCAATGGCCGAAAACCCAATCATTTTGACGTTCTTGTCAAACTTAAGATCCACTCGCTCGCCTGGAGCAATTTTTCTGAAAATTAATTTCAATGAAATCATGTTTGAAAATAACAAAGCATGTTTTACATACAATTCATGGACTTTGTTTTCAGACTTTACAGTGATATCGGCAACAAAGATGTATCGAAGAGGAACTCCAAAATAAATTTGAATCAAAATCGCAGTGACTATACCACAGAAAACACCAACTAGCAGATCTTCTACGATCGTAAGTATCACAGTCACTGAAAAGATAACGATTTGGTCCCAACCTTTTTCATAAGTTTCTTTGAAAACATGAGGAGAAGCCAATCGAATCCCCACCATAATCAAAATCCCGGCAAGTGACGCGAGAGGAATCCTATGAATCAATCCAGGCAAAAGTAAAATGAAAAAGAGTAAAAAGAGTCCATGAAAGAAATTGGACCATCGAGTTTTGGCACCATTTTCCATATTGGCTGAAGAACGAACCACCTCTGCGATGATAGGTAAACCTCCAATCCATCCGAGAAAAAAGTTACCGGCACCTTTTGCTACCAATTCACGATCCATATTGGATTTACGGCGGTACGGATCTGTGTTATCAACAGCCGTCGCCGTTAACAAAGATTCGATACTTGCAATCAAAGCAATCGTGATGACCATCACCCAAAAGATTCCGTCCTTCCATCGGGAGAAGTTAGGAAAAGTAATCCCATCATAAATATGAGCGGGTAAGTTTACTAATTTTTCGGGGCCAATTTTATATGTTTGATCGAGCAATGTATAGGAATGTTCATCTGCTAAATCAAAAACCACTCCAAGAATAATACCAACTAACACAGCTACGAGTGGTGCTGGTAGTTTTTTAATGAGAGGGTTTTTAATTTTTGCTAAGATGGCAATGATAACAATCGCCGAGATCCCGATGATGGCCACTTCCGGATTCACAAACGAAAAACTAAATGGAATTTCTAAAAGTAATCCACCGATCGTTTTGGCCTTAGGAGTGATTCCCAGTGCTACATAAAACTGTTTGGAAATAATGATAATTCCAATCGCTGCCATCATTCCATGTACAACAGAGATGGGAAAATAAACGGTTAAATTTCCTGCCTTCACAAATCCGAGGGCTATTTGAATGGCACCTGCGATCACAATGGCCGCAAGGGTCAGCTCAAAACCAAGTTTGGCATCCCCACCACCAAGTACCATAATCGAATTGAGAACCACAGCGATGAGTCCTGCTGCTGGTCCATTAATTGTTAGGTGAGATCCGCTTAACAAAGAAACGATGATTCCACCAACAATCCCGGAAAAAATTCCAGCCATCGGCGGAGCCCCTGAAGCCAGTGAGATGCCCAAACAAAGAGGCAACGCAATGAGAAACACAATAAAACCAGACAAAATGTCTGATCGCCAATTTTCCTTTAACCCAGGTAACCAATCTTTTACGTTGTCTTTACTGCCCATAGGGAACATCCTCTTTATCTAATTAACTATCTGTATATTTATATGTTTCTATTTTTCCGAAATTGATTTGGATTGATTCCAGACTGCTTTTTGAATTCCAAATAAAACGCCGACCTGGATCCAAATCCTGAAAGTTTTCCAACCTCAGCTACATTCAGTTCAGGCCGTTCATTTAGAATTGCCATAGCTTCTTTAATTCTATATTGGTTGAGTAAAGATGGAAAGTTGAAGTTGTATTCTGAGTTAATCAGCTCACTTAACTGGTGGTAAGAAAGTCCCATTTTAGAAGCAATGAGTTCTTCATTACAATCCGGTTCCAAATATATTTTTTCAGCAACTAACAACGATTCCAGTTTATTTCGAAATTCTGTTTTATCTAATTTCGTAGTAACAGATCTGAATCTGGTTTTTGATTTGTCTCGTTTTTCATAATTCCGCAAAAACAAAAAAGAACCCGCTGTCAAAAAGGGTAGATAGAATACAGCAGCATAAATGAAAAACGGTTGGTAAGGATAAAAATCAAAGTGGAACAATGTCTTTAAGAAGACGGAAAAAAGGAAAAAGAACCAACCAAATACATAAGTCCTCGCATCACTTTCTTCTTTTGAGAATAAAGAATTATGAGTTTTGAATAAATGATAAGCAGCGGTTCCAAATATAGACAATACTAGAAAGATTCTAAATTCATACACTCTCGGATAGAGAGGAACTAACAAATAAAGAAACCCGGCAAAGCCAGAAACCCAAAACCCTATCTGATTTGAAAAACGATTCCCCACAAAACGATCGAAAGATGCCAGATACAGAAAAAATATAAAATGATTAATAGATAAAAAGATATAATAGGAATGCCTAACTAAATCATTCGAATTTCCGAATATAGTGGCAATCTCCTTACCGTGCACCGAATACACGAGAAGGAAAAACATTAAAAAATGAACTAAGATCGAAATATAGACTCTTTCTTTTGATTTTAAATATTCAGAGATTGCCCAACCAAAGGATACAATTCCCATCATGGTGAAAAACAAAAACGTCAAAAATCGAAACAAAACGATGGAACGATAACTTGCATGGGAAACGGTCCGAATCGGGAAATTTAAATCTTCATTAGAAACTAAATAAATATAAAAATAACGACTTTCGTTGGCTCTCAGCGTAACATTAAAATGTGGGAAAGGGGAAAGGACTTCCATCCAATCTTCCCAAACATATCCGCTATAAGAAGTGGTGACCTCCCCATTTTCACCTTCCGAACAAAGTTCGACAAAGGGAATATTAATCCATTGGATGAGAATGCTGAAATAAGTATCTACCGATACGTCGTTTTTGATCTCAACGCGAACCCATTGCCCTCCTAATTCTCGTTTTCCTCGTAAGGAATCGGAACTGCGGTTGTCCATCCAGACAAAATTCCGCAAAGATTGGATAGATTCGTGGCTACAGGTTTTTGGAATTTCTGTCCGGTGAGGTACCAAAAATTGGACATTTTGGCTGATATTGCGGCCGTAGAAACTCTCAGGCTTCCATAAACATCCACCTAAACCGGCAAGGATTGCCAATAGGAGCATGATTTTAGCCATTCGTTTCATCGCAAACACCAGTCTTTGCAAATTCAGCGATCAAGGAAGCGATTTCGAGATTTATGGAAATTTGAAACTCAATATTTTTTGTCCAATTTTATGATATTGGACAAAACGAGTGTCTAAAATGATGGTAACCAGAGGGGGGAAATTATGGATTTCCACGCAGCACTCAACAACATTCTCAACCCACCGGTGCTTTTTTTCTTTTTAGGAATGGGTGTCGTATTTTTCAAATCAGACCTACGAATTACAGAGGGAGTCTCCAAATTCCTTTCTTTGTATCTTTTATTCTCTATCGGCTTCAAAGGAGGGCATGAACTTTTCAAATCACCTTTTGCAGAAGAACATCTAATGACACTCATTGCTTGTATGTTTATGGCATGTTTTGTTCCGATCTACTCTTACTTTATCTTTAGAGCTAAACTAGATCATGCAAATTCAGCAGCTCTTGCCGGAAGTTTCGGATCCATTAGTGCAGTGACCTTTGTAACTGCAGGTGCTTTTTTACATAGTTATGGATATGAATACCAAGGTTTCATCGTTGCAGGAATGGCTCTTATGGAATCACCCGCTATCGTTCTTGCTGTGATCATTGATCGATTGGGTAAAAAGAAAAGTAACGAAAACCTAAACGAAAAAATCCAGTGGAAACAATTACTTCACGAAGCTTTCTTTAGTTCTTCTGTATATATTCTGATTGGAGCCCTGATTGTTGGTTATTTATCAGGTGAGTCTGGATGGAATACAACGAAACCATTCACAGAAGATATTTTTAAAGGTCTACTCACCTTCTTTCTATTGGATAAAGGAATCGATGCAGCAAGACAGATGCGTGAATTGAAAAAGGTGGGATTCTTTCTTGTAGGATCGGCACTCATCATTATGTTGATCAACGTAGTCATTTCCATCCTCCTCACAAAAATCATACAAATGCCGATTGGTGATGCCCTTATGTTTGTGGTTCTCTGTGCCTCAGCATCTTACATTGCAGTGCCAGCAGCTATGAAGGAATCCATTCCAGAAGCAAACCCAAGTATCTATTTAACGGTTGCTTTATCGATTGTATTTCCTATCAACATCATCGTTGGAATTCCTTTATACTTTTATATTCTTAAAGTAATGTCGGGAACTACGTAAGTTAAAGGAACATTTACATTTATCAGAAAAGGGGATACATCATGACTATATCAAAAGGTTATTTCTATTTTCTATTGTTAGCGGTATTTTTGCCGCTAACAATTACGATGGCAGAACCAATGGAAACACCGAGTTCTGAAGGAACCACTCAAACTCCCAAACCTTACGTTTCTTCAATGAAAGAGAAAGGGATTGATCCTGAATACAATCGCCATATGTTTGTGGAACCAGAACTATCTAAACATTCAGCAAATTCACAACAATTTTGGTTAAATGATGTATTACGTTTTGGTTTGTATCTAAGGCCAAGGCAAGAATCCAGATACAATATGGATTTCAATGCGTCTGATAAAGGTTACACGGATAGAACCGTCCAAACATCTTCGATTTATTTTATCTTTGATCCCAGTCCCTATATACAAGCCAAAGTAACCCTCCAAGATGCTCGTGTTTGGGGCGGGGAATCACCTGCATCTACCGGTGACATCCGAGCCAATTTTTTTAACAACACAGCAGACATTTATTCCAAAAACCAAACCAATGCCGCCTCCTTAAACCAAACAGGAATTAGAGAAGCATTTTTAACACTGAATCAACTTCCTTTACGTTCCAAGTTACAAGTTGGACGACAAATTTGGGCCTATGGTGACCAACGTATGATCGGTGGTGGGAACTGGACTGTCAATGGACTCTCCTTTGATGGGGCAAGGCTTATGTTCAACTACGACAATTTCAAAATCCATTTTCTAATGGCACGCCCGTATTGGACGCAAAGCGGAACCAATGGAGTGGTATCAGCAAACGATCCCAAACTCAATTCGGCTGCCACGGGAACAGACACCACATTACTCGGAACCTATAATAGTTTTACCATTCCTGATTGGTTCACTTTGGATCTTTATAGTTTGGGTGTGGTTCGCAAATGGAAAAAAAATCCAGTAAATCCAATTACCGGACTTCCTGAATCTTCAAATGATGATCCACTCGCAGCCAACAGAAGTAAACAAAATCAAAACTTGATCACCACTGGATTTCGTCTCACCAACAGAACCAAAGGAAACTTTTTACCAGAAGGAAAGTCATGGGATTTCACTTGGGAATCTGCCTTCCAAACTGGAACGAGTGGACGACGAATCCAAGACCCTTATCTAAAAGAATACCTTCCTAGCGAATATGACAACACAAGAACCGAAAGAGAAAGGTATACAGGCCAAATGCATGTCTTCCAAACAGGATATACTTTTTTCAAAAAACTAAGATTAGGTGGTCAGGTATTGTATGCTTCTGGGGACAAAAATAGAGCGGATGCTTCTGTATCCACATTCCAAACATTGGCCAATCCCCGATTTGGAGTGATTCCCTATTTTAATAGTGTGGCCGGAATTTCAGAAAATATCAATGCGCAGAATCTATATTCCAAATCTGTCAGTATCACTTACCAAACAGAATCCTTTGGTGAATTCCAAATTACTTATTTCCAAAATGATAAAGCAGAAAAACAAGATGCATGGTATGCCATTAGTGGTGCTGCCAACTCCACAAGTTCCCTTGGTGAAAAAAATCCCTATCCTGTATCAGCTGACAAAGGTAGTACGGAAAACTATTCCAACAATTCCTATTCATCACCTTATGCACTGGGGAAACGGATTTATACGGAAGTGGATTTAACTTGGCACGGGAAAATTAATGATTTTGTTTCCTTATGGATGGGATTTGGGTATTTGAACGCAGGAGATTCCGTCCGTAACTATCGGAATAGCAAAGTCCAATACAATACCACAACACAGTCCTTTGAATGGAACCAAAACTACTTACAAGGCAAAAACCAACTGGCAAGGGATGCTTATATGGCCTATGCCCAAATCAACGCTGCTTTTTAAGAAAAACGTTCGATTTTTGTATGGATTTGAATACCATGGAGGTCAGATTGATTCAAATCCATGTTGGAAGCCTCAAACAAACAAAGACGGATTCGCAATAGCCTCTCTCGCGAGGAAATTAAAAACGTCTCCCTTCTCATTTTAAAGGAAGAAGGGCTGGAAGGTCTTTCCATGCGAAAGATCGCCAATAGACTCGGTTGCAGTGTTGCCAGTCCCTATTCGTATTACGAAAGCCAAATCGATCTTGTCCAAGACTTAATCAAATCCGGTGAGGATGAACTCCTCTCCATGTTAAAAAAAGCAAGTGCTGAAGAAGAATCTGGTTTTGCCTTCCAACAATTGGCCGCCATTGCCCGTTCCTATTTTAACTTCGCCAGTAACAACCGTGAATTACACAAAGTCATGTTTGTCACCGATTACGGTGGCGTCCATAGAAAGGCCTTCCCTCAATTGCCAAAAAGTTATCGTTTCTTTTTAGAAACGGTTCGCATTGGATTTGAGTCCGGCGAAATTCCTTATCCTAAAAATGAATATCCTGCCATTGCTCGGATGATGTGGAGTTGGATGTATGGAGTGATTGTTTTGGATATGACAGGAATGCTTCGTAAACGAAAAGGTTCCGGAAATCCCATTGAAGAAGGGATTTCCTATTTCCAAAAACTCCTGAGTAAAAAGTATCCTAACAATAAATAGGTGCTGCAGTATTTAAGAAAAACTTTAGTATCAAAGTATACTAACCAATACTTGGCGAAATTTCCAAACCGTCATTTTCATCATCTTCAACTTCTTCCGCTTCGGAAGTAACCAAAACAGAAGTTCCTTTGTCTTTTAACCGAATGAGCTCACTTCGAATATAACTAAGGGTTTCTGACGCATCTTTGACTTCCCGGATGGGATTACCCACCGACAAACGAATGGGTTGATTCAAATTATAAGCATCTAAGAACATAGGAATGATGGGTAGGCCATAACGTTTGCTGAGTACTGCCATACCGGGATGGAGTTTGCGAGACTTTCGGAACCCACGAAACCAAGTACCTTCCGGGAAAATTCCAATCCCCAAACTACCTTTAGCGATCCGTTGTTTCATTTCTTTCATTGTGCGCGGATCTGATTCGTTACGATTCACAGGGATGAGGTCAATCGATGTAACAATCCCTTTGATGAGTTGTTCCACTTTTTGTTTTTTTGCCTTCTGAAAACTATCTTTTGGTTTTTTACCGGAATCAATACTGGCAAGAGCCGTTGTATAAATTCCATATCGTTTCAAAACTCCACGAATCACAAAGGCATCATAAGGAAGTGTAATGAATCGTAAAAATTTATTCCGAGGTTTGATATGATTGGCAATGAGAATCACCGATTTACCGCTAAACTCTCGTAAGATGTGATCGTTTTCCAATTTCACTTTTTTTCTTCCATAAATTTGGCGCATGGGTTTTACAAATGCCCACATAAAAATAAAACCGATCAGCCGACCTAAAACGTAAAACATATAATCCCTCTACTCTGTTAGAACTAGTTGTTCCCAGTTGGTTGCAAAATTCACTGCGTAAATTTGTCTCTAAGCTTAGAATCTTAAAAAAAAATCAAATTGTAATGATTTTCTGCAAAGGCAAAACGATTCTTTACATTTGACAATTCCCCCTTTGGCAAAATCCTGGGAAATACCTTTAGGGAGGAAATAGGTGAAATTCCTATGCTGACCCGCAACTGTAATCCAAACCAAAGTTTGGTGAGCCAGATCTTCCCCGTAAAGTTTACCTCGTGGTAAAGGAACTTTACACACTGATTCCAAATGTCCTCCATTTGGATCCAGGGGCCCCGAAGGCATCGGGGCACCCGAAACAAGCGCTAAAACAATATTTTTCAATTAGGAAAGACCTAACAAAAGTTTGTTTATCGCTAAATCGAGTTCCCTGAATTTTTAACTATTTAGGAGACTTCTATGAAAAGAACACTCAAAACCACTGCCCTTTCCCTGATTTTGCTCGCACTCATTGCTTGCAGCACAGAAAAACAAGTTTCTGAAACAGATTCAAATAACAATCTACTCATGGGATTGTTAGCTGGTCAAGTATCCGAATCAAGTAAAGATTTTACTTTGAACGGTGTTTGGAATAGTTTCACTGGAAATGCAACCACATTGGATACCATAACTACATTCTCTGCTAAATACGGCACTCACGGATTACAACTAGACGACAGTTCTGCTTTCGGTGGTTTCTCTAGCTGTTACATCATTATTGAATTTAACAATGCAGAAGGAAGTTTCATCACTCAAAACCCTGAAAACAACGGTGGATGTTTTGCTGGTGATACAAACAAGGGAAAATACAACAAAGTATTCTATTTTAAAAATACTGCGAAAGAAAACTCTTATTGGTTATGCACAGTTGCTTTTGGAAAAACATACGATGTTGCAAAAGCGCAAGCTGATACATCCACTAGAACAAATCCTGGTAGCTCCGGTTGCGGTGCTTCTGCATTCTCAAGATACGACAAGAAAATATAATCGTTTCTAATCGAGAAGTTGACTGAAGTCCCTATTGCAAAGATGGGGACTTCCAGTGATGAATGTAACTGATGTTTCAAAAAAAGAAATTACAACTTGGACTGGACTTTACGGAATCAATTCCTAAATTGGGAGATGCGATGCAAAAACATTTCAAAATAAAAACATTATGTCCTTTGTTTCTGATCTTATTTGTATCCTTTTCCTTTTGTAAAAAATCTGCATCTGGTTCCGCAGAAGAGAATCTTGCTGCTCTGTTACCTTTACTGAATGCAGCTTCCAATGCTAGTGTTTGCCCAAAGGCAACACTCCCCACGGACATCTATCTTGCTACAACCGTCGTGAGTGCAAACTCCAGTATCTCTGGTTTTAACGATCCAAAAAAAGCAATCAACGGAGTTTGTGGTGCAGGAGAGATGGCAGGTTCCCTCGATGTCTATGCATTGGACATCACTGGAGCCGGTGCAACGATAGTTCTCAGTTGGGGAGGCAAAACTGTAAAAAATGCCTCTGACTTAGACTTTATCATCTATGATAATAGTTTCCGCATCTCTGATGATAGCAATACCTATGCCATGGATCCTTCCGTCGTTCAAGTTTCAATTGATGGAACGAATTTTTGCGGGTTTAACCCCAGTTATTCGGGAGCCAATGTCAACTTAATGGACAGTTGGACTCGTTTCGGTGGACTCCGCCCTGTTTATTACAATATGACCACAAAACCGTATTCCAACGAAGACCTTTTCATTAACACCGGTGGTTCGTTTTTGTTAGGTGGCGGTGATGGTTTCGATTTAGACAATTTAGACCCAGCCGATCCGAATGATATCGGTTGTGATACAACCTTAGCCAATAATATCAAAGCAAACGGCTTTAAATTCCTAAAGATTACCTCCGCAAGCAATGTGAACAATCCAAACACAGGAATCAACTTTCCTTGGCCTCCTGGAAGTTATAATGGAAGCGACATTGATGGAGTCGTTGCACGCGAAATTCAATAATGGTTTGCCATTATGTCTGATTTGTCTTCTTCGATGTTCTACTAAAAAAACATTAAAAAACGACCTGTATTTCAGTTGACCGATCCTTAAAAAGAGTTCTTTTTTTTAGAACCACACCTCGGTGCGCATCCAAAAATAAACGGAGACAGAATTGAATCAAAAGGGACCCATTATTATTGGGGAATACCATACCATTCCAGAAAATTTGCCTGCTGATGGCCAACTTCGATTGATCTTCCAACCAATTGATATGACTTCGTACTGGAGACGGTGTGGACTTACTGCAAATTTTGTTGCCGGATTTTATTCGTACTGTTATGAAGCTAGTGAATCGAAAGCTAACTCCCTATCGACGATCATTAACGAACTTCTTGAAAATGCCTCTAAGTTTTCGAAAGCAAGACAAGGCAGGATCAACGTAGAATTAAAACAATACGGAAATCTTTTAAGAATTGATGTTTTAAATGTGGCGTCAAAAACCTTACGAGATAGTTTTGAGCTTTTTGTAAACAAACTCCAGTCTGGGAACGTCGAGGAAATGTATTTTTCTACACTCGAAGCCAAAGAAGATGGAGAAACTAAATCGGGATTGGGCCTTCTTATGATCTTAAAGGACTACCCTGTCCGTTTTGGTTATAGTTTCCATGAGATCGATGTCGATACTCATGAAATCACAGTAAGAGCAATTATTAACGTAGAAGAGATATAATAGGCGAAGCTTCATGGAAATCAAAGACTTAGATTACAATATACAATACAACGAAGCCACTAAGACTGTCAAATTCGTAGGCTCCATCCGATTGCAGAACTTACCCGCTTATGAACCTATAAAATTATTTTTAAGAGACGCAGCCAAACTTAGCCAAGGATCCGCACTGACCTTGGACTTCAGAGATTTACAATTTGTAAACAGCTCAGGGATCACTACCCTATCCATGTTTATTATTGATTCAAGAAAAACGGCAGCTTACCAAATCAAAATCCAAGGATCCACCAACATTTCTTGGCAGTCGAAATCTCTATCCAATTTCAAAAAACTTTGGGACCAAGTGGTTTTAGAAATCTCTTAAAATCACAGGCCCCCAACCCTCCTCTTTAAAAAAGGAAAAATCATTTGCAATTTATGCAAGATGTATAATGTTATAATCAATGTTCCGCAATTTTTTTTTGCGCGAAATATAACGAAAGAAAACCTTACTCTATGCCGCAATCTCCCGCTAACGCAAATCGATTCGTCCTATCCGACTACTACAAGAAACAACTAAAAGAGATTGCCTACCAAGGGGAATTCCGGGCAGAAACTTTCGCGACCAAGTTCCGATTCTTCTTCCTTGGAATGATCTTTATCTTTTCCACTTTGGGACTGCTTTCTGGCCGTCCTATTGTTGAGTTTTATTACCAAATTTCCGCCATCTTAATTCTACTCAGTTATAACTTCATTGTTCTTTATTCGTTAAAAAAATCTGGCAAGTATCTTAATATCTTTAAATTCCTTTCTTCCTTTTTAGAGATTAGTCTACTAACATTCGTTATAGGATATACGGCAAACGCACAAAAAAACCCGAGCCTTGTGTATGCAGCTCCAATGATCTATGTGTTCTTCATTCTCATCGCACTCGCTTCGATACGGAATAATACAAAGACTATCATCTTTGCGGTCATTGTACTAATTGTTGAGTATGCATCTCTAACCATTTACTTCTATCCAGAGATGACCGATTTGAATACAAAACTCATCGAGTTGTCGTCCCATCTGAAACCAAACTTTCTGGAAGAAAACAGTACCTTCTTTTTAGTCAGTGCTATTCCTATGGGAATTTTTCTCATCCTGACATACATGATTGTCACAGGTGGGTTGATACTTTATGCAATCCGCAATACATCTCGTACTTCTCATGAACAAGCAGATTTAATTTTTAGTACAGAAAAACAAGCCATCTTAGAAGAGAACATGCATCTCGGAATGGAATTGGAAGTAGCAAGACAGATTCAGGCCATGGTGCTTCCTCGTAACGAGGAATTAAAAAAGATCCAAGAACTAGAAATTTCTGCTCGGATGGACGCAGCCAAAGAAGTGGGTGGTGACTATTACGATGTAATCCACCATGAAGACGGAACTGTTTATATTGGAATAGGCGACGTAACAGACCACGGGCTTGCTTCCGGAGTGGTGATGCTTATGACTCAGTCAGCGTTTATCACAACTTTACGTTCAACGGTAATTTCTTTACGTGAATCCCTTCGTTCCATCAACTCTATATTGTTTTCCAATATTCATATTCGAATGAATGACATTCGGAACCTTACCTTGTCTTTATTTTCTTATAAAAATGGTGTGTTTAGCACCGTGGGACAACACGAGACCATTATCGTCTATCGTCATACTCTGAAAAAAACAGAAATTATAGATACCGTCGATAATGGTATGTTAGTTGGTTTAACAGAATCTATTGACGATTTTATTCATGAAAAACAAATTCCTCTCCAACCAAAGGACATCATCCTATTATATACAGATGGAGCAACGGAGGCCGAAAATCCTAAAAGGGAACAATTCGGATCTCAAAGGTTAATCGAATCACTCGAAAGACATATAGAACTTGATAATACTGACGCTATTTTAGACGCCATCTTTAAAGATATCTACGTCTTCATTGATGGAATGGATGTTTATGATGACATTACCATCATGATCATGCGTAAAAAAGATTAAAAATCCTACCTTGGTCAATGGATTAATTTTCGCAGAATAACGCCGATTAATGCAAAATGAGTCAGAAAAAGCGCTTGCGGCATTGAAACTACTCATATACAGTCGTTAGTTGAACTAGAACTATGCGAAAGTACGGCAATTTTAAATCTGCAAATAGTATCAAACAAGAACCCGTTTCCAAAATTCAAATCCAATTAAAACCTTTGGATTTAATGCGGCATTGGCGCCGGATCGGAATCATGTCCGACTTTATTGGTTATTTTTACGGTTTTTCTTTTTTACCCGATATCCCTTCCGATTCGATGGATATGAAAAATTCAGATATCGTTAATTCCATCTCCACCGTGTTTAATGAATTATTAGAAAATGCTGCAAAATATTCTTATGATAAAAAAGCAGATATTGACATCTCTCTCATCCATAGAGGCAAAATCTTTGAAATATTAGTTCAGAACCAATCGAATGAACAAAATGTAATAGCTTACGAAACCAGTTTAAAAGAAATTTTCTCTACAAACGATTTGGAAAGTTTGTATCTGGAAAAACTAGAAACCAATGAAAACGATCCGCAACATTCTGGAATCGGTCTGATCATAGTTTTGAAAGATTATCCGGTAGAAATGGAAGTTATTATTGAATCGAACGGGGAAGAAACTACCGTCACAAACCGTGTCATTTATTTTACAGACGGGTTCCCTCAATGATAATCTCTAAGATCTGATTTACCTCTTTACGGAAAATTTCTTCTTCTTCCTTGGATTTGATTTGTTTCCACTTCCGTTCGTTTAACACAGCAAAGCCGTGAACACCACTCCAAAAACTCATCATAAGAGTGTCTGTAGGGACAGAATTTTTTAACTTCAAAGACTTTTGGCCAAACTCCACAATTTTATACATTCCCAAATAGGCTAACTTTCCGCATTCTCTCAAATCCTCTGAGATCGGATCACCAGAAACATAAATCTCACCACCAAACATAAGTTCTGATCTTCTTGGATTTTTTAGGAGGAGAGAAATATACTCTTCACCGGCCTTTTTTACTTTTTCCAAAGGATCATCCGAATAGGCCCAGGCTCTCTCCATACCCTCTGTGAGTTCCCGAAATCCGTCAGTTACGAGGGCTTGGAGGAGGTCCATTTTTTTGGGAAAATGGCGATAAGGGGCGGTATGGCTCACACCCAAGTCACCTGCGATGTCACGCAAACTCAAGGCGGAGACTCCTTTGGTTTCTAGGACCTTTCGGGAGTGTTCTAAAACCTCTTCTCTAAGATTTCCATGGTGGTAGGTGCTGGATTTCGAGGGAGTCGCCGAATTTGGTTTGGGGAGGGTCTGTTTTTTTTTGGCAGGTTTCATATTAAAAATGTTTACAATGTATACTTTCTATGTTGACAGAGTATACATTTATATTTACACTGTCTACATTATGGATTTTGCCAACTATAGAAAACAACCACTTTTTTGGAATGGGATCGCTATGGCAGTGCTCACAGTTGCCATCCTTCCCCTCCTATTCCTCGATACAAGAACCCTTTTAGGAGTCAATGTCTGGGTCAAACCCCTCAAGTTTTCCCTATCCGTGGGATTGTACTCCTTCACTACCGTTTGGGTTATGTTTACCTTTCTCAGAGATTGGAAACACCAACACAAAATCCAAATGGTTTTAACGATTACTTCGTTCATTGAGATTGTCCTCATCACCTTACAAGCGGCACGCGGAGAAGCAAGCCACTTCAATATCACAACCACTTGGAACCAAATTGTATTTTCGGTTATGGGCACAAGTATTTCCATATTCTGGGCCTTCCACCTTTGGATGGGATACAAAATCTTTCGGAAAGAAGCCATTCCAGAGTCGGTAAAAGAAAGTCTTGTTTGGGGGCTCACCATTGCTGGTTTTGGAATGATCATTGGTTTTATGATGACCTCCCCTAGACCAGAACAATTAGAGGCAATGAAAGCAGGGATCTTAGAAACCAGTGGCTCCCACCAGTTCGGTAGTGGAGATCCTGGCAAAGGAATCTTATTTTTTGGTTGGAGTACAAAACTCGGTGATATGCGTGTTCCCCATTTTTTTGGAATGCATGTGATGCAGATTTTTGTTTTTCTTGCCGCTTATTTGAGTCGAAAAGTTGATACTTTGCAAAACCGAACTTTGGTTCGATTCACTGGAATTCTATTCTTATCAATGAATGTCATCATGGTCATCCAAACTTTCAATGGAGAGTCTGTGTTTCACTTGAATCCTATGTATACGAGTCTCTATGGAATTTCCTTGTTACTCATATCTCTTTGTCTCTTAAAAATAATTTCACAACCCACAAAAATGCAAAAGCAGGTCACTATATGAACCCTTCCCTAATTTTTCAAATTGCCAATGGCATCACAGTCATCGCTTGGTTAGTTTTGATCCTATCACCAAACCAATTGAAGGTGATTCGACCTTTGAGAGTCTTCGTATCTGGACTTTTACTCGGCGGAGTTTATGTGTTTGCTCTTATCATCGGAAATGGACAGGCCGAAGGAGATTTTTCTAGTTTGGAATCGGTAAGGTCTCTTTTTGCCAATGATTACTTTTTATTGGCAGGATGGATTCATTATCTTGCCTTTGATTTGTTTCTTGGAACCTGGGAAGTGGAAGACGGAATTAAAGAAGGAATTCATCGTTTCCTTCTTGTTCCCATTTTGGCCCTTACATTTTACTTTGGGCCGGCAGGATGGTTATTGTATTTGGTTTTAAGACTGGTTACAAAAAAGATAACCAAAAAGGTAAAAACAACCTAACCACCATATACATCGAGGAGAGAAAGAACTCGTTGGCATCTGTTCTTTTTCTCTTCATCACTTTCTAATTCGGCAATTTCCAAATTTTCAAAAGCTAGATCCCTACCTGTTTTTTCATCTAAGGTTTTAGCGTTGGACTTCGCACCAGATTCTAATAACAAAGCAAGCACAGCAGAATTTCCAAATTTACAAGTTTCGTGTAAAGCCGTACTACCAGTGTTATCTGAGATATGAATATCGATTCCTGCATGGATTAATCTTTTTGCCATACTCGGTTCCCCAAAAACTGAACACCAATGTAAAGGGGTCATTCCATTCACGGACTGAAGATTTACCCGGGCACCTCGGCGAATGAGTTCATCCATAAGCGCTGTTTTTTCTTGTAAACGAAGTGTACTATCCTGACACAACTTAAAGATGGCTGTTTCTCCATTGGCATCCAGTTGGTTGGGATCGGCCCCTCGTTCCAAAAGACGCATACACGATTTGTATCGTGCACGAACAAAACTTTCCTGTAACAAAGAAAAACCCAAAGGATTACGAATCGGATCTTGGATTACATAATCTAGAGACCCCACAGTTCGAACAAAGGAATCCAAAAGATAAACATCATCGGAATCCAACCAATCGAGAGTTTTGTCCTCGTTTTTAGATTCCAAACTAGAACCTAAATGGTTTTCATAACCTTCCGGAAATTTATGTTTCAGCAGTGGGATAAATAATGGTTCTGTTTCCGAATGACAGACGACTTCATGAATCAATTGCCAATGTTTTTGATTGGGAACTACTTCATTTGAAAGAAGAAAAATTAAGGTTTCATTTAACTTCTTTTGACTGAGTTGGAAAGTTACCTGTAAGTTCTCTTCTTTAAAATGAACTTCTGAAATGGAAGATGGGTTTTCCGGCCAATGGTACATGACAAGAGTGAGTAATTCATCTTTGAGATGTTCGTTTAAAAGGGAAAAATTTTCCTGTAAGGATAAGATATTTCCAGACAATGCAAAAATCTTAGACGCGAGTTCACTGGAAACAAATTCGGGAAGTTTTTTATCAGAATCGCCATGCTCATCGAATTGGATTTTGTAAATATGTGTGGCAGTAAAACTTCCGTGTAACAAAGTGTTCCACTGATCTGCAATGGCCAAATACAATTTCCCTGAAACAAAACGATCATCTAACGAATCTATAGTGATTGATAATCTTACAGGGGAAGTATTTACATTTTGATTGATGATAATTTTTAAAGTTTTGGAAGGAGATTCAGATGTGATATCGAAGAGTAAATTTTTTAACCGAGTAATCTCAGGTAATCCGGAAATCGAAATTCGTAAATCGTGTTCGTTTCCCTCTTCATCTTTCAAAAAAACAAGTTCTTCATTTGACCAATCAGATACAAAATCCGTGGAGTATCTTCCAAAAATCTGACCTTGGAGTTTGTGTTCAGGAATTGAATCATTAAAATGAAGATCAAATAACACGAGTGAGTCGGAGGTCCCTGACTCAAATTCAATACGGTAATCAAAATGGTTCCAGGAAGAACATTTTTTGCAGCGATACTTCCCTTTTTTTCCTTCCAATTTGGAAGTTGAAACAGAGTGGCCACTAAAACAATTAGAACAGGATAAGATCGTTTTCATATTTCGCTTGTTCCGATTAATAAAACAGGAGAGTTTTGACGGATCAATCGAAAATTAATATCTTATCACCATTCAGGCAGGAATTCATGGGACAAAACCAATATTTGGTCATCGGAGGATCGGGAGAGGCGGGCCAAAGTGCCATCCTTTGTCTAAAAGAGAAAGATCCATCTGCCTATATCATAACATCAACTACAACAAACGAACCCGTGTCGAATGCGGATCTTACATTTTTTGACAAAAAAGCAGAGCCTGGCCTTTCGGAAAAGATTGTAGCAGATCTGGGAAATCACAATATCAGTCCCAGTTTTAAAGCCATCATCTACACTCCTGCCCTCGGAGAAGTGGGATTTCCGATTGCGGAGAGTAGTCCCAAACAAATCAAAGACACTCTCGGAATTTGTCTAGATCCCATTCTCGAATTGGAAGAGGCATTGAAGCCAGAACTCATGGTCGCCTACTCTGCGTTTTACTGGCTCAGTCATACCTTGTCTTTTTATGGTTCCATGGGAGTTGCCAAATACAAAGCCGATCTTTGGGCATTAGAAAATCCAAAAAACAGAAAGATCGTCAGAGCAGGAACTTTTTTCTCTAAAAGTGTCAGAGGGATTTCGATTGTTCTCCAACGAACAATGAAAAAAACAAACAATCCAGACCTCCTAACATTAAAAAGTCGATTTGAAAACTCCGATCAAAAGTTTATGGATTTTTTTCTATCCTACGCTTGGGAACATGAAAAAGAGGCCTTTCAATCTCAATTTAAAACGCCATACCGACCCACGGAAAGAAAAGATCTAAGTCGTGGTTTGTCTTTGGCCTTGGAATCGAAGGCACCCATTGTCACTGTACTTGGTGATTGGTCCTGGGAAGAAACAGAACTTCCCAAAGTTCCGAATTGGTTTAGTCAATTCTAGTTGTTTTATTTTTAGAAACAAACAAAAATAGACCAATTGGTATACGGAGGCTATATGCGTCGACTCATGTTTCGTAAAAAGGGAATTTTAGAGTGGGAAGAGTTAGATCCACTTTCAATCACCGGAGAAAATCAAGTGATTGTAGAACCGGTCTCCATCGCTCGTTGTGATTTGGATTTACCCATCCTTCGAGGAGAAACTCTATTTCGTGCTCCTTTTCCCGTAGGACACGAGTTTGTTGGTAAAATCAAATCGGTCTCTGAAGATTTGACAAGTTTGTATTCAGTGGGAATGACAGTTGCCGTTCCCTTCCAGATTTCCTGTGGTTCTTGTCCGAGTTGTTTAACTCATCATACCAATTCTTGTGAATCCGTTCCATATACATCCGCTTATGGAATGCCACCTGGAGCCCAAACTTTTGGCGGTGCCATTGCGGATGAAATCAAAATTCCTTTCGCAAAACAGATGCTATTTGAAATTGATAAAAAAATAGATCCGGTGGGAATCGCAAGTCTCAGCGATAATATTGCCGAAGTTTGGAAATTGGCAGGAAGATTTTTAAATCAAAGAAAAGATCCGAAGGTTCTCGTTGTCGGGGGTCTCGCGGGAAGTATAGGACTCTATACAGCTTTGTTTCTCCACCAAACAAAGACAGCCGAAGTGTTGTATGTTGATACCGATACAACAAGAATCCAATTGGCGGAATCTTTAGGAATCCCAGTGGAATTTTTCACAATCTTCCCTAAACCCACAAAAAAATATGATTTGGTTTGTGATGCATCTGCAAACAAACAAGGTTGGGATTTTGCCATTCGTTCTCTCGGTAGAAACGCCATTTTTAGTTCTGCTTCTATCTTTTGGACCAACCAATGGGAAATACCTTATCTGGAAATGTACAACCAAGGTGTAGAAATTCATTTAGGACGAGTGGAATCCAAAGATTCCATAGAAGCTCTCTACCCGTACATTCTTTCGGGAACCTTCACACCAGAAAAAATTGTCACAAGAACTGCTAACTTTGATGATGCGAAAGAAGCATGGCTCGAAGAATCCATCAAACTGGTGATTACAAAATGAAATCCACGAAACCCCAAGGGAAAAACTTATCTAATTCACTGAGTTGGTTTTATGTATTTTCGATGGGGTTTCTACTTACAGGATTACCATTTTTTTTGCCAAACCTATATGCAGATTCCATTATGGAACGATTTCCAGCACCAGGTGGATTCCAAAGGGTTCGATTTGCAAACGAAAGTTTTGCGACGTATTTACAAAACTTCCCTTTAAAATCCCAAGGAAGTTCTGTTTTACTCTATGACGGAAGGATCAAACCCAACCAAGTCCATGCGGCCGTTTTAGACTTCCCTCTTTTACGAGAAGATTTGATCCAATGTGCCGATGCTGTGATGAAACTAAGGGCTGAGTATTTTTATTCGCGAAAACAATACGATCAAATTCGTTTTAAAATCAGCAATGGAATGGAAGTGGAATTTTCACGGTTTACCAAAGGAGAACGTGTCCAAGTCACAGGAAACAAATCCCAATGGAAAAAAGGAAAATACAAACAAGGAACGGGTCGAGATGTATTTGAAGAGTATTTACGATTTATCTATATCTATGCAGGAACCATTTCTTTAAAATCAGAACTTAAGAAAAAACCCATCCAAAATTTAACTCCTGGTGATGTATGGATTGAGGCCGGTTCTCCGGGCCATGTGGTCATGGTGGTAGACCAAGTAACAGGAAAAGGTGGACAAACTTTATTTCTTCTGGCACAAAGTTATATGCCTTCTCAGGAGATGCATATTTTGAAATCTGCAAGTCAATACTCACCTTGGTTTGAAGTTCCCGAGAACCAATCCTTTCCCACGCCGGAATGGGAATTTCCTACAAAAGAAATTTATGGATTTGTAAAATGAAGTATTGGTTGTTGTTATTCGTATTTACCGTTGGTCTTTCCGCAGAAAGCTACGAAGAAGAAGTCCTTCGTTCTATTGAATCCATCCGAACCATCAAAGCTTCCGAAGACAAAAAGGAAATTGGAGAATTCAATTCTTTGATGGATGCCAACTGGAAAACATTTTCAGAAAAAAAATCAGTATCGATCCCAATCATTCATTCAAAGTTAAAAGAAGAACTTAATTCTAATTCACCGAACCAAATGGTGTTACTCGATCTAAGTTGGTATTTGACCGTTTCCAGTCCAGACAAGGAAACATTGGATACTATTCTGAAAACATACGAATCCATTGACTTTCTAAATCCAACTATAGCTCAAAACATACAGCAGTACTTTCGTTTGGCTTTATTTCTGAGCGAAAAACAAATTCCTGGGTTTTTGAACTCTATCGATAAAAGATTTTTACGAAATGAGAATAGATCTTTTTTTATCCCACAACATGTGGCGATGGTTTCTCCTCATGCACAAAGAACTCATCTATATGGTATTTATGGAAACCAAAGTGTTCCACATTTAATCAATATACTCAAAACAGAAAAAGATACCAAACTCAGGCAATCCATTACGAGTATTCTTAGAAGGATTTGTACTCCATACTGTGCTAATGATATTTATGAAATGTTAGAAACTGAACAAGACCATTCAACCTTTGTTAATGGAACTTATATCTTATTAGATAATGCGGGCCAGGTAGGAAAGGATCTTTATTTAAAACTAAATCCCAAGTCCCTCTCCAAAGAAACACAAGATTATTTCATTAGCGAACAAAACTATGTTAGAAATCAAAACTACGATTTTTTTATTAACAAACTGAAAAAAAAATTTGGAGAGAGTTCCAATGATTTTTCTGAGGCAAAGTTATTGTCTGAAATTGAAAAGATGATTCAAGAAAATGGTGAATCTCATTCCATCCATCCCTTAGACTTTTTTTCGAGTACAATCAAAAATGAAATTCTAATCGAAAAACTCATTGAATCTCGCAGAAAATGTTTTTTACGAATCAATCACCATGGAATGCAAGACATCGATCTAAATAATTTAATTTTAAACACTCTCTATTATAAAGAATCAACCAAAAATGAATCAAATTAAAAACATTGCAGTATATTGTGGATCATCCCCCGGACTTGACCCCTACTATATGACCGCAGCATATGAGTTAGGTGAATATTTAGGTTCAAACCAAATTGGTTTAGTGTATGGGGGAGCGAGCGTAGGCCTTATGGGTGCTGTGGCCAACGGATGTTTGTCAAAAAATGGATCAGTCACCGGTGTATTGCCCAAATTTTTAAAAAAGAAAGAAATCGAACATGCGGGACTTGGCCAACTCATCCTCGTGGAAAGTATGCACGAAAGGAAATTAAAAATGTTCGATTTGTCCGATGCCTTTGTGGTTTTACCTGGAGGACTCGGAACCATGGAAGAGTTTTTCGAAGTCATCACTTGGTCTCAGTTAGGTTTACACCAAAAACCCATCATCATCTTCAACTGGCTTGGATTTTATAACCCCCTACTCACTCTCATGCAAAATATGGTGACCTCAGGGTTTTTGAAAAAAGAAAATGCCGCCCTCGTACAAATTCTAGAAACTTCTAAGGATCTATTACAAACCATCCAAAACTATTCACCGTCTAATACGGAGAAATGGTTGTCGGAAGACAATGTATAAAGTTTTTTAACTAGAAAGGAACCTAAATGTACGTCCGACTTTTTTCTTATACAGCGTTGATTTCCTTCGTTTTTGGTACGGGACTTTTATTTCTTTGCTTCGGTTCCATGAATGCAAATCCTGGGCACGGAATTGATGATGGCCGGCTCCATGAATATGAAACCAGCCAAAACTACAAAAGAAAACTTTCTCCAGAACAACGAAGAATTTTTAATGTGCCCACTGTACCGGTAAAGCTAGATGTAACCAATTTCGAAAATATTGTTACAGATAAAACTGCCTATCCCTACATCCAAACAACCATAAATTTTGTGGAAGGCCACCTTTCCTTAAAAGCATTTTTGTCGGATGGGAGTGAAGTTTCCTACTCCACACGTGGCGAACACATCCGCTATAACAAGTGTTATGGAGATATTTGTATAATAGTCTCTCAGAAAAATTTATTAGGCGTTAGTAATTCAAGTATTGAATGGGAAAAAGGTCACTTTTTTGGGGAAGAACAATATCGAGTGGCAACGGGTCATAAATCGGCTTTAGTCATAAGTGACAGAAAAATGTATTTATTTAATGGATATACCAATCATTGGGAAACCATAAGTTTAGAGCAAGAAACCATTCGATCTTTTGCCAATTTATACGATAAAGCTGCCATCATCACCACACGCAGAATTCTTGTGATTGATCTTCCATCAGAGACCCAATTCGAACAGAATTTACTGCTTCGAGGCATCTATCAATTTGAGATGCGAGATGCTTTTATCAATTTTTATTCTGGAGATAAACTTTGGATGTTTCGCCATCAAACAGAAAACTTCGAAGAGGTAGATTTAACGGATTGAAAGTGGCACCGCGATAATGGGTATGTCTAGATGAAATGCAATCAAATGATTTCAAAAAAATGGATTGTCGTTCTTTTTTTCTCTTTCCATGCTTGTGCCTTAACTCTCATATCTCCAGGACTCAATTCTCATTATAGATTAGATAACGTAACAAATATAAAATTTGAAGAAGCGGCCTTTTATGGCTCCAAACACTATCATCATTCTGCTTTTTATATAGAATCAGAAAACCTAAAACTCATAACTCGTGATATCAACAATTCCACATTCAATAAAGAGGAAAAGTTGGCGATCAAACCGTTTGATCCAAACAGAATCCATATTATGTATGAGTATTGTTTTGATAAGGAAAAAGAAATTAACATAACAGAAGATATCGAAAATCATCACTTTCAATTAAATGACAATTCATACGAATCTAGAATTTCCTATTTTTATCCTTACTCCTATTACAAAAGAGGGAGTAGAATTTCTAAAAAATTTCCTTTCTATATGAATGATGATTATCCTTATAACAAAGTAATCCTAAAAACAGGAACCGACTTTCTGATGTGTATTCGAACCATTTTGGTTTTTAAGAAAGACGATCAAAAAAACAATACAAACGAATTCGAAATTTTAACTCCCAGAAATTCACATATTTCTTACAGTTATGAATATAAAAATCAGTTCGTATTATATAAAAACGAAGGAATGGATTTTTCTGCTAAATGACCATATGCATCCATAGATCGCAAGACTAGAACCTTTTTTAAAATCTATTTCTGATGACACCCAACACAACTGAATGGACTGTTAATCATCATCGTTGGATAATTTGGCGCTTGTTGTTGTAATGGAATTTTTCGGAAATGAGTCACATTACTTTCTGCATTTTTCATTCTGCTTTCCAGAATTTGAATGAATTTCCAGTCCTTATACTGTTTTGATTTTTTTGCGTTTAAGTAAATTTTGACTGCTGTTTCTGGATCACCACTTTTGACTAACATGTCTCCCATATTTAAAAAGAAACCTTCAAAATTATGAGGAGCAATCCAACTATTCCAACAAGCTCGTTTGTTTCCCTCTTTCGTTTCTAAATTCATATATTTTTGAACATCGGGATTACTTCGATCGACTGTTTCGCCGACACATAAATTATAATTTTCCCACTGCATCTCCAATGCTTCTTTGAATTGGGGTGAGTCGTGCGGCAACTGGCTGAGAACAAATCCTGCAGTGAAATAATTGAATTCAGGCCACATTTGGATCGCATCTTTTAGTTGGAAGTATCCTTTTCGAATTGTAGGTTCATCATTGTCAACCGTACCTTCCGCAAGAGTACAGGAGCCAAGAAACCCAAGGTAACGGGCATCCTCTGTATTTAGTTTATAGGCTTCCGAAAAATATTTTTTACAAAGAGTCATATCATCCGTGATGGTAGCAGGGACCTTTGCCATTCGATTCCTTTCTGCCAATCTCCATATATGAAGCCAACCCGTACGTGCTGCCAAATCCGGATGGTTCGGATTTTCGAGATAAGCAGCTGTTAAAAGTTCAATCGCTTTTGGAATTTGATGATAATCGCCGCCATGAAGTGTTTTCCAAAAAAAATCATTCGCCGTTTTGGCTAACTCGGATTCGGTGGTATTCTGTTTTTTACTGGGAGCCGTGGATATGGCAAAGAAGGCACAAGAGAAGTGAAGTATCGCAGTTACCAGAACAAGATATACAATGACTTTTTTCATAGGATCGATTCACCTTATTTAAGTTTGAAGGATGACACTAAAGAATATAGTTTCAAGTCGTATTTTGAAGCTAAAGACTTCCGAATTTAACTTTTTATTTCTTTCATCGATTCTCAATTGAATCAATTGATTCTATATTATCGGATTCGAAACTCCTAAAACCAATGAGTGCATTTAGCACTTTGTATATTAATAGCCAGCCATTGCCCTGTTACAGATTCCAAGCCACTACTTTGACTCCTGGCGAATAATGGCATAATGCTGGATGCTGAAAATCGACAATGTGATTCCATTGATTGTATTGGATCTCTAAACCTCCAATATCGATACCATATAACTCCCATGGTTTATGATGAACTTCCAAAGGGATGGGATCATTATTTTTACCTTTATATAAACAATATCTTTCCGTTAGCCATAAATCTAATTTTGAAGAATTGGATTGTTGGTTTGTAATATTGAATTCAATTTCTATTTTGCCTCGTTTCCCAAACAAAGAATACGAATTTGCGGATCTTTTAATTTGCGAATGTTGGTAAGGTAATCCAGAAAGAAGATTTGCGATTAAAGTGGGAATCAATTTTTCTGCTTCAATGCTTAAGAAGTATACACCTGACTTATTTTTACTTTTTACATAAGTTC
This sequence comes from Leptospira chreensis, assembly GCF_016919165.1. Taxonomy (GTDB): domain Bacteria; phylum Spirochaetota; class Leptospiria; order Leptospirales; family Leptospiraceae; genus Leptospira_A; species Leptospira_A chreensis. Next base: position 104,597 of record NZ_JAFFPS010000071.1, read on the forward strand.
GCAAATTCACTTCATGAAAATTGGAAAGGTACTGGATTGGGAATGTATGTCTAGTATGGATTTCATTCATGGAGAAGGCAACAACCGAAATCCAATAAGACCCATCGAAGGAATCCAATTCCAAAGAAGCTGGAACTAAACCTCTGATTATTTTCTCTTCAATTTGATAATGTAAAAAGATAACACCATTCCACTCTTGGTACCAAAACCATTTTTGGTTTGGCATTTTCCAAGGCCTATGTTCGGTGCAAGTTAATATGTCTTCTATTTCTTTATTCATTTGTATATTTACAAACTAATATAAATCATGTTTGTCTAATTGAATCATTACCACGTTTTGAGTGGCTCCGAAAATTCCATGGAAGGCAAGAAAAGGTGCATAGGGATAATATACAAAAGCAGGGGCAAAGGCAGAGGAAATACTTAGATAAAGACCCCAAAGTGTTCTTTCCGGATTGAGTTCGTCTTCCTTTGGAATCGAAAATTCAAAATTTTTGTTTTTTTCTGTTAAATCAAGGATGGGGCAAAAATTAGCAGACGATTTAAGTAAAAACAATTGAGTACCTTGAAAATAGTTCAAAAAACAATTTGGTTCTTTATAATCGCTTTTTGCATAATTTTTATTTGTACCGAAATAGATCGTATGAAACCCCTGGATACTTTTGTAAAAAGGAGTTGTTTGAGATGGCAGTAATGAGATAGAGCCTACAAATTTACCTTCAGGAATCTCAAGGGTGATCGAATCTCCTTCGATCGTTTGTTGAAAAGAATACTCTGCTTCATACTTATAGTTTTCGGCAGCAAACGAGTTTAGGTTTTGGAGAGAAACCTTCACCTTTGTTTTTAGATCCTTGAAGTTGTTGAGTTTAATGGTAATCGTTTTTTGGTGACTCAACGAATTTTCTAGGGAAACTTTTTTTAGTTCTGCCGTGGTTGTATTTGCACATTTAATTAAAAAAAGTAGGATGAATAAAAAATTGATCCATGGAATCATTTTTATCTTAGAATTCGGTTTTCCCATCTAACTCCAAGTTACCTCATCCCTCTCCCAACTAAAGCACAAAATGGAAAATCCATACGTCTAACAACCAATGTTTCCAGAAAGACCAGTTTGGATTTGGAAGGGGGATCATGAATTTGCCCTGGTACAACTTGTCCTGCTCGTTCTTTTCTTTTACCTTTCGTTTCGGATCTCGGCCTATATCACCCAAAGGATAGAACTCATCCGAATGCATAGCAAACGTTTGGATCGTTTGGCCTTTCGCGCCGGCTGCAACCAAGGAGAACGTAAACTTTTACAGTCGTTTTACTTCCAGCTGGACAGACGCCACCGGGTGATCCTTGCCCACAACCATGCCAAAGAATACCTTCGCCAACACTTGCTCACTTACGTATCTTCCTTGGACCAAGCAGATTTTCCGGCCTTCCTTTCCCTCATTTCAAAATTTCTAGGAAATGCCAGCGACCCCAGGCCTCTCTTCCACATTCGGGAATTTGCCATTGTCCAAATGGGATCTAAAACCTATTTCGCACAAGTGGTAGATCCTGGTGCCGGGGAAGTGCGACTGAAGTTGGGGTTTGTCGGTGGGTCCTTTCCTTCTGCGGACAGCGTTCGGGTCACCGTCTTTCGTAGTCCCAAAGGATTACAAACCATTCGAGGCGGGGCAAAAATGGCCTCTCCCTCCTCATTTTATTTCCTTCCTGAAGTCACGGGCCCAGGCGACTTCAAAATTTAGCCAAATTCGATTCGCGCTTGAAATATTATTTCCAATAAAATTAATGTGACATAAGTCCATGAAGTGGAATCGCATCAATCAAAATGACGAATTGTTTTCCCTACTCTTCGTATTCCTGTTTTCCTTTACTTCCCTAATTTGGAACGGCAACTTCATGGTGAGAGGGATTGCCAGCTTTCAGGGTGTAGGCGACTTTTTTTCTGGGTCCTTTGATTCCTTCGGATCCTTAATCAAAAGTAGCTATAACAAACTGGAGTCTTTCGAACGTGTCCGAGAAGAGCGCGACTCTTGTTTGAACGTGATGGAAGAATACCGCCAACTTTCCAAAGATGTGGAAAGACTCAAATCCGAGAATGACATTCTCAGACAAGAGTTGAACTTCCCACTCCATACGGATTACCCTTCCGTTCGTGCCGAAGTTTTGAGTGTTCGTTTGAATGCCATCTACCGCACCATCATCATCAACAAAGGTTCCGAAGTCGGAATCAAACCTTATATGCCAGTGGTCGCTCGGGCCTTGGATGAAAAGGGTAAATTTACAGAAGCACTTGTAGGTAAGATCATTGCTGTTTCCAAAGGATCGGCCGTCATCCAACCCATCATCAATTCCAACTTTTCTATGGGTGTTGCCATTCCAGGAACTAACCTTTGGGCCTCTCTCAATGGGAACAGTGGTCGCGGAACAGATGTTTTGTTAGATTACATTGATGCAGGGATTGTGATTGATCCCAAAGCCATTGGTAATTTTCCCATGGGTCCAAACCCACCACCAACTTCAGCAAACACAATGTTTACAGAAGGATTTAGTAAAATTGGAAAAGCTGTATTTAGTTCTGGTGGATCGGGAGTTTTCCCTTCCGGAATCCCTGTGGGAACCATTATCGAAGAAGGCCCAAGAAATGGATCTTTCAAAACTGCCATCTTACGCCCGTTTGTTGAATTTGACAAACTTCTACATGTAATTGTTCTAAAGAAACAACCAGAGAAATGGCGTGAAGAATGGCCGGCAGAAAAAACAATTCAAATTGATGGTCCTTACTTTGGAGAAATCGATTTTCCAAAAGAAAAAGATTATAATAAAAAAGGAAAAGAACAGGAAAAGAGGCAAGGTAACTTCCCTTCTACTTTCGGAACTCCTCAATACACAAAACCATCTGTGAATACAAATACACCTGATTCTACACCAACTGCCCCATCCACTCCTTCTACCCAAGAAGGACCTAAGGAGACATCACCATGATTTTAGATAAACTTTTTATCATCATTGGATTGTTACTCTCCCATTTCTTAAATGGATCGAATTTGTTTGAACTAGGAAATGCCGTTCGACCAGACTTTATGGTGATCTTTGTTGTCTTTTTTGCACTAAGAAAAGGCCCACTCTATGGACTATGGCTTGGATTTTTTGGCGGCCTACTCACCGACACCGCACTCGGTGGTGAAATCGGTGGAGACAATATTGTTTATTACAAAATTGGACTCCATTCCTTTTCTTATGCCATCATCGGATACATCGTTGGTAAGGTGATGCGAACTTCCTATACGGAAAATTATATTTCCATTACCATCTATATCCTTGGATTTACATTGGTTTCAAGAATCATTACTTATCTATTGTTTTTGATGTTCTTTCATTCCAATCAAAGTTATTCCTTTTTGTATGTTTCTTTGTACAACGCATTCATCGGTCCGGCCTTGTTCTTTTTATTCTCCTGGGCCTTCCGATTAGATGCAGATGAGGTGAGGCAATGAGCCAGTCGGCATCTGAGTTTCGCTTAGAAACTAGTTTTCGAAAACGACTGTACTTTTTTACAGGTATGGTTGTTTTCACATTAACAGCCTATATCCTTCAGTTATTCAATCTACAGATTGTACAAGGAAGTGAGAACTCCCTAAAAGCCGAACGTTTTGTCCGCAGAAGTGAGTCTATCCCTGCTGATCGTGGGAATATTTTTGATCGTAATTTTCTCACTCCGGAAACTAGCCAACCTCTGGTTTCCAACTCCGCATCTCTCGACGTCATTCTCAATACAAGTTTACTGAAAAACGATCCAAGAAAGGTAAAAGATTTTATTTATAAATTCTGCGAAGCCCTTTCCATCCCCATCGTTTATTACGAAAAAGAACTCCAAGACTCGCGAATGATTAAAAAAATTCGTTCGAGAGAACCTTTTGTGCTTTTAGAAGGGATCTCACGCGAACAACAAGAACGAATCCTTGTTTTAGATAATATCAATAAATATGTTTATTTAGTTTCTTCGCCAGCACGTGTGTATCATATGGGGCCTGCTCTCTCGCATGTAACTGGTTATGTGGGAAAACCAACAACGAGCGATCTTCAAGAAAAAGAAATCAAAACCTACCAACTCATTGGTAAAGGTGGGATTGAATCTCTTTATGACACGACTCTTCGTGGCCAAGACGGGTTCCGCATCCAAAAAAGAAACACCGAAGGAAATATCGAAGAAGAACGAGTCATCGAACATTCGGTTCCTGGAAACAATTTGGTTCTCACCATTGATCGAGATATGCAGATTGCCGCTTATCGTGCCCTAAAGGGTGTTAGGGGAACGGTTCTAGCTATCAAAGCAACCACTGGTGAAGTTTTAGCCATGGCATCCAATCCATCTTACGATCCCAATATCCTTTCTGGAAAAAACAAACTGGATCGTTCCAACCACTTTACACGTGTTACAAACAACGGTGGTTTTTTAAATTTAGCAATCCAATCTAGGTTTCCACCCGCATCCACTTTCAAAACCCTTGTGGGCCTTGCTGCTATGGAAAGTGAACACAAAATCAATTTTGATCCCAAACAAACATTTTCTTGTCCGGCAAATTTTACATTGAAGTCAACATTCAAAGGGGTACCGGACCAAGTATTTTATAACTGGGACAAAAAAAATCACGGGGATCTCAACTTGGCCCAAGCCTTGGAAAAATCCAATTCCGTATATTTTTACCAATTAGGATATAAATTAGGCGCCGAACCAATCCTCGCCTACTGTAGGTTATTCGGTTTAGATAAAAAATCGGGAATCGACCTTCCTGGGGAAGCAACAGGTTTCATTCCCAGTTCTGATTGGAAAAAAAGAACTTATGGAAACAAGTGGTTTGATGGGGACACAGTCAACCTTTCCATCGGCCAAGGTTTTATTTCAACCACTCCGATTGAGATGGCTCTGTTTTATATGGCTGTCGTGAATAATGGAAAAATTTATAAACCCTATGTGGTTTCAGAAATCAGAAGCCCTCTTGATAACTCCCTCATCCAAAAAACAGAACCAACAATTTTGAGAGATATCCCCCTCAAACGTTCAACGGTTGAAGCATTGAAAGAAGGATTGTATTTGGTTGGGTATTCGGGAACGGCATCTGGTGTTCTCAACTCACCAACCCTTCCTGAAATTGCCGGTAAAACGGGAACGGCACAAACCAGACGAAGAGGAGCTTCTTCCTCAAACCACGCTTGGTTTATTGGATATGCGCCAGTCAATGCACCTCCCGAAAAACAGATATTAGTTGCAGCCTTCGTAGAATATGGTGTAGGTGGCGCAGCTTCCGCTGCTCCTGCCGCAAGAGAAGTATTTAAAGCTGCCTTTCCACCAGGATCTTTCCCAAGAACGGACAGGTCACGGGCCAAAACCATGCTAGAAGAAGCACCAGTAGAACAAGAGGCATTTTAATGGCTGATCGCAATACCGAAAAACTCGATTTTTTTCTCATCTTCTCCGTAGTCCTCGTGGCAATGGCGGGAGTTCTCACATTGTACACACAAGAAGCCAACACCGCTGATGGACTGGGTCGTTGGTACAAACAATTTACCTTTGTATTTGTTGGACTTGCTGCCATGTGGTTTATGTCTAGGATCAACTACCAGTTGATTGGTTCCTATGCTCTTTTCATTTATATCTTTTCCATTGTACTACTTGTACTCACACTGATTCCTGGAATTGGATACCTTCCTTCCGGTCGGGGGGCTCGTTCTTGGTTAAAACTAGGACCCATCACTCTCCAAGCCTCTGAGTTTTCGAAACTCGCAACAGTGATTTTACTTGGACAGTATTTGGTTTTAAAAGAAAAAGAAATGCACAAAATCACAGTACTCATTGTGCCATTTATCATCTGTTTGGTGCCGATGCTTTTTATTATTTTGCAACCAGACTTTGGAACGGCAGTGTCTTTTTTACCCATGTTATTCACCATGTTGTATTTAGGTGGAGCCGATATTTTGCACGTTGGATCCCTGCTCACCTTTGGTGGGATTTCACTGATGGTTCCCATGTATCTTGCTTACTCCCAACTAACACTCATTCAACCTTTGGTGGATTTACTTCGCAAAGATAACAAGGTAGAACTGGTATCGATCGTAAACCAACTCCAAGGAAAAATTTGGCTCATCTTGGATGGAAAAAAAGTATCAGGCCTTACCTTACCTGGTATCGAAAATCCTAAAAATCTACAAATGATTCGGGAAGCCGCAGAAATCGTAAAAGATGAATATGCGAGTGTCGGTTATAAAATCCTATCGAACGAAGCCTTTATGTTTGGCCTGGGTGGAACTCTCGCTCTTATTAGTTTGGTGATGATTTTTATTCGTATCGCACGCGGATCCAAAAATCTGAGAAACTATTATATCACGATTGGGATTTTAGGACTTTCCATCCTCTCAGCCATTGCCGTCCACAAATCCATTCCTTTCCGAGAAAACCAAGTCATTCGACTCACTGCCTTTCTAAACCCTGACCAATTCAAACAAGGTGCGGGTTACCAACTCCGAGCCTCCAAACCAGCCGTAGGTTCTGGAAAGGTTTTTGGGAAAGGACTCTTTCACGGGGAGATGACAGAAGGAAGAATCCCTCATGTTCCCGAATCGGGAACAGACTTTATCTTTGCATCTTGGGCAGAACAAACTGGATTTTTTGGAAGTGTATTACTTCTATTCTTTCTAATGTCGATCCCACTGCGAGGACTCCAAATTAGTTTTGAAAGTAAAGACAGGTTTGGTTCCCTACTTGCTGCCGGAATTGTTGCCATGATATTTTTCCATATCGCCATCAATGTGGGGATTGTGATTGGACTTCTCCCTGTAACGGGCGTTCCACTCACATTTATGAGTTACGGAGGATCGCATTTGGTGATGGCGATGACTGCTGTGGGAATTATTCTTTCGATCAAAAAACGTAAGTTTGCAAACTAAGAACCGCCATGAAACCGACCAAAAAAGTATTGGGGGCAGAAGAGTTCTTTCAGACCAAAATCAAATTAGAAAATGAATTGATTCGTCTGGAAGAACTGGAAAGAGATTCGAAAAATTGTATCACAAACATGATCCAACTTTCTGAAAAACTGATTCAAATTTCACAAACAAACGAATCCCCATACTTTTTACAAAGAAGCAAACGCCTAAATACAGAAGTCCATAAGTTCCAAATCAAAAATGAATACAAACAGAAAGAGTTCGATTCTTTATTTCATATCTTAGACAAAATCAAATCAGAAGATAAAATTGAGTTTTTAGATTCTGCTTTAAAAAACCGAATCACTCGGATTGCCACTCGTCTCACAGAAAAAAAACAACCACAAGTTCCATCACAAAGGCTTAATGGAAAGTTGATTTTTATTTGTTATGTGTTAGAAGGTGTCCATTTTCTAATTCCTAAAAAGAGTTACCGCATTCTTAGAAATATCCCTGCCTTCAAAAAACAATTAAAGATAGGAGATAAGTCCATTCCTTTATTTCCAGGCCCTGGATTTGTACTCATGGAAGAAGGTGAGAAAAAACAAAAGAATGTGATTCTGATGAAAGATTCATCAAAGGAAGAACTTGGATTTTATTTTGATGAACTGAAAGAAGATTGGGCCGTATCCAAAACATCTCTAGAAGGATTACTCGAAAAAGATTCTACGAACGGACAGGTTTTAGGAAAAATCAAACGAAAAGGAAAGTTATACCACTTAGTTAAAATTTAAAACTTGGACACAGGTATTTTTGTCTTTTGCGAGTTGGCCTTTTAATTCTTCCAATCCCCCAAACTTTTTTTCATCTCGGATCTTTTGAACAATTTCTAATTCTAGTTCTTTGCCATACAAATCGCCATCAAAATCAAAAATATTCACTTCGACATGAAGACCCAATCCATCAAAGGTGGGGTTGTGTCCAATGTTGACCATTCCCTTATGGTCTTTTCCATCAAACTTCGCAAAACAAGCGTAAACGCCAATGGTGGGAAGAAGTTTATCATCCGGCACTTTGATATTTGCCGTAGGAAATCCGATCGTTCTTCCTCGTTTGGCACCTTCAAAAACAATTCCAGAAATATGATAGTTCCTTCCTAAAAGAACTTTAGCCTCTTCCATTTCTCCTTTTTCCAAAAACCCACGGATGAGAGAAGAAGAGATTTTGCTTTCTTTTTTTAAGACGGCTTCTTTTAATTCCACCGCATAACCATATTTAGTTTTATTTGAATCTAAAAGTGTGAAATCACCGCGGCGCTCTGCTCCAAAAAAATGATTATAACCAATGACTATATGTTTGGCGTTCAAAATTTGGATCATAATTTTTTCTAAAAAGTCTTCTGCAGACATTTTAGAAAGTTCCAAAGTAAAATCCAAAACAAGTAAGTAGTCGATGCCGAACCCACTGATGAGTTCTTCTTTTTCCTTTTCGGAAGAGAGGTATTTAAAATTTGGTTTTTTGCCAAGAACCACAGAAGGGTTTGGATAGTAGGTAACAACCACAGAAGGGATCCCTAGTTCCTTTGCTTTTTCCACAGTTCGAAGGAGTAAGGTCTGGTGGCCTACATGGATCCCATCGAAGTTGCCGAGAGTCAAGGAGGAGCCATTTTGAAACTCGTTTTGGATCAGTTCTAAAGAGCGAATAATTTTCAAAGGGGGACTTGTCTCGTAATCCGATACTTGTACTAGGTGCTTCCATTGAAACTACGAATCCTTCTCCTTACGGCAATCTTTTTATCAAACTTGGTTTCTGTGTTCGCATCAGACTCTATCATTCCCAAACAGGAATTTGGATTGGAAGAAGGCCTCCTCCCAGAAGACATTGCCACCTTCCCCGAACTGAAAACTTGGGCCATCTACCAGTCTTATGAATTGGAACCGGACGGCGCCCACCTCGGGTTGCAAGACTACATTTGTAGGATGGTACCAGAAACAGGACTTCGTTTCCTTTTGGAAAAACCCATCGTTTCCAAATCCACAGTGTATCTCTATTTGGACATAACTCGGTACAGACCTTTAAAAGGATCTAAATTCAAACCGAGAAAATTGAACCTCCTTGTGAATGGAAGGCCCAAACTTTCTGTTTATGCTGACAGAAACCAAAGTTTTCCCAATCCCATTGAAATTCCTTTGGAACCTTCTGAGTATCCTGATGGAAAGATTTATGTCGATCTCGTCCCAAGCAATAACTCACTTGGGCGTTTTTGGGGGGTTTGGGATGCGTTTGTATTGGAAAATCGACTAGGAGCGAGAGAGTAAAAAGAAACGACTAAACTGCGTATTTTTCGCGGTATTCGTCTTCGCCAATGGTTTGGAAGTAACTAGTAAGGCCTGCCACTTTGAAAACCTTCTCGATCGCCGGTTTCATATTGGCAATGGAGAACTTTCCCTTCAGTTCCTGGACATAATTCAGCTGTTTGATGAGCATTCCAATTCCAGAGGAATCAATATAATTGAGTTTCTCTAAATTGATGATGACATGTAGATTTTCAGTGGGTTGAGTGGGAACATTGGTTTCCAGGAAGTTTTTAAAATCCAGGGAAGTGTAAATGTCCAAACTTCCAGAAATGCTGATCACATAGGCGTCTGCATTTTTTTTTAGATTTATTTCCATGGGAGACCTTCCGCAAGGATCGGGTTTTTGCGTTTTTTATCAACCTTATTTTTAACAAATTAATGATTTCATTTCAAAAGTCGAAAATATATATAGAGTCTACTATCTGGGAGTTCGTATGCGCATCTCGTTTGTCCTAATTCTATCCTTTCTACTCACCGTTGGCCTTTTTGCTGCCGACGAAAAAAATGAACCTGTTAGCCAATCAGATTCTAAAAAGTTAAATCCGGATGGAAGCATTGCTCTCATTCCTTATAACGCAAAACAACAACAGAAGATCGAAAGAATCGGCAAAGAAATCGATGATTACCACGCAGTGATCAACGATAAGGTGAAATTCCTAAGTTTCGAAAAGAAAATCAAAGATAGCCGTTATGGTCAAGTGACCAATGCAAGGGAAATCCACCTACCCTTTGAACCACGTTATGTCCTACACAGTCGTTTCGTTATGAAATTGAAAGGTGGTGGCGGAGCGGAAGGTGGCGGATTTTCATTAGATGAAATTGCTTTTTGGTCCAGAAAATCACTCACGGAAAGAGGCAAAGACCCAGTCACCACTTACCGTGAATTAAAAAACAATACAGCTGGTGGAGTGAAAGGACTAACACTTTCTGTTCGCACTGTAACTAATGCAGATGACAATACACTGAACTTAGAGTTGGAAAAAATCCAAAGCCCATGGGAAAGACTCCGTTTAGCAGCTGCATACCGAGATAGACTCCGTGAAGTGGCAAGAACCATTGACCGATACATTCAAGCAAAAGGTAGTTTAGAAACTCGAGTGGTTTCTGAATCCGTATTGGAAGTTTCTGTCAGCGGGGACTTTCAAGAACCATAATACTGTGAGGGTGGAATGAGTCACACCATACCACCACAACAACCTACCAACCTTTACGAAGTCCTAGAGATTCCTTTTGGAGCCACGACGGAAGAGATTAAAACCTCTTTCCGTCATCTGGTGAAACAATTCCACCCAGACAATCCTCTCACTGGTTCCTATTCCAAATTCCAAATCCTCTATCTCGCCTACCAAACCCTAACCGGAGAGGGACGAAAATCATATGATGAGGAATTCAAAAAAAACTACGCTCGCGAATTTGTAAAACGCAAACTAGAAGAACATCCGGTAGTCCTGCCAGTTTCTCGGGTTCGATTCACAACCGGTATTTTAGAACTCGCCAAACGCGGGTTAATGAGAAAAGGATTTCGAAACAAAGACAGGCGAAAAGTCACAGGGATCGATTATGATTTGATCATTGATTTAAAAGAATCTGAAATTATACGCCCTGTGATTGCCGTCATCCCTCTCACGGTAAGAATTGTTTGCCGAGATTGTATGGGTGGAGATCCCCATTGTCCCGCCTGCAGTGGACGAGGTAGTTACAAAGGTTACAAAAATCTCAAAGTGGAATTTCCCAAATCGGCTCTTTTGCATGGAAAGGTTTTTGAATTTGATCTCTCCAAATTCCGACCCGATTCCTTCACCCATTTTAAGAAAAAATACCTAAGGGTGAAACTCTTGGTTCATAAAAATATCCCTTTACGGGTTAAGAGTACTGTCTAAAAAGGAAATCGATGGAAAAGATTCCCAAAGTTCTGTTTTTGACCCCCCTTTATAAGGAAAAAATCTGGGGAGGTCGGAAACTCGAGACTACACTGGGTCGAAAAATTCCAGAAGGGGCCATCGGTGAATCTTGGGAAGTCTCGGTTTATGGAACCGATGTTTCTCCCATTCAAAACCCCGAATTTCAAAATCTTCCCTTAACAGACCTTATACGAAAAGCTCCCAATGAAGTTCTAGGCAAACCATTTACAAATTCAGGATTACCCTTACTCGTAAAGGTAATCGATGCCAAAGAAAAACTTTCTGTCCAAGTCCATCCGGATGATGCATACGCACTCAAATACGATCCAAAATCCAACGGCAAAAAAGAATGTTGGTATGTTTTGTACGCTGACCCCGGAGCCGAGCTGGTAGTTGGATTTGATACTAATACAAATCGCGAAGAATATTCAGCTCTTGTAAAACAAAACCTGGGAGAGACGGTTCTTAAAAAGTCGAAAGTGCAATCCGGGGATGTATTTTTATTAAACCCCGGAACCATCCACGCCATTGGAGGAGGAGTTTTACTTTTAGAAGTACAACAGTCTTCCGATTCCACCTACAGAGTGTACGATTATGGTCGTTTGGGTGATGATGGAAATCCAAGAGAACTCCATTTAGAAAAAGCATTGGCTGTTCTCAATTTCCAAAAATCAGATGGTTCGGAAAAAAAATCAAAACAACTAATCACCTACCATCCATTCCCTCGTTACCTGTTCACTTCTAACGATAAATTCCGATTGGAATCCTGGGAGTTTCACCAAGCACAGAACTTCACCTTTTCTACGTTATGTGATCCGGCCGCGTTCGGAATTTTTTATACAATCTCTGGATCGGTTTATTTTCCTGAATTTCAGAAACTAGTAGGACCGAATGAAACCTTTATGGTCACGGCTACTGGCTTTTCAGAAACCATTTCTGCCTTTGCGGAAACGGGAACCAAACTCGCTTTTATGTCTGCTGGCTCCGATACTGTAAAATATCAATAACCTCCCCTATTGACAATCGTATAGATTGGGTATAATAGTTACCAGAGAGGATTCTATGAAAAAAATATTTACCCTATTACTCGTGTTAGCATCTACTTCAGTATTTGCTTTGTCTGACTTAGAGAACTTGATGATTAAAGAGGCAAATTCTCCAGAAAGTAAACAAGCAGCACGCTCCTACTTAAACTCCATGGCAAAAGAGAAAGAAGCAAATGCTGTACGACACGAAAAAATGGCGGGAAACAAAGGTGGAAAGGCAATCACCGAAGCGAAGTTTAAAGAACATTGTTTAAACCTAGCAAAAGAATTTCGATCAGAAGCAGAAGAATACAAAAAAGCTGCGGATGAGTTGAAATAAATTTCTAAATCTTAACTTTTAATTGGGTAAAGGAATTCTGTCTGTTTCCCCGGGAACTTTTGGAAATTCATCTTTTACCCATCTTTCTTTTGCTCTCTCAATCGCATCCTGACTTGTAGAAACAAAATTCCAAAAGATATGTCTTTTTTCCGTAAGTGGTTCTCCACCAAGTAACATCAAACGACTGTTTTGTTTGGCTTTAAATTTTACAGAACTTCCTTTTTCAAAAAGAACCATGGACCCAATCGCATAGGATTCGCCATTGGCTTCGATAGAACCACGAGATACATAAAGCCCAGCCTCTTCCTTGTCAGAAAGAATCCAATCCACGGTTTCAACCGAGGGACTCACTTCAATGTCTGCATAAAACAAGGGAGAATGTACAGTCGCCGGTGATTGTAATCCCAAGAAACTACCACCTAACAACCGAAAGACCAATCCATCTTTTTTAAGAACTGGGATCTCCAATTCAGAAAAATGTTCAAAACTAGGATCTATTTCTTCTTTTTCTTTTGGTAGAGCAATCCAGGTTTGAATGCCTTCTAAAACTTCGTATTTGGGATCAAATTTAGATCGTTCACTGTGTACGATTCCAGAACCGGCAACCATCCAATTGGTTTCGTGTGGCCTGATGTCCATTTCTACTTTCAAACTATCACGGTGAGTAATCACACCATCATACAAAAAAGTGATGGTAGCAAGGCCAATGTGCGGATGGGCTCGAACCACAAGTTCTTGTCCCGTGACCACGGGGACTGGACCAAAATGGTCAAAAAAAACAAAGGGACCCACCGAACGTTTTTCCATAGCAGGAAGAACGCGGCGGATGATAAAATTGTCTCCTAAATCTTTGGAATGGCCTTTGAGAGAACTTGTCATTTCCGTTTAGACTTACTTTTTTTTGGATTTGGTTTGGATATTTTCTTTTTCGGACTAGGCTTTTGTTTCTTTGCCGGTTTGTTTATTTTTCGTACAGGACCAGTTGATTCTTCTACCTTCCCTACAAAAAGTCCGATGGCTTCTTTTCCTCGCGACCAATGGGCTTTGTCACGAGCATTGAAGTAAAGGATGAAGATTTTTTCTGCTTCCGAATACTTTACATCACAAGCATAAACATGGCTTGCCTTCCATCCTTTTCCTGTGGGGCCAAGAATGGGTGTTTGGTTGATCCGTTCAAAATGAAGTCCATCTTCACTTTGTAAAAACAAAATAGCAGAACAGGATTCCTTTCTTACCGGATTCCAAAAAATACCGTTTTGAAATCCCAGATAACGTCCGTTCCATTCAATCACTTTTAAAGAACCGGCACCCAAGTTACAAAAAGGATCCATCTCACTCGGTGAAAGAATCGGATCAGAAAAATAAGAGAAAGGTCCGAGCGGAGAAGTTGATTCTGCAACAGTGATATGTTTAGGTTCACAAAATCCACAATCGGGAATATAAACAAGGGAAGAAGAAAAGTACATTCTGTACTTTTTTCCAAACCTCACCAAACAGGGATTACTGACAGAATCACCATACTTTGGATCTTTATGAAAAGGGAATTTGGGTTCAATGACGGTTTTTGGAGTCGACCAAGATTTCAAGTCTTTACTGGTTCGCACTTCAATTCGTGATTTCCATTTTCTGTAAGGAAACCAAGGCATTAGGATCTGTAAAAATTGATACTTTTCGTAATAGAGATAATACGTTCCCTCTTCTTGAAAGATAAAGGGGCGCATGGCATTCCAAATGACAGTTTTTCTTTTTTTCCAATGGATTCCGTCTTCAGAAAGAAATTCTTTTACACCAAACACATTGTGTGCAAAGAGATGCCAAAGACCGTCGGGAGCGTTTTCAGGAAATAAAAAACTCGGATCCGCCAAAACGGGCGACGGGAATCCGGGTTTTAGAATGGGATCGTCTTGGTAGAGTTGCCAATAGATATTTTGTTTGTTCAATCGAAATGAATTTCCTTATTTTTCTAAGACAACTTTGAGGTTGGATAGTCCCTCTTCAAAGTCTTTTCCTATCAATTCTTGAAAATCCATAAAAAGGCAAATTAAATTGGAGGGGTAAGGTACAGAACCATCAAATCCCCAGATGACTTTGGATTTTTTTTGGTCCAAAGAAGAAACCTTCATATAACTACGTTCGGTGGCCTCCATGGGTTCCAAGAAACGAAGTTCGGTTTCCATCTCCAAAGTATCCGCATTCACCATTTTGATTTCTTGTTCGCCAGTTCCCACTTCACTGTCCAAACTTTCCCAGCGAGAAATGAAACCAACAGACCCGTCTTGGCCTGTGAATATTCTTTTCATGTTGGTATCTTTTTTTGCCCAGACGCTATACTGGTCTTGGTTCTTCAACATTCGAATGTACGCAAATACATCCGAAGCTGGTTTGGCAATATCGATGGAACGTTCTACCTGATAATGGGTAGGTAGAAAGAGGGCCACGATGAGTGGGACGGCGATGATGCCTATAATTCCTATGGAAATTTTTTTGCCGAGTGTCATAAGTAAAGAATGTGATCTAAATTTTTAATTTAGTCAATTTATTTACCCACGCGGTTTCAAATTCCAACTGAAAATAAGAAGAACTATAGCAATCAAAGTCGATACGAGAATGGCGGACAAAGCCACGTCCCAAGAGTATTCTGTGGCAAGTACGGCAAGACCTTTGCCTTGAACAGTCCTTCCCAAAGATCCAAAAAGTCCAATAAAACCGGCGGCCGTTCCCACTGCTTTTTTGGATGTGAAATCCATACCCGCAACACCTAACAACATAACAGGTGGATAGATAAAAAGTCCAATGAGTCCAAACAAAAGATAATCAATCCATAAAGATCCAGGAGGGTTCAGCAAAATTCCTAAAAAAGCAAAGAAAATGGGAATGATACAAAGTAAACTCACCATTCCTCGTCGCCCATCAAATTTGTCAGAAACCCATCCCATAAGAATTGTGGAACCAATCCCTCCAAATTCCAAAATCAAAGTAGAGTATCCACCACCCACAAGATCGGCTCCTTTGGTTTCTTTTAAATATGTGGGGCCCCAATCAATCAAACTATAACGTATGATATAAACAAAAAAGTTGATAATGGCAAAGAGCCAAATGTATTTGTTTCGCAGCACTTGTTCAACAATCAATTGTTTGGTGGTAAGTTCAGCTTCGTGGTCTTCTTTTTCTTCTGGGGGATAATCTTTTCTATAAACTTCAACAGGAGGTAGTCCTTCTGATTGAGGTGTGTCCACAAGTCGAATGTACAAATACGCGCTACCTAAAAGAGCAATGACTCCCGGTACAAAAAAAGCATACTGCCATCCCAACTGCGATGCGGAATGAGAAGCGACCACTCCCACAAGTCCGCCTCCAATATTATGTGCAATATTCCAAAATGCAAACGTAGTACCCCGTTCTCGTACGGAATACCAATGTCCAAGAGAGCGTCCGCATGGTGGCCAACCCATTCCTTGCACAAGACCATTGGCTCCCCATAAAAATAGATGAATCCAATAATGATTCGCAAATCCAAAAGAAAAATTCAAAATGGCGGTAAGAAACAAACCCACTGCCATAAACTTTCGGGGATTGGAACGATCGGAAAGTGCTCCCATCAGAAATTTTCCAATTCCATAAGTGATAGCTGTGACGGCAAGGATGTCGCCTATATCTGCTTTTGAATAGGACAACGCTTCTCCAATTTCTTTGGAAACGGGAGAGAAGTTGTTTCGTGTTAAATAGTAGGTCGTATAACCGAGGAAAGTTGATTCTAATACTCGGAAACGAAATTTCGGATACAGAGATTGAATTTCTGATTCCGATTTTTGCGGTATGGATGGAGCAGGAGCGAACCATAGGCGAATGGTTTGTAACATAGACTTGGATATGATAGTCTAAACAAAAGGAGTCAAGTCGATTCTCATGAAAACAGATATACGAAACGGATTTATTGATACTGTAGGAAATACCCCTCTCATACGCATCAATTCCTTAAGTGATGAAACAGGATGTGAAATTTTAGGCAAAGCGGAGTTTTTAAATCCTGGTGGATCGGTAAAAGACAGAGCTGCCTTATACATCATCGAAGACGCAGAAAAAAAAGGCCTCCTAAAAAAAGGAGGAACTGTTGTGGAAGGAACAGCAGGAAACACGGGCATTGGTCTCACCCATATTTGTAATGCCAAAGGTTATAAGTCCGTCATCGTCATTCCAGAGACGCAATCTAAAGAAAAAATTGAAATGCTACGCACGTTAGGTGCCGATGTAACACTGGTCCCTGCAGTTCCTTATGCGGATCCAGGAAATTATGTACGAGTTTCAGAACGAATTGCATTAGAAACACCAAACTCGGTTTGGGCCAACCAGTTTGATAACTTAGCCAACAGAAATGCTCATTTTGAAACCACAGGGCCGGAGATTTGGGAACAAACCCAAGGCAAAATCGATGTTTGGACGGCATCTCTCGGAACGGGCGGAACCTATGCGGGAACAGGCCTTTACTTCAAATCGAAAAACCCAAAGATCAAATGTATTGTAGCCGATCCTTATGGATCGGGAATTTATTCCTTTGTCAAAACAGGAAATATCACGATCGAAGGTTCTTCCATTACGGAAGGGATTGGGCAAGGTCGAATCACAAAAAACATGGAAGGAATGCCGGCAGATGACGCCATTCGTATTCATGACAAAGAAGCACTTCGCATACTGAATTTGGTTTTAAAACAAGATGGATTGTTTATGGGAGGGAGTGTGGGGATCAACTTGGCTGCCGCTTACCAAATTGCCAAAGATTTAGGTCCGGGACATACCATAGTCACTGTGTTATGTGATAATGGGGCAAAATACCAATCTAAGATTTTTAATCCTGAATTTTTGGCATCCAAAGGACTTATTTAACCAAACAAGAGTTCGTTTTTTGAAGTCCATTTTTGCAACTGTTTCTCAAATGAGAGGCAGTTGTCATTGATTCCCCTAACTCTAAAGGTACATTCCCTTGCCTTAGGAAAGAAATTTTCTCGACTTTGTAGATTAGTGTATTTTACTTTTCGATAATAGAAACAGTCGCCAGATAAAGGTTCCCTGCTCTGTCTATTCATCGAAAAATATGAGTTATCTCCAAAGAATCTGTATCTATTTTGTTCTACTGCCGCTCTTTGCTTGTCAATTTCCAAGCATCAATCGGTCTTTTTTGGAAACCTATTCCACCTTTCGTTTTTTACAATCCAACACTCTTACGTATTCTATTTCCTTTCGTGTTTCGGGACTTATGGGATCCGGTCTCCAAATCGAAAACGATGGGGATGTTGTGGATGTATCGACAAACCAAACTTATACTTTTTCTAAAAAAATCCAATCCGGTTCTCCTTACAATGTAACAGTCAAAACACAACCCGCATCCCCCATCCAAAAATGTATTGTTTCGTCTGGGTCAGGAACAGTGCTTAACGGCAATATCGAAGGGATTCAAATTGTTTGTGGGGATGCCCTTTATCTCATTTATGGAACAGTAACGGGACTTCTTGGAAATGGCCTCCAAGTACAAAATGTAACTGGTGCCGGCACCGATGTGATCAATGTCAATTCCACAAATTTTTCCCTTCCCCCCATTCCGGCAGGAGAGACTTATAATTTTAACATCATAAGCCAACCCACAAGTCCAAGCCAAACTTGTTCCATCACATCTCCTGGAGTGACAGCAGGAACCATGGCAGCAGCGCATTTACCTGCCGCCATTAATTGTACAACCAACTCTTATGTAGTAAATGCACAAGTGACTGGGATTTTAGGAACACTCACTACTGGCAATGAACTCAAACTTACGTTAGATGGTTCAAATACGATCAATGTTACCACAGCTGGAACTTTTGCCTTTCCGGGAACCTATTTGAGTGGTGGGACATTTTCTATCGCCATTGACAACCCAGGTGGCATCATTACGACAGGGGTTTGTTCTTTGGCTTCTGCTACAATCACTGTTGCGAACGGGGTCTATAACATTCCCGTCAATTGTAGCAATGCATTTTTAATCAGTGGCACAGTCTCCAGTCCCGGCGGAACCACAACCAGTATCCTCAGCGGTTCTGTGACATTAGATTTAGTGAATACGGGAGGGACAGCATTTACTACCCAATCGGTCACAGTCAATGCCGGTGTGACGAACTTTTCTTTTCCTTCTACAATCCCTGGCGGTTCGGATTATCAAATTGTAGTATCTGCACAAGCACCTAATCAAGTCTGTACGATGACAGCGGGAGGAACCCATTCGGGAACCAATTCTGATGTCGGAACTGCGGTGGTAAATTGTAGTTTGCCAACACCAACCTTTTCCCCTGTAACTGGATCTATTTTTAATGATGATGGAACAGTCACCCTATCCACCCTCATTCCGGGATCAGAGTATCGTTATACATTAGGAAACGGAGGACAAGCAGATCCGACTTGTTCCACAGGAACTGCGACAACAACCACAGTTTCCATCACCGATACAAACCAAGCCGTCATCAAAGCCATTCATTGTAAAACCGGTTGGGTGGAATCGGCAGTTGCAAACTCCATTTATACTCTCAAAGTGGCTACGCCAACTCCTAGTTTGGCGACCGGGTCCTTACTCAACTCAGGCCAGTCCGTTAGTTTTTCAACCACAACCACGGGAACCACTTGGGTTTGTTCGGAAGGTGCTGCCGGAACTCCCACAGATCCTGTTTGCGGCGGAACAACAAATACATGTTCTACGGGGACATTAGGCAATTATGTATTCCCCACACCTGGTTCTTCTCAAAATGTAAAAGTTCGTATGTGTAAATCCAACTATGTGGGTAGCGACATCTTAAGTTTGAACTACCAACCCAATGTGTACACTGTCGGCGGAACGATCAGCACGCTCACAATACCTTTCGGACTCAACACTTTTGTTTTACAAAATAATTTAGGAGATGATTTGACCATTGCAGGAAATGGAACCTTCACCTTCAACACAGCCATTCCCACAGGTTCCAATTATTCAGTGACGGTTCTTTCTTCACCGCAAAACCCTTGGCAAACTTGTAATGTTACCAATGGATCAGGTACTGTGGGTTCTGCGGCCATTACAAGTATAACCATAGCATGTACGGTCAATCAGTATGCCATGAGTGGAAACATTACAAGTACTGTGCCCTTACCTTTAGGACTCACTGTCACCAATGGAGTCGATACCGTCAATCTTCCTGGTGGGTCGACTTCCACACCCATCTCCTTTGTCACACCGATTTCCAGTGGAACCAATTATGATATCAGCATTACTGCGGAACCACCAGGTTATGTCTGTGCCATCCAATCCAATTATTCGGGAATCGTACTCGGAGCTAACATTACCAATGTGACAGTGAATTGTATCCAAGGATACCGGTATGGAAATGCCATCTCTAGTAAAAAACCAGCTCCCATCCAAATGCATTACTATCGTGGCCTCGTGAGTACAACGGCCGGGCAAGCCACAAGTGGTGGCAGTGATGGGATTGGAGCTGCGGCCACCTTCACAAATATTGGTGGGATCACCTTTGACGGAACCAAAGGGTTTATCGTCGATTCCGGTAATCATAAAATCAGAGTTTTTAATCCAGGAAGTAATGCCGTTACATCCCTTGTAGGCAATGGAATCATTGGGAACACAGCAGGATCAGGTGCCGTCAGTGCCTTTAATTTTCCAAGAGCAATCACTACCGACGGAACCTATCTCTATGTTACAGAATATACGGGAAATAGAATCAAAAGAGTTCTGATTAGTTCCGGTTTCGCGGAAACACTGGCAGGAGACGATTCTACAATTTCCCCGACCAATGCCAATGTAGATTCTGTCGATCCTACGCAAGCAAGGTTTGCCTCTCCGACAGGAATTGTTTTCGATGATGACAAACTATACGTTGCAGACAGAAATAATTCAGCCATCCGAATCATAAAACTTCGAACAAGAGAAGTATCAACACTCACAAGCGGTGGTGATATCAACCAACCAGAGGGGATCACGGTTTCTGGTGATTATATTTATACTACCAATTTAGGAACTCATAACATTACAAAAACTCATAAAGTGACTGGGGCCACCACTATCCTTGCTGGGAGTACCAGTATTGGATTTGTTGAAGGAACAGGAACTAATGCCAGTTTTGTGATGCCACACGGACTCACTCATGATGGAATTTTTTTATACGTAGCTGATTATGGAAATCATCGGATCAGACGAGTTCATATGATAACGGGTGAAGTCCTCACCATCGCCGGTTCTGGTGGAACGGGACTTGTAGATGGAGAAGGTGTGAATGCATCTACCGATTCGCCTATGTACATTGCTAACCTTGGAAATATACTTGTATTCGGTACCAACCATACACTACGAACCGTCAACTCCTCAGGACTATTAGCAT
This sequence comes from Leptospira chreensis, assembly GCF_016919165.1. Lineage (GTDB taxonomy): Bacteria > Spirochaetota > Leptospiria > Leptospirales > Leptospiraceae > Leptospira_A > Leptospira_A chreensis. The sequence continues at coordinate 125,522 of NZ_JAFFPS010000071.1, forward strand.
ACTACCCACTCAATGGCTCGGTCGCCAATCTCGTGAATACCCAAACCATCACAGCAATAGGAAGTCCAGGTTTTGGATTGGGTCGATTTGGAGAAACCTCCGGTGCCGCCAGTACTTCCATCGGAAATGCAGGGACAGCACCTTCCCCTACTACCTCTACAAATACGATCACAATGTCTGCTTGGTTCCGCTGGGACGGAACAAACGCTGGCATTGGCAAGGTGATCATTTACAATGGAGTCCTTGGTTCTACGGGCCATGGACTTTTCATCGATTCTGATAACCATTTGGTTGTCTCCAGAGGTGGTTATCCAAATGACTCCACTAACATAACCATTGTTCCGAATTTATGGACCCATGTTTCCATGACGGTGAGTGGAAGTAATGTTTATCGAGTTTATGTAAATGGTAACTTAGTTTTTGAAAAACAACGTATAACCAATGCAATCAGTGGAGATTTTACGATTGGCGTGGGTTCTGGTGCTTCCTTTTTCTTTCCAGGAAGGATTGCGGATGTTCGGTATTATTCGCGCGTTCTCAATGAAGCAGAGGTCAATGACCTAGCTCGTAATGCCGATTCCAGCCTTGTCGGAAATTCTTATTCTTCTCGTCCAATCGAACTTCTCATGCAGTACGAAATGAACGGCAATTTAGATCCTACGGGATCGGTCGGAGGAACCCTTGGCTTATATGGAATGTTTTCTGGATTCGCACCTGGTCGAGACCGAAGTCCAGGCTCCAGTGTGCGACTACTTGCCAGTGACAATGGTTATGCGAATGGTCCAGAACTCGGATTACCATTAGGCCAACACCCGCGTAGTGTTTGCGTTTGGGTTCATCCAGAAAGATATCCAGTGAATGGCCAGAACTCAGCCATCTTTTCTTACGGAACTGCAGGAGGGGGAACGGAATTCATTCTCTCCATGTATACGGATGCCGGCGGAAACAACTTACTTCGATATGGTGGACTCGGCGGTGGTGAAGTCTATACGACTCACACGGTTCCTCTCAACCGATGGTCACATCTTTGTGGAATTTTTGATGGAAACGACGGCTATATCTACTTGAATGGTGTTGATATTGCAACCTCATTTGGTATTGGTTCCGCAGTGAATACAACTCCAAGCACAGGAATTTATGTAGGAAGAATGATGACCTTCCCCACGCAAACCTTTGCTGGTAAAATGACTGACCTTCGTGTTTATTCCAAAGCGTTGACCGGGAAAGAAGTAAGGCTAATGTCTGCTCAAATTCCAGTGGGTCTTGTGGCTCGTTTTGACTTTAATAAAAGCATAGAAGATGTGAGTGGAATGGGGAACCAATTGCTGAATATGGGTGTTGGCCTTTCCTTTGATCGATTTGGGAATACCTCATCCGCAATTAGTACAAATGGAACGAATTACCTTTCTGTTTATACTACCAATACCCAATTACCAAAAACAAACAAACCACGAACCGTTTGTGTACATTATAAATCCAGTCTCACTGATCCTGGGACTATGGTGAGTTATGGGCAGGCGAGTACAGACAGTTTGATTTCTCTCGGAACCGCAAACACTGGTAGCAGATATTTATTTTCAGGATTTGGAAATGATGTCGAAGGACTCTACTACAACCACCAAAATGTATGGCACCAACTTTGTGGAGTTTTCCATGGACCAGCTAATGGTGATTTGGCTATGTTATACCATAATGGGGTCCTGTTGCACACAGAAGTCAAAAATACTTGGAATACCAATCCGACTGCCTTTACCATTGGAACAAGAACTGACCTAACCACTAGTTTTTCTGGGTTTTTGGATGATGTATTAATTTACAACCGAGCTTTGAGTACGGATGAAATCCAATCCCTTTCTGGTTATGATCCAAGACAAGTGGCTTCCTGGTCTCCGACTTTAGGTCTTAGCAGTTTTCGACTCCATCTAAGTGCCGATAGTTTATCAAACCAAAGCAATGGAGCAGCGGTAACAACTTGGCATGACCGCAGTGGTAATGCCGCTTCCTTTTTTAATGGAAGCGCTGCTCCAACTTATAGTAGTACAGGATTTAATGGCAAACCATCGGTTTCCTTCAACTCATCTAATTCGGAATATCTATTTCGAGGTTCCGTCCTAGACATCCCTTTCGCAAACTCCACTTTCTTTTTAGCCTTTAGTCGGACAAACACTGCCGATGCTCCATTATTGGAATCAGCAGCAGGTGGGGTTTCTTACAATATCCAAAGTAACCGAGTGCATATGACTAAACTTACGGGAACTGACATTGGCTATAGCAATCCAGTGTTTGCAGGGACACTTGTTCCTTATTTATTCGCCGCAGAACATGTCTCAGGTTCTTTATTTGGAATGTTTTCCAACGGTGCTCCCGTTGGGATCACAATGAATACAGCGCAAACATTTACACAGAACAATATCTATTTAGGAACCAATGAAAGCACTTCTAGTTTCTTCTCAGGACATATCAGTGAAATACTCTATTACAAAACGAGTCTGACAAGTTCAGGGAGAACCATCGTATATTGTTATTTGTCCCAAAAGTATAATATAAGTTTAACTGGATCAGGAATCCTTTGCGACTGATCCAATGGATGATCCTTCTTTTGGAAATCAAACTATGATTTTGGTTCCATCATCCCATAAAAATTCTTCTCGAATATTCTATTGGTTTCTTTTGCTGATTCTATTTCCCCTCTTGATTGATTGTTCCCCAGACAATGAATCTCCCATAAAAGAACCACCTCCCCCACCAGCAGTGACCGTCCCTTTTCCAGAAGCCATGTATGTACAAAATGGATGTGCTTCTTGTCATGGAATGACCGGCAATGGGCGAGGAACCAGATCTAGTTTATTATCCAATTCACGAATTCCTAACTTCCAAGATAAGTCGACTTATATTTATGGATCTACCAAAGAAGCCATAGCCAAAACCATTAAAAATGGAATTCCAGGAACGTATATGAAAGCTTATTCTCATATGCGAAAAACGGAAATTGATTCCGTAGCAGAATACATCCAAAAGATGCAAAAATAATTTTGTTTTTATCTTCCTAAATTCATTAACGTAGTAAACATTTCACAAGCAGTCACAGAACCTAACTCACATGAGTCGCTCAGTTCTTCCAAAGCAATCGTGATCTCTTCTGATTTTTTTGTTTTTAACCGACTAAGAGCACTGGATTCCAATTCCTTAGCTTTGGAAATTTGGTTCTCTGGATTTTGAATCTTCCAAGGGTTAGGTCTTTTTTCAAAAGACAAACTATCTAAAAATACCTGAATATCTTTTTCTATTTGAGGATAAACAGATTCGTAACAAGTGATTAAAATTGTGAACCCGAACTCTTCCTCAGTGGCAGTGATATAGTGTTGTACGATTGTATCTTCTTTATCTTTAAAACTTCCCAACATTCCTAAAAACTTATAACCGTTTTCGGTATTCGGAATTTTTTTTATGGAAAAAGATTTACGGATACTAGTGATCAAACTAAATCTTCTAGATTCTGCATGGAAAAGAATAGGATGCAAGGGAAGTTTGTTTTCCGATTCTTTAAAAAGAATCACGAGGGCGGGGATGATTTCTCTTCCCGATTCCTCTTTGAGTGCTTGTGTTTTAAAATGATCGAACTTGGTGGTGAACCCATTGGATCTACGTTCGGTAAGATACCACTCGGAAGGTAAATCAAACAAGATACAGTTTGTACGAAAACAGGATCTCCAAGGAACAGAATTTGCACTTAGATTCATAGAAACTAACAAAGAAATTGTTAGATATCCCAAAAGAATCCGAATTAAATTCATACACTGAGTTCCTTTCGATTTTTAAAATGTTCGAGTGAATTTGGGTTTGCTAATGCATTTTTATTTTTTACTTCCAAACCAGCTACTGTTTGTTTCACGGCAATTTCGACTTTTTTGCCATTGACTGTATAAGGAATCTCGGGAACGGAAAGGACAAGGGCAGGGACATGCCTTGGAGAAGTTTCCAATTTGATTTTTTCTTTAATTTTTTTGATTAGAGTTTCATCCAGAGAAATTCCCGGAGCAGTGACCACAAACAAAACCACACGAACATCATCCTTATACTCTTGGCCAATGATCACACTGTCCTTCACTTCGGAAATGGTAGAAACTACAGAATAGATGTCAGCAGTTCCAATCCGCACACCGCCGGGATTTAGTGTGGCATCAGAGCGTCCATAAATCACCAAACCCAACTCCTTTGTGATGGAAGCAAAATCACCATGACACCAAATATTATCATAGGTTTCAAAATAGGCCGATTTGTATTTAGCTCCCGACTCATCGTTCCAAAAAGAAAGAGGCATCGAAGGGAATGGTGTAGGACAAACGAGTTCCCCTTTTTCGTTTTCGACAGACTTACCCATATCATCAAAAACTTGTACATCCATTCCTAGTCCCTTACATTGGATTTGGCCTTCGAACACGGGTAAGGTGGGATTTCCTAAAGCAAAACATCCGTTTAAGTCGGTTCCTCCAGAAATAGACGAGAGTTGCACATCTTTTTTTATATTTTCATAAACATAACGAAACCCAGAATTAGGAAGAGGAGAACCTGTAGAAAGGATTACCTTTAATGCTGGTAACGGATACTTAGATTTGACCTGAACCTTTTCTTCTTCCAATACAGAAAGATATTTGGCACTGGTACCAAAAACTTGGATGGATTCTTTTTCAGCCATCGACCATAAAGTTTCCCAGGAAGGATGGAATGGATTTCCATCAAATTGGTATAAGGTGGCCCCTAAAGCCAAAGCCGACTGGGACCAGTTCCACATCATCCAACCGCAAGTTGTATAATAAAAAAATCGATCTTGTTTGGATAAATTACAATGTAACGAAAGTTCTTTGGTATGATTGAGTAAAACTCCCCCACCCTGGACAATACATTTTGGAAGGCCCGTTGTTCCGGAAGAAAACATAATATAAACTGGATCGGAGAAACTAATAGAAGTATAAATGATTTTGTCAGACGAGTTTGGCGGATTGATATCACTGTATCGAAATGGAGAATGGATTTTACCAAAATCCTTTAAGGGTTCTACAAAATCATAGATGATGGTTTGTTTGAATTCGGAACCACCAGCTTTTGCTAACTGGAGGGAAACTTCTTCTAATTTATCTGTAATCGAAATTTTTTTGCCTTTGAACAGATAAGCTTCAACGGAAAGAAAAACTTTCGGTTGGATTTGTTCGAACCGGTCAAGGATTCCCCTAACACCAAAGTCCGGTGAGGCGCTAGACCAAATAGCACCTAACGAAGTAGTTGCCAACATCCCAATGGTAGCAATCGGCGCATTTGGCAAAAGGCCAACAACTCGGTCACCCTGTTTCACACCAAGAGAAATCAAATGTTTTTGTAATTTTAGAACTTCATCTTTTAGTTCCGAATATTTTAACCTTTGAATCTTTCCATCTTCTGAATAAAAAACCAAAGCCAAATCATTCGGACTTCCCACTTCCAATAAATTTTCAGCAAAATTATACAAGGCACCAGGAAACCACTGGGACTTTGAAAAATGAGTTCCGCGATCTAAGGTTCGTTCCGGTTCTTTATGTAACTTAAAACCGGAATAGGACAACCATTCCTTCCAAAATAAATCGGACTCATCCACCGAAAACTTATGGAAAGAAACATAATCAGAAAATGATTTTGCAAACCGTAATTCCAGATGACCTTGGAAACGGGAAAGGTTCGTATCTTTTGAATGAGGAGTCCAAAGTATATTTTGAGTCGCCATGAAGACTGATCTTCCTGGATTTGATTTTTGAGGCAAGTATGATTGTGTAAAATGACTGGTAGAAAAAAATATCGGGGAAATTCTAGGAAAAATGCTGTTCAATTCCGTTGACTATCTCTTCTTCTTTATTGCTTGTTATTCTATTTATTGGATAGCTCCTGGAAAGTTCAGAAAGTACATCCTCATTTTCTTTTCACTGGTTTTTTATGGATATTGGAGTCTTTCTTTTTTAAGTCATTTTTTACTCTTCATTCTCATCACACATTTTTTTGTTTTAGCCATCCTCAAAACTAAAAAGAAAATCTTCCTCATCTTAGGTGTGGTGATCAACTTACTGAATCTTTGTTTCTTTAAGTACATTTTAACTTACTTACAATTCTTAAGTAAGGAAGGAGAAATCTCCATCCCATTCATTCAATCGTTAAGTGAATTTGCACTTCCATTAGCCATCAGTTTCTATACTTTTCAAATGATTGCTTACCTCGTGGATGCTTGGCATGGAAAATTCAACGAGTCTCCTTTTCTAAATTTTTTACTCTTCATTTTATTTTTCCCTCAACTCATTGCGGGTCCCATTATGCGCCATGATGATTTTTATGAACAAATCGATCGTGCGAAACTCAACTGGGATTTTGTTCACCGTGGAATTTTACACATTCTTTCTGGTATCATTAAAAAGGTATTAATCGCTGATCAAATCGCAAAGTCCATCAACCCAGTTTTTGCTGATCCTTCAGGATTTGATGGATTGAGTATCCTTCTTTCGACTGTGGCTTTTTCTTTACAAGTGTATGGAGATTTTTCCGGGTATACGGACATTGCACGTGGGTCTGCATTTTTACTCGGGTATGAAATTCCTGAAAACTTTCGTTCTCCATTTTTATCAGTTAGTTTTTCCGAATTTTGGTCCAGATGGCATATCACATTATCAACATGGATTAGAGATTACCTATACATTCCGCTCGGTGGAAACCGAGTTTCCGAATCTAGATTTATGTTCAACACGATCACCGTAATGGCATTGGCTGGATTATGGCATGGAAATACGTATACATTTTTTATCTGGGGATTTTTACATGGAGTGTTTTTAGCAATTGAACGTTTCGCATTTGGTAAATTAAGCCGAAAGGAAATGAACATTAAACAAAAGATCTTTGGGTTTATTTATGTATTCATTGGATTCAATTTGATTAGTCCTTTTTTCCGTTTGGATTCATTAAAAGGAATTTATGCTTTCTGGTCGGCATCCACTTCCACTGCTAAAAATTTTATTTATAAACCAGATTTTTGGTTTCTGATCTTTGCTTGTTACCTCTTTCAATTTGTGGAATACAAAAACTATTTTAAAGAAAAACTACAACCGTATACAAATTGGTTAGTTCCTATCTTTACGATACTTGTTTTCTTTGCTTTAGTCAAAATTGAAAATCCTGTGGAAACATTTATCTATTTCCAATTCTGAGAGACACCATGAACCAAAAACGTATTTATTTTTATCCATTTTTCATTATCTTTACTCTCTTTCTAATTGATAAATTGGTTTGTATACCGGAGTTCAGAGAAGCTGGACGCAGGGCTTATAAATCTGGACAAAACTTATTCCTTGGTTTACCAAAAGTATGGGAGGAAGACAAAAAACTTCAGTCAGAAAAAACTAAAGTTGCTCTTGTTACAGGGACTTCTCGTTCCGATATCTTCCATGAATGGGAGAACATTCCGGTAAACAAATCCACATATGCGGAACCAGTTTATTTTGAGACCAGATCCGCCATCAAAGCTGGAGAATATTTTTTATTTTATCTAATGATACAATCTATGACAAAGTCTGGATTCAAACCAGATGTTTTATTCTTAGAATTCTCAGAAGAAATGTTAAATGAAAACAATGTATACTCTTACAAAACAAAATGGCAAGAGTTAATGTTACATGAAGATGAGTTAATTGACATTTACCCAACTTTTAATTCTAAGTTTCAAAGAGAAATCATCACCAAATTATTATTTGTTTCTTACAATTATCATTTTAGACCGATCCAAGGAATTTCTAACTGGGTCAAAGGTAAAACAGTTACCGATGATACATACTTTATTGCAGTCTCATCTTATCTAAACAAAAAAAGACCATTTAATCCTGCGAATGCGGGCATTGAATTAGATCGTTTCACACCAGAAGAATACAAAGCTCGTATTGTAGACTTCAGCGAATCACAACGAGAACTTTTACTTTCTAAATATACTCTTTCTGAAACCGAATATGGATTTTTGAAACGAATCATCCAACACGCAGAAGAACACAATATTCCCACAGTTTTTTGGGAACCACAAATCCATCCCTACTACAACCAAATCAGAAAATCGATTACGGGAGGGGATTTATTTGAAACTTTAGGTCGATCTTTGGTTGATCCAAATTCGAAAAATATTCGTCTAATCTCTTTGAACAAAGGAAATACAAACTGCAAAATTTTCGTGGATAGCAGCCATGTTTCCCCTCTTTGTGTTCCAGAAATTGCAGATAAGTTATTGCAAACTGCGAAGGAGATTCCAAACTTTAAGTAATCTTATGAAGTTAGATCGAAAAAAATCCAAATTCTGGAGGCAAGTTTTCCTATTTAGCTTTGTATTTCTATTTTCCGCCAATTTTATGTACCAACGCATCGTTGACAATGAGGTCAACTGTGGGCTCATTGGTTCTCCTGAAAGTGGTTGCCCCTATGCTTTTTTGGATCATGCCTTAGATGTTAATGCTGGCCATGATTTGAATGAAGAAGGGGAACATACTGACCATGTTTGTTTTTCTTGCCCATGTAATTTGATTGTATCTGTTTCTTGGGACTTATATCTCTCTCATATACTCATCCAACTCCATAAAGTTTATATCCACCAACCAGAACTTTTAATTCCTCAACTTGTTACTGTAAATAGTTTCTTCCGCCCACCTAAACATAACCTTACTTAGTTGATTCGCAATTGTATTGCGTGACCACTTTGGAGGTTTTATGAATTTTTATTTTTTTCCCATACAACGGAAGATACTTCTTTCTTGTTTGGTTTATATCTATGTTCTCGTTTTACCAATCCAAGCGGAATCTAATGATTCCTTGGGAGGTAATTGTCAAAAATACAATTCAATTCAGGAACTCAGTCATTGTATTGTGAATAAACATCCTGACTATCGAATTGAAGAAATCAAACTTAAGGAAATATCTGGAAGGAAAAAAGTAGCTTCTTATTATTTTCCTTCCAATCCCGTTTTTAATGGTTATATGGCCGCAAGAAAAGGGGATACCTCAAGCCCCTCTTTACTTTCAGGGCCTAATGCCGCAAATAACTTTCAGGTAATGGTCAATCAAGAGATCTTTACCAATGGAAAACGAGAGATTGCCATACAGATTGCAGATGAAGAATTTAAGGCGCAAGTTTTCCGACTAGAGTCTGTAAGGCGAATCTTAGAATTTGAAGCTTTAAAAAAATTAACCAGATATCGTTATCTACATTTGGAAGAAGAAAACAGTCTCAATAGTTTAAATCTTGTCAAAGAACTAAAAAAAGTATCCAAAGCAAGAGTGAACGAAGGCCTTTCGCCAGGGATTGATGAATCCTTATCAGAATCAGAAGAAATTAGGATTTTTAAAATCTGGAATCAAATCCATAGATTATCGGAAAATGCAAAATCAGAGTTAGAAGTATTACTCGGATTTTCTTTAGAAAAAGAAACCATCCAAATCCAACATTGGATTTTGCCGAAAGACCTACCAAAAGAAAAACTCGATTTAATCCAATTGGCGATGAATATGCGTCCCGAACTTTTGTTATCGGAAAAGGAAATTGAGTTATCCCTTCTTCGTCAAAACGAAGTGAGACGTCAAAAAATTCCAAACGTAACTTTAGGTGGCTTCGCACAGAATGATGGATTCAATGAGAGAGTTGTGGGAGGTTTGGTGAGTTTCCCAATGACTGTTTGGAGAGATTATGAAGGGGAAACCATCATTGCCTCTTCCCAAATTGATAATTCCAAAGAACTGAAAGAATCTGTTTCCAGAAATATCAAACAGGAAGTTTTGTTTGCGCTGACAAACTATCTCACTCTTTCGGAAGAAATCAAACTTTATGATACACAAACAATGGACCGGGCCGAATCAGATTTAAAAAATCTTCAAGAAGCAATCCGATTTGGAAAAATCAAAATCATCGATGCCATCAACCACCAAAGAATTCTTTTACAAACAAAACTAAACTACCTGAACACAAAAACCGAATTCGAATTATCTCAAATTGAACTCGTTCGTGTTCTCGGTCTACCTAGCGACTCATTAGGAGTCAAACCATGAAAAAACAAACAATCATTCTAATAACGTCCATTCTGTTTATTTTTCTCTCTTTCTATTTATGGAAATCTAGAGAGACTCACACCAATTTGGAAAATCAAAAGGAATCCAAAGACATAGTCAAACTACTCGGAGAAAATCGAAAAAACCTCCAGATCGAAACAACAATCATTAGAACAGAACCCATCCAAACCAAAATCGAACTGATTGGTGAAACAGAAGCGGTTCCCGATGCCATCATTGATGTACCAGCAAGGATCTCAGGACGGATTACATCTGTTTATTTTGTGGAAGGGGATTCGATTAAAAAAGGTCAAAGATTAGCAACGATTGATTCTCCTGAACTAGCGAAACTTCGGTCTACCTATTTAGTAGCAAAATCAAAATATATAGCTTCGGAACAAAATCTAAACAGAATCCATTCCCTAGTAAAAATGAATCTTGCCGCCAAACAAGAGCTAATTGATGTTGAATCAAATTTAAAAGTGATTGAATCGGAAAAAAATGCTGCCGAAGAAAATTTACGAGCCAATGGACTTCCCATTGATCATTCGACATCAGGAGTGTATACAGTCTTTGCTCCAAGGGCAGGCCTAGCCCTCTCCAGAAATGCAATTCCAGGTTCTATCGTTTTAGGAAATCAAATCCTAACAACAATCGCAGAACTTTCTTATTTCTGGTTCCAAGCAAAAATTTTTGAAAATGATTTAAAACATCTCTCGGAAGGAGATCGCGGTAAAATCGTTTTGAATGCTTATCCTGATTTAGAATTCGAAGGAGTTTTAGAACATATCGGAGAAAAAGTGGATCCGGAATCTAGAACTGTACATGCCAGAGTTGTTTTTAAAAACAAAAATCGCAAAGCAAAGATTGGATTGTTTGGAAAGGCCCTCCTAACGGTACATGACAGACAAGGAATTCAAATTCCTGAAGAGGCTATCCAATCTTATCAGAATCGAAAGTTTATCTTTATCGAATCTAAACCAAATGAATTCCAATGGAAAGAAATCACAACTGGAAGTGCCGGTGAAGGAAAAGTAGAAGTCCTTTCTGGTCTTGTGGAGGAAGAAAGTATTGTAACTAAGGGAGCTTTTGAACTCAAAGCCATTCTCTTCAAATCAACCTTCGGGGGAGAATGATATGGAATTTTTAACAAAAATTGTCCAAATTTCTCTACAAAATCGATTATTGGTTTTGGTTTTTACAACGTTACTCGTGTTTGGTGGAATTTATTCTTTTGCGCATCTAAAAGTGGATGCAGTCCCAGACATTACCAATGTACAAGTGCAGGTAATCACCACATCCCCTGCTCTATCTACTTTGGAGATTGAACAGTACATCACTTTACCAGTAGAAAGAGCCATCACGGGAATTCCGAATTTAATCGAAGTCCGCTCGGTTTCTCGTTATGGATTTTCTCTAGTCACAGCAGTCTTTTCAGATGGAACTGATTTATGGAAAAGTAGACAACTGGTTAGCGAAAAACTAACGGAAGCCTCAGAAAACATCCCCGCTATTTTTGGAAAACCTGTGATTGGTCCCATCACAACAGGGCTCGGGGAAGTGTTTCAATTTACTTTAGAAAGTGAATTCCATAACCAAATGGAACTCACCACTTATTTGAATTGGTACATCAACCCCGCTCTAAAAACCGTTCCAGGGATTGTGGAAGTGAATAGTTTCGGAGGAAAAACAAAACAATACCAAGTCATAGTTGATCCCTTTAAAACGGCGGCACTTGGTCTCTCATTAAACCAAATCGTAACGGCAGTCCAATCCAATAATCTTTCTACGGGGAGTGGATACATTGAAAGGGCCGGCGAACAATTGATTGTCGGAAGTGATGGATTATTAAAATCAATTTCCGATTTTGAAAAAATCCAAGTGGGGAAAATGGGAGACGGGTTCCCCATTTATTTAAGTAGTGTTGCAAAAATAATTGAAGGACCAAGACTACGAAAAGGTGCCGCCACTGCAGCGGGGAAATCTGAGGTGGTTGGGGCCGTAACACTGATGTTACTCGGTGAAAATTCTTTAGAAGTAACAACGGCCGTAAAAGAAAAAATCACTCAGATCGAAAAAACCCTTCCCACTGGTATGAAGATCAAACCGTATTATGATCGTTCGATCATGGTTAAAAATACATTAAACACAATTGTTTGGAATTTATCGGAAGGTGCCATCCTTGTCATCATCATTCTATTTCTTATGATTGGTGATTTTCGCTCAGGACTTGTCATCGCATCGGTCATTCCCCTTGCCATGTTATTTGCCATCAGTCTTATGTTTTTGCGAGACCTTCCCGCAAACTTGATGTCGATGGGAGCCATTGATTTTGGACTCATCGTGGACGGGGCCGTCATTCTGATAGAAAACTCACATAGGCGACTCGGACAGAAAAGAAAGGAATTAAAAAGAGATCTTACCGACAAAGAACAAAAGGAAACCATTCTATCGGCAACCATCGAAGTCCGTAAAGCCACCATCTACGGAGAAATCATCATTGGAATTGTTTATATTCCCATCCTTACCTTAAGTGGAACGGAAGGAAAGATGTTCATCCCTATGGCAACCACCGTACTTTTTGCGTTACTCGGTGCCTTCTTTTTGACACTCACACTCATTCCTGTTTTAGCATCTTACTTTTTAAAGGGCGGAAATATCGCAGAAGGAGAAACAAAGTTTTTCCAAAAAATTCATAACTGGTATACTCCGAAACTAGACTATTGCCTGAAGGAACCAAAGAAGGTAACCTATTCTACAATTGGTGTCCTTGTTCTTTCGATCCTTTTATTCTTTCGCTTGGGAGGAGAGTTCCTTCCCAAATTAGATGAAGGGAACCTTCTCATCGAAGTCAGTCGGTATCCATCCACAACATTGACAGAATCGGTTTTATCTTCTATGAAAATAGAAAAAACTATTTTAGACGAAATTCCAGAAATCACAGAAGTGGTTTCGAGAACTGGTTCTCCTGAGTTGGCCATTGAACCTATGGGTGTCGAAAAAACAGATTTGTATTTGGATATGAAACCAAGATCAGACTGGAACTTGTCCAAAGAAGAAATTGAATCCAAAATACAAGAGATCATAGAAAGAGTGGCCCCCCATGTCGCCTATGGACTTTCCCAACCCATAGAAATGCGAAACAATGAGATTATGGCCGGAATCCGAGCCGATGTGGGAATCAAAGTATTTGGAGATGATCTAACCAAACTAAAACTGGTAGCAGAAGAGATAACATCTAAAATCAAACATATCCCCGGTGTTGTGGATCTACGCATTGAACAATTGTATGGACTCGAATACCTTCGCATCAAACCAAACAGAGAAAAGTTGGCCAGGTATGACCAGTCCATTGTGGATATCAATCGTGTCACAGAATCCATTTCTTCAGGAGTTCCCGCAGGGATTGTTTATGAAGGAATGAAACGATTTGAAATTGTTGTGAAAACGGAAGTAGAACCAAAACCCGGACCAATCAAAAACATCCCAGTCAGGGTGGGAAAAAACACTTTTGCCCCGTTACACGAGTTAGCGGAAATCCAAATTGAAGATGGGCCAGTACAAATTTACCATCAAAACCAAAACAGGTATGCTTTAGTTCAATTTAACATTCGCGGAAGTGATATGGTAAGCACTGTGAACTTAGTCCAAGATGTTTTGGAAAAAGAAATCAAATTTCCATCCGGGTATCATTATACAACAGGAGGAGAGTTTGAAAAATTTGAATCGGCTACAAAAACACTCTATGTTGTTGTACCAATCACACTTTTGATTATTTTTCTAATCCTCTACTTTGCATTTAACGAGATATCGGCGGCAATCATCATTTTTCTCAATGTTCCCTTTGCCATCACAGGAGGAATCTTTGCTTTGTATCTCAGGAATTTGCCATTTAGTATTTCTGCGGGTGTGGGTTTTATAGCGCTCTTTGGAATTGCTGTCCTGAATGGGCTTGTGCTCATCAGTTTCATTCGAAGTTTGGAACAATCGGGAAAAAGAAAAGAAGAAGCAGTGAAAGAAGCCGCTTTGTCAAGACTTCGCCCGGTTCTCACAACCGCTCTCCTTGCATCCATTGGATTCATTCCCATGGCAATCAGCACATCACCCGGAGCAGAAGTCCAAAGACCTCTTGCCACCGTAGTGATTGGAGGGTTAGTATCAGCCAGTGCCCTTACCCTCTTTGTGCTTCCTCTCGTCTATTTGAAGTTTGCTGCAAAAAAGTTCTCCATACTTTCAAAGGATGCATAATCAGCTTTCTTGTTGTATGCAAGTCCTGGTAATCCGCGATCTTCTGTCCCTGGTCGAGTGAATCCATGAACGGCTCCCGGATGAGAAACAAAACTCACCGGAGCCTTCGCATCCGCAATGGTTTTGACAAATGTATCTACGGAAGCCTTCGGAATAAAAGGATCATCAGCACCGTGATGGACTAAAACTTTAGTTTTGATTTTTTTCACACCCGTTGCCAGATTCTTACTAGCTAAAAAACCGTGAAAAGAAACCACTCCCCCTTTTAAATCAGCACCGTCTAGCGCCAGTTCAATGACTCCACCGCCACCAAAACAATAACCAATCGCTCCAATTTTACTGGAATCTACATTGGGATTGGATTTTAATATTTCAAGAGCCTTATAGATTTTTTTCAAAAGAATCTTGGGATCTCCATTGGCACTCGATAGTTTTCCCGCTTCCACATGGTCTTTTGCAAGAATTCCTTTTCCGTAGATATCCATAACAAAAGCAACATAACCTAAGTCGGCGAGTTGTTTCGCTCTTTGTTTGGGATAATCATTCACTCCCCACCATTCATGGATCACAAGAACACCGGGACGTTTTCCAGTGGCAGAAGAATCGTTAGCGAGAAATCCTTCATAGGTTTTCCCGTCCAATTTGTATTCCACAGCAGTTCCCGAAACTGTAGACTTTACGGGAAATTGTACCGTTGGTACGCTCGCACATTGAATCGCAAATACAAGCGTGAGAATGGAAATGAGTTGTTTCATATGTCTCCTGTTCCGTCAAAAAAACAAGTTCCTTCGACAGAGATCGATTTAGAATTCTAAATCGGAAATCCAAAAAAGAAACCTTAATTTCCCTAGAAAGGAACCAGATTTGTTACAATCAAAAATCAATTACTATGTTCTTTTTTGTCCCCTTCTCTCCAACGGAAGCAAAAAAGGAAACCGATCGGTTCACCTAAAATCATCGTTTCAATTTTTTTTGTTATACGATTTTTTTTAATCGCCTCATATTCATAAAATTCATCTTCTAATCCAAAAGGAATTTATATGATCCAAAGCAACTACTTTCAAACCAACGAAGATCTAAAGGAACACTTTTACGAACTGATTGATTGGAATGAAATCGTTCCTCTCTATGAAAATAATTTTTCTGATTCTAAACTTTATGCGGAGAACAGTAATCCTAGATTAGAATATGCACCATCTAATGTAGATGAGGCGAAATCCTTTTACGAAGAAATCCTAAAATCTTGCGGAGAAATTAGTGGAATGTATGTATCCCAAGTTGCCGCCACAGTGGATGCCAAAGGTCTAAAATTTGATAACGGTAACGTGATCCACCCGCAAGAAATGGTGGATGTCATTAAAATGTACCATGAGGCAGGTCTTGGTCCCGTTGCTTTCAAAAGAAGGTATGGTGGTCTCGGAGCCCCGAGTATCATTAAAGCAATCATTGCGGAGTTAATGTACCGGTCAGATAGTTCCATCACCATTGCCGTGGGAAGTATGGGACTAGCTGCGATCTTAGAAGCCTGTGCTACTGACGAGATGAAAGAAGAATGGATCCCTAAATTAATTTCTGGAAATTACACGGTCACTATGGGACTTTCCGAACCAGACTTTGGATCTGATTTACCGAGTGTAACTACAAAAGCAACTAAGACCAATGATAAGTGGTATTTGAATGGAACCAAAAGATTCCAAACAGTAGCTTGTGGGATCAACGGAAGCCCAGGCATTACACTCACACTCGCAAGAACAGGAACCCAAGAAAGTGGAGCCAGGGGTTTATCTTTTTTTATCGTTGAGAACAAAGATTATGCGGTGCAAGGAATTGAAAAGAAACTAGGAATCAAAGCATCAGCAACTTGTGAAACTGTTTTTGAAAATAGCGAAGGGCATCTTGTAGGAAAAGAGGGATTTGGACTTGTGAAGTATGTGATGGGAATGCTCAATGGTGCTCGTCTCAGTGTCTCTTCCCAAGGCACAGGCATTGTCACAGCGGCTTACGAAGAAGCTCTCAAATATGCAAAAGAAAGAATCCAATTTGGAAAACCGATTTATGAAATTCCAGCAGTACGCCGGATGTTGGATCGGATGGAAAGGGAATTGGCCGCGATGCGTTGCCTTATGGTAGAGGCGGCTTACTCTGTGGATAAATACTATTCGTATGAAGATGGTAGAACTGTTTCTCCAGAAGATTCCAAAACTGGCAAGTTTTGGGAGAAAGTTGCCAACACACTCACACCCATATCCAAATATTACAACTCAGAAATGTGTAATGATTTGGTTTATGACGGATTACAAGTATTAGGTGGAGCAGGATATACAGAAGATTATGATCTCTCCAGACTCTATCGAGATGCAAGGATCACCAATATCTATGATGGAACCACACAAATCCAAGTCAATGCGGCCATTGGTGGAATCACTTCTGGAATGAGTCCTACGGGAACTTTCCGAGCTTACTTAGATCATTTGGCAAAAGGATCTGAATCCAATTCCAAATTATTAGAAATCCGAACCCTGTTTGAATCCATTGTTGAAACTTACAAAGCGATTGGAGACCAACAAACAAAGGAAACCTATAGTTTTGAAGTAGTGGAATCAGCAGCAAGAGTGGTCGTAGGTTATTTGATGGAGAGAGCAAAAAACAAATCCACCAAAAGAAAAGAACTACGAACCCAGTGGTGTAAAGGATTTCATACAGATAGTTTGGCCATCCTTTCGGCAAACAAAATCAAACTTTCCTAAAGATGAAAAAAAAGGGCCCTCAAGAATTTGAGGACCCATAGAAAGGAAAGGGATGAACCTCCCACAATGCGTTAGTGGGAAGTTCTAGATAATTCAGGTTACATGCTGGTAACAGATTTCTCTTCTGGAAGGGATATCTGGAAACTAGGTTGCGGAATCAAAGTCTTTGGTTCCAAATATTTCTTTTTGTTTCCCATTAATTTTCCTGCAAAAGTATCTGGAAAAGAATAAGCAATGATTCGTTTCCAAACAGAAGCGAACTGTTTTACGAAACTTCCCGTGTTGTAGTGTTGACCATACTTAGCGCAGATTTCTTTCAAACGCGGTGCCACTTCACGGTAACGTTTTGCCGGCATACTAGGAAACATATGGTGTTCTATTTGGTGACTCAAGTGACCAGTCATCGTATAGAAAAAGTTACTGCCATCTAAGTTAGAAGAACCTTTGAGTTGTCTCAAGTACCACTCGGCTTTGGTTTCACCAGTGATGTCGTCTACGGAAAAGGATTCTGCATTTTCAGTAAAATGACCACAGAAGATCACCGCATAAGTCCAAAGATTTCGAATCAAATTCGCAATCAGGTTTCCTAAAATGATTTTTGGAAAATTCAAACCAGCAAGAAGTGGAAACAAAAGATAATCTTTTACTAGTTGCAATTCAATCTTCTTAAAGAAGACAGCTTTGTAGTCTTTTAAGGATTTTTTCTTTCTTTGTTTTTTTGGAATTTCCATGTATTCCACTCGAAATCCATGAGCCCCAACTCCCCACTGAAAGTTCATGGCAAGAAGTAAATTAGTGAAAGGTTGCGTTAGGTGGACAGGTTTCCATTTTTGTTCTTCTGTCAAACGTGTAAAATTATAACCATAATCATGGTCTTTGTTCAAAACGTTTGTATATGTATGGTGCATATAATTGTGATAGAACTTCCATTGGTGGGCATCACTCACAATGTCCCATTCAAATGTTCTTGAGTTGAATCTAGGATCGTTCATCCAATCATACTGTCCGTGGAGAACATTATGACCAAGTTCCATATTGTTGATGATTTTGGAAGTAGCAAGTAACAAGGTGCCTGCCACAAAAGAAATTGGTTCAAAACTAAAGTGCAGAAGTCCACGACCAAGGATCTCTGTATACCGATAGGTTTTATAAATAAATCGAATATGGTCTGCGTCTTCTTTTCCGACCTTAGCCATCACTTCATCGCGGAGTGTTTCCACTTCTTTTCCAAAGGCTTCAATTTCTTCTTTGTTTAATTTTTTGCTAATCGTTCTCATCTTTTTTTCCTATGATTATTTCTTCTAATTCTGATTTACAAGTTTTGGTTTCTAAGTTTAAAACCTAAAGTTCCAATTCCAGATTTGATTCGGCCCGAGAGACACAAATTTGAATGTTTTCTTCACCTAACTGCGATACTTCGCCTTTAGATAAATCGGTGACAGAGCCCACTGTTTTTTTGCAAACACAAGTATGGCAAATCCCCATCCGACATCCACTTTGAGGATAAATTCCTTGGTCTTCCAATTCTTCTAAAAGGGAACGTTCCCCTTTCACTTGAATGGTTTTGTGACTGCGAGATAAAAATACATCCACAGTCCCTGTTTTTTTCACTTTCAAAGCAGATTGGCCAGGTAACATAAATAACTCTGACTTCACTTCGTTTCCTTCCAAAAGAGAAAGGGCTTTGGTTTGCATGGGAGCCGGCCCACAAACATAAACAGAATAGGATTTTAAATCTTTCGTATATTTCTGTAAAATTTCCTTGGTTAAAAATCCAGAGTCATAACCTTCTTTAGGAACATCTGAAAAAACATAATGAATCTCTAACCAACCTGTTTGTTTTGCAATCTCTTCTAAGGAAGAACGTAAGATGATATCTTCAAAAGATCGAACAAAGTATAGTAAGGTGGCTTTACCATTGTATTTCAAAGACTGTAGTTGTTTGAGAATGGAATGGATCGGAGTGATTCCACTACCACCCGCTAAAAATAAAAACTTAGATGGTAAAGTTTGGGGAAGCACAAACTCTCCCGAGGCTTCACCCAATTCCAACAAATCACCCTTTTTGATATTTTGATTGATAAAGTTAGATACAAGACCACCTTTCTGGCGTTTTACGGTGATACTTAAATGTTTCTCTCCGGGAACAGAAGACAAAGAATAAAACCTTGTCACTCGCCTTCCCGCAATTTCCACAGTGACCGGAATGTGTTGGCCCGAACGAAACCCTTTCCACAACCAGTTTGGTTTCAAAACCAATGTTTTGGAATCTTCCGTTTCTTCGCGGACTGCCACAACCCGGGCTTTGATTGCCGTTACCGAAAACCGAGGATTGATCTCCCCTAATAGAAAATCCGCCCATTGTTTGGGTTGGAGAGAACTTAGGAATTCCTTGGGTTCATTGTAGATAAAAGGAAATGTTTTCATTTTCGCCTCGTATTTCGCATTTAAGTGAACACTTGTTCACGGAGATATTTAATAGTGTTAACTTACGTCGTTAGCTATGTCAACCCCAAAAGGGAGTTTTAATCCTTGCTTTTCGAAAAAAAGTGAACGACCGTTTACTGAATTCAGCCATGAAACTCAACAAACGATACGCCCAAAAGCTACGCACCCACGACAACCTACTGGAAAGCGCACTGCAACTGATGGGAGAGGAAAAAGGGCTCGGAGACCTAAGCCTCCGCGAAGTGGCAGGAGAGGCAGGAATTGTCCCTGCCGCATTTTACAGACATTTTAAGAATATGGAAGAGCTGGGCCTCACGCTTGTGGATGAATGTGGGGGCCGAATCCAAACCATTGTGGGGGATGCCAGAAACAAAGGCGCCTATAAGTCTGCCTTACAATTGACCATTGGGTTTTTCTTTGATTACGTAGCCAATAACCGCTCTCTGTTTCGGTTCATCGCTCGGGAACGAACGGGGGGAAATCGCAAAATCCGCGAAAAAATCCGAGAGTCCATGAAGGCCATCGCGACAGAACTCGCAAAAGATATGCGCATGCCGAAGATGATTCCTGCAGAGGATATCCAATTTGGTTCCGAATTGATTGTCAGTATTTGTTTTCTTATGGCTTCTGATTTCTTAGATCTTGCTTCCGACGCTCATTCGGAAATGCGAAAACTAAAACTACAAACGATCAAACAAGTTCGATTGGTTTTTATTGGAACGATTCGAGGAAGAAAACGAAGATAAACGAAAAACTAAGGAAACTAAAACAACTTAGCTTTTTTTGTCATTGGAATGGAGAGGAAAAGAAATCATAATATTGAGACCTTCTCCCTTTTTCGAAACAGAAGAGAAAACACCCTTGAGTTGTGAAGTCAAACTACGAATCAGCTCATATCCAAAATGATTTCCCTTTTCAATATTAACAGAGTCTGGCAAACCGTCTCCATCATCCCCAACCGATAAAATGATATTTTCATTCGAACGAGATAAGTGGATGCGAACATCTCCCCCTTTTTCATTGGGGTAGGCATACTTCAAAGCGTTGGTCAATAGTTCATTGAGGATGAGGCCAAGTGGCAGAGTTCGTTTTAGATCCAAACGAATGTCTTCTAACTTCACATCAAAACGAATTTTTGTTGGATTGAGAACAAAGATATCATGAAGGCTAAATACCAAATCTTCAATGTACTTACGAAGATCCACAGACTCCAAATCTTCCGATTGATAAAGGTTTTCATAAACCTTGGACATCGACATGATGCGAGATTGTGCATTCAGAAAGGATTGTTTCGCGACCTCATTTTCAACTTTAAAGGATTCTAAATTCAAAAGTCCGGAAATGATCGCTAGAGTATTTTTCACACGGTGTTGTAGTTCTTTGAGTAGAACATCTTTTTCTTCTACGGACTTTGCCAATCGGCCTTCCATATCCAAAATTTTTGTCACATCTAAGTTGATCCACAAAATGAAACGTTCTCCAGCAATTTCAAACGCTTGGCTAAACACGAGAACTTCATATTGATTTCCGTCAGCGTGTTTCACAGACATCCGTTCCCCAGACATCCTTCCTTTTTCCTGATACACTTTATTGAGTCGTTCCAGTTGTTCCGGATTACTCCAGTCTTTAAACTCTTCTGTTTTTCTGCCGATGACTTTTGATTTTTCTAATTGAAAGACCGTCTCCATAGAGGAATTCACATCCAAATAGGTTCCGTCTTTCAAAGTGGAGATGGCCATGGGGATGGGACTCAGTTGGAAGACCTTAGCATACAAACTTTCCCCATCTTTTGGAGGAACCATCACGGGAGTATTTGGTGTTTCTCGAAAAACAATCACAATACCATTTAAGTTTTTTTCAGCATCTAAAATGGGCGATATAGTTTCTGTAACATGTGTTTCACGACCACTACGAGAAACAATAATCAAATCATTTCTACGTTCTGTATCAATTAATTTGTTAGATGAGTTTAAAAAAGAATAGGATACTCTAGTTCTTGCATCTGCTTGCACTAAATATAAAAAAGAAGTTAGGTCTTTTTCGGTTATGTCAGATTTTTGATAACCCAACATATCTAAGGCTTTATGATTGATTTCTCGAACCAATCCTTCCGGAGAAAGAACAATCACTCCATCACCCATGGCTTCAAAAGTAATACGAAGTTCCTTTTCACGAAATGCCAACGTTTGTTCCGCTTGGTAAAGTTGGAGTGCTGATTGAATCATACATTCCACAATGTCTGGGCTTGAAATTTTAGGAACATACCCGTAATGTTTTACCTTACAAACACGATCTAAGATTTTATTATCAGAATAACCACTGACAAAAAGGATGGGAATCTCGCGATAGGAAAGAATCTTTTCTGCGAGTTGGATTCCATCCATTCCATCAGAAAGATTAATATCCATTAGGATTAAATCAACTCGTTCACCGGATGTGATATGATCGTAAGCATCATTTGAATTGGATACATACTGTACAGAATAACCTTTGTTTTTCAAAAATTCTGATTGTGAGATGGCCAGTATGGCTTCGTCTTCCACAAGTAGAATATGACCTAAACTATGTTTGAGTTCTGTAAGCGGCATGGAGTCTTCTACCGATTTTCATAATTAGCTGGTATAAAAGCAATCGATTAAGATAACAAATTTTTTTGAAAAAAAACCAAACCTGTGCAATAAAAACAAAACGTAAATGTTACAGCATGCATGTATTAGATACTCAGCCTGTCTAATGATTGGGATATTTTGTCGAGTTATTAGCACAAACAAATGTTTGCTGACATAGAATTTACGTAAGAAACCGAACTACATAGTGATTTTTACATCGCTTGTTCTTTTTTCAATCTATGGTGCGTTGGCAAACAGAACCAGTCGAGTTTAAGGAATAGTACCTAACTAATGTTGAAAATGACTTAAGAAAGGGAATCGTTTGTTGGTTCGAAAAATGCCAGGTTCTCTGGCCCTTCATGGATTACAATCCGGCGGATTCGACCTTCGGAAGATTTCACATCGGCTTTCAAACCAGAATAAAACCAACGAGCCACATTCTCAGAAGTAGGGTTGATCCCCTTAAAGTCTGGATGGTCATTGATGAGGAGGTGGTCAATGGAATGGACGAGTTCCATCAGTTTCGTACGTGCCGTTAGAAAATCGTAGGAGATGCCGTCTGGCCGAATGTTGGAATTTCCCTCCAAAAATACCTCTACCTTCCAGGAATGGCCGTGAATCGGCTCATCGGAGCCATCGGCAAAGTACTGGTAGAGGAAATGGGCCGACTCAAACCGACCCTCAATTCGGACATAAAATTTCCCGTTTTCTTGGGTAAACATTCCATTGACGAATAGAGCATAGTCCAATATTTGTATAGTAATTTCCTTCCTGAGGGTTCTTAAGATGACTGAAACAACAAAACCGCGCTTTTTTAAAGAAATGACTGTGGGCGAAGCGATCGCGATCCACCCAGAAGCAGGTCTAGTTTTCTCCAGCTACCATTTAGGTGGATGTTCACACTGCTCCATCAATGAAGTAGAAACTATTGAACAAGTTTGTATGGGTTACGGTGTAGAGGTAGACACTCTCATCGATTCACTGAACAACCTTTTCTCTGAAGAATAGACTAAATTCTCAATTCCCACCGGGTCCGATTTGTGGCCCTCGTGTTTTCTCCACCCCAGTTATGATTCCATAGGTTTACGATGGCAAAACAGTTTGTACGTTTCCAATATAAGAACAAAATCGATTGGGGGCTCGTCACTGAGGAAAACATCCTCCCTCTACAAACTGGAGATAAGTCCACCAAAGATTTGCTAGTCGATCTTCAGAAAAAAAGAATCAAACTAAGTCCTAAATCTCAAAAACTGATTCCTAGAAAGGATGTTACTCTCCTCTCTCCCATCACCGCACCCTGCCAAGTCATTTGCCAAGGTGCTAATTATCATAAACATACTTTGGAATCGGGACTTGATCCTAAATCCAAAACATACAATTTATTTTTTACCAAGTCTGACGTTTCGCTCACCGCTGCCATCGGTAATGTGATCCGTCCCAAACATGTAGAACTTTTAGATTATGAAATTGAATTGGGGATTGTATTTGGTAAGGATATTGATCATACAATAGATGTTCAATCTTATCATCCCAGTGAATACATTGCTGCCCTCTTCATTGCCAATGATATTTCGGCAAGGGACATCCAACTCCCACAATTACAATGGTATAAAGGAAAATCCTACAGAACCTTTTTCCCTGCAGGTCCTATACTCCTTGTTCTCGAACCTGGTGATTATGAACTAATCCATTCTTTGGAGCTGAACCTAAAGGTCAATGGACAGTTAAGACAATCGGCAAAAGCAAATCAAATGGTTTTTCCACCGAAGGAATCGATCGCAGAACTCTCTTTATTTACTCAAATTCGAGTCGGTGATGTTTTGTTAACCGGAACACCCGCAGGATGTGCTCTCAAAGCTCCCGGAAAATTAAAACAAATCTTTGCGAGTTTTCTCCCTGAACATAAAAAATGGGAACTATTTATCAAAGGACAAAAACAACGGACTGAGTATTTACAACCAGGAGATTTGATCCAAGCAACAATACGCACGCCGGACGGAAAGATGGACTTAGGAGAACAAGTTCTTCAAGTGAAACAAGGCTAAATTCATTGGACAACCTAACGTATAGTATACCCGGTCTTCTTTTCCCTGCGATCTCTTTACTGATGCTTGCTTATACCAACCGATTTTTTGGACTTGCCAAACTTTCGAGACAACTTTTATCAGAATATGAAAAATCGAAATCGGAAGTTTTAGAAAAACAAATCCACAACCTACGGTTTCGTATTTCTCTCATTTTATATTCTCAAAGTGCCGGAATCTTTAGTTTGATTTTATGTACCTGCTCCATGGGTATGATTCCCTTTTATAACATAGTCGCTTGGGTTTTATTTGCTTCATCACTTTTGTTTATGGTGATCTCTCTGGTATTGGCCCTCATTGAAATCCATTTATCTGTAATTGCCTTAGACATAGAAAGAAATTCAATATTGAATTCCGTATCAAAATGAAAACTTAAATCTAAAAAAATTATCTATGCTAACTATGAATCCAAATAGGAATCGCAATCCTAAATTCGAATGACTATCTTTCCAAAATGAGATCCCGATCGTAAGTATCTTATTGCATCTGCTGATTCTTCTAATGTAAAAACTTTATCAACAACCGGCCGTAAACCAGAAACTTCGATGGCTTGGTTCATTTCGACAAATGCCTTTCTTCCCCCGACAACAAGGCCTTGGATTTTCAAATTGTTCATCACTGCCGGTAGTAAATTTAATTCTCCCGATTTACCTGCAAGGATTCCAATCAAATGAATGACACCAAACGGACGACAGGCGGCAATGGATTGTTCCAAAGTTCCGGCCCCACCCACTTCGATGATATGATCGGCTCCCACTTTTTCTGTGATCCGACGGACCTCCTTTCCCCATTCCGGTGTTTCCTTATAATTGACTAAATAATCGGCACCTAATTCTTTTCCTCGTTCCAATTTTTCACCACTGGATGATGTGAGAATCACTTTGGCAGAGGCAAGTTTAGCAAATTGCAAAGCAAAAATCGAAACCCCACCTGTTCCCTGTACTACGACAAATTCACCAGGCTTTAAATTGCTGAATTGAAAAAGACCAGACCAAGCAGTGAGTGCTGCACAAGGTAAGGTTGCGGCTTCTTCATAAGATAAATGGGAAGGAATTCGGACAAGGCCTGTCTCTGGCACTAAAGCTAACTCCCGCAAGGTTCCTGGAAGTGGGCCACCAATCGTATGACGCATTTCTGCATGGGTTGCTTCTTTTGCGATCCACTTGGGAGCAAAAGTCAGAAGCACCCTATCTCCCACTTTCCATTCCGTCACCTCAGATCCAATACCAACCACTTCGCCGGCCCCATCACTACAAGGAACAAGGGGAAGTGGGAATTTAGGATTGTACTTTCCTTCGACAACTAAAGAGTCTCGATAGTTTAAGGAAGCGGCTCGCAAACGAACCAAAACGTCGGTAGGGCCTGGACTTGTAGGTTCAGGAACATTGGTAATTTCTAAATGATCTAAACCGAATTGCTGGATCTGTGCTTGTTTCATAGATTTCCCTGATTGACCTTATGCACCAAAATATAACAATAATTAAATGTAATTATTTACTAAGAACGATTTCGCCTTTGTCGTTCAATGGAAAAAAAGGATTGTATGCTAATTCAAATATATGGCCATCCGGGTCTTTAAAATAAGCACTATACCCACCCCAAAAAACTTTTTGTGGTTCTTTGAGAATCACTGCCCCTAAGGCCCGCACTTTGCCAATTACCGCATCCACTTCGGCTTCACTACCAAGGTTTTGGGCCAAAGTAATTCCAGAAAACTCTTGGCGTTTTTGAAAAGGGATGCCAATGTCTTTTGCCAAATCTTCTTCGCCAAACAAACCAAAGACGACAGCACCTATTTGAAAAAAAGCGACACTATCATTACTCTCCTGTGACCTTTTCCAACCGAGACCTTTCTCATAAAAGTCGATAGAACGTTTTAGATCGGAAACACCTAAGGTAATTAAATTGATTCGTGGATGCATAAACGAACTCCATTTGTTAAAATATGAACTTTATAGAAATAAAAAAGATGATAGCGGAAATCGGATTCACAAAACGGATGTTTCATGGTAGATGGAGCCATTGGGTGGCGGGTGGTTAACCCCACCCAGTCTAAATAGGGCGGGGACATGTACCTAAATACTCACCTGGAAAGAATTACTTCTTTCCAAGACCTGTAGTTTTTGCACCAACGAGGATTGACATGTTTCCTGATGGGTGTTTGTTTTCGCGCATCAACTGATGGCACTCACCAGTTTGTTCGAAACTGTATGTTTCTGCCAAAACTGGATCGACTTTTTTATCGATCACGAGCTGGTTCAAATCACGACAGTTGTCGTCGTTTGCGAAGTGTGAACCTTGCAGACGTTTTTGTCGAATCCACACATAAAGAAGGGCCGCTTTTGCAGTGAAACCAGTAGTTCCCGCACAAATCACAACCATACCACCTGTTTCACAAACAAATACGGAAGTAGGAAGTGTCGTTTCACCTGGATGTTCAAATACGATTTGTGGGTTTTTACCTTTTCCAGCAATGTCCCAAATCGCTTTTCCAAATTCACGGGCTTGTTTGGTCCACTCAACAAATGCTTCTGGTTTATTGATATCGGAAGTGAGTCCACCCCAATGTTTGAACTTGTTACGGTTGATCACGCCAGCCGCACCTAAGTTTTTACAAAAATCAATTTTGTCATCAGAAGAAACAACAGCGATTGGAATTCCACCAGCTGCTTTTACAATTTGGATTGCCATGGCACCAAGTCCACCAGCTCCACCCCAAATTAAAGCAACATCCCCAGGTTTTACATCATTTGGTTTCCAATGGTGTAACATTCTGTAGGCGGTCGCAGCCACTAACATATAAGCTGCAGAAGCTTCCCATGTTAGGTGTTGAGGGCGAGGAAGACATTGGTGGTCTTGCACTTTGCAGAATTGTGCAAAGGAACCCCAGTTGGATTCATATCCCCAAATGATTTGGGAAGGCGCATACATTGGATCTTTTCCAGAAAGAACCCATGGATCTTTTGGATCCCACATAGCGCAATGGACAACAACCTCGTCACCCACTTTCACATTTTTAACTTCAGCTCCAACTTTGTAGACAATACCGGATGCATCAGATCCACCGATGTGGAATTTTTCTGGTTCGCCTTTTTTATTACGAGCCGCGATCACATCTACCGGATACCCAAGGGCTGCCCAAACGTTATTATAGTTAACTCCAGCAGCCATAGTGGCTACGAGAACTTCGTTCGGACCGATCTCCGGAACATCAATGACTTCTGATTGGAAAGAAGTTTTCGGTTCGCCGTAACGTTCCGGGCGAATGACCTGCGCGTGCATTTTTTTGGGCACAACTCCAATAGGTGGAAGTTCCCCTACTGGTACGATTTCTACGTTGCTCATAGATTACCTTTTACGAATAAAATTTATAGAGTTTCTTAGAACGTTTTAAAAAAGGCATCAGTTGTCAATCGCTTCCCCACTCCATAGAAAAGGCAAATGTCCATGCCGATTGATAGAGCCTGTAATCACGATCCCTTTGTAATGGGTATCTATAGGCGAGACTCAGATTATACTTCTCCGAAAAATTCCAGGAAAACCCGGCACTGGCTTCTGTAAAATAAGAGGGATTGGCTTTATCTTTTTCTTTGGAATAATCCACGCCGTTATACGGATTGCGATACAAGATCCCTGTAAAAAGAGAAATTTCTGGCATCAAATAATACGTCACATAAGCGGAAACAAGGGTCGTTTTTTTGAATTCATATTCTGGTTCTGGTGGGGAAGCCGATGGTTTTCGGAAATAAAATGGAATCCCATCGTTGTCTTGTAAGTTGTTTGGTTGTGGTCTCGAAAGTGGATTTAATCCTCCAATTTTTGTGACAAAGGACCACTTCTCATACAAATATCCAAGTTTGATAAACCCCGAACCCGTATAATAATTTCCACCAGTAAACCGATCCGTATCGGGGCCACTCGGAAAACCAACCGAACCTTCGATTACAAAAAAGTACGGTTTGTCCAAATCGAAGAACGGTTGGTATTTAAAACCAAGATAAGTTTTTCCAATTCTTGCGGCATCTTCTCTTCCCCTCTGTTGGTAGTAATTCCAAGGAACTGAAGCGTTGAGAGCAAACCGACCATCAAAAAAATTCATCTCCGCAAAGGCCGTGGTTGTGAAGAGGTGACTATTCTCCCGAGTGGATTGGTAATAATCTTGGGTCATTACCAAATAGTTCGTTGGTTTCTCTCGTTTTCCAGTAAAGGGATCCACAAATCTAGCTGTTGCGTTGGGACTATCCGACGAACCAGTGTGATGCGAATATAAAGAAATATTCCAAAACAATACAAATAATAATGAGAATGAAAAAGTTAGTTTTCGCTGTGTTGCTATGTTTATCATTTGTTTCATCGTTCCACTCCGGGAAAACAACCAGGGAAACTAAAAACAATATCTTCTGCTTGGAGGTTTTGTTGGAGGATATTGTATAAACCGAGATTGGAAACTTTGGATATAATCACAGGGCCTGCAACCAAAGACAATTGTTCTAAAAATCGAACGGGAGATCCTGCCACGGTCCGATCTTGAAAAAGTGATGATAGAGAGATTAGAATTTCTATATTACCACTTCGCCCCAGTTTCACCGGGATTTTACATTTAGGAGTGATCAATTTATTTCCTTGCGGAAGTAAAATGGTGACATCCTTTCCTCCCACATCCATTCGGATATAAATTTCTTCCCAACTTACATTCGCGACCGCCACCACACCCAGAGGCATGTTCGCAAGCCTAGTGTTAGAATAAAGAAAACTCGCTCCCGTTTCCATTGTACTATTGTATTGAGTGATGTTGGACACAGTTCCTGCAGATAAAAACGCATAGGTTTTACCATACAAATCATCCGCTGGCAAATCGAGGGGTACCGTATAGGGAGTATGTGTTTTTGCCGTTGCAGTAGAACTTCTCTCCGAACTAGTGGCCGAGACACCTAATACTTGGTTTGGTGGATTGATTCGATACGTTCCCAATTCCCAATTGATATAAGAACTACTTTGAATTGTGATATTGTAAGTAGGCCCATTGCTTGTCAGACTAAATTGGTTTAGGTTATCATCCGCCTGGTCATCATAGGAGCGAAGGTTCGTTCCGACGGTAACCAATTGGGTATTATTGAAAAATATGAGGTTCTGAAGGATGACAAGTTTTTCCTCTTCACTATTCCCCACCGAACCAAAAGTACAGTGAGAAAAAAGAAACCCAATGATAAAGATGAAAATTTGTTTAGAGTGCAATCGATTCATCAAAAGGGGCTCGCAAACTTCGGATTGGTTAAGAATTCATCATCCGTAAGGGCCAAAAGAAAATTAACCATATCGTCTCTTTGTGAATTCGTAATTGTAAAGGGTTTAATCAGGGTAGAATCTTTTAGAGTATGGGCTTGCCCACCGGAACGATAGTGTTCCACCACTTGTGTGAGCGCATCTCTCGCGCAGTCTATTTTGGTTTTCCCAGTACCGGCCGGTTTGTCTGGATTATTCGCATCCGCACACATAAAGATCCCATCATGCATATAAGGATAAGTCACTCCTATGTTACGCAAAGAAGGCGCCCGGAATTTTCCTGTATCGGATGCCAAACCTGTTAAATCAAATAACCCTCGTTTGTTGCTTGGAACACCGGCGTAGTATGCATCATCATGGATTCCATTACTATGATAAAAGAACTCTTCCCTGGCTCCGCCATGAAAGGATGTGTCCGTAAAATTAAATCCACCATGGCAATGAAAACATTCTGCAACTTCACCATTAAATAAATTCAAACCACGAATTTCGGAAGCCGTGAGTGCTGATTTGTTATTTCTATAATTGTATTGATCAAACTTAGAATTTCCAGAAATCATAGATCTTTGAAAACTCGCGAGTGCAAACCGGACATTTTGTTCGTTAATTCCAGAATTCCCAAAAGCTTTTTCAAACATAGGTGGATAAATGGAGTTAGATGTTAATTCATTTAAAAAATTATTGTTCTGCAAACCCAATTCAATTGGTGTTTCTCCAAACATAGGAGCACGTGCCTGAATTTCCAAACTTGTCATTTTGGGATTACTCCAAGTAAGTCTTGGCATATAAGCAACATTGGATAGATGTTGGGCATTTCTTGGATGGGGTTGGCTTGTGATCCCACGAGGAAAATCTTTTCCATCGGCAAAGGCCAAAGATTGAAAATGACAACCGCTACAGGCCATCGTTCCATTCCCTGACAATTTCTTCTCATAAAACAAATGCCGACCCAGTTCCACCTTTGCCTTGGACATAGGATTGTCGGAAGGAACATTTGGTGTAGGAAAACCCGGAGGTAAATCCCAAACCCAATCAGAAGCACTGGCCAAAATTCCAAGAGCTGCGAGTAACAGGCCTTGATTTTTTTCTTCTTTCTGGAACGGGAGAACGTTACAGCCAAAAAACAAACAGAGAAGAGCAAACAAATAAAAATAAGACTTCATAAATATATTCCTATAAAACTTGGTCGGCCGATAAAAGAACCGACCAAGTGAAAACAAATTATTTGAGGCTAAACACTCGTTGGGTGATCGAACTATCTACTACCCCACTTGTATTCAACCCAAACGCTTGAACTAAGGTAGTGCAAGGAGCAGGCCCCCCCATCATCGGTAGTGGCATACAAGATGCGGTAGCGCCTGGATTATGACCGTTAATGAGTTGGTCTATATTAAAGGAAACTTTTTGATTTGTAGAGTTAAATTGACCTGTCAGTTGAATCGAAGCTCTATACTTTGCTGTACAGTTTCCATAATTAGGTGCACCAGAACAACCGGTAGAACCTAAATGCAAACTTGTCCAGTTTGTTCCCGAATCTAAACTAAATTCAATTTTTGCATGTTTGTAACCGCCTGTCCAAGACCAATACATTGCCCCATTGTTTAAAGGTGCTGCTTGGTTAGTTCGATCCAGATGATTCAAAGTTTCGGGAACGCCAACAGAAAACTGAACACCAGTATAACTTCCCGCCGGTGCAGTACCGGTTACTTTTGTATTTGTATCCGTTGTCTGTGTGGTTTCTAAATCCACAAGGGCAACTCCATTGGACTGCCAAACATTGTCTGTAGACAAAGTAACATCTACAGTGGTTCCATCCGCTTTCACAAGTTTCACTTCAGAGATATACAATCGGAAGTCACGAAACTGAACCGTTCGACTATCCGCAGTAATATTGGAACCGGTAACCAAAGCCTGTCCGTTGGCAAGAGCTTCAAAATTAAGATTTACAGTTTGCGGAACTGCAAGGGCCAAAAGTGCTAATGTTTGATTGTCATCTGATTTGGAATTCGGATCACAAGATACGAAACCAA
This sequence comes from Leptospira chreensis, assembly GCF_016919165.1. Taxonomy (GTDB): domain Bacteria; phylum Spirochaetota; class Leptospiria; order Leptospirales; family Leptospiraceae; genus Leptospira_A; species Leptospira_A chreensis. The sequence continues at coordinate 157,057 of NZ_JAFFPS010000071.1, forward strand.
AAACCAAAGTGGAAATAAAAAATAATTTAAATATGTTCATAAATACCTAATATTCTAAAATACTATTGCTTTTTTGAATTGATAGAAGTTGCAAAACAACTATCAATATCTATTGCTGTAGAGAAAAGAACCTAGATACGAGGTGGTCGGAGTAAAGTGGGAATTCTTCCATCCTCAAGAGTGGAGGGAGACTCAGTCATTGTATAAAAAATTATAGAGGGAGTTACAAAACCAAAAGTTAAATTTGGTCTATCCATAGTTTGGTGGTGGGACCGTAAAGAGAGTGCATCCTTTTTTTTCTTTTTGCAGGAACAAAGGTGGGTCTCACCATCTTTTGCATCATGGCAACTCGGTTTGAGGGCTAACTCTTTTGTTGTTTGGTGGTCATCTACGTGAGCCGAAGAAAGAGAACCGGCTTTGCCTTCAGAAAAGAGTTTATCTTCCGCATTCCCATGTTTTTCCTTTTTGGATCCATGGTTGCAATGGCAGATTTTGGAATTGGACTCCAGGCAATACCCAAGAAGCCCACTCCCTAAAAAGAGGAATTGGGTGCAAAGGAATAAGGCCAGACTACCGGCAATCCACCGTTTGCAGAGCATCTACCCCATGGTTGGCCACCCAACCCAAAAATCGAGCCAATTTTTGGACAAATTTGGTGTCCCCCCTCCTGCCCTTTGAAAACATGGTCTTGGAACCAATGCAAACGAGCTAGAGGCCATCAGATGAAACGCACGGAACTAGAACGCAGGGAACGAGAACTGCGAAAAGCAGAAAAGAAAAAGATCCAACCTGGCGAAAAAGAAGCCATGAGCGTGGGCGATTATATCGACACTCTTTTTGGAATGTTTCGTTATGATTCGGATGAGATTTTTAATGCATCCGATGATGAAAACATTTTAGAAATTCTGGAAAACATGAAAATGGAACACCCAGAAAAACAGTGGGATGTCATCATCCGCAAGGCTGTAAACAAAACCAAAGTAGAACAAAAAGAAAAGGCTTACGACTCCCTTCGAATCCTAGCAGGAATCCCTGCCGTCACCGCTTAATTCCTTTTTTTTCTAAAACAAACCGATTTACACAGGAAGGTCTTCGTCCTATAGTTGTGACCTTCCTGTATGAAACAGATATTCACCTTCATTCTGTTATGTCTCTTTCATACAAACCTATTCGCTACCCCAAAACCTTGTCCTAACACAAACCCAATTCCACTTTCTGTTGCTGATGGAACCACTTATGATCTTTCCGATCATCTAGTTTATTTCACAGCAAGCCCGGCCATCCATTCTATATCCGAAGTAAGAGACCAGTTCCAAACATCGGCTCTGCAAAAATCGGGTGGAGTGATTCCCAATTTCGGAAACACAGACAAACAATACTGGTTTTGTTTTACCATTCAAAATGACGAAAGCAAACAAAAACGAATCGTCACTTTTATCAAGTACCCACTACTCGATGATGTAAAATTTTTCGCATTACGAGAATCAGGTGAAATTTCAGAAAACCAACAAGGTAGAAGATTCCCATTTCAAAATAGAGACAGGGATTACCGAGGTTTTAGTTTTGCAACCGATTTGTTACCCCAAGAAACGGTGACTTATTATGTAGGTGTCAAAACAGATAGTTCCATGTCGGTTCCGCTTATGGTGGCGGAAGAGAAAAATTTTTATACCTTTGTTTCTTTAGACACTCTACTCCAAGGTATATTTTTCGGAATCGTTGGGGTAATGAGTATATACAATCTTTTTGTATACTTTATGGTGCGAGACAAAGCATACATTTTTTATGTTTTGTATTTACTGATCTCTGCCGTTTCCTTTCAATTTTCTCTCCAAGGATTATTGCCCGTTTTATTTTTTCCTAACTCACCTGAGTTCGTATACAACTCTCACAACCTTCTCTATTTTTTATTTTTACTCACTTGTTTCCCGATGAGTATCACCTTTATGAATCTCAAGGAAAATGCTCCCCTCATTCGCAAATGGTTTTTGGGGCTCATGGTCGTATCAATAGTGAGTATTTGTCTCCTTCCTTTTTTGTCTTACCGGTTTATGAACCAAGCGGGGGATATTTTTTCGTTTTTACTCGCATTCTTTGCTTTGTTTGTTTCTTATTACGTTGCTTTTATCAAAAAATTTCCACCGGCACGATTCTATTTTTATGGATACTTTATGGTGATCGTGGGAGGACTTGCCACCGTTCTCAAATACATGGGATTTTTCCCGGTCAATGCTTTCACAGAAAATTCATTCCAAGTTGGGATGGCAATCGAAGTACTGCTTATGGCTTTTGGACTGGGAGATAGAATCTCCGTGGTCCGCAAAGAAAAGGACAAAATCCAATTCAAAGCGGAGATCAACAAACAAAAGTTAATCGCTTATGGAAAAGAACTCAAATTAGCCCAAAAGTTGCAAGAATCCACCCTTCCCCAAATCCTGCCAAAATTTCCAGGACTTGTTATCAAAACAGGATATTTTCCAGCCTCTTTGGTAGGTGGTGATTTTTACGATATCACCGTTTATGGGAAACACCAGATATGTTGTTTGATTGCCGATGTGACAGGTCATGGAGTTCCGGCCGCCATTGAAGCTGCCATGTTAAAGATTGCATATATGCAGACCTTGGCGTTTGCCAACAAACCAGGAAAGGTTTTAGAAAGTATCAATGTATCCCTTGCCGGAAATTATAAAAATCAATTTTTGACCGCTAGTGCCATTTTTATCGATTTGGAACTCAAACAATTAAGGGTAGCAAATGCCGGACACCCCGCCTTATACAAGTTCAATGAAAATTCCACGGCAATCGAAGTGATCCGGCCCAAAGGAAAACTCATCGGATATTCCAAAGAAGTACAATACCCAGAAGAAATTCACAAACTATCTCCCGGTGATAAAATTTTGTTATTTACCGATGGGATTTGGGATTTGTGGGAAAATGGAGACTCTGGGGAAGAAGAGTTACTGGGATGGTTGTTAGCAAGAAAAGCTGAGTCGGTGGAATCGTTGTATGGTGGGATTGATGAACACATTCGCCTACGGAACAAAGAAGGTCCCGCAGACGATGATATAACATTTATTCTATTCGAAATTAGCTAATATGCGGACTAAACGTCCGCATAAATTGCCGCATTCAATAGTCTGGAAATATTATCCAAGTTACGAGAAATATCTCTGTAAAGAAGGGCTGGCATCAAATTGTCTTTTTTCTGATACTTTTTCTTCTTCACTTTAGAATCATTCTTTTTCACGGAACGAATCATTTGGAAACGATACTCACGACTTTGGCTACGAATCTGTGGGTTACCCAGGATATCAAAAGTTTCACTTTGTTCCAAGTTCACAAGTAGGATGTCGTAATGGTGTTTGAGTAAATCCATTTGGTCTTTTACAGAATTAGCAAAAGATTTATCCAAGGAAACTTTTTGACGGTGCGACTTTCTCATCTTTCTTGCAATCGATGCAAAGTTATCACCCATCTCTTCCACAGCTTTGACTCTTTCCATAATTCCCAAAACATCTTTCGCATAGTTACCAGTAATACCGGTCTCTTGGATTTGGTTTAGGTAGGTAAGGACTTCAGAGCGAACTTGATCCAACTCTTCTTCTTTTTTCAATACCTGTAGGACACGAGTGGCATCGTAAGGTTGTAATAAGATTTGTTCTGTCAAACGAAGGAAGTCGTATGTATCACGAATGATTTTTTTCGTGAACTCAACCAGCTCCACCATAGCAAGTTCTGTGGTTTTGACTGCCCCAGCTTGTAAAAGTCGAATGGAATCTTTGTCTTTTCCTGTTTTAGAAGCAAGTCCATCCACAATAGCACTCACCACTTTGGTGATTGTATTCACAAACCAAATGAGAATGAGAGTGTTTGTGATGTTAAACATCGTGTGGAAAAGAGAGATATGGAATCTTGTAGATTCTTTATCTGTGAGTGGATCCCCAGGAATCAAATCATCCACAATTCCTGTGAAAAATTTGAAGAACAGTAAGGCCCATACCACCCCGAACACATTGAATAGTGTGTGGGCGAGAGCTGCCTTTTTGGCATTTCGATTCCCCGGAATGGCAGCAAGGTTTGCCGTAATCGTAGTTCCAATGTTTTCACCAAGGATCATACCATAAGCGGCATCAATCGGTATATAACCGGAGAAGGCTAGTGTGATGGTGATGGTTGTGGAAGCAGAAGAAGATTGGATGACAATGGTTAACAAGGCTCCAATCAAAACGAATAACAATATGGTGTTGAATCCCATATTTGTGTATTGCTGCAAAAATAGAAAACTATCTGGATCCTTTGCACTATCGGGAACAGATGATTTTAAATAATCCAAACCCAAAAACAAAAATCCAAAACCAATTAGGAAACTTCCCCAACCAGACCTACTTTCTTTTCTTGAGAAATTTAAGATCACACCTGCGGCAACTGCTGGTAAGGCGAATGATGCAATGTTGAACTTAAAACCTAAAAAAGATACAATCCATGCAGTGATGGTGGTTCCAATATTGGCCCCCATGATGACACCGATGGCTTGGGCGAGTGAAATTAAACCAGCATTTACAAATCCAACCACAAGAACGGTGGTGGCCGAGCTGGATTGTATTGTAGATGTAATAAAAAGTCCGCTAAAAACAGCAGACACTCTATTTCTCGTCATAGACGAAAGAAAGGAACGAAGCCTATCTCCCGCCACGCGTTGTAAGGACTCACTTAGTAATTTCATCCCATAGATGAAAATCCCGAGTCCGCCTAAAACCTGAATGAGTAGTGACCAATTCATAGATGTAATATTTCCAAGGTTTAATTTCTTTGATTACAATTTGGTACCAACCTTTTATTCGGTTGCAGTATTTTTTTCCGTTGGTACTTTGTAACCAATATGTCAAAAACCATCAGCAAAGGAATGGTTGTAGGATTTTCCTATCACCTAAAGAACGCCCAGGGAGAAACTCTGGACCAATCAGACGAACCGTTATTATACCTCCACGGCTGGCAAAATATCATTCCCGGTTTGGAAAAAGAACTAGAAGGATTAGTGAACGGAGATTCTAAAAATGTAACTGTACCACCTGAAGATGGTTATGGGACATATAACGAAGCTCTGATTTTTCAAGTTCCCAAAACGGAACTTCCGGAAGAAGCCGAGTTAGAAGTGGGAATGGAATTTCAAACGGACACTCCCGAAGGTAGAATGGTTCTATACCTGCAAGAAGTTCGGGACACCGAGGTCATTCTGAACGGCAATCACCCGTTAGCTGGAGAAACTCTCCACTTTGCGGTGACAATTAAGTCCATTCGCGAAGCCACAGAAGAAGAATTACAACATGGTCACGTGCACGGTCCAGGCGGACACCACCACCACTAAAGTTTTCTTTTTTCGATATTTTCCCTCTGGGTCTTCTTTCAGATTGCTTTTTTTAGAAAGGGTAATTAGACTGACAGAAGATTCAGAGTATTGTTGATTTTCACCGCCGAAGTAGTCCTTTCAAGCTTGCACGCTGGTAGCTTTCCCAAGTTTTTCCCTGCATTTTTCTGGAGTTCTTACCCAAAATCCCTTCCCAGGGTCCCGACGATTGTAAATCTAGAATTCCCGAGTCAACTTTAACAAACAGGACAAAAACTATGTCAGTAAACATTTATGTTGGCAACCTTTCTTACGATATGACTGAAGGTAAACTCAGTGAACTTTTTGGAGCTCACGGAGCAGTAACTTCTGCAAAAATCATCACTGACCAGTATTCTGGCCGTTCTAAAGGTTTCGGATTCATCGAAATGAAAGATGGAAAAGAAGCTGATAACGCAATTAAAGAACTTAACGGAAAGAACATTCTTAACCGTGAGATGAAAGTAAACATCGCAAAACCTAAAACTAACAACTGGAGATAATCTAGTTTGTCATAAATCCGTCGCTTAACTTCGGTTTCAGCGACGGATTTTTTTTGCCTTTTTAGTTTTTCCATTCCTAGCCAAATCACTTCTAGTGATTTACAGATAAATTTCAATCTAACCCAACCTCTAAAACTACAAAACCACCTTGTATTTTGCTTTCATTTTCTCTATCTGTTCCTCTGGGATTTGGTGTACATTCTTTCCGCCATGTCGGTTTTCGACAGTGACCACAAAAAATAAATATCCAAATTCTTTCGCTAAACGTTCGTAAGGTTCTAATTCCCAATCCAAAGTAAAGGTATTGTCTACAATGACAAAAGGGACTCCCTCTTCGAGAGCCTGTTTTGTTTTTGATTCGCATTCTCTATAGGCTAAATGGTTTTTTTTATAATCAAAAATATAATCACCCGATTCATTTTCAAAATAGGAATCAATGGAGAAGACCGGTGCACCGTTCGATAGAGAAATCGTTTTTGCTAAGGTAGTTTTTCCAGAACCGGGTATCCCTCTTAAGGCAAGGAGTGTTTTTTGTGAATCGATAGAGATTGGATTGGTTTCAGGGCCTTGCGAGTTCTTTGGTTCCATTTTCCAAACCCTAATTCTTTTTCCTCACCTGGGAAGAGAAAAATCTCGCAAGGAATGGTTCCTTATGAAAGAATAGAGCAGAAACAAGGAGATCGTTGTGTCATACGAAGCTTATAAACTCATCCATATTTTCGGAATGTATCTGTTATTCTTATCCCTTGGAGGAATCACACTCTACACCATCAACGGTGGAAAAAAATCGGAAAACAAATTCAAAACTGTGGCTGCGATCACTCATGGTCTGGCCCTCGTCCTCATCATCGTTGCCGGATTTGGACTCATGAAATTTCGCGGGATCTCTCATTCCGCTCTACCAGTTTGGGTGATTTTAAAAATCGTCATCTGGCTTGCGTTTGGTGGACTTCTTGCGATGGCATCCAAAAAAGAAAAATTTGCTAAAATCCTTTGGTTTGTTTTTCCTCTTTTGGGTCTTTTTGCAGCCTATCTCGCTTTCTACCAACCGTTCTAGTTTTTTAGTGAATACAATCCTCCCGTAGATTCTGAAACGGGAGGCTGTCGACATTTTCCTTCCTAGCTTTTTCTTTTTCGTTTCCCAAATGTAAGGCCAGTCTACATAAAGAAGACAATTGATTTCAATTGTTTCTAGGGGGGATTATGAAAACAAGAATCGAAACCGATTCTATGGGTGAAATTGCAGTGGACGCTTCTCGTTATTGGGGTGCACAAACCGAACGATCTCTCCACCACTTCCACATTGGTACGGACCGATTCCCAAGGGAAATGATTCGTGCTCTAGGGATCTTAAAAAAATCAGCAGCACTGACCAACAAGGAATTAGAAATCCTCTCTGCAGCAAAAACAGAACTCATTGTGAAGGCGGCTGAAGAAGTTATTGTTGGAACTTTGGATGATCACTTCCCTCTTGCGATATGGCAAACCGGATCCGGAACCCAAACCAATATGAATGTGAATGAAGTCATATCCAACAGAGCCATTGAAATGGCCGGTGGTGTTCTCGGTTCTAAAAAACCCATCCATCCCAATGATGATGTCAACAAAGCCCAAAGTTCCAATGATACCTTTCCCACTGCCATGCACATTGCCTGTGCCGAAAGTTTGGTGCATAAATTAATTCCCGCCTTACAAACGCTTCATGACACTTTAGATCAAAAAACAAAAACTTTTGCAAACATCATAAAAATCGGTCGTACGCATTTGCAAGATGCCACCCCACTCACACTGGGTCAGGAATTTTCTGGGTATGTACAACAACTTAAATATTCAATCGAAAGAGTCGAACGAGCGTTACCTTCTGTATACCGATTGGCACTGGGTGGAACCGCTGTCGGAACGGGGCTCAACACACATCCCGAATTTGCAGTAAAGGCCGCAGAAGCGATTGCCAAAGAAACAAAACTCCCCTTTGTCACTGCGGAAAACAAATTTGAAGCGCTCGCCGCACATGATTCTCTTGTGGAAGTGAGTGGAATTTTGAAAACCATCGCTTGTTCTCTGATGAAGATCGCAAACGATATTCGCTGGTTGGCTTCGGGACCAAGGTGTGGAATTGGAGAGATTTCCATTCCTGAAAATGAACCAGGCTCTTCCATTATGCCGGGGAAAGTCAATCCCACACAATCCGAAGCCATGACGATGGTGGCCGCGCAAGTGATTGGAAATGATGTGGCAGTCAATGTAGGTGGATCTTCTGGAAACTTTGAGCTGAATGTATTCAAACCCCTGATTATCTTTAATGTTCTAAATTCCATACGATTGTTAGCTGATGCGACACTTTCGTTTGAAGAACATTGTGCACGCGGAATTGAACCAAATCTGGAAACCATAGACCACAACCTGAAAAATTCACTGATGCTTGTGACTGCTCTCAACCCATACATTGGGTATGATAACGCTGCAAAAATTGCAAAAACGGCCCACAAACAAAATTCCACCTTGAAAGAAGCAGGGATTCAATTGGGACTACTCACGGCAGAGCAGTTTGACCAGTGGGTGAAACCAGAAGAAATGGTTTCATCTAAAGAATAACATAATTTTCATAAAAATAAGGATAAACACATATTAACATATATACATCAGAATATTCTAATTATAAAACATTATATCGATTAATATTTCATCGATATAATGTTTGACTTTTTTGTAAAATATTTTTTATTTGCCTTTGTCTAGCTCATATAGAGACGGGGGACCCAAAATTTGGGGCGTACCGCAATTGCGGAGGATATCTCTCAATCCTAGCCCGACAGCTAACCTCGGAGACTTTGAGGGAAGGTAACACCTTCCACAAACTATTTTTGTAAGGAAGGTGGCTCATGAAGTCCTCACTATTCTATACCCTGGCGGTAGCGTTTTTTTTCAGCGCACTCGCTTTCGTTTTTTACCTCGGCAAGTTACAGTTTCCAGAGAGTCACGGCTTAAACCCTTTGAGCCTGGAAATCAACTTTTCTCACTTTTTAGTTGGTTTCTTTGCCCACCTAAAGTCTCCCTTCGGACGATTGTTACTTCAAATCCTACTGATTCTCGTTACGTGTAAAATTTTCTCTTTTTTATTTTCGTTAATCCGTATTCCAAGCGTGATCGGAGAAATCACTGGAGGTTTGGTGTTAGGCCCTTCTTTACTGGGTATGTTTGCACCAGAATTTTCTGAAATGATATTCCCAGCATCTTCCATGGGTTCTTTGAAATTACTCAGCCAAGTAGGTTTGATTTTTTTCATGTTCCTTATCGGACTTGAAACGGATTGGAAAAATCTACATGGAAGCCTACATACTGCTGTCGTCATTAGTCATGTATCGATTATGTTTCCATTTTTATTGGGTGTGATTACTTCCTTATACTTATTTGAAACATTAGCACCAAAAAAAGTTTCATTTCTATCATTCAGTCTTTTCCTCGGCATCTCTATGTCGATCACCGCATTTCCGGTGCTCGCACGAATCATTCAGGAAAAAAAGTTGAATACAGAAAGGTCGGGAGTTCTCGCAATCACTTGTGCCGCTGCAGATGATGTGACTGCATGGTTGATTTTGGCTTTGATTTTAGGACTTACCTCTTCCGACTCAATGTCTGGAGTTTTACTCTGTTTTTTTGGAGTGGTTCTTTTTCTCTATTTCGCCTTCAAATATGTAAGGACAAGATTTGCGAGTAGTCTTTCGAAATTAGAAAATATAGATTTTCTTCCCAATTACATAGTATTTTTCCTTTTTATTTGGCTCACTTTCTCGTCCTTATTCACTGAATCGATGGGAATTCACTCATTGTTTGGAGCATTTATCGCTGGTTCTACGATACCAGCAAACCATAAAATTAGAAAAATCATAATTAACAAATTCCAGGATGTAAGTGTAATCTTTCTTCTTCCTTTATTTTTTGCATACTCAGGTCTAAAAACACAGATAGGGCTTTTATCCGATCCAAATTTATTTTTGATTTGTTTATTGATTCTTTTTGTCGCCATTTTAGGAAAGTTAGGTGGCAGTACCATTTCAGCAAGGTTTCTAGGCGAATCTTGGAAAGATTCTCTCATCATCGGTATTCTTATGAATACACGAGGTTTGATGGAACTCATTGTTTTGAACATCGGATTAGAAATGGGAATCATCGGGCCGGAGTTATTCACCATTATGGTCATTATGGCATTGGTTACGACTGCTATGAGCGGCCCGGCCATCAATTTGGTTCAGAAATTTTTTAAAAAGAAGAATACTCCTGATCCAACCCCTACTTTAGAAAATTCGGAACAAGGTGTTAGTTCAAAAATTTTAATCGCTTTTGCAAGACCACAAACGGGAATTGATTTGGTAAAACTTTGTTATAAAATTTTTCCAAACGCAAAATTCAGAACCTTCCATGTAAATCAAAACTATAATTTCGATATCGAACAATCACAGTATGAAATGTCCATACTCTTCGAAAACATAAAGTTTATTTCTGCGAATGAAGGAATTCCTGTCGACTTTCAATTTTCTTCTTCAGAAAACTTTGAAACTGCTTTATGGGAACAGTTAAACGAATACAAACCAGATATTTTAATATTAGGATCACCTAATGTAGAATCTTGGAAAGAGATTTATAAAGGCACAATTAAAAAGATTATTAAATCTTCATCCTGTTCAGTAGCAGTATTCATAAACAAAGGAATAGGATCGCTAAATAGGGTTTTTGTAAAATCAGATTCCGAAGATGCCGTTTCCATCATCAATGGTTTGGGAGGAGATCCAAGTCTATTTCGATCCTGGAAAGATGGAGACCATTTTGATCCAAACCATCATATATTTGTTAAAGATTGGACAGAGAAAGACTTCGAGTTTATGAAAAAGAACTATTTGATCTTGGGCAGAAAACGAACTTAAAGTTTTTTAGATTTTTTCAAGTATGTCTTAGTTTTCTTAAGCGAAATCTAAGGCATACGGCCCAAGGGAATTAATCAATTCCAATCACTTGTTAGTTGACCTGTCCATCCAAGAACATTCTCCATTCAGTTTTGTTTACTTGGCAAAGTTTTGATCGTATTTCGAATCCGATCCCAATAGTTTTGGCGCCAACCTTCTTCTACTTCTGGAATCAATGCCTTCGGAACACCGCGGTGTGTTAAAATTAACTCCGTCCCACCTTCCGTGGTTTCTTTGAATGTAAACGTAGCCATGGAAAAAATGCCTTCTGGAAAATCATTTCTTCTCCATGCTTGCACAATTCGTTTCAAAGGTGCAAGATCTACAATGATACCAGATACCTTTCCCGACATGGTGGAAAAGTTACCACCGATGTGTTTACTGATCATAGCAGTTTCCCCTGTGAGGGCAGTGACTTTCTTCGAATCTGCGATAAACTCGTAGATTGTCTTTGGAGAAGCCTTGAATTTTACTTTTTGTTGAATCGTTTTACACATCTTGAATTACCTTCTAAGAAGTTCAAATTCCCACTCTGCATTTTCATTACAGTTATATTGGTATTTGATGCAACTAAAACAGTTGATTCAATGAAATCAATTTTCAATTAACTATTAGGAAAAAATCATTTCCTTTCTCAAAAATTTGGAATAGGAAATCCCGAGATTTAACCATTTGAAATTTATTGACAGACGAAAAATGGACTGATAATGTCGATTTGTCATGAAATTATTGATTCCTTTTCTAGTTTTGTTTTTATCCTGCAAACCAGCTAACCTCAATAATACTGGTGATCCTTTTTCCGATGCTTATTTATCACAGGCTCTTGTACTATGCGCTTTAGGGAAAGGATTCTGTGATCAATGTTCTAGAGTTTCTAACTATGTATCCTTTGTGGATGAGATCAGTTCCGGTTCCGTAGTTGGTTTCAAAGCAGTTCTGGATTCTGATGCGAACTCCTATGTCATCGGTCAGACCAACCAAGTGTTGTCCGGGGCTGATGGGATTATATCTTTTCAAGGAACCGTTGGTAATTCCCAAAATTTGATTGTTTCCAAAAAGAATCCTCAAGGGGGAAAAGAATGGATTAAATACTTGGGACGTAAATCGGATCGACCATTGAGTCTCCTTCATACAAAAAATGGGGGTATTTATTTTTTTGCCAACACCTCAACTTCCTTACCAAACGCCAAACAAACATTTGTTGGAACGCCAGACACAGATCGAAATACAATAGTAGGTAAATTTACTCCCGATGGAAACCTGGAATGGTTCACATACTTAAATAACGGAAGTACTGCAACAACCGATCTATATGTTGTGGATTTTATGGAAACAGATGACCAATCGGGTATTCTACTTTTTGGAATTGCGGATTCCGCGCTTTCTAATCCAGGCACCATACTCACAGCAGCACCTTCTAATAATGACTGGTTCCTTTTGAAAATGTCTTATTCTGGGGAGGCAATCCAAACAAGATATTATCAAGTTCCGACTCCTTTGACTAATTTTATACCGAGAAAATTTGTATCCATTCCCAATAACGGTGGTTACTATTTACAAGGTTTTGTGACAGCTACCTTTAGTTTGTATGCCAATGGAATGAACGCCTATACAGGATCTGGCACTAACTCTCTGATCGTTAAACTTGCATCCAATTTAAATTATGAGTGGCATCGATATTTTGGTGCCATTGGTGGAAATCCAGAGGATACTCCATTTTTCCCAATGGTTACATTTTTTGATTCTTCTCTTGTCTTTAGCAATAATTATAATGTTGGTGTCGGAACTCTTGGGCTCTCCCACCCTGAAACGACCCCAACGAATTATGCAAGTTTATTCTATTTTGTAAGTGCAACTGGTGTTCTTAATTATTCGAGTTTTACTTTTGGACCAGGTGACGTGGGAAAAACTTATGATTTAGCCAAAAGGAATGAAACCGAATTAATTGCGTTTAATGGAAATGGTGACGGAGCCAGCTCGAAAGCTGACTTGGTGAAGCTAAATTCAACTAACTTTACTAAGTTGGCATCCCAACCTAGACCAGGCAATATTATGACTTCTGGATGCCTGGTCTGTGGAAAAGTTTTTGCATCGGTTTATTCCGCTTCTGATGTGGAAGGTGCGATCATTCCTTTTGGACCGGGAGTTGGAGGAACCAATGTTTTCAACTCTTACCAAAGTGTATTCACTCCGCCTTTTTGATTTTCGATTGAATGTTTTTAATTCAGCATCTGGAAAAAATCGTTTCCTTTGTCGTCCACAACAATGAAGGCCGGAAAGTTTTCCACTTCAATCGACCAAATGGCTTCCATACCGAGCTCAGGAAAGTCGAGGACTTCTACCTTCTTGATGTTTTCTTTAGCAAGTAAGGCTGCAGGTCCACCAATGGAGCCAAGATAGAATCCACCATTCTTCTTACAACTGTCCGTTACCACTTTGGAACGATTCCCTTTAGCAAGAGATATCATGGAGTAGCCTTTCTCTTGGAAAAGAGGAACGTAACTATCCATTCGCCCTGCAGTTGTTGGACCAAACGATCCCGATGGCATTCCTTCTGGAGTTTTGGCAGGACCAGCATAATACACAGGATGGTTTTTGAAATAATCAGGCAGAGGTTCACCCTTATCTAATTTTTCTTTGAGTTTGGCATGAGCAATGTCACGAGCCACAACCAACCTTCCCGACAACATAACACGTGTTTTGACAGGATATTTATTTAAGATCCCAAGAATCTCATTCATGGGTTGGTTTAAATTGATATGAACCGTTTCACTACCCGCATCCGATTCCTCTACTGTAGGTAAAAAACGAGCTGGGTCATATTCGAGTTGTTCTAAGTAGATTCCGTCTTTGGTGATTTTGGCTTTGATATTACGATCGGCACTACAGCTGACCCCAAGTCCGACAGGGCAAGAAGCGCCATGTCTTGGCAAACGAATGATTCGAAAATCATGAGCTAAATACTTTCCACCAAACTGAGCTCCAATTCCTGATTTTTGTGCAGCCAGTAACATCTTCTCTTCGAGTTCGATATCACGGAAGGCAGTTCCTTCTTTAGTTCCTTTCGTTGGTAAATGATCCAAATAACCTGCGGATGCGAGTTTGACTGTTTTTAAATTGGCTTCTGCAGAAGTACCACCAATAACTACCGCTATGTGGTACGGAGGGCAAGCAGAAGTTCCAAGATTTGCTACTTTTTCTGAAATGAATTTTTCAAGGGATGCGGGATTCAGAAGGGCTTTGGTTTCTTGATAAAGGTAAGTTTTGTTGGCTGATCCACCCCCCTTTGCCATAAATAGAAAACTATATTTTTGACCTGGTGTGGCATAAATATCCACCTGAGCAGGTAAGTTGGAACCGGAGTTGGTTTCTTCATACATAGAAAGAGGAACCACTTGCGAATAACGTAAGTTACGCTCAACGTATGTGTTATAAATTCCTTTGGAAAGGGCTTCGGCATCGTCCCCACCGGTGATCACATACTCTCCCTTTTTTCCCATAACAATTCCCGTTCCTGTGTCTTGACAAGAAGGCAGTTGTTTGTCCGCGGCAATGACAGCATTTTTGAGAAGAGCCATCGCCACAAATCGATCATTTTGAGTGGCTTCCGGATCATCTAAAATCTTACGAACTTTTTCTAAGTGGCCGGGGCGGAGATAAAAAGCAATGTCTTCCATGGCTTTTTGTGCAAGAAAGGTTAAACCTTCCGGTTCTATTTTTAAAATTTCTTTATCCCCGAATGGGACAGTGCTTACAAAATCTTTGGTTAACAATTTGTAAGGAGTTGTATCTTCCCCGAGTGGGAAGGGATCGGAATAAAAGAATTCTGGCATGGAAACCTCTAAACTATCCTTCTATCTTTAGGGAATTCTCTTTCCAGTAAATGAATTTTTACCGGGACTTTGAGAAACACTAACGGACAAAGCAGGAAGCCAAACGGGAAAATTCGTTTTCCTTTTTCTAAAATCAGTCTATAACAAAGGAAAATGAAACAGAGCCTCATTTACATTTTATTTTTTTCTTTCTCTTCTCTGTTATTTGCAGAAGAGACGGGGACAGTCACGCCGGAACCTGAGGAAAAAAATAAATCCGCTAAATTCAGCTTACTCTTAAAAAGACAAACCTACCAATATCTGCCTTATGAATACACCGCTCTCACTGATAAAAATGAAGCACTGGTTCCCACTCGTTCTAGTTCCGCCTTAAAGGAAAACGGAAAGGTTCTCATTCCTTTTGTATTCAGTTATGAAAATTTAGCGAAGGGTTTTAAATTAGAACTCTCGTACTTTGAAATTGAAATTGTCAATGCAAACACTCTCCTCTACCAACAAACAGCACAAGGGCCAAACATTTCTCGGTATTACCTTTCCCCTATGGCTCGTTCGGAGTTTGAATTCAATGCCTACAAAACTTTCACCCCCTCTCGTGATTGGAATCTTTATTTAGGAGGAGGGCTTCGTAACATCAATCGTTACCTATATGGAAATTATCTAGGGCAAGGAACTTTTAAAGAATACTTTTTTACCTATGGACCACAAGCCTCTCTGCAAAGTATTTACCAACTCACCGGAGACATTGCCTTTCACCTAACATTGGATGTATTTTATACGCAAGGCACTCGGTTTTTCAAACAACCAAACCTAACGGAAGATAGGTTTCAGTATTCTTTATCCACCGCCGGTACAGGGGGGAATCTTTCGTGGATACGAATTTGATGGTTCCCTCTCCTACTCTTTCCATCCCCATATGAAGTTCTTTATCGGTTACAATATGATCGTTTCCAAATTCTCTTATTTACATTATAATGAAATTCAACTCAGTCGCAGTACAGAGAATTTAGGTTCTGCAAGTCCCTCTATCACTGGGGCCTGGGAAATAAACCTCCCCAAAAAATCCGAACACTTTGACACTCTGCGAGGGATTTATCTGGGGATGATGGTGAGTTTTTAAGGAAAGTTTTAAGGGACAAAAGTTAGGTTTTCAATGCATTCTAAGGTCAATGGAATTTCAATTCCTTACTTGACTTAGAAACCAAAGAAAGATAAGATTTTCGAACTATGAAATACACCGTTTCCATCGATATCAACAAACCACTCAATTTTGTGATCCAAACATTTGATGATCCGGAAAATTTGAAACGATGGATGGTGGGATTACAATCCTTTGAACCCATATCAGGAACCCCAGGACAACCCGGTGCTAAATCCAAACTGACTTTCGATATGAACGGACGCAAAATGGAAATGGTAGAAACCATTACCGTTCGTAATCTACCTAAAGAATTTTCTGGGACTTATGAAGTGGGAGGCATTTGGAATTTGGTACAAAACCAATTTGAGGCTCTGTCCCCGAGTCTCACTCGTTATACTTCCGTTCAAGAATTTCGACTGAAAGCACCGATGAAATGGTTTTCCCTATTGTTACAACCTATGTTTCGAAAACAGTCCCTCCAACATATGCAAAACTTCAAACAGTTTACCGAGTCACTTTGATCCCTTCCTATTTTTCTCATAAAGGGAAATCCAATCCTTAGGACTCATTTTCGTAACTAACTCCCCAATCAATTTCCAGGGAATCTCTTCTATCTTTTTAAACCGGATGCAACTTTTTCCCATATCCAATTTGGTTTTAGAATGTTTGGGATACTCCGTTTGAAACCATTTCAAAAGTTTGAGATCGGCATAAATTCCCATATGATACAGAGCCAGACCGTTCTTCTGAGAAGCGATGTGTAGAAAGGGAAGTGCCAGTTCTGGAGTCACATGATAACCTGCTGGGTATGTTTTTTTGGGAACCACATAACCAATCATCTTGTATTGGATGGTTTCGAGGACAGTGTTTGGCATGGTAGGTGAGTTTACCAGATTTTCAAAGAGATACAGTAGAAAAATCAAACTTAGAACCTATTTATTGAAAAATTGATTCCAGGTTCCAATCCCTTGCGCCAGCGATTGCAGTGGAAATCCTTCGTTAAAAATAAGTAGAATTTGGATTTAAATCAAAACCCACGAAGGATTGGAGCGGAAAGCGCGGTCGGTAATGAAAAAAATGGAGATTCGCATAACCAGTCCGAGGCGCCCCCACTAAAAAAACCAATAATCAATTGTATTTACAAAACAGGAAGTGGGTATAAAAAAACCCACCAAAAGGGTGGGTTTCATTTAGAGAAAAATCTCTAGTTTAAAAAGCGAACTTTCTTATTTAGAAACTACTTGGAAAGTCACTCGGCGATTGATCGCGTCTTTTTCATCAAAACCAGAAATTGGTTTAGAAGAACCAGAAGCTTTTGTCACCAATTTGTCCGCAGGAATTCCTTGTTTTACAAGAGCATCTTTCACAGCGTCAGAACGAATTTGTGAGTAGTATCCGTTTCCTTTTTTAGCACCTTCTGCTTCTTCTGGACCGGAAGCGTCTGCGTGACCAGTCACTTCAAGAGCGTAACCTTCAGGAAGTTTTGCAATTGCATCTTTGATGTAAGAAACATTGTCTTTTGCCCAAGTTTTGAAATCTTCTGCTTGGATGTCCGCTTGTTTGTAGCTAAAACCTCTGCGACGAACGCCGTCTGGATAGCGGTAGTCTTTGAGTGCTACATTGATTTCGTCCAAAAGAGCTGCATTGAGATCTCTGGAAGAGACAGTGGATGTTGTTCCCGTAGTGGACGTTGTGTCTTTGGGAGTTTCTTTTTCTTCAGAAGACGAACAATTCGTTAATGAAAGCGAAAGACCTGCGAGGAGGATGAGGCTTAAAAAAAATCCTTTTTTCATCAGTTGACCTACCTTAATGTTTCCATAGTTTAGTTCTTTTCATTAGATAACAACCGAAAATGCAAATATTTCTAACCGTTTCCGAAGATTATGACCAAAGTCGCCTGGATGTCTTTCTAAAAGACAATGCTGGAGACGATCTCAGCCGTTCTACCGTTCAAAAGTGGATTGATTCGGGATTTGTGACCAACAAAACCAAAGAACAACTCGCCCATAAAAACGGGTATAAGGTGACTCTTGGTGAAGAGTATGTCGTGAATGTGATCGCAAGACCCCCTTCCCGGCTCGAACCCATCGCTATGGACATTCCTGTCCTTTATGACGAAGACGAATTTATGGTTATCCATAAGAAAGCGGGGATTGCTTGCCACAGTGGACCGGGTGATGACCAACCTTCTCTCGTCAATGGATTGTTACACCAGTTCCAAAACCTATCAGCCACAGGCGGTGAACGTCGTCCAGGAATTGTGCACAGGTTAGACAAACCCACTGAGGGAGTTCTTATCATTGCTAAAACGGATCGCGCTCACGCGGCTCTTTCCAAACTTTTCCAAGACCGGCTCGTGGATAAAACTTATTATGCTTGGGTGCTCCAAGCTCCTGTGGAAGCGGAAGGTACGGTGAACTTACCGATTGGCCGTCATCCCGTAGAACGAGTGAAGATGTGTGTCAGAGAAGATGGACGAATGGCCATCACTCATTACAAAACGGAAAAAATTGTCCAAACACAAACCGGTCGTAAATTTAGTTTGATGAAACTGGGTTTGGAAACCGGTCGTACCCACCAAATCCGTGTTCATATGGCGAAGATGGGTTGTCCTGTTGTGGGGGATACTTTGTATTCTCGTTCGGCAAAAGATTACACGCAATATGGGCTCCTTCTTTTTGCCAAACGATTGGAATTTCCTCATCCTTTCATTCCCGACAAACGGATCTTAGTGGAGTTGGAATTTCCAGAAAGGTTCAAAACCTTCGAAAGGAAATGCCCTAGTTACTAATCGATAGATTTTTTGTAGATATAGATGAAATGGCGTAACCTAAAACCGATTTTAATTTTGTTGGTGCTTTTTGGCACCTTTCATTTGTTTTACGATGCGATTTATGAAAATCATATGGGTGAGGGAACCCATAGTGATATTTTTTATCCCTATTTGTTTGCTCGGGATTTTTGGGTCGGGGGATGGGCCGGGGTTCGCGGATGGAATGTCCCCCCTTGCTCTTATCTTTTCCCCGAGATGATCCTCGCGGTATTCCTGTATCCAGTTTTAAAGTCTGTGTACTGGTTCCACTGGGCCTTTGGATTTTTGTCTTTTGTGATGCCTTTTTATTTGGCAAAAGCCCTTGGTCTGAAAAATAACAAAGCCTATTTGTTTTCTTTGGGATTTTTGGCGATTGCCGGAGTGATGCCGAATAGCCTCGGTCAGTTTTTTCTGCCGGCCTTCCATGCCATGACCTTTCTGTTTGCGGCCTACACAATGTACGAAATCCATCGCTGGGATTCTAAAAATCGAACCCAAGGATTACGATTCCTAATCATGATCTCCCTGGTTTGGGTCTCGGAATATTGGTATTTTGTCAACATTGCCCCTTTTCTTCTGGTGTATGCGATCGTTCGTTTGCGAAAACAATCGATCTACCCTATTGGTTTGGTGGTTCTTGGATTTGGTTTGGGGAAGATTTGGCAAAAGGGAATTCAATCTTTGGGGATTGGAATTTTTACCTCGAAAGAACTTCCGACCATGGACCGAATCCGTGTGGCAAGGGATTTGATTTCTAAAGATCCGAATTCTTGGATCCATGGTGTGATCGAATCCATCACCAAACATCCGATATTTGCCGATTGGTTTTATTGGTATTTGGTTCTTTGTATCATCTACATTTTGTTTTTATTCCTACGTCTTGAATTGAAAAAACAGTTTTTAGATTTGGTTTTCCTTCTCTCTCCCTTTCTTTCGGTGATTGCCTTATTTATCTTTCAAATAGAACCTAACTTTCGCTATTTGTTCTTTTTGCCGTTTTGTATTTTCTTTCTTATCTTTCGGTTGGTTTCGATGTTGCCACTCGTTCGATCGGTCGCCACCTTAGTTTTGTTTCTCGGGCTCGTTTTCTTTTATAATGAGAAGTATCCCCTTCTCGCCAAGTCGATCCAAGAGGGTGAGGCAAAAAGGGCACACAGGTTAGAATGCCTTTCCGAATTTGATCCGAAGGTTCCTGGGGCCGCCACCTATTGGCCGATCAAATACACTTATGCGTTTTCGGACAAAAATTGGACCCTCGTTCCTTTCACAAAAGAAGGGATCTATTACCCTTGGATTTCCAATCGAACTTGGGACAAGGGCCTTGGTGACAAACCATTCACAAGCTTTTCATGGGGAATCACCGAGACCAAAGAATATTTGGATCTTTGGAAGGGAACACGGTTAGTCAAAGAATGTGAGGGTTGGTTTTTTTATAGGCGGTAGTCCCGCTTACAAAAAGGGACCCGGGATTTGGATTGATTCATTTTTCATTTTTAGAACTTTAGGATACGTTATGATAGAAATTCTTTCCGACCCATCGGTATGGCTTGCGCTTTTGACTTTGACTGCTTTGGAAATTGTCCTAGGCATTGACAATATCATCTTTATCTCCATCCTCTCCTCTCGTTTGCCAAAAACAAAACAAAAGTCTGCCCGCCAAATCGGACTTATGCTCGCCATGGTGACAAGAATCCTTTTACTCTTTTCTCTTTCTCTCATCATGAAACTCACGGCTCCGGTTTTTACCATTATCAACCATGCCATCAGTGGTCGTGACATCATTCTGATTTTGGGAGGACTCTTTCTCATTGCTAAGTCCACCACAGAAATCCATCACAAATTAGAAGGAGAACCAGAGTTAGAAGAAGGATCGGGAAAACGAATTTCTTTTACCAAAGTCATCATCCAAATTATGATTTTGGACATTGTGTTCTCTTTGGATTCCGTCATCACTGCTGTGGGAATGACAGACCAGTTAGGTGTGATGATTACCGCTGTGGTTTTGTCTGTAGGTTTTATGTTGTTATCGAGTGGAAGTATTTCCGATTTCGTAGACCAACACCCCACAATCAAAATCTTAGCCTTAAGTTTTTTGATTTTGATTGGTGTGGCCCTTCTCGGAGAAGGTTTGGAATTACACATTCCTAAAGGTTACATTTACTTTGCGATGTGTTTTTCTGTGATTGTTGAATTCTTAAATTTAAAACTTCGTTCCAAAAAATAACCAATTAGCGATAAGGAAAATTACATGAAACGAAAAGAGTTTTTACAAAAAACAGCTTTATCTTATAGCCTTCTCCATTTGCCACTGCGTGCGGAAGGACCAGCCAAAGAAGAAACAAAATCGGAAACATCTAGCGAATCCCCTTGGGAAGATGCAGAGGATCTCTCCGACCTTCGTGAACTCCTCGTTAAGTTACAAGCAGATCCTGAGGAATTTAAACTTTCCGGTACCTGGAGCCCCGGCAAGGTGTTTGCCCACTGCGCGCAAAGTATCGAATATTCGTTAAAAGGATATCCAGAAATGAAATCCTCTATCTTTCGAGGATCTGTAGGTAAGGTTGCCTTTTCTATTTTTGCTTTTAAAAACAAAATGAATCATGGATTGGAAGAACCCATTCCTGGTGCCGAAGACATCGCCAATACTACGGAAATCAAAGCGGGGATCAAAAGACTCATCCAAGCCATTGATGATTTTTCCAAAGCCAAAGAATCTAGTTTAAGACCTCATTTTGCTTATGGAGAACTCACTAAAGGAGAATATGATGTAGCCCATAGCCTCCACATCAGAAACCATATGGAACGAGTGTTAGGGTAAAATAAATTCGATTTGTTGGCAGAGGTCCTCTGCCTTGTACATCTTGGAAAGGTAAGCCGAGACAATAGTTTCCAGCCCCTCTTCTTCTAAAAATTTATCTCCACCAGAAAGAGGGGCATCCGAACTAATTAAAATGATGGGGATCTTTTGGTTTTGGTGGCGGCGACCTTCCCATTCATGAATGAGTGAGATTCCATTCATTCCCGGCATTTGTAAATCGGTAATGACAAGGGTAGGTGTGATTCGGGATAAGTGAGACAAAGCTTCTTCCCCATTTCCTGCTTCAATCACGATCCACTGATTTCTTCGCATAACTTCCGCTAAATCTGATCTAAAGTTTCCGGAGTCATCCACAAGGAGTACAGACTTTGTACTTTTCGATAGAGAGATTTCAAAGGAAGATCCAACGCCGAGTACAGATTTGATTCGTAGTTTTCCAAAATGGGCTTCGAGGATATTCATACAGAGTTGTAAACCAAGTCCTGTTCCGCGTTCCCCAGCAGTTCCCGGCATACTTTTGATATTCTCTTCCCCGGTGAGTTTGTGGATTTGTTCTTCGCTCATTCCGAGTCCTCGGTCCCGAATCTCCACTGATAACCATTTCCCTTTGTAAGAAACGCCAATCCAAACTTCCGAATTGAGATAGGAATATTTGATGGAATTGGTGAGGATATTTTTAAAAACTTCTCCAATCAAAGTTCTGTCGGCGATGATTTCGGCTTGGATGGGAGTGTCTTTTTGGATGCGGATTCCTTTGAGAGTGGCGAGCGGTTCCACTGACTCAATGATTTCATTCAAAAGATCATTCACGGAAAATCGTGTTTGGATGAGTTTGGTTCCAAAGGCATCAAACCGACTGACATCCAAAAGTTGTTCCAACATCCGAAGAGACTGGGTCACACCTGTTTTACAAATTTCCAAAAATTTCTTTTTTTCCACTTCTGTGGATTCATTAAAACTAAAGTCGATTACATCTAAAATTTGATTTACGCTGTTTAGCGGCGAACGTAAGTCATGCGAAATGAGAGAGACAAAGTTTGCCTTCCAACGATTGGCTTTTTCCAATTCCAAAGTACGGGCTTTGACTTTTTTTTCTAGAGCTTCTTTTCTTTTGTATAATTCTTTAGATAAGGATTCGGAACGTTTATAAACACGAACAAGTCCAAAGGTAACGCCGATGGTTTGTGGTAAAATAAACAAATACAAAGAGACAAGTCCCAAAGGTCTATATCCAAAACTGGGATGGGAGATCAAAAATAAATCAATGAACCCACCAATAATTGCCAAAAGCAAACTGAAGAAATACAACCGGCTTTCTTTTCTTTGAAAGTACAAGGCGAGAGAAACGGAAAAAAGACCCAGAATTACAAAGGTTGCTGAAAGAAATTCAAAATAAAAAGAAATTTCGGCAAGATGAGATACGGGAGTGAACATTGCCACAAGAAGAAACGTGAGGGCATAAAGTTTTAAAAATATCAACATCCGCTTGAAAAAACGCAGTTGAGTCATATTCAGAAGAATGTAAGCTCCAAAGTACATAACCAAAACAAATCCGATCCGAGAAAACCGAAATAAGGTAACACAATAATCATCCGAAAAAAGATTAAATAGAATTCTTGTTTCGATGAGAGTAGAAGTTAGAATGAGAATTCCCAAATAAACAAATGCCATTCGCAGTGCATTTCGTTCTGAGCGATTGATAAAATAAACTAATGCATGATAGATGGAAAGAAGTAACATAAAAACCATCAGTATCCAAGAAACTGTAAAATTTACGTTCCAGATATTGATGATGTTTTGTATTTTTCCAAAGCGAATGATCCCATGAATGCCGGCATACTTATGTGAAAAGTTGGATATATGAATGACCAAATCTAATTTTTGAGAAAGAGTTTTGAGTGGGATAATTTTTATATGAAAAGAAGGTTTGTAGTTCTTTTCTGTTTTTGAGATGGTTCCATTTTCAGCAACCAACTCACCATTCACATACATTTTATAAGCGCTATGAAGTACAGGAACCAAAAGAGCTAAATTTTGATTCTCCACAGGAGGATCTGGCAAAATAACTGTTAGGCGGTATGTTGCAAATCCAAAACTGGGGTATACTTCTCCATCTTCATTTTCTTGAGAGAACCAAGGAACTCCCACTTTTAGATAAGATTTGTTTTCGGGAGATTCCAGTTTTGGATCCAAAAACTCATTCCAATAAAATTCCCATTTCCCAGTGAAGTTTATGGTTTCCCCTGAAAGATCAGCGGACCTTGCATCTAAAACACCATCTTTTGCCAGTAAGGTTGGGTAGGCGTCAAACCGGCAGGAGGTGGTGCCCAAAAGGATGAAGATCAAAATTAAGGGATAACTACAAAAAATAAGTAAGTCCCAGAAAGATTTTTGGATGGATGAGAAGAATGCGCTGAGAATCATGAGGCTGTGGAATCCGTTAAAATTGCCATCTTAGAAGACCATTCCGTTGTCACAGAAGGAATCATATCTATCCTAAAATCCAATCCTTTCTTTTCTCTTGCCGGAGAATTTCGAACTGCTGCCGATTTGTTTCATTTTTTAGAATCAAGTCCAGTTAACCTTTTGGTTTTGGACATCGACTTACCGGATCGAAATGGCATCGATGTTTTGCGTGAAATTAAAGAAAAACACCAACCCACAAAAGTCATTATCTTTTCCTTACATGGAAGCCGGGTTTATGTAGAAGATGCTCTCAAAGCCAAAGCCGATGGATATATGTTAAAGTCAGATCCTATCTCCAAACTTCCCGAAGTCATTGAACTTGTGATGAAAGGTGGATCCTTTGTTTCCGACGGAGTGAGTAAAGTACAACTTCCCTTCTCTGCATTCCAAATGGAAATTTTGAACTTACTTGTACAGGGTTTGTCTCAAAACGAAGTGGCGGACCGAATCCAAAAATCGAGAAAAACTGTGGAATACCATCTCAACCAAATGCGTACCAAATTTTCTTGTAAGAACAACAACGAACTCATTTCCAAGTACGAAAAAGAAATACAAAAATAGCAGTTTCGTGATTTCCTATTCGTTTGTTTCGACTATGCTAGAAGTATGAAACAAATCTATTTACTTCGCCATGCCAAATCAGAATGGGATGAACCTTATGATTCTGATTTGGAACGGTCCCTTTCCCGGCGTGGGAAAGAACAATCCAAAGCCTTACGGGAATACTTAAAAGAAAGTCGTGTTGAATTTTTCCAATGTTTTGTTTCCCCAGCCGAGCGGGCGCAAAAAACCAACGCCGCACTTGGCAAAGAAAACCTTCGTTTGCCAAAAACAGACGTACGGGAAGCCAGCTACGGGGGCGACAAAGAAGACCTCCTCTTTTTATTACATGGTCTCTCTCCCAGTGTTCGCTCTGTCTGCCTTGTGGGCCACAATCCTGGGTTGGAAGAACTCGGATCCGCCTTACTTTTTGGGGAAACCTCTCCCACAAAATTTCAGAAATTTCCCACGGCCTCATTTCTCGGCTTGAGTTTTTCCGAAGAATCGTGGAAAGATCTTAGCTGGGGCAATTGCCAATTGGCAGTATTCTGGATCCCTGGGCAAATAGGCAAAGAATGAAACCTTTATATTCAGAAGAAAGAATCCATCAACGCGTAGAAGAACTGGCACGTGAGATCTCTCGCGATTTCCTTAGCAAAGACCTAGTTGTGATTGGGATCTTGAATGGTGGTTTTATCTTCACAGCCGATCTTTGTCGTAGCATTGCCATCCCCCACGAAGTGGACTTTATGGCCGCCTCTTCTTATGAAGACACAACCACTTCTGGAAATTTAAAAATCACCAAAGAACTAAAAAAGTCGGTTCAAAACAAATCCGTTCTCCTTGTGGAAGACATTGTGGATACAGGAAAAACATTAGAATACCTTTTGGAAGAAGTGGGAAAACACAATCCCAAAGACTTGAGAGTGGCAGCACTGTTTTGGAAACAAAACAAAGCAAATCCTCACATTCCTGTTCATTATCCTGGTTTCATTATCGAAGATGAATTTCTTGTTGGTTATGGTTTGGATTACAAAGGTCGGTATCGTAACTTGCCTTATGTGGCAAAACTAGAAGGAACCGAGTAAACTTTTTATTAAAATAGAACTCGTTACAATCTCATCAGTACAACTGATGCGAATTAAATAAAATTCGCTACAAAACAATTGATTTCTCATCATTAACGGGATGAAATTTATTTTCAAGGGCACCTAATTAAAAACAAATTGCCAGGATCCTTCTTCCTAAATCCTTTTCTTATATAGATGAATCTTCGTTTGATTTTGTTTTCTTTGATTCTATGTTTTTCCGCAAACTGCCAAAAATTACCTTTATCCAATCCTTGTGATAGCGAATCGAAAGACTTCTTTCCACAACTGATTGTTTCCGCAAGTATCGAAGGTGGTTTTTGCCAATTACAAGTGGTCAATACTGGTGAATTATACCGGTTCACCGATTTTACTTTTTATAAATCCATTCCTATCTCCGTATTACCGAAATTAGGTTCCAAAACAGATGTGACGGTTCGCCCCAATCTTCCCGAAGGATTGTATGTGGATCCAAATACAGGTGCTCTTTCGGGAATGCCAACAACTCCCATCAGTAGGCAAAGTTATACTGTCTATCGCAAAGGTGTGGTGCAGAGTCAGATCACGATAGAAGTGCGGGATTTGGTAGCGACTAACGTGTATGGGCAGTTGGGAGATTTAACCTGTGGTGATCCTTACATAAATGGAAGTTGCGGTAGTGGAGGACCTGTCACTGCCTATAACTTATCGGGACCAAATGCTGTGATCACCGACAACTCTGGTGGAGTTTATATTGCGAGTGGCAATCGCGTATTATACTATCCACCCGGTCAAACAACAGCTACGCGAGTATATGGACAACATGGGCAATTCACTTGCGATATCGCGAACGCAAATCCAAATCTAAGTTGTATGACATTAAGCATTGCGGCATCTACACTGGTTGACCCACGAGCCTTCTTTTTAGATGCATCGAACAATCTTTTTGTGACCGACACAGGAACCAACCATCGCATATTAGCTTATCCAAATGGGAATACAATTCCGTTTCGTGCCATTGGCGTACCGAACTTTAGTACATCTGGAGGAGCAGCCGTATCTGCTTCATCATTAAGTATCCCTACCCATATGAGCCAAGATCCAAGTGGTGGATTCTATGTGTCCGACACTGGTTACAACCGAGTTCTTTACTTTCCCAAAGATGCAATCCTGCCTACTGAAGTTTATGGCCAGGCGAATTTTAGTAGCGCTGTCACCGCACCGCTTTCTGCAAGTAGCCTTGCTAACAACCAAGGAGTTGTTGTTGATTCAGTCGGAGGGATCTACATTGCAGACACAATCAATAACCGGGTGGTGTATTATCCTAAAGGATCAACAGCTGCTATAAGAGTTTATGGTCAACCTAACTTTACCACAGCCGTAGGCAACACATCGAGCAATGGTTTAAATCAGCCTTTTGGTATTGCTTTAGACCAAAGTGAAAATTTATTCGTGGCAGATTTAAATAACCATCGTGTTCTTGTCTACCCCCGAACCAATCTTGCTACTGGAATGACTGCCTCAGCAGTTGTTGGCCAGTTTGGAAGCTTTGGCTGCGGTAATGAAAATAATAATGGAAGTTGTGGTCTTGGCTCAGTGAATAGCCAAAACTTAAATAGTCCGACTTACGTTCATTTTGATAAACAGGGAAGGATGTACATAGCAGATTCTGGAAACCACCGGGTAGTGGTGTATTAGCTTCAAACTTTTGGCGCCTCGAATTGGTTAGGTGATTGTAGATTGATCCAAACCCGACCGGGCTCACTCCGGGGTGCGCTCTCGCTCCCGTCTCACCCTATGGGTGAGACCGTGGCCCTTCGGATCCCCTGGCGTGGGATTGGTTACCAGATAAAGAGGGAGGGCTTGGCATTATTAGATACATTATTAGTAACAACCAACAACTTTCCGCTTATGGGAACTAAGATAGCGCTAGGAAAGAGGCCTGAATTATTCCCTTGGCCCGCTGATATGTCCGTATACGTGCAACTTGATCCATCTAAATTACAACGAAATAGACTTGGTTTGGAATTATAAGTTCCATTAGACTGTGTGGCAACCAACAGCTTTCCATTAATCTGATCTAAAGCTGCACTAGGAATCACACCAGATTCACTCCCTTGGCCCGCTGATATATCTGTATGCGTGCAGCTTGTTCCATCCAGATTACAACGAAATAGACTTGGTTTGGAACTATTGCCATAATTTGCAGTGACAACCAATAACTTTGCATTGACGCGATCTAAAACGACACTAGGTTGACCACCGGAACTAGTCCCTTGTCCTGCCGATATATCTGTATGCGTACAACTTGTTCCATCCAAATTACAACGAAATAGACTTGGTTTAGCATTATTGGCAGAGTTAGTAGTAACAACTAACAACTTTCCGTTGACGTGATCTAAAACGACACTAGGTTGACCACCGGAACTACCTCCTTGTCCTGCAGATATATCTGTATGCGTGCAGCTTGTTCCATCCAAATTACAACGAAATAGACTTGGTTTATAGTTATTAGCTCCATTATGAGTTACAACCAATAGTTTGCCATTCGTATGATCTAAAACGATTTTAGGTTGATAACATGAATTAGCTCCTTGGCCCACTGATATATCTGTATGGGTGCAACTTGTTCCATCCAAATTACAGCGAAATAGACTTGGTTTGGAACTATTGTTATAGTTTGAAGTTACAACTAACAACTTTCCGTTGACGTGATCAACTTCGATACTAGAGTGACTACCCGAAGATCCAGGTCCTTGTCCAGCAGATATATCCGTATGGGTGCAACTAGTTCCGTCCAGATTGCACCGAAAAAGGGAAGGTTTGCCTTCGAATAAAGTACCTCCATTACGAGTCACAACTAACAACTTACCGCTGGCATGATCTAAAGCTACGCTAGCGAGATAACCGGAATTAAGTCCTTGCCCTGCAGAAATATCTACATGAGTCCCTGCCACACTCATTCCTGGTGGCGTCGACGTTGTAAATGCTCTTGGCTCCATTGCGGAAACGAGACTATACCCTCCGCTATTATTTGCCACTACTCTAAAATAGTATAATGTCCCGCTCGTTAAACCAGTAATGGTCGCATAAGGATTGGTCACTGGACCAAAGCTTGCGGATGCAGTACTCACACCAGGACTTGGGCTATAGTACACTGTGTACGATGTCGCACCAGTTACCGGCCACCACTGCACAAACGCACTCGTTCCTCCTGCTTGGGCTTCCACATAAGCAGGAGCATCTATCGGAACCAAATTCACTTGCACAGTGACCAAAGAAACAGAAGTTCGATTCCCTCCCGCACAACTACCCGCATTGTCCTTAAAGGAAAATTCAAAGACATACTCGCCATTCTTATCAGGTAAAACTTTTGCAAGCTTAGTCGTTCTGCTTTGGATATCCCCAGTGGCTAAGTTGGATAGAGGAGGTTTAGAAATCACTCGCCAATTATACTCATATAAATTTGTTTGAGCCCCACAAAATGAAGCGTCAGGGTCGGATGATAGTGAAGCATCTAGAGTGGCTTCTGTGCCTAGATCAATGGTAAGATTAGATGCCAACTGAATCACAGGTGATTGGTTGGCAAAAGGTGTTGTTGCTTGGAGAACTCCACTCCAAAGACTTCGATTCCCACCCTGGTCAAAAGCGCGGATACAGAAATAATGCACGGTTCCCGAGGATAGCCCACTGACTGTGAATTCTAAAGGAGTGCCTGTAGTGGATGCGACAACACTATTCGAAACAAAAATCCCCGCAGAACAGTCGTCATCTGATACTATGGGAGTGGAACGTCTTCTGATCTCATAAGAAGATGCGGATCCTGTGTTTCCATTGTCTCCCACTGCAGTCCAACTAAGTTTGATTTGATGGTAGGACTCAACAGTGGCGGAAGCGGTGGTAATGTCAGCCGGAGGAACTAGATCTGTCGGAGCATAGGTAGTCGCCGATACGGTTCCACTCCAGGAATTCCGAAGTCCAGAAGAATCAATGGCACGAACACAGAAGTAGTAGGTTGATTGCGGAAGATGTCCATCAATCTCTTTGATTTCTAATAAACCGGAACTTTTCGGGATCATTGTGTGAGCGATACCAGTTGCTGCATCACACTGAAGATTATTGGTAATGGGGGAGCTGGACCTTCTGATTTCGTAGGCAGATGCTTGTCCTAAAACACCGACACTTCCGGGTGCTGTCCATCGCAACTGAATTCTAGAAACAGACATGGGTGTTGCCACCAAATCGGTGATATTCGATGGAGCAATGGTATCTGCCACATGAACAGAGGCGGATACTTCTAAGCTTTGATAGGTGGCGAAAACCCCAGCTACACCAGGTGTTGTCGCCGTAAAGGTAGATGAGTTTAAATTGCCAATAGGAGAACCACCAAGTCCAATACCCGTTGTATGAAAATTGACTTGGACAAATTTTTGAACTCCAGCAAGGAATCCTCTGGCAGAAAATGTGATTGGTTCATTCACTTGCACCCAAGCTTGCGTTGGTAAAATTTCTAAGTTGTCGATGGCAACGGGTAAACCCGGTGGGTATGGTGTTCCCCCTGGTGGACTACCTGCATTGTTTGGATTGAATCCGGTATCAACTTCCCAAACATCATTGAATCCGTCCCCATCACGATCCGGATTGTATTGGCTTATGTATGTGGGATTCCCAGAATCAGCGGGATATAAAAAAGTTCCTGTAGATGGTCTTGCGGTTTTTTGACCGTGGACATCCACGGCAATAACTTGAATTAGGATTCCGCCAGGACTCATCGCTTCGTAAGGGATGTTGGATTCGTACCAATTGGTTGTTCCTTCTCTTTGCATTGAGAAGTAATTTGTCGGTCCACCGGCTGGTCCCACGACCAAATAAACATTCATCGGGTCACCATCTGGTTCCAACACATCGGCTCTGAGTTGGTATGGTATATGTAGGGTTCCCGGTTTTAAATAATAATAGGCACCATTGATGACGGGGGGTAAATTTCCTGGCGGTGGTGTTCCCCCACCAAACATCGAAAAGGTCTTCGTATGGAAAATAATATTTTCCGAATCAAGGGTTGTATTCACACCAGCCCAACCTGGCATTCTGAGTCCATCTGTTTCTGAATTCGTGTTGGATACATGAAATCCTCGACTTTTCCCAAAGTTTAAATTCATCGATTGCGCTTTGGCACGGTCCAGAGCGATAGTCACTACCACTTCTTTTTTGAATTTGTATGATGGTGTTATTTGATAAATGGAACTTGTGGGCACATAACCAGAAGGAAGAGGTGCTTGTGTAGAATTGTATTTTGTGATCTTAAATTCTACTGTTTCATCCATCGCACCTTCTGGGATTAAGATGGTAAAAAGTTCATCACTCGACTGGATGCGTGTTCCCGATGGATCTGCGGTTCCACCACCAGCAGGAACACCCACATCATTGGAACCTAAAAGAACGAGTAAAGAATCCTTAGAAAATTCATTTTTACTTCGATTGAAATCTAAAAATGCAAGACAGTTCCAGAAATAGAATGCTGTAAATAATATCCAAATAAACTTTTTCATATAAAATTTTCCTTATTTAACTAATCCGAATGTTCTAAATTGATATTTTTTGAGGAAATTATTTCCTCGAATCATTGCATTTGGTTTGTCTGTAAATTTTAAAATACAGCACCTAACTCCAATCATATTACCCAAACAAGAAAGACGAATTAATTTATTTCCAATTAGCAAAGAAATCATTTAAATTCAACCGTGTTATTTGATCCCAAGCGACATCGGCTAAAATCCCATAATGAAAATGTTCATTCACTATTAGTGGGCAACTAAAATTAAGAGAAATTTAAGAAATCTCAAAATTTACCGTTCGGAACGTTCTAAAATGGACGAAAAAACGTTTTTAACGGTTTGGGAAAATTTATCAGCGATGATGCAGAGTCAGAATTTTAAGATATGTTAGAGGCGGATTCGATGAATGTTGAAACCTATACCGCAGTTATTTAAGATACGACCCATTCTGACAAAAAGGAAAAAAGGATTTTATCAAAACCATTTCCTATTTTTAGTTGATAGATTGTTTTTAAATCTCGAAATAGCAAAGCACTCCTAAAAAAATATAATTTTGGTTGCCCTCTTACTTGAGAAACTTTCCCAAATGAAAAATCGATTCCAAACGCCAGCTTTATTATTACTATTCCTTACTTTCTTCACATACAACTGCAAACCAGAATCTCTAAACAACCAATGTGACGTTAAGTCCGATTCCTTTTTTTCCAACTTAATCTTCCAAGCGGTTACCACGGCAGAATCCTATCACTGCGGTTACAATCTCGTGAACATTCCCCCGTTTGGTTACAAATACTCAAATTACAGACTCTATCTAAACTTTCCTGTTTCCATCATTCCCCGCCATCCAAAGAACTCTAGTTATTCGATCCAAGGAGTGTTGCCAGCAGGTTTATCCTTTGATGGAGCCACGGGAGAAATCAGAGGAACAGCCACTGCCATCACACCAGCCACCAATCTCACCATCACCAAAAGTAGCCCTGGTTTTGGAATTGTGACGATCACTCTACAAGTGGTGGATACAAGTGCAACGATGGTGTATGGACAATATGGATTTTATCATTGTGCAAATAATTACAATGATGGTGCCTGTGCGCCAGGTGGGCCCGTAACCAATCAAAACTTAAGTTCACCTTATGGAGTCGTAGCCGATTCTTCCGGAGGAGTTTATGTTTCAGGTGTCAACCGAATTCAATATTACCCACCAAATACAATTTCTTCTACAAAAGTGTATGGACAATTCGGAGTTTTTGCTTGTGACACTGCAAACGTCCTTTCAGCAGGTTCATGTTCTGTTGCTACTGTTAATGCAAATTCTTTAAACTCTATCCGCGGATTGGCTTTGGATTCAAATGAAAATCTCTATGGAGTTGATACGGCAAACCACCGCGTTTTATTCTATCCCAAAGAATCTTTCACTGCGACAAATGTCTATGGACAAGCAGGATTTGTCACAGCAATATCGGGCCCCGTGAGTGAATCAACTATGAACACTCCCCTTGGTGTGGCCCAAAATTCCGAAGGTATTTATGTTTCGGAATCAGCGAATCACAGAATCCTTTTTTTTCCTCATGGTTCAACGAAACCAAGTCGTTTGTATGGGCAATCTAATTTTACATCAAATACTCCAAGTGTTTCTAACATCAAAATGAGTAGTCCTTACGGGATGAGTTTAGATTCAGAGGGAGGATTGTACGTTGCAGACTCAGGCAACAGTCGTGTTCTTTATTTTCCCTCAGGCTCAACTACGGCAACTCGAGTTTACGGACAATCTGATTTTGATACCAGTGGCGGTGGTGCGGCTAGCCCAACGACTCTTACCGGGCCCACTAGGGTAGCACTGGATCAAAGTGATAAATTGTTTGTAGCAGATACTACAAACAATCGTGTGGTCATGTATCCAAGGACAACACAAACAGCAGGGATTGCTGCAGTGGCCGTGTTTGGTCAGTTTAACAATTTGAATTGTGGAGCACCAAACAATGATGGGGTTTGCGGTGGACCCATCGTTGGACCGAAAAGTTTATCCAGTCCTACAGGATTGTTTTTCAACCAAAGTGGCCAACTGTATATCGCTGACCGACAGAATAACCGAGTTTTGGTTTACTAAGCTAAGCATACTTACTACCAGCCACGTAGATTTCCTTTGAGGACGGAAGTCCAAAAAACTTCGTGAGTGGCAAATCAAATTGTAGATCTAATTATTTCACAGGTTCCGCAGAAACTTCCACTTCTGGAAGTGATGCTCTCAAATAACCTGATTGTAACACTGCCACCTGTCCTTGTTCGCTGGTAAGAAAGGTAACAAAAGCATCAATTTTATCACCTTGGTCGGTTTTATAAATGATAAAGAGTTCTCTTGCGAGTCGATACTTTCTATCGTACACATTCCTTACGGAAGGAGAAACATACGGATCTTTATTTGTTTTGGCATAATCCAGAGCTTTGAGTTTGTCTTTGTTTTCAACAAGAGCAGAACCCATTCCCATATAACCAATGCTATTTGGGTTTTCTTGAATGTATTTTGACATTTCTTTATTGTCTTTTACGATTTTGGCATCTTTCGAAAAAACATTACTCTTATACTCATTAAATTCATTCAAACCCAAATCCTTTCTTTTGAGAATGTGGTTTTGGAAGTAGTCTTGTGTTCCTGATTTATCATTACGAATGACAATGGAAATGGGAGCATCGGCCCCACCTACTTCCTTCCAGTTTTTAATTTTTCCAGAGAAGATTTCAGAGGTTTGAACCAAATTGAGTTTGGCAACTGGGTTCTTTGGATTCACAACGAGAGCGACACCGTCATAAGCCAATCTTACTTTTTCTAAGTTACCTGTTTTGCGGAGGTCATCAAATTCTGCTTGGTTTAGGTCACGCGAAGAAACTGCCATATCAATTTCGCCTTTTCGCAATCGGTCAATTCCTGATTCGGAACCACCACCTTCCACTGTTACACGAGCATTGGAATTTACTTTTTCGTATTCAGAACCCAAATACCGCATCATACTGTTCATGGTTTCGGAACCTGCCACTTTCAGGGTTTGTTTGTCCTTACAAGCGACAAAGTTGATTGTAATCAAAATGTAAAAAAGCAGAGAAAGGTTTTTCATGGTATTTCAGGTAAAGCCAAAAATCCATCCTTCGTCAATCGTAAAAACCGCTAGTTTTTTCCATTTCCCCTATCAGTTTTTCAAAAAAATCCCCGATCTTTGCTATGTGAAGACTCTCTGCCGATTGTTATTATTTTGTTTTGTAATAATTCTTCCCCTGGTAGGCTCGACTCCTGTCCCGTCGGGAAAAACCACCTTCCAATGGAAATGGAAGGAAAATCAAGTTTTAGAACTGAATGAATACCATGACGTATACTTTCGGGTCGGTGCCAAAACAGTAGAAAGAGAAGATAAAAACCGAGTGGTGATGAAACCAAAAAAATGTTCATCTGAGTCTTGTTTGGTGAATGCTTTCTTTGATACTTATCTTCGGTATGGAAAAACATCAGGCCCTTTTTGGAAGGACAAAGAATTTGTTTCTGATTTTACACTCTTTCGCAACGGTCGCTATGAAGTTCCCAATGAATTCATAATGCCTAACCTTCGCAGTTTTCCGAGTTTTCCAGAAGAAGCAGTTTCTGTTTCCGATGTATGGAAATTGCCAGCAGAAGAGTCCTTTGATTTTAGTGCAGAACGCATTCGTGTCAAAGTAGTTCCCGAATATACCTTTCAAGGTGTTGCTCCTTGGTCCGAAGGAAATTATCAAGGGAATTGTGAGAAGATCACCTATACCTATCCCATTTTTTATACCAAACCAGAAGGGGAAAAGATGGTACCTAATGTACCTTATAAGATCTTTGGGTTTGCTTCCGGCACCGTTTTTTTTAACGCCGCCAAAGGAGTTCCTGAGTTCAAAGAAGTCAAACTATCTTATACCTTTATCTATCCGAATGGAACCGTACAAGAAGCCAATTTCCATATCAAAGGAATTTACTTCCTTCGCAACCAAGTCAATGCCAAAGACAAAGAATCCATCCGTGAAGATATCCTAGAAGATTTAATTGTTGGGTATTCGGGAGATACCAATCGAACTAAGTTAGGTGATCTAAAAAAAGACCCGATCAAAGGAAAAGAACCGGCTGGTGAAAATTTAGGACGAATCCCGGATACAGGAGAGGTTCCGATTCCAGATAAAAATTCTGTTCCCGAAAAACTCCCAGTAACAGTGCGAACATCGGAAGACGGAATCGTTTTCTCTTTAGATTCCATTTTGTTTGATTTTAACGATAGCAAACTGAAACCCGATGCCGAAAACGCAGTGGGAAAAATTGCTGAAATCCTAAAAAAATATCCGGATCGCGAAATTCGAGTCTCTGGTCATACAGACAATATTGGAAAAAAAGAATACAATCAAAAACTTTCTGAAGACAGGGCTAAGTCCGTTTTACATTCATTAGTTGATAATTACAAAATGGATGAAAAACATATATCCTTTAAAGGATATGCCGACGATGTTCCCATTGTTTCGAACGATAACGAAGAGAACCGACATAAAAATCGTCGGGTGGAAATTACCTTAGTTTTGGATTAATCATTAACCAATCTGTAAATCCAGTCCCACAGAATATGGAGGAACTATAGGTTCACTTTCTTTTTTCGCACGCTCCAAAAGAGCTTCCATTTCTTTGCGAATCTCCATGAGTAAACTTTGGATCCCATCCTTTTTATTGGTTTTATAGGTTTGATAAAATGGGGCGACGGAAAAGGCAGGAGCCACAACCACATGGGCTTTCCTCGCCCTTGCTTCAGTTTTACCAAAAATATGTTTTTCAAAACTACAAATCCACTCCATCAAACGCTCCGCAGACGGCCATTGGATTAGGTTTTTCGGTTTGGTTATGATAAAAGCATAAGCTGTGTCCACAAGTTGTTTGGCTCTGCGGATATTTTGGTCTGTCAGATTTTTGGGTGTAGTGGAAAGAGGAGCACCAGCTTCCAAACTATCCAAGGCCATAAAAAGAAGTCGGAGTTTTTGGATGGCATTGTCGGATTCATGAAACTTCACATTCAGAATGGAAGCTGCTAAGTTGAGAGCTGTATGCCTTGCCCTTCCCAAACGGTAATCAAAATCTTTTCCATTCGTTTCTGATTTGGGGATTCCTAATTCAAATTCGGTTTCTTCCAGCATCACTCGACCGACAGTTAAAAATCTTCGTAGCAGTGTTCGTCCACCTGGATAAAGTTTCAATTTTCGTTCAATCCGGGAGAGAGAGGATTCAATGTCGGAAAGGATCGAATCTCGTGTTCCAGAAATTTTATATTTCACGAAACTTGGTTGGATCCAAAGTTCTGCATTGGGTTCTTTTTCAAAAGCCGCTTCGAGTCCCCAAAAGGAAACTTGCGCCACACCAGGCATAAACGAAACTAAATTATCATTTTCTCCAGACATCATCCCTTCTGGATACATCACCAGTTTTCCATCACTAAGAGATAATATCTGTTTGGCGGTTCGAATGGCACTTCGGTTCAAACTTCCAGAGATCACAGAGAAAGCCCCAACTCGTTTGATCACCTCACCCACCAAACCAAATCCCCAATTAAAAATGCTACGTGAGGTCATAAAATGAAACCGTGTTCCGATTTTACTGGCAATATGATAAGCAATGACGGGTTCCAATTCACTCGGTTGGTTGGATAAATACATGACCCTTTTGTTTTTGATTTCTTTTAAACGAAGTTCATCTTCTTTCGAGATCTCAACTCCATCGATATTGAAAAGCAGTTTCGTGAGAATGGGAAAACCAAAGTCCAATCCCAAGGCAATGGGAAACTCAAAACGAGGCGGAATAAAAGAATCTTTCATACAATTGTCTTGTTAAGATAAGACGAACCCCATTGCGAATACGAGCAATTATTCGTGGATGTATCCCCAGGTTTCTAATATTTTTTTCACTTCTTTACCCATCTCACGTTGTACTTCCGATTCTTTGGTTCCACTGAAAGCTCCATCGTTATACACCCAAGGCAAAGGAGATGATGGGAATCCTTCCGGTTGTCTTTCCGAAACAATTAAGTCTTCCAAGTGATTCATAGATCTTTGGTATTCCAAACCATACCGACCAAAGCGAACAGGAATCGTTTTTCCATTCCTTGAAAAACTAAACATAGCTCCGAGTTCCGGATTGACGGTTTTAAATACAACTTCCTCACCCAAACGAGAAGTTGGTGTCGCTTTTGATTCCTTTTGCAAAGAGATTGTTTTTGCAGAACCGGAACTGAGTTGGATCGCATCCGAAACCTCCCAATCATAAATTGATCCTTGGACATTTAAAGAAAGAAAGTCACGACAAAGTGGTTCCGAACAAGGGGGAATCAAAATGCGCAAATGGTTGCGTTTCAAAAAATTCTCCCGACGGAAGTCGGCCCTTGCGATTTGTAATAGAGATTCGCCTTCCGGCAATGGACTTAGATTATTTTTTTCCTCTGAGTCTTTTTTGAGATCATACAATTCTTCGGCCATCGTATGGGGTTCTCCCGCAGAAGTTCGCCTAACTGTCGTAAAACCTGGATACCTACGAATGTATTTGTAATTTTCTGTCCGAACCGATTCCGACATCCTTCCTTCCGTATAAATAAAACTTTCTTTGAGGCAAACACCTGTTGTGCGAATGCAAGCAGAATAATCAACACCCCGATAGGTGGATCCTTTCGGTAATAAATCGAGAAACCCGAGTAGGGTCGGTGCCAGAGACAACAAAGAAGATTGACCAGGAATTCGAATCTGTCCCCCATTGCCGTTTTTAGCCAAATCAGAGCCCAAACTATCTTGGATGGACTTAGGAAGTTTGATAAAGTATGGAACAGCGATTTCTTCATCATAATGAGTTTCCCCATGACCAAACCGAGTTTGCATAATGAAATGATAACTGTAATCATGGTGGGCACTAAAAAGTTCGCCGTGGTCACCTGTCACAATGATCATGGTTTCGTCATAGGTTCCTTGTTTTTTGAGAGCTTCCACAAGTCTCCCAATCTCTCGATCTGTATAATGCATCTCACCTAAGTAACGCTGCACGGGAGATTCATACTTATAAAAAACATCGGTCGGAACCACGGAACGAACCACTGCCATATCCTCTGGGGGCGGTGAGTAGGAAGCATGTGGGGTATTCAAATTAAAATGCAAAAAATAAGGTTTGTCTTTGGATTCGTTTACAAATTGAATCGCGTGGTTTGTGAGAACTTCTGTATCCACAATGTCCATTCCCACTTGGAAAGAATTATGAAACCCTAAATCCAAACCAACGGTTGTATAATCCAAAAAGAAAACATTATTCATAATCGTTTTGGAAAAGTAACCGGCTTCCCGAAATGTTTTGGCTAAGTTGTCTCTATTTTTTCCATAATAGACTTTTCTTTGGTAAGGTTTTGTGGAAAACCAAGAATTCCCCAAACCGATGTTAGACGAATATTCCGAATGAAAAAAAGACATCATGGATGGTTTGGTCCAATTTCCATTGGCAAAGGGATTTTCAAAGAAAACCGATTCCTTCGCCAACTGGTCCATCACTGGAGTCACAGAGTACGGATACCCGTAAGAACCAAAAAAATCTTTTCTGGCAGAATCAATCACAATGAGAATCACTGATTTTGGTTTCCCGGAATCCGCAAACGATGCCAATACTTCCTTTGGATATAACAAAGGTTCACCGACAAAAAGATAACTATCCCCGCTTTCCCAAACTAGCCGAAGGGATCCAGATTCCCCAATCTCCAAAACTTCTTTTTTCGGAGTCCACCTTTCTTTCACAGATCCGGTTAGGTTCCATTCCCCGAGTTTCCTATCCCCAGAATAGATTTTAAAACTTCCCGAAACTTGGGATTGAAACTCCGTCCCACCTAACAATCCCACAAGAGTAGAAAACTCATACTGACCTGCTGGAATTTTGAATTCATACTCCTGGCCGGGTGGGAAAAAAAGAGAATCCAGAGAATGGTTTAAAAAAATTTCTTTATCTGTATTGAAGGTAACTTGTGTATTTTCCCATTTGCGTGAAAGTGGCAAGCGGCTTTGGCGGCCGGGATTTTTTTTCCAATGGTAGGGCAAAAGGTCTTTCGATATTGCCATTTTTGCTTTGGCATTTCGTAACTCCAAAACCAAATCCACGGGGAAACGTCTTTCCGATTTGTTCAAACAGCTAAGGAGACAAAAACAGATCGTAAGGGCGAAAGGAACAGTCGCTCGCATTTGGAACCAGTTTGGAAAACAGGTTTCCTAAGAACAGGAAAAGTTGTTTCTTTTTAGGTTTCCATCGTCCATCGTTGACATCTATGAGTAATTGGGAACAAGCCTACTCCCGTGAGGAGTCTACCTTTCAAAACAAAGACGGCGGATCGATTTATTACCAAATCTATCGTCCAAAGTCCGGAGTCAAACGTGTACTTGTTGTCCACCACGGAATTGGGGAACACGGAGGCCGTTACAACTTTTTGTTGGAAGCATTGGCAGAACGTAATTATGCCATTTACCTCATCGATGCCAGAGGTCACGGTAAATCCGACGGACGTCGTGGTGTCATCACTCACTTCTCCGATTTTTTTGCTGACCTAAAAGAACTCATCGATATCGCCAAACGGAACGAAGGTGTCAGTAAAGTTACCTTACTTGGTCACTCGATGGGCGCTGCTGTTACCTTTCTTTATACGGCGACAGACAATTATCAAAACGATTTGGATGCGTACATCTGTAGTGCCCTTCCCATTAAAGTCAAAACCGACCTTGTTATGGATATCAAAAAAGGTGCTGGTGGTTTGTTAGCAAAATTTGTTCCCACACTTACGGTTCCCACAGGTCTTGATGTCAATATGATTTCCCATGACAAATCAGTTGTGGAAGCCTACGTTAAAGACCCGTTAGTGCATGGAAACGTTGGGGCCTACTTGGGGGATTATCTACTGAATTGTTATGCCCTCGCATTAGAATCGGCTACAAAAATCAATGTACCAATTTATATGTTCCATGGAAAGGAAGACCAAATCGCTCTAGTCCAAGGAACTTTGGATGCCTTCGAGAAGGTAAATTCCAAAGACAAAACAATGAAAATTTTTGACGGATTGTACCACGAAACCATGAACGAACTTCCCAAAGACAGAGCTGTCGTCTTTAAAGAGTTAGTTTCTTGGATCGATAAACACTAAGGAGATAAATGCCAATGGCAATAACCAAAGATATAGTTGGAAAAAAACTAGATCGTTTTGATTTCACAGTGGAACGAGGAAAGATCAAAGAATTCTGCCTCGCCATCAACGAAAAAAACCCAATCTATTTTGACGCAGAAGAAGCAAAGAAAGCAGGATACTCTGATGTCCCTGCTCCTCCCACTTTCCCTACAGTCATTATGTTCTGGGGATACCCAAAGATTTGGAACGATATGGCGGAACTCGGTATCGACCTTTCCAAAATCCTTCACTTAAAAGAAGAGTATACGTATCACAAAATTCTGTACCCGGGCAAAGTGTACGCACAGTCCGAAATCGCTGATGTAAAATCGGGAAGAGCAGAAATCGTAACTTTCAGAACAACCATCTATGATGAAAAAAATGATCCCATCCTCTCTGCTGAGATGGCGATCTTCATTCGTAAGGATTAATACAGGAGGCTAACCATGGCAAAAATCGAATTTGATAAAGTAGAAGTTGGTCAGACTCTTCCTTCCCTAGACATCCCTGTCATCGAACATGCAAATTTAGTTCGTTATGCGGGAGCATCTGGAGATTTTAACCCCATCCACAACGATCCTGATTTCGCAAGAAAAGCAGGACTCGAAGGAACCATCTCTCATGGTATGTATGTTATGGCACAAGTAGGAAGACTTTGTACTTCTTATGCAGACCAAAAAGACATCGCATACTTTGGTGTGACTTTCAAAGCCATGACAAAACTTGGCGAAAAACTAACCATCGTTGGAACCATCAAAAAGAAATTCGAAAAAGATGGGAAAAAAACGGTAACTGTTCTTGTAGAAGCTAAAAACGAAGCTGGTGAAGTCAAAGCCGGTGGAGATTTAGTAGTCAACGCAGTATAAATTTTAGACCCTCTCCCTTTAAATGAGATCGTTCCATCATTTGAAGGGAGAAATCCACAAAACAAGGAACAAACTATGCTATCCCAAGAAACTATCGTTTCGCAAATCAAAACCTTACTTTCCAATCATCCGAACATAAACATTGATATTTTATTTCTTTACGTTCCTGAATTCAAAATCCTTCACGAACTAATCCAAGATGATGAAATCATCCAAGGTTATTGTATGGGACTCCTCGAAGGATCCAATGAAAAATACAGCGCCGGCAAATGGCTTGTGGTTTTAACCAATAAACGATTTCATTTCGTTAGAAACCCTATGATGACAACGAGCTTTCAACACATTATATTAGATTTTACTAATATTAAAAAACTCACAACCAAATTGGGTTGGTTTTTTGGCCAAATCCAATGGGTGCAGGAAAGCAACACAATGAAATTGATACAAATAGGAAAAAAGGATTACCGATTCTTTCTTCCTTGTTTGAAGAATTTCCTTTGATATCAAAAGTTAATCATCACATAACGAATTCTATACGAATATTACAAATTTAACTCGATATCTAATCTATCTCATTTCCAAAACAATTCAGTAGTTGTCTCCATTTAAGTGGGGCGCCTCGAATCCCATCACCACCAAACATTTAATTCAGTAACGACCGCGCTATCCGCTCCAATCCTTCGGTAGGTTGGTGGCTCGATCAATATCCATATATTTTTACGAAGGATTTCCGCTTCTATCGCTGGCGCGGGAATAGAAACCTTTATCCAAGAAGCCATCCAGCTCCATCTACAAGGTTACGAAGAAGATGGAATCCCAACACCAGATCCTAAAACGGATGTTATCTGGGTAGAAGTATAAACTTCTACTTCACTCCAATTCCTCAAAAGGAATGTCCAAAACTTCAAATCCAGAGCAACCCAAAAAATCGAAATGCCACCATTCGGTTTTGTTGACCCGAAATCCATTCTTTGTAAGCACTTGCACCAAAGTGGTTCGGTTTTTTAGAATCTCGGGGTCAGACACTTCTGCCTCCGCCCATGCCTCTTTCCGAAAGGAATCATATTCCGTTGGCATCATAAGTTCTTTTTTGGTTTTTAAATCCACAAGAGTTAAGTCAATCGCACAACCTTTGTTATGCCTAGATCCCGTCTTGGGAGAGGCCACAT
Organism: Leptospira chreensis; assembly: GCF_016919165.1. Classification (GTDB taxonomy): domain Bacteria; phylum Spirochaetota; class Leptospiria; order Leptospirales; family Leptospiraceae; genus Leptospira_A; species Leptospira_A chreensis. Next base: position 199,377 of record NZ_JAFFPS010000071.1, read on the forward strand.
ACCTTGTATCTCCAATGATTTCAAAAAATTTAACCGTCGCTGCATAAGGCCTGTAGGCATCAAAGATTTTGATTGTGTATCCAAGTTTTAAAAACTCTTTTTGTGTCTCTCCTAAAGCTTCTGCCACTGGTTTTCTCGCAAATGCTTTGGCTTCCTTGTAGATCACTTGTTTGGTAAAATTGTTGGGAGTGGCATATTTGATATCCAAAACAATACCAGGAATTTGTTTTTCTAAGTTAATGAGTTCTTTACTGGGTATTTTTTTTACGGATTGTTCATAAGCCGGAAGGTCCAAAACATTGAGTTTGTTTTCCTGGTTTTGTGCGACCAAAGAGGCAAAAGGAATTCCGAACAAAATTGCCATTGTAAATAGTTTCTTCATACTTTTTCCCAGTTTCAGATTCAGATCTATTTTTTCAATTTTCACATAACAATTTTTAAATGAATTTAGATCTCGTTAGAAATTGGCAGAACCTGATCCCGATTCGAGAAGTGGTTCGTACATCATCCAAGCGACATTCTCTGTCACCAGTTGATCCTCCAGAATTTCCTTTGTGGTTTTTAATATCTTTTTTCTGCGAATGGTATTCCTTCTCGTATATCCTCCCCAAGGTTCTGCATGAAATCCATGATAGGATTCATACACTTGGTAGATAAAAGGAATTTCCACATCGGAGCGCCATTCCCCTTTGAGTAATCCATCTTCGATCCAAAGATGCAAAACAAATGGTTGTTTGGTTGTGTTTTTAATCTGTAAGTCAATGTAATTGTAGGACAAGGTGGCACCCGATCCAAAAGGGAGAGTTCTTGCGGAATCAGGAAAGATATCAAAACTATGCCGCCACCTTTCTTTCACATCCAAAGGACTGTGGAGGGTCATCCAATAGATGAGATTGGCCATTTGGCAAAGCCCACCTCCTGTGCGTTCGATAAAACTTCCATTGCGAAGTTGCATCCCAGGCAAATACCCTTTGCGTTTCGTTGGTTTTCCGACAAGATACCAAAACGAAAATACTTGGTTTGGTTGGAGAACAATTCCATCTAACTTTGAGATAGCGATTTCCAAATTTACCTTTTTGTTCTCTTGGAGATACATGGGTACATCTTTAAGTTTACGATAGATGGGTGAACTATGTTTGAAAATAGAAACGGGAAAGTTATGAGCCAACGCATCCAAGGATACTCTTGTGGTGGCAAAGGATTTTCGTTCCAGAAACCAAACTAAGTAACGTTTCCATTGGAAATAGATTTTCCCAAGAAACAACCGAAGGTTTCCCCTATGGATCTTTTGATGCATACCCGGGATGGATTTTTTTTTGAAACTAAATCCCATAATTTTGTTTTCTCTTCATAAATTGAGGACGTTCCCGGTACGGATTTTTCCAAGACTTAGCCACAGAGAGGAGTTTCGAATTTCGTTTTTCTAACCAGAAACGGTATCGTTTCCAATCTTCTTCTAAAACAAGTTGGTATTCTCCTAAAGGTTGGACAAAAGAAAATATAGGCCTATTCTTTTCATCTTTACTGGCTAACAAATTCTCATACCGAATTCCATACACGGCACGATAGATTTCGGTGCCTTTAGGTAATTCAGAAATTGCTTTTGCATCCGGTTCGAAGGAAAGACAATCTTTACGAAATTGGAAATGGTAATATTCACAAAAACCGTGGTGGGCCACAAGTAAACCATTGTTAGGGACAGAAGCCATGGACTCTCCCGGAATCCACATCAGATCATAGGGATATCGAAATAGATGAGGACTTGTGTACACTGTAAAAACCCAAAGACTGATACTAACAGTCCCAATCAAAATTTGCACTCGGTTCCATGTCACAAAAACGGGAATCACAAAAATCAAACTTAAAAGAATACGGTATTGGATGTCCGCAAAATGGAAGATAGGCAAGAGTAACAGAAAACCAAAGAAAGCAATGGCCTTACGAATTTTGAGGAACCTTTCCTCACTCTTTCCAAATACTAAATACCCCCAGTCCCAAAGAATCCCAAAACCAGCAATTCCATAAGCGGCTGTTAGTGGGAATATTTCGGTATCACTATAAAACCTTCCATTTGGATCCTGGGGAAGGAAAAAGGGAAACAGAAGGGAGAGGAGAAAAATCACAGGATAAAATTTTGTAGGAATTTGATAGAGAACCCAAAGTCCGATACCGAATACCCCAACCATAGGATGAAACCAAAGTGCCAATAAAAACAAAAGTCCTGCGGCTCCCCAACGAATTCGATGCATCCAAAAAGATGATGATGGTGCTGCTGATGAGGATAAAGAAGAGGAAAAATAAAAGGCAATGCTAAGAACCAAAAATCCCAAAGCCCAACTTTGTTTTGGATACAAAAATCCAAGTAGTAAAATAACAAAACTGGGAAATACAAATGCGAATTTAAACTCCCTATGGGATAGAATCCAACGAGCAAGAATCACAGAGATTAACAACCAAACGGAAGTTAGAATTTGGAATAGAAATAAAGATTGGTCTTGAATTCCAAAAATCTTTAGAAATAGGGCTGCGATATGAAAAACAGGAGAATGGTCTGGCGAGTGCAATTTCCCCGTTTCGAGTAGGGAAATTGCTTGGACACCATACCAATAGATATCCTTTCCAAACAAAGGGATCAGTGGGAGATTTGGACTTTTTTGCCGATCATCTGCAATCCGTTGGCAGATTTTTTAACCGTCAGTGTATCACCAAAAATCAGAGTGGATTCTGCATTGGTTGTTTCTGCATAAGGACTATTCGAATCTAAACTTTGTGTGACAACTTTGTGATCCCTGCCAAAAATTTTAATTTTGGCTTCCGTGGAGGATGCTTCTAACAAAACCCAGTTTCCATCTAAAACTCGTTTTTCGGATACATCATCCTTCCAAATGACGAAGGAACCATTGGAACGAAATACATAATCCAATCTACCTTCCGAAACATCACCGAATACTGCTTTGTTGACTACGTTAGAAAGAATGGTGTTTTTTGTTTTGGAAAGGACTGACTGTTTGAATTCATCGGCATTTTTGTCGACAACGGTAAATCGTTTTCCTTTTTCTCCCAGTAAGATCATCTCAGCAATCACTGTGTCTTTCCAAGTTTTTCCTGGTCGAACTTTTTGGATGGTGAATGTAAACTTTTTTCCTGATAGAGTTTTTGGGAAAAATATTCTTTGTCCACCTTGTTTGTCTGCAATTTTGATGGGAAAAGAGTCGGATTCATTGGATACAAGTAACTCCGTCACCGAACCATTTTTATAAAATAAAGCATCTAACCTTTGATATCCGTTAAATATTTCAAAACCTGATAAATCAATGCTGTCTTCTAATTCAATTTGGAAAGATTCCCCTTCTCCATTGGCCTTAGCTCCTTCCACCCAAGCAAAATCAATACTTCCATCAAACAAACTATATGCGGGGTAATTCGGAAGCGTGCTGCTGGCAGTGACTTCGCCTAAAATAGGTTCAGGGTAAACTACATCCAATTTTTTTCCATTTTGAAAAAAAGAAACGGTTTTGATCCCGTTACCTGAGTCTGGCAACAAGTAGACAACATGAACACCATTGGATCTAATCTTTTGAGGAGTTTCTTTCGTGCAGTCAAAGTTTGTCGCATAACTTCCATCTTTATAAAAAGCAACATATCCTTTTTTCTCTTGGCACTCGATAGAAATCTCAGTAAAAAAAGCACGCCCATCCGTTTTTCCTGTTTGGTTCCATTTTGCTCCATTGGAGAAAAAAATGGTAATCCCATCCAAACTAGTTTCCGGTTTCCAATATTTGCCGGGCTTAAATACATTAATGGGACTTGTTCCATCAGCAGAGGATGCTGCTTGGATTCGTTCAATGACAATGGAATTTTCAATCGAACTATTTTTGCAAAATAAGATTACAAAAGCCAAAAGAGTTAGGGTTATTTTTTTCAAAAGATTTTACCTCGGCAGATACAAAGAATCCGGAACTCTTTCGACTTAGACAAGTAAAAAATTGACCTGGTCTAAATCCTACCCAAAGATTCGTTTTTTCTTTCCCTTCGCATAGCAATCAAAATACGAAAGATTTTTCCCTACCTTTTTGACAAGTTATCCCAGTTTGTAAGTCTTTGTTTTACAAAACAAAGGAACAAAGAATCGATAGACAAAGTCACAAACATTAAGATACATTGAGTACCCATTTAATGAAAGTTCCCAAACCCGTATATCTTGATCCCCAAGGGATTCGCCAACTTTTCCAAACTCATGGCAAAAAGATCAAATTAAAGAAAAAAGAAATTTTTGCGAAACAAGGACTACCTCTATTTAGCGTTGGTATGGTTGAATCTGGAGGATTCAAACTAGTTTACAAACTGGGTAAAAAGGAATGGATCAAATCTTTTATCTTTGAAGGTGGCCTATTAGGAAGTTTGCCGAGCATTCTAAACCAACAAACAAGCACCTATTCCATCTTGGCTTTAGAACCAAGTGAAGTGTTTGTCCTCACCGCAAATGAGTTCAAAACAAAAATGGAGACGGAAAGCCAATACAAAGACTTCCTCATCCAATTTCTTTCTCATTTGTATTTGAAAAAAGAAGAACGAGTGGCCGACTTTTTACTCTTAGAACCTGAAAAAAGATACCGAAAGTTTATTAAGGAATACCATCCCGTTCTGGATCGAATTTCCCAAATCGACCAAGCAGCCTATTTGGGAATAACCAACGTTGCACTCAGTCGGATCAAAAAGCGGGTTTTTGAAGATAATCGTTAATAGCACCTAAATATAGTTTAGTGAACTCATTTCCAGAAAATGGATTTTGGGATGTGACTAAATTTCGATCCCGAATGGCATACCCACTTGCTGGAAAAAAAGAAGATTCATATTTCATTCCTCGTTCTTTTAATAGATCAGAAATTTTTCTGACTTTGGGACTGCCTTTCATCACAAAGGTTTCAATAAACCACTCTTCTGTTTTGGTAACCGAATTCCCTTGATACCCTTGGAATAAAAATCCTTCTCCGTTGGTTCCGGAAGGAAGTGTGGTGAGTAGTGCTGGCGCATGACAAACAAGCCCAATGGTTTTTCCTTGGTTTTGAAACGAGGCAAGTAAAACAGGAATGTTTTTATCATACAACAAATCACTCATCAACCCCTGCCCACCAGGAACAAGTAAACTTATATAGATTTGGTGGTCTTTAGCTATAGATTCTAATGGGATTGGTTTTTGAAAGGAAGGATGGGAATTCAAGAAACGGACGGCTTCTTCTTTTTCTTCTTTAGAATTCCAATACTTATCTTTTAAACTTTCTGGATCCAGTGTGGCTTTTTTGCCTTCTGGTGTGGCAAAGACCAAATCAAAACCAGAGCGATCCAAAGCAATCACTGGGTGATAAAGCTCATTCACAAATACACCGGTGGGATGTTGGCGATTTCCATCTAACAAAAGAGTATTCGCAGCACTCATCGCAATGAGAACTTTGGGTTTGGACTTACCAAAGATAGGTGATTGTAAAAACACCAATCCTAGAATCAAAATCACTAGCGACAAGAGACTCCAGCGTTTATTGGAAAGCTGGATCGAATTGGTTTTTATCATTTTTTCTAAACGAAAAAAGGATAGGTTTTGGTTCTGAGTACGATTCGACATGGGAAAACACTCACTTCTATTTCGAATTTGTCCCCACCAAAGCTGGCGAGGACCTTCTCTAATAGAGGTGCCGAATCAGTGTATATATTTTAACCTAAGTTAAAAAGTAGAAATCTCCATCGGTAAAATCAAATCAACTTCCAAACCCATAACCCTACGACTCGGGTGGCCCGAGAAATCCTAGATCTATTATTGGTTGGTTCTCTAAAATAAATCGATGGTTTCGAATCCTTGTAATAACTGGACTTCCAATTTTTCCTCTTGGGAGCGTTTCAAAATGTATTTTATATTGGCATCGAAATCATCTCCGAGTCGAAGGTTTGGCTCCAAAGGTTCGGAAAGCGGTTTGAAAAAATTGTCCCAATGGATGGGGATTAATAGTTTCGGTTTTAGAGTTTGTACAGTTTGTTTGTAAAACTCTTCCTGAAAAGGAATGGGTTGCAAAGAAAGTTGCGCAATTCCCAAAAACAAAACATCTGCTTTGATATTAGTAAAAGCTCCATCTACGAAGTTCGTACTACTTTTGATGAGAATTTTATTTTTCCCATGTTGGATTAAAAAATCAAAGGTTCCTCCTTCGATATAGTCAGTTGCTTTGACTGGTGATTTCAGCGGCGATTCAATGTTAGGATGGTTCGGATCGGTAGCATTTGTTTTTCCGAGAATTCGAAAGGGTGGTGTGTGTTTGGATTCCAAAACTGTGACGGTAAACTTTCCGATCGTAACTGGTTTTCCAGGTAAAAACTTTTGCATTTGTTCCAAGCCAAGCCCGGCACCAAGTCCCACATTGAGAGTGGAAGAAGAACCATACAACTTCGCCTTTGTTTGTTTGGCGACAAGTGGTGAGTCCATGACATGATCGTAATGGGAATGGCAGACAAAAATGGCCTGAAGTCTTTCGATTTTAGCCTTTTCGATTACGGATTGAACCGTCGATGGATCGGATTCTATTTTGGAAAAAGCAGTTTTCCATAAAGATGGTCTGGAAAAAAATCCATCGGTTAAAATTTGTGTTTCTCCATCATCTAACAATATGGATGCGGTTCCGAGAAAAGTGGCTCGTACCTTTCCCTTCGGAATCGGGTTTACTTTACTTTCATGTGGGAAATAAGAATCGTATTGGCTTAAAGTTCCGGAAGGACGAAGGGCACAATGAGAACAAAAAAGGATGAGTGACAAGTATAGGAAAAAGGACAGAATTTTGGGTTTCTTGGTGTAACTTGTTTTGGTTGGCATAACGGACAAAAATTACAGAGAGAAATTCTAATGGCAAACCCTTTCTGTCCTTTACAAATTTGAGTCCTCTTTGCGAGAGGGATTTGGAGGACTTGGTCTCTGGGCTGTGCACAACGTGCGCATCCAGAGACGGGAGCGAACGCGGACTCCGGAAAAGCCCGGGCCCATCGGGTCTCGCCCAAAAAAAGAACAACATCTAATTTTGTTTGAGTTGGAATGATGCGGGATCTTGATTTTTGTTTTAGAGATTCCGAGGGATTTGTTTGCACCAGAGGGTGGAACTTAGTCTAAGATTCAATATGAAATCTATCAATTCAGAATTACCTATTGTTGTGACGGGAGGATCAGGATACATTGCTTCCTGGATCGTCAAATATTTGTTAGAAGATGGGAAGTCAGTGCGAACCACTGTGCGGAGTCTAAAAGACACCAAAAAAATTTCCCATCTATTGGAACTAAAAGATAAATTCAAAGACAAACTAACGTTATTTGAAGCCGATCTTTTGTCGGAAGGAAGTTTTGATGCGCCCATTGCAGGGGCAGAACTTGTGATTCACACAGCCTCTCCATTTTTTGTGGCAGGAATCAAAGATGCACAAAAACAACTGGTGGATCCCGCCTTACAAGGAACAAAAAATGTTTTGCTAACCTGCAATCGTGTTTCTTCTGTGAAACGTGTTGTGTTAACATCGAGTGTGGCCGCCATTCTTGGCGATAATATTGATTCGTTACAAGTTCCAAATCATACATTTACGGAAGAACATTGGAATACAACCAGTAACTTGAAACACCAACCTTATGCTTACTCAAAAACTTTGGCTGAAAAAGAAGCTTGGGAAATTCAAAAAAGCCAATCACGTTGGGATTTAGTTGTGATCAACCCTTCTTTTGTGATGGGACCATCCCTTTCCAAACGACTCGATGGAACTAGTGTTGAGTTTATGAAAAATATGTTGAAGGGAGTGTTTCGCACCGGTGTTCCCGATACAAAGATGGGATTTGTTGATGTGAGAGATGTGGCAAAAGCTCATATCTTAGCGGGTTTGACCCCGAATGCAAAAGGAAGACATATCACTTCAGCGGAAGTCATTCCGATGTTAGGTGTTGCGAAAATCATTAAAGAAAATTTTGGAAACAAATATTCTGTTCCTACTGGCAATCTTCCTAAGGCACTTGTGTATGTGATTGGACCTTTCTTTGGTTTGTCTTGGGGTTATACAAAAAATAATATTGGCCAACCTTTAAATTTAAACCATGAGTATAGTAAAACGGATTTAGGTCTAACCTATCGCCCGTTAAAAGATACGTTTATTGATCATGTGAATCAAATGGAAAGTGCGGGGTTATTATAATCCCGCTCGTCGTATCACAGAAACCGTGGTTTGGATTTTGGTGAAACTGCGAAGTTTTCTTTAGAATTTTCGGAGAGATTCGATTCCCAAGAGACAAGAGTCGGATTTTATGGTAGGAGTTGGGCCGGGAATTAACTCCCACAAGCCCACCTCCACCACCCAATCAGGGTGGGGGCCGAGTCCGGACACACGAGACATAATATGCATTCGCTCCAGTCCAATTCGTTTCTAGGAACAGACTATTTACAGTCCGGAACTTTCAAACAACAGGAATTGTTTCGTGATTTAGAAGAATGGAAAATTCTAAAATCATTACATGGTTTTAAACCAACATTGGCTGGCACCATCCCACTAGACATCGATACAGAGACGAGTGATGTGGATATCCTTGTAAAATTCAACGTCCCGGCCCATTTACAAAAGATTTGTTATGCCAAGTTCCGCAATTTGCCAAATTATACATTCTCAGAAAAGACAATGGACTTTCGTTTAACTCTCGTTTGTCGATTTGAAACAAAAAAATTTCAATATGAAATCTTTGGACAATCACTGGAGCCAACAGAACAGTATGGTTGGATTCATATGATGGTAGAAAATCGGTTTTTAAAATTGGCAGATCCCTCGTTTCGGGAAGAGATTCGCAATCTCAAACGACAAGGGATAAAAACAGAACCTGCTTTTTGTAAAGTTTTGGATTTGAAAGGGGATCCTTACAAAACAATGATCCAATGGAATCAAAAAACAGAGGATCAATTTCGAGAACTACTCATACAAAAAGGATTTCAAATCAATCCGAATTGACGAAAGGTCAAATTGATTCTTGGTCGTTTGACTTTCATTGCTTTGGGAAGAGAGTGTAACCAATGCCTTTGGATCACATCTTTCATCAAAAGCAAACTCCCGTGTTCCAATTGCAATTCCACCTGATCACCTGTTTTTTTATGTTTATAACGAAAGATTCTTTCTGCACCAAAACTCACAGAAGCAATCGTGGAATTGGGACGTAAGGAAGTTTCATCATCACTATGCCAAGCCATCCCTTCGCTGCCATCATGGTATAAATTCAACAAACAAGAATTAAAAACTTCTTTGGAAGTCAGTTCCACTTTTGTTTTTAATTTCAAAAGGAGGGGTGACCAAGGAAGGGCTGTTTTTGTAGTTCCCGAATATCGATAAGAAAAACCTTTTTCCGCATACCAGGCCACATTTCGTTTGGTGGTGATGTGTTTTCCGTAAACGATAGCTTCATCCGGCCTCCATTCAATCTCCTCCATTAAGGAATCAAAGATCCGATAGGATTCTTCTGCCTGGAGAAAATGGGGGATGTACAACAAAATCCCGTCGTAGGGTAATAGATTTTCCCATTCAGACTTTTGAAATAAGTGCATGGATTTCGAATTCAACCGCCTGAAAAAAGTAAGTCACTGTAATTTTTCACCCACTGTCCAAAGAAATCCAATGAAATTCCATACCGACTGTCCCTATCGTCTAAAATTTTAGTTGGATTCCCTTCCAGACCAAAGAATCTATACGATAGTATGACCCCAACTCGCACGATTCAATCTTTCATCGACGCAAAAAAGGAAAACCGTTCCCCTTCGGCAGAAGTTTGGAACTCTTTGAAAGGATTCCGGAAGTGGGATGAACCGGAACTCATTGGTCTTCGCAATGCATCTGGTTACTATCCTGATATTTATTTTGAAGCCGGTATGGATGAAACCATAACCAAACTACTTGCAAAATTCCAAGAGAGAGTGGTCCCCCATAAATTTTAATGAATCCCATTACCCCTAAAGTTTTATACCAAGAAGCCAATCCATATGGTTCTTTTACTGCATTTTTAGAAGATGATGGAAGAACCATTTACCTTTACTTACAATCACATAACAACCCTGAGTGGCCCATGAAAACACTTTGGGTGCGTAACTTAATTGATGCTCCCGATGCACGAGTAGAAGAAGATTTTGATGCGGGTCTTGCACCCGTGCTTACCAAATCCGAAATTACGGAACCAAAAGCACAAAGTTCACTTAAAGAAGACCAAATCCACTTCATTTGGTCAGAAGAAGGAGATGCAGTAGCATTATTTGTAGAGGAAGAACTACAAGCGTATCTTCCTTCTTGGTCAGGGATCAAAGGCATTCATGGGTATGCTAAATTTGCAAAAGAAGAAGCACCTACTGCATCTCCTTCTTCTGACCAAATGAAGTGGATTTGGTCTTCTTTAAGTGAACTTTGTGCTTTTGGTTCCGTAATTTCGGATTTGGTAAGCACGGGTGCAAGACCCGCATCAAAATCTTCTTCTACTCGTGCATCGGGAGCATCAATTAAGTTACGCACCCAAAGTGTTTTCATGGGCCACTCAGGGTTGTTATGTGATTGTAAGTAAAGGTAAATGGTTCTTCCATCATCTTCTAAAAATGCAGTAAAAGAACCATATGGATTGGCTTCTTGGTATAAAACTTTAGGGGTAATGGGATTCATTAAAATTTATGGGGGACCACTCTCTCTTGGAATTTTGCAAGTAGTTTGGTTATGGTTTCATCCATACCGGCTTCAAAATAAATATCAGGATAGTAACCAGATGCATTGCGAAGACCAATGAGTTCCGGTTCATCCCACTTCCGGAATCCTTTCAAAGAGTTCCAAACTTCTGCCGAAGGGGAACGGTTTTCCTTTTTTGCGTCGATGAAAGATTGAATCGTGCGAGTTGGGGTCATACTATCGTATAGATTCTTTGGTCTGGAAGGGAATCCAACTAAAATTTTAGACGATAGGGACAGTCGGTATGGAATTTCATTGGATTTCTTTGGACAGTGGGTGAAAAATTACAGTGACTTACTTTTTTCAGGCGGTTGAATTCGAAATCCATGCACTTATTTCAAAAGTCTGAATGGGAAAATCTATTACCCTACGACGGGATTTTGTTGTACATCCCCCATTTTCTCCAGGCAGAAGAATCCTATCGGATCTTTGATTCCTTAATGGAGGAGATTGAATGGAGGCCGGATGAAGCTATCGTTTACGGAAAACACATCACCACCAAACGAAATGTGGCCTGGTATGCGGAAAAAGGTTTTTCTTATCGATATTCGGGAACTACAAAAACAGCCCTTCCTTGGTCACCCCTCCTTTTGAAATTAAAAACAAAAGTGGAACTGACTTCCAAAGAAGTTTTTAATTCTTGTTTGTTGAATTTATACCATGATGGCAGCGAAGGGATGGCTTGGCATAGTGATGATGAAACTTCCTTACGTCCCAATTCCACGATTGCTTCTGTGAGTTTTGGTGCAGAAAGAATCTTTCGTTATAAACATAAAAAAACAGGTGATCAGGTGGAATTGCAATTGGAACACGGGAGTTTGCTTTTGATGAAAGATGTGATCCAAAGGCATTGGTTACACTCTCTTCCCAAAGCAATGAAAGTCAAACGACCAAGAATCAATTTGACCTTTCGTCAATTCGGATTGATTTGAAATCCTTTTTGTATGAGTAGTTCTCGAAATTGATCCTCTGTTTTTTGATTCCATTGGATCATTGTTTTGTAAGGATCCCCTTTCAAATCCAAAACTTTACAAAAAGCAGGTTCTGTTTTTATCCCTTGTCGTTTGAGATTGCGAATCTCTTCCCGAAACGAGGGATCTGCCAATTTTAAAAACCGATTTTCTACCATCATATGAATCCAACCATACTGTTCTGTTGGCTCCAGTGATTGTCCAAAGATTTCATATTGAAATTTTTTTGTTTCAAATCGACAAACGAGAGTTAAACGAAAGTCCATTGTCTTTTCTGAGAATGTATAATTTGGCAAATTGCGGAACTTGGCATAACAAATCTTTTGTAAATGGGCCGGGACGTTGAATTTTACAAGGATATCCACATCACTCGTCTCTGTATCGATGTCTAGTGGGATGGTGCCAGCCAATGTTGGTTTAAAACCATGTAATGATTTTAGAATTTTCCATTCTTCTAAATCACGAAACAATTCCTGTTGTTTGAAAGTTCCGGACTGTAAATAGTCTGTTCCTAGAAACGAATTGGACTGGAGCGAATGCATATTATGTCTCGTGTGTCCGGACTCGGCCCCCACCCTGATTGGGTGGTGGAGGTGGGCTTGTGGGAGTTAATTCCCGGCCCAACTCCTACCATAAAATCCGACTCTTGTCTCTTGGGAATCGAATCTCTCCGAAAATTCTAAAGAAAACTTCGCAGTTTCACCAAAATCCAAACCACGGTTTCTGTGATACGACGAGCGGGATTATAATAACCCCGCACTTTCCATTTGATTCACATGATCAATAAACGTATCTTTTAACGGGCGATAGGTTAGACCTAAATCCGTTTTACTATACTCATGGTTTAAATTTAAAGGTTGGCCAATATTATTTTTTGTATAACCCCAAGACAAACCAAAGAAAGGTCCAATCACATACACAAGTGCCTTAGGAAGATTGCCAGTAGGAACAGAATATTTGTTTCCAAAATTTTCTTTAATGATTTTCGCAACACCTAACATCGGAATGACTTCCGCTGAAGTGATATGTCTTCCTTTTGCATTCGGGGTCAAACCCGCTAAGATATGAGCTTTTGCCACATCTCTCACATCAACAAATCCCATCTTTGTATCGGGAACACCGGTGCGAAACACTCCCTTCAACATATTTTTCATAAACTCAACACTAGTTCCATCGAGTCGTTTGGAAAGGGATGGTCCCATCACAAAAGAAGGGTTGATCACAACTAAATCCCAACGTGATTGGCTTTTTTGAATTTCCCAAGCTTCTTTTTCAGCCAAAGTTTTTGAGTAAGCATAAGGTTGGTGTTTCAAGTTACTGGTTGTATTCCAATGTTCTTCCGTAAATGTATGATTTGGAACTTGTAACGAATCAATATTATCGCCAAGAATGGCGGCCACACTCGATGTTAACACAACACGTTTCACAGAAGAAACACGATTGCAGGTTAGCAAAACATTTTTTGTTCCTTGTAAGGCGGGATCCACCAGTTGTTTTTGTGCATCTTTGATTCCTGCCACAAAAAATGGAGAGGCTGTGTGAATCACAAGTTCTGCCCCTGCAATGGGCGCATCAAAACTTCCTTCCGACAAAAGATCGGCTTCAAATAACGTTAGTTTGTCTTTGAATTTATCTTTTAGTTCCAATAGATGGGAAATTTTTTTGGTGTCTTTTAGACTCCGCACAGTGGTTCGCACTGACTTCCCATCTTCTAACAAATATTTGACGATCCAGGAAGCAATGTATCCTGATCCTCCCGTCACAACAATAGGTAATTCTGAATTGATAGATTTCATATTGAATCTTAGACTAAGTTCCACCCTCTGGTGCAAACAAATCCCTCGGAATCTCTAAAACAAAAATCAAGATCCCGCATCATTCCAACTCAAACAAAATTAGATGTTGTTCTTTTTTTGGGCGAGACCCGATGGGCCCGGGCTTTTCCGGAGTCCGCGTTCGCTCCCGTCTCTGGATGCGCACGTTGTGCACAGCCCAGAGACCAAGTCCTCCAAATCCCTCTCGCAAAGAGGACTCAAATTTGTAAAGGACAGAAAGGGTTTGCCATTAGAATTTCTCTCTGTAATTTTTGTCCGTTATGCCAACCAAAACAAGTTACACCAAGAAACCCAAAATTCTGTCCTTTTTCCTATACTTGTCACTCATCCTTTTTTGTTCTCATTGTGCCCTTCGTCCTTCCGGAACTTTAAGCCAATACGATTCTTATTTCCCACATGAAAGTAAAGTAAACCCGATTCCGAAGGGAAAGGTACGAGCCACTTTTCTCGGAACCGCATCCATATTGTTAGATGATGGAGAAACACAAATTTTAACCGATGGATTTTTTTCCAGACCATCTTTATGGAAAACTGCTTTTTCCAAAATAGAATCCGATCCATCGACGGTTCAATCCGTAATCGAAAAGGCTAAAATCGAAAGACTTCAGGCCATTTTTGTCTGCCATTCCCATTACGATCATGTCATGGACTCACCACTTGTCGCCAAACAAACAAAGGCGAAGTTGTATGGTTCTTCTTCCACTCTCAATGTGGGACTTGGTGCCGGGCTTGGCTTGGAACAAATGCAAAAGTTTTTACCTGGAAAACCAGTTACGATCGGAAAGTTTACCGTCACAGTTTTGGAATCCAAACACACACCACCCTTTCGAATTCTCGGAAAAACAAATGCTACCGATCCGAACCATCCTAACATTGAATCGCCGCTGAAATCACCAGTCAAAGCAACTGACTATATCGAAGGAGGAACCTTTGATTTTTTAATCCAACATGGGAAAAATAAAATTCTCATCAAAAGTAGTACGAACTTCGTAGATGGAGCTTTTACTAATATCAAAGCAGATGTTTTGTTTTTGGGAATTGCGCAACTTTCTTTGCAACCCATTCCTTTTCAGGAAGAGTTTTACAAACAAACTGTACAAACTCTAAAACCGAAACTATTAATCCCCATCCATTGGGACAATTTTTTCAAACCGCTTTCCGAACCTTTGGAGCCAAACCTTCGACTCGGAGATGATTTCGATGCCAATATAAAATACATTTTGAAACGCTCCCAAGAGGAAAAATTGGAAGTCCAGTTATTACAAGGATTCGAAACCATCGATTTATTTTAGAGAACCAACCAATAATAGATCTAGGATTTCTCGGGCCACCCGAGTCGTAGGGTTATGGGTTTGGAAGTTGATTTGATTTTACCGATGGAGATTTCTACTTTTTAACTTAGGTTAAAATATATACACTGATTCGGCACCTCTATTAGAGAAGGTCCTCGCCAGCTTTGGTGGGGACAAATTCGAAATAGAAGTGAGTGTTTTCCCATGTCGAATCGTACTCAGAACCAAAACCTATCCTTTTTTCGTTTAGAAAAAATGATAAAAACCAATTCGATCCAGCTTTCCAATAAACGCTGGAGTCTCTTGTCGCTAGTGATTTTGATTCTAGGATTGGTGTTTTTACAATCACCTATCTTTGGTAAGTCCAAACCCAAAGTTCTCATTGCGATGAGTGCTGCGAATACTCTTTTGTTAGATGGAAATCGCCAACATCCCACCGGTGTATTTGTGAATGAGCTTTATCACCCAGTGATTGCTTTGGATCGCTCTGGTTTTGATTTGGTCTTTGCCACACCAGAAGGCAAAAAAGCCACACTGGATCCAGAAAGTTTAAAAGATAAGTATTGGAATTCTAAAGAAGAAAAAGAAGAAGCCGTCCGTTTCTTGAATTCCCATCCTTCCTTTCAAAAACCAATCCCATTAGAATCTATAGCTAAAGACCACCAAATCTATATAAGTTTACTTGTTCCTGGTGGGCAGGGGTTGATGAGTGATTTGTTGTATGATAAAAACATTCCTGTTTTACTTGCCTCGTTTCAAAACCAAGGAAAAACCATTGGGCTTGTTTGTCATGCGCCAGCACTACTCACCACACTTCCTTCCGGAACCAACGGAGAAGGATTTTTATTCCAAGGGTATCAAGGGAATTCGGTTACCAAAACAGAAGAGTGGTTTATTGAAACCTTTGTGATGAAAGGCAGTCCCAAAGTCAGAAAAATTTCTGATCTATTAAAAGAACGAGGAATGAAATATGAATCTTCTTTTTTTCCAGCAAGTGGGTATGCCATTCGGGATCGAAATTTAGTCACATCCCAAAATCCATTTTCTGGAAATGAGTTCACTAAACTATATTTAGGTGCTATTAACGATTATCTTCAAAAACCCGCTTTTTGATCCGACTGAGTGCAACGTTGGTTATTCCCAAATAGGCTGCTTGGTCGATTTGGGAAATTCGATCCAGAACGGGATGGTATTCCTTAATAAACTTTCGGTATCTTTTTTCAGGTTCTAAGAGTAAAAAGTCGGCCACTCGTTCTTCTTTTTTCAAATACAAATGAGAAAGAAATTGGATGAGGAAGTCTTTGTATTGG
The DNA here is from genome assembly GCF_016919165.1 of Leptospira chreensis. Lineage (GTDB taxonomy): Bacteria > Spirochaetota > Leptospiria > Leptospirales > Leptospiraceae > Leptospira_A > Leptospira_A chreensis. The sequence continues at coordinate 215,537 of NZ_JAFFPS010000071.1, forward strand.
CTTTCCGTCTCCATTTTTGTTTTGAACTCATTTGCGGTGAGGACAAACACTTCACTTGGTTCTAAAGCCAAGATGGAATAGGTGCTTGTTTGTTGGTTTAGAATGCTCGGCAAACTTCCTAATAGGCCACCTTCAAAGATAAAAGATTTGATCCATTCCTTTTTACCCAGTTTGTAAACTAGTTTGAATCCTCCAGATTCAACCATACCAACGCTAAATAGAGGTAGTCCTTGTTTCGCAAAAATTTCTTTTTTCTTTAATTTGATCTTTTTGCCATGAGTTTGGAAAAGTTGGCGAATCCCTTGGGGATCAAGATATACGGGTTTGGGAACTTTCATTAAATGGGTACTCAATGTATCTTAATGTTTGTGACTTTGTCTATCGATTCTTTGTTCCTTTGTTTTGTAAAACAAAGACTTACAAACTGGGATAACTTGTCAAAAAGGTAGGGAAAAATCTTTCGTATTTTGATTGCTATGCGAAGGGAAAGAAAAAACGAATCTTTGGGTAGGATTTAGACCAGGTCAATTTTTTACTTGTCTAAGTCGAAAGAGTTCCGGATTCTTTGTATCTGCCGAGGTAAAATCTTTTGAAAAAAATAACCCTAACTCTTTTGGCTTTTGTAATCTTATTTTGCAAAAATAGTTCGATTGAAAATTCCATTGTCATTGAACGAATCCAAGCAGCATCCTCTGCTGATGGAACAAGTCCCATTAATGTATTTAAGCCCGGCAAATATTGGAAACCGGAAACTAGTTTGGATGGGATTACCATTTTTTTCTCCAATGGAGCAAAATGGAACCAAACAGGAAAAACGGATGGGCGTGCTTTTTTTACTGAGATTTCTATCGAGTGCCAAGAGAAAAAAGGATATGTTGCTTTTTATAAAGATGGAAGTTATGCGACAAACTTTGACTGCACGAAAGAAACTCCTCAAAAGATTAGATCCAATGGTGTTCATGTTGTCTACTTGTTGCCAGACTCAGGTAACGGGATCAAAACCGTTTCTTTTTTTCAAAATGGAAAAAAATTGGATGTAGTTTACCCTGAACCTATTTTAGGCGAAGTCACTGCCAGCAGCACGCTTCCGAATTACCCCGCATATAGTTTGTTTGATGGAAGTATTGATTTTGCTTGGGTGGAAGGAGCTAAGGCCAATGGAGAAGGGGAATCTTTCCAAATTGAATTAGAAGACAGCATTGATTTATCAGGTTTTGAAATATTTAACGGATATCAAAGGTTAGATGCTTTATTTTATAAAAATGGTTCGGTGACGGAGTTACTTGTATCCAATGAATCCGACTCTTTTCCCATCAAAATTGCAGACAAACAAGGTGGACAAAGAATATTTTTCCCAAAAACTCTATCAGGAAAAAAGTTTACATTCACCATCCAAAAAGTTCGACCAGGAAAAACTTGGAAAGACACAGTGATTGCTGAGATGATCTTACTGGGAGAAAAAGGAAAACGATTTACCGTTGTCGACAAAAATGCCGATGAATTCAAACAGTCAGTCCTTTCCAAAACAAAAAACACCATTCTTTCTAACGTAGTCAACAAAGCAGTATTCGGTGATGTTTCGGAAGGTAGATTGGATTATGTATTTCGTTCCAATGGTTCCTTCGTCATTTGGAAGGATGATGTATCCGAAAAACGAGTTTTAGATGGAAACTGGGTTTTGTTAGAAGCATCCTCCACGGAAGCCAAAATTAAAATTTTTGGCAGGGATCACAAAGTTGTCACACAAAGTTTAGATTCGAATAGTCCTTATGCAGAAACAACCAATGCAGAATCCACTCTGATTTTTGGTGATACACTGACGGTTAAAAAATCTGCCAACGGATTGCAGATGATCGGCAAAAAAGTCCAAATCTCCCACTGATCCCTTTGTTTGGAAAGGATATCTATTGGTATGGTGTCCAAGCAATTTCCCTACTCGAAACGGGGAAATTGCACTCGCCAGACCATTCTCCTGTTTTTCATATCGCAGCCCTATTTCTAAAGATTTTTGGAATTCAAGACCAATCTTTATTTCTATTCCAAATTCTAACTTCCGTTTGGTTGTTAATCTCTGTGATTCTTGCTCGTTGGATTCTATCCCATAGGGAGTTTAAATTCGCATTTGTATTTCCCAGTTTTGTTATTTTACTACTTGGATTTTTGTATCCAAAACAAAGTTGGGCTTTGGGATTTTTGGTTCTTAGCATTGCCTTTTATTTTTCCTCTTCTTTATCCTCATCAGCAGCACCATCATCATCTTTTTGGATGCATCGAATTCGTTGGGGAGCCGCAGGACTTTTGTTTTTATTGGCACTTTGGTTTCATCCTATGGTTGGGGTATTCGGTATCGGACTTTGGGTTCTCTATCAAATTCCTACAAAATTTTATCCTGTGATTTTTCTCCTCTCCCTTCTGTTTCCCTTTTTCCTTCCCCAGGATCCAAATGGAAGGTTTTATAGTGATACCGAAATATTCCCACTAACAGCCGCTTATGGAATTGCTGGTTTTGGGATTCTTTGGGACTGGGGGTATTTAGTATTTGGAAAGAGTGAGGAAAGGTTCCTCAAAATTCGTAAGGCCATTGCTTTCTTTGGTTTTCTGTTACTCTTGCCTATCTTCCATTTTGCGGACATCCAATACCGTATTCTTTTAAGTTTGATTTTTGTGATTCCCGTTTTTGTGACATGGAACCGAGTGCAAATTTTGATTGGGACTGTTAGTATCAGTCTTTGGGTTTTTACAGTGTACACAAGTCCTCATCTATTTCGATATCCCTATGATCTGATGTGGATTCCGGGAGAGTCCATGGCTTCTGTCCCTAACAATGGTTTACTTGTGGCCCACCACGGTTTTTGTGAATATTACCATTTCCAATTTCGTAAAGATTGTCTTTCCTTCGAACCGGATGCAAAAGCAATTTCTGAATTACCTAAAGGCACCGAAATCTATCGTGCCGTGTATGGAATTCGGTATGAGAATTTGTTAGCCAGTAAAGATGAAAAGAATAGGCCTATATTTTCTTTTGTCCAACCTTTAGGAGAATACCAACTTGTTTTAGAAGAAGATTGGAAACGATACCGTTTCTGGTTAGAAAAACGAAATTCGAAACTCCTCTCTGTGGCTAAGTCTTGGAAAAATCCGTACCGGGAACGTCCTCAATTTATGAAGAGAAAACAAAATTATGGGATTTAGTTTCAAAAAAAAATCCATCCCGGGTATGCATCAAAAGATCCATAGGGGAAACCTTCGGTTGTTTCTTGGGAAAATCTATTTCCAATGGAAACGTTACTTAGTTTGGTTTCTGGAACGAAAATCCTTTGCCACCACAAGAGTATCCTTGGATGCGTTGGCTCATAACTTTCCCGTTTCTATTTTCAAACATAGTTCACCCATCTATCGTAAACTTAAAGATGTACCCATGTATCTCCAAGAGAACAAAAAGGTAAATTTGGAAATCGCTATCTCAAAGTTAGATGGAATTGTTCTCCAACCAAACCAAGTATTTTCGTTTTGGTATCTTGTCGGAAAACCAACGAAACGCAAAGGGTATTTGCCTGGGATGCAACTTCGCAATGGAAGTTTTATCGAACGCACAGGAGGTGGGCTTTGCCAAATGGCCAATCTCATCTATTGGATGACCCTCCACAGTCCTTTGGATGTGAAAGAAAGGTGGCGGCATAGTTTTGATATCTTTCCTGATTCCGCAAGAACTCTCCCTTTTGGATCGGGTGCCACCTTGTCCTACAATTACATTGACTTACAGATTAAAAACACAACCAAACAACCATTTGTTTTGCATCTTTGGATCGAAGATGGATTACTCAAAGGGGAATGGCGCTCCGATGTGGAAATTCCTTTTATCTACCAAGTGTATGAATCCTATCATGGATTTCATGCAGAACCTTGGGGAGGATATACGAGAAGGAATACCATTCGCAGAAAAAAGATATTAAAAACCACAAAGGAAATTCTGGAGGATCAACTGGTGACAGAGAATGTCGCTTGGATGATGTACGAACCACTTCTCGAATCGGGATCAGGTTCTGCCAATTTCTAACGAGATCTAAATTCATTTAAAAATTGTTATGTGAAAATTGAAAAAATAGATCTGAATCTGAAACTGGGAAAAAGTATGAAGAAACTATTTACAATGGCAATTTTGTTCGGAATTCCTTTTGCCTCTTTGGTCGCACAAAACCAGGAAAACAAACTCAATGTTTTGGACCTTCCGGCTTATGAACAATCCGTAAAAAAAATACCCAGTAAAGAACTCATTAACTTAGAAAAACAAATTCCTGGTATTGTTTTGGATATCAAATATGCCACTCCCAACAATTTTACCAAACAAGTGATCTACAAGGAAGCCAAAGCATTTGCGAGAAAACCAGTGGCAGAAGCTTTAGGAGAGACACAAAAAGAGTTTTTAAAACTTGGATACACAATCAAAATCTTTGATGCCTACAGGCCTTATGCAGCGACGGTTAAATTTTTTGAAATCATTGGAGATACAAGGTATGTGGCCTCTCCCAAGACGGGATCTAGGCATAACAAAGGTTGTGCGATTGACTTAACTCTTGTGGATTTAAAAACCAAAAAAGAACTTATGATGCCAACGGAATATGATTCCTTTCGGAAAGAGGCATGGGCGGAGGCAGAAGTGTCTGACCCCGAGATTCTAAAAAACCGAACCACTTTGGTGCAAGTGCTTACAAAGAATGGATTTCGGGTCAACAAAACCGAATGGTGGCATTTCGATTTTTTGGGTTGCTCTGGATTTGAAGTTTTGGACATTCCTTTTGAGGAATTGGAGTGAAGTAGAAGTTTATACTTCTACCCAGATAACATCCGTTTTAGGATCTGGTGTTGGGATTCCATCTTCTTCGTAACCTTGTAGATGGAGCTGGATGGCTTCTTGGATAAAGGTTTCTATTCCCGCGCCAGCGATAGAAGCGGAAATCCTTCGTAAAAATATATGGATATTGATCGAGCCACCAACCTACCGAAGGATTGGAGCGGATAGCGCGGTCGTTACTGAATTAAATGTTTGGTGGTGATGGGATTCGAGGCGCCCCACTTAAATGGAGACAACTACTGAATTGTTTTGGAAATGAGATAGATTAGATATCGAGTTAAATTTGTAATATTCGTATAGAATTCGTTATGTGATGATTAACTTTTGATATCAAAGGAAATTCTTCAAACAAGGAAGAAAGAATCGGTAATCCTTTTTTCCTATTTGTATCAATTTCATTGTGTTGCTTTCCTGCACCCATTGGATTTGGCCAAAAAACCAACCCAATTTGGTTGTGAGTTTTTTAATATTAGTAAAATCTAATATAATGTGTTGAAAGCTCGTTGTCATCATAGGGTTTCTAACGAAATGAAATCGTTTATTGGTTAAAACCACAAGCCATTTGCCGGCGCTGTATTTTTCATTGGATCCTTCGAGGAGTCCCATACAATAACCTTGGATGATTTCATCATCTTGGATTAGTTCGTGAAGGATTTTGAATTCAGGAACGTAAAGAAATAAAATATCAATGTTTATGTTCGGATGATTGGAAAGTAAGGTTTTGATTTGCGAAACGATAGTTTCTTGGGATAGCATAGTTTGTTCCTTGTTTTGTGGATTTCTCCCTTCAAATGATGGAACGATCTCATTTAAAGGGAGAGGGTCTAAAATTTATACTGCGTTGACTACTAAATCTCCACCGGCTTTGACTTCACCAGCTTCGTTTTTAGCTTCTACAAGAACAGTTACCGTTTTTTTCCCATCTTTTTCGAATTTCTTTTTGATGGTTCCAACGATGGTTAGTTTTTCGCCAAGTTTTGTCATGGCTTTGAAAGTCACACCAAAGTATGCGATGTCTTTTTGGTCTGCATAAGAAGTACAAAGTCTTCCTACTTGTGCCATAACATACATACCATGAGAGATGGTTCCTTCGAGTCCTGCTTTTCTTGCGAAATCAGGATCGTTGTGGATGGGGTTAAAATCTCCAGATGCTCCCGCATAACGAACTAAATTTGCATGTTCGATGACAGGGATGTCTAGGGAAGGAAGAGTCTGACCAACTTCTACTTTATCAAATTCGATTTTTGCCATGGTTAGCCTCCTGTATTAATCCTTACGAATGAAGATCGCCATCTCAGCAGAGAGGATGGGATCATTTTTTTCATCATAGATGGTTGTTCTGAAAGTTACGATTTCTGCTCTTCCCGATTTTACATCAGCGATTTCGGACTGTGCGTACACTTTGCCCGGGTACAGAATTTTGTGATACGTATACTCTTCTTTTAAGTGAAGGATTTTGGAAAGGTCGATACCGAGTTCCGCCATATCGTTCCAAATCTTTGGGTATCCCCAGAACATAATGACTGTAGGGAAAGTGGGAGGAGCAGGGACATCAGAGTATCCTGCTTTCTTTGCTTCTTCTGCGTCAAAATAGATTGGGTTTTTTTCGTTGATGGCGAGGCAGAATTCTTTGATCTTTCCTCGTTCCACTGTGAAATCAAAACGATCTAGTTTTTTTCCAACTATATCTTTGGTTATTGCCATTGGCATTTATCTCCTTAGTGTTTATCGATCCAAGAAACTAACTCTTTAAAGACGACAGCTCTGTCTTTGGGAAGTTCGTTCATGGTTTCGTGGTACAATCCGTCAAAAATTTTCATTGTTTTGTCTTTGGAATTTACCTTCTCGAAGGCATCCAAAGTTCCTTGGACTAGAGCGATTTGGTCTTCCTTTCCATGGAACATATAAATTGGTACATTGATTTTTGTAGCCGATTCTAATGCGAGGGCATAACAATTCAGTAGATAATCCCCCAAGTAGGCCCCAACGTTTCCATGCACTAACGGGTCTTTAACGTAGGCTTCCACAACTGATTTGTCATGGGAAATCATATTGACATCAAGACCTGTGGGAACCGTAAGTGTGGGAACAAATTTTGCTAACAAACCACCAGCACCTTTTTTGATATCCATAACAAGGTCGGTTTTGACTTTAATGGGAAGGGCACTACAGATGTACGCATCCAAATCGTTTTGATAATTGTCTGTCGCCGTATAAAGAAAGGTAACAGCAGCGCCCATCGAGTGACCAAGTAAGGTAACTTTACTGACACCTTCGTTCCGTTTGGCGATATCGATGAGTTCTTTTAGGTCAGCAAAAAAATCGGAGAAGTGAGTGATGACACCACGACGTCCGTCGGATTTACCGTGACCTCTGGCATCGATGAGGTAAATGGCATAATTACGTTCTGCCAATGCTTCCAACAAAAAGTTGTAACGGCCTCCGTGTTCCCCAATTCCGTGGTGGACAACAAGTACACGTTTGACTCCGGACTTTGGACGATAGATTTGGTAATAAATCGATCCGCCGTCTTTGTTTTGAAAGGTAGACTCCTCACGGGAGTAGGCTTGTTCCCAATTACTCATAGATGTCAACGATGGACGATGGAAACCTAAAAAGAAACAACTTTTCCTGTTCTTAGGAAACCTGTTTTCCAAACTGGTTCCAAATGCGAGCGACTGTTCCTTTCGCCCTTACGATCTGTTTTTGTCTCCTTAGCTGTTTGAACAAATCGGAAAGACGTTTCCCCGTGGATTTGGTTTTGGAGTTACGAAATGCCAAAGCAAAAATGGCAATATCGAAAGACCTTTTGCCCTACCATTGGAAAAAAAATCCCGGCCGCCAAAGCCGCTTGCCACTTTCACGCAAATGGGAAAATACACAAGTTACCTTCAATACAGATAAAGAAATTTTTTTAAACCATTCTCTGGATTCTCTTTTTTTCCCACCCGGCCAGGAGTATGAATTCAAAATTCCAGCAGGTCAGTATGAGTTTTCTACTCTTGTGGGATTGTTAGGTGGGACGGAGTTTCAATCCCAAGTTTCGGGAAGTTTTAAAATCTATTCTGGGGATAGGAAACTCGGGGAATGGAACCTAACCGGATCTGTGAAAGAAAGGTGGACTCCGAAAAAAGAAGTTTTGGAGATTGGGGAATCTGGATCCCTTCGGCTAGTTTGGGAAAGCGGGGATAGTTATCTTTTTGTCGGTGAACCTTTGTTATATCCAAAGGAAGTATTGGCATCGTTTGCGGATTCCGGGAAACCAAAATCAGTGATTCTCATTGTGATTGATTCTGCCAGAAAAGATTTTTTTGGTTCTTACGGGTATCCGTACTCTGTGACTCCAGTGATGGACCAGTTGGCGAAGGAATCGGTTTTCTTTGAAAATCCCTTTGCCAATGGAAATTGGACCAAACCATCCATGATGTCTTTTTTTCATTCGGAATATTCGTCTAACATCGGTTTGGGGAATTCTTGGTTTTCCACAAAACCTTACCAAAGAAAAGTCTATTATGGAAAAAATAGAGACAACTTAGCCAAAACATTTCGGGAAGCCGGTTACTTTTCCAAAACGATTATGAATAATGTTTTCTTTTTGGATTATACAACCGTTGGTTTGGATTTAGGGTTTCATAATTCTTTCCAAGTGGGAATGGACATTGTGGATACAGAAGTTCTCACAAACCACGCGATTCAATTTGTAAACGAATCCAAAGACAAACCTTATTTTTTGCATTTTAATTTGAATACCCCACATGCTTCCTACTCACCGCCCCCAGAGGATATGGCAGTGGTTCGTTCCGTGGTTCCGACCGATGTTTTTTATAAGTATGAATCTCCCGTGCAGCGTTACTTAGGTGAGATGCATTATACAGATCGAGAGATTGGGAGACTTGTGGAAGCTCTCAAAAAACAAGGAACCTATGACGAAACCATGATCATTGTGACAGGTGACCACGGCGAACTTTTTAGTGCCCACCATGATTACAGTTATCATTTCATTATGCAAACTCGGTTTGGTCATGGGGAAACTCATTATGATGAAGAAATCGCTGTTCCATACTTTATCAAACTTCCTAAGTCCATCCAAGATAGTTTGGGCTCTGATTTGGCTAAAAACGGCAATGGGGGACAGATTCGAATTCCTGGTCAATCTTCTTTGTTGTCTCTGGCACCGACCCTACTCGGGTTTCTCGATTTATTACCGAAAGGATCCACCTATCGGGGTGTTGATTATTCTGCTTGCATTCGCACAACAGGTGTTTGCCTCAAAGAAAGTTTTATTTATACGGAAGGAAGGATGTCGGAATCGGTTCGGACAGAAAATTACAAATACATTCGTAGGTATCCAGGTTTTACGACAGTTAGGCGAACTTCTGCGGGAGAACCCCATACGATGGCCGAAGAATTGTATGATCTCAAAAAAGACTCAGAGGAAAAAAATAATCTAAGTCCATTGCCGGAAGGCGAATCTCTATTACAAATCGCAAGGGCCGACTTCCGTCGGGAGAATTTTTTGAAACGCAACCATTTGCGCATTTTGATTCCCCCTTGTTCGGAACCACTTTGTCGTGACTTTCTTTCTTTAAATGTCCAAGGATCAATTTATGATTGGGAGGTTTCGGATGCGATCCAACTCAGTTCCGGTTCTGCAAAAACAATCTCTTTGCAAAAGGAATCAAAAGCGACACCAACTTCTCGTTTGGGTGAGGAAGTTGTATTTAAAACCGTCAATCCGGAACTCGGAGCTATGTTTAGTTTTTCAAGGAATGGAAAAACGATTCCTGTTCGCTTTGGTCGGTATGGTTTGGAATACCAAAGATCTATGAATCACTTGGAAGACTTAATTGTTTCGGAAAGACAACCGGAAGGATTCCCATCATCTCCTTTGCCTTGGGTGTATAACGATGGAGCTTTCAGTGGAACCAAAGAATCGGAAGTACAACGTGAGATGGGTAAAGAAGTGAAAAAAATATTAGAAACCTGGGGATACATCCACGAATAATTGCTCGTATTCGCAATGGGGTTCGTCTTATCTTAACAAGACAATTGTATGAAAGATTCTTTTATTCCGCCTCGTTTTGAGTTTCCCATTGCCTTGGGATTGGACTTTGGTTTTCCCATTCTCACGAAACTGCTTTTCAATATCGATGGAGTTGAGATCTCGAAAGAAGATGAACTTCGTTTAAAAGAAATCAAAAACAAAAGGGTCATGTATTTATCCAACCAACCGAGTGAATTGGAACCCGTCATTGCTTATCATATTGCCAGTAAAATCGGAACACGGTTTCATTTTATGACCTCACGTAGCATTTTTAATTGGGGATTTGGTTTGGTGGGTGAGGTGATCAAACGAGTTGGGGCTTTCTCTGTGATCTCTGGAAGTTTGAACCGAAGTGCCATTCGAACCGCCAAACAGATATTATCTCTTAGTGATGGAAAACTGGTGATGTATCCAGAAGGGATGATGTCTGGAGAAAATGATAATTTAGTTTCGTTTATGCCTGGTGTGGCGCAAGTTTCCTTTTGGGGACTCGAAGCGGCTTTTGAAAAAGAACCCAATGCAGAACTTTGGATCCAACCAAGTTTCGTGAAATATAAAATTTCTGGAACACGAGATTCGATCCTTTCCGACATTGAATCCTCTCTCTCCCGGATTGAACGAAAATTGAAACTTTATCCAGGTGGACGAACACTGCTACGAAGATTTTTAACTGTCGGTCGAGTGATGCTGGAAGAAACCGAATTTGAATTAGGAATCCCCAAATCAGAAACGAATGGAAAAGATTTTGATTACCGTTTGGGAAGGGCAAGGCATACAGCTCTCAACTTAGCAGCTTCCATTCTGAATGTGAAGTTTCATGAATCCGACAATGCCATCCAAAAACTCCGACTTCTTTTTATGGCCTTGGATAGTTTGGAAGCTGGTGCTCCTCTTTCCACTACACCCAAAAATCTGACAGACCAAAATATCCGCAGAGCCAAACAACTTGTGGACACAGCTTATGCTTTTATCATAACCAAACCGAAAAACCTAATCCAATGGCCGTCTGCGGAGCGTTTGATGGAGTGGATTTGTAGTTTTGAAAAACATATTTTTGGTAAAACTGAAGCAAGGGCGAGGAAAGCCCATGTGGTTGTGGCTCCTGCCTTTTCCGTCGCCCCATTTTATCAAACCTATAAAACCAATAAAAAGGATGGGATCCAAAGTTTACTCATGGAGATTCGCAAAGAAATGGAAGCTCTTTTGGAGCGTGCGAAAAAAGAAAGTGAACCTATAGTTCCTCCATATTCTGTGGGACTGGATTTACAGATTGGTTAATGATTAATCCAAAACTAAGGTAATTTCCACCCGACGATTTTTATGTCGGTTCTCTTCGTTATCGTTCGAAACAATGGGAACATCGTCGGCATATCCTTTAAAGGATATATGTTTTTCATCCATTTTGTAATTATCAACTAATGAATGTAAAACGGACTTAGCCCTGTCTTCAGAAAGTTTTTGATTGTATTCTTTTTTTCCAATATTGTCTGTATGACCAGAGACTCGAATTTCGCGATCCGGATATTTTTTTAGGATTTCAGCAATTTTTCCCACTGCGTTTTCGGCATCGGGTTTCAGTTTGCTATCGTTAAAATCAAACAAAATGGAATCTAAAGAGAAAACGATTCCGTCTTCCGATGTTCGCACTGTTACTGGGAGTTTTTCGGGAACAGAATTTTTATCTGGAATCGGAACCTCTCCTGTATCCGGGATTCGTCCTAAATTTTCACCAGCCGGTTCTTTTCCTTTGATCGGGTCTTTTTTTAGATCACCTAACTTAGTTCGATTGGTATCTCCCGAATACCCAACAATTAAATCTTCTAGGATATCTTCACGGATGGATTCTTTGTCTTTGGCATTGACTTGGTTGCGAAGGAAGTAAATTCCTTTGATATGGAAATTGGCTTCTTGTACGGTTCCATTCGGATAGATAAAGGTATAAGATAGTTTGACTTCTTTGAACTCAGGAACTCCTTTGGCGGCGTTAAAAAAAACGGTGCCGGAAGCAAACCCAAAGATCTTATAAGGTACATTAGGTACCATCTTTTCCCCTTCTGGTTTGGTATAAAAAATGGGATAGGTATAGGTGATCTTCTCACAATTCCCTTGATAATTTCCTTCGGACCAAGGAGCAACACCTTGAAAGGTATATTCGGGAACTACTTTGACACGAATGCGTTCTGCACTAAAATCAAAGGACTCTTCTGCTGGCAATTTCCATACATCGGAAACAGAAACTGCTTCTTCTGGAAAACTCGGAAAACTGCGAAGGTTAGGCATTATGAATTCATTGGGAACTTCATAGCGACCGTTGCGAAAGAGTGTAAAATCAGAAACAAATTCTTTGTCCTTCCAAAAAGGGCCTGATGTTTTTCCATACCGAAGATAAGTATCAAAGAAAGCATTCACCAAACAAGACTCAGATGAACATTTTTTTGGTTTCATCACCACTCGGTTTTTATCTTCTCTTTCTACTGTTTTGGCACCGACCCGAAAGTATACGTCATGGTATTCATTCAGTTCTAAAACTTGATTTTCCTTCCATTTCCATTGGAAGGTGGTTTTTCCCGACGGGACAGGAGTCGAGCCTACCAGGGGAAGAATTATTACAAAACAAAATAATAACAATCGGCAGAGAGTCTTCACATAGCAAAGATCGGGGATTTTTTTGAAAAACTGATAGGGGAAATGGAAAAAACTAGCGGTTTTTACGATTGACGAAGGATGGATTTTTGGCTTTACCTGAAATACCATGAAAAACCTTTCTCTGCTTTTTTACATTTTGATTACAATCAACTTTGTCGCTTGTAAGGACAAACAAACCCTGAAAGTGGCAGGTTCCGAAACCATGAACAGTATGATGCGGTATTTGGGTTCTGAATACGAAAAAGTAAATTCCAATGCTCGTGTAACAGTGGAAGGTGGTGGTTCCGAATCAGGAATTGACCGATTGCGAAAAGGCGAAATTGATATGGCAGTTTCTTCGCGTGACCTAAACCAAGCAGAATTTGATGACCTCCGCAAAACAGGTAACTTAGAAAAAGTAAGATTGGCTTATGACGGTGTCGCTCTCGTTGTGAATCCAAAGAACCCAGTTGCCAAACTCAATTTGGTTCAAACCTCTGAAATCTTCTCTGGAAAAATTAAAAACTGGAAGGAAGTAGGTGGGGCCGATGCTCCCATTTCCATTGTCATTCGTAATGATAAATCAGGAACACAAGACTACTTCCAAAACCACATTCTCAAAAGAAAGGATTTGGGTTTGAATGAATTTAATGAGTATAAGAGTAATGTTTTTTCGAAAGATGCCAAAATCGTAAAAGACAATAAAGAAATGTCAAAATACATTCAAGAAAACCCAAATAGCATTGGTTATATGGGAATGGGTTCTGCTCTTGTTGAAAACAAAGACAAACTCAAAGCTCTGGATTATGCCAAAACAAATAAAGATCCGTATGTTTCTCCTTCCGTAAGGAATGTGTACGATAGAAAGTATCGACTCGCAAGAGAACTCTTTATCATTTATAAAACCGACCAAGGTGATAAAATTGATGCTTTTGTTACCTTTCTTACCAGCGAACAAGGACAGGTGGCAGTGTTACAATCAGGTTATTTGAGAGCATCACTTCCAGAAGTGGAAGTTTCTGCGGAACCTGTGAAATAATTAGATCTACAATTTGATTTGCCACTCACGAAGTTTTTTGGACTTCCGTCCTCAAAGGAAATCTACGTGGCTGGTAGTAAGTATGCTTAGCTTAGTAAACCAAAACTCGGTTATTCTGTCGGTCAGCGATATACAGTTGGCCACTTTGGTTGAAAAACAATCCTGTAGGACTGGATAAACTTTTCGGTCCAACGATGGGTCCACCGCAAACCCCATCATTGTTTGGTGCTCCACAATTCAAATTGTTAAACTGACCAAACACGGCCACTGCAGCAATCCCTGCTGTTTGTGTTGTCCTTGGATACATGACCACACGATTGTTTGTAGTATCTGCTACATACAAGTTATCACTTTGATCCAGTGCTACCCAAGTTGGCCCGGTAAGAGTCGTTGGGCTAGCCGCACCACCGCCACTGGTATCAAAATCAGATTGTCCGTAAACTCGAGTTGCCGTAGTTGAGCCTGAGGGAAAATAAAGAACACGACTGTTGCCTGAGTCTGCAACGTACAATCCTCCCTCTGAATCTAAACTCATCCCGTAAGGACTACTCATTTTGATGTTAGAAACACTTGGAGTATTTGATGTAAAATTAGATTGCCCATACAAACGACTTGGTTTCGTTGAACCATGAGGAAAAAAAAGGATTCTGTGATTCGCTGATTCCGAAACATAAATACCTTCGGAATTTTGGGCCACACCAAGGGGAGTGTTCATAGTTGATTCACTCACGGGGCCCGATATTGCTGTGACAAATCCTGCTTGTCCATAGACATTTGTCGCAGTGAAAGATTCTTTGGGATAGAATAAAACGCGGTGGTTTGCCGTATCAACTCCATAGAGATTTTCATTTGAATCCAAAGCCAATCCGCGGATAGAGTTTAAAGAATTTGCATTAACAGTAGCAACAGAACATGAACCTGCTGAAAGGACGTTTGCAGTGTCACAAGCAAAAACTCCGAATTGTCCATACACTTTTGTAGAAGAAATTGTATTTGGTGGGTAATATTGAATTCGGTTGACACCTGAAACATAAACTCCTCCGGAAGAATCGGCTACGACTCCATAAGGTGAACTTAAGTTTTGATTGGTTACGGGCCCACCTGGCGCACAGGCACCATCATTGTAATTATTTGCACAATGATAAAATCCATATTGTCCATACACCATCGTTGCACTTGTATCCACCACTTGTAGAGTGATCGTCACAATTCCAAAACCAGGGCTACTTTTGGTGATGGTGAGATTGGTGGCTGGTGTGATGGCAGTGGCTGTTCCTCTGATTTCTCCCGTGGCTCCATCAAAGGATAAACCTGCTGGCAACACTCCTTGGATCGAATAACTAGAGTTCTTTGGATGGCGGGGAATGATGGAAACAGGAAAGTTTAGATAGAGTCTGTAATTTGAGTATTTGTAACCAAACGGGGGAATGTTCACGAGATTGTAACCGCAGTGATAGGATTCTGCCGTGGTAACCGCTTGGAAGATTAAGTTGGAAAAAAAGGAATCGGACTTAACGTCACATTGGTTGTTTAGAGATTCTGGTTTGCAGTTGTATGTGAAGAAAGTAAGGAATAGTAATAATAAAGCTGGCGTTTGGAATCGATTTTTCATTTGGGAAAGTTTCTCAAGTAAGAGGGCAACCAAAATTATATTTTTTTAGGAGTGCTTTGCTATTTCGAGATTTAAAAACAATCTATCAACTAAAAATAGGAAATGGTTTTGATAAAATCCTTTTTTCCTTTTTGTCAGAATGGGTCGTATCTTAAATAACTGCGGTATAGGTTTCAACATTCATCGAATCCGCCTCTAACATATCTTAAAATTCTGACTCTGCATCATCGCTGATAAATTTTCCCAAACCGTTAAAAACGTTTTTTCGTCCATTTTAGAACGTTCCGAACGGTAAATTTTGAGATTTCTTAAATTTCTCTTAATTTTAGTTGCCCACTAATAGTGAATGAACATTTTCATTATGGGATTTTAGCCGATGTCGCTTGGGATCAAATAACACGGTTGAATTTAAATGATTTCTTTGCTAATTGGAAATAAATTAATTCGTCTTTCTTGTTTGGGTAATATGATTGGAGTTAGGTGCTGTATTTTAAAATTTACAGACAAACCAAATGCAATGATTCGAGGAAATAATTTCCTCAAAAAATATCAATTTAGAACATTCGGATTAGTTAAATAAGGAAAATTTTATATGAAAAAGTTTATTTGGATATTATTTACAGCATTCTATTTCTGGAACTGTCTTGCATTTTTAGATTTCAATCGAAGTAAAAATGAATTTTCTAAGGATTCTTTACTCGTTCTTTTAGGTTCCAATGATGTGGGTGTTCCTGCTGGTGGTGGAACCGCAGATCCATCGGGAACACGCATCCAGTCGAGTGATGAACTTTTTACCATCTTAATCCCAGAAGGTGCGATGGATGAAACAGTAGAATTTAAGATCACAAAATACAATTCTACACAAGCACCTCTTCCTTCTGGTTATGTGCCCACAAGTTCCATTTATCAAATAACACCATCATACAAATTCAAAAAAGAAGTGGTAGTGACTATCGCTCTGGACCGTGCCAAAGCGCAATCGATGAATTTAAACTTTGGGAAAAGTCGAGGATTTCATGTATCCAACACGAATTCAGAAACAGATGGACTCAGAATGCCAGGTTGGGCTGGTGTGAATACAACCCTTGATTCGGAAAATATTATTTTCCATACGAAGACCTTTTCGATGTTTGGTGGGGGAACACCACCGCCAGGAAATTTACCCCCCGTCATCAATGGTGCCTATTATTATTTAAAACCGGGAACCCTACATATACCATACCAACTCAGAGCCGATGTGTTGGAACCAGATGGTGACCCGATGAATGTTTATTTGGTCGTGGGACCAGCCGGTGGACCGACAAATTACTTCTCAATGCAAAGAGAAGGAACAACCAATTGGTACGAATCCAACATCCCTTACGAAGCGATGAGTCCTGGCGGAATCCTAATTCAAGTTATTGCCGTGGATGTCCACGGTCAAAAAACCGCAAGACCATCTACAGGAACTTTTTTATATCCCGCTGATTCTGGGAATCCCACATACATAAGCCAATACAATCCGGATCGTGATGGGGACGGATTCAATGATGTTTGGGAAGTTGATACCGGATTCAATCCAAACAATGCAGGTAGTCCACCAGGGGGAACACCATACCCACCGGGTTTACCCGTTGCCATATAAAACTTAGAAAATATACCAACGCAAGCTTGGGAGAAAGTGAATTACCCAATCCCATTTTCAGACAGAGGATAGCTTGATGGAGTTCAAAAAATAGTACAAATCAATTATCATACAACGGGTATTGGACTTGGTGGTTCTCCTATTGGCAATTTAAACTCATCTACCTTTACGGCGACAACACCTGGTGTAGCTGGGGTTTTCGCCACCTATCAAAGCTTAGAAGTATCCGCCTCTGTTCATGTGGCAGATACCATTGCTCCATCGAATATCACCGATTTGGTGGCAACACCCATGTCTGTTTCTAGAATTCAGTTGCGATGGACAGCACCCGGAAGTGTCGGTGTTTTAGGACAAGCATCTGCCTACGAAATCAGAAGGTCCAGCTCCCCCATTACCAATAATCTTCAGTGTGATGCAGCAACTGGTATCGCTCACACAATGATCCCGAAAAGTTCCGGTTTATTAGAAATCAAAGAGATTGATGGACATCTTCCGCAATCAACCTACTACTTCTGTGTTCGTGCCATTGATTCTTCTGGACTTCGGAATTCCTGGAGTGGAACCGTATCGGCGACTACCTATGCTCCGACAGATCTAGTTCCTCCGGCTGACATTACCACCGCTTCCGCCACTGTTGAGTCCTACCATCAAATCAAACTTAGTTGGACTGCAGTGGGAGACAATGGAAACACAGGATCCGCATCTTCTTATGAGATCAGAAGACGTTCCACTCCCATAGTATCAGATGACGACTGTTCTGCGGGGATTTTTGTTTCGAATAGTGTTGTCGCATCCACTACAGGCACTCCTTTAGAATTCACAGTCAGTGGGCTATCCTCGGGAACCGTGCATTATTTCTGTATCCGCGCTTTTGACCAGGGTGGGAATCGAAGTCTTTGGAGTGGAGTTCTCCAAGCAACAACACCTTTTGCCAACCAATCACCTGTGATTCAGTTGGCATCTAATCTTACCATTGATCTAGGCACAGAAGCCACTCTAGATGCTTCACTATCATCCGACCCTGACGCTTCATTTTGTGGGGCTCAAACAAATTTATATGAGTATAATTGGCGAGTGATTTCTAAACCTCCTCTATCCAACTTAGCCACTGGGGATATCCAAAGCAGAACGACTAAGCTTGCAAAAGTTTTACCTGATAAGAATGGCGAGTATGTCTTTGAATTTTCCTTTAAGGACAATGCGGGTAGTTGTGCGGGAGGGAATCGAACTTCTGTTTCTTTGGTCACTGTGCAAGTGAATTTGGTTCCGATAGATGCTCCTGCTTATGTGGAAGCCCAAGCAGGAGGAACGAGTGCGTTTGTGCAGTGGTGGCCGGTAACTGGTGCGACATCGTACACAGTGTACTATAGCCCAAGTCCTGGTGTGAGTACTGCATCCGCAAGCTTTGGTCCAGTGACCAATCCTTATGCGACCATTACTGGTTTAACGAGCGGGACATTATACTATTTTAGAGTAGTGGCAAATAATAGCGGAGGGTATAGTCTCGTTTCCGCAATGGAGCCAAGAGCATTTACAACGTCGACGCCACCAGGAATGAGTGTGGCAGGGACTCATGTAGATATTTCTGCAGGGCAAGGACTTAATTCCGGTTATCTCGCTAGCGTAGCTTTAGATCATGCCAGCGGTAAGTTGTTAGTTGTGACTCGTAATGGAGGTACTTTATTCGAAGGCAAACCTTCCCTTTTTCGGTGCAATCTGGACGGAACTAGTTGCACCCATACGGATATATCTGCTGGACAAGGACCTGGATCTTCGGGTAGTCACTCTAGTATCGAAGTTGATCACGTCAACGGAAAGTTGTTAGTTGTAACTTCAAACTATAACAATAGTTCCAAACCAAGTCTATTTCGCTGTAATTTGGATGGAACAAGTTGCACCCATACAGATATATCAGTGGGCCAAGGAGCTAATTCATGTTATCAACCTAAAATCGTTTTAGATCATACGAATGGCAAACTATTGGTTGTAACTCATAATGGAGCTAATAACTATAAACCAAGTCTATTTCGTTGTAATTTGGATGGAACAAGCTGCACGCATACAGATATATCTGCAGGACAAGGAGGTAGTTCCGGTGGTCAACCTAGTGTCGTTTTAGATCACGTCAACGGAAAGTTGTTAGTTGTTACTACTAACTCTGCCAATAATGCTAAACCAAGTCTATTTCGTTGTAATTTGGATGGAACAAGTTGTACGCATACAGATATATCGGCAGGACAAGGGACTAGTTCCGGTGGTCAACCTAGTGTCGTTTTAGATCGCGTCAATGCAAAGTTATTGGTTGTCACTGCAAATTATGGCAATAGTTCCAAACCAAGTCTATTTCGTTGTAATCTGGATGGAACAAGCTGCACGCATACAGATATATCAGCGGGCCAAGGGAGTGAATCTGGTGTGATTCCTAGTGCAGCTTTAGATCAGATTAATGGAAAGCTGTTGGTTGCCACACAGTCTAATGGAACTTATAATTCCAAACCAAGTCTATTTCGTTGTAATTTAGATGGATCAAGTTGCACGTATACGGACATATCAGCGGGCCAAGGGAATAATTCAGGCCTCTTTCCTAGCGCTATCTTAGTTCCCATAAGCGGAAAGTTGTTGGTTGTTACTAATAATGTATCTAATAATGCCAAGCCCTCCCTCTTTATCTGGTAACCAATCCCACGCCAGGGGATCCGAAGGGCCACGGTCTCACCCATAGGGTGAGACGGGAGCGAGAGCGCACCCCGGAGTGAGCCCGGTCGGGTTTGGATCAATCTACAATCACCTAACCAATTCGAGGCGCCAAAAGTTTGAAGCTAATACACCACTACCCGGTGGTTTCCAGAATCTGCTATGTACATCCTTCCCTGTTTATCAAAATGAACGTAAGTCGGACTATTTAAGTTTTGGCTATTCACTGAGCCAAGACCACAACTTCCATTATTATTTTCATTACCGCAGCCAAAGCTTCCAAACTGGCCAACAACTGCTGAGGCAGTCATTCCAGTAGCAAGATTGGTTCGGGGGTAGACAAGAACACGATGGTTATTTAAATCTGCCACGAATAAATTTTCACTTTGGTCTAAAGCAATACCAAAAGGCTGATTTAAACCATTGCTCGATGTGTTGCCTACGGCTGTGGTAAAGTTAGGTTGACCATAAACTCTTATAGCAGCTGTTGATCCTTTAGGATAATACACCACCCGGTTATTGATTGTGTCTGCAATGTAGATCCCTCCGACTGAATCAACAACAACTCCTTGGTTGTTAGCAAGGCTACTTGCAGAAAGCGGTGCGGTGACAGCGCTACTAAAATTCGCCTGGCCATAAACTTCAGTAGGCAGGATTGCATCTTTGGGAAAGTAAAGAACTCGGTTGTAACCAGTGTCGGACACATAGAATCCACCACTTGGATCTTGGCTCATATGGGTAGGGATACTTAATGATGAAGCAGATACGGCTGCTCCTCCAGATGTACTAAAGTTCGGTACGCCAATGGCACGAAACGGAATTGTATTCCCATTTGGATAAGCTAATATGCGATGGTTGGTTCCTGTGTCGGTCACAAAAAGATTGTTCGATGCATCTAAAAAGAAGGCTCGTGGGTCAACCAGTGTAGATGCCGCAATGCTTAATGTCATACAACTTAGATTTGGATTTGCGTTCGCGATATCGCAAGTGAATTGCCCATGTTGTCCATATACTCGCGTAGCTGTTGTTTGACCGGGTGGATAGTATAATACGCGATTGCCACTCGCAATATAAACTCCACCAGAGTTGTCGGTGATCACAGCATTTGGTCCCGATAAGTTATAGGCAGTGACAGGTCCTCCACTACCGCAACTTCCATTTATGTAAGGATCACCACAGGTTAAATCTCCCAACTGCCCATACACGTTAGTCGCTACCAAATCCCGCACTTCTATCGTGATCTGACTCTGCACCACACCTTTGCGATAGACAGTATAACTTTGCCTACTGATGGGAGTTGTTGGCATTCCCGAAAGAGCACCTGTATTTGGATCCACATACAATCCTTCGGGAAGATTGGGGCGAACCGTCACATCTGTTTTGGAACCTAATTTCGGTAATACGGAGATAGGAATGGATTTATAAAAAGTAAAATCGGTGAACCGGTATAATTCACCAGTATTGACCACTTGTAATTGGCAAAAACCACCTTCGATACTTGCGGAAACAATCAGTTGTGGAAAGAAGTCTTTCGATTCGCTATCACAAGGATTGGATAAAGGTAATTTTTGGCAGTTTGCGGAAAAACATAGAATCAAAGAAAACAAAATCAAACGAAGATTCATCTATATAAGAAAAGGATTTAGGAAGAAGGATCCTGGCAATTTGTTTTTAATTAGGTGCCCTTGAAAATAAATTTCATCCCGTTAATGATGAGAAATCAATTGTTTTGTAGCGAATTTTATTTAATTCGCATCAGTTGTACTGATGAGATTGTAACGAGTTCTATTTTAATAAAAAGTTTACTCGGTTCCTTCTAGTTTTGCCACATAAGGCAAGTTACGATACCGACCTTTGTAATCCAAACCATAACCAACAAGAAATTCATCTTCGATAATGAAACCAGGATAATGAACAGGAATGTGAGGATTTGCTTTGTTTTGTTTCCAAAACAGTGCTGCCACTCTCAAGTCTTTGGGATTGTGTTTTCCCACTTCTTCCAAAAGGTATTCTAATGTTTTTCCTGTATCCACAATGTCTTCCACAAGGAGAACGGATTTGTTTTGAACCGACTTTTTTAGTTCTTTGGTGATTTTTAAATTTCCAGAAGTGGTTGTGTCTTCATAAGAAGAGGCGGCCATAAAGTCCACTTCGTGGGGGATGGCAATGCTACGACAAAGATCGGCTGTGAAGATAAAACCACCATTCAAGATCCCAATCACAACTAGGTCTTTGCTAAGGAAATCGCGAGAGATCTCACGTGCCAGTTCTTCTACGCGTTGATGGATTCTTTCTTCTGAATATAAAGGTTTCATTCTTTGCCTATTTGCCCAGGGATCCAGAATACTGCCAATTGGCAATTGCCCCAGCTAAGATCTTTCCACGATTCTTCGGAAAAACTCAAGCCGAGAAATGAGGCCGTGGGAAATTTCTGAAATTTTGTGGGAGAGGTTTCCCCAAAAAGTAAGGCGGATCCGAGTTCTTCCAACCCAGGATTGTGGCCCACAAGGCAGACAGAGCGAACACTGGGAGAGAGACCATGTAATAAAAAGAGGAGGTCTTCTTTGTCGGCATCGTAGATGGCTTCCCGTAAGTCTGGTTTTGGGAAACGAAGGATTTCTTTGCGAAGAGAGGCGTAGGTTTTTTGCGTCCGCTCGGCTGGGGAAACCAAACATTGGTCAAATTCAAAACGACTTTCTTTTAAGTATTCCCGTAAGGCTTTGGATTGTTCTTTCCCACGCCGGGAAAGGGACCGTTCCAAATCAGAATCATAAGGTTCATCCCATTCTGATTTGGCATGGCGAAGTAAATAGATTTGTTTCATACTTCTAGCATAGTCGAAACAAACGAATAGGAAATCACGAAACTGCTATTTTTGTATTTCTTTTTCGTACTTGGAAATGAGTTCGTTGTTGTTCTTACAAGAAAATTTGGTACGCATTTGGTTGAGATGGTATTCCACAGTTTTTCTCGATTTTTGGATTCGGTCCGCCACTTCGTTTTGAGACAAACCCTGTACAAGTAAGTTCAAAATTTCCATTTGGAATGCAGAGAAGGGAAGTTGTACTTTACTCACTCCGTCGGAAACAAAGGATCCACCTTTCATCACAAGTTCAATGACTTCGGGAAGTTTGGAGATAGGATCTGACTTTAACATATATCCATCGGCTTTGGCTTTGAGAGCATCTTCTACATAAACCCGGCTTCCATGTAAGGAAAAGATAATGACTTTTGTGGGTTGGTGTTTTTCTTTAATTTCACGCAAAACATCGATGCCATTTCGATCCGGTAAGTCGATGTCCAAAACCAAAAGGTTAACTGGACTTGATTCTAAAAAATGAAACAAATCGGCAGCAGTTCGAAATTCTCCGGCAAGAGAAAAGAAAGGATTGGATTTTAGGATAGATATGATTCCTTCTGTGACAACGGAATGGTCTTCTAAGATGGCAATTTTAACGGATTCCACAGCCTCATGATTCTCAGCGCATTCTTCTCATCCATCCAAAAATCTTTCTGGGACTTACTTATTTTTTGTAGTTATCCCTTAATTTTGATCTTCATCCTTTTGGGCACCACCTCCTGCCGGTTTGACGCCTACCCAACCTTACTGGCAAAAGATGGTGTTTTAGATGCAAGGTCCGCTGATCTTTCAGGGGAAACCATAAACTTCACTGGGAAATGGGAATTTTATTGGAATGAGTTTTTGGATCCAAAACTGGAATCTCCCGAAAACAAATCTTATCTAAAAGTGGGAGTTCCTTGGTTCTCTCAAGAAAATGAAGATGGAGAAGTATACCCCAGTTTTGGATTTGCAACATACCGCCTAACAGTTATTTTGCCAGATCCTCCTGTGGAGAATCAAAATTTAGCTCTTTTGGTTCCTGTACTTCATAGCGCTTATAAAATGTATGTGAATGGTGAGTTGGTTGCTGAAAATGGAACCATCTCAAAAACAGAAAAGAACTACAAACCTTCTTTTCATATAAAAATTATCCCACTCAAAACTCTTTCTCAAAAATTAGATTTGGTCATTCATATATCCAACTTTTCACATAAGTATGCCGGCATTCATGGGATCATTCGCTTTGGAAAAATACAAAACATCATCAATATCTGGAACGTAAATTTTACAGTTTCTTGGATACTGATGGTTTTTATGTTACTTCTTTCCATCTATCATGCATTAGTTTATTTTATCAATCGCTCAGAACGAAATGCACTGCGAATGGCATTTGTTTATTTGGGAATTCTCATTCTAACTTCTACTCTCATCGAAACAAGAATTCTATTTAATCTTTTTTCGGATGATTATTGTGTTACCTTATTTCGGTTTTCTCGGATCGGATTTGTTTTGGTTATGTACTTTGGAGCTTACATTCTTCTGAATATGACTCAACTGCGTTTTTTCAAGCGGATGTTGATATTTTTAAAACTTTATGCCCTCACGTTTCTTCTTGTGGCAATGTTCACTCCCGTATCTCATCTTGCCGAAATTTCTTTTTATTTTGAATTTCTTTCAGCAACCTTTGTAATTCTGGGTCTTTTTTCCGTTTCTCTCGCCTTGTACTTTCAAAGAAAAGAAAGCCGGTTGTATTTCTTCAGTTTGCTTTTGGCAATTATTGGTGGGTTCATTGATTTATTTTTGATCTCCCATCCCAGTTTTGGATATAGACCTTTGGGACTTGTCTCTTTGTATTTGTTTATTTTACCACAAACCATCGGCGTTACCTTTGGACTTGTTCGTGTTTATAAACGTTCCGAATCCTTATCTAAAGAATTATACAAAAGAAAAGAAGCTCTAGAAAAAAAAGTCAAAGCCCGTACTTTGGAATTGGAAAAAGCCAATCGTTGGAAGGCAAACTTTGTCTCTCTCATTTCGCATGACTTACGTTCGCCGCTAAACAGCGTAAATCAAATTTTAGATGTAATCGACTTTAGTTTTAATGAATCCACAGAAGTGGAAAAAAAGAAATTTTTGGAAATTTGTAAAACAGGTGTGACCCAGTCTCTTCGGATGTTGGAACAACTTTTGGATGTCAGTCGGTTTGATGCCTTTGGAACCAAACTCATCCAAACACGATTTTCCGTGAATGATCTTTTGAATGAAATCATTGAGTCAGTGGAACCGCTCGCCACTCTCAAAGGAATCCGCATCCAAAAAGACACTCCCATCCAAGCCGAAATCATCGCCGACAGAACTTTGATTGGAGAAGTTTTTAAAAATATCCTCACCAATTCCATCAAATATTCCTATCTCAATTCGGAAGTTTGGATTGGCGTTTCTTACAAAGGGAAATGGTTATCAGTGGAGATTCGGGACCGAGGACTCGGAATGAGCGAAGAACAAATCCACAAACTCACCGGGGAAGAGAATATCAAAAGTATGCCGGGAACTGCTGGGGAACGCGGAACAGGACTTGGTTTACAACTCTGTATGAATATCCTCGAAGCCCATTTTGGAAAACTACGAATCAAATCTGTACTCGGCGTTGGATCTTCCTTTGAAATCTCTCTATCGAAAAGTACAAAGTCTGTACTCCTTGTGGATGACTCCGGAAACTTTAGATCAGATTTAGCGGAAGTTATGCGAAGAAATCAGTGGATCGTGATTGAAGCAGGAAATGGGGAAGAAGCTTTGTCTCACTTATCCCGAATCACACCTACCCTTGTCATTACCGATTTACAAATGCCGGGAATGAATGGAATCTCACTCATTCATGAATGGGAAGGTCGCCGCCACCAAAACCAAAAGATCCCCATCATTTTAATTAGTTCGGATGCCCCTCTTTCTGGTGGAGATAAATTTTTAGAAGAAGAGGGGCTGGAAACTATTGTCTCGGCTTACCTTTCCAAGATGTACAAGGCAGAGGACCTCTGCCAACAAATCGAATTTATTTTACCCTAACACTCGTTCCATATGGTTTCTGATGTGGAGGCTATGGGCTACATCATATTCTCCTTTAGTGAGTTCTCCATAAGCAAAATGAGGTCTTAAACTAGATTCTTTGGCTTTGGAAAAATCATCAATGGCTTGGATGAGTCTTTTGATCCCCGCTTTGATTTCCGTAGTATTGGCGATGTCTTCGGCACCAGGAATGGGTTCTTCCAATCCATGATTCATTTTGTTTTTAAAAGCAAAAATAGAAAAGGCAACCTTACCTACAGATCCTCGAAAGATAGAGGATTTCATTTCTGGATATCCTTTTAACGAATATTCGATACTTTGCGCGCAGTGGGCAAACACCTTGCCGGGGCTCCAGGTACCGGAAAGTTTAAATTCCTCAGGATCTGCTTGTAACTTAACGAGGAGTTCACGAAGGTCGGAGAGATCCTCTGCATCTTCCCAAGGGGATTCGCTAGATGTTTCCGATTTTGTTTCTTCTTTGGCTGGTCCTTCCGCACGCAGTGGCAAATGGAGAAGGCTATAAGATAAAGCTGTTTTTTGTAAAAACTCTTTTCGTTTCATGTAATTTTCCTTATCGCTAATTGGTTATTTTTTGGAACGAAGTTTTAAATTTAAGAATTCAACAATCACAGAAAAACACATCGCAAAGTAAATGTAACCTTTAGGAATGTGTAATTCCAAACCTTCTCCGAGAAGGGCCACACCAATCAAAATCAAAAAACTTAAGGCTAAGATTTTGATTGTGGGGTGTTGGTCTACGAAATCGGAAATACTTCCACTCGATAACAACATAAAACCTACAGACAAAACCACAGCGGTAATCATCACACCTAACTGGTCTGTCATTCCCACAGCAGTGATGACGGAATCCAAAGAGAACACAATGTCCAAAATCATAATTTGGATGATGACTTTGGTAAAAGAAATTCGTTTTCCCGATCCTTCTTCTAACTCTGGTTCTCCTTCTAATTTGTGATGGATTTCTGTGGTGGACTTAGCAATGAGAAAGAGTCCTCCCAAAATCAGAATGATGTCACGACCACTGATGGCATGGTTGATAATGGTAAAAACCGGAGCCGTGAGTTTCATGATGAGAGAAAGAGAAAAGAGTAAAAGGATTCTTGTCACCATGGCGAGCATAAGTCCGATTTGGCGGGCAGACTTTTGTTTTGTTTTTGGCAAACGAGAGGAGAGGATGGAGATAAAGATGATATTGTCAATGCCTAGGACAATTTCCAAAGCAGTCAAAGTCAAAAGCGCAAGCCATACCGATGGGTCGGAAAGAATTTCTATCATAACGTATCCTAAAGTTCTAAAAATGAAAAATGAATCAATCCAAATCCCGGGTCCCTTTTTGTAAGCGGGACTACCGCCTATAAAAAAACCAACCCTCACATTCTTTGACTAACCGTGTTCCCTTCCAAAGATCCAAATATTCTTTGGTCTCGGTGATTCCCCATGAAAAGCTTGTGAATGGTTTGTCACCAAGGCCCTTGTCCCAAGTTCGATTGGAAATCCAAGGGTAATAGATCCCTTCTTTTGTGAAAGGAACGAGGGTCCAATTTTTGTCCGAAAACGCATAAGTGTATTTGATCGGCCAATAGGTGGCGGCCCCAGGAACCTTCGGATCAAATTCGGAAAGGCATTCTAACCTGTGTGCCCTTTTTGCCTCACCCTCTTGGATCGACTTGGCGAGAAGGGGATACTTCTCATTATAAAAGAAAACGAGCCCGAGAAACAAAACTAAGGTGGCGACCGATCGAACGAGTGGCAACATCGAAACCAACCGAAAGATAAGAAAGAAAATACAAAACGGCAAAAAGAACAAATAGCGAAAGTTAGGTTCTATTTGAAAGATAAATAAGGCAATCACCGAAAGAAAGGGAGAGAGAAGGAAAACCAAATCTAAAAACTGTTTTTTCAATTCAAGACGTAGGAATAAAAACAAAATGTAGATGATACAAAGAACCAAATACCAATAAAACCAATCGGCAAATATCGGATGTTTGGTGATGGATTCGATCACACCATGGATCCAAGAATTCGGATCTTTAGAAATCAAATCCCTTGCCACACGGATTCGGTCCATGGTCGGAAGTTCTTTCGAGGTAAAAATTCCAATCCCCAAAGATTGAATTCCCTTTTGCCAAATCTTCCCCAAACCAAATCCAAGAACCACCAAACCAATAGGGTAGATCGATTGTTTTCGCAAACGAACGATCGCATACACCAGAAGAAAAGGGGCAATGTTGACAAAATACCAATATTCCGAGACCCAAACCAGGGAGATCATGATTAGGAATCGTAATCCTTGGGTTCGATTTTTAGAATCCCAGCGATGGATTTCGTACATTGTGTAGGCCGCAAACAGAAAGGTCATGGCATGGAAGGCCGGCAGAAAAAACTGACCGAGGCTATTCGGCATCACTCCGGCAATCGCCAAAAATCCCAAAGAAAACAAATAGGCTTTGTTATTTTTCAGACCAAGGGCTTTTGCCAAATAAAAAGGCATCACAAAAGACAAAAATCCAAAGGCCCAGTGGAACCAGTACACAGACTTTAAAACTGGATACAGGAATACCGCGAGGATCATCTCGGGGAAAAGATAAGAGCAAGGGGGGACATTCCATCCGCGAACCCCGGCCCATCCCCCGACCCAAAAATCCCGAGCAAACAAATAGGGATAAAAAATATCACTATGGGTTCCCTCACCCATATGATTTTCATAAATCGCATCGTAAAACAAATGAAAGGTGCCAAAAAGCACCAACAAAATTAAAATCGGTTTTAGGTTACGCCATTTCATCTATATCTACAAAAAATCTATCGATTAGTAACTAGGGCATTTCCTTTCGAAGGTTTTGAACCTTTCTGGAAATTCCAACTCCACTAAGATCCGTTTGTCGGGAATGAAAGGATGAGGAAATTCCAATCGTTTGGCAAAAAGAAGGAGCCCATATTGCGTGTAATCTTTTGCCGAACGAGAATACAAAGTATCCCCCACAACAGGACAACCCATCTTCGCCATATGAACACGGATTTGGTGGGTACGACCGGTTTCCAAACCCAGTTTCATCAAACTAAATTTACGACCGGTTTGTGTTTGGACAATTTTTTCCGTTTTGTAATGAGTGA
This sequence comes from Leptospira chreensis, assembly GCF_016919165.1. Classification (GTDB taxonomy): domain Bacteria; phylum Spirochaetota; class Leptospiria; order Leptospirales; family Leptospiraceae; genus Leptospira_A; species Leptospira_A chreensis. The sequence goes on from NZ_JAFFPS010000071.1 coordinate 244,067, forward strand.
TGGCCATTCGTCCATCTTCTCTGACACACATCTTCACTCGTTCTACGGGATGACGGCCAATCGGTAAGTTCACCGTACCTTCCGCTTCCACAGGAGCTTGGAGCACCCAAGCATAATAAGTTTTATCCACGAGCCGGTCTTGGAAAAGTTTGGAAAGAGCCGCGTGAGCGCGATCCGTTTTAGCAATGATAAGAACTCCCTCAGTGGGTTTGTCTAACCTGTGCACAATTCCTGGACGACGTTCACCGCCTGTGGCTGATAGGTTTTGGAACTGGTGTAACAATCCATTGACGAGAGAAGGTTGGTCATCACCCGGTCCACTGTGGCAAGCAATCCCCGCTTTCTTATGGATAACCATAAATTCGTCTTCGTCATAAAGGACAGGAATGTCCATAGCGATGGGTTCGAGCCGGGAAGGGGGTCTTGCGATCACATTCACGACATACTCTTCACCAAGAGTCACCTTATACCCGTTTTTATGGGCGAGTTGTTCTTTGGTTTTGTTGGTCACAAATCCCGAATCAATCCACTTTTGAACGGTAGAACGGCTGAGATCGTCTCCAGCATTGTCTTTTAGAAAGACATCCAGGCGACTTTGGTCATAATCTTCGGAAACGGTTAGAAATATTTGCATTTTCGGTTGTTATCTAATGAAAAGAACTAAACTATGGAAACATTAAGGTAGGTCAACTGATGAAAAAAGGATTTTTTTTAAGCCTCATCCTCCTCGCAGGTCTTTCGCTTTCATTAACGAATTGTTCGTCTTCTGAAGAAAAAGAAACTCCCAAAGACACAACGTCCACTACGGGAACAACATCCACTGTCTCTTCCAGAGATCTCAATGCAGCTCTTTTGGACGAAATCAATGTAGCACTCAAAGACTACCGCTATCCAGACGGCGTTCGTCGCAGAGGTTTTAGCTACAAACAAGCGGACATCCAAGCAGAAGATTTCAAAACTTGGGCAAAAGACAATGTTTCTTACATCAAAGATGCAATTGCAAAACTTCCTGAAGGTTACGCTCTTGAAGTGACTGGTCACGCAGACGCTTCCGGTCCAGAAGAAGCAGAAGGTGCTAAAAAAGGAAACGGATACTACTCACAAATTCGTTCTGACGCTGTGAAAGATGCTCTTGTAAAACAAGGAATTCCTGCGGACAAATTGGTGACAAAAGCTTCTGGTTCTTCTAAACCAATTTCTGGTTTTGATGAAAAAGACGCGATCAATCGCCGAGTGACTTTCCAAGTAGTTTCTAAATAAGAAAGTTCGCTTTTTAAACTAGAGATTTTTCTCTAAATGAAACCCACCCTTTTGGTGGGTTTTTTTATACCCACTTCCTGTTTTGTAAATACAATTGATTATTGGTTTTTTTAGTGGGGGCGCCTCGGACTGGTTATGCGAATCTCCATTTTTTTCATTACCGACCGCGCTTTCCGCTCCAATCCTTCGTGGGTTTTGATTTAAATCCAAATTCTACTTATTTTTAACGAAGGATTTCCACTGCAATCGCTGGCGCAAGGGATTGGAACCTGGAATCAATTTTTCAATAAATAGGTTCTAAGTTTGATTTTTCTACTGTATCTCTTTGAAAATCTGGTAAACTCACCTACCATGCCAAACACTGTCCTCGAAACCATCCAATACAAGATGATTGGTTATGTGGTTCCCAAAAAAACATACCCAGCAGGTTATCATGTGACTCCAGAACTGGCACTTCCCTTTCTACACATCGCTTCTCAGAAGAACGGTCTGGCTCTGTATCATATGGGAATTTATGCCGATCTCAAACTTTTGAAATGGTTTCAAACGGAGTATCCCAAACATTCTAAAACCAAATTGGATATGGGAAAAAGTTGCATCCGGTTTAAAAAGATAGAAGAGATTCCCTGGAAATTGATTGGGGAGTTAGTTACGAAAATGAGTCCTAAGGATTGGATTTCCCTTTATGAGAAAAATAGGAAGGGATCAAAGTGACTCGGTAAACTGTTTGAAGTTTTGCATATGTTGGAGGGACTGTTTTCGAAACATAGGTTGTAACAATAGGGAAAACCATTTCATCGGTGCTTTCAGTCGAAATTCTTGAACGGAAGTATAACGAGTGAGACTCGGGGACAGAGCCTCAAATTGGTTTTGTACCAAATTCCAAATGCCTCCCACTTCATAAGTCCCAGAAAATTCTTTAGGTAGATTACGAACGGTAATGGTTTCTACCATTTCCATTTTGCGTCCGTTCATATCGAAAGTCAGTTTGGATTTAGCACCGGGTTGTCCTGGGGTTCCTGATATGGGTTCAAAGGATTGTAATCCCACCATCCATCGTTTCAAATTTTCCGGATCATCAAATGTTTGGATCACAAAATTGAGTGGTTTGTTGATATCGATGGAAACGGTGTATTTCATAGTTCGAAAATCTTATCTTTCTTTGGTTTCTAAGTCAAGTAAGGAATTGAAATTCCATTGACCTTAGAATGCATTGAAAACCTAACTTTTGTCCCTTAAAACTTTCCTTAAAAACTCACCATCATCCCCAGATAAATCCCTCGCAGAGTGTCAAAGTGTTCGGATTTTTTGGGGAGGTTTATTTCCCAGGCCCCAGTGATAGAGGGACTTGCAGAACCTAAATTCTCTGTACTGCGACTGAGTTGAATTTCATTATAATGTAAATAAGAGAATTTGGAAACGATCATATTGTAACCGATAAAGAACTTCATATGGGGATGGAAAGAGTAGGAGAGGGAACCATCAAATTCGTATCCACGAAAGATTCCCCCCTGTACCGGCGGTGGATAAAGAATACTGAAACCTATCTTCCGTTAGGTTTGGTTGTTTGAAAAACCGAGTGCCTTGCGTATAAAATACATCCAATGTTAGGTGAAAGGCAATGTCTCCGGTGAGTTGGTAAATACTTTGCAGAGAGGCTTGTGGTCCATAGGTAAAAAAGTATTCTTTAAAAGTTCCTTGCCCTAGATAATTTCCATATAGGTAACGATTGATGTTACGAAGCCCTCCTCCTAAATAAAGATTCCAATCACGAGAGGGGGTGAAAGTTTTGTAGGCATTGAATTCAAACTCCGAACGAGCCATAGGGGAAAGGTAATACCGAGAAATGTTTGGCCCTTGTGCTGTTTGTTGGTAGAGGAGAGTGTTTGCATTGACAATTTCAATTTCAAAGTACGAGAGTTCTAATTTAAAACCCTTCGCTAAATTTTCATAACTGAATACAAAAGGAATGAGAACCTTTCCGTTTTCCTTTAAGGCGGAACTAGAACGAGTGGGAACCAGTGCTTCATTTTTATCAGTGAGAGCGGTGTATTCATAAGGCAGATATTGGTAGGTTTGTCTTTTTAAGAGTAAGCTGAATTTAGCGGATTTATTTTTTTCCTCAGGTTCCGGCGTGACTGTCCCCGTCTCTTCTGCAAATAACAGAGAAGAGAAAGAAAAAAATAAAATGTAAATGAGGCTCTGTTTCATTTTCCTTTGTTATAGACTGATTTTAGAAAAAGGAAAACGAATTTTCCCGTTTGGCTTCCTGCTTTGTCCGTTAGTGTTTCTCAAAGTCCCGGTAAAAATTCATTTACTGGAAAGAGAATTCCCTAAAGATAGAAGGATAGTTTAGAGGTTTCCATGCCAGAATTCTTTTATTCCGATCCCTTCCCACTCGGGGAAGATACAACTCCTTACAAATTGTTAACCAAAGATTTTGTAAGCACTGTCCCATTCGGGGATAAAGAAATTTTAAAAATAGAACCGGAAGGTTTAACCTTTCTTGCACAAAAAGCCATGGAAGACATTGCTTTTTATCTCCGCCCCGGCCACTTAGAAAAAGTTCGTAAGATTTTAGATGATCCGGAAGCCACTCAAAATGATCGATTTGTGGCGATGGCTCTTCTCAAAAATGCTGTCATTGCCGCGGACAAACAACTGCCTTCTTGTCAAGACACAGGAACGGGAATTGTTATGGGAAAAAAGGGAGAGTATGTGATCACCGGTGGGGACGATGCCGAAGCCCTTTCCAAAGGAATTTATAACACATACGTTGAGCGTAACTTACGTTATTCGCAAGTGGTTCCTCTTTCTATGTATGAAGAAACCAACTCCGGTTCCAACTTACCTGCTCAGGTGGATATTTATGCCACACCAGGTCAAAAATATAGTTTTCTATTTATGGCAAAGGGGGGTGGATCAGCCAACAAAACTTACCTTTATCAAGAAACCAAAGCCCTTCTGAATCCCGCATCCCTTGAAAAATTCATTTCAGAAAAAGTAGCAAATCTTGGAACTTCTGCTTGCCCTCCGTACCACATAGCGGTAGTTATTGGTGGTACTTCTGCAGAAGCCAATTTAAAAACAGTCAAACTCGCATCCGCAGGTTATTTGGATCATTTACCAACGAAAGGAACTAAAGAAGGAACTGCCTTCCGTGATATCGAACTCGAAGAGAAGATGTTACTGGCTGCACAAAAATCAGGAATTGGAGCTCAGTTTGGTGGAAAGTATTTAGCTCATGATTTTCGAATCATTCGTTTGCCAAGACATGGCGCTTCTTGCCCTGTCGGACTTGGGGTCAGCTGTAGTGCCGATCGTAATATCAAAGCCAAAATCACCAAAGACGGAATCTACTTAGAACAACTCGAATATGACCCAGCTCGTTTTTTACCTACAGTAGAGGAATCGGATGCGGGTAGTGAAACGGTTCATATCAATTTAAACCAACCCATGAATGAGATTCTTGGGATCTTAAATAAATATCCTGTCAAAACACGTGTTATGTTGTCGGGAAGGTTGGTTGTGGCTCGTGACATTGCTCATGCCAAACTCAAAGAAAAATTAGATAAGGGTGAACCTCTGCCTGATTATTTCAAAAACCATCCTGTGTATTATGCTGGTCCTGCCAAAACTCCAGAAGGAATGCCATCGGGATCGTTTGGTCCAACAACTGCAGGGCGAATGGATAGTTACGTTCCTCTTTTCCAAGAGAAAGGCTACTCCATGATATCTCTTGCTAAAGGGAATCGTTCCAAAGTGGTAACGGACAGTTGTAAGAAGAATGGTGGATTCTATCTTGGCTCCATTGGTGGACCTGCAGCCTTACTTGCTAAAGAAAACATCAAGAAGGTAGAAGTCCTCGACTTTCCTGAGCTCGGTATGGAAGCCATTTGGTCGATTGAAGTGGAAAACTTTCCGGCCTTCATTGTTGTGGACGACAAAGGAAACGATTTTTTCCAGATGCTGAATTAAAAACATTCAATCGAAAATCAAAAAGGCGGAGTGAATACACTTTGGTAAGAGTTGAAAACATTGGTTCCTCCAACTCCCGGTCCAAAAGGAATGATCGCACCTTCCACATCAGAAGCGGAATAAACCGATGCAAAAACTTTTCCACAGACCAGGCATCCAGAAGTCATAATATTGCCTGGTCTAGGTTGGGATGCCAACTTAGTAAAGTTAGTTGAATTTAGCTTCACCAAGTCAGCTTTCGAGCTGGCTCCGTCACCATTTCCATTAAACGCAATTAATTCGGTTTCATTCCTTTTGGCTAAATCATAAGTTTTTCCCACGTCACCTGGTCCAAAAGTAAAACTCGAATAATTAAGAACACCAGTTGCACTTACAAAATAGAATAAACTTGCATAATTCGTTGGGGTCGTTTCAGGGTGGGAGAGCCCAAGAGTTCCGACACCAACATTATAATTATTGCTAAAGACAAGAGAAGAATCAAAAAATGTAACCATTGGGAAAAATGGAGTATCCTCTGGATTTCCACCAATGGCACCAAAATATCGATGCCACTCATAATTTAAATTGGATGCAAGTTTAACGATCAGAGAGTTAGTGCCAGATCCTGTATAGGCGTTCATTCCATTGGCATACAAACTAAAGGTAGCTGTCACAAAACCTTGTAAATAGTAACCACCGTTATTGGGAATGGATACAAATTTTCTCGGTATAAAATTAGTCAAAGGAGTCGGAACTTGATAATATCTTGTTTGGATTGCCTCCCCAGAATAAGACATTTTCAAAAGGAACCAGTCATTATTAGAAGGTGCTGCTGTGAGTATGGTGCCTGGATTAGAAAGCGCGGAATCCGCAATTCCAAAAAGTAGAATACCCGATTGGTCATCTGTTTCCATAAAATCCACAACATATAGATCGGTTGTTGCAGTACTTCCGTTATTTAAGTATGTGAACCATTCCAGGTTTCCATCGGGAGTAAATTTACCTACTATTGTATTTCGATCTGTGTCTGGCGTTCCAACAAATGTTTGTTTGGCGTTTGGTAAGGAAGTTGAGGTGTTGGCAAAAAAATAAATACCCCCATTTTTTGTATGAAGGAGACTCAATGGTCGATCCGATTTACGTCCCAAGTATTTAATCCATTCTTTTCCCCCTTGAGGATTCTTTTTGGAAACAATCAAATTTTGGGAATTACCAACGGTTCCTTGAAAAGATATAATCCCATCAGCCCCGGACAACACTTGGTTGGTCTGACCGATGACATAGGAGTTCGCATCAGAATCCAGAACTGCTTTGAAACCAACTACGGAACCGGAACTGATCTCATCCACAAAGGATACATAGTTAGAAACTCTAGAACATTGATCACAGAATCCTTTCCCTAAAGCGCATAGTACAAGAGCCTGTGATAAATAAGCATCGGAAAAAGGATCACCAGTATTATTGAGGTTAGCTGGTTTGCAGGATAAAAACAAAACTAGAAAAGGAATCAATAATTTCATGACAAATCGACATTATCAGTCCATTTTTCGTCTGTCAATAAATTTCAAATGGTTAAATCTCGGGATTTCCTATTCCAAATTTTTGAGAAAGGAAATGATTTTTTCCTAATAGTTAATTGAAAATTGATTTCATTGAATCAACTGTTTTAGTTGCATCAAATACCAATATAACTGTAATGAAAATGCAGAGTGGGAATTTGAACTTCTTAGAAGGTAATTCAAGATGTGTAAAACGATTCAACAAAAAGTAAAATTCAAGGCTTCTCCAAAGACAATCTACGAGTTTATCGCAGATTCGAAGAAAGTCACTGCCCTCACAGGGGAAACTGCTATGATCAGTAAACACATCGGTGGTAACTTTTCCACCATGTCGGGAAAGGTATCTGGTATCATTGTAGATCTTGCACCTTTGAAACGAATTGTGCAAGCATGGAGAAGAAATGATTTTCCAGAAGGCATTTTTTCCATGGCTACGTTTACATTCAAAGAAACCACGGAAGGTGGGACGGAGTTAATTTTAACACACCGCGGTGTTCCGAAGGCATTGATTCCAGAAGTAGAAGAAGGTTGGCGCCAAAACTATTGGGATCGGATTCGAAATACGATCAAAACTTTGCCAAGTAAACAAAACTGAATGGAGAATGTTCTTGGATGGACAGGTCAACTAACAAGTGATTGGAATTGATTAATTCCCTTGGGCCGTATGCCTTAGATTTCGCTTAAGAAAACTAAGACATACTTGAAAAAATCTAAAAAACTTTAAGTTCGTTTTCTGCCCAAGATCAAATAGTTCTTTTTCATAAACTCGAAGTCTTTCTCTGTCCAATCTTTAACAAATATATGATGGTTTGGATCAAAATGGTCTCCATCTTTCCAGGATCGAAATAGACTTGGATCTCCTCCCAAACCATTGATGATGGAAACGGCATCTTCGGAATCTGATTTTACAAAAACCCTATTTAGCGATCCTATTCCTTTGTTTATGAATACTGCTACTGAACAGGATGAAGATTTAATAATCTTTTTAATTGTGCCTTTATAAATCTCTTTCCAAGATTCTACATTAGGTGATCCTAATATTAAAATATCTGGTTTGTATTCGTTTAACTGTTCCCATAAAGCAGTTTCAAAGTTTTCTGAAGAAGAAAATTGAAAGTCGACAGGAATTCCTTCATTCGCAGAAATAAACTTTATGTTTTCGAAGAGTATGGACATTTCATACTGTGATTGTTCGATATCGAAATTATAGTTTTGATTTACATGGAAGGTTCTGAATTTTGCGTTTGGAAAAATTTTATAACAAAGTTTTACCAAATCAATTCCCGTTTGTGGTCTTGCAAAAGCGATTAAAATTTTTGAACTAACACCTTGTTCCGAATTTTCTAAAGTAGGGGTTGGATCAGGAGTATTCTTCTTTTTAAAAAATTTCTGAACCAAATTGATGGCCGGGCCGCTCATAGCAGTCGTAACCAATGCCATAATGACCATAATGGTGAATAACTCCGGCCCGATGATTCCCATTTCTAATCCGATGTTCAAAACAATGAGTTCCATCAAACCTCGTGTATTCATAAGAATACCGATGATGAGAGAATCTTTCCAAGATTCGCCTAGAAACCTTGCTGAAATGGTACTGCCACCTAACTTTCCTAAAATGGCGACAAAAAGAATCAATAAACAAATCAAAAATAAATTTGGATCGGATAAAAGCCCTATCTGTGTTTTTAGACCTGAGTATGCAAAAAATAAAGGAAGAAGAAAGATTACACTTACATCCTGGAATTTGTTAATTATGATTTTTCTAATTTTATGGTTTGCTGGTATCGTAGAACCAGCGATAAATGCTCCAAACAATGAGTGAATTCCCATCGATTCAGTGAATAAGGACGAGAAAGTGAGCCAAATAAAAAGGAAAAATACTATGTAATTGGGAAGAAAATCTATATTTTCTAATTTCGAAAGACTACTCGCAAATCTTGTCCTTACATATTTGAAGGCGAAATAGAGAAAAAGAACCACTCCAAAAAAACAGAGTAAAACTCCAGACATTGAGTCGGAAGAGGTAAGTCCTAAAATCAAAGCCAAAATCAACCATGCAGTCACATCATCTGCAGCGGCACAAGTGATTGCGAGAACTCCCGACCTTTCTGTATTCAACTTTTTTTCCTGAATGATTCGTGCGAGCACCGGAAATGCGGTGATCGACATAGAGATGCCGAGGAAAAGACTGAATGATAGAAATGAAACTTTTTTTGGTGCTAATGTTTCAAATAAGTATAAGGAAGTAATCACACCCAATAAAAATGGAAACATAATCGATACATGACTAATGACGACAGCAGTATGTAGGCTTCCATGTAGATTTTTCCAATCCGTTTCAAGTCCGATAAGGAACATGAAAAAAATCAAACCTACTTGGCTGAGTAATTTCAAAGAACCCATGGAAGATGCTGGGAATATCATTTCAGAAAATTCTGGTGCAAACATACCCAGTAAAGAAGGGCCTAACACCAAACCTCCAGTGATTTCTCCGATCACGCTTGGAATACGGATTAACGAAAATAAAAAAGAGAAAATTTTACACGTAACGAGAATCAGTAGGATTTGAAGTAACAATCGTCCGAAGGGAGACTTTAGGTGGGCAAAGAAACCAACTAAAAAGTGAGAAAAGTTGATTTCCAGGCTCAAAGGGTTTAAGCCGTGACTCTCTGGAAACTGTAACTTGCCGAGGTAAAAAACGAAAGCGAGTGCGCTGAAAAAAAACGCTACCGCCAGGGTATAGAATAGTGAGGACTTCATGAGCCACCTTCCTTACAAAAATAGTTTGTGGAAGGTGTTACCTTCCCTCAAAGTCTCCGAGGTTAGCTGTCGGGCTAGGATTGAGAGATATCCTCCGCAATTGCGGTACGCCCCAAATTTTGGGTCCCCCGTCTCTATATGAGCTAGACAAAGGCAAATAAAAAATATTTTACAAAAAAGTCAAACATTATATCGATGAAATATTAATCGATATAATGTTTTATAATTAGAATATTCTGATGTATATATGTTAATATGTGTTTATCCTTATTTTTATGAAAATTATGTTATTCTTTAGATGAAACCATTTCTTCTGGTTTCACCCACTGGTCAAACTGCTCTGCCGTGAGTAGTCCCAATTGAATCCCTGCTTCTTTCAAGGTGGAATTTTGTTTGTGGGCCGTTTTTGCAATTTTTGCAGCGTTATCATACCCAATGTATGGGTTGAGAGCAGTCACAAGCATCAGTGAATTTTTCAGGTTGTGGTCTATGGTTTCCAGATTTGGTTCAATTCCGCGTGCACAATGTTCTTCAAACGAAAGTGTCGCATCAGCTAACAATCGTATGGAATTTAGAACATTAAAGATAATCAGGGGTTTGAATACATTCAGCTCAAAGTTTCCAGAAGATCCACCTACATTGACTGCCACATCATTTCCAATCACTTGCGCGGCCACCATCGTCATGGCTTCGGATTGTGTGGGATTGACTTTCCCCGGCATAATGGAAGAGCCTGGTTCATTTTCAGGAATGGAAATCTCTCCAATTCCACACCTTGGTCCCGAAGCCAACCAGCGAATATCGTTTGCGATCTTCATCAGAGAACAAGCGATGGTTTTCAAAATTCCACTCACTTCCACAAGAGAATCATGTGCGGCGAGCGCTTCAAATTTGTTTTCCGCAGTGACAAAGGGGAGTTTTGTTTCTTTGGCAATCGCTTCTGCGGCCTTTACTGCAAATTCGGGATGTGTGTTGAGCCCCGTTCCGACAGCGGTTCCACCCAGTGCCAATCGGTATACAGAAGGTAACGCTCGTTCGACTCTTTCGATTGAATATTTAAGTTGTTGTACATACCCAGAAAATTCCTGACCCAGTGTGAGTGGGGTGGCATCTTGCAAATGCGTACGACCGATTTTTATGATGTTTGCAAAAGTTTTTGTTTTTTGATCTAAAGTGTCATGAAGCGTTTGTAAGGCGGGAATTAATTTATGCACCAAACTTTCGGCACAGGCAATGTGCATGGCAGTGGGAAAGGTATCATTGGAACTTTGGGCTTTGTTGACATCATCATTGGGATGGATGGGTTTTTTAGAACCGAGAACACCACCGGCCATTTCAATGGCTCTGTTGGATATGACTTCATTCACATTCATATTGGTTTGGGTTCCGGATCCGGTTTGCCATATCGCAAGAGGGAAGTGATCATCCAAAGTTCCAACAATAACTTCTTCAGCCGCCTTCACAATGAGTTCTGTTTTTGCTGCAGAGAGGATTTCTAATTCCTTGTTGGTCAGTGCTGCTGATTTTTTTAAGATCCCTAGAGCACGAATCATTTCCCTTGGGAATCGGTCCGTACCAATGTGGAAGTGGTGGAGAGATCGTTCGGTTTGTGCACCCCAATAACGAGAAGCGTCCACTGCAATTTCACCCATAGAATCGGTTTCGATTCTTGTTTTCATAATCCCCCCTAGAAACAATTGAAATCAATTGTCTTCTTTATGTAGACTGGCCTTACATTTGGGAAACGAAAAAGAAAAAGCTAGGAAGGAAAATGTCGACAGCCTCCCGTTTCAGAATCTACGGGAGGATTGTATTCACTAAAAAACTAGAACGGTTGGTAGAAAGCGAGATAGGCTGCAAAAAGACCCAAAAGAGGAAAAACAAACCAAAGGATTTTAGCAAATTTTTCTTTTTTGGATGCCATCGCAAGAAGTCCACCAAACGCAAGCCAGATGACGATTTTTAAAATCACCCAAACTGGTAGAGCGGAATGAGAGATCCCGCGAAATTTCATGAGTCCAAATCCGGCAACGATGATGAGGACGAGGGCCAGACCATGAGTGATCGCAGCCACAGTTTTGAATTTGTTTTCCGATTTTTTTCCACCGTTGATGGTGTAGAGTGTGATTCCTCCAAGGGATAAGAATAACAGATACATTCCGAAAATATGGATGAGTTTATAAGCTTCGTATGACACAACGATCTCCTTGTTTCTGCTCTATTCTTTCATAAGGAACCATTCCTTGCGAGATTTTTCTCTTCCCAGGTGAGGAAAAAGAATTAGGGTTTGGAAAATGGAACCAAAGAACTCGCAAGGCCCTGAAACCAATCCAATCTCTATCGATTCACAAAAAACACTCCTTGCCTTAAGAGGGATACCCGGTTCTGGAAAAACTACCTTAGCAAAAACGATTTCTCTATCGAACGGTGCACCGGTCTTCTCCATTGATTCCTATTTTGAAAATGAATCGGGTGATTATATTTTTGATTATAAAAAAAACCATTTAGCCTATAGAGAATGCGAATCAAAAACAAAACAGGCTCTCGAAGAGGGAGTCCCTTTTGTCATTGTAGACAATACCTTTACTTTGGATTGGGAATTAGAACCTTACGAACGTTTAGCGAAAGAATTTGGATATTTATTTTTTGTGGTCACTGTCGAAAACCGACATGGCGGAAAGAATGTACACCAAATCCCAGAGGAACAGATAGAGAAAATGAAAGCAAAATACAAGGTGGTTTTGTAGTTTTAGAGGTTGGGTTAGATTGAAATTTATCTGTAAATCACTAGAAGTGATTTGGCTAGGAATGGAAAAACTAAAAAGGCAAAAAAAATCCGTCGCTGAAACCGAAGTTAAGCGACGGATTTATGACAAACTAGATTATCTCCAGTTGTTAGTTTTAGGTTTTGCGATGTTTACTTTCATCTCACGGTTAAGAATGTTCTTTCCGTTAAGTTCTTTAATTGCGTTATCAGCTTCTTTTCCATCTTTCATTTCGATGAATCCGAAACCTTTAGAACGGCCAGAATACTGGTCAGTGATGATTTTTGCAGAAGTTACTGCTCCGTGAGCTCCAAAAAGTTCACTGAGTTTACCTTCAGTCATATCGTAAGAAAGGTTGCCAACATAAATGTTTACTGACATAGTTTTTGTCCTGTTTGTTAAAGTTGACTCGGGAATTCTAGATTTACAATCGTCGGGACCCTGGGAAGGGATTTTGGGTAAGAACTCCAGAAAAATGCAGGGAAAAACTTGGGAAAGCTACCAGCGTGCAAGCTTGAAAGGACTACTTCGGCGGTGAAAATCAACAATACTCTGAATCTTCTGTCAGTCTAATTACCCTTTCTAAAAAAAGCAATCTGAAAGAAGACCCAGAGGGAAAATATCGAAAAAAGAAAACTTTAGTGGTGGTGGTGTCCGCCTGGACCGTGCACGTGACCATGTTGTAATTCTTCTTCTGTGGCTTCGCGAATGGACTTAATTGTCACCGCAAAGTGGAGAGTTTCTCCAGCTAACGGGTGATTGCCGTTCAGAATGACCTCGGTGTCCCGAACTTCTTGCAGGTATAGAACCATTCTACCTTCGGGAGTGTCCGTTTGAAATTCCATTCCCACTTCTAACTCGGCTTCTTCCGGAAGTTCCGTTTTGGGAACTTGAAAAATCAGAGCTTCGTTATATGTCCCATAACCATCTTCAGGTGGTACAGTTACATTTTTAGAATCTCCGTTCACTAATCCTTCTAGTTCTTTTTCCAAACCGGGAATGATATTTTGCCAGCCGTGGAGGTATAATAACGGTTCGTCTGATTGGTCCAGAGTTTCTCCCTGGGCGTTCTTTAGGTGATAGGAAAATCCTACAACCATTCCTTTGCTGATGGTTTTTGACATATTGGTTACAAAGTACCAACGGAAAAAAATACTGCAACCGAATAAAAGGTTGGTACCAAATTGTAATCAAAGAAATTAAACCTTGGAAATATTACATCTATGAATTGGTCACTACTCATTCAGGTTTTAGGCGGACTCGGGATTTTCATCTATGGGATGAAATTACTAAGTGAGTCCTTACAACGCGTGGCGGGAGATAGGCTTCGTTCCTTTCTTTCGTCTATGACGAGAAATAGAGTGTCTGCTGTTTTTAGCGGACTTTTTATTACATCTACAATACAATCCAGCTCGGCCACCACCGTTCTTGTGGTTGGATTTGTAAATGCTGGTTTAATTTCACTCGCCCAAGCCATCGGTGTCATCATGGGGGCCAATATTGGAACCACCATCACTGCATGGATTGTATCTTTTTTAGGTTTTAAGTTCAACATTGCATCATTCGCCTTACCAGCAGTTGCCGCAGGTGTGATCTTAAATTTCTCAAGAAAAGAAAGTAGGTCTGGTTGGGGAAGTTTCCTAATTGGTTTTGGATTTTTGTTTTTGGGTTTGGATTATTTAAAATCATCTGTTCCCGATAGTGCAAAGGATCCAGATAGTTTTCTATTTTTGCAGCAATACACAAATATGGGATTCAACACCATATTGTTATTCGTTTTGATTGGAGCCTTGTTAACCATTGTCATCCAATCTTCTTCTGCTTCCACAACCATCACCATCACACTAGCCTTCTCCGGTTATATACCGATTGATGCCGCTTATGGTATGATCCTTGGTGAAAACATTGGAACTACGATTACGGCAAACCTTGCTGCCATTCCGGGGAATCGAAATGCCAAAAAGGCAGCTCTCGCCCACACACTATTCAATGTGTTCGGGGTGGTATGGGCCTTACTGTTCTTCAAATTTTTCACAGGAATTGTGGATGATTTGATTCCTGGGGATCCACTCACAGATAAAGAATCTACAAGATTCCATATCTCTCTTTTCCACACGATGTTTAACATCACAAACACTCTCATTCTCATTTGGTTTGTGAATACAATCACCAAAGTGGTGAGTGCTATTGTGGATGGACTTGCTTCTAAAACAGGAAAAGACAAAGATTCCATTCGACTTTTACAAGCTGGGGCAGTCAAAACCACAGAACTTGCTATGGTGGAGCTGGTTGAGTTCACGAAAAAAATCATTCGTGATACATACGACTTCCTTCGTTTGACAGAACAAATCTTATTACAACCTTACGATGCCACTCGTGTCCTACAGGTATTGAAAAAAGAAGAAGAGTTGGATCAAGTTCGCTCTGAAGTCCTTACCTACCTAAACCAAATCCAAGAGACCGGTATTACTGGTAACTATGCGAAAGATGTTTTGGGAATTATGGAAAGAGTCAAAGCTGTGGAAGAGATGGGTGATAACTTTGCATCGATTGCAAGAAAGATGAGAAAGTCGCACCGTCAAAAAGTTTCCTTGGATAAATCTTTTGCTAATTCTGTAAAAGACCAAATGGATTTACTCAAACACCATTACGACATCCTACTTGTGAACTTGGAACAAAGTGAAACTTTTGATATCCTGGGTAACCCACAGATTCGTAGCCAAAGTCGTGAGTATCGTTTCCAAATGATTCGTTCCGTGAAAAAGAATGATTCTAAAGTGAAGAAGAAAAAGTATCAGAAAAAAGACAATTTGATGCCAGCCCTTCTTTACAGAGATATTTCTCGTAACTTGGATAATATTTCCAGACTATTGAATGCGGCAATTTATGCGGACGTTTAGTCCGCATATTAGCTAATTTCGAATAGAATAAATGTTATATCATCGTCTGCGGGACCTTCTTTGTTCCGTAGGCGAATGTGTTCATCAATCCCACCATACAACGATTCCACCGACTCAGCTTTTCTTGCTAACAACCATCCCAGTAACTCTTCTTCCCCAGAGTCTCCATTTTCCCACAAATCCCAAATCCCATCGGTAAATAACAAAATTTTATCACCGGGAGATAGTTTGTGAATTTCTTCTGGGTATTGTACTTCTTTGGAATATCCGATGAGTTTTCCTTTGGGCCGGATCACTTCGATTGCCGTGGAATTTTCATTGAACTTGTATAAGGCGGGGTGTCCGGCATTTGCTACCCTTAATTGTTTGAGTTCCAAATCGATAAAAATGGCACTAGCGGTCAAAAATTGATTTTTATAATTTCCGGCAAGGGATACATTGATACTTTCTAAAACCTTTCCTGGTTTGTTGGCAAACGCCAAGGTCTGCATATATGCAATCTTTAACATGGCAGCTTCAATGGCGGCCGGAACTCCATGACCTGTCACATCGGCAATCAAACAACATATCTGGTGTTTCCCATAAACGGTGATATCGTAAAAATCACCACCTACCAAAGAGGCTGGAAAATATCCTGTTTTGATAACAAGTCCTGGAAATTTTGGCAGGATTTGGGGAAGGGTGGATTCTTGCAACTTTTGGGCTAATTTGAGTTCTTTTCCATAAGCGATTAACTTTTGTTTGTTGATCTCCGCTTTGAATTGGATTTTGTCCTTTTCTTTGCGGACCACGGAGATTCTATCTCCCAGTCCAAAAGCCATAAGCAGTACTTCGATTGCCATCCCAACTTGGAATGAATTTTCTGTGAAAGCATTGACCGGGAAAAATCCCATGTATTTGAGAACGGTGGCAAGTCCTCCCACGATCACCATAAAGTATCCATAAAAATAGAATCGTGCCGGTGGAAATTTTTTGATAAAAGCAACGTAATAAGAAACAAACAAAGCAAAGAATGCGAGTAAAAACGAAAAAATATCCCCCGCTTGGTTCATAAACCGGTAAGACAAAAAAGGAAGGAGACAAATACTCACTATTGATACGACCATGAGCCCCAAAAACCATTTGCGAATGAGGGGAGCATTTTCCTTGAGATTCATAAAGGTGATACTCATCGGGAAACAAGTGAGTAAAAATAAAAAATAGAGAAGGTTGTGAGAGTTGTATACGAACTCAGGTGAGTTAGGAAAAAATAAAACGGGCAATAATCCTTGGAGAGAAAATTGAAAGGAAACGGCAGAGATCAGTAAATACAAAACATAAAAAATGTATGCTTTGTCTCGCACCATAAAGTATACAAAAAGATTGTATATACTCATTACCCCAACGATTCCGAAAAATATACCTTGGAGTAGAGTGTCTAAAGAAACAAAGGTATAAAAATTTTTCTCTTCCGCCACCATAAGCGGAACCGACATGGAACTATCTGTTTTGACACCTACATAATAAGTCACCGTTTCTTGGGGTAACAAATCGGTTGCAAAACTAAAACCTCGGTAATCCCTGTCTCTATTTTGAAATGGGAATCTTCTACCTTGTTGGTTTTCTGAAATTTCACCTGATTCTCGTAATGCGAAAAATTTTACATCATCGAGTAGTGGGTACTTGATAAAAGTGACGATTCGTTTTTGTTTGCTTTCGTCATTTTGAATGGTAAAACAAAACCAGTATTGTTTGTCTGTGTTTCCGAAATTGGGAATCACTCCACCCGATTTTTGCAGAGCCGATGTTTGGAACTGGTCTCTTACTTCGGATATAGAATGGATGGCCGGGCTTGCTGTGAAATAAACTAGATGATCGGAAAGATCATAAGTGGTTCCATCAGCAACAGAAAGTGGAATTGGGTTTGTGTTAGGACAAGGTTTTGGGGTAGCGAATAGGTTTGTATGAAAGAGACATAACAGAATGAAGGTGAATATCTGTTTCATACAGGAAGGTCACAACTATAGGACGAAGACCTTCCTGTGTAAATCGGTTTGTTTTAGAAAAAAAAGGAATTAAGCGGTGACGGCAGGGATTCCTGCTAGGATTCGAAGGGAGTCGTAAGCCTTTTCTTTTTGTTCTACTTTGGTTTTGTTTACAGCCTTGCGGATGATGACATCCCACTGTTTTTCTGGGTGTTCCATTTTCATGTTTTCCAGAATTTCTAAAATGTTTTCATCATCGGATGCATTAAAAATCTCATCCGAATCATAACGAAACATTCCAAAAAGAGTGTCGATATAATCGCCCACGCTCATGGCTTCTTTTTCGCCAGGTTGGATCTTTTTCTTTTCTGCTTTTCGCAGTTCTCGTTCCCTGCGTTCTAGTTCCGTGCGTTTCATCTGATGGCCTCTAGCTCGTTTGCATTGGTTCCAAGACCATGTTTTCAAAGGGCAGGAGGGGGGACACCAAATTTGTCCAAAAATTGGCTCGATTTTTGGGTTGGGTGGCCAACCATGGGGTAGATGCTCTGCAAACGGTGGATTGCCGGTAGTCTGGCCTTATTCCTTTGCACCCAATTCCTCTTTTTAGGGAGTGGGCTTCTTGGGTATTGCCTGGAGTCCAATTCCAAAATCTGCCATTGCAACCATGGATCCAAAAAGGAAAAACATGGGAATGCGGAAGATAAACTCTTTTCTGAAGGCAAAGCCGGTTCTCTTTCTTCGGCTCACGTAGATGACCACCAAACAACAAAAGAGTTAGCCCTCAAACCGAGTTGCCATGATGCAAAAGATGGTGAGACCCACCTTTGTTCCTGCAAAAAGAAAAAAAAGGATGCACTCTCTTTACGGTCCCACCACCAAACTATGGATAGACCAAATTTAACTTTTGGTTTTGTAACTCCCTCTATAATTTTTTATACAATGACTGAGTCTCCCTCCACTCTTGAGGATGGAAGAATTCCCACTTTACTCCGACCACCTCGTATCTAGGTTCTTTTCTCTACAGCAATAGATATTGATAGTTGTTTTGCAACTTCTATCAATTCAAAAAAGCAATAGTATTTTAGAATATTAGGTATTTATGAACATATTTAAATTATTTTTTATTTCCACTTTGGTTTTTGGTTTCGTATCTTGTGATCCGAATTCCAAATCAGATGACAATCAAACATTAGCACTTTTGGCCCTTGCAGTTCCGCAAACTGTAAATCTTAATTTTGAAGCTCTTGCCAACGGACAGGCTTTGGTTACCGGTTCCAATATTACTGCGGATAGTCGAACGGTTCAGTTTCGTGACTTCCGATTGTATATCTCTGAAGTGAAACTTGTGAAAGCGGATGGAACCACTGTAGATGTTACTTTGTCTACAGACAATGTTTGGCAGTCCAATGGAGTTGCCCTTGTGGATTTAGAAACCACACAGACAACGGATACAAATACAAAAGTAACCGGTACTGCACCGGCGGGAAGTTATACTGGTGTTCAGTTTTCTGTTGGCGTTCCCGAAACTTTGAATCATCTGGATCGAACTAACCAAGCAGCACCTTTAAACAATGGGGCAATGTATTGGTCTTGGACAGGCGGTTACAAACATGCAAAAATTGAATTTAGTTTAGATTCGGGAACAAACTGGACAAGTTTGCATTTAGGTTCTACCGGTTGTTCTGGTGCACCTAATTATGGAAACTGTACAGCAAAGTATAGAGCTTCGATTCAACTGACAGGTCAATTTAACTCTACAAATCAAAAAGTTTCCTTTAATATAGACCAACTCATTAACGGTCATAATCCAGGCGCTACCGCATCTTGTATGCCACTACCGATGATGGGGGGGCCTGCTCCTTGCACTACCTTAGTTCAAGCGTTTGGGTTGAATACAAGTGGGGTAGTAGATAGTTCGATCACCCAACGAGTGTTTAGCCTCAAATAATTTGTTTTCACTTGGTCGGTTCTTTTATCGGCCGACCAAGTTTTATAGGAATATATTTATGAAGTCTTATTTTTATTTGTTTGCTCTTCTCTGTTTGTTTTTTGGCTGTAACGTTCTCCCGTTCCAGAAAGAAGAAAAAAATCAAGGCCTGTTACTCGCAGCTCTTGGAATTTTGGCCAGTGCTTCTGATTGGGTTTGGGATTTACCTCCGGGTTTTCCTACACCAAATGTTCCTTCCGACAATCCTATGTCCAAGGCAAAGGTGGAACTGGGTCGGCATTTGTTTTATGAGAAGAAATTGTCAGGGAATGGAACGATGGCCTGTAGCGGTTGTCATTTTCAATCTTTGGCCTTTGCCGATGGAAAAGATTTTCCTCGTGGGATCACAAGCCAACCCCATCCAAGAAATGCCCAACATCTATCCAATGTTGCTTATATGCCAAGACTTACTTGGAGTAATCCCAAAATGACAAGTTTGGAAATTCAGGCACGTGCTCCTATGTTTGGAGAAACACCAATTGAATTGGGTTTGCAGAACAATAATTTTTTAAATGAATTAACATCTAACTCCATTTATCCACCTATGTTTGAAAAAGCTTTTGGGAATTCTGGAATTAACGAACAAAATGTCCGGTTTGCACTCGCGAGTTTTCAAAGATCTATGATTTCTGGAAATTCTAAGTTTGATCAATACAATTATAGAAATAACAAATCAGCACTCACGGCTTCCGAAATTCGTGGTTTGAATTTATTTAATGGTGAAGTTGCAGAATGTTTTCATTGCCATGGTGGATTTAATTTTACGGACACATCCTTTCATGGCGGAGCCAGGGAAGAGTTCTTTTATCATAGTAATGGAATCCATGATGATGCATACTACGCCGGTGTTCCAAGCAACAAACGAGGGTTATTTGATTTAACAGGTTTGGCATCCGATACAGGAAAATTCCGGGCGCCTTCTTTGCGTAACATAGGAGTGACTTATCCTTATATGCATGATGGGATCTTTATGTGTGCGGATGCGAATAATCCAGACAAACCGGCCGGTACTGGGAAAACCAAAATAGACTGCGCGAGAGATGCGCTCACACAAGTGGTGGAACACTATCGTTCCGGTGGGCAAGCCCATACTCTAAAAGATTCTACCCTGATTAAACCCTTTACAATTACGAATTCACAAAGAGACGATATGGTTAATTTTCTTTTGGCCCTTACGGATGATGAATTCTTAACCAATCCGAAGTTTGCGAGCCCCTTTTGATGAATCGATTGCACTCTAAACAAATTTTCATCTTTATCATTGGGTTTCTTTTTTCTCACTGTACTTTTGGTTCGGTGGGGAATAGTGAAGAGGAAAAACTTGTCATCCTTCAGAACCTCATATTTTTCAATAATACCCAATTGGTTACCGTCGGAACGAACCTTCGCTCCTATGATGACCAGGCGGATGATAACCTAAACCAATTTAGTCTGACAAGCAATGGGCCTACTTACAATATCACAATTCAAAGTAGTTCTTATATCAATTGGGAATTGGGAACGTATCGAATCAATCCACCAAACCAAGTATTAGGTGTCTCGGCCACTAGTTCGGAGAGAAGTTCTACTGCAACGGCAAAAACACATACTCCCTATACGGTACCCCTCGATTTGCCAGCGGATGATTTGTATGGTAAAACCTATGCGTTTTTATCTGCAGGAACTGTGTCCAACATCACTCAATACAATAGTACAATGGAAACGGGAGCGAGTTTTCTTTATTCTAACACTAGGCTTGCGAACATGCCTCTGGGTGTGGTGGCGGTCGCGAATGTAAGTTGGGAAGAAATTTATATCCGAATGGATGTGGGAGGAAAGGATGTCACCATTTTACTTCCGCAAGGAAATAAATTGATCACTCCTAAATGTAAAATCCCGGTGAAACTGGGGCGAAGTGGTAATATAGAAATTCTAATCTCTCTATCATCACTTTTTCAAGATCGGACCGTGGCAGGATCTCCCGTTCGATTTTTAGAACAATTGTCTTTGGTTGCAGGCCCTGTGATTATATCCAAAGTTTCCAATCTCGGTTTATACAATATCCTCCAACAAAACCTCCAAGCAGAAGATATTGTTTTTAGTTTCCCTGGTTGTTTTCCCGGAGTGGAACGATGAAACAAATGATAAACATAGCAACACAGCGAAAACTAACTTTTTCATTCTCATTATTATTTGTATTGTTTTGGAATATTTCTTTATATTCGCATCACACTGGTTCGTCGGATAGTCCCAACGCAACAGCTAGATTTGTGGATCCCTTTACTGGAAAACGAGAGAAACCAACGAACTATTTGGTAATGACCCAAGATTATTACCAATCCACTCGGGAGAATAGTCACCTCTTCACAACCACGGCCTTTGCGGAGATGAATTTTTTTGATGGTCGGTTTGCTCTCAACGCTTCAGTTCCTTGGAATTACTACCAACAGAGGGGAAGAGAAGATGCCGCAAGAATTGGAAAAACTTATCTTGGTTTTAAATACCAACCGTTCTTCGATTTGGACAAACCGTACTTTTTTGTAATCGAAGGTTCGGTTGGTTTTCCGAGTGGCCCCGATACGGATCGGTTTACTGGTGGAAATTATTATACGGGTTCGGGGTTTATCAAACTTGGATATTTGTATGAGAAGTGGTCCTTTGTCACAAAAATTGGAGGATTAAATCCACTTTCGAGACCACAACCAAACAACTTACAAGACAACGATGGGATTCCATTTTATTTCCGAAAACCATCGGCTTCCCCACCAGAACCAGAATATGAATTCAAAAAAACGACCCTTGTTTCCGCTTATGTGACGTATTATTTGATGCCAGAAATTTCTCTTTTTACAGGGATCTTGTATCGCAATCCGTATAACGGCGTGGATTATTCCAAAGAAAAAGATAAAGCCAATCCCTCTTATTTTACAGAAGCCAGTGCCGGGTTTTCCTGGAATTTTTCGGAGAAGTATAATCTGAGTCTCGCCTATAGATACCCATTACAAAGGGATCGTGATTACAGGCTCTATCAATCGGCATGGACATTTGCCTTTTCTATGGAGTGGGGAAGCGATTGACAACTGATGCCTTTTTTAAAACGTTCTAAGAAACTCTATAAATTTTATTCGTAAAAGGTAATCTATGAGCAACGTAGAAATCGTACCAGTAGGGGAACTTCCACCTATTGGAGTTGTGCCCAAAAAAATGCACGCGCAGGTCATTCGCCCGGAACGTTACGGCGAACCGAAAACTTCTTTCCAATCAGAAGTCATTGATGTTCCGGAGATCGGTCCGAACGAAGTTCTCGTAGCCACTATGGCTGCTGGAGTTAACTATAATAACGTTTGGGCAGCCCTTGGGTATCCGGTAGATGTGATCGCGGCTCGTAATAAAAAAGGCGAACCAGAAAAATTCCACATCGGTGGATCTGATGCATCCGGTATTGTCTACAAAGTTGGAGCTGAAGTTAAAAATGTGAAAGTGGGTGACGAGGTTGTTGTCCATTGCGCTATGTGGGATCCAAAAGATCCATGGGTTCTTTCTGGAAAAGATCCAATGTATGCGCCTTCCCAAATCATTTGGGGATATGAATCCAACTGGGGTTCCTTTGCACAATTCTGCAAAGTGCAAGACCACCAATGTCTTCCTCGCCCTCAACACCTAACATGGGAAGCTTCTGCAGCTTATATGTTAGTGGCTGCGACCGCCTACAGAATGTTACACCATTGGAAACCAAATGATGTAAAACCTGGGGATGTTGCTTTAATTTGGGGTGGAGCTGGTGGACTTGGTGCCATGGCAATCCAAATTGTAAAAGCAGCTGGTGGAATTCCAATCGCTGTTGTTTCTTCTGATGACAAAATTGATTTTTGTAAAAACTTAGGTGCGGCTGGCGTGATCAACCGTAACAAGTTCAAACATTGGGGTGGACTCACTTCCGATATCAATAAACCAGAAGCATTTGTTGAGTGGACCAAACAAGCCCGTGAATTTGGAAAAGCGATTTGGGACATTGCTGGAAAAGGTAAAAACCCACAAATCGTATTTGAACATCCAGGTGAAACGACACTTCCTACTTCCGTATTTGTTTGTGAAACAGGTGGTATGGTTGTGATTTGTGCGGGAACTACTGGTTTCAATGCAACAGCGGACCTTCGTTATCTGTGGATGAGACAAAAACGTCTGCAAGGTTCACACTTCGCAAACGACGACAACTGTCGTGATTTGAACCAGCTCGTGATCGATAAAAAAGTCGATCCAGTTTTGGCAGAAACATACAGTTTCGAACAAACTGGTGAGTGCCATCAGTTGATGCGCGAAAACAAACACCCATCAGGAAACATGTCAATCCTCGTTGGTGCAAAAACTACAGGTCTTGGAAAGAAGTAATTCTTTCCAGGTGAGTATTTAGGTACATGTCCCCGCCCTATTTAGACTGGGTGGGGTTAACCACCCGCCACCCAATGGCTCCATCTACCATGAAACATCCGTTTTGTGAATCCGATTTCCGCTATCATCTTTTTTATTTCTATAAAGTTCATATTTTAACAAATGGAGTTCGTTTATGCATCCACGAATCAATTTAATTACCTTAGGTGTTTCCGATCTAAAACGTTCTATCGACTTTTATGAGAAAGGTCTCGGTTGGAAAAGGTCACAGGAGAGTAATGATAGTGTCGCTTTTTTTCAAATAGGTGCTGTCGTCTTTGGTTTGTTTGGCGAAGAAGATTTGGCAAAAGACATTGGCATCCCTTTTCAAAAACGCCAAGAGTTTTCTGGAATTACTTTGGCCCAAAACCTTGGTAGTGAAGCCGAAGTGGATGCGGTAATTGGCAAAGTGCGGGCCTTAGGGGCAGTGATTCTCAAAGAACCACAAAAAGTTTTTTGGGGTGGGTATAGTGCTTATTTTAAAGACCCGGATGGCCATATATTTGAATTAGCATACAATCCTTTTTTTCCATTGAACGACAAAGGCGAAATCGTTCTTAGTAAATAATTACATTTAATTATTGTTATATTTTGGTGCATAAGGTCAATCAGGGAAATCTATGAAACAAGCACAGATCCAGCAATTCGGTTTAGATCATTTAGAAATTACCAATGTTCCTGAACCTACAAGTCCAGGCCCTACCGACGTTTTGGTTCGTTTGCGAGCCGCTTCCTTAAACTATCGAGACTCTTTAGTTGTCGAAGGAAAGTACAATCCTAAATTCCCACTTCCCCTTGTTCCTTGTAGTGATGGGGCCGGCGAAGTGGTTGGTATTGGATCTGAGGTGACGGAATGGAAAGTGGGAGATAGGGTGCTTCTGACTTTTGCTCCCAAGTGGATCGCAAAAGAAGCAACCCATGCAGAAATGCGTCATACGATTGGTGGCCCACTTCCAGGAACCTTGCGGGAGTTAGCTTTAGTGCCAGAGACAGGCCTTGTCCGAATTCCTTCCCATTTATCTTATGAAGAAGCCGCAACCTTACCTTGTGCAGCACTCACTGCTTGGTCTGGTCTTTTTCAATTCAGCAATTTAAAGCCTGGTGAATTTGTCGTAGTACAGGGAACAGGTGGGGTTTCGATTTTTGCTTTGCAATTTGCTAAACTTGCCTCTGCCAAAGTGATTCTCACATCATCCAGTGGTGAAAAATTGGAACGAGGAAAAGAATTAGGTGCCGATTATTTAGTCAATTATAAGGAAACACCGGAATGGGGAAAGGAGGTCCGTCGGATCACAGAAAAAGTGGGAGCCGATCATATCATCGAAGTGGGTGGGGCCGGAACTTTGGAACAATCCATTGCCGCCTGTCGTCCGTTTGGTGTCATTCATTTGATTGGAATCCTTGCAGGTAAATCGGGAGAATTAAATTTACTACCGGCAGTGATGAACAATTTGAAAATCCAAGGCCTTGTTGTCGGGGGAAGAAAGGCATTTGTCGAAATGAACCAAGCCATCGAAGTTTCTGGTTTACGGCCGGTTGTTGATAAAGTTTTTACATTAGAAGAATCAGCAGATGCAATAAGATACTTACGATCGGGATCTCATTTTGGAAAGATAGTCATTCGAATTTAGGATTGCGATTCCTATTTGGATTCATAGTTAGCATAGATAATTTTTTTAGATTTAAGTTTTCATTTTGATACGGAATTCAATATTGAATTTCTTTCTATGTCTAAGGCAATTACAGATAAATGGATTTCAATGAGGGCCAATACCAGAGAGATCACCATAAACAAAAGTGATGAAGCAAATAAAACCCAAGCGACTATGTTATAAAAGGGAATCATACCCATGGAGCAGGTACATAAAATCAAACTAAAGATTCCGGCACTTTGAGAATATAAAATGAGAGAAATACGAAACCGTAGGTTGTGGATTTGTTTTTCTAAAACTTCCGATTTCGATTTTTCATATTCTGATAAAAGTTGTCTCGAAAGTTTGGCAAGTCCAAAAAATCGGTTGGTATAAGCAAGCATCAGTAAAGAGATCGCAGGGAAAAGAAGACCGGGTATACTATACGTTAGGTTGTCCAATGAATTTAGCCTTGTTTCACTTGAAGAACTTGTTCTCCTAAGTCCATCTTTCCGTCCGGCGTGCGTATTGTTGCTTGGATCAAATCTCCTGGTTGTAAATACTCAGTCCGTTGTTTTTGTCCTTTGATAAATAGTTCCCATTTTTTATGTTCAGGGAGAAAACTCGCAAAGATTTGTTTTAATTTTCCGGGAGCTTTGAGAGCACATCCTGCGGGTGTTCCGGTTAACAAAACATCACCGACTCGAATTTGAGTAAATAAAGAGAGTTCTGCGATCGATTCCTTCGGTGGAAAAACCATTTGATTTGCTTTTGCCGATTGTCTTAACTGTCCATTGACCTTTAGGTTCAGCTCCAAAGAATGGATTAGTTCATAATCACCAGGTTCGAGAACAAGGAGTATAGGACCTGCAGGGAAAAAGGTTCTGTAGGATTTTCCTTTATACCATTGTAATTGTGGGAGTTGGATGTCCCTTGCCGAAATATCATTGGCAATGAAGAGGGCAGCAATGTATTCACTGGGATGATAAGATTGAACATCTATTGTATGATCAATATCCTTACCAAATACAATCCCCAATTCAATTTCATAATCTAAAAGTTCTACATGTTTGGGACGGATCACATTACCGATGGCAGCGGTGAGCGAAACGTCAGACTTGGTAAAAAATAAATTGTATGTTTTGGATTTAGGATCAAGTCCCGATTCCAAAGTATGTTTATGATAATTAGCACCTTGGCAAATGACTTGGCAGGGTGCGGTGATGGGAGAGAGGAGAGTAACATCCTTTCTAGGAATCAGTTTTTGAGATTTAGGACTTAGTTTGATTCTTTTTTTCTGAAGATCGACTAGCAAATCTTTGGTGGACTTATCTCCAGTTTGTAGAGGGAGGATGTTTTCCTCAGTGACGAGCCCCCAATCGATTTTGTTCTTATATTGGAAACGTACAAACTGTTTTGCCATCGTAAACCTATGGAATCATAACTGGGGTGGAGAAAACACGAGGGCCACAAATCGGACCCGGTGGGAATTGAGAATTTAGTCTATTCTTCAGAGAAAAGGTTGTTCAGTGAATCGATGAGAGTGTCTACCTCTACACCGTAACCCATACAAACTTGTTCAATAGTTTCTACTTCATTGATGGAGCAGTGTGAACATCCACCTAAATGGTAGCTGGAGAAAACTAGACCTGCTTCTGGGTGGATCGCGATCGCTTCGCCCACAGTCATTTCTTTAAAAAAGCGCGGTTTTGTTGTTTCAGTCATCTTAAGAACCCTCAGGAAGGAAATTACTATACAAATATTGGACTATGCTCTATTCGTCAATGGAATGTTTACCCAAGAAAACGGGAAATTTTATGTCCGAATTGAGGGTCGGTTTGAGTCGGCCCATTTCCTCTACCAGTACTTTGCCGATGGCTCCGATGAGCCGATTCACGGCCATTCCTGGAAGGTAGAGGTATTTTTGGAGGGAAATTCCAACATTCGGCCAGACGGCATCTCCTACGATTTTCTAACGGCACGTACGAAACTGATGGAACTCGTCCATTCCATTGACCACCTCCTCATCAATGACCATCCAGACTTTAAGGGGATCAACCCTACTTCTGAGAATGTGGCTCGTTGGTTTTATTCTGGTTTGAAAGCCGATGTGAAATCTTCCGAAGGTCGAATCCGCCGGATTGTAATCCATGAAGGGCCAGAGAACCTGGCATTTTTCGAACCAACAAACGATTCCCTTTCTTAAGTCATTTTCAACATTAGTTAGGTACTATTCCTTAAACTCGACTGGTTCTGTTTGCCAACGCACCATAGATTGAAAAAAGAACAAGCGATGTAAAAATCACTATGTAGTTCGGTTTCTTACGTAAATTCTATGTCAGCAAACATTTGTTTGTGCTAATAACTCGACAAAATATCCCAATCATTAGACAGGCTGAGTATCTAATACATGCATGCTGTAACATTTACGTTTTGTTTTTATTGCACAGGTTTGGTTTTTTTTCAAAAAAATTTGTTATCTTAATCGATTGCTTTTATACCAGCTAATTATGAAAATCGGTAGAAGACTCCATGCCGCTTACAGAACTCAAACATAGTTTAGGTCATATTCTACTTGTGGAAGACGAAGCCATACTGGCCATCTCACAATCAGAATTTTTGAAAAACAAAGGTTATTCTGTACAGTATGTATCCAATTCAAATGATGCTTACGATCATATCACATCCGGTGAACGAGTTGATTTAATCCTAATGGATATTAATCTTTCTGATGGAATGGATGGAATCCAACTCGCAGAAAAGATTCTTTCCTATCGCGAGATTCCCATCCTTTTTGTCAGTGGTTATTCTGATAATAAAATCTTAGATCGTGTTTGTAAGGTAAAACATTACGGGTATGTTCCTAAAATTTCAAGCCCAGACATTGTGGAATGTATGATTCAATCAGCACTCCAACTTTACCAAGCGGAACAAACGTTGGCATTTCGTGAAAAGGAACTTCGTATTACTTTTGAAGCCATGGGTGATGGAGTGATTGTTCTTTCTCCGGAAGGATTGGTTCGAGAAATCAATCATAAAGCCTTAGATATGTTGGGTTATCAAAAATCTGACATAACCGAAAAAGACCTAACTTCTTTTTTATATTTAGTGCAAGCAGATGCAAGAACTAGAGTATCCTATTCTTTTTTAAACTCATCTAACAAATTAATTGATACAGAACGTAGAAATGATTTGATTATTGTTTCTCGTAGTGGTCGTGAAACACATGTTACAGAAACTATATCGCCCATTTTAGATGCTGAAAAAAACTTAAATGGTATTGTGATTGTTTTTCGAGAAACACCAAATACTCCCGTGATGGTTCCTCCAAAAGATGGGGAAAGTTTGTATGCTAAGGTCTTCCAACTGAGTCCCATCCCCATGGCCATCTCCACTTTGAAAGACGGAACCTATTTGGATGTGAATTCCTCTATGGAGACGGTCTTTCAATTAGAAAAATCAAAAGTCATCGGCAGAAAAACAGAAGAGTTTAAAGACTGGAGTAATCCGGAACAACTGGAACGACTCAATAAAGTGTATCAGGAAAAAGGAAGGATGTCTGGGGAACGGATGTCTGTGAAACACGCTGACGGAAATCAATATGAAGTTCTCGTGTTTAGCCAAGCGTTTGAAATTGCTGGAGAACGTTTCATTTTGTGGATCAACTTAGATGTGACAAAAATTTTGGATATGGAAGGCCGATTGGCAAAGTCCGTAGAAGAAAAAGATGTTCTACTCAAAGAACTACAACACCGTGTGAAAAATACTCTAGCGATCATTTCCGGACTTTTGAATTTAGAATCCTTTAAAGTTGAAAATGAGGTCGCGAAACAATCCTTTCTGAATGCACAATCTCGCATCATGTCGATGTCCAAGGTTTATGAAAACCTTTATCAATCGGAAGATTTGGAGTCTATGGATATTCGTAAGTAGATTGAAGATATGTTATTTAGCGTTCATGATATCTTTGTTCTCAATCCAACAAAAATTCGTTTTGATGTGAAGTTAGAAGACATTCGTTTGGATCTAAAACGAACTCTGCCACTTGGCCTCATCCTCAATGAACTATTGACCAACGCTTTGAAGTATGCCTACCCCAATGAAAAAGGGGGAGATGTTCGCATCCACTTATCTCGTTCGAATGAAAATATCATTTTATCGGTTGGGGATGATGGAGACGGTTTGCCAGACTCTGTTAATATTGAAAAGGGAAATCATTTTGGATATGAGCTGATTCGTAGTTTGACTTCACAACTCAAGGGTGTTTTCTCTTCTGTTTCGAAAAAGGGAGAAGGTCTCAATATTATGATTTCTTTTCCTCTCCATTCCAATGACAAAAAAAGCTAAGTTGTTTTAGTTTCCTTAGTTTTTCGTTTATCTTCGTTTTCTTCCTCGAATCGTTCCAATAAAAACCAATCGAACTTGTTTGATCGTTTGTAGTTTTAGTTTTCGCATTTCCGAATGAGCGTCGGAAGCAAGATCTAAGAAATCAGAAGCCATAAGAAAACAAATACTGACAATCAATTCGGAACCAAATTGGATATCCTCTGCAGGAATCATCTTCGGCATGCGCATATCTTTTGCGAGTTCTGTCGCGATGGCCTTCATGGACTCTCGGATTTTTTCGCGGATTTTGCGATTTCCCCCCGTTCGTTCCCGAGCGATGAACCGAAACAGAGAGCGGTTATTGGCTACGTAATCAAAGAAAAACCCAATGGTCAATTGTAAGGCAGACTTATAGGCGCCTTTGTTTCTGGCATCCCCCACAATGGTTTGGATTCGGCCCCCACATTCATCCACAAGCGTGAGGCCCAGCTCTTCCATATTCTTAAAATGTCTGTAAAATGCGGCAGGGACAATTCCTGCCTCTCCTGCCACTTCGCGGAGGCTTAGGTCTCCGAGCCCTTTTTCCTCTCCCATCAGTTGCAGTGCGCTTTCCAGTAGGTTGTCGTGGGTGCGTAGCTTTTGGGCGTATCGTTTGTTGAGTTTCATGGCTGAATTCAGTAAACGGTCGTTCACTTTTTTTCGAAAAGCAAGGATTAAAACTCCCTTTTGGGGTTGACATAGCTAACGACGTAAGTTAACACTATTAAATATCTCCGTGAACAAGTGTTCACTTAAATGCGAAATACGAGGCGAAAATGAAAACATTTCCTTTTATCTACAATGAACCCAAGGAATTCCTAAGTTCTCTCCAACCCAAACAATGGGCGGATTTTCTATTAGGGGAGATCAATCCTCGGTTTTCGGTAACGGCAATCAAAGCCCGGGTTGTGGCAGTCCGCGAAGAAACGGAAGATTCCAAAACATTGGTTTTGAAACCAAACTGGTTGTGGAAAGGGTTTCGTTCGGGCCAACACATTCCGGTCACTGTGGAAATTGCGGGAAGGCGAGTGACAAGGTTTTATTCTTTGTCTTCTGTTCCCGGAGAGAAACATTTAAGTATCACCGTAAAACGCCAGAAAGGTGGTCTTGTATCTAACTTTATCAATCAAAATATCAAAAAGGGTGATTTGTTGGAATTGGGTGAAGCCTCGGGAGAGTTTGTGCTTCCCCAAACTTTACCATCTAAGTTTTTATTTTTAGCGGGTGGTAGTGGAATCACTCCGATCCATTCCATTCTCAAACAACTACAGTCTTTGAAATACAATGGTAAAGCCACCTTACTATACTTTGTTCGATCTTTTGAAGATATCATCTTACGTTCTTCCTTAGAAGAGATTGCAAAACAAACAGGTTGGTTAGAGATTCATTATGTTTTTTCAGATGTTCCTAAAGAAGGTTATGACTCTGGATTTTTAACCAAGGAAATTTTACAGAAATATACGAAAGATTTAAAATCCTATTCTGTTTATGTTTGTGGGCCGGCTCCCATGCAAACCAAAGCCCTTTCTCTTTTGGAAGGAAACGAAGTGAAGTCAGAGTTATTTATGTTACCTGGCCAATCTGCTTTGAAAGTGAAAAAAACAGGGACTGTGGATGTATTTTTATCTCGCAGTCACAAAACCATTCAAGTGAAAGGGGAACGTTCCCTTTTAGAAGAATTGGAAGACCAAGGAATTTATCCTCAAAGTGGATGTCGGATGGGGATTTGCCATACTTGTGTTTGCAAAAAAACAGTGGGCTCTGTCACCGATTTATCTAAAGGCGAAGTATCGCAGTTAGGTGAAGAAAACATTCAAATTTGTGTCTCTCGGGCCGAATCAAATCTGGAATTGGAACTTTAGGTTTTAAACTTAGAAACCAAAACTTGTAAATCAGAATTAGAAGAAATAATCATAGGAAAAAAAGATGAGAACGATTAGCAAAAAATTAAACAAAGAAGAAATTGAAGCCTTTGGAAAAGAAGTGGAAACACTCCGCGATGAAGTGATGGCTAAGGTCGGAAAAGAAGACGCAGACCATATTCGATTTATTTATAAAACCTATCGGTATACAGAGATCCTTGGTCGTGGACTTCTGCACTTTAGTTTTGAACCAATTTCTTTTGTGGCAGGCACCTTGTTACTTGCTACTTCCAAAATCATCAACAATATGGAACTTGGTCATAATGTTCTCCACGGACAGTATGATTGGATGAACGATCCTAGATTCAACTCAAGAACATTTGAATGGGACATTGTGAGTGATGCCCACCAATGGAAGTTCTATCACAATTATATGCACCATACATATACAAACGTTTTGAACAAAGACCATGATTATGGTTATAATTTTACACGTTTGACAGAAGAACAAAAATGGAAACCTGTCCACCTAACGCAACCTTTCACTAATTTACTTCTTGCCATGAACTTTCAGTGGGGAGTTGGGGCTCATGGATTTCGAGTGGAATACATGGAAATTCCAAAAAAACAAAGAAAGAAAAAATCCTTAAAAGACTACAAAGCTGTCTTCTTTAAGAAGATTGAATTGCAACTAGTAAAAGATTATCTTTTGTTTCCACTTCTTGCTGGTTTGAATTTTCCAAAAATCATTTTAGGAAACCTGATTGCGAATTTGATTCGAAATCTTTGGACTTATGCGGTGATCTTCTGTGGTCATTTTACTGAAAATGCAGAATCCTTTTCCGTAGACGACATCACTGGTGAAACCAAAGCCGAGTGGTACTTGAGACAACTCAAAGGTTCTTCTAACTTAGATGGCAGTAACTTTTTCTATACGATGACTGGTCACTTGAGTCACCAAATAGAACACCATATGTTTCCTAGTATGCCGGCAAAACGTTACCGTGAAGTGGCACCGCGTTTGAAAGAAATCTGCGCTAAGTATGGTCAACACTACAACACGGGAAGTTTCGTAAAACAGTTCGCTTCTGTTTGGAAACGAATCATTGCTTATTCTTTTCCAGATACTTTTGCAGGAAAATTAATGGGAAACAAAAAGAAATATTTGGAACCAAAGACTTTGATTCCGCAACCTAGTTTCCAGATATCCCTTCCAGAAGAGAAATCTGTTACCAGCATGTAACCTGAATTATCTAGAACTTCCCACTAACGCATTGTGGGAGGTTCATCCCTTTCCTTTCTATGGGTCCTCAAATTCTTGAGGGCCCTTTTTTTTCATCTTTAGGAAAGTTTGATTTTGTTTGCCGAAAGGATGGCCAAACTATCTGTATGAAATCCTTTACACCACTGGGTTCGTAGTTCTTTTCTTTTGGTGGATTTGTTTTTTGCTCTCTCCATCAAATAACCTACGACCACTCTTGCTGCTGATTCCACTACTTCAAAACTATAGGTTTCCTTTGTTTGTTGGTCTCCAATCGCTTTGTAAGTTTCAACAATGGATTCAAACAGGGTTCGGATTTCTAATAATTTGGAATTGGATTCAGATCCTTTTGCCAAATGATCTAAGTAAGCTCGGAAAGTTCCCGTAGGACTCATTCCAGAAGTGATTCCACCAATGGCCGCATTGACTTGGATTTGTGTGGTTCCATCATAGATATTGGTGATCCTTGCATCTCGATAGAGTCTGGAGAGATCATAATCTTCTGTATATCCTGCTCCACCTAATACTTGTAATCCGTCATAAACCAAATCATTACACATTTCTGAGTTGTAATATTTGGATATGGGTGTGAGTGTGTTGGCAACTTTCTCCCAAAACTTGCCAGTTTTGGAATCTTCTGGAGAAACAGTTCTACCATCTTCATACGAATAGTATTTATCCACAGAGTAAGCCGCCTCTACCATAAGGCAACGCATCGCGGCCAATTCCCTTTCCATCCGATCCAACATCCGGCGTACTGCTGGAATTTCATAAATCGGTTTTCCAAATTGGATTCTTTCTTTTGCATATTTGAGAGCTTCTTCGTAAGCCGCTGTGACAATGCCTGTGCCTTGGGAAGAGACACTGAGACGAGCACCATTGAGCATTCCCATCACATACTTCACAAGTCCAAATCCCTCTTTTCCTACAAGATGCCCTTCGCTATTTTCAAAAACAGTTTCACAAGTTGCTGATGCTTTGATTCCTAGTTTCTTTTCAATTCCTTGCACCGCATAATCTTTGTTCTCAACGATAAAAAAAGATAAACCCCTGGCTCCACTTTCTTGGGTTCCTGTTCTTGCGAGTGTGAGTGTAATGCCTGGGCTTCCGTTGATCCCACAAGCTACTGTTTGGAATCTTTTGGTTCCATTCAAATACCACTTATCATTGGTCTTAGTTGCTTTTGTAGTTACACTCGGTAAATCAGATCCAAAGTCTGGTTCGGAAAGTCCCATAGTGACCGTGTAATTTCCAGAAATTAATTTAGGGATCCATTCTTCTTTCATCTCGTCAGTAGCACAGGCTTCTAAGATCGCAGCTAGTCCCATACTTCCCACGGCAATGGTGATGGAACTATCTGACCGGTACATTAACTCCGCAATGATTGCTTTAATGATACTCGGGGCTCCGAGACCACCATACCTTCTTTTGAAAGCAACGGGACCAAGACCTGCCTCATGGTACATTTTAATGACATCCACCATTTCTTGCGGGTGGATCACGTTACCGTTATCAAATTTTAGACCTTTGGCATCCACTGTGGCGGCAACTTGGGATACATACATTCCACTAATTTCTCCGCAAGATTTTAGGATTTCTTCGTAAAAGGATTTCGCCTCATCTACATTAGATGGTGCATATTCTAATCTAGGATTACTGTTCTCCGCATAAAGTTTAGAATCAGAAAAATTATTTTCATAGAGAGGAACGATTTCATTCCAATCAATCAGTTCGTAAAAGTGTTCCTTTAGATCTTCGTTGGTTTGAAAGTAGTTGCTTTGGATCATATAAATTCCTTTTGGATTAGAAGATGAATTTTATGAATATGAGGCGATTAAAAAAAATCGTATAACAAAAAAAATTGAAACGATGATTTTAGGTGAACCGATCGGTTTCCTTTTTTGCTTCCGTTGGAGAGAAGGGGACAAAAAAGAACATAGTAATTGATTTTTGATTGTAACAAATCTGGTTCCTTTCTAGGGAAATTAAGGTTTCTTTTTTGGATTTCCGATTTAGAATTCTAAATCGATCTCTGTCGAAGGAACTTGTTTTTTTGACGGAACAGGAGACATATGAAACAACTCATTTCCATTCTCACGCTTGTATTTGCGATTCAATGTGCGAGCGTACCAACGGTACAATTTCCCGTAAAGTCTACAGTTTCGGGAACTGCTGTGGAATACAAATTGGACGGGAAAACCTATGAAGGATTTCTCGCTAACGATTCTTCTGCCACTGGAAAACGTCCCGGTGTTCTTGTGATCCATGAATGGTGGGGAGTGAATGATTATCCCAAACAAAGAGCGAAACAACTCGCCGACTTAGGTTATGTTGCTTTTGTTATGGATATCTACGGAAAAGGAATTCTTGCAAAAGACCATGTGGAAGCGGGAAAACTATCGAGTGCCAATGGAGATCCCAAGATTCTTTTGAAAAAAATCTATAAGGCTCTTGAAATATTAAAATCCAATCCCAATGTAGATTCCAGTAAAATTGGAGCGATTGGTTATTGTTTTGGTGGCGGTGGAGTCATTGAACTGGCGCTAGACGGTGCTGATTTAAAAGGGGGAGTGGTTTCTTTTCACGGTTTTTTAGCTAGTAAGAATCTGGCAACGGGTGTGAAAAAAATCAAAACTAAAGTTTTAGTCCATCACGGTGCTGATGATCCTTTTATTCCGAAGGCTTCCGTAGATACATTTGTCAAAACCATTGCGGATGCGAAGGCTCCGGTGAGTTTTGTTTCTCATCCGGGAGCCGTTCATGGATTCACTCGACCAGGGACAGAAGATCGCGGATTACCAGGACTTGCATACAACAAGAAAGCTGATTATGCATCCTTTGAAAGTATGGAGAACTTTTTTGCAGCAAACTTCAAATAGACGAGAGGAAGCACAAAGAGGGTAAGGGCACTGGCTGATACTAACCCTCCAATCACTACGGTGGCAAGAGGTCTTTGGACTTCTGCTCCGGGTGATGTGCTGATTGCCATGGGAATGAATCCAATGGATGCAAGGAGAGCGGTTGTGAGAACCGGGCGAAGTCTTGACAAAGCGGCTTCTTTCACTGCTTCTTCTTTTCTTTTTCCCGATTGTTCCAAACTTCGAATGAAACTGATGAGCACAAGCCCATTCAGGACAGCAATTCCAAAGAGCGCTATAAAACCCACACCCGCAGAAATACTAAATGGCAAATTCCTGAGATACAAAGCAAAGATTCCTCCTGTGATGGCAAAGGGAACATTGAGAAAAATGATGATTGCCGCCGATATCTCGTTAAATGCAAAGTAGAGGATTAGAAAAATAATCAAAAGTGTGATTGGTACAACAACATAGAGTGTTTTTGTAGCCGATTCAAATTTTTCAAACTCTCCTCCTGTTGTATAATGATACCCGGATGGAAATTTGATTTCTTTTTCCAAAACATCTTGGACTAAGTTCACAGTGCTTACCATATCACTTCCGCGAATGTTAAATTGAACTAAAGCATACCTGTTTTGGTTTTGATGGTAAATTTGTACTGGCCCATCTTCAATTTGGATTTCCGCTAACTCGTGTAACGGGGCAAAAGTGTTTTTTCCCACCCTGACTGGGATGTTTTTGATTGGTCCGGGTTTTGGTTCTACTTCCGTTTTCACAACAATTTCAAATCGTTTCATTCCTTCATAAACAATCCCTGCGGGAACTCCTGAAGAAATGGATTCTGTGACACGATTGATATCCACAATGGACTGGTCATACCTGGCCAACTTTTCTCTGTTTGGTTTGATGCGAAGGTATTCGAGTCCATACAATTGTTCAATGCGTAGATCCACAACACCGGGGATATGTTTGATTTTAGATGTTATCTCTTCTGCTACCAGTTTTAGTTTGGTTAGATCATCTCCAAATACTTTGATTCCCACATCGGCTCGGATTCCGGCCATAATCTCATTGTTTCGCATTTCTATGGGTTGGGAAAGTCCATAGGCGACATGGGGGGCCACTCTTTCTATGATCTCTTGTATTTTGGATTCAATTTCTTCTTTGGACAAGTTCCAGTCTGATCTTGGTTTCATATCCAAATACAAATCTGTTTTTTCGACACCCATAGGTTCAATGGCCAACTCAGGAGAACCAGTTCTCGAAACCACTTCTGTGATTTCTGGAATTTCGTCTAAAATAGTTTTTTCTATTTTCATAGAAGATAAAACCGATTCTGTCAATGTTGTGGATGGATACCGACTGACTTCGATGAGAAGGTTCCCTTCATCTAATTTGGGAAGGAACTCTCCTCCCAAGCGAAAGAATAAAAGGATCGAAAGAACAAGGACACCAATTGTAGAATAGGTTACCTTCTTTGGTTCCTTCAGGCAATAGTCTAGTTTCGGAGTATACCAGTTATGAATTTTTTGGAAAAACTTTGTTTCTCCTTCTGCGATATTTCCGCCCTTTAAAAAGTAAGATGCTAAAACAGGAATGAGTGTGAGTGTCAAAAAGAAGGCACCGAGTAACGCAAAAAGTACGGTGGTTGCCATAGGGATGAACATCTTTCCTTCCGTTCCACTTAAGGTAAGGATGGGAATATAAACAATTCCAATGATGATTTCTCCGTAGATGGTGGCTTTACGGACTTCGATGGTTGCCGATAGAATGGTTTCCTTTTGTTCTTTGTCGGTAAGATCTCTTTTTAATTCCTTTCTTTTCTGTCCGAGTCGCCTATGTGAGTTTTCTATCAGAATGACGGCCCCGTCCACGATGAGTCCAAAATCAATGGCTCCCATCGACATCAAGTTTGCGGGAAGGTCTCGCAAAAACATAAGACTGATGGCAAATAACATGGCAAGGGGAATGACCGATGCGATGACAAGTCCTGAGCGAAAATCACCAATCATAAGAAATAGAATGATGATGACAAGGATGGCACCTTCCGATAAATTCCAAACAATTGTGTTTAATGTATTTTTAACCATGATCGAACGATCATAATACGGTTTGATCTTCATACCAGTGGGAAGGGTTTTTTCGATCTGAGTGATTTTTTCTTTTACGGCCGTTGTTACTTCTAAAGAATTTTCACCGAGTAACATCAGTGTTACGGCCCCAACCACCTCAGATTTCCCCGCTGCAGTGGCGGCACCTTTTCGTAGTCTTGGTCCTTCAATTATTTTTGCAACACTACTTAAATAAATGGGGAACCCGTCTCCCATTTTCCCCACTTGGATTTTTTCAAAATCGGAAATTGATTTTAATAATCCATCACTTCCGACAATCAATTGTTCGCCGGCCCTTTCAATGTATCCACTCCCCGTAGAAAGATTATTGGATTGGACTGCCGTTACGATTTGGTTTAATGAGAGACCAAGTGCCGCCGTTTTAAAGGGATCAACTATGACTTGGTATTGTTTTGTTTTTCCTCCGAAACTATTCACTTCCACAATCCCTGGAACGGTTTTTAGAGCGGGGTTGATGTACCAATTCAAATAAGTGGTGAGTTCCATTTGGTTATGGAATTCACTTTCTAAAGTAAATTGAAACACTTCCCCGAGCCCTGTTGTGATGGGACCAATCACAGGTTTTCCAAAAATAGCGGGGATGTTTTCTGAGGCTTCCGTTAGTTTTTCGCTAACCAGTTGTCTACTTTTCCATAAATCAGTTCCATCTGAAAAGACTGCTGTGACTAGAGAAAATCCATAACGAGAAACCGAGCGGACTTCGATTAAATTCGGAATTCCCGTGATGGCTCTTTCTACTGGTAAAGTGATGTACTGTTCAATCTCCAAAGTAGATAGAGCAGGGGATGTGGTGATTACCTGCACTTGTACATTGGTAATGTCTGGGACTGCATCCACTTTTAGATGCGCAAAAGAATAAATTCCACCAAACACGAGTAACGTTGTAAAAACCAAAACCAATAATCGATTTTGTAGAGAAATTTGGACAATTTTTGTTAAAAATTCCATATCATTCTCCCCCGAAGGTTGATTTGAAGAGAATGGCTTTGAGTTCAAAAGCTCCCTTAGTTACAATACTTTCTTCCTCCACAAGACCAGAAAGGACTTCTACTTTTCCTTCACCGGCACTTCCAGTTGTGATTTCTTTCCATTGGAATTCATTTGGTTTAGATTCGATAAAGATAAACTTTCGATTCTGATAAGATTGGATAGCCTCTTCAGGAATTTGAATTCCTTGTCTGTCATGTACCGTTAGGAGGGCCTTTCCAAACAATCCAATCTTTGCTTTGCGATTTTTGTTTTTAAAAACAACTCTGGCATGTACAGTTCTAGATTCCGGATCCACTTTTTCTCCGATATGTTCTAAAACTCCTTCGAATTCTAAATCAGGATAAGCATTCAAAACGATTTTACCGCGATCTCCTTCCGAGAGATGTTTTAAATCATTTTCAAAAATTTTTGCTTGGAACCAGAAATAAGAAAGTTCTGCGATTGTTGTTAGGATTTGATTTCCTAAAACGATAGAACCTGGAATTGCATTTCTGGAGAGGGCTAGGCCTGCCCTTGGAGCAAAGACTGTATACACTCCTGATGTCGAATGATCAATGGGAAGTCCATTGGCTCGTAAATTTTCTTCGGCAGCATTTTTTTCCGATTCAATCACTTTTAAATTTGATTCAACATCAATTAGCTCTTGTTTGGCGGCAAGATTCATTTTTACTAGGGAATGGATTCTGTTTAGATTTTGTTCCGAAGCTATATATTTTGATTTTGCTACTAAATAGGTAGACCGAAGTTTCGCTAGTTCAGGAGAATCAATCGTTGCTAATCTTTGACCTTTTTTAATCGAATCCCCTTCCACAAAATAAACAGATGTAATCCGTCCTGAGATCCTTGCTGGTACATCAATGATGGCATCGGGAACCGCTTCTGTTTCACCAATCAGTTCGATTTTGGTTTGGATGGGTTCTGTTCTAATGATTGTTGTTTCGATCTGGAGGTTTTTTCGATTTTCTCCGAGTAGTTTGACTATGTCTTTGGATTCCTTTTGATTTTCCAAATTGGTGTGAGTCTCTCTAGATTTCCATAAATAGAAAGAGAGAAAAATAAACAGAATGGACGTTATTAGAATGATTGTTTGTTTTTTCATGGTTTGACTCCTAATGAGTCGCTAGGTAGACCGAGAACACGAACGAGTTCAATTTGAGATAATTCGAATTCGGTTTTTGTGTTCAGGTAGTTTAGTTTTGTTTGTAAAAGAATTCTTTGGTGGTTGATGGCATCGATGATTTTGATTTTTCCAAATCGGATTGCTTCTTGAAGATTTTTTAAATCTGATTCGGCCCGGTCCATTGTTTGTGTATCATAAAGTTTGATTTCTTCCGAAAGAGTGAGATAGTTTGTCAGCGCAAACAAAACTTCCTGTTTGATATTTCTGGAAACAGATTCTTTCAGTTCTTTGGAATTATCAATTTGGGAAGAGGCAATGATGGTTTCCCCTTCATAATCTCTCCAAACAGTCATTGGGAAACTCACCAAACCTCCCACAACTCTCTCATTGAATCCATCATTCTGTGCGAAGCCACCTAAAGTTACGTTTGGAATTTTTTGACGTCTCACTTCGTTTTGACGAAGAAGGGATAACTCAATTTCCTTTTCCGATAACAAAAGTTCGGGACGCATATTCATCGCCAATTGGATTAAATCGAGTTTTTCTTTTGGTAGGTCTTTCGGCAAAATCCAATGTTGGATTTGGATGGTTTCTTTTTCTAAAGAAAATCCGAGTAATACTTCTAACTCTGATTTTGCATTTTCCGATAATCTATGGATTTGATTCCAGATTTTAAAAATCCTAATTTCTTCTGATTCTGATAAGGATTCATCAATCCCTGGCGAAAGGCCTTCGTTCACTCTTGCTTTGGATACTTTTTTTAGTTCTTTGACAAGATTTAAACTATTGAGACTGTTTTCTTCTTCCAAATGTAGATAACGATATCTGGTTAATTTTTTTAAAGCTTCAAATTCTAAGATTCGCCTTACAGACTCTAGTCGGAAAACTTGCGCCTTAAATTCTTCATCTGCAATCTGTATGGCAATCTCTCGTTTTCCATTGGTAAAGATCTCTTGATTGACCATTACCTGAAAGTTATTTGCGGCATTAGGCCCTGAAAGTAAAGAGGGGCTTGAGGTATCCCCTTTTCTTGCGGCCATATAACCATTAAAAACGGGATTGGAAGGAAAATAATAAGAAGCTACTTTTTTCCTTCCAGATATTTCCTTAAGTTTGATTTCTTCAATTCGATAGTCAGGATGTTTATTCACAATACAATGACTGAGTTCCTGAATTGAATTGTATTTTTGACAATTACCTCCCAAGGAATCATTAGATTCCGCTTGGATTGGTAAAACGAGAACATAGATATAAACCAAACAAGAAAGAAGTATCTTCCGTTGTATGGGAAAAAAATAAAAATTCATAAAACCTCCAAAGTGGTCACGCAATACAATTGCGAATCAACTAAGTAAGGTTATGTTTAGGTGGGCGGAAGAAACTATTTACAGTAACAAGTTGAGGAATTAAAAGTTCTGGTTGGTGGATATAAACTTTATGGAGTTGGATGAGTATATGAGAGAGATATAAGTCCCAAGAAACAGATACAATCAAATTACATGGGCAAGAAAAACAAACATGGTCAGTATGTTCCCCTTCTTCATTCAAATCATGGCCAGCATTAACATCTAAGGCATGATCCAAAAAAGCATAGGGGCAACCACTTTCAGGAGAACCAATGAGCCCACAGTTGACCTCATTGTCAACGATGCGTTGGTACATAAAATTGGCGGAAAATAGAAATACAAAGCTAAATAGGAAAACTTGCCTCCAGAATTTGGATTTTTTTCGATCTAACTTCATAAGATTACTTAAAGTTTGGAATCTCCTTCGCAGTTTGCAATAACTTATCTGCAATTTCTGGAACACAAAGAGGGGAAACATGGCTGCTATCCACGAAAATTTTGCAGTTTGTATTTCCTTTGTTCAAAGAGATTAGACGAATATTTTTCGAATTTGGATCAACCAAAGATCGACCTAAAGTTTCAAATAAATCCCCTCCCGTAATCGATTTTCTGATTTGGTTGTAGTAGGGATGGATTTGTGGTTCCCAAAAAACTGTGGGAATATTGTGTTCTTCTGCGTGTTGGATGATTCGTTTCAAAAATCCATATTCGGTTTCAGAAAGAGTATATTTAGAAAGTAAAAGTTCTCGTTGTGATTCGCTGAAGTCTACAATACGAGCTTTGTATTCTTCTGGTGTGAAACGATCTAATTCAATGCCCGCATTCGCAGGATTAAATGGTCTTTTTTTGTTTAGATAAGATGAGACTGCAATAAAGTATGTATCATCGGTAACTGTTTTACCTTTGACCCAGTTAGAAATTCCTTGGATCGGTCTAAAATGATAATTGTAAGAAACAAATAATAATTTGGTGATGATTTCTCTTTGAAACTTAGAATTAAAAGTTGGGTAAATGTCAATTAACTCATCTTCATGTAACATTAACTCTTGCCATTTTGTTTTGTAAGAGTATACATTGTTTTCATTTAACATTTCTTCTGAGAATTCTAAGAATAAAACATCTGGTTTGAATCCAGACTTTGTCATAGATTGTATCATTAGATAAAATAAAAAATATTCTCCAGCTTTGATGGCGGATCTGGTCTCAAAATAAACTGGTTCCGCATATGTGGATTTGTTTACCGGAATGTTCTCCCATTCATGGAAGATATCGGAACGAGAAGTCCCTGTAACAAGAGCAACTTTAGTTTTTTCTGACTGAAGTTTTTTGTCTTCCTCCCATACTTTTGGTAAACCAAGGAATAAGTTTTGTCCAGATTTATAAGCCCTGCGTCCAGCTTCTCTGAACTCCGGTATACAAACCAATTTATCAATTAGAAAGAGAGTAAAGATAATGAAAAATGGATAAAAATAAATACGTTTTTGGTTCATGGTGTCTCTCAGAATTGGAAATAGATAAATGTTTCCACAGGATTTTCAATTTTGACTAAAGCAAAGAAAACAAGTATCGTAAAGATAGGAACTAACCAATTTGTATACGGTTGTAGTTTTTCTTTAAAATAGTTTTTGTATTCCACAAATTGAAAGAGGTAACAAGCAAAGATCAGAAACCAAAAATCTGGTTTATAAATAAAATTTTTAGCAGTGGAAGTGGATGCCGACCAGAAAGCATAAATTCCTTTTAATGAATCCAAACGGAAAAAAGGACTAATCAAATTGAATCCAATGAATACATAAATAAACCCAAAGATCTTTTGTTTAATGTTCATTTCCTTTCGGCTTAATTTACCAAATGCGAAACGTTCAATTGCTAAAAACACTCCATGTAAAAATCCCCAGATAAAAAATGTATACGTATTTCCATGCCATAATCCAGCCAATGCCATTACGGTGATCGTGTTGAACATAAATCTAGATTCGGAAACTCGGTTTCCACCGAGCGGAATGTATAGGTAATCTCTAATCCATGTTGATAATGTGATATGCCATCTGGACCAAAATTCGGAAAAACTAACTGATAAAAATGGAGAACGAAAGTTTTCAGGAATTTCATACCCGAGTAAAAATGCAGACCCACGTGCAATGTCCGTATACCCGGAAAAATCTCCATACACTTGTAAAGAAAAAGCCACAGTCGAAAGAAGGATACTCAATCCATCAAATCCTGAAGGATCAGCAAAAACTGGGTTGATGGACTTTGCGATTTGATCAGCGATTAATACCTTTTTAATGATACCAGAAAGAATGTGTAAAATTCCACGGTGAACAAAATCCCAGTTGAGTTTCGCACGATCGATTTGTTCATAAAAATCATCATGGCGCATAATGGGACCCGCAATGAGTTGAGGGAAAAATAAAATGAAGAGTAAAAAATTTAGAAAAGGAGACTCGTTGAATTTTCCATGCCAAGCATCCACGAGGTAAGCAATCATTTGAAAAGTATAGAAACTGATGGCTAATGGAAGTGCAAATTCACTTAACGATTGAATGAATGGGATGGAGATTTCTCCTTCCTTACTTAAGAATTGTAAGTAAGTTAAAATGTACTTAAAGAAACAAAGATTCAGTAAGTTGATCACCACACCTAAGATGAGGAAGATTTTCTTTTTAGTTTTGAGGATGGCTAAAACAAAAAAATGTGTGATGAGAATGAAGAGTAAAAAATGACTTAAAAAAGAAAGACTCCAATATCCATAAAAAACCAGTGAAAAGAAAATGAGGATGTACTTTCTGAACTTTCCAGGAGCTATCCAATAAATAGAATAACAAGCAATAAAGAAGAAGAGATAGTCAACGGAATTGAACAGCATTTTTCCTAGAATTTCCCCGATATTTTTTTCTACCAGTCATTTTACACAATCATACTTGCCTCAAAAATCAAATCCAGGAAGATCAGTCTTCATGGCGACTCAAAATATACTTTGGACTCCTCATTCAAAAGATACGAACCTTTCCCGTTTCCAAGGTCATCTGGAATTACGGTTTGCAAAATCATTTTCTGATTATGTTTCTTTCCATAAGTTTTCGGTGGATGAGTCCGATTTATTTTGGAAGGAATGGTTGTCCTATTCCGGTTTTAAGTTACATAAAGAACCGGAACGAACCTTAGATCGCGGAACTCATTTTTCAAAGTCCCAGTGGTTTCCTGGTGCCTTGTATAATTTTGCTGAAAATTTATTGGAAGTGGGAAGTCCGAATGATTTGGCTTTGGTTTTTTATTCAGAAGATGGAAAGATTCAAAGGTTAAAATATTCGGAACTAAAAGATGAAGTTCTAAAATTA
The DNA here is from genome assembly GCF_016919165.1 of Leptospira chreensis. Lineage (GTDB taxonomy): Bacteria > Spirochaetota > Leptospiria > Leptospirales > Leptospiraceae > Leptospira_A > Leptospira_A chreensis. Next base: position 288,532 of record NZ_JAFFPS010000071.1, read on the forward strand.
CAAAAACATTTGATTTCTCTTGGTGTGAAACAGGGTGACCGAGTTGTTGGCCTTTTGCCAAATGCGCCGATTGCTACCATTGGGATGTTGGCAACTACTTCGTTAGGTGCTATTTGGTCTAGCGCCTCACCGGACTTTGGTGTTAGGGGAATCCTTGACCGGTTCGAACAAATCCAACCGAAAGTTTTTCTTTCCGTTGAAGCTTATCTGTTCAAAGGCAAAAAAATTTCGATTACAGATAAATTAGAAGAAGTTTCCCTCCAGTTAGCAAAAGCTGGTGGTTCCGAATTCAAACAAACCATCATCTATGATTTTGTAGAACCCTTAAAGGATTTTGGTAAAATCCATTCTCCATTTCGATACAGTGATATCAATCCGCCAAACTCGTCTGACAAAATCATTTATACTTCTATTAGTTTCTCCGATCCAGTTTATATTATGTTTTCTTCCGGAACAACGGGCCTTCCAAAATGTATTGTCCAGGGTGGGGGAGTTTTACTCAATCATACCAAAGAACTTTCGTTACATTGTAATTTATCCAAACAAGATCGATTTTTTTATTATACAACTTGCGGTTGGATGATGTGGAACTGGTCCCAGTCGGCTTTGGCTTTAGGGGCCACCTTATACCAATTTGATGGAAATCCATTCCATCCTTCCTGGGAAACTTTATGGTCGATGGCTGAAAAAGAATCCATCCAAGTTTTTGGTACCAGTGCCAAATATCTTTCTGTATTGGAAGAAGAAAAGGTTCAGGTCAAATCTAAGTATCCGTTACCAGCATTAAAGGTAATCCTTTCTACAGGTTCTCCTCTTCCTAATTCTGGGTTTCGTTATGTTTATGAAAATATAAAAAAAGATGTGCAACTCTCGTCTATTTCTGGAGGAACCGACTTAAACGGATGTTTTGCTTTAGGAAATCCCACCTTACCCGTGTTCGAAGGCCAAATCCAATGTAAGGGACTAGGAATGGATGTACAAGTTTTTGATGATATGGGTAAGTCTGTCGAAAACGAAAAAGGGGAACTCGTTTGTCCTACACCATTCCCTTCGATGCCTCTTTCTTTTTGGAACGATGAGTCGGGAGCTAAATACAAATCGGCCTATTTTGAAACCTATGATAATATTTGGTGTCATGGTGATTTTGCTTCCATCACAAAGGAGTTGGGTTTGGTGATTTATGGACGCTCTGATGCCACACTAAATCCCGGCGGTGTGCGGATTGGAACTGCTGACATCTATTCTGTAGTTTCTACCATTTCCGAAGTGAAGGACAGTGTGATCATTGGCCAAGAGTATAAGGATGATGTTCGTGTGGTTTTGTTTGTGGTCACTGCTCCGGGAATTTCTCTGGATGAAACTCTAATCAAAAAAATTAAAGAAAAAATCAAATTGGAAACTTCTCCAAGGCATGTCCCTGCCCTTGTCCTTTCCGTTCCCGAGATTCCTTATACAGTCAATGGCAAAAAAGTCGAAATTGCCGTGAAACAAACAGTAGCTGGTTTGGAAGTAAAAAATAAAAATGCATTAGCAAACCCAAATTCACTCGAACATTTTAAAAATCGAAAGGAACTCAGTGTATGAATTTAATTCGGATTCTTTTGGGATATCTAACAATTTCTTTGTTAGTTTCTATGAATCTAAGTGCAAATTCTGTTCCTTGGAGATCCTGTTTTCGTACAAACTGTATCTTGTTTGATTTACCTTCCGAGTGGTATCTTACCGAACGTAGATCCAATGGGTTCACCACCAAGTTCGATCATTTTAAAACACAAGCACTCAAAGAGGAATCGGGAAGAGAAATCATCCCCGCCCTCGTGATTCTTTTTAAAGAATCGGAAAACAAACTTCCCTTGCATCCTATTCTTTTCCATGCAGAATCTAGAAGATTTAGTTTGATCACTAGTATCCGTAAATCTTTTTCCATAAAAAAAATTCCGAATACCGAAAACGGTTATAAGTTTTTAGGAATGTTGGGAAGTTTTAAAGATAAAGAAGATACAATCGTACAACACTATATCACTGCCACTGAGGAAGAGTTCGGGTTCACAATTTTAATCACTTGTTACGAATCTGTTTATCCTCAAATAGAAAAAGATATTCAGGTATTTTTAGATAGTTTGTCTTTTGAAAAAAGACCTAACCCTTGGAAGATTCAAAATCCAGAGAACCAAATTTCCAAAGCTAAGGAATTGGAATCCAGTGCTCTTAGTCGGTTAAAAACAAAAAAATCAGAAGAGATCACGATTGCTTTGGAAGAACTGAGCGACTCATGTGAGTTAGGTTCTGTGACTGCTTGTGAAATGTTTACTACGTTAATGAATTTAGGAAGATAAAAACAAAATTATTTTTGCATCTTTTGGATGTATTCTGCTACGGAATCAATTTCCGTTTTTCGCATATGAGAATAAGCTTTCATATACGTTCCTGGAATTCCATTTTTAATGGTTTTGGCTATGGCTTCTTTGGTAGATCCATAAATATAAGTCGACTTATCTTGGAAGTTAGGAATTCGTGAATTGGATAATAAACTAGATCTGGTTCCTCGCCCATTGCCGGTCATTCCATGACAAGAAGCACATCCATTTTGTACATACATGGCTTCTGGAAAAGGGACGGTCACTGCTGGTGGGGGAGGTGGTTCTTTTATGGGAGATTCATTGTCTGGGGAACAATCAATCAAGAGGGGAAATAGAATCAGCAAAAGAAACCAATAGAATATTCGAGAAGAATTTTTATGGGATGATGGAACCAAAATCATAGTTTGATTTCCAAAAGAAGGATCATCCATTGGATCAGTCGCAAAGGATTCCTGATCCAGTTAAACTTATATTATACTTTTGGGACAAATAACAATATACGATGGTTCTCCCTGAACTTGTCAGACTCGTTTTGTAATAGAGTATTTCACTGATATGTCCTGAGAAGAAACTAGAAGTGCTTTCATTGGTTCCTAAATAGATATTGTTCTGTGTAAATGTTTGCGCTGTATTCATTGTGATCCCAACGGGAGCACCGTTGGAAAACATTCCAAATAAAGAACCTGAGACATGTTCTGCGGCGAATAAATAAGGAACAAGTGTCCCTGCAAACACTGGATTGCTATAGCCAATGTCAGTTCCCGTAAGTTTAGTCATATGCACTCGGTTACTTTGGATATTGTAAGAAACCCCACCTGCTGCTGATTCCAATAATGGAGCATCGGCAGTGTTTGTCCGACTAAAGGCTAAAAAGAAAGTGGAGTTTGCGAAAGGGATGTCTAGGACGGAACCTCGAAATAGATATTCCGAATTAGATGAGTTGAAGGAAACCGATGGTTTGCCATTAAATCCTGTACTACTATAAGTTGGAGCAGCGCTTCCATTAAAAAAGGAAGCGGCATTACCACTGCGGTCATGCCAAGTTGTTACCGCTGCTCCATTGCTTTGGTTTGATAAACTATCGGCACTTAGATGGAGTCGAAAACTGCTAAGACCTAAAGTCGGAGACCAGGAAGCCACTTGTCTTGGATCATAACCAGAAAGGGATTGGATTTCATCCGTACTCAAAGCTCGGTTGTAAATTAATACATCATCCAAAAACCCAGAAAAACTAGTGGTTAGGTCAGTTCTTGTTCCAATGGTAAAGGCAGTCGGATTGGTATTCCAAGTATTTTTGACTTCTGTGTGCAACAGGACCCCATTATGGTATAACATAGCCAAATCACCATTAGCTGGTCCATGGAAAACTCCACAAAGTTGGTGCCATACATTTTGGTGGTTGTAGTAGAGTCCTTCGACATCATTTCCAAATCCTGAAAATAAATATCTGCTACCAGTGTTTGCGGTTCCGAGAGAAATCAAACTGTCTGTACTCGCCTGCCCATAACTCACCATAGTCCCAGGATCAGTGAGACTGGATTTATAATGTACACAAACGGTTCGTGGTTTGTTTGTTTTTGGTAATTGGGTATTGGTAGTATAAACAGAAAGGTAATTCGTTCCATTTGTACTAATTGCGGATGAGGTATTCCCAAATCGATCAAAGGAAAGGCCAACACCCATATTCAGCAATTGGTTCCCCATTCCACTCACATCTTCTATGCTTTTATTAAAGTCAAAACGAGCCACAAGACCCACTGGAATTTGAGCAGACATTAGCCTTACTTCTTTCCCGGTCAACGCTTTGGAATAAACACGAAGGTCAGTCATTTTACCAGCAAAGGTTTGCGTGGGGAAGGTCATCATTCTTCCTACATAAATTCCTGTGCTTGGAGTTGTATTCACTGCGGAACCAATACCAAATGAGGTTGCAATATCAACACCATTCAAGTAGATATAGCCGTCGTTTCCATCAAAAATTCCACAAAGATGTGACCATCGGTTGAGAGGAACCGTGTGAGTCGTATAGACTTCACCACCGCCGAGTCCACCATATCGAAGTAAGTTGTTTCCGCCGGCATCCGTATACATGGAGAGAATGAATTCCGTTCCCCCTCCTGCAGTTCCGTAAGAAAAGATGGCTGAGTTCTGGCCATTCACTGGATATCTTTCTGGATGAACCCAAACGCAAACACTACGCGGGTGTTGGCCTAATGGTAATCCGAGTTCTGGACCATTCGCATAACCATTGTCACTGGCAAGTAGTCGCACACTGGAGCCTGGACTTCGGTCTCGACCAGGTGCGAATCCAGAAAACATTCCATATAAGCCAAGGGTTCCTCCGACCGATCCCGTAGGATCTAAATTGCCGTTCATTTCGTACTGCATGAGAAGTTCGATTGGACGAGAAGAATAAGAATTTCCGACAAGGCTGGAATCGGCATTACGAGCTAGGTCATTGACCTCTGCTTCATTGAGAACGCGCGAATAATACCGAACATCCGCAATCCTTCCTGGAAAGAAAAAGGAAGCACCAGAACCCACGCCAATCGTAAAATCTCCACTGATTGCATTGGTTATACGTTGTTTTTCAAAAACTAAGTTACCATTTACATAAACTCGATAAACATTACTTCCACTCACCGTCATGGAAACATGGGTCCATAAATTCGGAACAATGGTTATGTTAGTGGAGTCATTTGGATAACCACCTCTGGAGACAACCAAATGGTTATCAGAATCGATGAAAAGTCCATGGCCCGTAGAACCAAGGACTCCATTGTAAATGATCACCTTGCCAATGCCAGCGTTTGTTCCGTCCCAGCGGAACCAAGCAGACATTGTGATCGTATTTGTAGAGGTAGTAGGGGAAGGTGCTGTCCCTGCATTTCCGATGGAAGTACTGGCGGCACCGGAGGTTTCTCCAAATCGACCCAATCCAAAACCTGGACTTCCTATTGCTGTGATGGTTTGGGTATTCACGAGATTGGCGACCGAGCCATTGAGTGGGTAGTATGCTAATAGTCCTGAGGAGTTGACGGTTCGTAGTGTATGGTTGGTACCGAATACAAGTATATTTCCAAGGTTAGCAATGTACATAGGCGAATCGGTAGATGCATTCACACCTTCTCCATCTACAAGTCCCGTTCCACCAGAACCGGCGATGGTGAGGACTTCACCCGTTATCATATGAACTCGTCTGATCCGATGATTTCCATAATCAGCTACGTATAAAAAAATTCCATCATGAGTGAGTCCGTGTGGCATCACAAAACTGGCATTAGTTCCTGTTCCTTCAACAAATCCAATACTGGTACTCCCAGCAAGGATAGTGGTGGCCCCAGTCACTTTATGAGTTTTTGTAATGTTATGAGTTCCTAAATTGGTAGTATAAATATAATCACCAGAAACCGTGATCCCCTCTGGTTGGTTGATATCACCACCGCTTGTGAGTGTTGATACTTCTCTTGTTCGAAGTTTTATGATTCGGATGGCTGAATTATTTCTGTCTGCAACGTATAGTTTGTCATCATCGAAAACAATTCCTGTCGGAGAGGCAAACCTTGCTTGCGTAGGATCGACAGAATCTACATTGGCATTGGTCGGGGAAATTGTAGAATCGTCTCCTGCCAGTGTTTCCGCGAAACCGGAACTAATCAGAACTCTTTTGATTCTATTTCCCGTATATTCTGTAACATAGAGATAGGTTCCGTCGGTAGTGATTGCTCTTGGAAAATTAAAGGCACTGACGGCACCTGATCCTGCTGTGTTCCCAATGATTCCATTGCCTACAAGGGATGTAACGGCATTACTTCCTGGATTAAAAACTCTGATTTTATGATTACCGGAATCGACGATAAACCCTTTGGTTCCGTCAAAGGTGATCCCACCAATATTTGTGAAGGTGGCCGCAGCTCCAATCCCATCACTGCCACCACTTGTGGCTTGCCCGGCCGTTGTACTCACGAGGCCACGATAGTAATGCATTTGGATGGGAGCTGGTTTTTTACTAGAGATGGCATTTCCATACCGGTATCCTTGGATACAATTCACTGTCACATTGGTAATGTTAGCTCCGAGTACGATTCCCGAATAATTGGATTGGATGGCACAGACATAACCTGGTGGTTCCGCAGTAATGCTGATATCATAATTGGTTCCACTGGAAATCGGTGTGACAAAGGAGATGGGTGTGGAAGTCGACCCACCAGGAAGATTGACGGTATCGACTCCATTGGTGACAGTGAGTCCTAAAGGTAAGGGCACAGTACTTGTAATGTTTCCACTCATGGCATACTGATTGACCGTACATGCTATGGTTATACTTGTAATGGCCGCAGAACCCACAGTACCTGATCCATTGGTAACATTACAAGTTTGCCAAGGGTTTTGCGGTGAAGAAAGAACCGTCACTGAATAATTGGAACCTGTGGGAATGGCTGTGTTGAAGGTGAAGGTTCCATTTCCTGCAATGGTCAAATCATCTCCTAAATTATTTTGTAAAACAAAAGTGTTGAGTCCGAAAGGTATTGTGAGCGTGCTGATCGTTCCGCCGACAGTGTACACATTGGGTTGGTAGTTCAAACTTAAGATGTCGCTACCCACATAGTTGGATTTACACATACGAACTTTTACATTTTGAGAAGAACCAGGTGTGGGGAATACATAATTGCCTAATGTCCCCGTAGAACATGTATTTGTTGTTCCGCCGCAAACAGGATCTGTGGGAGTTCCGGCAGCACCTTCCGAACAAACCCAAGTGGTTCCCGTGGTTGTGGTTGAAAAACTAACGGACTGGCCTGAGTTGAGTAAGGACCCGGTCGCCAAACTAGGAGTTGGCGTAGCCACTTTGAGAGTATAAATGGAGTTTGCAACTGCCGATTCCACCCAACCGGTTTTACAATGAATGGCTTTGATGACGGCTTGGTTTGTATCGGTGATGGAAACTGTGGTTGTTGTCGCAGTTCCTGTGGAACAAGTCGGATCTGCTTGTCCTCCGTTTCCTAATGTATAACGATACTCTGATCCCGGAATGAGGGTGGATAGGGTGACTGTTCCATCATCATTAAAAATAGATCCAGTTACAGGGGAAAAGGTTGGTGTTGGCAAACTACAATTTACCACCGCAGTTCCGACATCAGAATTGGTTCCCGAATGGGTTCCTCCCGCTGTCATCGTACAGACTTGATTAGGTGCTTGTGCAGATACTACAATTTGATAATCCGAACCGCCAGGGATTGTAGAAGGAAAAGAAAAGTTCGTCACACCGGCATTGACTGTGACCGATTGGGTAGTAAATGCTGTCCCTCCCGTATTCACTAAATCTAATGTCACAGAACCGCTGAGGATACTGGTTGTGGTTCCGCCGGGACTGGAGACTGTGCCACTGATTAAAAATGCATTGCTACAATTGACGGGAATGTTATAGACCCCGTTCGCAACAGTGATTGTAGCAGAAGCCAAAGAACAAACCCCTGTCGTAATGATGCCACCTGGGTTGTCAATGGCGATAGAAAATGTCCCACCACTCAAATAGGTTCCCGGAAAGGCAAAAGTTCCAGCTGTGGTAACATTGATCGTATTTGAACCATCTAACGTAAGTTTGAGTTCATTGCCAGTAGTGAGTGTTCCTAAAATCCCAGTCACTTGTGCATTTACTACATAAGAGTTGGTTGTACAATTAATGGCGGCAGGTAAATGCGCTGCTGCCATGGTTCCTGCTGTCACTCCAGGAGATGTGATGGAACAAGTTTGGCTTGGACTTGTGGGTTGGCTTATGATGTTAAAATTATAAGTCTCTCCTGCCGGAATGGGGGGAAGGGAAAAATTTGTGGAATTGACATTGATCACATCGGTGCCGGCACCAGTTACATTTTGTACTTGGAGGCCATTTCCAAGAAGTCCCGTTACTGTTCCATAAATGAGATAAAGGGCATCCCCACAAACAATTTGAATCCCTTCGATATTGCCGTTAAGCACTGTTCCTGACCCAGACGAAACAATACATTTTTGGATGGGGGATGCGGGTTGTGTTTTGACTGTTACATTGTAAGGAGAACCGGATTGGATTTTTTTAGAAAAAGTATAAGTTTGGTTTGTCGATACATCCACAACATCCCCATCGTTTTCGATTTGGAGACCGGATCCCATAAGTCCCGAAACACGAAAGGAAATAGAATACGTAAGAGTGTTGGATTGTAAAAAACGAAAGGTGGAATAGGTTTCCAAAAAAGACCGATTGATGCTTGGAAATTGACAAGCAAAGAGCGGCAGTAGAACAAAATAGATACAGATTCTTTGGAGATAACTCATATTTTTCGATGAATAGACAGAGCAGGGAACCTTTATCTGGCGACTGTTTCTATTATCGAAAAGTAAAATACACTAATCTACAAAGTCGAGAAAATTTCTTTCCTAAGGCAAGGGAATGTACCTTTAGAGTTAGGGGAATCAATGACAACTGCCTCTCATTTGAGAAACAGTTGCAAAAATGGACTTCAAAAAACGAACTCTTGTTTGGTTAAATAAGTCCTTTGGATGCCAAAAATTCAGGATTAAAAATCTTAGATTGGTATTTTGCCCCATTATCACATAACACAGTGACTATGGTATGTCCCGGACCTAAATCTTTGGCAATTTGGTAAGCGGCAGCCAAGTTGATCCCCACACTCCCTCCCATAAACAATCCATCTTGTTTTAAAACCAAATTCAGTATGCGAAGTGCTTCTTTGTCATGAATACGAATGGCGTCATCTGCCGGCATTCCTTCCATGTTTTTTGTGATTCGACCTTGCCCAATCCCTTCCGTAATGGAAGAACCTTCGATCGTGATATTTCCTGTTTTGACAAAGGAATAAATTCCCGATCCATAAGGATCGGCTACAATACATTTGATCTTTGGGTTTTTCGATTTGAAGTAAAGGCCTGTTCCCGCATAGGTTCCGCCCGTTCCGAGAGATGCCGTCCAAACATCGATTTTGCCTTGGGTTTGTTCCCAAATCTCCGGCCCTGTGGTTTCAAAATGAGCATTTCTGTTGGCTAAGTTATCAAACTGGTTGGCCCAAACCGAGTTTGGTGTTTCTAATGCAATTCGTTCTGAAACTCGTACATAATTTCCTGGATCCGCATAAGGAACTGCAGGGACCAGTGTTACATCGGCACCTAACGTGCGTAGCATTTCAATTTTTTCTTTAGATTGCGTCTCTGGAATGACGATGACGGACTTATAACCTTTGGCATTACAAATATGGGTGAGACCAATGCCCGTGTTTCCTGCTGTTCCTTCCACAACAGTTCCTCCTTTTTTTAGGAGGCCTTTTTTTTCTGCGTCTTCGATGATGTATAAGGCAGCTCTGTCTTTTACCGATCCACCAGGATTTAAAAACTCCGCTTTGCCTAAAATTTCACATCCTGTTTCATCACTTAAGGAATTGATGCGTATGAGAGGGGTATTTCCTACAGTATCAATAAATCCGTTTCGTATATCTGTTTTCATGAGAATCGACTTGACTCCTTTTGTTTAGACTATCATATCCAAGTCTATGTTACAAACCATTCGCCTATGGTTCGCTCCTGCTCCATCCATACCGCAAAAATCGGAATCAGAAATTCAATCTCTGTATCCGAAATTTCGTTTCCGAGTATTAGAATCAACTTTCCTCGGTTATACGACCTACTATTTAACACGAAACAACTTCTCTCCCGTTTCCAAAGAAATTGGAGAAGCGTTGTCCTATTCAAAAGCAGATATAGGCGACATCCTTGCCGTCACAGCTATCACTTATGGAATTGGAAAATTTCTGATGGGAGCACTTTCCGATCGTTCCAATCCCCGAAAGTTTATGGCAGTGGGTTTGTTTCTTACCGCCATTTTGAATTTTTCTTTTGGATTTGCGAATCATTATTGGATTCATCTATTTTTATGGGGAGCCAATGGTCTTGTGCAAGGAATGGGTTGGCCACCATGCGGACGCTCTCTTGGACATTGGTATTCCGTACGAGAACGGGGTACTACGTTTGCATTTTGGAATATTGCACATAATATTGGAGGCGGACTTGTGGGAGTGGTCGCTTCTCATTCCGCATCGCAGTTGGGATGGCAGTATGCTTTTTTTGTACCGGGAGTCATTGCTCTTTTAGGTAGCGCGTATTTGTACATTCGACTTGTGGACACACCTCAATCAGAAGGACTACCTCCTGTTGAAGTTTATAGAAAAGATTATCCCCCAGAAGAAAAAGAAGACCACGAAGCTGAACTTACCACCAAACAATTGATTGTTGAACAAGTGCTGCGAAACAAATACATTTGGCTCTTTGCCATTATCAACTTTTTTGTTTATATCATACGTTATAGTTTGATTGATTGGGGCCCCACATATTTAAAAGAAACCAAAGGAGCCGATCTTGTGGGTGGTGGATACTCTACTTTGATTTTGGAATTTGGAGGGATTGGTTCCACAATTCTTATGGGATGGGTTTCTGACAAATTTGATGGGCGACGAGGAATGGTGAGTTTACTTTGTATCATTCCCATTTTCTTTGCTTTTTTAGGAATTTTGCTGAACCCTCCTGGATCTTTATGGATTGATTATCTTTTGTTTGGACTCATTGGACTTTTTATCTATCCACCTGTTATGTTGTTAGGTGTTGCGGGTATGGATTTCACATCCAAAAAAGCAGTGGGAACGGCCGCCGGTTTTATTGGACTTTTTGGATCTTTGGGAAGGACTGTTCAAGGCAAAGGTCTTGCCGTACTTGCCACAGAATACTCTTGGGACGTGGCTTTGTCCGCCATTCTCGTATCGACTTTGATTGCTATAGTTCTTCTTATTTTCAGTTGGAATTTGAAACCGCGTGGGTAAATAAATTGACTAAATTAAAAATTTAGATCACATTCTTTACTTATGACACTCGGCAAAAAAATTTCCATAGGAATTATAGGCATCATCGCCGTCCCACTCATCGTGGCCCTCTTTCTACCTACCCATTATCAGGTAGAACGTTCCATCGATATTGCCAAACCAGCTTCGGATGTATTTGCGTACATTCGAATGTTGAAGAACCAAGACCAGTATAGCGTCTGGGCAAAAAAAGATACCAACATGAAAAGAATATTCACAGGCCAAGACGGGTCTGTTGGTTTCATTTCTCGCTGGGAAAGTTTGGACAGTGAAGTGGGAACTGGCGAACAAGAAATCAAAATGGTGAATGCGGATACTTTGGAGATGGAAACCGAACTTCGTTTCTTGGAACCCATGGAGGCCACCGAACGTAGTTATATGAAGGTTTCTTCTTTGGACCAAAAAAAATCCAAAGTCATCTGGGGATTTGATGGTTCTGTACCTTACCCCTCCAATTTAATTTGCCTTTTTATGGATTTTCAAGAATTGATAGGAAAAGACTTTGAAGAGGGACTATCCAACCTCAAAGTTGTCTTAGAAAAATAAGGAAATTCATTTCGATTGAACAAACAAAATATCTATTGGCAACTCTACCAAGACGATCCCATTCTAAAACCCGGATTCCCGTCGCCCGTTTTGGCGGATCCGAGTTTTTTATTTCCTGAAAACGCTCCCGACGGTCTTTGGCATCTCTTTGCACACAATGTGTTTGGTGTAAAAGAATTTCTTTCTGAAGACGGAATCCATTGGAAAAAAAGAAAAACTGTCATTTGGAATGCCATGCGCCCCTTTATCTTTCAAGAAGAGGGAACGTATTATCTCTATTACGAAAAGTATCAATTTTTACAGATCCTAATGCCTTGGTTTCCTTACAGAAAATGGAAATCACGAATTGAAGTGCGAACCAGTAAAGACTTGAAATCTTGGTCGACTCCAAAAACCGTCATTGAACCCAAATTCCCTTTTCATAAAGATCCAAAGTATGGTGATTCTGTCAGTAATCCCTGTTTGGTGAGGTTTGGAAAAAAGTACAGAATGTACTTTTCTTCTTCCCTTGTTTATATTCCCGATTGTGGATTTTGTGAACCTAAACATATCACTGTTGCAGAATCAACTTCTCCGCTCGGACCTTTCTCTTATTTTTCTGATCCGATTCTTTCACCGAGTGAGATGGATCCTTTTTGTAACTTGGGTGCCGGTTCTTTAAAAGTGATTGAATGGAACGGACGTTATCTGGGATTTCAAAACGGTATTTTTTGGAATCCGGTAAGAAAGGAATCCTGTTCTGCTATTTTGTTTTTACAAAGTGAAGATGGACTTCATTTTGAACGGATCAACCAAACACCCATTCTTGGCCCCACAGGAAAAGGATGGAAGGCAAGCCATGTTTATGCTTGTGATGTAAAGTATTCGGAAGCAGAAAAAATCTTCATCCTTTACTTCAATGCTCGTGACAAAGCCCATTGGTCGCGAGGAAAAGAAGCCATCGGACTTTTTGTAGGGAAGGTAGAAGAATCAACTGGTCCTGTACGAAAAATAAACAAACCGGCAAAGAAACAAAAGCCTAGTCCGAAAAAGAAAATATCCAAACCAAATCCAAAAAAAAGTAAGTCTAAACGGAAATGACAAGTTCTCTCAAAGGCCATTCCAAAGATTTAGGAGACAATTTTATCATCCGCCGCGTTCTTCCTGCTATGGAAAAACGTTCGGTGGGTCCCTTTGTTTTTTTTGACCATTTTGGTCCAGTCCCCGTGGTCACGGGACAAGAACTTGTGGTTCGAGCCCATCCGCACATTGGCCTTGCTACCATCACTTTTTTGTATGATGGTGTGATTACTCACCGTGATAGTTTGAAAGTAGAAATGGACATCAGGCCACACGAAACCAATTGGATGGTTGCCGGTTCTGGAATCGTACACAGTGAACGATCTAAATTTGATCCCAAATACGAAGTTTTAGAAGGCATTCAAACCTGGATTGCTCTACCAAAAGAAAAAGAAGAAATAGATCCTAGTTTTGAACATTTTTCTGAATTGGAGATCCCAGTTCTTAAAAAAGATGGATTGGTCTTTCGGTTGTTAGGTGGTAGTTTCTTGGGATTACAATCACCGGCGACTGTACATTCTCCCTTGTTTTATGCAGACATTGAAGTGAGTCCCTCGGTTGAAACCGTGGATTGGATTCTTTCTGACAAGGAAGAGGCTGGGCTTTATGTATCTCGTGGTTCTATCGAAGCCAATGGCGAATCCTATGCGATTGGGTCCATGGTTCTTTTTGAAAAAGGAAGTTCTGTAAAATTTAAAGCCAAACAAAACAGTCGTTTGATGTTACTTGGTGGAGAACCACTTACGGAAAAAAGACATATCTTTTGGAATTTTGTTTCTACAAGTCAGGATGCGATTGAGAGAGCAAAAGAAAGATGGGTAAAAGATGAATTTCCAAAAGTTCCCGGGGAAACAGACAGAATTCCTTTACCCAATTAAAAGTTAAGATTTAGAAATTTATTTCAACTCATCCGCAGCTTTTTTGTATTCTTCTGCTTCTGATCGAAATTCTTTTGCTAGGTTTAAACAATGTTCTTTAAACTTCGCTTCGGTGATTGCCTTTCCACCTTTGTTTCCCGCCATTTTTTCGTGTCGTACAGCATTTGCTTCTTTCTCTTTTGCCATGGAGTTTAAGTAGGAGCGTGCTGCTTGTTTACTTTCTGGAGAATTTGCCTCTTTAATCATCAAGTTCTCTAAGTCAGACAAAGCAAATACTGAAGTAGATGCTAACACGAGTAATAGGGTAAATATTTTTTTCATAGAATCCTCTCTGGTAACTATTATACCCAATCTATACGATTGTCAATAGGGGAGGTTATTGATATTTTACAGTATCGGAGCCAGCAGACATAAAAGCGAGTTTGGTTCCCGTTTCCGCAAAGGCAGAAATGGTTTCTGAAAAGCCAGTAGCCGTGACCATAAAGGTTTCATTCGGTCCTACTAGTTTCTGAAATTCAGGAAAATAAACCGATCCAGAGATTGTATAAAAAATTCCGAACGCGGCCGGATCACATAACGTAGAAAAGGTGAAGTTCTGTGCTTGGTGAAACTCCCAGGATTCCAATCGGAATTTATCGTTAGAAGTGAACAGGTAACGAGGGAATGGATGGTAGGTGATTAGTTGTTTTGATTTTTTTTCCGAACCATCTGATTTTTGGAAATTGAGAACAGCCAATGCTTTTTCTAAATGGAGTTCTCTTGGATTTCCATCATCACCCAAACGACCATAATCGTACACTCTGTAGGTGGAATCGGAAGACTGTTGTACTTCTAAAAGTAAAACTCCTCCTCCAATGGCGTGGATGGTTCCGGGGTTTAATAAAAATACATCCCCGGATTGCACTTTCGACTTTTTAAGAACCGTCTCTCCCAGGTTTTGTTTTACAAGAGCTGAATATTCTTCGCGATTTGTATTAGTATCAAATCCAACTACCAGCTCGGCTCCGGGGTCAGCGTACAAAACATACCAACATTCTTTTTTGCCGTTGGATTTTGGATCGTATTTGAGTGCGTATGCATCATCCGGATGGACTTGGACAGAAAGTTTTTCTTTGGCATCGATTACCTTTACGAGTAAGGGTAATCCTGAATTTGTAAATGGTTTGCCTAGAACTTCATTGGGAGCTTTTCGTATAAGGTCTGTTAAGGGAAGATTTTGAAATTCGGGGTTTTGAATGGGAGAAACATCGGTTCCATAAACCGAGACTTCCCAAGATTCACCGATGGCCCCTTCTGGAATTTTTCGACCCAGTGTAGTCTCGAGTTTCCGACCTCCCCAGATTTTTTCCTTATAAAGGGGGGTCAAAAACAGAACTTTGGGAATCTTTTCCATCGATTTCCTTTTTAGACAGTACTCTTAACCCGTAAAGGGATATTTTTATGAACCAAGAGTTTCACCCTTAGGTATTTTTTCTTAAAATGGGTGAAGGAATCGGGTCGGAATTTGGAGAGATCAAATTCAAAAACCTTTCCATGCAAAAGAGCCGATTTGGGAAATTCCACTTTGAGATTTTTGTAACCTTTGTAACTACCTCGTCCACTGCAGGCGGGACAATGGGGATCTCCACCCATACAATCTCGGCAAACAATTCTTACCGTGAGAGGGATGACGGCAATCACAGGGCGTATAATTTCAGATTCTTTTAAATCAATGATCAAATCATAATCGATCCCTGTGACTTTTCGCCTGTCTTTGTTTCGAAATCCTTTTCTCATTAACCCGCGTTTGGCGAGTTCTAAAATACCGGTTGTGAATCGAACCCGAGAAACTGGCAGGACTACCGGATGTTCTTCTAGTTTGCGTTTTACAAATTCGCGAGCGTAGTTTTTTTTGAATTCCTCATCATATGATTTTCGTCCCTCTCCGGTTAGGGTTTGGTAGGCGAGATAGAGGATTTGGAATTTGGAATAGGAACCAGTGAGAGGATTGTCTGGGTGGAATTGTTTCACCAGATGACGGAAAGAGGTTTTAATCTCTTCCGTCGTGGCTCCAAAAGGAATCTCTAGGACTTCGTAAAGGTTGGTAGGTTGTTGTGGTGGTATGGTGTGACTCATTCCACCCTCACAGTATTATGGTTCTTGAAAGTCCCCGCTGACAGAAACTTCCAATACGGATTCAGAAACCACTCGAGTTTCTAAACTACCTTTTGCTTGAATGTATCGGTCAATGGTTCTTGCCACTTCACGGAGTCTATCTCGGTATGCAGCTGCTAAACGGAGTCTTTCCCATGGGCTTTGGATTTTTTCCAACTCTAAGTTCAGTGTATTGTCATCTGCATTAGTTACAGTGCGAACAGAAAGTGTTAGTCCTTTCACTCCACCAGCTGTATTGTTTTTTAATTCACGGTAAGTGGTGACTGGGTCTTTGCCTCTTTCCGTGAGTGATTTTCTGGACCAAAAAGCAATTTCATCTAATGAAAATCCGCCACCTTCCGCTCCGCCACCACCTTTCAATTTCATAACGAAACGACTGTGTAGGACATAACGTGGTTCAAAGGGTAGGTGGATTTCCCTTGCATTGGTCACTTGACCATAACGGCTATCTTTGATTTTCTTTTCGAAACTTAGGAATTTCACCTTATCGTTGATCACTGCGTGGTAATCATCGATTTCTTTGCCGATTCTTTCGATCTTCTGTTGTTGTTTTGCGTTATAAGGAATGAGAGCAATGCTTCCATCCGGATTTAACTTTTTAGAATCTGATTGGCTAACAGGTTCATTTTTTTCGTCGGCAGCAAAAAGGCCAACGGTGAGTAGAAAGGATAGAATTAGGACAAACGAGATGCGCATACGAACTCCCAGATAGTAGACTCTATATATATTTTCGACTTTTGAAATGAAATCATTAATTTGTTAAAAATAAGGTTGATAAAAAACGCAAAAACCCGATCCTTGCGGAAGGTCTCCCATGGAAATAAATCTAAAAAAAAATGCAGACGCCTATGTGATCAGCATTTCTGGAAGTTTGGACATTTACACTTCCCTGGATTTTAAAAACTTCCTGGAAACCAATGTTCCCACTCAACCCACTGAAAATCTACATGTCATCATCAATTTAGAGAAACTCAATTATATTGATTCCTCTGGAATTGGAATGCTCATCAAACAGCTGAATTATGTCCAGGAACTGAAGGGAAAGTTCTCCATTGCCAATATGAAACCGGCGATCGAGAAGGTTTTCAAAGTGGCAGGCCTTACTAGTTACTTCCAAACCATTGGCGAAGACGAATACCGCGAAAAATACGCAGTTTAGTCGTTTCTTTTTACTCTCTCGCTCCTAGTCGATTTTCCAATACAAACGCATCCCAAACCCCCCAAAAACGCCCAAGTGAGTTATTGCTTGGGACGAGATCGACATAAATCTTTCCATCAGGATACTCAGAAGGTTCCAAAGGAATTTCAATGGGATTGGGAAAACTTTGGTTTCTGTCAGCATAAACAGAAAGTTTGGGCCTTCCATTCACAAGGAGGTTCAATTTTCTCGGTTTGAATTTAGATCCTTTTAAAGGTCTGTACCGAGTTATGTCCAAATAGAGATACACTGTGGATTTGGAAACGATGGGTTTTTCCAAAAGGAAACGAAGTCCTGTTTCTGGTACCATCCTACAAATGTAGTCTTGCAACCCGAGGTGGGCGCCGTCCGGTTCCAATTCATAAGACTGGTAGATGGCCCAAGTTTTCAGTTCGGGGAAGGTGGCAATGTCTTCTGGGAGGAGGCCTTCTTCCAATCCAAATTCCTGTTTGGGAATGATAGAGTCTGATGCGAACACAGAAACCAAGTTTGATAAAAAGATTGCCGTAAGGAGAAGGATTCGTAGTTTCAATGGAAGCACCTAGTACAAGTATCGGATTACGAGACAAGTCCCCCTTTGAAAATTATTCGCTCTTTAGAACTGATCCAAAACGAGTTTCAAAATGGCTCCTCCTTGACTCTCGGCAACTTCGATGGGATCCATGTAGGCCACCAGACCTTACTCCTTCGAACTGTGGAAAAAGCAAAGGAACTAGGGATCCCTTCTGTGGTTGTTACCTACTATCCAAACCCTTCTGTGGTTCTTGGCAAAAAACCAAATTTTAAATACCTCTCTTCCGAAAAGGAAAAAGAAGAACTCATCAGTGGGTTCGGCATCGACTACTTACTTGTTTTGGATTTTACTTTGGAACTTTCTAAAATGTCTGCAGAAGACTTTTTAGAAAAAATTATGATCCAAATTTTGAACGCCAAACATATAGTCATTGGTTATAATCATTTTTTTGGAGCAGAGCGCCGCGGTGATTTCACACTTTTAGATTCAAATAAAACTAAATATGGTTATGCGGTGGAATTAAAAGAAGCCGTCTTAAAAAAAGAAAGCAAAATCTCTTCTTCTCTCATCCGTGGGTTTTTGGAAAAAGGAGAAATGGAAGAGGCTAAAGTTCTTTTAGGAAGGAACTATCATATTTCTGGAATTGTTTTTGAAGGTGCCAAACGAGGAAGAACGATCGGATTTCCTACGGCAAATATCAAAGTGCCGGATGATAAACTTCTTCCCACCATTGGCGTTTACGCTTGTTTTGCGAAGTTTGATGGAAAAGACCATAAGGGAATGGTCAACATTGGACACAACCCCACCTTTGATGGATTGGGTCTTCATGTCGAAGTGAATATTTTTGATTTTGATGGCGATTTGTATGGCAAAGAACTAGAATTAGAAATTGTTCAAAAGATCCGAGATGAAAAAAAGTTTGGGGGATTGGAAGAATTAAAAGGCCAACTCGCAAAAGACAAAAATACCTGTGTCCAAGTTTTAAATTTTAACTAAGTGGTATAACTTTCCTTTTCGTTTGATTTTTCCTAAAACCTGTCCGTTCGTAGAATCTTTTTCGAGTAATCCTTCTAGAGATGTTTTGGATACGGCCCAATCTTCTTTCAGTTCATCAAAATAAAATCCAAGTTCTTCCTTTGATGAATCTTTCATCAGAATCACATTCTTTTGTTTTTTCTCACCTTCTTCCATGAGTACAAATCCAGGGCCTGGAAATAAAGGAATGGACTTATCTCCTATCTTTAATTGTTTTTTGAAGGCAGGGATATTTCTAAGAATGCGGTAACTCTTTTTAGGAATTAGAAAATGGACACCTTCTAACACATAACAAATAAAAATCAACTTTCCATTAAGCCTTTGTGATGGAACTTGTGGTTGTTTTTTTTCTGTGAGACGAGTGGCAATCCGAGTGATTCGGTTTTTTAAAGCAGAATCTAAAAACTCAATTTTATCTTCTGATTTGATTTTGTCTAAGATATGAAATAAAGAATCGAACTCTTTCTGTTTGTATTCATTTTTGATTTGGAACTTATGGACTTCTGTATTTAGGCGTTTGCTTCTTTGTAAAAAGTATGGGGATTCGTTTGTTTGTGAAATTTGAATCAGTTTTTCAGAAAGTTGGATCATGTTTGTGATACAATTTTTCGAATCTCTTTCCAGTTCTTCCAGACGAATCAATTCATTTTCTAATTTGATTTTGGTCTGAAAGAACTCTTCTGCCCCCAATACTTTTTTGGTCGGTTTCATGGCGGTTCTTAGTTTGCAAACTTACGTTTTTTGATCGAAAGAATAATTCCCACAGCAGTCATCGCCATCACCAAATGCGATCCTCCGTAACTCATAAATGTGAGTGGAACGCCCGTTACAGGGAGAAGTCCAATCACAATCCCCACATTGATGGCGATATGGAAAAATATCATGGCAACAATTCCGGCAGCAAGTAGGGAACCAAACCTGTCTTTACTTTCAAAACTAATTTGGAGTCCTCGCAGTGGGATCGACATTAGAAAGAATAGAAGTAATACACTTCCAAAAAATCCAGTTTGTTCTGCCCAAGATGCAAAGATAAAGTCTGTTCCCGATTCGGGAACATGAGGGATTCTTCCTTCTGTCATCTCCCCGTGAAAGAGTCCTTTCCCAAAAACCTTTCCAGAACCTACGGCTGGTTTGGAGGCTCGGAGTTGGTAACCCGCACCTTGTTTGAATTGGTCAGGGTTTAGAAAGGCAGTGAGTCGAATGACTTGGTTTTCTCGGAAAGGAATGGATTTGTGGACGGCAATGGCTGAGAGGATGGAAAGTCCTAAAATCCCAATCGTGATATAATAGTTTCTCAGATTTTTGGATCCGCGTGCGATACGAATAAAAATCATCACCAAACTAATAAGAGCGAGAGTTCCACCCAGGCCAAACATAAAGGCTTCGTTCGATAGGATTTTATAACCGACACTCGCATATTCATCTTTTACGATTTCTGCGGCTTCCCGAATCATTTGTAGATTTTTAGGATTTTCGATACCAGGTAAGGTAAGGCCTGATACTTTTTTTCCATCCAAGATGAGCCAAATTTTTCCTTGGAGTTGGTTTACGATCGATACCAGTTCTACCTTGTTATCTTTGCGAAGTAAATCCACCAAAGGTTGAATGAGTGTTAGTTGGGAGTAAGCAAGATACATGGGAACCATCAGTGAAATCCCACCAAAGGTGAGCAGGGATCCAACGTGCAAAATATCGGCTCCACCTAAATACAACATGGTGAATAACATGGGTAAAAAAGACACTGCCGTTCCAAAGTCTGGTTGCAAAATAATAAAAAGCATCGGCACCAAACAGATGATAAATGGCACAATGAGTACTGTGATTTTGTGCATTTCTTTTTCTTTTAAAACCAAATACTGTCCAAGTAAAATCACTGTTGCGAGTTTCGAAAACTCAGAGGCTTGGAGAGTGATGGGTCCTAGTTTTAACCAAGAACGAGCCCCCCGACCGGAAGGAAGGTATCCAATTCCAGGAATCAGTGTGAGTACAAGTAGTACAATGGAAAAGATATAAATGAAAAGAGCATAGGAACCAATCAACTGGTAGTTGATCCTAGACATAAACCACATGGCAGCAAGTCCAACAAATACAAAGGTAAATTGTTTGTACCAACGACCCAGTCCATCAGCGGTGTTGGCTTCTTGTGTGTACAATGTGAGAACTCCCGCCATTGCCACGAGGACTACGGAGAAGATGAGAAAAAAATCGAGTTTTTCGGTATTGCGATCAGCCATTAAAATGCCTCTTGTTCTACTGGTGCTTCTTCTAGCATGGTTTTGGCCCGTGACCTGTCCGTTCTTGGGAAAGATCCTGGTGG
The DNA here is from genome assembly GCF_016919165.1 of Leptospira chreensis. Lineage (GTDB taxonomy): Bacteria > Spirochaetota > Leptospiria > Leptospirales > Leptospiraceae > Leptospira_A > Leptospira_A chreensis. The sequence goes on from NZ_JAFFPS010000071.1 coordinate 309,493, forward strand.
AAAGGCAGCTTTAAATACTTCTCTTGCGGCAGGAGCAGCGGAAGCTGCGCCACCTACACCATATTCTACGAAGGCTGCAACTAATATCTGTTTTTCGGGAGGTGCATTGACTGGCGCATATCCAATAAACCAAGCGTGGTTTGAGGAAGAAGCTCCTCTTCGTCTGGTTTGTGCCGTTCCCGTTTTACCGGCAATTTCAGGAAGGGTTGGTGAGTTGAGAACACCAGATGCCGTTCCCGAATACCCAACCAAATACAATCCTTCTTTCAATGCTTCAACCGTTGAACGTTTGAGGGGGATATCTCTCAAAATTGTTGGTTCTGTTTTTTGGATGAGGGAGTTATCAAGAGGGCTTCTGATTTCTGAAACCACATAGGGTTTATAAATTTTTCCATTATTCACGACAGCCATATAAAACAGAGCCATCTCAATCGGAGTGGTTGAAATAAAACCTTGGCCGATGGAAAGGTTGACTGTGTCCCCATCAAACCACTTGTTTCCATAAGTTCTTTTTTTCCAATCAGAACTGGGAATGAAACCTGTTGCTTCCCCAGGAAGGTCGATTCCCGATTTTTTATCTAAACCGAATAACCTACAGTAGGCGAGGATTGGTTCGGCGCCTAATTTATATCCTAATTGGTAAAAATATACGGAATTGGATTTTTCCAAGGCTTGGGCCAAGTTGAGATCCCCGTGATTTTTTTTGTCCCAGTTATAAAATACTTGGTCCGGTACCCCTTTGAATGTTGACTTCAATGTAAAATTTGCCGGACAAGAAAATGTTTGTTTGGGATCAAAATTGATTTTGTGTTCACTTTCCATAGCAGCAAGGCCCACAAGGGTTTTGAAAGTGGATGCGGGTGGAAACCTAGATTGGATTGCTAAATTTAAAAAACCACCGTTGTTTGTAACACGTGTAAAGTGGTTGGAACGATCCAGTTTGTTTTTTCCAGAAAGGATATTGGGATCGTAAGATGGATTGGATGCCATGGCTAAAACTTCACCAGTGGTTGCTTTGATAGCTAGAACCGTTCCCCTAACACCCTTTAGGGCACGATAAGCGGCAATCTGCATATCTCGATCAATGGTGAGAACCAAATTGTTTCCAGGAACCGAATGTTCGATGACTCGTTCTTCTTCGATATTTCCTTCGGTGTTTCTTTTTTGGATGCGGAACCCGTCTTGGCCACGAAGAGTCGTGTCATAAAGAGATTCAATCCCACCTTTACCAATGAGTTGGTAGGTTTTGATTTCTTTTTCTTGAAGATCGCTCGTTGTTGGTTTTCCCACATAACCAGTTACATGCGAGAGAGCAGGCCCCATATGATACACACGTGCTGGCGAAGAAACTAAATAAACATATTTATTGATATTATCTAAAACAAGGATTCGTTCTTGTTGTTCGCGTGAGATCCCTTCTAAAAGCACAAAAGGTTCTCTCGAACGAATTTTTTTAATCATTCGCGAGTCTTGGAGTTCTTTTTCGTAATAAACGATGGGGATGGAAAGGGCTTCGCAGAATTTATAAATAAAATCTTTTACCTTTCTTGGATCGTTTTTCAGTAAACTTGTATTGAGAATGACGTCGAGAGATGCGGAGTTGGAAACCAGAGGTTGGCTAGTTTCCGGAGTGAGAAAATTACGATCAAAAATATTCCCACGATCAGCAGGGATAGACTCACTTCTGCGGACAAAACGTTCGGCTTTTAGGGAGTTCTCACTTCCTTGTACAATCTGTAGATTGAATAACTGAAGGATATAGGCTGTTAATGTGAAAACAACCATACCTGTAAAAAAGTACAGTCGTTTTCGAAAACTAGTTTCTAAGCGAAACTCAGATGCCGACTGGCTCATTGCCTCACCTCATCTGCATCTAATCGGAAGGCCCAGGAGAATAAAAAGAACAAGGCCGGACCGATGAATGCGTTGTACAAAGAAACATACAAAAAGGAATAACTTTGATTGGAATGAAAGAACATCAAAAACAATAGATAAGTAATGATTCTTGAAACCAATGTAAATCCAAGGATATAGATGGTAATGGAAATATAATTTTCCGTATAGGAAGTTCGCATCACCTTACCAACGATGTATCCGATGATGGCATAAGAAAAGGAATGGAGTCCAATTTTGTAATAAACAATATTGTCTCCACCGATTTCACCACCGAGTGCGGTGTCGGTGAGTAGGCCGCCAAAAAATCCAAGCCATAGTCCATAGAGTGGGCCTTTTCTTAGTGCAAAAAAGACAACAAAGATCACCATAAAGTCTGGTCGAACGGCATTTCCTAGTTCAAACAAATTCGATCCATTTAAGAAATGGGAGAGTAACAATCCAATGATGATAAAAAGTTTATCTAAAATCATGGTGATGTCTCCTTAGGTCCTTCTTGGGTAGAAGGAGTGGATGGGGCAGTTGGTGTAGAATCAGGTGTATTTGTATTCACAGATGGTTTTGTGTATTGAGGAGTTCCGAAAGTAGAAGGGAAGTTACCTTGCCTCTTTTCCTGTTCTTTTCCTTTTTTATTATAATCTTTTTCTTTTGGAAAATCGATTTCTCCAAAGTAAGGACCATCAATTTGAATTGTTTTTTCTGCCGGCCATTCTTCACGCCATTTCTCTGGTTGTTTCTTTAGAACAATTACATGTAGAAGTTTGTCAAATTCAACAAACGGGCGTAAGATGGCAGTTTTGAAAGATCCATTTCTTGGGCCTTCTTCGATAATGGTTCCCACAGGGATTCCGGAAGGGAAAACTCCCGATCCACCAGAACTAAATACAGCTTTTCCAATTTTACTAAATCCTTCTGTAAACATTGTGTTTGCTGAAGTTGGTGGTGGGTTTGGACCCATGGGAAAATTACCAATGGCTTTGGGATCAATCACAATCCCTGCATCAATGTAATCTAACAAAACATCTGTTCCGCGACCACTGTTCCCATTGAGAGAGGCCCAAAGGTTAGTTCCTGGAATGGCAACACCCATAGAAAAGTTGGAATTGATGATGGGTTGGATGACGGCCGATCCTTTGGAAACAGCAATGATCTTACCTACAAGTGCTTCTGTAAATTTACCCTTTTCATCCAAGGCCCGAGCGACCACTGGCATATAAGGTTTGATTCCGACTTCGGAACCTTTGTTGATGATGATGGTGCGGTAGATGGCATTCAAACGAACACTCAAAACTTCGGCACGAACGGAAGGGTAATCCGTATGGAGTGGGAAGTTCAACTCTTGTCTGAGAATGTCATTCTCGGATTTGAGTCTTTCCACATCTTTGGAAAGTTGGCGGTATTCTTCCATCACGTTCAAACAAGAGTCGCGCTCTTCTCGGACACGTTCGAAAGACTCCAGTTTGTTATAGCTACTTTTGATTAAGGATCCGAAGGAATCAAAGGACCCAGAAAAAAAGTCGCCTACACCCTGAAAGCTGGCAATCCCTCTCACCATGAAGTTGCCGTTCCAAATTAGGGAAGTAAAGGAAAACAGGAATACGAAGAGTAGGGAAAACAATTCGTCATTTTGATTGATGCGATTCCACTTCATGGACTTATGTCACATTAATTTTATTGGAAATAATATTTCAAGCGCGAATCGAATTTGGCTAAATTTTGAAGTCGCCTGGGCCCGTGACTTCAGGAAGGAAATAAAATGAGGAGGGAGAGGCCATTTTTGCCCCGCCTCGAATGGTTTGTAATCCTTTGGGACTACGAAAGACGGTGACCCGAACGCTGTCCGCAGAAGGAAAGGACCCACCGACAAACCCCAACTTCAGTCGCACTTCCCCGGCACCAGGATCTACCACTTGTGCGAAATAGGTTTTAGATCCCATTTGGACAATGGCAAATTCCCGAATGTGGAAGAGAGGCCTGGGGTCGCTGGCATTTCCTAGAAATTTTGAAATGAGGGAAAGGAAGGCCGGAAAATCTGCTTGGTCCAAGGAAGATACGTAAGTGAGCAAGTGTTGGCGAAGGTATTCTTTGGCATGGTTGTGGGCAAGGATCACCCGGTGGCGTCTGTCCAGCTGGAAGTAAAACGACTGTAAAAGTTTACGTTCTCCTTGGTTGCAGCCGGCGCGAAAGGCCAAACGATCCAAACGTTTGCTATGCATTCGGATGAGTTCTATCCTTTGGGTGATATAGGCCGAGATCCGAAACGAAAGGTAAAAGAAAAGAACGAGCAGGACAAGTTGTACCAGGGCAAATTCATGATCCCCCTTCCAAATCCAAACTGGTCTTTCTGGAAACATTGGTTGTTAGACGTATGGATTTTCCATTTTGTGCTTTAGTTGGGAGAGGGATGAGGTAACTTGGAGTTAGATGGGAAAACCGAATTCTAAGATAAAAATGATTCCATGGATCAATTTTTTATTCATCCTACTTTTTTTAATTAAATGTGCAAATACAACCACGGCAGAACTAAAAAAAGTTTCCCTAGAAAATTCGTTGAGTCACCAAAAAACGATTACCATTAAACTCAACAACTTCAAGGATCTAAAAACAAAGGTGAAGGTTTCTCTCCAAAACCTAAACTCGTTTGCTGCCGAAAACTATAAGTATGAAGCAGAGTATTCTTTTCAACAAACGATCGAAGGAGATTCGATCACCCTTGAGATTCCTGAAGGTAAATTTGTAGGCTCTATCTCATTACTGCCATCTCAAACAACTCCTTTTTACAAAAGTATCCAGGGGTTTCATACGATCTATTTCGGTACAAATAAAAATTATGCAAAAAGCGATTATAAAGAACCAAATTGTTTTTTGAACTATTTTCAAGGTACTCAATTGTTTTTACTTAAATCGTCTGCTAATTTTTGCCCCATCCTTGATTTAACAGAAAAAAACAAAAATTTTGAATTTTCGATTCCAAAGGAAGACGAACTCAATCCGGAAAGAACACTTTGGGGTCTTTATCTAAGTATTTCCTCTGCCTTTGCCCCTGCTTTTGTATATTATCCCTATGCACCTTTTCTTGCCTTCCATGGAATTTTCGGAGCCACTCAAAACGTGGTAATGATTCAATTAGACAAACATGATTTATATTAGTTTGTAAATATACAAATGAATAAAGAAATAGAAGACATATTAACTTGCACCGAACATAGGCCTTGGAAAATGCCAAACCAAAAATGGTTTTGGTACCAAGAGTGGAATGGTGTTATCTTTTTACATTATCAAATTGAAGAGAAAATAATCAGAGGTTTAGTTCCAGCTTCTTTGGAATTGGATTCCTTCGATGGGTCTTATTGGATTTCGGTTGTTGCCTTCTCCATGAATGAAATCCATACTAGACATACATTCCCAATCCAGTACCTTTCCAATTTTCATGAAGTGAATTTGCGAACTTATGTAAAAAGTAAAAATAAGTCAGGTGTATACTTCTTAAGCATTGAAGCAGAAAAATTGATTCCCACTTTAATCGCAAATCTTCTTTCTGGATTACCTTACCAACATTCGCAAATTAAAAGATCCGCAAATTCGTATTCTTTGTTTGGGAAACGAGGCAAAATAGAAATTGAATTCAATATTACAAACCAACAATCCAATTCTTCAAAATTAGATTTATGGCTAACGGAAAGATATTGTTTATATAAAGGTAAAAATAATGATCCCATCCCTTTGGAAGTTCATCATAAACCATGGGAGTTATATGGTATCGATATTGGAGGTTTAGAGATCCAATACAATCAATGGAATCACATTGTCGATTTTCAGCATCCAGCATTATGCCATTATTCGCCAGGAGTCAAAGTAGTGGCTTGGAATCTGTAACAGGGCAATGGCTGGCTATTAATATACAAAGTGCTAAATGCACTCATTGGTTTTAGGAGTTTCGAATCCGATAATATAGAATCAATTGATTCAATTGAGAATCGATGAAAGAAATAAAAAGTTAAATTCGGAAGTCTTTAGCTTCAAAATACGACTTGAAACTATATTCTTTAGTGTCATCCTTCAAACTTAAATAAGGTGAATCGATCCTATGAAAAAAGTCATTGTATATCTTGTTCTGGTAACTGCGATACTTCACTTCTCTTGTGCCTTCTTTGCCATATCCACGGCTCCCAGTAAAAAACAGAATACCACCGAATCCGAGTTAGCCAAAACGGCGAATGATTTTTTTTGGAAAACACTTCATGGCGGCGATTATCATCAAATTCCAAAAGCGATTGAACTTTTAACAGCTGCTTATCTCGAAAATCCGAACCATCCGGATTTGGCAGCACGTACGGGTTGGCTTCATATATGGAGATTGGCAGAAAGGAATCGAATGGCAAAGGTCCCTGCTACCATCACGGATGATATGACTCTTTGTAAAAAATATTTTTCGGAAGCCTATAAACTAAATACAGAGGATGCCCGTTACCTTGGGTTTCTTGGCTCCTGTACTCTTGCGGAAGGTACGGTTGACAATGATGAACCTACAATTCGAAAAGGATACTTCCAACTAAAAGATGCGATCCAAATGTGGCCTGAATTCAATTATTTCACTGCAGGATTTGTTCTCAGCCAGTTGCCGCACGACTCACCCCAATTCAAAGAAGCATTGGAGATGCAGTGGGAAAATTATAATTTATGTGTCGGCGAAACAGTCGATCGAAGTAATCCCGATGTTCAAAAATATATGAATTTAGAAACGAAAGAGGGAAACAAACGAGCTTGTTGGAATAGTTGGATTGCTCCTCATAATTTTGAAGGTTTCTTTTTAAATATGGGAGACATGTTAGTCAAAAGTGGTGATCCAGAAACAGCAGTCAAAATTTACTTAAACGCAAAAAAATCAAAACAGTATAAGGACTGGAAATTCATTCAAATTCTGGAAAGCAGAATGAAAAATGCAGAAAGTAATGTGACTCATTTCCGAAAAATTCCATTACAACAACAAGCGCCAAATTATCCAACGATGATGATTAACAGTCCATTCAGTTGTGTTGGGTGTCATCAGAAATAGATTTTAAAAAAGGTTCTAGTCTTTAGATCTATGGATGCATATGGTCATTTAGCAGAAAAATCCATTCCTTCGTTTTTATATAATACGAACTGATTTTTATATTCATAACTGTAAGAAATATGTGAATTTCTGGGAGTTAAAATTTCGAATTCGTTTGTATTGTTTTTTTGATCGTCTTTCTTAAAAACCAAAATGGTTCGAATACACATCAGAAAGTCGGTTCCTGTTTTTAGGATTACTTTGTTATAAGGATAATCATCATTCATATAGAAAGGAAATTTTTTAGAAATTCTACTCCCTCTTTTGTAATAGGAGTAAGGATAAAAATAGGAAATTCTAGATTCGTATGAATTGTCATTTAATTGAAAGTGATGATTTTCGATATCTTCTGTTATGTTAATTTCTTTTTCCTTATCAAAACAATACTCATACATAATATGGATTCTGTTTGGATCAAACGGTTTGATCGCCAACTTTTCCTCTTTATTGAATGTGGAATTGTTGATATCACGAGTTATGAGTTTTAGGTTTTCTGATTCTATATAAAAAGCAGAATGATGATAGTGTTTGGAGCCATAAAAGGCCGCTTCTTCAAATTTTATATTTGTTACGTTATCTAATCTATAATGAGAATTGAGTCCTGGAGATATGAGAGTTAAGGCACAAGCATGGAAAGAGAAAAAAAGAACGACAATCCATTTTTTTGAAATCATTTGATTGCATTTCATCTAGACATACCCATTATCGCGGTGCCACTTTCAATCCGTTAAATCTACCTCTTCGAAGTTTTCTGTTTGATGGCGAAACATCCAAAGTTTATCTCCAGAATAAAAATTGATAAAAGCATCTCGCATCTCAAATTGATAGATGCCTCGAAGCAGTAAATTCTGTTCGAATTGGGTCTCTGATGGAAGATCAATCACAAGAATTCTGCGTGTGGTGATGATGGCAGCTTTATCGTATAAATTGGCAAAAGATCGAATGGTTTCTTGCTCTAAACTTATGGTTTCCCAATGATTGGTATATCCATTAAATAAATACATTTTTCTGTCACTTATGACTAAAGCCGATTTATGACCCGTTGCCACTCGATATTGTTCTTCCCCAAAAAAGTGACCTTTTTCCCATTCAATACTTGAATTACTAACGCCTAATAAATTTTTCTGAGAGACTATTATACAAATATCTCCATAACACTTGTTATAGCGGATGTGTTCGCCACGTGTGGAGTAGGAAACTTCACTCCCATCCGACAAAAATGCTTTTAAGGAAAGGTGGCCTTCCACAAAATTTATGGTTGTTTGGATGTAGGGATAGGCAGTTTTATCTGTAACAATATTTTCGAAATTGGTTACATCTAGCTTTACCGGTACAGTGGGCACATTAAAAATTCTTCGTTGTTCTGGAGAAAGTTTTCTTTTGTAGTTTTGGCTGGTTTCATATTCATGGAGCCGGCCATCATCAATTCCGTGCCCAGGATTTGCATTCATGGAACCGAAGCAAAGAAATAAAAGTCCCGTACCAAAAACGAAGGAAATCAACGCTGTATAAGAAAAAAGTCGGACGTACATTTAGGTTCCTTTCTAGTTAAAAAACTTTATACATTGTCTTCCGACAACCATTTCTCCGTATTAGACGGTGAATAGTTTTGGATGGTTTGTAATAGATCCTTACAAGTATGTTGTATTAGTACGAGGGGGGGATTTTATTTTTTAAAAAACCCAGAGGTCACCCTATTTTGCATGAGAGTGAGTAGGGGGTTATAAAATCCAAGCCAGTTGAAGATGATGATGGGTTTTTGGTGTAAACCTAACTGAGACCAAGTGATGACTTCGAAAAACTCTTCCATGGTTCCGAGTCCTCCAGGTAAAACCACAAAGGCATCGGACAAATCGAACATTTTTAATTTCCTTTCGTGCATACTTTCCACGAGGATGAGTTGGCCAAGTCCCGCATGTTCGATTTCTTTCTTTTTTAAAAATTTGGGCAATACACCGGTGACTGATCCATTTTTTGACAAACATCCGTTGGCCACAGCACCCATAAGGCCTACGCTCGCTCCCCCATACACTAAACCAATTTGGTTTGAACCTAAATATTCACCTAACTCATATGCTGCGGTCATATAGTAGGGGTCAAGTCCGGGGGATGATCCACAATATACTGCAATGTTTTTAATTTGATTCATTTTTGGTTGATTCTTTATAATAGAGAGTGTTTAAAATTAAATTATTTAGATCGATGTCTTGCATTCCATGGTGATTGATTCGTAAAAAACATTTTCTGCGAGATTCAATGAGTTTTTCGATTAGAATTTCATTTTTGATTGTACTCGAAAAAAAGTCTAAGGGATGGATGGAATGAGATTCACCATTTTCTTGAATCATCTTTTCAATTTCAGACAATAACTTTGCCTCAGAAAAATCATTGGAACTCTCTCCAAATTTTTTTTTCAGTTTGTTAATAAAAAAATCGTAGTTTTGATTTCTAACATAGTTTTGTTCGCTAATGAAATAATCTTGTGTTTCTTTGGAGAGGGACTTGGGATTTAGTTTTAAATAAAGATCCTTTCCTACCTGGCCCGCATTATCTAATAAGATATAAGTTCCATTAACAAAGGTTGAATGGTCTTGTTCAGTTTCTAACATTTCATAAATATCATTAGCACAGTATGGAGTACAAATCCTTCTAAGAATACTCGTAATGGATTGCCTGAGTTTGGTATCTTTTTCTGTTTTGAGTATATTGATTAAATGTGGAACACTTTGGTTTCCATAAATACCATATAGATGAGTTCTTTGTGCATGAGGAGAAACCATCGCCACATGTTGTGGGATAAAAAAAGATCTATTCTCATTTCGTAAAAATCTTTTATCGATAGAGTTCAAAAACCCAGGAATTTGTTTTTCGCTCAGAAATAAAGCCAAACGAAAGTACTGCTGTATGTTTTGAGCTATAGTTGGATTTAGAAAGTCAATGGATTCGTATGTTTTCAGAATAGTATCCAATGTTTCCTTGTCTGGACTGGAAACGGTCAAATACCAACTTAGATCGAGTAACACCATTTGGTTCGGTGAATTAGAATTAAGTTCTTCTTTTAACTTTGAATGAATGATTGGGATCGATACTGATTTTTTTTCTGAAAATGTTTTCCAGTTGGCATCCATCAAAGAATTGAATTCTCCAATTTCCTTTTTGTCTTCGGAAGCTTTGATGGTTCGGATGGATTCAATAGAACGAAGGACTTCTTCTTCGTAGCTTTCTGCGGAAAGACCAACGGTAAATACGAATAACAACAACCAATACTTCATTTTACAAATCCATAAATTTCTTTTGTAGGAAATTCCCATTCCGGCGTGGGAAAGGATTGGTTCTCGGGAACTTCAAACCAAGGTGAGTATTGACTTGCAGATTTCAAAATATGCATCTCCTGAGAAGGCATATAACTTTGTGCCAGAAGAAATAAAGTTTGTCCACCTTTTCCTGTTACTTGGTCTACCACCATGACCACATGGCCCGGAGAACCGGCCTCAATCCATACATCACCAGGAGTTAAATTTTGGATGGGTTTTTTCTTAAGTTCTGATTTTAAAGAAATGGTTCCTGCATAGATATAGATAAATCGTAAATACTCTTCAAATACATCTCGACCCGTTCCTTGTTTGTATTTTCCTTTTTTCCATTGGGATTTGTTTCCTGTGACTTGGACACGTTCTCCTTTGGTAAACCGTGAAAATTCCACTTCCATTCCATTGCTGATTTTAAAACGAATTTGATCGTATTGTTTTCGCGAATAAAAATACTCAGCCCTTAGTTTCATCACAGCATCGGCACATTGGATCAAATCTTCTCGTAAAAGAGGGAAGTCTAAAACGGCCGCATGGACTTGGTTGGGTTTGATCCTTCCGTCATAGAGTAAAACAGAACTTCCTTGGGATTTTAAAGGGAAGTTTTGTAAATACGTCGCAAAACTTTCGTTTGCAAATCGAACCCTTTGGAATCCACCTGGTGCTGGAAATCGTTCCATAATGGAATCTGCATATAGGTTTGGCAAAAAAAATGGTAATCCTGTAAGTAGAAACCCCATCGAAAATACATAAAACCAACTCAGTGAATTAGATAAGTTTTTCCCTTGGGGTTTCGTGGATTTCATTTTGTAATCACCAGTTTGATGGATTCTTCGAGCCATGCTTCTTTCGCATCATCAAAGTTAGCAGTTCTTGTGACAATTTTTTCTGGTGTGAAGGTTCCCGAAAGAATGTACGGGTAGAGAGCTTCTATGGAATCTTTGGATTCCACTCGTCCTAAATGAATTTCTACACCTTGGTTGTACATTTCCAGATAAGGTATTTCCCATTGGTTGGTCCAAAAGATAGAAGCAGAACTAAAAATGGCGTTTCTACCGAGAGAACGAATGGCAAAATCCCAACCTTGTTTGTTTGCAGATGCATCACAAACCAAATCATATTTTTTTGTGGGTTTAGGGAAGATTGTGAAAAATTCCACTGGGATTCCTAAAGATTCCGCCAATTGGATTCTTGTTGTATCGGTATCAACATACAACACTTCGGCTGTCTTTGTTTGGTGGAGAAACAAAGCTGTATAGAGTCCTATACTTCCCGCGAGACCCCCGACAACGAGAACCTTCGGATCTTTTCTTTGATTTAAAAATCTTCCTGCCAATTTCCAAACTTCGGCAATATTATCGCTGAGACTTGCGATTCCCACCGGATCTATTTTTTTATCAATTTCAAATAGCATCTGTTTTGCGAAAGGAATTTTGATTTCATCCGCAATGGCACCGCCAAAAGTTTGGGCTCCAGGTGGCATTCCATAAGCGGATGTATATGGAACGGATTCACAAGAATTGGTATGATGAGTTAAACAACTCGGACAAGAACCACAGGAAATCTGGAAGGGAACGGCAACTGTCATTCCCACTGAATACAAACTTGTCAAATCTTCAGAGACCGATTTGATTTTACCAACAAACTCGTGTCCTACGGGAAAAGGAGCACGAAATAGAGTTTCTCCTCGAAGGATGGGTAAATCCAAATCACAACGAGCGATGGAGACCGGTTCTACAATCACTTGATTTTCTCCGGTGATTGAAAGTGGATCTAACTCTTCCCACTCTAAAATTCCCTTTTTACGAAACATGAGTCGACGCATATAGCCTCCGTATACCAATTGGTCTATTTTTGTTTGTTTCTAAAAATAAAACAACTAGAATTGACTAAACCAATTCGGAACTTTGGGAAGTTCTGTTTCTTCCCAGGACCAATCACCAAGTACAGTGACAATGGGTGCCTTCGATTCCAAGGCCAAAGACAAACCACGACTTAGATCTTTTCTTTCCGTGGGTCGGTATGGCGTTTTAAATTGAGATTGAAAGGCCTCTTTTTCATGTTCCCAAGCGTAGGATAGAAAAAAATCCATAAACTTTTGATCGGAGTTTTCAAATCGACTTTTTAATGTTAGGAGGTCTGGATTGTTTGTTTTTTTCATTGTTCGTTGGAGAACAATCGAAATCCCTCTGACACTTTTAGAGAAAAAAGTTCCTGCTCTGACGATCTTTCTGTTTTTTGGATTTTCTAATGCCCAAAGATCGGCTTTGTATTTGGCAACTCCCATGGAACCATAAAAAGACAAGGTATGACTGAGCCAGTAAAACGCAGAGTAGGCGACCATGAGTTCTGGCTTCAATGCCTCTTCCAATTCGAGAATGGGATCTAGACAAATTCCGAGAGTGTCTTTGATTTGTTTGGGACTACTCTCCGCAATCGGAAATCCCACTTCTCCGAGGGCAGGAGTGTAGATGATGGCTTTAAAACTGGGACTGATATTGTGATTTCCCAGATCTGCTACAATCTTTTCCGAAAGGCCAGGCTCTGCTTTTTTGTCAAAAAATGTAAGATCCGCATTCGACACGGGTTCGTTTGTTGTAGTTGATGTTATGATATAGGCAGATGGATCTTTCTCTTTTAGACAAAGGATGGCACTTTGGCCCGCCTCTCCCGATCCTCCGATGACCAAATATTGGTTTTGTCCCATGAATTCCTGCCTGAATGGTGATAAGATATTAATTTTCGATTGATCCGTCAAAACTCTCCTGTTTTATTAATCGGAACAAGCGAAATATGAAAACGATCTTATCCTGTTCTAATTGTTTTAGTGGCCACTCTGTTTCAACTTCCAAATTGGAAGGAAAAAAAGGGAAGTATCGCTGCAAAAAATGTTCTTCCTGGAACCATTTTGATTACCGTATTGAATTTGAGTCAGGGACCTCCGACTCACTCGTGTTATTTGATCTTCATTTTAATGATTCAATTCCTGAACACAAACTCCAAGGTCAGATTTTTGGAAGATACTCCACGGATTTTGTATCTGATTGGTCAAATGAAGAACTTGTTTTTTTGAAAGATGAAGAGGGAAACGAACACGATTTACGAATTTCGATTTCCGGATTACCTGAGATTACTCGGTTAAAAAATTTACTCTTCGATATCACATCTGAATCTCCTTCCAAAACTTTAAAAATTATCATCAATCAAAATGTAAATACTTCCCCTGTAAGATTATCAATCACTATAGATTCGTTAGATGATCGTTTTGTTTCAGGGAAATTGTATTTGGCCATTGCAGATCAGTGGAACACTTTGTTACACGGAAGTTTTACTGCCACACATATTTACAAAATCCAATTCGATGAGCATGGCGATTCTGATAAAAAACTTCCCGAATTTGTTTCCAGTGAACTCGCGTCTAAGATTTTTGCATTGTCTGGAAATATCTTATCCTTACAGGAAAATTTTTCCCTTTTAAACGAACATCTCAAAGATGAATTACTCACTCTTGTCATGTACCATTGGCCGGAAAACCCATCTTCCATTTCAGAAGTTCATTTTAAAGAAGAGAACTTACAGGTAACTTTCCAACTCAGTCAAAAGAAGTTAAATGAAACCTTAATTTTTCTTCTTTCAAATGAAGTAGTTCCCAATCAAAAACATTGGCAATTGATTCATGAAGTCGTCTGTCATTCGGAAACAGAACCATTATTTATCCCACTGCTGAAACATAAATTTCCGGAAGGTTATGAAAACCATTTAGGTTCTAGTTTGGAATCTAAAAACGAGGACAAAACTCTCGATTGGTTGGATTCCGATGATGTTTATCTTTTGGATTCCTTTGTTCGAACTGTGGGGTCTCTAGATTATGTAATCCAAGATCCGATTCGTAATCCTTTGGGTTTTTCTTTGTTACAGGAAAGTTTTGTTCGTGCACGATACAAATCGTGTATGCGTCTTTTGGAACGAGGGGCCGATCCCAACCAACTGGATGCCAATGGAGAAACAGCCATCTTTAAGTTGTGTCAGGATAGTACACTTCGTTTACAAGAAAAAACAGCGCTTATGGATGAACTCATTCGCCGAGGTGCCCGGGTAAATCTTCAGTCCGTGAATGGAATGACCCCTTTACATTGGTGTTCAGTTTTTGGGGAACCGAGTATGGCAAAAAGATTAATCCATGCAGGAATCGATATTCATATCTCAGATAACACTGGTAGTACGGCTTTACACGAAACTTGTAAATTTGGAAATTCTGCTGTGCTTGCTTTGTTATTAGAATCTGGTGCGAAGTCCAACGCTAAAACCTTAGATGAAAAAACAGGTAGGGATCTAGCTTTTGAAAATTTGGAAATTGCCGAATTAGAAAGTGATGAAGAGAAAAAGAACAGATGCCAACGAGTTCTTTCTCTCCTCGATGTATATGGTGGTTAGGTTGTTTTTACCTTTTTGGTTATCTTTTTTGTAACCAGTCTTAAAACCAAATACAATAACCATCCTGCCGGCCCAAAGTAAAATGTAAGGGCCAAAATGGGAACAAGAAGGAAACGATGAATTCCTTCTTTAATTCCGTCTTCCACTTCCCAGGTTCCAAGAAACAAATCAAAGGCAAGATAATGAATCCATCCTGCCAATAAAAAGTAATCATTGGCAAAAAGAGACCTTACCGATTCCAAACTAGAAAAATCTCCTTCGGCCTGTCCATTTCCGATGATAAGAGCAAACACATAAACTCCGCCGAGTAAAAGTCCAGATACGAAGACTCTCAAAGGTCGAATCACCTTCAATTGGTTTGGTGATAGGATCAAAACTAACCAAGCGATGACTGTGATGCCATTGGCAATTTGAAAAATTAGGGAAGGGTTCATATAGTGACCTGCTTTTGCATTTTTGTGGGTTGTGAAATTATTTTTAAGAGACAAAGAGATATGAGTAACAAGGAAATTCCATAGAGACTCGTATACATAGGATTCAAGTGAAACACAGACTCTCCATTGAAAGTTTGGATGACCATGATGACATTCATTGATAAGAATAGAATTCCAGTGAATCGAACCAAAGTTCGGTTTTGCAAAGTATCAACTTTTCGACTCAAATAAGCGGCAAGAAAAACAAAAATCTGCATCACATGCATTCCAAAAAAATGGGGAACACGCATATCACCGAGTTTTGTACTCCAACCAAAAAATAAGATTCCTTTGCCAGGATCTCCACTACCGAACTGGTGGGAGCCACTGGTTTCTAAGATCCCTGCTTTCATTGCCTCTAATTGTTCTGGTCTAGGGGAGGTCATCATAAAACCAATGATCATTCCAAAACCAGCAATGGTGAGCCCCCAAACAAGACTTTCTTTTACCGACTCTGGAATGGCTTCTTTCCGAAAGATTTTGTATCCCATCCAAAGGTGGAAGGCCCAGAATATGGAAATACTTGTGCCCATAACCGAAAATACAATTTGGTTCCAAGTGGTTGTGATATTGAAGTGGCTTGCTTCTCCGCGTGCCGCTTGTAAGGTGATGAGGACAATCTCAATGAACGAAGTAATCGTTAAAACCATTTGGATTTTGTGTTGGTGTTTCCAATCTCTGAGAAAGGTAAACATAACCCAAACGGTAGTGAAGGAGTACAATCCCACGGATAGGGAAAACTTGAGGGGTTTGACCCAGACATTGACTCCTAAAAGGGTTCTTGTATCGAGGAATAGGAGGGGAAGGATGGCAACTGTGAGCACTGCCATAGCGATCCCATTCCAAAAAAGTGGTTGTTTTCTATAGTTGGCAAAATCCATAATGTAGACAGTGTAAATATAAATGTATACTCTGTCAACATAGAAAGTATACATTGTAAACATTTTTAATATGAAACCTGCCAAAAAAAAACAGACCCTCCCCAAACCAAATTCGGCGACTCCCTCGAAATCCAGCACCTACCACCATGGAAATCTTAGAGAAGAGGTTTTAGAACACTCCCGAAAGGTCCTAGAAACCAAAGGAGTCTCCGCCTTGAGTTTGCGTGACATCGCAGGTGACTTGGGTGTGAGCCATACCGCCCCTTATCGCCATTTTCCCAAAAAAATGGACCTCCTCCAAGCCCTCGTAACTGACGGATTTCGGGAACTCACAGAGGGTATGGAGAGAGCCTGGGCCTATTCGGATGATCCTTTGGAAAAAGTAAAAAAGGCCGGTGAAGAGTATATTTCTCTCCTCCTAAAAAATCCAAGAAGATCAGAACTTATGTTTGGTGGTGAGATTTATGTTTCTGGTGATCCGATCTCAGAGGATTTGAGAGAATGCGGAAAGTTAGCCTATTTGGGAATGTATAAAATTGTGGAGTTTGGCCAAAAGTCTTTGAAGTTAAAAAATTCTGTCCCTACAGACACTCTTATGATGAGTTTTTGGAGTGGTGTTCACGGCTTTGCTGTGTTAAACGAACGGAAGTGGAAACAAATCAAATCCAAGGAAGAAGAAGAAATTTTCCGTAAAGAGGTAAATCAGATCTTAGAGATTATCATTGAGGGAACCCGTCTGTAAAATAAATGACACGGTTTGTGACGGTAGTTTCTTCCCCGTTCGATTCAATAATAACTTCCATTTCTACCGGATAATCTTTCAAAACTATGATCAGACCGATTCCAGAATGTTGCGGATCGTTTTCATTGGTTTCTAGTTTTTCCAGATACAAACTTTCCAAATCGTTTGTAGAGAAAATTTCTTTTAAACTGGTTTCGTAAGCTATTACATTTTGTTCATTCGATTGGTTCTGAACTAATATTTCAAAGATTTTGCCTCTATGGATGAGAGAGATGTCAATATCTGCTTTTTTATCATAAGAATATTTTGCAGCATTTTCTAATAATTCATTAAACACGGTGGAGATGGAATTAACGATATCTGAATTTTTCATATCCATCGAATCGGAAGGGATATCGGGTAAAAAAGAAAAACCGTAAAAATAACCAATAAAGTCGGACATGATTCCGATCCGGCGCCAATGCCGCATTAAATCCAAAGGTTTTAATTGGATTTGAATTTTGGAAACGGGTTCTTGTTTGATACTATTTGCAGATTTAAAATTGCCGTACTTTCGCATAGTTCTAGTTCAACTAACGACTGTATATGAGTAGTTTCAATGCCGCAAGCGCTTTTTCTGACTCATTTTGCATTAATCGGCGTTATTCTGCGAAAATTAATCCATTGACCAAGGTAGGATTTTTAATCTTTTTTACGCATGATCATGATGGTAATGTCATCATAAACATCCATTCCATCAATGAAGACGTAGATATCTTTAAAGATGGCGTCTAAAATAGCGTCAGTATTATCAAGTTCTATATGTCTTTCGAGTGATTCGATTAACCTTTGAGATCCGAATTGTTCCCTTTTAGGATTTTCGGCCTCCGTTGCTCCATCTGTATATAATAGGATGATGTCCTTTGGTTGGAGAGGAATTTGTTTTTCATGAATAAAATCGTCAATAGATTCTGTTAAACCAACTAACATACCATTATCGACGGTATCTATAATTTCTGTTTTTTTCAGAGTATGACGATAGACGATAATGGTCTCGTGTTGTCCCACGGTGCTAAACACACCATTTTTATAAGAAAATAAAGACAAGGTAAGGTTCCGAATGTCATTCATTCGAATATGAATATTGGAAAACAATATAGAGTTGATGGAACGAAGGGATTCACGTAAAGAAATTACCGTTGAACGTAAAGTTGTGATAAACGCTGACTGAGTCATAAGCATCACCACTCCGGAAGCAAGCCCGTGGTCTGTTACGTCGCCTATTCCAATATAAACAGTTCCGTCTTCATGGTGGATTACATCGTAATAGTCACCACCCACTTCTTTGGCTGCGTCCATCCGAGCAGAAATTTCTAGTTCTTGGATCTTTTTTAATTCCTCGTTACGAGGAAGCACCATGGCCTGAATCTGTCTTGCTACTTCCAATTCCATTCCGAGATGCATGTTCTCTTCTAAGATGGCTTGTTTTTCTGTACTAAAAATTAAATCTGCTTGTTCATGAGAAGTACGAGATGTATTGCGGATTGCATAAAGTATCAACCCACCTGTGACAATCATGTATGTCAGGATGAGAAAAATTCCCATAGGAATAGCACTGACTAAAAAGAAGGTACTGTTTTCTTCCAGAAAGTTTGGTTTCAGATGGGACGACAACTCGATGAGTTTTGTATTCAAATCGGTCATCTCTGGATAGAAGTAAATGGTTAGAGATGCATACTCAACAATTAGTACAATGACCGCAAAGATGATAGTCTTTGTATTATTCCGTATCGAAGCGAGTGCGATGAGAATGAAGAACACATAGATCATTGGAGCTGCATACACAAGGCTCGGGTTTTTTTGTGCGTTTGCCGTATATCCTATAACGAATGTTAGTAGACTAATCTCTAAAAAGGAAGAAAGGAATTTAAAGATATTAAGATACTTGCCAGATTTTTTTAACGAATAAAGAACAATGAAGTTATAACTGAGTAGAATTAAGATGGCGGAAATTTGGTAATAAAACTCAACAATAGGACGGCCAGAAAGCAGTCCCAAAGTGGAAAAGATAAAGATCATTCCAAGGAAGAAGAATCGGAACTTGGTCGCGAAAGTTTCTGCCCGGAATTCCCCTTGGTAGGCAATCTCTTTTAGTTGTTTCTTGTAGTAGTCGGATAGGACGAATCGATTTGCGTTAGCGGGAGATTGCGGCATAGAGTAAGGTTTTCTTTCGTTATATTTCGCGCAAAAAAAAATTGCGGAACATTGATTATAACATTATACATCTTGCATAAATTGCAAATGATTTTTCCTTTTTTAAAGAGGAGGGTTGGGGGCCTGTGATTTTAAGAGATTTCTAAAACCACTTGGTCCCAAAGTTTTTTGAAATTGGATAGAGATTTCGACTGCCAAGAAATGTTGGTGGATCCTTGGATTTTGATTTGGTAAGCTGCCGTTTTTCTTGAATCAATAATAAACATGGATAGGGTAGTGATCCCTGAGCTGTTTACAAATTGTAAATCTCTGAAGTCCAAGGTCAGTGCGGATCCTTGGCTAAGTTTGGCTGCGTCTCTTAAAAATAATTTTATAGGTTCATAAGCGGGTAAGTTCTGCAATCGGATGGAGCCTACGAATTTGACAGTCTTAGTGGCTTCGTTGTATTGTATATTGTAATCTAAGTCTTTGATTTCCATGAAGCTTCGCCTATTATATCTCTTCTACGTTAATAATTGCTCTTACTGTGATTTCATGAGTATCGACATCGATCTCATGGAAACTATAACCAAAACGGACAGGGTAGTCCTTTAAGATCATAAGAAGGCCCAATCCCGATTTAGTTTCTCCATCTTCTTTGGCTTCGAGTGTAGAAAAATACATTTCCTCGACGTTCCCAGACTGGAGTTTGTTTACAAAAAGCTCAAAACTATCTCGTAAGGTTTTTGACGCCACATTTAAAACATCAATTCTTAAAAGATTTCCGTATTGTTTTAATTCTACGTTGATCCTGCCTTGTCTTGCTTTCGAAAACTTAGAGGCATTTTCAAGAAGTTCGTTAATGATCGTCGATAGGGAGTTAGCTTTCGATTCACTAGCTTCATAACAGTACGAATAAAATCCGGCAACAAAATTTGCAGTAAGTCCACACCGTCTCCAGTACGAAGTCATATCAATTGGTTGGAAGATCAATCGAAGTTGGCCATCAGCAGGCAAATTTTCTGGAATGGTATGGTATTCCCCAATAATAATGGGTCCCTTTTGATTCAATTCTGTCTCCGTTTATTTTTGGATGCGCACCGAGGTGTGGTTCTAAAAAAAAGAACTCTTTTTAAGGATCGGTCAACTGAAATACAGGTCGTTTTTTAATGTTTTTTTAGTAGAACATCGAAGAAGACAAATCAGACATAATGGCAAACCATTATTGAATTTCGCGTGCAACGACTCCATCAATGTCGCTTCCATTATAACTTCCAGGAGGCCAAGGAAAGTTGATTCCTGTGTTTGGATTGTTCACATTGCTTGCGGAGGTAATCTTTAGGAATTTAAAGCCGTTTGCTTTGATATTATTGGCTAAGGTTGTATCACAACCGATATCATTCGGATCGGCTGGGTCTAAATTGTCTAAATCGAAACCATCACCGCCACCTAACAAAAACGAACCACCGGTGTTAATGAAAAGGTCTTCGTTGGAATACGGTTTTGTGGTCATATTGTAATAAACAGGGCGGAGTCCACCGAAACGAGTCCAACTGTCCATTAAGTTGACATTGGCTCCCGAATAACTGGGGTTAAACCCGCAAAAATTCGTTCCATCAATTGAAACTTGAACGACGGAAGGATCCATGGCATAGGTATTGCTATCATCAGAGATGCGGAAACTATTATCATAGATGATAAAGTCTAAGTCAGAGGCATTTTTTACAGTTTTGCCTCCCCAACTGAGAACTATCGTTGCACCGGCTCCAGTGATGTCCAATGCATAGACATCGAGGGAACCTGCCATCTCTCCTGCACCACAAACTCCGTTGATTGCTTTTTTTGGATCGTTAAAACCAGAGATACTGGAGTTTGCACTCACGACGGTTGTAGCAAGATAGATGTCCGTGGGGAGTGTTGCCTTTGGGCAAACACTAGCATTGGAAGCTGCATTCAGTAAAGGTAACAGAGCAGCAAGATTCTCTTCTGCGGAACCAGATGCAGATTTTTTACAAAAGGAAAAGGATACAAATAAGATCAGAAACAAAGGACATAATGTTTTTATTTTGAAATGTTTTTGCATCGCATCTCCCAATTTAGGAATTGATTCCGTAAAGTCCAGTCCAAGTTGTAATTTCTTTTTTTGAAACATCAGTTACATTCATCACTGGAAGTCCCCATCTTTGCAATAGGGACTTCAGTCAACTTCTCGATTAGAAACGATTATATTTTCTTGTCGTATCTTGAGAATGCAGAAGCACCGCAACCGGAGCTACCAGGATTTGTTCTAGTGGATGTATCAGCTTGCGCTTTTGCAACATCGTATGTTTTTCCAAAAGCAACTGTGCATAACCAATAAGAGTTTTCTTTCGCAGTATTTTTAAAATAGAATACTTTGTTGTATTTTCCCTTGTTTGTATCACCAGCAAAACATCCACCGTTGTTTTCAGGGTTTTGAGTGATGAAACTTCCTTCTGCATTGTTAAATTCAATAATGATGTAACAGCTAGAGAAACCACCGAAAGCAGAACTGTCGTCTAGTTGTAATCCGTGAGTGCCGTATTTAGCAGAGAATGTAGTTATGGTATCCAATGTGGTTGCATTTCCAGTGAAACTATTCCAAACACCGTTCAAAGTAAAATCTTTACTTGATTCGGATACTTGACCAGCTAACAATCCCATGAGTAGATTGTTATTTGAATCTGTTTCAGAAACTTGTTTTTCTGTGCTGCAAGCAATGAGTGCGAGCAAAATCAGGGAAAGGGCAGTGGTTTTGAGTGTTCTTTTCATAGAAGTCTCCTAAATAGTTAAAAATTCAGGGAACTCGATTTAGCGATAAACAAACTTTTGTTAGGTCTTTCCTAATTGAAAAATATTGTTTTAGCGCTTGTTTCGGGTGCCCCGATGCCTTCGGGGCCCCTGGATCCAAATGGAGGACATTTGGAATCAGTGTGTAAAGTTCCTTTACCACGAGGTAAACTTTACGGGGAAGATCTGGCTCACCAAACTTTGGTTTGGATTACAGTTGCGGGTCAGCATAGGAATTTCACCTATTTCCTCCCTAAAGGTATTTCCCAGGATTTTGCCAAAGGGGGAATTGTCAAATGTAAAGAATCGTTTTGCCTTTGCAGAAAATCATTACAATTTGATTTTTTTTTAAGATTCTAAGCTTAGAGACAAATTTACGCAGTGAATTTTGCAACCAACTGGGAACAACTAGTTCTAACAGAGTAGAGGGATTATATGTTTTACGTTTTAGGTCGGCTGATCGGTTTTATTTTTATGTGGGCATTTGTAAAACCCATGCGCCAAATTTATGGAAGAAAAAAAGTGAAATTGGAAAACGATCACATCTTACGAGAGTTTAGCGGTAAATCGGTGATTCTCATTGCCAATCATATCAAACCTCGGAATAAATTTTTACGATTCATTACACTTCCTTATGATGCCTTTGTGATTCGTGGAGTTTTGAAACGATATGGAATTTATACAACGGCTCTTGCCAGTATTGATTCCGGTAAAAAACCAAAAGATAGTTTTCAGAAGGCAAAAAAACAAAAAGTGGAACAACTCATCAAAGGGATTGTTACATCGATTGACCTCATCCCTGTGAATCGTAACGAATCAGATCCGCGCACAATGAAAGAAATGAAACAACGGATCGCTAAAGGTAGTTTGGGGATTGGAATTTTCCCGGAAGGTACTTGGTTTCGTGGGTTCCGAAAGTCTCGCAAACTCCATCCCGGTATGGCAGTACTCAGCAAACGTTATGGCCTACCCATCATTCCTATGTTCTTAGATGCTTATAATTTGAATCAACCCATTCGTTTGTCGGTGGGTAATCCCATCCGGGAAGTCAAAGATGCGTCAGAAACCCTTAGTTATATTCGAAGTGAGCTCATTCGGTTAAAAGACAAAGGAACTTCTGTTTTGGTTACTTCCGAAGCGGAAGAAGTTGAAGATGATGAAAATGACGGTTTGGAAATTTCGCCAAGTATTGGTTAGTATACTTTGATACTAAAGTTTTTCTTAAATACTGCAGCACCTATTTATTGTTAGGATACTTTTTACTCAGGAGTTTTTGGAAATAGGAAATCCCTTCTTCAATGGGATTTCCGGAACCTTTTCGTTTACGAAGCATTCCTGTCATATCCAAAACAATCACTCCATACATCCAACTCCACATCATCCGAGCAATGGCAGGATATTCATTTTTAGGATAAGGAATTTCGCCGGACTCAAATCCAATGCGAACCGTTTCTAAAAAGAAACGATAACTTTTTGGCAATTGAGGGAAGGCCTTTCTATGGACTCCACCGTAATCGGTGACAAACATGACTTTGTGTAATTCACGGTTGTTACTGGCGAAGTTAAAATAGGAACGGGCAATGGCGGCCAATTGTTGGAAGGCAAAACCAGATTCTTCTTCAGCACTTGCTTTTTTTAACATGGAGAGGAGTTCATCCTCACCGGATTTGATTAAGTCTTGGACAAGATCGATTTGGCTTTCGTAATACGAATAGGGACTGGCAACACTGCAACCGAGTCTATTGGCGATCTTTCGCATGGAAAGACCTTCCAGCCCTTCTTCCTTTAAAATGAGAAGGGAGACGTTTTTAATTTCCTCGCGAGAGAGGCTATTGCGAATCCGTCTTTGTTTGTTTGAGGCTTCCAACATGGATTTGAATCAATCTGACCTCCATGGTATTCAAATCCATACAAAAATCGAACGTTTTTCTTAAAAAGCAGCGTTGATTTGGGCATAGGCCATATAAGCATCCCTTGCCAGTTGGTTTTTGCCTTGTAAGTAGTTTTGGTTCCATTCAAAGGACTGTGTTGTGGTATTGTATTGGACTTTGCTATTCCGATAGTTACGGACGGAATCTCCTGCGTTCAAATACCCAAATCCCATCCATAAGGAAACAAAATCATTAATTTTCCCGTGCCAAGTTAAATCCACTTCCGTATAAATCCGTTTCCCCAGTGCATAAGGTGATGAATAGGAATTGTTGGAATAGTTTTCCGTACTACCTTTGTCAGCTGATACAGGATAGGGATTTTTTTCACCAAGGGAACTTGTGGAGTTGGCAGCACCACTAATGGCATACCATGCATCTTGTTTTTCTGCTTTATCATTTTGGAAATAAGTAATTTGGAATTCACCAAAGGATTCTGTTTGGTAAGTGATACTGACAGATTTGGAATATAGATTCTGCGCATTGATATTTTCTGAAATTCCGGCCACACTATTAAAATAGGGAATCACTCCAAATCGGGGATTGGCCAATGTTTGGAATGTGGATACAGAAGCATCCGCTCTATTTTTGTCCCCAGAAGCATACAATACCTGACCACCTAATCTTAGTTTTTTGAAAAAAGTATATCCTGTTTGGAAGACATGCATTTGGCCTGTATACCTTTCTCTTTCGGTTCTTGTGTTGTCATATTCGCTAGGAAGGTATTCTTTTAGATAAGGGTCTTGGATTCGTCGTCCACTCGTTCCAGTTTGGAAGGCAGATTCCCAAGTGAAATCCCATGACTTTCCTTCTGGTAAAAAGTTTCCTTTGGTTCTGTTGGTGAGACGAAATCCAGTGGTGATCAAGTTTTGATTTTGTTTACTTCTGTTGGCTGCGAGTGGATCATCATTTGAAGATTCAGGAAGTCCGGTAATTGGATTTACTGGATTTTTTTTCCATTTGCGAACCACACCCAAACTATAAAGATCCAAAGTGAACCAATCAGGAATGGTAAAACTATTATAGGTTCCGAGTAATGTGGTGTCTGTTCCCGTGGCAGCCGAATTGAGTTTGGGATCGTTTGCTGATACCACTCCATTGGTTCCGCTTTGCGTCCAATACGGGCGTGCCATTAGAAAATGGATTTTGAAATTGTCGTAGTTGAACATAAGCCTTGCCCCATCAAAGGAGAGTCCATTGACAGTCCAGTTCCCACCACCGATCATACGTTGGTCACCATAGGCCCAAATTTGTCGTCCAACTTGTAACTTGGAACGTAAAGGAAGTTGATTCAGTGTTAAAAATGCTTCTCTAATTCCTGTTTGGTTTAAGGAGGCGGCATTGGTTTGGTTTTTGGAATAAATGTCTGCTGTGTTGTTAAAAAAATTGGCTCGGATGTCACCGGTAGATGCAGGTGATTCCCCGCCCCAAACACGAGCATCTTGGAGGGTTACTTTGGCTTGTATATAGGGACTGGGATCAAAGATAAAATAAATCGAAGATGTTTGGACGGTTCTATCCGTGTAACCTTTATCAGACGCATTGAAATCCATATTGTATCTGGATTCTTGCCTTGGCCTTAGATACAAACCAAAACGTAATACATCATTTAACCAAAATTGTTGTGAATTTGCTGAATGTTTAGATAGTTCTGGTTCCACAAACATATGGCGATTGTATTCAGGATCAATCCCTTTCTCTTTCATTGAAGAAACGTAAGGTTTGGGAGTTTGAGTGGTTCCTTCAGAACTCGGTGTTTCCATTGGTTCTGCCATCGTAATTGTTAGCGGCAAAAATACCGCTAACAATAGAAAATAGAAATAACCTTTTGATATAGTCATGATGTATCCCCTTTTCTGATAAATGTAAATGTTCCTTTAACTTACGTAGTTCCCGACATTACTTTAAGAATATAAAAGTATAAAGGAATTCCAACGATGATGTTGATAGGAAATACAATCGATAAAGCAACCGTTAAATAGATACTTGGGTTTGCTTCTGGAATGGATTCCTTCATAGCTGCTGGCACTGCAATGTAAGATGCTGAGGCACAGAGAACCACAAACATAAGGGCATCACCAATCGGCATTTGTATGATTTTTGTGAGGAGGATGGAAATGACTACGTTGATCAACATAATGATGAGTGCCGATCCTACAAGAAAGAATCCCACCTTTTTCAATTCACGCATCTGTCTTGCTGCATCGATTCCTTTATCCAATAGAAAGAAGGTGAGTAGACCTTTAAAAATATCTTCTGTGAATGGTTTCGTTGTATTCCATCCAGACTCACCTGATAAATAACCAACAATCAGGGCTCCAATCAGAATATATACAGAAGAACTAAAGAAAGCTTCGTGAAGTAATTGTTTCCACTGGATTTTTTCGTTTAGGTTTTCGTTACTTTTCTTTTTACCCAATCGATCAATGATCACAGCAAGAACGATAGCGGGTGATTCCATAAGAGCCATTCCTGCAACGATGAAACCTTGGTATTCATATCCATAACTATGTAAAAAAGCACCTGCAGTTACAAAGGTCACTGCACTAATGGATCCGAAACTTCCGGCAAGAGCTGCTGAATTTGCATGATCTAGTTTAGCTCTAAAGATAAAGTAAGAGTAGATCGGAACAAAACATGCCATAAACATACAAGCAATGAGTGTCATTAGATGTTCTTCTGCAAAAGGTGATTTGAAAAGTTCATGCCCTCCTTTGAAGCCGATAGAGAATAAAAGATACAAAGAAAGGAATTTGGAGACTCCCTCTGTAATTCGTAGGTCTGATTTGAAAAATACGACACCCATTCCTAAAAAGAAAAAAAGCACCGGTGGGTTGAGAATGTTGTTGAGTGCTGCGTGGAAATCCATAATTTCCCCCCTCTGGTTACCATCATTTTAGACACTCGTTTTGTCCAATATCATAAAATTGGACAAAAAATATTGAGTTTCAAATTTCCATAAATCTCGAAATCGCTTCCTTGATCGCTGAATTTGCAAAGACTGGTGTTTGCGATGAAACGAATGGCTAAAATCATGCTCCTATTGGCAATCCTTGCCGGTTTAGGTGGATGTTTATGGAAGCCTGAGAGTTTCTACGGCCGCAATATCAGCCAAAATGTCCAATTTTTGGTACCTCACCGGACAGAAATTCCAAAAACCTGTAGCCACGAATCTATCCAATCTTTGCGGAATTTTGTCTGGATGGACAACCGCAGTTCCGATTCCTTACGAGGAAAACGAGAATTAGGAGGGCAATGGGTTCGCGTTGAGATCAAAAACGACGTATCGGTAGATACTTATTTCAGCATTCTCATCCAATGGATTAATATTCCCTTTGTCGAACTTTGTTCGGAAGGTGAAAATGGGGAGGTCACCACTTCTTATAGCGGATATGTTTGGGAAGATTGGATGGAAGTCCTTTCCCCTTTCCCACATTTTAATGTTACGCTGAGAGCCAACGAAAGTCGTTATTTTTATATTTATTTAGTTTCTAATGAAGATTTAAATTTCCCGATTCGGACCGTTTCCCATGCAAGTTATCGTTCCATCGTTTTGTTTCGATTTTTGACGTTTTTGTTTTTCACCATGATGGGAATTGTATCCTTTGGTTGGGCAATCTCTGAATATTTAAAATCAAAAGAAAGAGTCTATATTTCGATCTTAGTTCATTTTTTAATGTTTTTCCTTCTCGTGTATTCGGTGCACGGTAAGGAGATTGCCACTATATTCGGAAATTCGAATGATTTAGTTAGGCATTCCTATTATATCTTTTTATCTATTAATCATTTTATATTTTTTCTGTATCTGGCATCTTTCGATCGTTTTGTGGGGAATCGTTTTTCAAATCAGATAGGGTTTTGGGTTTCTGGCTTTGCCGGGTTTCTTTATTTGTTAGTTCCTCTCTATCCGAGAGTGTATGAATTTAGAATCTTTCTAGTATTGTCTATATTTGGAACCGCTGCTTATCATTTATTCAAAACTCATAATTCTTTATTCTCAAAAGAAGAAAGTGATGCGAGGACTTATGTATTTGGTTGGTTCTTTTTCCTTTTTTCCGTCTTCTTAAAGACATTGTTCCACTTTGATTTTTATCCTTACCAACCGTTTTTCATTTATGCTGCTGTATTCTATCTACCCTTTTTGACAGCGGGTTCTTTTTTGTTTTTGCGGAATTATGAAAAACGAGACAAATCAAAAACCAGATTCAGATCTGTTACTACGAAATTAGATAAAACAGAATTTCGAAATAAACTGGAATCGTTGTTAGTTGCTGAAAAAATATATTTGGAACCGGATTGTAATGAAGAACTCATTGCTTCTAAAATGGGACTTTCTTACCACCAGTTAAGTGAGCTGATTAACTCAGAATACAACTTCAACTTTCCATCTTTACTCAACCAATATAGAATTAAAGAAGCTATGGCAATTCTAAATGAACGGCCTGAACTGAATGTAGCTGAGGTTGGAAAACTTTCAGGATTTGGATCCAGGTCGGCGTTTTATTTGGAATTCAAAAAGCAGTCTGGAATCAATCCAAATCAATTTCGGAAAAATAGAAACATATAAATATACAGATAGTTAATTAGATAAAGAGGATGTTCCCTATGGGCAGTAAAGACAACGTAAAAGATTGGTTACCTGGGTTAAAGGAAAATTGGCGATCAGACATTTTGTCTGGTTTTATTGTGTTTCTCATTGCGTTGCCTCTTTGTTTGGGCATCTCACTGGCTTCAGGGGCTCCGCCGATGGCTGGAATTTTTTCCGGGATTGTTGGTGGAATCATCGTTTCTTTGTTAAGCGGATCTCACCTAACAATTAATGGACCAGCAGCAGGACTCATCGCTGTGGTTCTCAATTCGATTATGGTACTTGGTGGTGGGGATGCCAAACTTGGTTTTGAGCTGACCCTTGCGGCCATTGTGATCGCAGGTGCCATTCAAATAGCCCTCGGATTTGTGAAGGCAGGAAATTTAACCGTTTATTTTCCCATCTCTGTTGTACATGGAATGATGGCAGCGATTGGAATTATCATTATTTCCAAACAGTTTTATGTAGCACTGGGAATCACTCCTAAGGCCAAAACGATCGGTGGATTACTTTTAGAAATTCCATTTAGTTTTTCGTTTGTGAATCCGGAAGTGGCCATCATCGGGATCTCGGCGATTGTTATCATTGCCATCTTAGCAAAAATTAAAAACCCTCTCATTAAAAAACTACCAGCACCACTCGTAGCTGTGTTAGTTGGTATTATTCTTGGAGTGGTTTTTGATTTAGCAGATGAACATTCCTATACATTGCTCGATCAAACATATAAAATTGGCCCCGAAAAATTAGTAAACTTACCCGCTCATATTTATGATGGGATTACTTTTCCTAACTTCTCCCGATGGAAGGACGGAATCTTTTGGGTGATGGTCATCACGATTGCTTTGATTGCAAGTATCGAATCTTTGTTAACGGCGACGGCTGTTGATAACACAGATCCGTACCGCCGTAAATCCAATATGGATCGTGAATTGGTAGCAAAAGGTGCCGGTAACTTTTTTCTCGGATGGATTGGAGGTTTACCTATCATCGCAGAGGTGGTTCGTTCTTCAGCCAATATGGAAAATGGTGCCAAAACTCGATGGTCCAATTTCTTTCATGGACTCTTTTTACTCTTTTTCATTTTACTTTTGCCTGGATTGATTCATAGGATTCCTCTCGCGTCACTTGCCGGGATTTTGATTATGGTGGGGATTCGATTGGCTTCTCCTCATGTTTTCAAAGAAACTTATGAAAAAGGTTGGGACCAAATCGTTATCTTTTCAGTGACTGTGATACTTACGATCGTAGAAGATCTGCTAGTTGGTGTTTTCTGTGGTATAGTCACTGCGATTTTGATTCAAATTTATTTTGGAGTTCCTCTTCGATACATCTTTGTTGCCGATATCACTGTAAAGTCTGAAAACAAAGTCCATGAATTGTATGTAAAACATGCTTTGTTATTTTCAAACATGATTTCATTGAAATTAATTTTCAGAAAAATTGCTCCAGGCGAGCGAGTGGATCTTAAGTTTGACAAGAACGTCAAAATGATTGGGTTTTCGGCCATTGAATTTTTGCAAAGTTTCAAGCGGGACTATGAGGAACGAGGTGGGGTCGTGAATTTGATTGGTTTTGAAGATTTAAAACCAATCTCAGCCTACTATGGAGCGACTCGAATCCACAAGTAGTCGATAAAAAAATTCTTGTAACTGAGTGTTTTAAAATCAATATCCTTGTATGCAAAGGATATTGATTTTTTCCCTTCTTTTTCTCCTTCCCATTTTTATCCAAGCAAAAGATGTCCCCACTTTAAAAGCTCGAGTGATGGATGAAACCTGGACTTTGAATGCTGGTTTCGTTTCTGCCCTGGAGAAACAACTTAAAGACCATGAAAATCGAACCAGCAACCAAGTTGTTGTCTTTGTGGTTTCTTCCTTAGAGGGAGAGGTCCTGGAAGAATATTCGCTTAGGGTTGCTGAAACTTGGAAACTAGGGCAAAAGAAAAAAGACAATGGGGTTTTGTTACTCATTGCTTTGGATGATAGGAAGTTGCGAATCGAAGTTGGGTATGGACTCGAGGGAAGTTTAACGGATGTTCTCTGCCATCATATCATAGATGAGGAAATTAAACCTTTTTTTAAAAAGGGAGATTACGAGTCCGGAATTCAAAATGGGGTGAATGCAATCCTCGGTGGAATCGATGGTTCCTATACGGCTCCCCTGCCGGAAGATTTTTCTCATTTAGGTCCATTATCCTTTTTGGGTGAACTATCCGCGGGCCAAGAAGAGATCCCTATACCAATTAAAATTTTTGTCACCGTTTTTGTTTTGTTTGTACTCGGAATTTTTACTTATGTGGCCGCTAACACACCGTATATTGGTTGGTTTCTCTATTTCTTTTTATTTCCTTTTTGGAGTTTGTTTCCCACTGCCATCTATGGGGCCAATATCGGAGCTTCTATATTTTTAATTTATGCTATTGGAGTTGGGATCTATAAACTCTATCATTTGTTAACTCCACATGGACGGAAGCGGATGAAGAAAGGGAGTTTTGGGGGATCATTTGGAAGTTCTAGTGGTGGTTGGTCCAGCAGTGGGAGCTCTCGTTCCGGTGGATTTAGTGGCGGTGGTGGAAGTTTTGGAGGCGGAGGTAGTTCTGGAAGTTGGTAAATTTTTTCAAAAATTTCCAATCTTCGGAACTTTTCTGATCAAACTTAGGTTTAGTATATAGTGAAGTTGAGTAGAATTATAATAGTTCCTTTAGCGGTTTCCGGTTTCGTCACTTTGAGCGCAAAACCGATCCAGGTGAAAGAACTCTGGCAAACTGCCTTACAATCCAATCCCGAATTTTTATCGGCGAAAGCAGATTACGACAAAGCCTTTTTTGAAAATGAAAAAAGTTATGCTGGGTATTTGCCGACAGTCAATGTGCTTGCTTCGGCAAGACAGTCGTCTGCAAACTTTAGTGGTTCGGGTACTGTGAATGATCCTTTGATCAATGGGGCCAACGCAGGTTCGAATACAACACAAACATCCAGTTCGGGAGAGTCTCGGCCGACAGCAGTCAATCGTTATTCCGTGGGACTTAGTACAAACCAAAACTTGTTTGCTGGATTTCGAGATAAAAGTGGGATCGATAAAACAGAAGCTTTACTCCAGGCAGCAAAACAAACGTTACATGATTCTCGCTTGAAGGTTTGTTTTGAATTGAAGTCTGGATATGCACAGATGTTGTATGCAAAAGAACTCCACCAACTTTCCGAAAAAATCAAGGAGAGACGGACCAAAAATCGTGATTTAGTGAAACTTCGTTATGAAGTGGGGCGGGAACACAAAGGTAGTTTTTTACTGAGTGAATCCTTTGTGAAACAATCAGAGTTTGAAGTCTCTTCTGCATTTCGACTTTTTGAAAGTAACCTGAATGAAGTAGAGAGAGTGATTGCCAATCATTTGGACATCAATATCAATTCAGAGTTTGCGTATGAACCAGTTCTAGAGAAGAAATATTCGGAAAAAGAAAAAGAATCACTTTTGGAATCACATCCATCCGTCATGGCAGAACAGTCCAAAGTAAGAGCGGCTCAGGCCAATATTGGTGTGGCAGAAGCAGGGTTTTATCCTGACTTAAATTTAAGTGCCACTATGACGAGACAAGATGATGTTTGGTTGCCAAAACCAAGAAATTATAGTTTTGGATTGAATTTAACCTATCCATTGTTTAATGGCGGTCGAGATTATTATAATGTAAAGATTGCCAAAACAGAATATGAAAAATCCATCCATACGCGAGATTCAAAAAGAAATTCCCTTTCGTTTTCTTTGGAGCAGTCCCATTTAAATTTTAAAAATGCTTCGGAACAATTAGTCGTGTTAACAGAATTTTATAAGGCATCGGAGATTCGTGCAATGATTGCAAGGTCACAATACTCCAATGGACTAATTAGTTTTGAAAATTGGGACATTATCGAAAACGATTTAATCAATCGTGAAAAAAATCATTTGTTGGGTAAAAGGGACCTGAGTTTGGCAGAAGCTACTTATTTGCGAAATTTAGGAAAGTGTTTTGATGAAGATTAAATTTGTATTCATTTCCATTGTTGTTATTATTATTTCTGTAACGGTTTATCTATTTGGTTTCGGTAAATCAAAATCAAATACCAAACTGGAATCTTCGAAAGTATTTCGTGGAGATTTGATTGTTACGGTTCGAGCCACAGGAACTGCCATCCCGAAAAACCGATTGGAAATCAAACCTCCGATTGCGGGACGAGTGGAATCGATTCTCGTGAATGAAGGGAATCATGTGGGTCGTGGGAAAATCATTGCTTGGATGAGTTCTACAGAGAGAGCTGCACTTCTCGATGCGGCAAGAGCCAAAGGAGAAGATGAATTAAAAAAATGGGAAGATTTTTATAAACCTACGCCTGTAATTTCGCCTTTACGTGGTTTGGTGATTGCATCAAACATTAGTCCTGGACAAACCGTCACACAACAAGACATCCTTTATGTACTTTCTGATAATTTAATGATTCAGGCAAAAGTAGACGAAACGGATCTATCAAAAATAAAAATAGGCCAGACTGCCAATGTCATTGTTGATTCTTATTCAAACACTCCCATCCAAGCGAAGGTGACTCATATTGGATACGAAGCGGTGACAGAAAACAATGTAACCATGTACAATGTTGATTTGGAATTAAAAACCATCCCCGAATATTTGAGAAGTGGGATGTCGATTACCATAGACTTTATCCTTTCCGAAGAGAGGGATGTGTTACTCCTTCCCAATGAGTTTGTCAAAGGTGGGTCTGGGAAAGGAAAGGTTACAAAAAAGATTGATGGTGAACTTGTGGAAACGGTAGTGAACATCGGAAGTTCTGATGAACAAAATACGGCAGTGCTTTCAGGTCTTACGGAAAATGAAATTGTGTATCGAAAGAAAAAAGTCCAAGAAGAGAAAAAGTCAAGTAGTGGCGGTCCGTTCTCTTCACCAAAGATACCAAAGAGATAGTATTGTTAGCAATTGAGATTCATAACCTAAACAAATCCTATACGATAGGAAAGTCGAAATTCCCAGTTCTTGCTGGGATCAATTTAAAGATCGCACAAGGTGAGTTTGTCGCCATAATGGGCCCTTCTGGATCCGGTAAATCCACGTTATTACAAGTGATGGGACTTCTCGATCATGTGGATTCGGGCACCTATACATTGTTTGGTCGTAGAGTAGATGGGGAGTCCTCTGATTTGTTATCCGATGTACGGGGGAGCCTCATCGGTTTTGTTTTTCAACAATTTCATTTATTATCTAAATCCAATGCATCTCAAAATGTGAGTTTGCCATCGTTATATACAAATGTAGATCATACTGAGGAAAGGGCTGTAGAACAGTTACAAAAAGTCGGATTGGAAAATCGAGTGCATCACACTCCGAATGAACTCTCCGGTGGACAACAACAACGAGTAGCCATTGCGCGTGCCTTACTTGTTGATCCGCCCATCATCTTTGCCGATGAACCCACGGGAAACCTAGATTCCAAAAGTAAAATTGAAATCATGTTGGAATTACAACGCCTTCATGAAGAAGGAAAAACCATTGTGATGGTCACTCATGAACCAGAGATGGCAGAGTATTGTGATCGAATCATCCATGTGAGTGATGGACGGATTGTATCTGATGAAGGAAAAAAGAAAAAGAAAGATTCTAATCTTTTACCAAAAACAAATCTAAATCGGAAATCAGGTTGGCCCCTTTTCCAAGGAATCTTCTTACAATCATTGTTTTCCTTATCCTCCAATCGTTTGCGTACCTTTTTATCGGCTCTTGGAATTCTATTTGGTGTTGTTTGTGTGATCTCAGTGATGGCACTAGGAGAAGGGGCGAAAAAATCAGTGGAAGAACAATTTTCTTCGTTAGGTGCTAACTTAGTCATTGTTCGTACGGGAGGGATGAGGAGTGGAGGTGTATCCTTAGAAGCAGGAACCGTCAACCGGTTGGATGTTTTTGATGTGGGGGCCGTTGCTAAAAAATTTTCAGAAGTAAAACAAATCTCCGCTGTTGTGAACGGAAGAGGGCAACTAGTTTTTGGAAATCGGAACTGGAATAGTTATATTACAGGAGCAAGTCCCAACTATGAAACCCTGCGCAATTTAGAACCATTAGAAGGTAGATTTTTTACAGAAGAAGAAAACCAAAAAAGAGCTCTTGTTTGTCTTGTAGGAAACACGGTGGTCAGAGAACTCTATGAAGGAAAAAATCCTGTTGGTACTTATTTAAAAGTAAATCGGATTTTGTTTCGAGTCATTGGCCTCCTGCCTGAAAAAGGAAGTGCGGGATTTCGTGATCAGGACGATGTGGTTTTGATTCCACTAAACACTGCTATGCGAAGATTATTAAATAAAGATGCCGTTGATAGTTTGGAAATGGAATTGGAGAAAATCGAATCTTCCGAAGAATTCACAACTTCTTTAAAACGATTTTTACATGAAAGGCACGGAACCAATGAATCTATGGGAAATCTTTACCAAGTGATGAATATGGCCGACATCCAATCTGCAGTTTCTGAAACCAACCAAACCATGACCACTCTTCTCATTGCCCTTGCCACGGTTTCTCTCATGGTAGGTGGGATTGGAATTATGAATATTATGTTAGTGTCTGTAAAAGAAAGAACAAAAGAAATCGGTCTCAGAAAAGCTCTCGGGGCGAGAGAGTCCGACATTCGGATGCAGTTTTTAATTGAATCTACCTTAACGAGTTTGACCGGCGGGATCGTAGGCCTTGTTTTTGGAATCCTAGCCGTATTATTTTTACAAGAATACTTTGGTTGGACGATTGTTTTGTCCTTTCCTTCTATTGGATTTGCATTTCTCTTTTCCATATCGATTGGAATTTTGTTTGGTTGGTGGCCCTCGGAGTATGCTGCCAAATTGAGTCCGATCGTTGCATTACGATCTGAATGAATATAAAATTAAATCCACGGAAAATTCCCCAACAGAAACGTTCGATTGAACGGTATCAGAAAATTGTTGATACCGCTATTGAATTGTTAGGTGAAGTTGGGTATGATGATTTGACTACAGATTTGATTGCGGAAAGGAGTGGGATCTCTGTTGGTTCCATCTATCAATTTTTTCCGAACAAAGAATCCATTATTTATTCCCATGCAGAATCTTGTTATTTTATCCTGCATGATTATTTTTTTAAACTTTTAGATGAAGAGTTAAAAAAGAAAAAAAAGTTTTCTCCTGACTTCATTGAATTCACTCTTCATGCCTTTGAACGAACATTAAGTGAAGTGAAAGGCTATCGTTTGATCAATTCCATACTTTATACCAACCAAGCATTGTTGCAATTGGATATTGAAAGTAATGAAAGGTTCGCTAAGTCCCTTGCTGAAAAAGTGATCCTCGCCTTGTTTCCTAAAGTGGAGAAAAAACAAGCTTACTACCGTGCGCTCATGATCGTGGAAACGGTGGATGCGGTGTTCAAAATTGCCCAAAGAAAGAGAAAAGCGGCCGAAAAGAAGGCAGTGATCGCCGAATTAAAAAGTTTGTTATTTGTATATTTTTCCTCCTTCCTTTGATTTAACATTGACAAAGTTTTAACACAGGTGTAAAATTCTCAAAATGTGAGGAAATCCTCATGTTCTGGGAAAGACCTATGAAAAAGACCAAAAAGATTTTATTAGGAATCTCAATTGCGGTATTCATAACACTTGGTATGAATCATTGCAGTTCAGAAGATCCTGCCAATTCGGCCTTTGTCCACGTCACGATGATGGATAATGCCTTCCACCCGCCAGTCATTCGAACTTTTAAAGGCGGCAAAATTCGATTTGTGAACGAAGGAAACAATCCTCACAATGCCATCTCGATCACCAAAGATTGGTCTACAGAGAAAACATTTGGAAATTTAGCTATGTTTCGTGGTGCGCATACCGATGTGTTCTTTCCTGAAGAAGGTGTGTTTCCTTACTTCTGTTCTTTTCATGCATCACCAGATGGTAAAATCGGAATGACCGGTGTTGCTGTGGTTGGAAATGCCTCTTTCAATCCGCAGTCGAACATTGCCAAATCAAAGATATCCAAAAAATGGACAGGAGTGACTCGTAAGGTTCCTTCTCAATACAAAACCATTCAGAATGCAGTGGATGCAGCTTCTCCTGGTGACTTAATCCTTGTTGCCAAAGGGATTTATAAAGAAGAAGTCACTGTCACCACACCTTCGATTGTGATTCGTGGGGAAGATCGTAATGAAACCATTATCGACGGTGAGTTTCTACGTGGAAACGGGATCATGATTGTGGGAGCTGACGGTGTCGCTGTAGAAAACCTAACAACAAGAAATGCTACACTGAATGGTGTGTATTGGACTGGAGTGAAAGGTTACCGCGGATCTTACTTAACAGCTTATAACAATGGTGATTACGGAATTTATGCCTTTGATTCGGTTGATGGACTGATGGAACATTCTTATGCTTCCGGATCTCCAGATTCTGGATTTTATGTAGGGCAGTGTAATCCATGTAATGCGATAATCAATGACATCATTTCAGAGAACAATGCACTTGGATATTCCGGAACCAACTCGAGTGGAAACTTATACCTATTATCTTCTATATGGAGAAAAAACCAATTGGGAATTGGTCCAAATACCTTGGATCGTGAGTTACTTCCTCCACAAAAACAAATTGTGGTAAAGAAAAATATTGTTTATGATAATAACAATACCAATGCTCCTTCCAAAAAGTTGGAATACCCATCCATCGGAAACGGAATCGCATTGCTTGGTGCCTTAGAAAATTTAGTGGAAGATAACTTAGTTTTTAATCACAAAAACTATGGAATTTTAGTCACGATGAATATCGACGAAAACATTTGGATCTCCAATAACAACGTAGTGAGGAACAATAAAGTTTATCATTCCGGCAGGGGAGACATTGCGCTCAGTGGGCCTGTGAATGTGGGGAACTGTTTTGAAGGAAACTCTTATGGAGTGTCCAGTCCACCTCTCCTCGAAACCTTTCAGTCCTGCACGGGCATTCGTTATCCTCATGTAGGTGACTTGTCTTCTAGTATTGGACTATTGGCTCTCTTTGTGCAGGCAAACCTTCGTGAGTTTGTACTTGGTTCTTATAAAAACCAACCAATCCCACCATCACAATTGACTATGCCTAAAGAAAATTTTGGAAATGTAAGCCCTGCCCATGATGTTTTTGAAACAAACAAAGGTTTGATTGCTTCTGCGGAATTACCAAAACTCAGCCAAGCTGAATTTGATGCAGCAACTAATCCTATGTATACTTCGGGCTGGAGAGTTCATTTTCCGGGAACCATCAAAACATGGTATTTCCATCTTATGGGATATTTGTTGCCCTTTGCCATTTTTGCCGCATGGACGGGACTTGCTATCTTGGATCGATTCTCTGCGAAAGGTTCTAAGTTAGATTATTACTTTTGGTTGATTCTACTAGTTCCGTTTATTGGATCTTTGGTTTATTTATACTCTAAAGAATCTAAAATTTCTAAGACTGTTCGGAACACAGTAGTGATCGGTGGTATTTTTCTTTTCTTTACGATTCTGGCTTATGCCGGTTATGCGATGACGGCGGTTACAGAACCGTCTGTAGTTTAATATAGGAGTTTATTTATGGAAACAACTTTTGCAAACCCAGGTTTTTGGACCTATTTTATCGGATCTTACGCATATTACCTTCCCTTTGTTTTAACAATGGTTTGGGCGCCACTAGCACTCTTTGGACTTTCGAAACAAAAGGGAATGGATACTACAAAACAAATCATTTGGTCACTTGTGATTTTGGTGGTTCCTGTTCTTGGACCTGCTGTCTATTTACTAGTAGCTGATACCGAATACGAAAAAAAATTCAAACAAATCGCCGTTGGCGGTGGTTTTGGGGTGTTGGTTCTTGTTTGGGTACTCAGTTTAATTTCTCACATTTAAGATTTTAGAGAGCGGTATCATGGATCGGAAGAGTTTTTTAACAACACTGGGATTTGGAATTACAGGACTTGTTGGGTCGTTGTTTGGATCCATCAAATTCAATTCGCGAAACTCTGAGGAAATTTGTGGACCTTCTGATCCTTCTACTGCAACTAACTTTGGAGTGGTGACCACTCCCACCGTCAGCGACGATTACCAAAATTCAATTGGAGCTGGCGGGAGTTTACGTGGAACAAATACTTATGGAAGTATGGCCCATCCACCTTTTTATATTAAAGAAGAATACACCGAAAGATTTTACTACCCACCTAACTATAAAAATACGAATTCGAAAGTAAAAGATTTTAAGTTAAATCTTTTTCCTTTGAGTATGAATATCGCACATAATGTAAACTATCCTGCCTGGACTTTTGACGGACTGGTTCCAGGGCCCGTACTTCGAGCCAATTTAGGAGATACACTCCGAATCCATGTCAAAAATTCTAGTCCTGATCCCCATTCTTTGCACTTTCATGGAACCCATGATCCCTTAGAAGATGGATGGGAACCAATTCCTGCATTCGGTGAAAGGACGTATCAAATAGAAGCGGGACCTATTGGGCTTCATCCTTACCATTGCCATGTCCCTCCACTTATGGTTCACACCGCCAAAGGTTTGTATGGTGCTCTACTTGTGGATCCACCGGTGAAACGAAAACCAGCGCATGAATTTGTTCTGACATTCTCTGGATGGGACACGAAAGGTAAGGGTAAAAACGACTACTATACTTGGAATGGTGTTGCAGGGATTTATGATCGTTATCCAATGAAAGTTCCTGTTGGGGAAAGAGTTCGTTTTTACATTCAAAATATGATGGAACGAGAACCAATCATTACTTTCCATTTACACGCTCAGACTTTTGATATCATCCGAAATTTAGGAAGT
Organism: Leptospira chreensis; assembly: GCF_016919165.1. Classification (GTDB taxonomy): domain Bacteria; phylum Spirochaetota; class Leptospiria; order Leptospirales; family Leptospiraceae; genus Leptospira_A; species Leptospira_A chreensis. The sequence continues at coordinate 348,641 of NZ_JAFFPS010000071.1, forward strand.
GTCGTTCCCGATGGGCATTCTGATGTAGTGTCCCTGGGACAAACAGAACGAGTGGTCATTGAGTTTGTTCTGAAGAAAAAAGGTCGGTATATGTTCCACCCGCACCAAACACATATGGCTGAAAATGGAGGAATGGGTTGGATCGTCGCCGTATAACTCTAGTAAGTATTTTTATTTTGCTCAGTTTTTTTTCTTTTTGTAAAACAAAGGAAGATACAATCAAAGAAGAATGGAAACAGTTATCTTTTGTCAAACCAGATGGAAGTTTACTCGAACCAAAGTTTTGGTCTGAAAAAAAATCGGTTTTGTATTTTGGATTTTCCCATTGTCCCGATATGTGTCCTCTCGCTTTGACAAATTTTGGAAGAGCTTCCTTGATACTCGGCGAAAAGTCGAATCGGTTCCGATTTATTTTTGTAACACTAGATCCAGAAAGGGATTCCCCTGCGACGTTGAAAAACTATATAGAAAACTTTCCGGGAAAAAATCTAACAGCACTTTCTCCTAATGCCGAGTCTTTAATCAAACTTACAGATTTATTTGGAATTATCAGAGAGAAAGTGGGAACTGGAAATACTTATAGAATTGATCATTCTAATTTTATTTATGTGTTGGATGAAAACTTAAACACACTCACAAACTTTCCCGGTGGAGTTTCTGCTAATGTTTTGGCTACCAAACTTAGAGAACTTGCGGAACTCTAGAAGTCAGTATAATTTCAATCTCGGTTCTTGCACCTTCAGGATAATTTCGCGTTACTTCGAAACTAAACTCGGAATATAAATTCTTGAGTCGTTCTTTTATATTTCCCAAAGATCGTTCTAAAAGTTTTGATTTATCTGCAAGTAGTTCTTCTGGAATCCCAATTCCATTGTCATACACTACAAAACTAAAAACAGAATCCCGAACCATCTTTGCATGAATGAATAATTGAAATTGGTCATCAGCCGATCCACGGAATCCATGTTTAAAGGAGTTTTCTATAATGGGTTGGAGTAACAAAGGTGGCAATACTACGGAAGAAAAGTCCCCAGATTTTTTAAAATCAATTTGGATTGTATCATAAAATCTTAGTTTTTGTAAGTGAAGGTAATCTTCTAAAAAATTCCATTCTTCCTCGAAGGGAATCCAATCTCTATCAGTTCTGTCTGAAATGAATCTATAATTGTTTGCAAGACTTAAAATCGCATCACCAATTAACTCTGGTTTGATTTTGTGAAGGGCATGGATGGTATTTAAAGAATTAAATAAATAATGTGGACTCATTTTTGTTTGTAAGGTTTTGAGTTGGCTTTCTTTGAGAGATTTTTCTGCTTTTAACAAATCTTCTTTGTAGACTTGAGCTTTTTGTCTATTTGCAAAAATCGTACGTTCTAAAGCAAAACCTTGCGAGATCACACCAAATAAAACTCCCCAAAGAACCACTTTGGAATTTGAGTTATCATTGGATTTGATAGATAAATAAATTTCTAAAAATACAAGAAACAAGGTAACACTAAATCCAATAAAATGTCCGAAGGCTTCCTGGTTTCCTTTTTTCCATGCTTCAAAAGTTACATAAATGGGGCCGATGATATTTAAAAGATTGAATAGAATAAAAAAACTTCTACTGCTGATTAGTAATGAGTGTGAAGAATCAAAAAATGGAAGGGAAAAAACTAATACCGTTGTGAGCGAACATATAAATACGTTTATGTAGATGAGTATATCAAGTGTGCGGTAACTTCCCGTTCCAAAAAGCCGACGAACCCCGGATAACATAGGGATAAAAACAAAATTCGAAGATATGGTCGTGAGTATAAATAATGTTTCTGAATTGGTGAATAGATAACGAATGAGTACGTTTGACGTAAGTCCTAAGAGGCCAAAACATAAGGAAAACGATGCAAAATCGAGAAGGATATTATACTGTTTTTTGTATTCAATAAAGTAAACCAGCGCACAAATAATTCCAATCATTAAAAAGAATGAATGAAAGAATATTGCTGTAAGATTTTTTAAAGCAATCTCGCGGTATAGGGCAGTTTGTTTCCCCACTAAGTTTTCGATAATCGAAATTAAAAAGAGGATTCCTTTTTTGTGATACAATCGTAAATAGTAATATTCAGAATCATCATTTGGAACCTTAACCCAATCGAATTTTGATTGGAATATGTTCGGAAGTTTATCTTGTTCTGAAAATTCTCCATATTTAAATATCGAATCACCATATGAGTTAAATATTTCTATATTGAGTCCGGCATGTTCTAGTAGAAAATATAGTTCTCTATTTTCTTGTCGGTTGGGAAAAGCTTTGGATCGTAACCAAATAAAATCGGAATCGGTAATCCGTTTGAGTTCTGTATCATCAATCCAACCTGAAATTGATTCCCAATACACTTTGTGCATCTTTTGAAAATCAATTACCCCGTAGTCATCAGTGGGGATGTCACCAACAAAGTATTCTGTATTTTCTGTTAAGTAATATTCGGATAGTGAACCATCAGTTGGTTTTAGAACGGAATAAAAATAAGAAGTGATAGATACACTTGCAACAACGAAAAGGAGGCAGATGGATAGAGTTGGTCTTTCTAAAAATCTGCTCCCCAAGTTTTTCATAGAGAGTATGTTAATCTTCTAAGGAAAACAAAATAGGCAATCTATGCGCCATTTTTTTCGGTTGGCCTTGCACATAACCTGGACTAAAACGAACGCGTTTGATGAGTTTCATCGCGGCCTCTTCGAACCCATAACCTGCTCGACCAGAAACAATTTTTGCCGATTGTAAACTTCCGTCTTCATTCACTTGTACTAAAAGTACAACTTGTTTTTCTACAATATTGGCTGCTTTGGCTTGGGGAGGAAAATAGTCCTTCAAATCAAAGTCAATGATCGCAGTTGGCATTTTGTCTCCGTTGAAAGAGAAAAGGTATCCATCTTTATCTGTTCCATTTCCGGAAAGTTGGTTGGGATTGATATCGGAGTTGTCCGGTTCATCGGCCTTGTCTTTGTTACTTCCTTCTACCCACTCTTGTTTTTCGATAGGTGCAGGAGAGGATGTACCACCAATGAGTTCCGGAGGAATGTCTTCGAAACTAACATCTACATCTTCGAAGTTTGATTCTTCAACAACTTCATCACCACGTAATTGGCTAATTTTGTAACCAGCATAAGTTGCGGTATGGACAAACAAACTACCAATCAAACATACGTGGAACAAACGTTCTCTGTTCTGTTTGACAGATTGTTTAAAGATTACCCATAATTCCGCGATACGATTCATTTTTTTACACTGAGGGCAATTTTAGTGACACCCGCTTTTCGGATGATTCCCATCAGCTCCGTAATTTTTCCATAAGGGAGGCTTTCGTCTGCAGACAACGTTAAACGCATATTAGGTCTGATTTTTGCTTCTCTTTCGAGATTTCGAACTAAACCAGAAATATCTGTGTCTTTGCCTTCCAAAAGGATGGCGCCTGTTTTGGTGATTGCTACCTGTACCGACTCGGCAACATTCGGATCAGCAGCTTGTACTTTTGGTAAATTGATATTTAAACTTTCTTTTTTAAGAAAGTTTGCCGTTACCATAAAGATGACAAGAAGAACTAAAATCACATCCACCATGGGAGTGATGTTTATACTTCCAATTTCTTCGTCTTGTGAACCTGATGCTCCAGCCATAATTATACCTTTGTCTTATTCATTTGATAAGAGAGTAGTTCTTTTTTCAGAATTTCCATATTCTGCAAAATGACCTTGGACTTTCTAGAAAAATAATTGTTTGCCATTACCACAGGAATTGCGACTGCAAGACCAGCTGCCGTTGCGAGTAGGGCTGTAGAGATGGAACGCATCACCACTTCCGCACCAGAACTTCCCAAGGTTCCCAAACCATAAAATGCCTTGATGACACCAAGAACTGTTCCTAACAATCCAATAAAAGGAGCGTTGTTTCCCAATGTGTTTAGGATCGGTAAACGTTTTTCTAGTTCCAATTTTTCAGAGAGAATTTGGCCATCTAAACTTTCATCCAATCCCTTTCGCCCTAGTTTTAATTGTTTGAGTGCAAATTGAACGAATCTTGTATAAATGGATTCTTCGCCGGCATCAGTTTTCCAGTGAATTTCTGGTTCTTCTTGTAATGAAGTTCTAACTTCTGCTAGATAGTCTTCGTTTTTTTTACCTAAAGTTTTTTTATAGTAAATTAACCTTTCCGCAAATACTGCTAATGCGATCACACTCGCCACTCCCATTGCAATAAAGATTAATTCTTCACCTATTTCTACATACTCTTGCATACTATTCTCCGTTTTGAATGTTATTAAATAATAAATATAATGGAATCTGATCCGCGCTAATTTGATTGTTAGTTGTCGCAAAACAAGATCTTAAACAAGAAATTGCTGAACTAGAAGTTAGACTAGACTCTATCAGTGCAGGGATTGTTGATTGAGCACAAATTCCTGAACTGGTTTTTGATTTCCAATCGGTTACCTGGCAGTTAAAGGCACAGGTTTGTGCAATACCAGACATGTATTTATAAGCTGAATTTGAAATCATATTTTGGCAGGTTGATGTTTTTACTGCCGCAGTCGTTTCTGTGAATGTTCCACCAACAGCAGTAGCATAAGCCTTGAAACATAAATCTTTATTTGTGATGATTGATTCGCATGTTTCTTGCGGTGCGTTTGGTGTGGCGAGATATTGTAACAAAACTGTTTCCTTGTAGGAATCTTCAATTTTTTTAGATTCACTACAAGCAAAGGTGGTTGTGAGACAAATAAGAAGGATTACATATTTCATTAGAAGTGTACCTCCATACCTACGTTGAAGAAAGGAATGACTGTTCCTCCCGGAAGTTCTAAGGTTCCGAAGGTATCATTTTGTCTAGGGTTTGTCGCTGAGAACGGTCTTGAGTTATCATAATCATAACCATTTTTATTTTTTCTCATGTAAACGTTTACGATTTCTAAATACCAGTTTATAAAACCCCAGGAATAGTTTTCAAAGATATCAAATCGAATATCAAATCTATGAAAGTCAGTTCCGCGTTTCACATATCCATACTGGGGTGAATTAGGGTTATTCGAATACTGTGGGTTCCAATAGGTAAGTCCATTGAGTGGATTCGAAAATCTACCACCATCGTCACCAACCACTGGTCTTGAAGGAACCGATGTTAAATAACTCCATCGACCACCAATTTGAAAACCTTCACTCATTCTCCAACCATAAATAAAGTTGGCAACATGAGTTCTGTCCCATGGAGCTAATTGTTCTTTTGAGTTTGGAAAGTAAGCCGCAAGGATTTTTCTTTCAATCCCGCCAACTTGCGAATTGTCACCTTCATAAACTTGGTATAAATTTGTGTTTTGAAAGGACTGTGACCAAGTATAAGAGATCCAACCAAACCAATCTCTAGTACCTGGGCGCGCATTTTTACGAATCAAAAGTTCGTATCCATGGGACCAACCAGATGCTCTGTTTGAATAGTTTAGCGGACGATTGGCGACGATGGGTTGAGTTAACCATTGTCCTTTGTCCGGATTCATACCAACAGGAGAGGAAATATATGGATCATCAATGATAGTATCGGTGAACTGGTTTTTGAATACTTCTACTTTTACTTGCCACACTTGATCAATCTTTTGATCAATACCGGCACTGACTTTTCTTGCTCTTTCGAATCGTAAATCAGGGTTTCCTGTTTCCGCATTAAAATTAGTAGTTAAAGGAAATCTAGATACATCTCCACCACTTCCATAGATTGTCATCCCTTTTCCAACTTCTGGAAACGTATAGGAAGCTGTGGCTCTCGGTGTTAAGGCACCATTACCAGTGACTTGAACATAATCATAACGTGCACCTGGTTCGAATAGAAAGTTTCCAAATTTAAAATGGAGTGTCGTATATGCATTGTAATATGGGGTATTTCCTTGGATACTAAGGGGCCGACCAACGAAATCAGGACTTGCCGAGTTGTAAGGGTTAGGTGATGGATTGGTGGGATCACGTAAGGCAACCTCTGTTCCATAATCTCTGAAGGAAAATTTTCTCACTTCTGTTCCAAAATCTACTTTTAGAAATTTTGTTGCTGTCCAATACGCATCCTGACGAACACCTACATAACTTCCTCTTTGGTATTGTTTTCCTTGGATACTTCCAAAACCAACATTATACTCACCGATAGGATCAAAGTTAATTAAAGTAACACGGTTTTGAAACTTATCACCTGGAATCCAACTGTATCGAAGGGCTGTTGTTCGAAAACTTTGTCCGAAACTTGCTTTCGCACCGCTTAAAAGTGCCAATGGTGAAGCTGTAGGGTCATTTGCAGGTTTATTGGGAACGTCGATGGCAAAGTTATCTTGAGCCGATAGGTTATAAAAAGAGATTTGGTGTTCTGGCGTAAAGTTATGAACGTATTTAATCTGTGAATCGTTATAACGCGGAAGTCTGATCCCTTCTGGCAAAAGTCCTGTGGCACCCAAAGATTTATCCAAATAACCAAGTTTCCCGGCGATGGCGAGATAACCTTTCCCTCCGGAAGTAGGTGTCGCAGCATAAGCTGTTGTGTTCCATAAGGAAACTTGAAAGGCACCTTTAGTTTTTTGAATTGAGTCTACTGTCTCAATTTCAATCACACCACCAGTCGCATTATTAAAGTTAGCAGGGTATGCGCCGGAGTATAAATCAATGGATTTGATTAAATCATTATGAATGACAGAAGTTAATCCATCTAAGTGGAATGGATAAAGAATTGGAAGGTCATCGTAAAGATACGTGTTCGCATTGGGATTGGCACCGCGTACGATAATACCATTGGCACCACCACCAAATCCAATATTGGGAATGACTCCAGGAAGTGTTTCCAAGGCACGAAGAGCTTCTCCAAAAGTACCCGGCATCCTTTTGATTTCTTCATAACGAACTTTAGTTCTTGAAGCTACCGTTTTTTCCCGCTCTCCTTCTACGACAATACCTGTCTTTGGAGCACTTGCTTTTTTTTCGGTATAGATGGTTCTTGATTCATCTTCAGAGCCAACAGAAATTTTAATTTCCTGGATTCCTGAATCACGTAACAAACGCAAGGTGTAATCACCCGGCGATGGAAAATCGAGAGTTATATTTCCTTCCGCATCAGTTTGTGCAAATTTTTTCGTTTCAAAAACCAATACAGATAAATTCTTTTCTGCAATTTCCTTTTTTGGATTAATCAATTTGGCACGGATACTCACAGCAAGGAGTGGGGATCCAAAACTAAAGAGAAAAATCCCGACTAAAATACGATTATTTAATTTGAATTTTGCTGATTTCATTGAAGTTTAAATACCAAGGGATATCTCCCGTTTCTTGTTCGAGGTAAATGAGGGTGCAAGGTAGGGGATATCCAAGAAACGGACATTCCGTACGGGTGATCGAGATTGTACACAAATCCAAATTTCTTTTAATTGGTTTATTTACGATGACTAGCGGTGGATTGGGAATAGGATTCCCACATTTTTCCGAAGCAAATTTAGCAGCAGCATATACTTGGCTTTGTGCATCACTAGTGTCTACACGATCCACTGAGGGTCCACAATGGATGATAGATCCAAGAGCAATTAAAAAGGTAATTGTCCCGATTTTCATTTGGTACCTTTTGCCCCTGTCCCTGTTCCAGTGGTTGTGATGTCCGTTACTTCTGGTTGACCCACTACATCAGCGGTTACATTGACTGCAGTCACCAAACCAAGAGGGAAATAAGCTTTATCCTCTCTTTGGATTTTGATATTGATTAGAGTTTTTCCTGTAGGATATTTTTCTAAAATTTGACTCATCGCTAATTCTACATTAGGTGCCTTTGTCACAGGAAACATTCCTAAGAGATAAAAAGCGGAATCTTGCCCTTTTCCTTTCCCGAGAATTTTATAATCGGTGGAACGTACAACTGTAGCTGAATCATACAAATAGATCTCTTTGGAGACATGAGAGCCAATACATCCCATAAGCATAATGGAAGCTGAGAAGAAACTTATAAAGATTTTGAGAATAGAAGTTATCATTGGTAATATTATTTTTTGGTTTTAGTCGTTGTTGCAGATGATGAAAATCGAACCAAATCACCTTTGATAGTGAATCTGTATCTTGTGATAGGTCCAAAGATGGATTTGTCATTCCAGTAACGAATATTAACGAGTGCGTCCCCAGAATCCTCCTCCATAACTTTTTCGTATAAGTCGCCGACAGGTGGTTCTGTAAACGGAAGGCCAAAGATAATGAAGTCAAGTGCATACCAAGTAAAGGTTTTTTCTACGGTTTTTACAGTTTCGTAAGGAGTGTTTGGTATTGGTTTGTTGCTAGTCGCAAGTCCTACGGAAGAAGAGGCACAATTCACTAAACCTAAAGACAAAATAAAGATACTGGCAGCGGTAATAAGATGTTTCATAAAAAGACTCCGTTCGTATCCAAATCGCATTTCTTTGGCTTTGGTCAACGGAATAATTATACTAACGGTGATTAACTACTTAACTCGGAATGAACGCTACATATTCCGGAGTGAAATCAGAATGGGTTACAGTTTGAGCGCTTCTTTTAAATTTTGAGCAAAGGAACGGCCAACGGGAAGAGTGGTTTCGTCCTCGTTTTTTAGTTGGATGGTGTAAGACCCACCCTTATCATATCGGAGACTTGTCACAAAATCCAGATTTACTAAGAATCCTTTGTGGATGCGAATGAACTGTGTGGAAGGTAACTTTTCTTCAATTTCTTTCAGTAGTTTTGAAGTTTCGTAATCTTTTTGGGAAGTATGTATCACACAACTTTTGTTATTTGCAGAAATGAAGTGAATGTCTTGAAACGGTAATAAAAATACTGCCGAATCGGACTGAATTTTGAGATGAGTTTGTTTTTCTTGTGCCGGTGGAGTTATTTGTTTCGATTCTTGTAAAAACCGTAAGGCCTTATCTACAGACTTTCGAAATCGTTCAAAGGAAAAGGGTTTGAGTAAATAATCCGTTGCATCCAAATCAAAAGCTTCTACGGCATGTTCACTGTAGGCAGTGGTAATGATAAAAAATGTGGATTTGTTGTGTTCCTTTCGTAAGATATCCATTCCATTCACAGCAGGAAGGTTGATATCCATAAAAACTAAGTCAAATTTTTTCTCTTGTAAAAGGTTTAAAGCTTTGTCCCCACTTTCTGCGATGCCTGCCAGTTTTAATTCGGAACAGTTCATGATATAGTCCATCATGAGCATCCTGGCAGGATATTCATCTTCAATGATTAATACTGAATAGGTGGAAGAATCCATGAATTTAATTTATGTTACATCAATAAAGAAAAAAGTGACATCGTCTTTCAGTTCCTCTTCCGAAAATTTTGAAATTTGAACTATGATTTCCTGGGACAATGATTTTATATCCTTGTCTTTTCCTCTCTCCAGTAGATCAAGTATTTTGCTTTCACCAAACAATTTATTTTCGGCACGAGCTTCTGTCACACCATCGGTGAAAAAAAAGTAACGATCGCCGGCTTCCATTTTGTGGGTCCATTCACTATACGTGAAGGATTCTTTCCAACCAATGATGGGACCCTTTACTTGCATAAGTTCGAACTTGGCTTTGATCCGATTGTAAATGAGTGGATTTGGATGGCCCGCAGTCGAGAAGGTGATTGTTTTTTCCTTTGTATCAAGGAGTGCGCAACAGGCTGTGATAAAATACCGACTCACAAGAGAAGTAAGAGCTCGGTTCATATGTTCGAGTACGTCTTTCGGTGAGTTGATACTTTTTGTAGACTCTCTAAATTGTACTTTTACCATTGATGATATAAAGGCTGCGGGAACTCCATGTCCTGCAACATCAGCAATTAACAAAAGCAGACGGTTGTTGTCTAACTCCACCCAATCATACAAATCTCCACCTACTTGTTTCATTGGTAAATAAGTTGTATGAATTCGGATTCCTAATGTATTCGGGTGTTCTTTGGGTAGAAGGTAACTTTGAAGTTGGGATGCAAAAAATAAATCTTGTTCTAAGTCTTGATTTTTTTCTCGAAGTTCAATGGTCCTTTCGTGAACACGAATTTCCAAATCTTTAGTTAATACAGAAAGTTCTTTTTCGTTTTTTGCATGTCGATAGGAGATAGCAACCCCAGAGAGGATCATTAGAATTAAAAAACCATACTGCGTTAAGTAGATATTTTTTCCTGAGGTAACATCAATCATGATGTCGATCGTAGCACCTATGCAGATACAAATAAATCCCACTGCTAAAAAATAAGCTTCGGCCTTTTTTTCTTTTGCTGCTCGAACCACTCCTCGGATGATAAAATACACAACCACTATCAAAGAGAATTCCCAAATTCGTAGAAGTAAGATTCTCGTTGGAATTTGAATATCCCAAGTTTGCATAAAAGCGATACAGAGTAGGAAAAAAACAAGCAACCTTTCTTTCAGATGAAACTTATTTTGGAACAAGGAATAACTAAATAGAAAAATCGAAATAGGAAGAAGAGTTTGTGATGTAAAAAATACTTTTAACCAAAAGAAAAAAGAAAAGTTGGTATAGGTATAACTAATATTTAAGAGCGGTAATCTCCACATAACAAAAATTAACGTGGATAATAAAAGATAAAAATTTGCTTTTGCCTGTCTTTTTAATATTATTGAAAAAATTTGGTAAGCCCCAATTCCAAAAAACAACATGATGAAACAGAAATCTCGTCCATCTTCGTTGATAATAAATTCTTGTAAGTGGTCATAGTTTCCCATCACGGGAATCTTTCTAAAAATTCCGCCTTGAAAGGTTTGGTTCCGAAAGTGAATTTCTAATTCGAGTTCGTTGACATCGTTCGCTTTGAGTACAGAACTTGGAATAAAGTACAAACGTTTGTAATACCAATTGGGTAAATACAATCCTTCTTTTGAGATACCACCAGTACTCCCTAACAAAATTCCATTGATAAAAAGTTTGTCGACTTCTTGGACACGGTCTAAGTAGATACCCAGGGGTTTGTTGTCTGGCTCGTAATAAAAGCTAGTTTTGTAAGATCCGTGAACCGGTGGGTTCATTCCTTGTAAGGAGAGGCCTTTGCCGACTTGGATGGGTTTTGTTTCCCCTTGGGACGTAAATGTCCAGCCCTCGGACAAAGTCGTTAGGTACTTAGAACTTACTTTGAGTGGTTCCGAGGAAAGCGAAAATACCGCAGTAAGTAAAAAGGGGAAAATAAATGAGAGAAATCTCATCGCTATCGGCTAAAGATAGTTGCGTACAGAGAGAATGCAAGTTGATTTTCCGTCTCTCATTCACTTTAGTTATTTTTTTGGAGAGTAAGTAGATGACAATCACCCAACTTCGATATATCGTCGCTTTAGATCAGTTTAAGAGTTTTGCTAAAGCCGCCGAACATTGTTTAGTTGCTCAACCTACAATGAGTTTACAAATTCAAAAAGTAGAACAAGAGCTGGGTTTTGAATTGTTTGATCGGAAAAAAAATCCCGTCATTACCACCAAATTAGGGAAAGCGGTAGTCGATCAGGCTAAAAATACACTGAAAGAGGCCGACAAACTTTTTGAAATCGCAGGCCAGTGGAAGGACGAACCTGCGGGAAATATTTCCATTGGAATCATTCCGACAGTCAGTAATTATTTGATTCCTTCTGTTTACCAGAGTTTACAAACAGAGTTTTCTAAGGTGAACTTTCGGATTTCGGAACTACCCACTCTTTCTATTTTGGAAAAATTGGAATCGGAAGAGATTGATTTGGGAATTCTTGCGACCCCGCTCAAAATTCCTAATATCGTAGAACATCCGCTCTACTATGAACCCTTTGTTGTTTACTATCCGAAAAATGCCAAAGAAAAATCCTCCTCGGTTTCCATGAAACATATTGAAAAGTATCCTTTACTTGTGCTAGGTGAGGAACATTGTTTTCGCCATCAGTCCTTAAAAATCTGTAATCGGAACTCACTGGCAAAGATTGAAAGTGGAAGTGTGGAGACACTCAAAAGAATGGTGGATATGGGAATTGGTGTCACTCTCCTCCCTAAGTTGTCTGTGGAGAAATCCTCGGAACGAATTGTTCCTTTTGATTCTCCGGAACCGGCTCGGGAGATTAGTTTGGTTTATAAGAAGGGATTTTACAAAACCAAAATTCTAAAAAAACTCACAAGTTTGATCCTCAGTGTGATTCCAAGCGAATACCATTCCAAAGAAAAATTCAAAATCATTGGAGTGTCTTTAAACCAAGATTAGACCAAATTTGGGCAATAGCTTTTGTAAATCTTGTCATTTATAGTATTTATTTTACAAATGATCAAATTGGGAGTATATTCTTCTTAACATCAAAGGAGGATATTCAATGTCCAATATCAACACTCAAATTCCTGACTTTACTACGGAAGCCTTCCACAACGGCGCTTTCAAAAAAATTAGCAAAAAAGACGTTCTCGGAAAATGGTCCGTATTTGTTTTTTATCCTGCGGATTTTACTTTTGTTTGCCCTACAGAACTTGGCGATGTAGCAGATTATTATGAAGAACTCCAAAAACTAGGAGTGGAAGTGTATTCCGTTTCTACTGATACACATTTTGTTCACAAAGCTTGGCACGAAGCAAGTGAGACCATCAAAAAAATCAAATATCCAATGTTAGGTGATGCTTCTGGGAAGATCACTCGAGGATTTGGAATTATGATCGAAGAAGATGGTCAAGCACTTCGAGGAACCTTCGTAGTGAACCCAGAAGGTGTAATCAAAACGGCGGAGATCCATGACCTTGGAATTGGACGTTCTGCAGAAGAACTCGTTCGTAAAGTGCAAGCAGCACAATACGTAGCAAACAATGACGGCGAAGTTTGTCCTGCAAAATGGAAACCAGGTAATTCCACTTTGAAACCTGGTCTTGACTTGGTAGGAAAAATCTAAACTAAATTAGGCGGGGTGAAACCCGCCTAAATCGGGAGGTTATTATGTTAGATGAATCAACAAAAGAACAAGTAAAACAATATTTTGAAAGGATAAAAAGTCCGGTGAACATTCGTTTGTTTTCGGGAGTTCATGAAAAACGTGAGGAGTTGATTGAATTTTTAAATGATATCGTCTCTTTAAGTTCCAACATTAGTCTCGAACATTCTTCGGATAAAAATGATGGTCTTCGTTTTTCCATTCTTTCGGAAGGAAAACCAACAGGAATTGAATTTTCAGGAATTCCTATGGGACATGAATTTACATCTTTGATTTTAGCCATTCTGCAATCGGGTGGAAATCCAATCAAATTGGAAGAAGGAATCCTTTCTGCCGTATCAAAATTAAAAGAAACTTTACACTTTGAAACCTTTATCTCTCTTGATTGCCATAACTGTCCCGAAGTCGTACAAACTCTCAATAGTTTTTCTTTAGTCAACCCTTCGATCTCACATAACATGATTGATGGAGCTATGTATCCAGACCTTGTGAAAGAAAAAAACATCCAAGGGGTTCCGGCAGTTTTTCTAAACGGAAAACGTTTTCTTTCTGGGAAGGCGGAAGCTTCCGTTATCTTCGATAAACTTTTAGAATTGTATTCTGTTCCTGAATCTACAGAAGAAAATGCCGGTATTACAAATCCATCCGATATTTATGATGTAACTGTGATTGGTGGTGGGCCTTCTGGTGTGACTGCCGCCGTGTATTCAGCAAGAAAAGGATTAAAAACTCTTGTCATAGCTGATCGGTTAGGTGGTCAAGTAAAGGATACTTTGGGAATTGAAAATATTATTTCTATTCCTTATACAACAGGTCCAGAACTCACTCATGTTTTGTCCGAACAATTGGATAAAAACCAAATCCGCAAAAAAGAAAATGTCCGAGTTTTGAAAATTGAATCCGGGGATTTAAAAACCATTCATTTGAATACGGGAGAACGGATTCTTACAAAAACAGTCATCCTTTCTACCGGAGCTAAATGGCGGGAACTGAATGTTCCCGGCGAAAAAGAATTCGTGGGGAAAGGTGTTGCCTATTGCCCTCACTGTGACGGACCATTTTTTAAAGATAAGGATGTGGCTGTTGTGGGTGGAGGAAACTCCGGAGTGGAAGCTGCTTTGGATCTGAGTGGGATTGTAAAATCAGTCACCTTAATTGAGTTTGGTGATCGGTTGAATGCGGACCAAGTGTTACTCGACAAAGTGGCCAAGTCTTCCAATATCAAAACTTTGGTAAAAGCACAAACCATGGAAATCCAAACCAACACGGAAAAGGTGACAGGACTTACTTATAAGGATAGAAGTTCCGAACAATCAGAAACCATCCCACTGGATGGAGTTTTTGTTCAGATTGGTCTTGTCCCAAACAGTAGTTTTGTGAAGGATTTAGTAGCTACCAATCGTTTTGGAGAAATACTGGTCGATGAAAAATGTAAAACCAATGTGGATGGAATTTTTGCTTGTGGAGATGTCACAAACACTCCTTACAAACAAATCATCATTGCTATGGGTGAGGGAGCAAAGGCTGCGATTAGTGCTTTTGAATATCTATTACACGCGGCTTGAAGATAACCATTTTTCAACGGTTTTGTAAAGATCGGCAGAGGAAAGTGGTTTGGTAAGAAAGTCATCCATTCCCGATTCCATTGCCGTATCTTTTACTGAAAAAAACGCTCCCGCCGTCAATGCGATGATGGGAGTTTTTTTCTTTGTATCTTTTTCTAAATTTCTAATTTCCATTGTGGCCGTATAACCATCCATAACTGGCATCTGTAAGTCCATAAAGATTAAATCCGGAACTTTTTGTTTGAATTGATTGATGGCATCAGCACCATCGGCGGCATATCTCATTTGTATATTGGGATATCTTTTTAATAACATTTTTGATAACAGTCTTTTGTTTAGATCATTGTCTTCCACAATCAAAATATCATTTTGAATTTGATTGTTTTCAATGATTGCAGATTCATCGGGAATGGTTTGTTTTTCTTCAAATAAATTGGAAGATACTGATCCTGAGGAATTTACATGGAGGGATAAAACAAAATAAAAAGTGCTCCCCTTTCCTAATTCACTTTCGAATCGTAAAAGAGAATCCATCTTGTGAATGAGTTCACTTGTGATCGTGAGACCAAGTCCTGATCCACCGTACTTTCTTGTGATGGAAGTATCTGCTTGTGAGAAGGAATCAAAAAGTTTAGTCTGAGAACTGATGTCGATTCCAATTCCTGTGTCAGACACAGAGAACTCAATGTCGATCATCTCTCCTGTTTGTTTGATTGGTTTTACGGAAACTTCTACCTTCCCTTCATGAGTAAACTTGATGGCATTTCCAATCAAATTGGAAAGGACTTGTCTCACTCGCAAAGGATCTAGAAATACGAATCTGGGTAAACCTGGATCTAGTTTTAGTTTTAAAGGAATGGCTTGGGAGGCGGCAGAGATTTGAAAGAGATCTACCGTAGATTGAACTAAGTCGATAAGATCCGTGCTGATTAGTTCTAATTCCATCTTTCCGGAATCAATTTTTGAAAAATCAAGGATTTGATTGACTAGGGATAACAAACTTTTTCCAGAAATATAGATACTACGTAAATATTCTTTTTGTTCATCTGAAAGTGATGCATGTAACAATAGTTCTGTGAAACCAATAATTCCATTGAGTGGAGTTCGAATTTCGTGGCTCATATTGGCTAAAAAATTGCCCTTAGCAAGGTTGGCGGCTTCTGCCATTTCTTTTGCTTTTCGTAAGGTATGTTCTATTTTTTTGACTTCTGTTAGATCTGAATTGGATCCAACCATTCTGATTTTGTTTCCCGATGCATCTCTTTGGATATAACACCGAGACACAACATGAGCATAATTTCCTTTTCTTTTTTTCATCTGGAAACTGAACTCGAAAGTTTCTCTCTGTGAGGATAAAATATTTTCTAAAAATTCAGAGACCCATTCGGAATCATCGGGATGGATCAAACTTTTCCAAAAACTGATCGGTACATTATCTGATTTTTCGTCGTTTCCGAATTCTAACCACCATCGCCTAGAATAGATTACTGTATTGTTCACCAAATCCCAGTCAAACCATCCATCGGAACTCACTTCTAAAATTAACGCATATCTTTCGTTAGATTCTTTTAAGGCATTTTCAGCACGTTTTTGTTCTGTTATGTCTTTGCTTGATCCGACAATAAACTTTATTTTTCCATCGACTTCAATAGGAGTGAGTGCCGTAGTCCAGATTTTTGTTCCTGCAGGCATAGGGATACTTTCTTCATAAGAGATTGTATGTTTTTCCCGAATCGCATTTCTATAATTTCTGATCACAGGGGATCCCAATATTTCCCCTAAAAGATCAATAGGAGTTTTGCCTTGAATGGCGGATTGAATGACACCGGTTGCTTTTTCATAAGCTGTATTGACCCGACGGATGACAAAATCTCCATTCTCCATCACTTCGACAAGGAACATGGAATCTTGGCTTCCATTAAAAAGAATATTATTTTCGAGTAACAGTTGTTTAATTTCTGTAGATTCACTTTTAATAAAATCTTGTACTGAAAGTAATTCTGAAATATCGGTGACCACTCCATCAAATCGTAAGATTTTTCCAGATTCATCTCGGATCAATCGGCCTTGGCTTTGGACAAGTTTGATTTGGTTGTCTTTCGTTTGGATTCGATATCGGATTCGAAACTTATTTGTTTCGTTTAACGAACTCAGTGCGTGTTCGACTATATGTATGTCCTCGGTATGGATCATTTTTCGCCAAGCACCTAACTCATGTTTGAAAAATTCTATTGGGTATCCGCTGAGAGTTTCCACGGAAGGGCTGACATAAATAATTTCTAACTCCGGAAAACTAGCTGAAAAGACTACCTCCTCCATGGCGGAGAGAATTTGCATTTCCAATGAAGGCGGAGGAGTTTGCATACCGTCCATTGGACGAATCTTTCCGAAATATCTACAAACTAAATTAGGATTTTCTAATAAGAAATGGGAGCGCCAAACTAGGTGTAAACTGGTTGTAACTCATCCCGAGTAGATCCGTCTCGTTCAAAACGCGGAACTCATCCACAAAATAAGGCCAGGGAAAAGGGGCATTTTTTGTATATTTTAGGACAAGGCTTGGGTTTCCGTCCAGTCGTGACGGAGCGATGGACAAATGCATGGGGTGGCGTAACTGGAACTCTGTCTCTTTAGGCGACAAAAACAAATTATAAGCAATCTCTGAACCATCAAATGATTTCCCCCACCAATGCCGAAAGGACATAAAGTTCAAACTGAAACTAGCACCTGTTTGCAACCATTTGGGACCGATCCACTCGGCTCGAAAATTCCCTGTAGGAAAGGAATCGGGTGCCTTTAATTCAAGAAATTGTTTTTTGATTTTGAAGAGAGACATCGTCATCAATCAAATTCCAAAATCCCAAAAGCATAGCGAAAATTCTGATACAATCAAAAAAATATAGAAAGATTTTCCATTTCATTCAGGAAAGAGTTGGCAAACAAGGGAGTCCGTCGTAGAACAGGGAACATTCGAATTTCGGAGTTCTCATGCGTAAGTTGGTATTGGCTTTTAGTTTTCTATTTTTCCTCAGTTCTTGCAATTCTATCAGCGGCGTTTTTCGCTCTATCAAACGCATTATCTTTCCTAGCAGTTGTCGCATCGAAGTCAAACTAGACACTACTGACCTAAAATATTTAGAAGATCTTTGGGATTACCGCTTCACAGTTTCCGAAGATACCAATTTGCAAGAATTTGCATCAGCCGTTCAGATCTCTCCCAAACCATCCAACCTTCGATTCGATTATTCTGATTATGTGACCCGAGAGATTTCCTTGGACCATTGGAACTTTGATCCGAATATAGAGTATGAAATCAAAATTGGAAAATTTTATGCAGAGAACGATTGTTTTTTAGAGACTCCTGTTAGTTTTAAACTTCCAGTGATGGCAAGAAAACCTTCATTCTATTTATCTCGTGAAAATATATTTGAATCCAACTTAAACAAAGTCCTTCCTATTTTCATTTCGAATGTTCCCGAATTTCAAATTCGATCTTCTGAATTGTCAATCCCCGTTCTTGTGAATGCAATCGCAACACTCGGGAACAAATATTATGAATTCGAAAACCAACTGAGTTGGAAAAAAACGGTATGGAAGTCCGGTATCAAAGTGAATGCCTTTGGAAACCAAGGTATGGATATTGATTCCTATTTTGGTGCCAAACCGAATACAAAAGGATGGATCGCTTTTCAGTTAGGAGCCGATGTCATTGGCGAAGGTAACAAGGAAGAATACAAAAAAGAATCTATATTTTTACAATCCACCAACTTAGGCATCACAACCAAGTTAGATCCAAATACACTCCATGTTTGGGTACATACTCTTTCCAAAGCAGAACCAGTTTCCAATACCAATATCAGTTTGTATGAAAAAGGAAGTTTGCGTGGGACATGTAAAACAGATAAAGATGGACATTGTACAGTGCCGTCCATCAGTGATACAAAATCTTACGATAAATCGGTGTTAATTGCCGAAGACTCTTCTGGTGATAAAGCCTTTCTTCATTTTAATGAAACACATATCGAAGGATATAGCGATTATTACACAGAAAACCATGTTAAAGGAAAAATTTACTTCGATCGAAAGTTATACAGACCAGGCGACCGTGTGGAGATCAAAGCTGTACTTGCGGATCGAAAGAATGGGACACTTGTTCCTTATAGTTCTAAAAGTGTAAATATACAAATTCGAGATTCTCGTGGAAAGGATGTGAGTAATACAAATCTTAGTTCCACAGGGCAGGGGGGAGTTGCCACAGGGTATACCATTCCTTCGGATGCACCTCTTGGGCATTATTCTGTAACCGTTTATGCCGCTGGAAAAAATGATTCCATCACTTACGATACCTTCCAAGTCGAAGAATTTCGACCTGTGAACTTTATGGTGAACGTCAATTTAGCAAATGTCGTAAACAAAGACCAAAACATAAAGGGAACGGTGGAAGGGAAATACATGTTTGGTGCTCCTATGGGTGGAGCTAAGATCAGTTACTCGGTCTTAAAAAGAAAAAGACATATTTCCTTCGAATCATTTGTGAGTTATGATTTTTCTGATACTTGGTATGATTACGAAGATGAATATTCCGAAGGTAACTCAGATTATGTAAGTGGATCGGAAGGTGTTTTGGATTCCAAAGGCCTTTTTGCTTTGGACATTCCTGTCCAAGACTTAACTCGTAAATTTGCGACAGATGGGGAAGATATCGAAATTGCAGATCCTTTCAATTTGGTTGTGGAATCCTCTGTATTTGATGTCGATGGAAAGTCGGTTACAAAATCTTCGAGTATCCCTTACAATCCCTCGGAAACTTATGTAGGTTTGAAATGTAACGATAGATACCAAGCGATAGATAAACCATTTCAATTTGGAGCTCTTGCAATCAATCTACAAGGAAAAGCCGTTGCCGGTGCGGAGTTAAAGGCTTATATTATTTATAATGACTGGACTTCTGTTCTGTCAAAAGGAATCGGGAAGTTTTTCTTTAGAAGTAACCAACTAACAAAGAAAGTTGTTGAGGTCAAAAAACTCGTTTCGAAAGCCGATGGAGTTTCTTTTGATTATAAGGCAAAGGATTCCGGAAGTTACACTGTTTTAGTTTTAAACAAAGATAAAGTTTTTTCCCGCGTGGATTTTTATGCTTATGAAAAAGAATCTTATTATACTTGGGACTTTCGTGGGGACGACTCCATCGAATTACGTTCCGATAAAAAAGAATACAAAATTGGGGATAAAGCAAAAATCCTCATCAAATCTCCTCTGCAAAACGCTCGTGTTATCGTGACAGTAGAAAGAGATTCCGTTTATTTCAAAAAATCTTTTTTGATGAAAGGAAACAGCGCTCCTCTTGAAATTCCCATTGAAGAGTCTTATCTTCCGAATGTGGATGTCAATGTGGTGATGTTGTCGGGTAGGTTGCCTGTGCCTGAGGGACTATCTTCTGATGATATTAAAGAATTTAATGAACAAGACTTAGGTGCTCCGAAAGCCAAAACGGGATCTGTGACTTTAAAAGTCAATTTGGCATCAAGAACGGCACCTGTTGTGATCAAAACGGACAAACAGGAATACCAACCGAGAGAACAGGTGAAATTGTCGATTCAATCAAGTCCCGGTGCGGAACTCACAGTATCAGTCGCTGACCGCGGTGTTTTAGATTTGGTTGGTTATTCTTTTCAAAGTCCTGTGCAAATGTTCTATCAGTATTGGTATAGTATTGTAAAAACATATGAACTTCGTAGTATGATCATCAAACATTATATATACGAAAACAAAGGAGATAGTCCCGGTGGGGATTACGGCGAAGATTCGGGTGGTGGGTTTTCGGCAGAATCGGAATCTGGTGCGAGGAAAGACTTTCGGTATACCGCTTATTGGAATCCGGTTGTGATTGCCGATAGTAGCGGGAATGCCGATCTCAGTTTTACTTTACCAGACAATTTAACTACATTTAGGATTATGGTTGCTTCTTCCGCCAATGGAAAGTTTGGTGCTTCCAATTCCGAGTTTATCGTCAAAAAGAATCTAGTTTTACAAAAAACCGTCGCAAGGTTCATTCGTGTTGGCGATAATTTAGAGTTAGGTGGAAGTATCACCAACAATACTAAGAAAAAAGGTAAATTTAAATATAAAATCGACTCCAAGTTTCTTTCTGAGGATAAAGGTTGGATCTCAATTGAACTTGCTGCAGGTCAAACCAAGGAAGTACTTCGAACTTTCCAGATTTCAGAATCACAATACATCAAACTCAAACTAGACCATCCTAAGGATGAAATTCAAGCGTCTTACCAAATTTCTGTGGAACCAGAGAACATGAATGAGTTTGCCGACTTAAAAAAATCCGATTTGTCTGACGCTTTGGTGGTGACCTTGCCAATCAAAGAATTTGATCCAGTAACATCGGTTCAATTTTCGGGATATACGGATTCGGAACACAAAACATTGATTTCCTTCCCTAAAAAAGAATCTATTTTGTTAAACAAAGGATCACTTGACATTCGTATGTCGGGAACGGCTCTTACTGCCTTAAAATCTGCCTTCGATTTTTATGAATCCAATCCTTACTTTTGTATGGAACAGAGGACATCGGCTTATCTTCTTTCTTTGAGTGCCGGAGAGTTATTAAAAGAATTCCAATACAAAGCTCCAGCGAAAGATTCTTATGATTTTACTCAAATTGAAAAGTTGTTTTTAGATGAGATGTCTGAGTTTCAAACATCGGAAGGAAGTTTTAGAGTTTGGAAAGGCCATGGTAGAACAGGGTATCCTTATTTGACTGCCTACATCGCCTCAGTGATGCAGATTGGAAAAGACAAAGGGAAAAGATCCAACGCACAAGCCTATAAATTGGCAATTCAATATTTAGAAAACTATGTAAAGAATCCGACAGAGACCTCGATCAACTCATACCAAACTCTCAGTTTGATTTATTCTGTTCTTTCTAAAGACAAAAAAGAAATTCATTCTTTAGAAAAAACTTTGGTGGATCATTTCGAAGAATTGAATTTAAAGTCGCGCGGAATTTTTCTTACGGCATATGCTGAAGTACATAAGTTAGAAACTGTTGATTCCGATCCTGTGTTTAAAAAATTATTCGCAGAATACACAAAGTACATTGCCTATGAAAAAGAATTATTTGCAATCAAACCTTTAAAGCAGAATACAGATGAATACTATTATTATTCATATTATAGTTCTTCTTCTGTACTTGGCCATTATTTGCGATTGTTACTTAGGGTAGATTCAAAAAATCCAAGGATTGTGGAGCTTGTGAAATCGATTATGATGGATCGCCAAAATCATTTTTGGTCAGACAGTCATAGTGTTGGAACCATCGCATTCGCACTCGCCGAATATCGGAATCGTTTTGAATCCACATCTCTTGATACGGAAGGAGAGGCCATCTTTGGAGAAAAAACGTTAATCGAAGAATCTTTTTCTTCCTCTTCCGATTCTATCTACAAAGAAGAGATTACATTCGATCGTCTGTTTGAAGGAAAAGATCCATCGGGCCGACCATTGGTATTCAAACGAACCAGTTCCGAAGGTAGATTGTATTTTCAAACTAGGTTGATGTATGTTCCTGTAAAGGATACCACCACTCAAAAGTTTAATGGTCTTGAAATAAAGAAAACTTTGTATCGCATTGATGGAAGAAATTCCAATGGAGATGCCATCTTAAAAGAAGTAACGAGTTTACAACGAGGATCCACTTATCTTGTAAAAGTGAAAATACTGAGTAACTTAGAACAAGCCTTCGGGATGATTGTGGATCCAATTCCAAGTAATACAGAGATTGTAAACACATCCTTTTTAACAGAAAAAGCATCCGATGGAGAAGAAACCGAAGTTACAGAGAACTACTATGGTGGATACAAAGAATACAGGGATGATCGTGTCATCTTTTCAGAAGATCGAATTGGAAAGGGGGAAACAGAGTTTAATTATATATTAAGACCTGTGGCAAAAGGGAATTCCATTATGCCGGCTTCCAAAACCTTTTTGATGTATCATCCACAATTTTATGGAAATACCAATACCATTCGAGTGAAAGTGGAGTGATTTCTAAGACCAAAATTACCATTTATATTATGTTAGTGGGAAGTATGATCATTCCACTAACAGGATTTTTACTAAGACCCGTTTCTTTTGAATCCCTTCGCAACCATTCAACTGTCAGAATCCTAACCCAGGAAGGGACTCTCATTGGTCGGGGAAAAAACAAAAATCAAACCAAACAAGATTGGGAAAGCATTCGTGAGTATCCCAACTTTGTCCCAGAGATTTTAAAAATTGCAGAAGACAAACGTTATGATTCCCATCACGGGATCGATGTATTGGCAGGATTCAATTCCCTTCGTTCCTATATTTTTTCGGAGGGGAAACGTGGAGGGGCATCCACCATCACAATGCAACTTGTGCGGATTCAAAATCCAGAAATTCGATCTTATCCATTTTTCTTACGAAAAACTTTTGAAATTTTTGAGGCATTTCGCTACGAAGTTTGGCTTACCAAATCGGAAATTTTAGAAGCCTATTTAAATTCTGTCTCCATCCATTCCAATCTGGTTGGATTTCCATCCACATCACTGACGTTATTTGGAAAACATATCCGATTTTTATCGATTGAAGAAACAGTTTATCTGACCGTTCTCATTCGGAAAAATAAACCCTCAGAAGAAGAATTATCCCTTCGATATCATAATCTAAGGGATCGAATTCCCTACACAATTCCAAAGTTAGAAAATCCAAACGAACTCACGGTTGGTTTTTCTTCTTCAAACAAGCCGAATTTTTCGGAATCATGGAAAGGGGAACACCAACACTTTCTCAATTGGATTCGAACTTTGATTTCTATCCCTTCCGAAGAATTTGTTTCTTCCTTATCTTCTGAATTAAATTCCGAATTACATTCAATTGTGAACTCAGAACTAGAAGGGCTAAAAAGGTGGAATGTATCCAATGCCTCTGCCATTGTTTTGGAACGTGTTCCTGGTAAAGACGATGAATTAGAACTCAAAGCCATGATCGGATCCAAAAATTTCTTTGAAGATGGTAATGGAATGGTGAACGGTAGTTTGGCATATCGAGATGCGGGTAGTACTCTCAAACCATTGTTATATGCCATCGCAATTGAAAAGGGACATTATATTGTTAATTCCATTTTCTCTGATGAAAAATACTCCTTCTCTTTAGGGCAGGGAGGAAACTACCTTCCGAGAAATGCCGACCTTCGGTATTGGGGAGATTTGACTTTGGCCGAAGCTCTCGGAAACTCAAGGAACATTCCCGCCGTCACTGCGATCAACCAGATGGGTGTGACTCCTTTTTATCGATTTTTACAATCAGCCGGATTTGATCATTTAAAAGAATCTCCACAGTTTTATGGTCCAGGTCTTGCTCTTGGTGTTGGCGGAACGAGTCTTTTGCAGCTAACGCGTGCATATGGCTCATTCCCTTTGGATGGGGTGTTACCAAAAATTCGTTTGGGGAAAATGGATAAAAAACCATTGTATTTCGGTGACTCAATGCGCCTCTTTTCGAGTGAAACTGCCGAAGAAATAAAATTTGTTTTGAAAGATCCTAAATTAAGGCAAAGGGCTTTTGGTCGGAGGAGTTATTTGGATTTTCCATTTCCTGTTTCCATTAAAACAGGGACTTCTAAAGACTATAGAAATTCTTGGACAGTGGCATTTAACGAGAATTATGTGGTCGGCGCTTGGGTAGGAAATTTTTCTGGAGAACGAACCATGGATGTTTCCGGTTCCTTTGGAGCTGGACGGATTGTACAGAATATATTTCGAAGTTTGATGAAAGACAAACCAAAACTAGATTATCACTCTCAGTTCACCGAACCCCGAAATTTTTGTAGGCTTACTGGGAAGTTAGCCCTTCCCAAATGTCCATCCATCGTTTTAAGAGTGCGAAAAAAAATCTTACTCCCCACACCATGTGACCAACATAGCGAAGAGTCCAATGTTTCCATATTAGGGGTTGGTTTTGTGTATCCTTCTATGGGCCAAGTCTATTTATACCATCCATCTTATGAAAAAGAAACACAAGAGATACCGGTTCGGATTCGTGAAATCAAAACTCTAAAAGATCCGAAACTCATTTGGAATGGCCAACAAGAATTCAAACCATCCACAAGTGGGGACTTACGTCTCCCCATTGTCCGTGGAAAACAGTCTTTGGTATTGTATGATGGAGAATTGAAGAAGGCCTCTGTTGATTTTGAAGTTAGATAAGATGGGTGGTTTGATGAAAAATATCCTTTGGAAAAAATCACCAATGGCTATTTTCTATAGTTTCTCTTATTTTTTGTATGGTTTCATTTCTTTTTCATTTGGAGTTTGGATTTTCTTTCACGGAGTTTTTATTACTTTATTTTCAATCCTTGTATTACTTATAGATTTCTTTCTCGATCATAACTGGAACAAAAACTTTAAGTTAAATACGATATTCCGTTTGGTTCTATGGACTCTCTTTGTGATGGCATTCAGTTACCAAGAAGTCTACCAAACAGCATTGACTTTGGATCTTTTGATTTATTTTTTCCAACACATCTCTTTGTTATATTCTGATCTTTTTAATTTTTTATTGGAATGGAAACTGATCCAGTGGATGGCACTGGGAATCGGATTTTATTTGATTGTTTGGAATCCGGAGAAAGAACAAAAAAGACATTGGTTCCTACTGTCTTTTGGTTTGTTGTTACTTGTTTTCTTACGCTCTGGTTCTTGGATGAATCCCGACTTAAGTTGGAATCAAAACCAAAAGGCACCTAACAATGTACAGAGAGTGAAATCAAACCTGGAATCTATTTCTGGTAAACCAAACCTTGTTTTGGTTTTGTTGGAAGGGGTTCCGAGAAAACATTTGGTAAAAATCAAATCTCGTTACATTAATTTTTCGAACTTAGAAGGATCTCATTTTTGGATCCCTATGCCACATACTTCCAAAAGTCTATTCACTTGGATGACAGGGATTTCACAACTGAATCACACTCGTTTGCAGTTGGACGGCTCTGTAATGGAATCCAATCTTCCCAAACAATTAGAGAGAACACATAATTATCACACTTCTATGATCTACACCCAATCCATCTTCTTTGAAGGGATGGATCAGTTTTTCCCCAAAATCTTTCAAACTGTTTGGGAAAAGGGTGATTTGGAAAAACGTTATGGAGGATTGTATCCCTCCTTTAGCTGGGGAATGGATGACCGAGTGGTTTTACCTGCATTGAAACAAACCTCTGATTTTAGCAAACAACCTTTGTTTGTTTTGATCGGTCTTAGCCAAACCCATAGTCCTTATTTTGTATCCAATGAAAAATCCAGAGTTTCCTTTCGATCACCTTTGGATCGTTATATGGTTTCGCTTGAGGAAGAAGTGGAGGTGTTGGATTCTATTATTTCTTATTGGAAAGAAAACTCTTCACGGGAAACGGTTCTTATCCTTTCTGCCGACCATGGAGAATCCTTTGGAGAAGAGGGAGCTCATGCCCATAACTACTCTTTATACAATCAGGAAACCGATGTTCCCTTTTTATTGTATTTTATCAAATCGGGTCAACTCTACATTCCAAAACTAGGAACTTCGGTAGATTTCAAAGATACGATCTTAAGTTTACTCGAGACTCACTCGAACCAAAAAGAAGAAATATTAAAATCAAATTTCTTTAGTCCCGATTACAGTCCGAATTTAGTTTTAAAAACATGGAATTCTGAAATTCAAAAATCTTGGATTACCGAAGGTAAAAAGTATATATATCATAGTGATCGGGATCTATTAATCGAAACAGATTTTATGGAAGAAAAAAGAGTTCCGATTACAAATTCCCTTTTGAAAAAAAAAGTATTGGATGAAATATATTCTAATATTCGTTAAACGGTTTTGTGACCATTTAAAAGTGTTAGGATCGAAGTTCGAAGAAAACTTTTATAATCTAAAACAAAGATGTCCAATCCATCTTCTTTGACTGCTTCTCTTACTTGGTTCGAAGGAAATCCATGTGACCAAGAACCAACCGCTAAGGCATGGCATTGCATAAGAAACAAAAATCCTGATTTTTCATTTAGAAATGGGAAGGCTTGACAAAGAAGTGGTAGGATTCGAAAGATTTGTCCTTTTAAACTCAGTTTGAATTCACGAATGGTTTCCACACTGGCATTTTTTTCTAAGATGGTAGGGACAATAGGAAGTAGTTTTAAAAATCGAACATGTCCGTCCATGGAGTCAACAAACCATTTGGAAAACACATCGGCATCGACTGGTTTTGTTTCTGTTAGAAATTTTTCCATATCCAAAAACCACGCTTCATAATCGGCATTGTGAACACGAAGACAAAGGTCTTCTTTTGTTGGAAAGTATAAATACAAAGTTCCTTTCGCAATTTTGGCTCGTTTGGCAACTTCATCCATAGAGAGTTCCGCCCAATCTTTTTTTTGCAAAAGGAAGGCTGCGGATTGGAGAATTGTAGTTCGTTTGGAAAGTTTGTCTTTTTCCAATACGGCTCTTTTTTTTGGCGATCGTTCTGCAACCAACACGCGACTCATACCTCCAATCTAGGAAACTCTGAAAAAATATGCTAGAAAAAAACGATTATTGACTAGAGGTCAATTTAAAGTAACCAGCGGTCATTTACATGTGACTTATAGTCATAAAATTCCTATTTTTTGTAAGGATTTGGTTAAATCTTTCTATACAAAATTAAATTTACGAATCAATATTCGATCAAAAGATAAACTTATTTTTTGATTTCTAACCAATCGGAAAATTAGGATGTGTTTATGAAAGTTCGTCGAATCAGTTGGATTTTTTTCTTCACTTTGTTTTTCGTTGGTCTGGAGTTTCCACTTCTTTATGGAAAAACAAGTAATTGTCCACAGTTAACGGAAGAACAGAAGATTGAAAAACTTTTGTCTGGAGTTGGAAAACTCCAAGGAAGTTTGATTCGTAATGGAGAAACTCATTCCGCAGAAGCGGCAGAGAAACACCTTCGTTATAAATTGGAAGAAGCAAAAAAATCCTTCTTTGCTCCCGATCCCAAAGAATGGACTGCCAAACTATTCATTGAAAAAATTGCTTCGAAATCCTTTTTAACCGGAACACCGTACCAGATCAAATTCTTTGATGGAAAAGAAATCAAGTCAAGAGACTGGTTACTCGCAGAATTAAATAAAATAGAATCTTGTTTATAATTGAAAGAAGCGAATGTTCTACTGAGCATCAGTGGGAAACAATTGGGAAAAAAAATTGATAAACAATGGTTGTAAAAAAATAAAACTCATATAGCATAACCCACCATACCCATACGGTAGGAGCCCCTTATGTTTCGATTTTCGTTTTTTTATCTTTTGATCCTACTCTTTAGTTTTTCCTTATCGGCACAGAAAATAGAATCAGAGTTTTCGTTTAAAACGGACTTCGCTGTTCGACCTACATTTGTGGAAGGGGATAACCCATTCTTTGTGAATGGTGGTAAGTGGGTTTATTTGGGAAGGACTGCCGACTTTGATGAACCTGGATTGTATTTTTATGATACCGAATCCAAAGAGAAAATCTATCGTCCTGTTCCACTGGAAACATATTACCTTTCCCATCCAACCGAATTTTTCGGAAAGATAGAAACAACAGGCAAACGCCTACCACTGACCATTTATGAATTTTTATTTTATGATGAAGTGAATCACCGTGCAGGCTTTGTGATTGAAAACAAACACAATTCAGTCAATGGTAAACGGTATTTTTTTATGGGGTGGAATCTTTCGACCAATGCCATAGATGTAGTGGAACCAATTTATGAAATTGGTGAAGTCGATAAAAAATCATTTGCCATCAGTTCTGTTGTTGGGTATTCAAGGGAAGATAATACGGGTTATTTTACCTTTGCCGTAGATGCAGATTTAAAAGACAATGAATCCGTTGATGTAACTGTTTTTATTTATCAAATTCAAAATCAAAGTTTAAAAAAGTTAAAAGAATACAAATCAAAATTTTATCCTTATACACCGGAATTCCATCCAGAATCAAAACAAATCCTAATCGCCTGTTATGCGGAAGACTTTCAAAAAAGAAATCCAATGGGATATTTGTATAAAGTAGACTCAAATTCATTCCAGGAATTTTCCATTCCTTCCACTCCTTATGGTATTAGTTTTTCTAAAGATGGAAAGTATTTATATATGGCAGCTGCTGACACAGGTGAAGTTCGTATGTACAATACAGATAATCTTTCCGATATGAAAAAATCTAAATGGGGAACACATGGTCATAAATTGGGGTTTTGGAAAGAAGGGGAACTGGTTTGGGTTCGTAACTCTGGGCTTCATATTTATGATCCCATCACTCTAAAGCAGAAGAAAGTCATTCCGACAAAAAAATTCTATAAGAATCAAATTAATGTGAGTGGGTCGACCTTTTTGCCATTTCGTAAACTACTCCTTCGCAATATATTGGAAGATACGACTGGCGGTGCCGCCAACCGTATCTTAATCGCCGATTAAAATTAATTCCCTTTAAGGGAATGCAACCTAAACGAAGTGTTTGGATTTATTTCCAAGCACCTGCATTTTCTTTTGCATACTGACTAAAGGAGATAGGATCTTTTCCTGTTAAAGTTTTAATTGTATCAACGATTGCTGATGCAAAGCCGTCTTTTAAGGCACCTGCAATCATCACAAGAAAAGCCGCATAATCTTTGGGAAGACCAGCAGATACAAGTGAAGATTCAAATACTTTTGGATCCACATCTACATATCCAATTGTTTTTCCACTTACTTTCGTTAAATGGTCTGCAACTTCATTGTGATCGATGGATTCAGGTCCTGTCAAAGTGAAGGCTTGGTTTTCGTTTTTGGATGTTGTGAGAAGCACGGCAGCAACAGAAGCAATGTCTTTTGCATCAATGAAACTTGTTTTTGCAGTTCCACCTGGGAAATAAATCTTTCCGTCCTGTTTGATACCTGAGATCCAAAATGTATGGAAGTTTTGCATAAACCAGTTCGGACGAATGATATTCCAAGGAATTCCCGCGCCTTCGAGTAGTAGTTCCGTTTTGCGGAATGGTGCTTCCGGTGGTGCGTGTTCCACACCCATTGCCGTCATCAGCACAAGTTTCTTCAAACTAACTTGTTTTGCTTTTTCGATCCAAGGGGAAAGAATTTCATATTGATTGGTTTGGCCGGGAGGGCTTAAAAAATAAGCGGCATCCACTTTTTCCAAAACTTCCAAACCTTTGTTCAGTTCGCTAGAATCAGCAAACACCCAATGTAATTTCTCGGAACTCTTTTGAGATTCCGGTTTTCTTGATCCTGCGAAGACTTCATGTCCTGCGTTTAATAATTCGGTTACGAGATGACCGCCAACGAGTCCAGAACCGCCATATACAAATACTTTCATAGTTAATCCTTGAATTCGGAAATGAATCCGTTATTGTTTCTCTATAATACTCCGAAAAATATAGACTGTCTATGTCATAAAATATTAAAAATATATCCAAACGTATAAATTGATAGACATTTGGTGAATATTTGAGAAAAAAAGACTATGGATCTACTTTCTGATATTCTCGCCTCGGCTGGTTGGAAAAACGACCTACTTTCCAAGGGTCAAATTTTTGATAGTTTTGGGTTTCATTTCCCCTGTGAAAAAAGTGGAGGTTTTCATGTCGTAACACAAGGCAGTTGTTATGCGAGGATCGGCGGAACCATTATCCCTTTGCACAAAGGGGATCTTATCTTTATCACGAGAGGAACCAATCACGAATTATTGTCCGACCCCAAAGCTAAAGTAGTAACCATAGAACGATTCCTCGGTGATAAAGAAATTCGGGTCAAAAAAGAAAACCCTGTCACCACCTTTGTTTCCGTTCGTTACGAAGTCCCGCCAGGCCCCATCCACCCTTTATTTTTGGAACTACCAGAATACATTCATATATCTTATGAAACCATCCAAGCCCACCATGCCCTTGGAGATATCATTCAAATCCTTTCTCGTGAATTGGAACTCAATCTTGGAACCGATTTAATTGTACAAAGATTAACAGACATTTTGTTGTATTATATGTTACGAATGTGGCTAGGCCAAAATGTAGATTCCCAAGCGGGTTGGATCAAAGCCTTTCATGACACACAAGTTTTGTATGCCCTCGAAAAATTACACAATGGATACAGTAAAGATTGGACCATTGAATCTTTAGCAAAGGAGACTGGAGTCTCGAGGGCCAATCTCGCCAACCGTTTTCGTGACGTTCTCGGAATTCCTCCGATGGAATACTTGGCAAAACTCAGAATGGAAAAAGCCAAACAATTATTTCAAAAGGGAAATATGGGGCTTGAGGAAATTGCACAAAATGTAGGTTATGCGTCTGCTTTTTCTTTTTCGAAAGCGTACAAACGTATTTTTGGAAATTCACCGAGTCGTGAGTGGAAACGAGTTGTGTAAAAGCGTCCGAATGTTTTCTAACTGATTTTTTTTTGGTAAGAATTCGGGGTGATTGCGAAATACTTCTGCTGCTTTTCTAATTTTAGAAGTATCGGTCATCATGGGTTTGATTTCTTTCCATCTCCCATCTAATTTCATTTGTTCTGAAAGTTTGAGATAGGATTTAATCCTTCCGGCCCTCGTTGCATAACCTAATCGATTGGGGCAATGGCAAGGGTTTTCTGCTTTTGTGAGACCACATTCTTTTCCAAGAAATGTTTCCATTTGTTTTCTGGACCTAGATAATTTCTGGCGAAACGCTTCTGGACGAATTCCCATCACGGATGCTCCTTCTTCACTCGAAGTTTGAAACACTTCTCCTAAAAGATAGGCCATTCTATACGGTCTCGACAGACCTTGTAACATAGAGTAGGTGCAAGCTACCTGCACATGTAAAACAAGTTCGGAAACTTGGGGAGAGGGCTCTTCTTCCATGGTAACGGTTGGAAATTCGGGAGGGACATTGTATGTGTTTTGCGTTCGGTGAAGTTCTTCCCGAATGGCCCGAAGATGCACTTTCCTTCGTTCCATTTTCGATTTTTGTACATTGATCAAGTGGTTACTGGCGATCCGATAGATCCAAGTCGAAAGTTTACTTTCTTTTCGAAACCCGCCTAGGTTTGTAATCACTTTCACCAAAATTTCTTGGGTGGCGTCTTCCGCATCTTCCGGGTTCCATAAAAATTTCAATGCCAGAGAAAATACTTTTGGTTGGAAGATTTGAATGAGCTCCTCCAAAGCATTAGTTTTTCCAGCGAGTGAACTTTCTAATAGAGAAAGATGCGGATCTTCTATCATCGATTTTTATTGGCTATATAATGAACAATGAGTGCAAGTAATGCCGGTAGACCTTGTGAAAAGAGAATGGAAAACTTAGCCGTTGCCGAACCATAAATTCCTGCGACCACTACACAGATGAGAAAAAACAAAATGGTTTGGAATTTTTGATTTTGGTCTTTGATAAAGAGTAGAGCCCAAAAAAGTCCTGCAGCTAAAAATCCATTGTAAAGACCTTGGTTTTTTGCCAACTTAGCCGTGATCTCTGCTGTTTCTGGTGTTAGTTGGAAGACTTTCATTCCAAACTCGGTTTTCCATAGAAACATTTCCAATACTAAAATGAACACGTGTTCTACGGCCACAAAGCCAGTCAAGATGAGGGAAGTGAGTTTCATACAATTCTCCTAAAGAATGATTTTCCTATTGGGACAATTGATTTTACCGTTTGTGACAGAATTACGAGAAAAAAATAAAAAAAATCCACTGGTTTTGAATGATTAAGGTTCCTCGGGCGCAGGCCGAGTCGAAAGTTCGAGAACTCCTTTTTCTGTTGAGATATCAAATACATTCTTCAATCGCACTAGTCTACCACCGCAGGCCTGTGCAAAAGAAATGGTATCGGCCATAGGTTCATCTGCTGCGGGTGGGTAATTGACAAAACTGGTTTCATAATCGATTGATTGGTACTGCCCATTAAAACCGGCGATGTTTACAGTGGTTTTTTGCAACGGATTAGTTCCATTTCTTACCGGAGTTATGGTTAACCCCGTATAAAGACTTCCATTTTCAGGAGAATATAAATGCGCTTTCACTGAATTTGTTTCTGGGATGTAAGTAATGACAGGAGAAATTTCTAATGTGTCGGTAGTTGTAGAACCTAGAAACTGATTCCAAAGCAGATTCCCATTCCAATCAAATTTTGAAAAAATATTATTCCTGAAGTTTGTAGAACCTGAATAGTTTTGGAATGGGTGGATGGATGTTCCAAAATCTCCTGCACTAACACCGGTTGTATAAATTCCATCCGAACCTGGCGTTATTCCATAAATAGTCCCAATTGTATAACTTGGGCTAATGGATCCAAGATAAGTAATATTAGAAATAGAAAAACCAGATAGAGAAAGCTTTGTGACCATTGGCCTTCTATAATTGTATGATGGAAGCGGATGACCCGTAGAACCTGTAAAATTGTCATCTGCACCGCCAAATAAGAGAATTGATTGATCTTGGCCAATAACTGCATTCAATATCGATATACTTCCATTAGATGGTAAGTATCTTTGTTTTATTGGAACTCCTTGGTGTGATATAACAGCCCATCCAATTTCTTCATGACTTGTGTTGTTTCCATTGGAAGAAACTTCCATTGCAGGAAATTCACTAAAACCATTTGTATCGGGAGCCGGGGATCCCGCACCGCGTCCATTAAAAAATAAATGAAGGTTGTCCAAAGCATCTGTGACAAGGGAAAATCTGGATTCTACAATGGAGTTATCTGATTTGTCTAGGTAGGTATTCCAAACACGATTCCCATTGGAATTAAATCTTGCGAGCAACAAAGCATTAACGTTAGATTTTGGAGATATGGGTGATCCTTGCGAATTTTTGACATAGGCTGCTACGACAATGTCTCCATTAGATAATTCAGTGATTGGTGCTACTTCTTTTTTGTCAGAAGCAGCGTATAGTTCTCCGATATAATCTAACCATTCAATTTGTAATGTTTTTCCATTCACTAGGAATAGGATGACATTCATATCCGAACCAGGTGTACCTGAAAAAGAAAAATTCTTTCCTGCAGTTTTACCGTTCCAATTAACTTCCTCAAAGACACCAGCGGTGACGGCAAAGTTTCCATTTTTGAGTTTAACTAATTTATAAGGATATGTTTTGTAGGTTCCAGTTCCCAAACGAACTGACGTTTTTAAATCTGGGTTACACAAACTACGAAGGTATTCTTCCCATAACCAAGTTTCCATATAACTCTGGGACGTCGGATCTTTTGGGTTGTTCAGTTTGATTTTACAGTTGTTATATTGTGTTAGGGTAGTCAAAAGAATTAGAAGTACAAAGAACTTCTTATCGATATTTATATGTTGTTTCATTGCCAAACTAAATTTACTTTCTGATGAGAAAGGTTTTTTCTATTTAGGTCATATTGGAAGAAGTGGTGAATTCCTCAAGTCCTTTGTTGAAATCCCTAAAGCGATACACTCGTAATTTAAAGATATTTTAAGTAAGTATTGATTTTGATCGATTTTCTTATTTATTAAAAATTGAATATTCTGTATTTCGAATGCGCTTATTCTCTAAAAAAGTGTCTCAATTGTTTTGATGTCTTGGGTATAAATCCCTGTGGTTCGTAGCGGATATATTTATGGTTTAAGGTTCCTCAGCCGCAGGCCGAGTCGAAACTTCCATCCATCTCGCTGTAGTAATCGTCGAGAAGGAATTAAACAAGTTGAAGATAGTCACCATTCTTCCTGAACAAACTTCTGCTTGGTTCGAAATAAATCTTCCGTTATTTCCGCTGACATCAGAACTTCCTTCATAGAGTTGGATTTGATTGAATGCACCGGTAGAAGGATTCATTTTTAATCTGGCTTGTCCTAACGCGTATTGAACAGATCCAGAAATAAGTGCTGGTGAAATTCCTGTGAATGGAGTTCCATTATCAACTGTAAGTAGGTTTCCTACTACCTCTCCTCGAGCATTGTTATAGATAAGATTACCAGGAAGAACATCCGGCACATTATAACCTGTCGTTCCTAAGTATTGACTCCAGAGTAAACTAGTTGAACTTTGATCTGGCTTTAGAATTTGATAGTTTCTTCTTCCAGAGCTTCCTTGGTATAAATGGATCGTGTTAGGTGTTGAATAGGGTTGATCTATTAGACTTGCAATAAAAATTTCCTCGTTGTTCAAAATTGCTTTTTGTGTTTTGTAAGTTGTAGAAGCAGTTGTTGGACCGTAGTAACTTACTGCATCCCAATTAAAAGATGAATTTAGAATCCCATAAAAACCCCGTGCTTCAGTCGGTCTTGGGTGGCCGGAGAATGATGCAAATTCATTGAAAGTATCGCCTACGATTAATATCCTATCTAAATAGGATTTGAAAAAAAATGCCTCCGTCGATAAACCAGTGTTAGGTAAAAACTTCTGGCTGATTCCATGTCCACTTCCATCAACTAAAGCAATGGCAATTTCTTTCTGACTTGCTAAAGAAGAATTGGATGAAGTTGCTGGTGCTGGCAAACCAGGATAACTTAAGCCCGTGGAATCAATAGTAGGTGTAGACGCTTCGGAGATCCCTTGATACAAAATCGCCATTTGATCAGAAGGGGTGACAGTCATGGAATAACCCTTATTGGAAAATCTTGTATTGTCTTTGTTTGCATATCCTTGCCAAACAATTTCACCAGAATACTGATTGTATCTAGAAAGAAAAAATGCCAGTGTACCGGTTTTTGCATTCAATGTATTGGTTCTGCCAGTTCCATTAACAAGTGCAAAAAATCCTAGATCCCCATTGGAATACTCATCAACTGAAATGACGTCAGGATGAGCCCAAGTTTCAACTCCGTAACTCATTTCTCCAATATAGTCTAACCAAAGAATGCGAGAAAAATATCTATCAATGACAAAGACCACTCCATTTAAAGCAGAGTTTTGGTGGTTGTTATGGATTCCGTAGGTGTTTCCATTCCAAACCAAGGGTTCTTGAGTCACAGCTGTGACTACAGTGTTTCCACTCCTTAATGCTCTGATGGAAAGAGGGACGATTAATGTATTTCCTGTCCCCAAGGAAAAACTTCCTCGGGCATCGGGGATACATCTAGAATTCAGATACGCATTCCAAATCGCCGTCTCCAAAAAACTTCTCGATCTCGGATCACTCGGATTGTTTAAATCCAATTTGCAATGACCAAAAGAGAAACTGAGATAGAAAAGGCTGAGAAATAGAAAGGCAAACTTCCGAATTCTTGAATGCGAGACCATAGTTCTTTCCAAATCCATCAACCCCAAACGGAAGATGGAAATTAATTATTGAATTTAGATTCTAAAAGAGAACAGAAAGGAGGAAGATTCTCAAGTCATTTGTGGGATTATATAAGAAAAATTTTGGGGAATTGCGAGGGGTACGAGGTTGAGGTTGGGTATAGGTTATTGAGATTTTGAACTTTTCTGCAAGTGCTTTGATTTGTCTTACGTTCAGTTCTCTTTTTACACTTAAGGCAAACTCACATTCTCGATTGAGATTTGTGTCGGATTGGGAGAAGGCGACGCTGTAAATTTTGTATAATTCAAACGAGCCAATTTTCCTGAACAAACCTCTCGCATCACTTCTGTTCGCTCCTGTGTTGGGGATGTTAAGTTGGAAGAATAATGAAAGCGATTGAAAGTTCCTACTTGTGGGTTGATAAAAACATCAGCCAATGTATAAGGGCCAACTCCCCCGCCAGTGGTTGCATCGGGTAACGAAGTGAAACGACCGCTAGTGGCAGTGGCTTGGGTTCTTACCAAAAGTTGGCCTGAGGAAAGGATGATTGGTTCTGCTTCTGTCATGGCTAACACATCCTCAGAGGAATTTCCTAAAAAAGAATTCCATTGAACCGCACCATTCGTATTCAATTTGGAAAATAGAAAATGTTTTCTGACTCCATCAGCTGCTACCGTTGGTTCCGCAGGACTGCCATAGGTAAAACGAGCTGAGCCGATTGTATAAATCATATCATCTTTCACAAGGAAACGATTAGGATCGCCATAGTCACCTTCTGCCGCAATTCCCAAATAAGAATACCAAAGTATAGTTCCATCTGCTTCATTCAATTTCATGACAAAAGGAACCACAGAATCAGCGTTAGGGTGTGAAGTTCCACTGACACTTTGGTTTGTGGCCCCGGTGATAAATAATCCAGACGAGTTGGTTTCAGCTCCAAAGATAAAATCATTTCCTGAGCTGGAAAAGTATCTTTGGTAGGCCATTGAGCCATTTTCATTTACGGCAACATGGATGAAGTCTGAGTCAGTTCCTCCACCAAGAGTTGAGTTATTAATGCCTGGCCCATCGACAAATGCTATATGGCTTCCAATATTTTCAATAAACACATGTAAGCTGTTGGATACATCCATTGCAGAGACAACATAGATTCCAATACTGTCTGAATCAAAGTAGGTATACCAAACGCGTGTTCCATTTTCACGAATCCTACCTACAAAGAGAGAAGGGATGTTGATTCCTGACTTGGCATTGAGGGGAGTTGGTTGCGATGCACCTGTAACTATAAAAGCAACAGAAATGTCGCCATTTGAATATTTTCTTAATTTTGGTTTATAGGTTACTTCGCCACTGGCTTCACCCAGATAATCCACCCAAAGAATCTCTCCGTTATCTTTTGAAACACGCATTAAGAACGTATTCAAAGTAATTCCGGAACTGCCAACGAAACTGTTAGTGACTCCTGCTGGAGAACCCGAAATCAAATATTCTTGTGTGACCCCAGATATTAAATAGTCTCCATTCGAGAGGGTGATTAAATCGGATCCCGTTGTTTTAAAGGTTCCGGTTCCATACGTTTTTTTCCAAGTTCGAAAGTTTAAACAAGGATCAGATAATAAATAAGCTCTGATTAGATTGGTAAGGAAAAAATCTTGTGAGGTAGGGTCGCTTGGGTTATTGAGTTTTAATTTGCAGGAAGATGTGAGAAGAACCAAAACAAAAACAGGAAAAGAGAAAAATTTCATATACTAGTGATAACAATCGAATCCAAACCCCTTCTTAATGAATAGAATAAATTGACTAAATATTCAATTCAATGGCTTTCGAGTAGACTGATTGGTATTCTATTTTTCTTTTTTCCCAACTCCAATCCAAATTCATAATGTTTTTCACTACGATATCTCTTTCTTGTGAAAAGAACAAATCTTTGGCTCGTTCCAATGCATATCCCAGCGAACTCACATCATTCGGTTCAAAGACAATACCTGTTTTGTATTCTAAAATACTGGATTCTTCGACTGTATCACGTAATCCCCCCACACGCGATACAATGGGAATCGTTCCATAGGCATGGCTGTACATTTGGTTGAGCCCACAGGGTTCAAAGAGGGATGGCATCAGAAAAAAATCACTGGCGGCTTCGATTTTGTGGGCTAGACTTTCATTGTAACCTTTGTAAAAATAAAATACATCGGGAATGGATTCTGAAAGTTGAGAGAAAGCATTTTCTGTTTCTGGGTCACCGGAACCAAGAACCACATAACGGTGTGGTAGGTGTAGTCTTTCTAAAACTGCTTTTAAGAATGTAGGATATCCTTTTTGGTAGGTAAGTCTGCCAATGAGTCCTACCAAAGGGGCATCCAAAGGCATCAGTGGCCTTCCGATTTCCTGAAACAGTTTTGTTTTGTTTTTTAACTTGCCCGCTTTCCAGTTTGCATCCGAAAAAGTTTGATCGATTCGTTTGTCTTCTTTTGGATTCCATTCATCCGTATCAATTCCATTCAAAATTCCCGAGTAGTCTTTTGCCCTTTGGTTCAAACAATAACTCAGACCAAATCCATTGGGCTCTGCGAGTGTTTCTTCTCTGTAACCGGGACTGACGGTGGTAATTTGGTTCGCGGAAAGAATTCCGGCCTTCATATAATTGCATTTCCCATCGTGGTCAAAGGGACTTGTCACCAGCCGAAAGGGTTCTTCTTTTAAGAATCCAGTCATCCAAAACGGATGATCTCCTTGGTACGCCAAATTGTGGATGGTGAAAACTGTGGGGATGGGGAAGGCGGAATCTTTTTGTAAGGCAAGGGAAAGGGCTGTATGCCAATCATGCGCATGAAAAACATCCACTTTCAGAATTTGACTTAAAGCATAACAAGCGTAAGAGAACATCGCAAACCGAAAGTGTTCTTCTTTGTGTCCATAGATGGAATCTAAAGTTTGGAAGAGGTCTGATTGGAAAAAGTACAAAGTGACCCCGGATTCTTTGGCTTCCAAAAACCGGGAAGTTTTGAGAACCGAGACCACAAGGGAATCTATTTCGGCATCTTGGGGGAGTAGGGCAGGATACACTTTGCCCGTATATTGGGGAGGTTTTCCCAACTTGCCAATCAGAGGCAATGCGACATAAACTTCTTCCGTCTTTGCCTGCTCTTTCGTAAGAGAAGCAAGCATGTCGGCAAGGCCACCCATCTTGATGTAGGGAAAATATTCTGCGGATGCATGTAGAATCTTCATTTTCTGTTATTGACACCGACTCGCAAAATAAGAAGCTAGAAAAACACAAAGTGAAATCGAGGAGAGATCCATGTCAGTATCTACTAATCTGCGCGGCCTTGCTGAATTAGGCCTTAAACCATCCGAAGTCTTCCATAACTTATCTTACGAAGAAATTTACCAGCACGAATTGAACAACAAAGAAGGCGTAACTTCCGATAACGGAACGATGATGGTAGATACCGGAATTTTTACGGGTCGCTCCCCTAAAGACAAATATTTTGTCGATGAACCTTCTTCCCAAAACAACATTTGGTGGGGTCCGGTCAACACAAAGGTTTCCGAAGCCATCTTCACTGAACTCTATGCAGAAGTAACGAAATTTCTCGATAACAAAAAACTTTATGTTTTTGATGGTCATGCTGGAACTAACGATGACACACGAATCTCTCTCCGTGTGGTTACTGAAAGAGCTTGGCAACACCATTTTTGCACCAACATGTTCCTTCGCCCGACTAAGGAAGAACTTGAAAAACTTCATCCAGAATTTACTATCATCAACGCTTCTGGTTACAAAAACGCAAAATACAAAGAACACGGTCTTAACTCCGATGTATTCGTGATCTTCCACTTAGCAAAAAAGATATGTATCATCGGTGGAACCGAATACGGTGGAGAGATGAAAAAAGGAATCTTCTCCGTAATGAACTACTACTTACCACTGAAAAACGTGCTCACTATGCACTGTTCAGCGAACGTTGGTAAAGACGGAGATAGCGCACTTTTCTTTGGTCTTTCGGGAACAGGAAAAACCACTCTTTCTACAGATCCAAACCGCAAACTCATCGGTGATGATGAACATGG
Source organism: Leptospira chreensis (assembly GCF_016919165.1). Taxonomy (GTDB): domain Bacteria; phylum Spirochaetota; class Leptospiria; order Leptospirales; family Leptospiraceae; genus Leptospira_A; species Leptospira_A chreensis. The sequence continues at coordinate 388,464 of NZ_JAFFPS010000071.1, forward strand.
TTGGGACAACAATGGTATCTTCAACATTGAAGGTGGATGTTATGCAAAAACCATCAACCTAGATCCAAAAACAGAACCAGAAATCTATGCAGCCATCCGTCGTGATGCCCTTCTCGAAAACGTTGTGTATGATGCAACTTCTAAGAAAGTGGATTACTCTTCTGCCGCAAAAACAGAAAACACTCGTGTATCTTATCCCATTTTTCACATCGATAACATCCAACCAGGATCTAAAGCAGGTCACCCAAACACTGTGATTTTCCTTACTTACGATGCTTACGGTGTTCTTCCTGCGGTTTCTAAACTTTCTATCGAACAAGCTATGTATCACTTCCTTTCTGGTTACACAGCAAAGGTTGCGGGAACAGAGCGTGGTGTGAAAGAACCACAAGCAACTTTCTCTGCATGTTTTGGTCAGGCGTTTATGACTCTTCACCCAACATACTATGCAAAGTTACTTGGTGAAAAAATGAATGAGCACAAAGTAAACGCATACCTTATCAACACAGGTCTTGTTGGTGGAAAGTATGGTGTAGGAAAACGTATGAACCTTCCTGCCACTCGCCAAATCATCAATGAAATCCTAAACGGTAACATTGAAAAATCCGAGTTTGAAAAACACCCAGTTTTCCAAGTATCCTTCCCTAAAACCGTAGAAGGTGTGGATTCTCATATCCTCAACCCACGTAACGCTTGGGAAAACAAAGAAGACTACGACAAAACCGCAGCTGACCTTGCAAAACAATTTGTTGAGAACTACAAAAAATACCTCACTGGTTCCAAAGAATTTGACTTCAGCCAATACGGACCTGTCGCTTAAAGAAAAGAGTCAGTTCCCACCAAACCAATTTCGCCGGCTTACGTAAGTAAGTTGGTGAACGGCCAAGTCGGAAACAAGGAAGCCACTCTAACGGAAACGGGGAGTGGCTTTTTTTGTGCGCCTCGAAATGGTTAGGTGATTGTAGTCTTATCGAAACCCGACCGGGCTCACTCCGGGGTGCGCTTTCGCTCCCGTCCCCCGCCATCGAGCGATGGCAGGTGACCAAGCCCTTCGGATCCCTGGCGCAGGAGATGGTTTTATCAAAGATTCATTTGAATTTTAAAAACGAATTCCAAGTCCTACCTTAGCAGAATAATCTTGCAATGACCAAATGTGTTCGTCCTTCATTCTTGATAGATTGGTTATAGTGGGACTTTGGATTTTTTTTCTAGCATCGTAATTGGTGCCAACTACTTCCAATACTAAATACAAACGCTCCGAGAGAAAGATCCTTGTACCAACTGTTACATTCGATTGTAGAATATTTGCTTTCGAAAATCTTTCCTTACCTAGACCAAAACCCACTCGAATGTATGGATCGAAAATGGAATCTTGCAGAAAATGGTATGCCAACTGTACATTTGCATAACGCATATGTAAGAAATCATTATCAGAATAGGTTTGGTATGGTGATAGTATTTCATAATGGATGACCTGCGTTAATGGATACCCATTAAAATTCGGATTCAATCGACTTAAATTTCCTAATTCAAATATTGTATCAAATTTTTTGTTAGCGATATCGTTGGCTTGAAAATCAACCCCATACAATCCAAACCCAAGTCCAAATCCTGAATTAAAAATATATTCAAAAAACAAAGACTTCGACTGGCTATTGATTTTCCCCTTGGGTGAGTTTTCAAACGCATACAAACTTGCCAATTTTTCCAAATCAGTTCCATAGGCTGTCGTATAAGACCCAAACACATCTCCTTGGTTATGGAAATTGTTTTTTTTATTCATCAGAGAACTGTTGATATCGGAAGGTTTTGTAGGAGAACCAAAACTTTCCCCGTAATTGCCTTCCAGATAAAAACGATTTCGAATCGAGTTGGATTGGGAGAATAGATTTGTAACAAAAAGTAAACTTAGAATAAAAATTATTTTTAGTTTCATGATGGAATCACTATTTTTTCTGGATGTGAATTTTTCACAACAAATATCTGTTATTGTATCCTGTAGGTTGAATTAACTTAATATTCTGAAGTTTAATTAATGTGAATTTGATATTCCAAAATAAATCGAATTATATGTATCAACCAATCGATCATATTTTTTTTCGTTGGTAACATAGAGATGGTCTATTGCGCCTACATAAGTATAGTTCGTTTTGTCAAAGTTAATGGATCGAATGGTTGACTGGTTTCTGCTAAATCCAACATAGAATTTTAAGTGATCATAGAATTGATAAGAGAGCGAAATCTCTGCCTGAAACCCTAAAATTTCCGTAATGTTATTTGGATTCGTTTTGGATAGATAAAAGTATGGGCCCACAGCACCATCAGCATAATAACCATTGCTAACTCTTTGATTTACAAAATTACGATTTCCATAGGTTACGTAAGGATCAAATCCTAAATTTAATTCCAAACCATCCATCAATTGAATTTTACTGCGAAGTAGTACAGAAATTCCATAAGAATTGATTTTGTCAGAGTTGATTAAACTGGCCACTTGGTAATTTTCAACATTGTAAAAGCGATCAATTTTTAATAATCCAAGTCCAAAGTAGAAAATTTGATGATCGAAAGGCAAATAATAGAAATGGAACCTATATTCCTGCCTTTGGGCATTTCCAAATCCATAGGTAGTCGGATAAATACTATTATTAAAGTAATATGCTTTGTAATAGAGGTTACTTGTTCTTATATCCACCATATCAAAATCAAAACCAAAGTTTTTATTTGTGTTTCGATATTTAAAGAAAGGTAAGCAAACGAGTTCTTTGTTATTTTTTAATTCAGATTGGTTGTATCCAAAGGATTTGTTCGTTTCATAAGGGAAATAAGTGATGTTCTGTGCATTGAGTCCATATTCAAAAGTGGCTGGTTTGGTTACGGTTCCTTCTGCATTTAAGATAGAAGAAGAAACGAAGAAAAGAAAGATTAAGTTATTTAGTCTCATTGAATTCCTTTGGGATTTATTTTTTTGAATCATAAGTTGTAAAGTTCTGTGCGCCTCAATTTGGTTAGGTGATTCACATTGTATCCCAAAACCGACCGGGCTCCTCCGGGGTGCGCTTAACGCTCCCGTCTCACCCAAAGTGGGTGAGACCAAGCCCTATCGATCCCTGGCGCGGGGGATGTTACCAGATAAAGAGGCCGGGTGTAGCAGAACCAGAATATTGCGGTGAAACTACATAAAGTTTTCCATGCTTAGTATCTAAAATTGAGCTTGGTAATAAGCCAGATTCTATCCCACGATTAGCAGAAAGGTCACTATGAATGCAATTTGAACCATCCTTGTTGCATCTAAATAGGCTCGGTTTATTACCATTTTGAAAATTTCTCGTCGTCACTAGTAGTTTAAGATTATTGGTATCAACAATTAAGGTTGGTCGTAGACCAGAGTCCGTCCCTTGACCAGCAGAAATATCACTATGAATGCAATTTGATCCATCAAGATTACATCTAAAAAGGCTGGGTTTGCCATTGTTTGCAATATTTTTAGTAACAATCAACAATTTATTGTTTGGTAAATCTATGACTGCGTTCGGATGCCAACCAGAATTGTTTCCTTGGTTCGCAGAAACATCAATATGTAGACATGAGGTTCCATCTAATTCGCATCGAATTAAGCTTGGTTTTCCATTATTAGAAGCGAAATGAGAGACTACTAAAAGTTTTGAATTAACATAATCAATTAACAGACTGATTGAAAGTTCAGTATTTGAGCTTTGTCCAGCTGAAACATCTAAATGAGCACAATTGGTAATATTTAAATCACATCGGTATAAACTAATTTTATTCTCATTTGCTAGATTATGAGCTACCACTAGTACTTTTTTAAAAATATAATCGATTATTACTTTTGGAGTTCTCCCAGATCCGGGACCTTGTCCTGAGGAAATATCTTTATGAACACATTCGGTTCCATCGATATTGCACCTAAATAGGCTCAATTTTCTTTCATTATTATTATTTCGTCCGACTACTATTAATTTGGAATTAATAACATCAATTGCTGCTTGAGGAGTTTGTCCCGATGAGGCAGCTTGGTTTGCAGAGATATCTACATGTTGGCAATCTGAACCAGTCAAATCGCATTTTATCAGCAAAGGATTAGTATTCCTTTGACCAACAATTAATAATTTTTCGTTAGTTGAGTCAAAAAAAATATTTACTGGTGCTTCAGTTTGTATTCCTCCCAGGCCTGCCGATATATCCATGTATGTACCCGTAGCACTTGTTCCTGGTGGAGTAGCAGTCGTCAATGCAAATGATTCTAATAAAGAAATCGCACTATTTCCAATTGCATTACTCGCCACCACCCGAAAGTAATATAATGTCCCACCACTCAGTCCCGTGACCGTCGCATTCGGATCAGTTACAGGCCCAAAACTACTCGATGCCGTTGTCACTCCAGGACTTGTGCTATAGTACACTTTGTAAGAAGTGGCACCAGTGACTGGCCACCATTGCACCACGGCACTCGTTCCCCCTGCCTGTGCCTCCACAAAAGAAGGAGCATCTGGTGGGCCTACATGGAAACTTTGGTTTCCAACATTACTTGTGTTACCCGCTAAGTCACGAGCCAAATATTTCACTTGGTTACTTCCATTGGAAAGAGCGACTGGTGTTGCATACACTGTTCCATTAGTTAGCGCTCCACTTCCGTCAAACGTGGGTTATGTGCCGTTTAATGTATAAATGATTTTATCGCATCCACTCCCGCCAGTATCGGAACAGGAGAGTTGGAGTTGGGTTCCTGATGTAAATGGGCCGGAGCCAGACGGAGAGGACATGGTGACTACGGGAGCCGTTGTGTCTTTATTTGTAGTGCGCGTGGTGGAACCAAAACTATCAATTAGGTTGGCCACACAAATGCGAATGGTATTCTCACCTTCCACAAACTGGGAGTTGGCAATGGTGGTGGATGTATCCGTGGTGGTAGCGATATTGCCGGTTACATTGGCATTGGAGCCGGTATTGGTAAGTGCGGTTCCGGTGGAACAGCTAGAGCCACCCAATCGAATTTGGTAGCTACCCGCTTTGCTACTTTGCCAGCTAAGAGTGACATTGGATGATCCATTAATGGCGGCAGTATGCGAGTTCACCGTGATCGTAGCCACTTGGGTATCGACAGTATAATTTGCTGAATGTACACTCGATACATTGCCCGCTTTGTCACGAGCCACAAACTTTGTATAGGTGACAGTACCGTCTGTCATACCAATGGCGGACGTGTATAAGGTTCCACTACTTACGGTTCCTGTAGTTCCTTGGATGGCAGGGTTTGCCGGTGCAGAACCCGCTTGCACGGCATAGGCGATTTGATCACATCCACTTCCGCCAGTGTCTGAACAGGATAGAGAAACCGAAGTGGCCGTTCCATAACTCCCAGCACCGGGATCAGCAGACACAACGGAAGCGGTATCATCTCTTTGCAAAGAGGCTGAGGCAAATCCAACCAGAGCATTGGAACCCGTCACACAGATGCGATAGGTTTTGGTAGCTTCACCAGTAAAGTGTGTATGAGAACGAACAAATGTTTGGTCAACGTTTGCTGTTGCCGTTCCGGTTGCAGCTATGGTACCGGAATCACAAGCACTCCCTTCGCGGACAGTAAAAGAACCAGTTCGATTGGATCTCCATGTGGCAGTGGAGGTACCGATGGCTCCCGCTTGGGAACTGATGGCAAGCGAGGATTGGCTTACAATGCTGATGGCGGGAACTTGGGTATCGATCGTATAAACCATGCTAAGCGGTGTGGATAAGTTACCCGCCAGGTCACGACAGAATGCATTGAGAGTATGCGTTCCTTCCGTAGAAAGAGATACAGCTTTAGAAGAGGTTGTGATGACTATCCCATTCTTTGGGGAGAAAGCGGGAGTGGATCCATCTAAGGAATAAACTAAGGAACCGGGAGCTCGATTGTCTGTACAAGTCAAGGTTGTGGTTTGCGTTGTAGAAAATATGCCAGCTAATAAAGAACTAGTGAGAGTAGGCGCAGTGGTATCGTTTAAGATGGCGACAATTACAGTGTCATTCGGAGTTCCATCTCCATTGGTATCGATTAAAATAAGGTTCGGAGTTGTGCCACCGGTGAGATTGATCCCATCAGATACCCCGTCCCCATCCGAATCTACCAAAGTTCCATCCGGTTTTCCATCGCCTGACAGATCAATGGTGGTGCCGGGGGTTAGGTTCTGGGAAGAGCCCGGGGATCCACCGACTAATCCGAATAAGAAGGCAAAGAGGCTAAAGTCAGTTTGTGAGTTTCCGGGAGGTAATAATGCACAATGGCTTGTAAATAGAGTTAGAAACGTAAGAAGGAAAAGTCGTTTTTGGATTCGCATTTAAATTTTCCCCTAAAATATATAGTAATATTCAGAAATGATAATGTAAATGGTCTGATCTGTGTCATACAACTAATTTTCATTAGTTTGTGTAAAAAGTTGGAATTTACCGTTAATAACGTTATGAAACCATGGTTCAGAAAAGATAACAGTTGTGATTTGGTACTTCTTAAAAAAAATGGAAAAAATTACTCGTTAAAGCATAAAAATCAAAATTATGTTATTTAGAAGTTTTCGATCTATCAATCCATGAAATACCCGTGTAACTTCATCTCTATTCTCCTCTTAGCATTCTTTTCCTGTGTAAAACGGGAAAAAGAAAAATCGTTTTATGAACAATTTCCAGGGTATTTGAATCCGATCCTTTCTGAATCGAGTGCTTGTTCTGCGGCGACAGATGCCTATCCGGCAAATGTCTACCCCTGTTATTTAAAATCGGAAGATCCTATTTTCTATCGTTATGATACAAATGTTTTTATTGATCCAAGCACGAATTCAGTGCCCCAAGGAACTCCCATTGGGTGTCGGTGTAAACTGGATCCACAAATAAAGTCACATACATTTAATGTATTTCAAAGTTTGGCCGATTATCCGAATAACCCTCAATATCCCAATCAATCTCAGTTCGTTATCGCAGACAGTCCAAACTCTTATATTGATTCATTTGTTACAGGGAATGTTGTTGTTTGTGTTACGTTTATTCAATCCTGCGGTGGTAAAAAGGTTTATCAGAAACTTTTAATTGAATGATATTTTCTTATCTTATCGTCGATGCTGAGTAATTTAATCTTTTAGTTTCTTTCCCATTTTCTTTAAGGCCTCTTCGATTTTCGGAATAGAACTTGGACCAAACCCATGCAAACGAAGGAGATCTTTTTTAGAATAACGAGTGAGATCTTCCAATCGTGAAATTCCCAGTTCATTCACAAGAGCCCTCTGTGCGGGGGCTCCTAGGAAATCTAAAAAATATGATTCATTCTTCTGATTCATATTCTTTATTTTTTAAACGGCATCTCCCCTAAATAATCTTTTTTCCCAATTTCAATTCCATTGTGTCGGAGGATCGCATAGGCAGTGGTTATGTGAAAGTAAAAATTGGGAATCGCGTGATTGGTGAGGTATTCAAATCCTGTTAGGTATTTTCCTTCCCATCTCGGTTGGGATACCTTGATTTCGGAAACTAGTTTAAAATCTTCTGCTTTATAAGTATCTAAGTATTGGATCACGGAACCAATTCTAAGTTTTAATTCCTCCAAATTGATTTCGGAATCTTCGTGAACGGGAGCATCTTTACCGGAAATACGAGACACACAAAGTTTAGCAGTATCGCAAGCAATTTGGATTTGTTTTGTTAAGTGGAATTGGTCAGGGAAGAGGCGTGAGTTGAGTAAGTTCTCAAAGGCGAATTTTTTGGCAACGGAATGGGCTTCTGCTTTTTCTAAAATTTTAATTAAATTCCCGAGTCCTTTTTTAAAAGCTTGGACGGAGATTTCATATACGATCGATTCATTCATTCTTCTATTCAAATCGAAGACAATGCAGAATCAATCTAATAAATTGAATCAGTATGGCGTTGGTATCGAATTGATAAGATACAAAAATGATCAAACTTTGGCCGTCGAAACCAAAGTCAATGTAGAGATGTTTTTAGATCGCAATCCCGCCCGAGAGGACAAGTTCTAAGAATCCAAAATTTTGTGAAGCGCGGTTGGATCCACCACTTGTGAGAACGTCAGTGAGGTCGATGTAACCACCTTTCCCACCAAATTCTATAAAGTAAGTTCTAGAGAATTCATAACGAGTGGCAACATATCCAGAAACACCATAACCAGAAAGATGGAAGTTATTGTTTTGTCCTTTGCCTAACACGCGTACGTCGCTTCGGCATACGACTGGTCCTGCTCCAATAGTGGAAACCAAACTAATTCCACTCAGTCCATCGGACGCAGTATAAAGAGGAGTGATCCATCCAAAATCTAAAAATAGATAGTTCAAACCATCCGTATGTTCATACTTTAAAATATCAGGAGTTAAAGTAATGGTTTGGTCTCCACCATGGTAACCGGCCATCTGTTGGACATGTTCGGGAAACAGGTAGATAAACACAGCCGATTCTAGAGACAAAGCCATTTGGTTTTTAGCAATCACTCCAGGGTCAATATAACCCGAATACTTTACCGGCTGGCCTTGGGTGACCACATACTTCATATGATCTTGGCCAAATGCCAAAAAGAATCTGTCGGTGAAGAAATAACTGACCTTTAGATTGTATTGTGGGATTTCAAATTTGGAAGGGTTTAGATATACTTCTGCTTTAAAAGATTCGGGTTTGTCTTTGGCATCAACACCTTTGAGAGTGTACTCGTATCCTGGACCACGAAAATTGATATCGCTTTGAGTATAGTAACTTCTGTTATATCCCCATTGGATATTCCAATTTCCTTTTTTATCGTGAATGGTGAGGGGAGTGCTGTTTTCATCGGCCCAAATTGAGGTGCTGAGAAAGGAACAAATCAACAGAAAGTAAATTTTATGTTTCAAAGAAACAATCCCTTGTTTGTTTCTAGATTGATACGATCGGAACATAAACCATATTCTAAATTGCTATAAAAATCGAATAGGCGAATGTATGTTTGGTTCCGAAAAAGAAGAACTTTTTTAAGTAGGGATAAATACTATATTTGTTTTCTTCTCTTTCGGTTTAGAAATACTCTGCTAGTTTGAATCTTTTTTAATAACTGCCGCCGCTTCCCCCGCCCCCAGAGGAACCACCACCAAAACTTCCACCACCGCCTCCGCTCCCAGAAGAACCGCCGGAACTACTCTTTTGTTTTTTGGGAATGGTTTCATATTCGACAGCACTGTGTTTGCAGTGGGCACAAGTCCTTCTGACTTCCACCGATCCAGAACTACTATAGGTTGCTTCACTCAGGATTTTGCTGGATTTACAAACAAAGGTTTCAAACTTACAGTCCGGGCAGGTCTTAATTTTTGGAAAGGAAGTGCCTTTATAAATGTATTCAGGACTGATATTGGGGAATTTGAGAATGGAGTTGGCCTCACATCCTGGACAGACCCAAACATCATAATCGATGGAATTGACAATTTCTTCAGAAATTTGACCTTTCGACAAATGGGTGTTATCCTCTTCTTCCGAAAGTTTGATCATCGCAGTTCCACATTTCTTGCAGTTTCTGGGAATGTTTCTAATTTTCAAAAGTCTTGCACTTAACTTTTGCAAACGTAAATCACCCCAAAAGATGGCATAGACTACAATAAAGGCAATGGTCAAAAAAATCGAAACAGGGAAGATGGCATCATCCAAAAACTCAGAGAGAAGTGTGATGGTAAATACCATCGGAGTGATAATGACACCATAGAATAAAGGAAAGTCTGTTTTATGAACTAAATGGTATTTTGCTGTGGGAGAAGGAATGATCCAAACAACAACCCTTTGTAACAAATGTAAGATTAAAAAAAGTGCAATATAACCAAAGATGAAGTATTGTTTGTTTTGCCTTGTTTCTTCCTTTTCGATCCTTTCCGATTCGCTTAATTTTTCATTTAACAATCTTGATTCTTCATCATTTAAAAAATAATTGGAAGTGGTATTATAAGTTTCAATGGTTTTGTCTAAAATTTGTTTTTCTTCTTCGCTGAGCTGCGTATAAGATTTACTTTGATAATCATAATAGTCAGTTCTTTCCGATGTGGTTTGGTTATTTGTATCTTCTACGGCAACATCGGCGACGGCCACAGTATTTGTTTCTGAAAGGAGTTGGTCCACTTCTAGTTCTGGGTGGTTCAGTTTGGTAATTAGCGCAGCCACTGTATCCAGATGCCCTTTTTGAAAATTGTCTGCTTTGAATGCGGGGATGGTGTAAGTATCAATGATTCGTTTGACAACCATATCGGGAAGGTCACCTTCCAGTCCATATCCGATTTCAATTTCTACTCGCCTTTGGTCGATGACATGAAGGACAAGGATTCCATTATCTTTTCCCTTTTTCCCAATTTTCCAATAGTTGAAGAGTGCCACTGCAAAGTCTTTTGGCACATAACTTTCAATCGTCGGCAAAGTGACGACGGCAATTTCTAATCCCGAAGACGCCTCTTCGGTGTTGATCAACTGGTCAATGGATGCTGTGTCACTCAAAACGCCAGCACTGTCTTCCACCCAACTATTCCTAAGTTCTTTGGGGTTGGGAACTTGGGCTACGCGTGCGTCGATTCCTTCCTGATTAGGAGAGCAGAAGGAAGTTAAGAGTAGGGAAGTTGCTACTGCAAGAGCCAGTAGAATTTTATGGAAGTAGATTTGTCTTTGGTTCAACGGTGCATTCACGACCGCTAAAGAGTATGGGGTATGCTTGGTTTGTCAAGTCGGAGTTAAGGAGGACAAGGTGATTGGCATGTAAAGGAAATGGTTCTCGTTTATTATTCAATTAGGAAGGCATGCATGGTGAAAGACAGGTAAATTTAATGATACGAGGCGATAATGACTTTCCAGTTTGCGATTTGATTCCAGTTCCAAGGATTATCGTATAGGTATTCCCCACGCTGATTCCAGATGAATAAGTAAGTGTGAATTGATTTGTAGCAAAATTTATAGTTGTATTAAACGTAATGGACGGAGACGAAATTACGTTTGCTGCAATCCAAGCTGCCTGGTCAGATACAGAGGTGTCCAAAGGTTCGGAAAATGTAAATTCAAAATATGTTGGTAGTGAGTTATCTGCTGAATTAGGTGTTGGGTCTGATGTCACCAAATCGAAATATTCAGGAGTAGAACCTGGCCCATAGAATTCTAAATTTACCAAATCGGGACCACTTGCTGATATGTTATTCACAATTACGCTTCCAGGAAAGGGAATAGTTATTGTAAACCTAAACAACTCCGAGCCAGCTTGATCCACTCTTATGGTTGTCTCTCCCGTACTTAGGGTTAGATAAAATCTGCCTGCTGGGTTTAACGTATTGGAATCGGAAAGTCCATCTAACTGATTCGTTCGGCTAACGATAGTAAGTGTTCCTCCTGATACAGCAACTCCGTATTGATCGACAACTTGGCCTGTGATTTGGACAGTTCGTGGCCCAGCAAGAACAGCAGCAATTCCTAACGTACTGACAGGATCGTTCTCATCAATTTCAGGATTGACTATGGGCTGCACCAAGGGATTGAAATAGCAATTCCCCAATAAAAACCATAAACATACTAAAACAATTGAAGTTGGTAATTTAGGATGTCGGTTCATAAGAATGGGCTCCACAAGTCAGGGTGATGGTTTTAGAAAATGAGACTTTGTCTTGGAGAAAAGAACCAAGACATTAATATTACCGAATTCCGGTTTGTTTGGCAAGAAATTTCTTTATAAAAAAAGGATGAAAAGGAGCAGGCTTCTAAGGATTGTATTGATAATTAAATCGAATCGTTCTTTGGGTTAATAGCTTCCCAGTAGCAGAAAGTACTCCAGGTTTTAAAGTTAACTCATATTCGACCGAACCCGGTAAAGTCATTGCCGCAATTGTTAAAGTATTTTCTGATACATTCATAAAATTATCAAATGAAATCTGTGGCGATGTTGCGATATTTTGGGCAATCCATTCTTCAACCAATGGCCCTGTTTCTAATCCAGGCATTGGCGCTTCTGAAAATCTAAAAATGAAACCAGGTATATAATTTGTTACAGTTGCATTATGCAAACTGACTTCATTCATACCTTGATCTAGATAATAGGCCTTCACCAATTCAAAAAAGTTAGGTGGTGCGTTAGCCCTTATGGTTCCTAAGTTTGAAATTTCATAATTGGATACTGTGTCAGTCACTTCGGAGGTAATGTTGTCTGTCCCAGATACATTCAATACCAATGTAAAGATTTTGGATTCATTTTGACTTACCGTAAAACTAAGTTTCCCCAATTGGTAGGGAAGGTAGAACCTTCCTCCAGAATCAGTTGTGTATGGTGGTAGAGTTGATTTTGTATTGTTTGAAGTAGCTGGTAGTGATAAAACTAGTCCAACCATAGCTTCGCCAGAGGAGTTTCGAAGTTGACCTGTAATCAGAAGGTTAGTAGTTCCGAGTGCGAGCCCAAGGATACCAAGGGATGCATTGTTATTTTTATCTTCGATTGGATTTAAAAATCCATTCACAATCGGATTGAAATAACAATTTCCAAGAAAAATCCACAAACTCAAAATGATTGGCAAGGTTCGTCGGGTTGAAAGTAAGTTCATGTCTTTTCTCCGGATATCAGAAGATTGGAGTTGGAAATGCATTCTGATAGGGTTATGTTTCCTATGAAGTAAATTCTATTGTAATGGGATAGTTTGGCAAGAATATTCAGAAAAAATTTAACCTAACAGAAAGGTATTGGCGTTTTCTGAACTGATTCTGAAGAGTTAAGTCGAAAAAAATTGATTCGAAAATCTCCTCAATTCCCTAGATCATCCACCCTAAATTGGATCGTCGTTGGTTTGAGCGATTTCCCCGAAATAGATTTGATTCCAGAATTCAGCGTTAGGGTATAATTGGTATACGCATCGAATTCATTATTTAAATAAATGAGTGCATCGCTGTTCGAGATACTTGCAGTCGATACAACAATCGAGGGACTAATGGAAACATTTTCTATCGCCCAAGTAGATAAGTCTCCCGGCATCTCTAGGTCTTCGGAAAATGCAAAGGTCAAATTTTCGCCAAACAAATTGATATTATTTTCATCAACTAACATTCCATCGTAGGGAATAGAAAATAGTAATTCCAAATACGTAGGTGGCTCTACGCCCAAATCATAAACCTCTAAATTCGAAATTTTATACTCAGAATGATCGATTGAGATCACCGTCAATGATGTGGGAGTGACCTCAAGCTGTATGTTGACTATGGTACTAATATCAGTGAGTTGTAAGGTTACGGGTCCAGTAAATACATTGAGATAAAATCTACCGAAAGTATTTGTAGTGGAAGTGGTTGCCTTTGTTTGTGTCGATAAAGACGGCCCTATTAGCTGGAGTCCGGCATTGGAAACGGGCACTCCCAAACTTTTGATTTGGCCTGTGATACTCACGGCAATGGATTGGTTGTTAAAACCACCGGTTAATCCAAGTAAGGCGGATGTGTTTTCTTCCTTTACTTCTGGATTGAGTAATTCATTTACCAAAGGGTTGAAGTAACAATTTCCCAGTAACATCCATAAACAGAAAAAAAATAGGAAATTTTAATAATCTATGATGGTGGTTCAATTTATTTCTCTTACAGAATAAAGGATTAGTTTGGCAAAAGAAAAAGTATTTAGTTTTTGAAATCCAAAAGTTCGTAGAATCGAATTTTTTAGTAAAAACTACAACTTTGCACATAACAAAATTTTATTCCTCGAGGTGTCAGTGATTTTCCAGAAACAGATTTGATATTAGAAGTAAAATCAATAGTAGTTACATTGGTAGAAGATATACCTTCAGCTCCACTAATGGTGATTTGATTTCCAACAACTTCTGGAAGCCCATACCCGACGGACGGCGCGGGTGCAATGACCACTGAATTTTGAATCCATGATGAGTCTTCGGGGTCTACATATGCTGGAGCTTCATCGAAGATTAATAATAATTTTGTTGGTGATTTTCCCAAATTCGTTTTATGAATGTTTACCAATGTGGACTGTCCTTCCACTGCAAATACACCCACCAATTCAAAGAAGCTAGGTGGTGCACTAGCGCTTATGGTACCTAAATTGGAAATTTCCAGTCCGGCGGGACCTCCACTTGTCTCTGATGTGATGGCCGTTGGATCCGAAACATTTAACGTGAGTGTGAAAAATGTAGATTCATTCTGTAAAACTTCAAAACTAATCCTACCTGATTGGTAAGGAATATAAAACCTTCCTCCCGTATCGGTCCTGTAAGGTGAAATAGATTTGGATAAAAGAGAAACGGGGGATGGAACTAAAACGAGTTCAGGCAATGCCGTTCCAAATTGATCACGGATTTGACCAACGATTAGTAGGTCAGAACCGGCTGAGCCGAATCCAAGTAAACCAAGGAATGAATTATTTTTTTCTTCCTTAATCGGATTCAAAATTCCATTCACAACTGGATTGAAATAACAGTTGGGAACTAAAGAAATTAAGATTAAATAAAATAGGATTGTAAATCTATGTTTCATTTTTTTTTCCCAACGATGAATGACTTAAAAAAGCAAAAGACAAAATTTCAAATGTATCTATATTTCCATGAATGAATCGAATTATTGGAATTGAAGCGTTAATTCGCTAAAACTCCAACTCTGAACTGGATGTTTGTTGGTTTGAGTGATTTTCCCGAAACGGATTTGATTCCAGAATTTAATGTTAGGTTGTAGATTGTATTAGCGGTGATTGTGCCTGAATCAATCATAATGGATACTGCGCTACCCATAAGCCCTGGAGAATTCAGTGTGATCGAAGGATTCACTACAAAATTTTCGGCAACCCAAAGGAATTGGTCGCTAGGTTCCTCTAATTCTTCTGTAAACGAAAACATAAATCCTCCAGATATTGCCTGAATATTCGTGAAATCAATGTACATTCCATCATAGGGTATTGAATTCGCTATATCTAAATAAACTGGGGCATTGGTGGTGGAAGTATAGGCTTCAAGATTGGAAACTGTATAGGAAGAATTCCCAATGCTAACCAAACTTACTGTAGGTGGCATGATTAGAATTTCAATTTTAAAAATGGTTCCAGAATGGTTCACTTGGAGTTCTATTGGTCCCGGTTTGCCAATGACGTGAAACCTTCCACCTGAATCGGTAGTGCTTGTTAATTCCGATTGTGGACTTACAACACTTACAACGGCACCTACAACAGCCGACCCATTGGATTTCAACTGTCCAGTGATTCCATAGGATGATGGAGCCAATCCAAGAATACCTAAATAAGCGGCGTTGTTATCTTCCTCCGCCAATGGATTCAAAAATCCATTGACAACCGGATTGAAATAACAATTTTGAAACAACGAAAAGGATAGAAGTAACAATCCCATCGACTTTCTGGATCGTATAACGGAAATAATTCGAAAAATTGACAAATTCATCTGAATCAACCTAAAATTACTTCTTCTTCTTCAAAGCTTCTAAATCTTTTTCTAGTTGTTCCAACTCGTATTTTTCTTCCGCTTCTTTTAACTCTTGTTCGGTTCTGATTTGTTCCACAGCTTCGTCTTTGATGCGTTTGATTTCCGAATCAGAAACCATACGGTATCCACTGCCTTCACAAACATCGACGATGATTGTTTTACTGGTGATTGTGACGAGAAATCCGCCAAGTAGTGTAATTGCCATATCTGACCAAGTAGAAGTTTGTTTGATGCGAACAGGTCTGTTGTCTTTAGGAAGTAATTCATACCAATCTGGTTCTTTGAAACGAAGGGCTCCAAACAACCAAAAGAATTCTGAATACTCTTTATATGTTTGACACTTTGCCGAGTCAGGAGCAAGGGTGATCATATTTCCATCGGCAACGGAACCAAGAACAAAGGAATCCCGAAGGCTATGGGTAACCACTTCGCCACCTTCTTCTTTTGCTTTTCTTTCTGATTCTTGTCTTGTTAGTTCTTCTCTACGTTTACGAATCTCTTCTTGTTTGGCGGCGATGGCCTTTTCTTTTTCGTTTTTACGTTTTTCTTCTTCTTCTTTACGGATCGTTTCTTCTTCTGATTCGGCCAAGTCTTTGTAGATAATTTTCAAAACAGACTTTTTCGAAATCACCATATGTTTTCCGTTTTGAGTATCTACTTCGACATTGTCCACGTTCTGGTTGGTCACAATCCCTTTGATGGATTTGCCTTGTTTGAGAAGGATGGTTTGTATTGCACTTAAGGGAAAAATTGTAAATAATAGTATAATTAAGGTTAGATAGATGTTTCGCATTTTTTAAGTCCGTTCTTAGTATTTGCCCTATATTATTAGGATTTAGAATCATTTGCAATTCCGAATTTTAGTATTTACCAGAAATACTACGAGAAATGGACATTATTTAGCTGAGTTCGACATGATTCCCGCCAAACATCCCCAATCGGACGATGAAAAAAGTTGTCGCTTAAAGGTGTAGTTTGATTCGTATATTACATTGTTTTTTCATTGTATACTTGGTTCTTGTTTTGAATTTGATACAGATATGTTTTGTTACAAAGAGGTAACATGAAAGAAGACGGGAAAATGCATAAAGTTCTACATTCTGTGCATTTATGGGGCATCGCTGTAGGGCTTGTCATTTCTGGTGATTATTTCGGTTGGAATTTTGGATGGTCCAAGGCTAGCTTTTGGGAATTTAGTTTTGCGGTTGGATGGATTGCCACCTTCTATGTGCTATTTGCCCTTTGTTTTACAGAACTTGCGGCCAGTATCCCACAATCCGGTGGACCTTCTGCCTATGCCAAACGGGCTCTTGGCGATTTGTTTGGACTAGTTACTGGGTATTTGGTTCTTGTCGAATTTTTACTCGCACCACCTGCCATTGCTTCGGCGCTTGGTGGATACATTCATTTCCTTTTTCCCGTTATACCAGCATTTGGTGCTGGTATCGTTATGTTCTGTTTGTTGTTGTTAATCAATTTAACGGGGATCAAACAAACCGCTCGGTTTGAACTTCTAGTCACTCTTGTGGCGGTGTTTGGACTTCTGTTCTATTTAGCCTTTCTTGTGCCCTATGTTTCCTTGGATCGGATTCCTCCTTTGCCTGAAGTCAGTTCCATCTCTTGGAATTCTGTATTTCTTTCGATTCCTTTTGCTATTTGGTTTTTTCTGGCAGTGGAAGGAGTGGCATTGGCCGCCGAAGAAGTTCGTAATCCTGCCAGGGACATTCCGATCGGATACACGGCTGGTATTTTTACTTTACTCTGTTTGGCGGGGCTTATTTTTGTTTTTACTGCCTCTGTGGTTGATATCAAAGAAATCGCTGAGTTAGATTACCCATTGTCCTATGTATTACAAAAGTTATATGGGAATGATTTGGTTTGGCCTTTTGTATTTACTTTCATCGGTTTGTTTGGTCTCGTCGCATCCCTTTTTGGAATCATCCTTGGAAACTCGCGGTTGGTTTATGCGATGGCAAAAGAAGGATATCTACCTACCTATCTTTCTAAATTAAGTAGTGGTTCTTTGGTTCCGCAAAATGCAGTCCTCAGTGGTGGGGTTCTAGGTATTTTTTGTATGTGTTTTTTAGACACGGCAGAACTCATCACCATATCAGCATTAGGTGCTTGTGGGATGTACATTTTGAGTTTAGTTTCCTATTTTGTTTTGCGTAAAAAAGAACCAGAAATGCCGAGGCCTTACAAAGCCCCATTGTATCCAGTGCTTCCTTGTGTGGCGCTCATTCTTGGAATTGTCGCTTGTGGTTCGGTTTGTGTGTCTGAGCCCTATTTGGCACTCGGGGTTTTGGGATTTGGAATTGTATTGGCGTTTGGGTATCGTTTCAACCAGAAAAGGAAGTCGGTTTCGTTACTTTGACGAATGTCTTAACTCACTTAACTTCCAAATTCCATTTTTGATTTTTCTTTTGCTTCCTGGCTACGTTCTAAAAATAACCTCGAGACAGAATCATCGGGGTTATGATCTAAAAGTTTTGTAAATCCTTCAATCGCCTCTTCAAAGTCATCTCGGCGAAATGCATCTAGGGCTAAGGTATATTCATCTTTAGAAGATATGAGTCGAGATGTTTTCTCTGGTTCGTATCCATCTAATACTTCTACTACAAAAACAGATTCTGTTTTTCCTTTGATGGCCACTCGGTCAAGTAACCGGTAGTGGTATCCTAATCCATCGGAGGCTTCGATAAAAGTATCCGCACTGATCACAATGCGTGAAGAAAAGAGTTTTGTGATCTTTTCAATTCGAGAGGCTAGATTCACTGCATCAGAGATAACAGTCCCTTCCATTCGTTTGTGTTCCCCTAATATTCCTAAGGTGAGATTTCCTGTGTGGATCCCAATTCCTACTTCGATAGTGATATAACCACAGTTAGCTCTATGGCTATTGTAAATACGAATGGCCTCTTGCATTTCAACGGCTGCTTTGATGGCATCATTGATATCATAAGGAAATAGAGCCATAACAGCATCACCGATAAACTTATCAATGAATCCATTGTTGTGTCGGATGATGGGGCCCACTCGTTGTAAATAACTGTTTAAAAAATCAAAGTTTTCTTTAGGAGTGAGTGTTTCTGAAAACTCTGTAAAGGATCTGATGTCAGCAAAAAGGATACTCATCCTTTTCTGGACTTGGTCTCCTAAGTCCACGTGGCGGATATCTGTTTTGCCTAAATGGAATAAAAATTCGGTTGGAACAAACCGACTAAAAGATCCACTCAGTTGTTTTTGTTCCTGGGCAAATTCGAGAGTTTTGGTTAAGTTTTGGCGAACAATGCGACCAAATGTAATGACTTGTAAAAATACAAAGATCACCACGCTCGCAGGTGCTATGTACATAGTGTGGATGTAGGATTCTGCGTGTAAGACATCATTGGTGGCACCCACAAGCACCAAAAGCATTCCAAATAACAGAAGTTTGGATTCCATTCGGTTTTTTTTGTAAGCACGATACAAATAAACAAAAATAAGAACACCGTTGGCAACAAAGGCGATTGGATAAATGGAGGCTGTCTCTGTGAAATAAACCGGTGGTAACAAAAGTCCAAGGGTTAAGATGGATGATAGAATATAAAAGAAAGTCCCCATTCGTTTGGAGAAGTCTTCTGGAAAAATGGTATAAAAATAATGATAGAGGAGTGGAGCCGACCAGAACCAAGAAACATATTCCAATCGTAATAAAATCCAATACGGAATATCGACAAATTCGATTAAAATTCTTTCCCCAGTGGAAATGGTTCTAAACAAAACGGCGATAGAAAACAAAAAGATTCCTACTGTGTGTTTGCCATCACGATTGTAAAAATACATCACCAAAAAAAACAAACCCACGAAGGTCAGAACGGAAGATAACATGGTTTCGTTAATCTTTCGTTTGGTGAGTCGGTTTTCTGCTTTGGTGTATGGGGAAATGACGATGTCATTCCAAATCCCACCCTTTCTATGTACATAGTTGGCAACATAGAGGTCTATGGTGAGGTCAGATGTTTGCGGCAAAACAACAATGCTGGATTTAACTTCTGGTATATATTCGTTTGGATTGGGACCTGGTTTCCCTGATCCACCTAAATACTTTCCATTAACATAAATGGCGTACGAAGTGTCCTGCTCATGGACGGTGAGGGCCATGAGCTCCGAAAGATTGTCTGCCAGTTTGAGTTTGATCCGAAAACTAGCATGTCCAAAACCCCCAAGCATTCCGTATGGCATTTGGTATCCATTCCAATGTTTCGGAAGGTCCAGGAATAAATCGGAATCGGTTTCTTGAATTTGGTTTGGTGCTGTATTCCAGAAAAATTTCCATTCCCCATTCAATGCAACAAACGGTTGATCGGTGAAGGAATGGTTGTTTAGGTCTAAAAAACCTTTTACAATTTCTGCTTTTATATTCCTCTCCTCTGAAAGACAACCTAGGTGGAGGAATAGGAGAACAAAAAAGAGTTTTTTCATTAGGCTTGTCGTTTCGGAAATACCGTATAATCCTGAAGTTTAGTGAATTTGACTTCGTCTCGTTTGTAACCGAGTAGACCTTCTAAGGTTTGGTATCGATTCATCCCCATACTAATTTCAACATCTTGGCCTGTGAATTGTCCTGGGTGTTCGTATCCACAAGAGTGAGCCAAACTCAAAAGCTCTTTTCTAAATCCTTGGATGTATTTGGCGGCACGTTTGCCTTTGATTTCTGGATCCACACCACGTTGTAACCACCAATTCTGAGTGGCGACGCCGGCCGGACAATGGTCTGTATGGCATTTTTGTGCTTGGATGCAACCAATGGATAACATGGCTTCTCTTGCTATATTGATGAGATCACAACCCATGGCAATCGCAACCACGGCGCGATCAGGAAATCCGAGTTTCCCTGATCCAATCCATACAATTTGTTCCGATAGTCCTTCTCTTTGAAAGAGAGTGTAGACTCTTTGGAATCCAATTTTGAAAGGGAGAGAAACATGGTCGGCATAGGTTAGGGGAGCGGCACCCGTTCCTCCTTCTCCTCCATCGATGGTGATAAAATCAGGACCTTGTGATGTTTGTTTCATCTCGCGGGCCAGCTCTTCCCAAAATTCAATTTCACCCACAGCACTTTTGATTCCCACAGGGATTCCTGTTGCTGCTGCTATCCTTTCAATAAATTGTACGAGTTCTTTTACATTGGTAAACTCGCTATGAGAGTTGGGAGAGATACAATCCTTTCCTTCTTCGACATGGCGGATGGCTGCAATTTCTGCATTTACTTTTTTGGCAGGAAGGATTCCACCTTTTCCTGGTTTGGCGCCTTGAGACAATTTGATTTCGATCATCTTCACACAAGGGTTCTTGGCTACTTTCTCTTTTAAAGCTTCCAAACTAAATTTTCCCGAATGGTCTCTCGCACCAAAGTAACCAGTTCCAATTTGCCAAACCATATCGGCCCCTTCCATATGATACTGGCTTAAGCCCCCTTCACCTGTGTTCTGATAGGCGCCGGAATCTCTCGCTCCTCGGTTGAGTGCCATCACTGCATTTTTTCCAAGAGATCCAAAGGACATAGCGGAGATATTCACAATGGAATAAGGTCTGTATGGAAATTTACGTTTGGTTCCGATGACTTTCAGACAAGGGATACAACTGGCATCTTTGTTATGAATATAAGCCTTGGCTTCTGGATAAGGAAAGGCTTTGTGTTTGATGATGGGATAACCTGGTTCGTATTGGATTTCTGTGGTTCCAAATCCAAAGTTATTGTTTTGGCCTTTGGCTGTGGCATAAATCCAACTTCTTTCCGATCGATCAAAAGGACGTTCTTCTTTATCGTTGGCCACCCAGTACTGTCTGAGTTCCGGTCCGATCATTTCTAAGAAATAACGGAGCCGTCCCACTATGGGGAAGTTTCTCTGAATCGTGTGCGTTTTTTGTGTCACATCCCGGATAAAGACGAGAACGAAAAACAACAAAACTCCAACGAGTGTGGCGGACAAGGGATAGGTTTCAATCCAGGTGAGTATTTGATCCATAAGTGGTGCGTCCATTTCTATATACGAAGCAAAATGATGACAAGCTAAGATTGGACGTGTGAAAGTGATTCCAAAAGTTTTTCTTTCGTAAATGGTTTGAATATGTATCCGGAGATGATCGGAATTTTTGCGGCGCGATCTGTATCAGCTGTGTCTACAGATGAACTCACTAAAAACACTTCGATGGTTTTTGGAAACTGAGGGATGATTTTTTCGAAGGCATCTAAAAATTGCCAACCATCCATAAAGGGCATATTGATATCGAGAAAGATGATATCGGGAAGTTGGTCTTTATTTTGCACTTCCGTATGAAAAAAATCCAGTGCGTTTTCCGCGTCAGAAAACACGAGCACGTCCCCTTTGATTCCTGCATTGGAGATGATCTTCTTAGTAGTGAATTGGTAGATTTTATCATCGTCGATGACACAAATTTTGGGAGTCATTTGGCCTCGTTTCCTTCGGGGAAGTACATAAGAAAGGTAGCGCCTTCCTCGGGTTTGGAACTCACCTCAATCTTCCCCCCTACCGATTCTATTTTGTACTGAATCAAAAATAACCCCAAACCTTTCCCACTTATCTGACGATGAAAAGTCTTTCGAAGCTGAAAAATTTGATCACCATAACGCTCTAAATCGATCCCAATTCCATTATCGGAAAAGGAAATTACCGTCTGAGATCCCGCGGCAAAGGATTCTACCGAAATCCGAAGTTTCCTGTGGGGATGGGCAAACCGGATCGAATTGCTCAAAAGATGTAGGAAAATCGTTTCTAAAAATTCTTTGGAGAAAAAGACCGTCTCTTTTCCCGAAAAATTGGATTGGATTTCGACTTCTTTCTCTCTCAGTTCGCCTTCCATCAGTCCCAGCACATTGGAGAGGGACTCAGAAATCTTTAGGGATTCCTGTTTATAGGAATCTGGATTTTTAATTTTTAATGTAGTGATGAGTTCGGAAAGAACAGTCTCCAAGGTTTTGGTTACCTCTTGCAGATGCCCTTCCAATTCTCTGATTTCTGGAAGTTGGTTTGTCTCTTGCATCAAATCCAAAAGACTTCTTAGGTTACTCACAGGAGCCCGTAAGTGGTGGGAAATGATTTGGTTATAGGCTTGGAGTTGTTTGTTTTGAGTTAAGAGAGAATTGGTTGCGGCCTTTAGGTGTTCATTGTTTTCGCGTAGCAAAGTTTCTGATTTTTTTCTTTCATCAATGTCGATGATTTGTGCCAGGTAATGGATGGGATGGCCGCCATCATCCCGAAGGACAGTGACTGTGATATAAGCCCAAACTTTGTTTCCCGATTTATGAATGTATTGTTTTTCAATGGAATAGTTGTCGATGATTCCTTTTTGGACTTCATCTCGCAGTTTTAAGTTTTCTTCCAGTTCATCCACGGAACTAATATCCGAAAAATGTTTTCCGACAATTTCATAACTTTTATAACCCAAAAAATTGGCAAAGGACTCATTGGATTCATCGATGTAACCCTGTTTTCCAGTGAGTACGAGTCCAATTGGAGAATCATGGAACAACGTTTTGAACCTGCGTTCGGCCAGTGCCAAATTTGTTTCGGTATCTATTTTATCAGAAATATCTCTGGAAGACGTATGTAAATATTTTTGTCCAGTGTTGGGATGGATCGTTAAACGGTTGTCAGACTGTAGCCAGATGTAGGTTCCATTCTTATGCAAAAATCGGAAAGTTGTATGAATGTTTACTTCCCCACGAAGTAGGGGTTGGTGTGACCGTTCTTGGATCAGTCTTCTTTCATCGGGATGAAAAAAATCGTAAGGATTTTTGCCAACAAGTTCCTCAGATTGATAACCAATGATTTTTTCGGAGTTAGGACTCACATAAATATAAGTTCCATCTGGTTCGTGTAAACAAACCAATTCACGGCTAATAGCTGTTACTAGGTGGAGTATTTCTGAATCGGGAAGTCCCACAAAGAAATTCTTCACTGGTTCCACTCGGTTGTCTATCCGAAATGCGAATTGTGGATCGTTGATTCTATAAAATTAGTAGGAATTGGCCTTTTTTTACAACCAACTCGTACAAAAACGCACCGGTCTTATATGGCTAAGAAAATTGATTTAAGGATACTCAAATGAAAAATCTATCGTATGTCATTCTGGACGGAAATTTAACCGCAGATCCAGAAGAAAGAACCATTGCGGGAGGTAAGTCACTCGCTAATTTCACATTGGCAGTCAATCACACTGCTAACAACCAAGAAGGTAAGGATAAGGAAGATGTGTCTTACTTTGAGGTGGAGGCTTGGGAAAAGTTGGGAGAGAACTGTGTCGAATACCTAAAAAAAGGGAGTAAGGTAACCGTGATGGGAAATCTGAAACAAAACCGATGGAAAAGTCCAGAAGGGGAAAACAAATCCAGAATCAAAGTGACCGCTTCTACCGTGCGTTTTGACAGTGTTCGCAAAAAAGAATCAAAGGTTGCTTAAAACATAATTTGGCGGGTGTTGGAAATCCCATCACCCGTTATCATTACTTAAGGGGTAGGGATCGTTCTTTTTTTATGTTTTGTATGCGTTGGAGAATCAAAAATCGAATGGGTATCGTTATGTTCCGATTTGGAATTTTCACCAGATTCTTCGGTTAGTTTTTTTTCATCCGTTCGATCGTCTTGTAAGGATTGTTTTCCGTTTTTTACCACAGACAAAATACGAAAGTATCTCGGAGAAGAAACTAAGTTCCATTCTCGAAACATAAATTTTGTAAATCCGTGTTTGGGACCATACACACCATTCGTGGATTCCATTTTGGTTTTGATATTTGTTTTAAAGTCTGTTTGTTCATCTTTTGTGAGATTAGGAAACTGCGCCACTTCCCCGTCCACATAACGGTTTCTTAAAATATCTAATTCCCTACGATTGCGTCTTGTCACATCTTCAAAAAAATAATCTTTGGGACCATTACAGTTTCCAGAGTAAGATTCACAATTGGGCTCGAGTTGTGGGTTCACAAAGGTGAGTTCTAAATAGATACTGATGTATTCTCCTGGGTTTGGAACTTTTCCATCTTGGATTTCCAAAACTTGAGGAACTGTGTCTCTATCCGTATATTGTCTTTCAATGGCTTCCCGTGAGATTTTAGTTTCTGGACTTGTGCTATTCACCTTTACTGGTTTTTTAGATTCACCCACAATCACTTTGTTACGCATCACTTCTGTTTTTGTTTCCAAAATTTCATACGCTTGAAAGTTGACTGGTTGTTTGGCGATAATCTCACCCTTTTGGTTTATCACAATGATATGGTGATCTAAAATAGTGCCGGCAATGATTTCTTCGATGATACTAATTCCTGCATCTTCAAAAAACAAATCCAACTGGATGAAGGGAATTTTGTTTTCCGAATACTCTACATTCACTCCCGGCTCTTGGGCCAAAGGTTTTTTCCCTTCTTTGGATTCTGAATGGACTGCTTCGGATTTGGTAATCATCCGGATGCGGTTGAGATTGATTTGTTCTGTATGTGTAGGAAAAGTGGGGGTGATTACCTGTTGCGGAGTTTCACATCCGAAAGAAAGGAGTAACAGGAAAGAAACCAAATAGAAACGATTCATAGTTTAAGTATCGGCCATAGATTGCCCCTAAAATTAGGGGCAATGTTGCTGTTAGAACTGTTTTATGCCTGTAGGAGGAAGGATTGGTCCACTCGCTTGGAGGATTTCTACATATTTGCCATTCACTAAACGGAATGCTTTTTCAGGTTTGTCTTTTAGGAAATAGACAGTTTCTGTTCCTTTTTCTGTAGGAGCTTCCATTTTCAAAACCTTTCCCCATTCAGAGTAAGTAAGAGTGATGGTTTTGCCATCTTGTGAATATTCTTTTACTAATTTTCCATCAAAGTCATACTCAGCCATTGCGATTGGATTTCGGTCTGTCCAAAATTCGATCAGGTTAAAAACGAGAATGTCTAAGAAACTTCCAATTCCATATGCAATATAAAGAGGGAAGATCATTAGTAAGGAGCGAAAGAAACTAGCGAGTTTACCTGATCCAATTTGGATGTTTCCGTTAAACGAGTATACTGCTTTGATTGCGCCGAATTTTCCAAAACAATTGGAAAGAAGACCAAAGGACAAAAGTCCCACAAGAGCTGTTTTTAATATTTTTTTCATTTTTTACCTCTTAGTTCTGAACTAAAAAAACTAGAGACCAATCTTAGGCGATTCTGCAACCCTCTGCAAGCCGAAATGATTGACATTGTTATTTTTTCGAAGAATCTGGTCTGAATAGAAGGCATGTCCCATTGATCTTTTCTGATTTTGAATATTTTGTCTTCTTTCTCTTCGTTTTTTTTACTGTTTGGTATTTATTCCCTGCCATTTTTTCCAACCAATCCAGAGAAACACGAATCTTACATATATTCCTACTCATTAGTAGTTATTTCTTTTACATGTCTTGGGATTACCGCTTTGGTGCTCTCATCCTACTTTCCACTGCGATCGACTACTATGTAGGACTCAAACTAAGCCAAGAAACCAGGGAGAAGGTAAGGTATTATCTCTTACTCTTTAGTTTGATTACTAATTTAGTATTTATTCTGGGATTTTTTAAATACTATAACTTTCTTGTTACCTCTATTAATACAGTCACCAATCCAATGTTTGGTGCAGATGCTTTGCCTATTCTAAAAATCATTCTCCCGGCGGGAATATCCTTTTTTACATTCCAATCTTTATCTTATACCATTGATGTTTATAGAAAAGAAATTCCAGCCGAAAAAGACTTCATTCGGTTTGCTTTGTTTGTGAGTTTTTTCCCACAACTGGTGGCAGGTCCGATTGTGACTGCAAGAACCTTTATGCCGCAATTGTACAGTCCCAAAAAACTGGAAGACATTGAGTTTCGTGTGGCGATTCGATTTTTTATCTTGGGTTACTTTAAAAAAGCAGTCCTTTCCGATATGGTGGCTCCTACCATTGACACCATTTATGCAGATCCATCGGGTCATCACGCCTATGCTTTGATCATTGCCGCTGTTTTGGGTGGAATCCAAGTTTATTTAGATTTTAGTGGATATTCGGATATGGCCATTGGAAGTGCTATGTTACTCGGTTATAAACTTCCCACCAATTTTAATCTTCCTTTCCTTGCTACTTCTGTCTCTGGTTTTTGGCGCCGTTGGCATATGACCTTAAATTCCTGGTTACGCGATTATATTTATATTCCTATGGGTGGAAGTCGAGTAATATCCGTAAGACGAAAATTCAACCTTTGGTTTACCATGTTTGTGAGCGGGGTTTGGCACGGAGCCCAGTGGACCTTTGTTTTCTGGGGTTCTCTCAACGGAATTTTTTATGTTTTGGAAGAAATTTGGCGGGAATGGTTCCCGATCAAAAAAGAGAATGCGACAACAAAACATTGGTATGACGCTCCTCTTTGGCTTTTCCAGAATCTTTTTAATAGTTCCGTTTTCTTTTTTGGGGGTGTATTTTTTCGTTCCCTCACTTGGGAAAATGCCTGGATTCACATTCGGGGGATCTTTACCTTCCAAGCGGGACAAATCCGGCCTTATATGTGGAAAGACTTCCTTTGGGTCCTATTTTTCCTATATTTAGGCCATGCCATTGGTTATTTGATCTTTGAAAAGGGAAAAGGGAAACAAATCCCGGCCAGTTTGGAATTTGCCCTCTATCCGATTGTCTTTCTTGTCTTGAATTTAGCTACACCAGAAAACTCTATTCCTTTCATTTACTTTCAGTTCTAATTTGCTTTTTTCGTTTCCAATAATGGGAATCCTTGTACCTTGTTGCTATGGAAAGTGAGCGAAGGCTTCCAAGAATATCCCCCGGTGACTTTTCTGAATTTGAGGTCCATCTAGATTTGGAAGGGATTACACTATTCGGAAAGTTAGGGAATATTTCGGAAGAAGGCCTTTGTTTTTTGGGTGAGGATGACTTACTCAGCGATGAAATTGAGTCCCAAGTTTTGGGAAGTATCGTTTGGGCAAAAGGCACCAAACGGATGTTCTTTGAAGGAACTGTTATGTGGACTCAAAACTCAAAAATCAAAAATGTAATCTACCATATTGCAGGAATCCAGTTCCAGGAAAGACTCAATCTTACCGATTCCATGCTCGCACGTAGTTTGGAGATCAAATGAAAATATTACTCCTTGGTGGAACCGGCCTTATCGGTAAACAAGTGTTACTCTCTCTTGTTTTTTATCCCCAAATCAAAAAGGTAATTGTTTGGGCGAGAAACTCGCAATCTGCCTCCAATCCCAATGTTCCCATTGAAGTGGTAAAGGTTCAGTGGGAGGATTTTAAAGCGGGGAAAGTTTCCATTCCGGATGGAATC
Organism: Leptospira chreensis; assembly: GCF_016919165.1. Classification (GTDB taxonomy): domain Bacteria; phylum Spirochaetota; class Leptospiria; order Leptospirales; family Leptospiraceae; genus Leptospira_A; species Leptospira_A chreensis. The sequence goes on from NZ_JAFFPS010000071.1 coordinate 416,238, forward strand.
GATGCTGTTTTTTGTTGTTTGGGTACAACAATTAACAAAGCAGGGAGCCAAGAAAAATTCAAAGAAATCGATTACGAATACCCACTGCTCGCAGCCAAACAAGCAAAAACAAAAAAGATTCCAGGATTTTATATCATCACCGCAATGGGATCGGATCCTAATTCTTCGATATTTTATAATCGTGTGAAAGGGGAAATTGAAACAGAACTACGTAACCTACAATTTCCTTTTTTAGGAATCTTTCGGCCCTCTCTTCTCATTGGAGAAAGAGAAGAAGTCCGAGTGGGGGAGAAAGTGGGAGAGTTTCTTGGTAATCTCATTCCTTTTGGACTCCTTGGGCTCAAAAAATACAAACCGATTCCTGGTGAGTATGTGGCAAAATCCATGATTCATTCTTTGTTACACAATAAACCAGAGCCGGGTGCGGCACCTACAGTGAAAATTTATGAAAACGATGTCCTTTGGGAAATCGGTAAGGACCACTCTTTTTGATTCCAGACAACAAACAAAAACCCTATTCCAAAACCAAATACATCATCTTGAGTTGGGTGGTTCACTTCATCGTCAGAGTTTGGTATCTTTTTATACGAAACCAAAAATTCATCATCCCTGCCGAGAGTGCGAAGACCATTGAAAAAGGTTCTGGATATATCATTGCTGTTTTTCATGAAACCACACTTTCTCTTTACAGACATGCGACCCAGTATTTGAAACGAAAGAAAAAAGCGGATATGGTGGCTCTTGTATCCCAATCCAAAGATGGAGAGATCATCCACCAAACCTTTGCTCGATCTAACCTTCGTTCGGTGCGGGGTTCTTCCACAAGAGGGGGCACTGGCGCATTCCGTAATATCCTAAAAGAAATGAAACATGGTGCTGTTCCTATCTTTACTGTGGATGGACCCAAAGGCCCGAGACGAGAAGTAAAACCTGGGGTCATTGTGACCGCCTCTCTCACCGGATTTCCCATTCTGTATTTGCATTCTTGTTATGACAGGGCTTACACTTTCAAAAGTTGGGATAGGCATTTTTTCCCTAAATTTGGGGCACGGCTTTTTATCCAATACGGGGAGCCGTTCTTTGTTCCCAAAGGCCTTTCCGAGAGCCAAATGGACGAATACGCCAAAAAATTGGAAATTGCCATGGGGAAAAATGCGGAAACCCTAGAATCCTATGTGCGTGGACTATACCCCGACAATTCTATTGACGTACCGCCTAAAATCTAAAGTTTAACCAAGTAAGGTAAAAAATATGTCCTCTCTTAAAAACTATATCTTCACTTCCGAGTCCGTATCTGAAGGACACCCGGACAAAGTCTGCGACCAAATCTCTGATGCCATTCTCGATGCGTATTTAGCCCAAGATCCAAAATCTCGTGTGGCTTGTGAAACTCTTGTTACAACAAACCTCGTAGTCATTGCCGGTGAAATCACCAGTAAAGGAAAAGTAGACACACAAGAAGTGGCTCGCGATGTCATTCGTAAAATTGGTTATAACGATATCAATATGTACTTCGATGCTGATTTTGCTGTGGTTGCATCTCACGTGCACGCACAGTCACCTGACATTGCCCAAGGGGTCAACGAAGGAGAGGGTTTACACGTAGAACAAGGAGCAGGGGACCAAGGTCTTATGTTCGGTTTTGCGATTGCAGAAACTCCGGAACTGATGCCAGCTCCGCTTTATTACTCTCATAAACTTTTGGAACATCTCTCCGAACTTCGCCATACAAACAAAATCGATTGGCTCCGTCCTGATGCAAAATCACAAGTAACCATCCAATACGAAGATGGAAAACCAAAGAGAGTGGACACTGTTGTGATTTCTACACAACACAAACCAGGTGTGACTCACAAACAAATCGAAGAAGCAGTGATTGAGGAATGTATCAAAAAAATGATTCCAAAAGAACTTCTTGTGAACACTCGTTATTTTATCAACCCTACCGGTAAATTTGAGATTGGTGGCCCACATGGTGATACTGGTCTTACAGGACGTAAGATCATCGTAGATACTTACGGTGGAATGGGTCGTCATGGTGGTGGAGCTTTCTCTGGAAAGGATCCATCTAAAGTAGATCGTTCTGCAGCGTATATCGGTCGTTATATTGCGAAAAACGTTGTAGCAGCTGGTCTTGCTCACAAATGTGAAGTGCAACTTGCTTATGCAATTGGTGTTGCAGAACCTGTATCGGTTCTTGTGGATACATTCGGAACAGGAACTATTTCTGACGAAGAAATCTCAAAACGAGTTCTAGCAAACTTCAAACTCACTCCGAAAGGAATTGTGGATGGTTTGGATCTTCTTGGAAAAGGAAGAAAATACCAAGAAACAGCGGCTTATGGCCACTTCGGTAGAACAGGTAGTACTTTTACTTGGGAAAAAACTGATAAAGCGGAAGCTTTAAAAAAAGGATAATTATGGGAGCACCTAGCCAATCCACAGCGGACAAAAAAGCAACAAGAGATGCATACGGTGAAGCCTTAGTTGAGTTAGGTGACTCCAGACAGGATATCGTGGTTTTAGATGCGGATCTTTCCGGTTCCACTAAAACTGCGGATTTTAAGAAAAAATATCCTGAACGATTTTTTAACGTTGGTGTCGCTGAACAAAACTTAGTTGGTCATGCGGCAGGTCTTGCCCTTTCTGGATTTGTACCTTTTGCTTCTAGTTTTGCTATGTTTTTATCTGGTAGAGCTTGGGAAGTAGTTCGTAACAGTGTTGTTTACCCACAAGTAAACGTGAAACTCGTTGCGTCTCACGGGGGAATCACTGTCGGAGAGGACGGTGCTTCTCACCAGTGTATTGAAGATTTTGCAATTATGCGAGTCATTCCTGAAATGACTGTGATTTGTCCTTCTGATTTTAATGAAACCAAACAAGTCATTCATGCCATTGCAGATTTTAAAGGTCCTGTTTATGTGAGAGTGGGTCGTCCGGCAATCCCTGTGATTGAAAGAGAAAACTACAAGTTCCAAATTGGAAAAGCAGAAGTCATCTCCGAAGGAAAAGACGTTTGTATCATTGCCAACGGTGTGATGGTAAACGAAGCTATGATTGCTGTGGGATTACTCAAAGAAAAAGGAATCAATGCCAGCCTTCTTAATATGGCGACCATCAAACCTTTGGATAAAGAAGCCATCATCGCCAAAGCAAAAGAATGCGGGGCCATTGTGACTTGTGAAGAACA
>NZ_JAFFPS010000057.1 GCF_016919165.1 Leptospira chreensis
AGGAAACCAATTACCTTTCGTTAGGATTGTTGTCACGCTACGTTGTATATTGTAAAAGTTGGTCAGAAATGACCAAAATCATTAACCATTGTTCACTACAAACCTCGCTTTTAAACAAGCGGGGTTTTTTTATGCGCAAGAGGGAAAGTGGGGAGAAGTTAGGAAGAGATTTCTAATGAGACATAATGTGGGGGTGAATCTACAAACCCCCGCCCGAGTTAGGGTGGAGGGGTGTGGCTCGTGGGCTTCACGAATTTCCTCTATAACACAACCTATCGTTTTTGAAAAGAACCTTGATCGCTTCGGAAATTTTATTCTAAATCTTTTCACCTTTGCACCATATTGCACGGTGATGACGCAATGCAGAGCATAGGCGCTAGTTTAAAGGCGACTATACTTTATTTTAAATGGTGTTTTTCGTTCTATTATACTCCTGCTTGCATAAATTATTTTCTGATAGTTCTGTATTAATAAAAGTAAACGAAAATATTTCTATGATTCCATATTACACTTAGTAGTTTCCCACATTTGCGGAAATCCACTATTTCGAAATGGTTTGTGTCATGCGAAAATGCAATCATGAAACGAATAGTTTACCTTGTATTCAGTTTTCTCCTATTGACGATTCAATGTGCGAATGTTCAAACGAGATCAGAAGATCGATTTTACAATCTTTATTACCAGGTTGCAATAGGTAATACGGAAAGAGTCAGACAACTAATAAATTTAGGATACGATATTAATAGTCCTGAAGACACATTCGAAAGACTAACACCTCTTATGATAGCTTCTAAAGAAGGTCACACTGAAATTGTATCACTATTAGTTTCCGTGAAAGTCGAATTAAATGCAAAAACCAGAAACGGACATACTGCCCTAATGATGGCATCTTATAATCGTTATCCGAGAATAGTTAAGATATTACTCGATGCAGGAGCAAATCCTAATTTAGTCACGAATGAGGGTCACACTGCCTTGTCTGAAATTCTCTTTTCCGAAAGGGAAGAGATTGTTAGGTTGTTAATGGAGAAAGGTGCTAAATGAAGATTCTCCATTTCTCTCCGAGTTTATTCATTTCATGTTTATTTTTGTTGTTGTTTGTTAGATGTTCCAATACATTTTCCAATCATTCGATCGATAGTTGTAGGCAAAAGTGTGTTTCTGACCAATCACTTTGTTATATTATCACTATGCAAAGTTCCTCTACAAATACCAATCAAGTGAATCTTACCTGTCCTGTCCTTTATATGGGTTGTTACTCCAGTTGTGATTCGAAATATCATTCTTCCTCATCCCGCGCTACTACCTCCAATCGGTCAGGTAGTCGTTCTGGAGGTGGTGGTCATTCCTCGTCGGGAGGAGGAGGAGGGCATTGAGAAATTTGATCCCATCTTTTGAATTGGCACATCAAACAATTTCAGGAAAGTTTTTTTCTGAACAAATTTGATTCCGCCCTCTTTTTTTAGCTTCGTATAATAGATTGTCTGCTTTTTTTATTACTGAATCGGCCGTTGTTTCTTTTGAATTCATGATGGCAACTCCGGCACTTACTGAACATTTAATTTCTGTTTGGTTAACAGATAATCGTATCAATGAAATTAAATTTCTGATTTTTTCTGCTACTATTTCAGCCCCATCTAAATTTGTATCTGGAAGAAGAACGATAAATTCTTCTCCTCCCCACCTAGCTGAGAAATCTTGCTTTCGAAGTGAAGTTTTTAAAATAGACGAAAATTCCTGTAAAACAAGGTCTCCGATATCATGTCCATAATTATCATTGATGCTCTTAAAATGGTCCAAATCAAATAGTATAAAAGAAATTGGATAAGTCCCATTGCTCCTTTGTTTACGAGCAATTTCAACTTCCAAATTAGAAAGAAAGGATCGACGATTTGATAATCCTGTGAGTGGATCGGTCATAGCTATCGCTAATAGTTTTTCGTTAACGTCCGTTAGAGAAAAGAATAACTTCGAGACAATCTGATTTACTATAAATGAGCTGCCACCAAGCAAAATAGAAGAAATTAATATACTTAATAGAGTCGGTTTAATTGGAGGCATTAATATATTGATTAAAGGTAATACTTCGTAATAGACTAAAAATCCCATGGAGCTAAACAGAAGAGTCGCTAGAAACGCATTATATATTCCATAATTGCGGTCGAGAGACATACTGCTAAGAGCAATGGAGCCTAAGTATCCCAAAATAAAAAACGAAGTAATGTGTCCGGTTCCGTATGCAAGAACAGTCAGCCAAATCAAATCGAAACTTGCTGGAACATATCCGCTCCACCAATGATTCTTTTCAACTAAGATTTCAATTTCAATGAGTGCAAACCATAGAACTGAAAATAGAAGATGAATGGAACCTATAATTACAATCCACGGTAAATGAAAATAGTAAAAGACTAAGACCATAATTAAAGTATAAACACAACGAGCCAAATTCGCAGTTTGGAACTTTTCGGATCGTGAGATTGATTTTGTGCTTATATTTTGGTTCGAACTTGTTGTATTTTTTGAATTTTTCACCAAACTGTTAATTCCTTAAATAAACTTATTTATTCAATATGTTTCATAAATTGAATCGTTGTAAATCAGAATCAGTTAATAAAAAAATGAATTAAACTTAGGATAGGATCTTAAAGGTAAAGTCAAGGTAAATTTGATTAGTAATTCTGGTCTTCTTTGTTATCTATAAATTCTGATTTTCTGGAAAATAATATATTCGTTTTGAGTTATGTAAATTGTTCACAAAAGTTAAATCTGAATTTATAATCGAGTCAGATTTATTTATTCTGATTCCTCCTCTCCTTTTATTTCTTCCTCTTCTTTGATAGCGCAGTTCATAAATGGAGTTAATTCTTCTTCGGTAATCTGTTCTTCAGCCAATCGTTCCAGTTCATCTAAAATATCCGCTCGCCTAATTTCACAATAATACAGGGAGCCTTTTTTAGATGTGAGATCAAAATACACTGCTTCTTGGTCCTCGCCAAAACTAGAACGACCCATTCTTGGATTCCCTTGGCATTCTGTATCGGAAATCATACATTCTAGTAAGTGAAAGTCCATTCCCCGAAATCTAATTTTGGTACTAAAATCCTTTTCAAAGGCAGAAAAATGATAAGGTTTGGAAATTTCTTGTATTCCAATATTGTAATAACGAATGTCATACGGATCATTGCTGAGCGAACTTCGATTCACCCATCCAACAGTATGATTGTATTCTATTTTTACGAAACCATTTTGCTCTGACAACGGGTTTGTATTTTCTTTTACAGCGAAGAGGGTATTTTTTGGGACAATTCCGACTAGGGGTGAATTAGGATCTGCTTCTTTTGATAAAATTATAGTCTGCAATCCAAGGGTCCGTAAACTCTTGGAAATATCTAAGTCGAATCGACTAATTAATATTTCCTTACCCTTCCAAAAACCTTTGTAATAATAAACATTTTTTGAAATCTCAACTTCTAAAAAATTTCCGGCTTTGTCTTTGAGGAGGGTGATTTGGTCCAAAGGCGCTGGGCCATCATTATCAATAATTTCCTTTTGCCAATTGCGAGCGTAGATGGCAATCGCTTCAGAACTTATATATGTGATTATACAAGAATAGTTTTTGGGACAGGTTGTCGTAACCTTTTTCTTCGGCTGATCTGATCCGTAAGCGAATGAAAAAAATAAAAAGAAAATAAGGAATTTTGCGTGTGATTTCATTCTAAACATTTCTGACTAGTTTCCCTTTATGATTCAATCCATAGCCCAATTCATAGAAAATAACTCTGTTCCCATGCCATTCATTCGGTAAAATTGTTCCCTAGTATTTTTATAATAAAAGAGGTGATCGTTATTTCGTTTTCGAATCTAAATGGCATAGGTGACAATCGTTTCTAAAGAAATCCGTTACTATTGTAATTTTAAGAACAAATTGTTGATTACATTCTTTCCAATTTCATGATTTACATCCCGTTTATCATTGAATAGATAAATGAATAGCGGGATGATTCCAAAAATGTATTTTTACTTTGAGTGAACGTAAATGATTTTGTTTGTTTTCCTGAATGATATACATCAATATCCCAAACTTGATTCCGTTCTGCTATCCCAGGAAGTAAGCCGAATGTGATTCCCATAAAGAAGGAACTCATTCCTGTGATCCAACCATTTTGGTAGGTGTTACCAGGGAAAACATAGATGTCCAGATGTGTTGTTTCTTTTTTATCGCCGGCATTTATTTTTGTAACTTTATCAAAGAGATTCGTGTTTTTTAAATTAGTTTCAACGATGGTTTCAAACAATGCTTTATCGTCTAAATCACTAGTGTTGATAGTAAAAGACAATGGGCCTGTTTTGGGAGTCAACTTTTCATTTAATCGATTTGGTAATTCCTTACCCATATAGGAGTAACAACCCACAAATAGGTAAGTGATACTGACTAGCGATAGTATTGTTTTTAGCATTTTCATATCCTCTTTTTTGATTCAAGTTTTGTTTTGTGTTTAGGCCAAGTCATGTCAGATTTTGAACGGAATCATTGTGCGCCAGTGATTCCTTCGTAGTAAAAGCAAACTCGCGAGAGGGATAGTAAGGGCGCGTTAGCGGTCGCAAACGGCGACCGAAGCCCTGGATAGCCCGACCCCAAGGAAGAGAAAAGATCATTCCTAGTTAAAAAACAAAGGAGATGGAGAACGGTTGTTTGGGGACTCGCCCAAAAACCCGATTGTATACAAGGAGAAACTCGTGAATCGGATAACGAAGGACATTCGAGTTGATTAGGGCCAGGAAAAATCTGTGCGACGAAGTTCGACACCATTCCATAGTAAGATCTTACCGTCTTCTTTGATCGTAAAAGTGTAAGTAACCCCCGTGGCATTGCGGATAGTCACCGTGCCGGCTGAGACCGTATAGGTGCCGATGTTTTTTAGGTCAGAGCCAGGTAAAATATAAGTCACTTTTTCCGGCGCGAAATCGATTCGTCCCGCTTGCACCGCACCTATGATTCTCGGTTTCTGCGCGCTTTCTTTCGGTTTACCTTCATAACTTTTTCCCGCGAGATCAAGCGATGTGCAATGTGTGCAGAAAAAACCGACAATGGTAAGTAAAAAAATCCGGATAGCCATATCGTATGTATCAGAGTTATTTTTTGTTTATCGTCAAGAATCTTTTTTACTTTGTAAACCCCTGATAAACCAAATCCATTTTACTTTAGGCTTTACTTCTTCTATTGATTATAAAAAATTTTACGAAATGCAAATCGCTTCATTTGCTGTCTGAGAAAAGTGGGAATTACTATGAAAAACGTTGCCATCATATTTGTGGTTTGCCTGATCATACAAGGCACCGCCATTTTTGCAAGCCAGGGCGGTAAACGCATGAGCTTCGCCAAACCGCCCGCGCAACCCACAGTCGTCGCTCGCTCCGTCGAAGTGAAAGGCACCCGCTGGAAAAACGGTAAGACGATACGGATCCTCTTTCTCGGTGGCACGAATGCCGAACGCCAAGCTGTGCGCCGCTTTGCCGTCGAATGGACGCGTTATGCGAATCTGAGTTTTGAATTCTTTGACTCTGCCCCGCAACTCCGGGGACAAAAATCCGACATCCGTATTGATTTTGTGCCCGGTGACGGCGCCAATTCGGCAATCGGTAACGAGGCAGAATATTTCGAGCAAGATGAACGTACGATGAATCTCGAATGGATCGATAAATCTACCATATTACACGAGTTTGGTCATGCTCTGGGTTTAGACCACGAACACCAGAATCCATCCAACAAAACAGCATGGAACCGAAAGGCAATTTTTGCCGAACTGTCAGAGCAAGGATGGACGATGGAAATGGTCGACGATTTTGTGATCAAGCCGCATGACCGCAATCTCGTCAATTTCAGCCAATACGATCCCTTATCAATTATGGTTTACTCGTATCCCGCTTCATGGACGTTAGATGGTTCATCGGTAGAAGCGAATGAGGAACTTTCCGAAATGGATAAGATGAATATCGCAAAAATGTATCCGGGTAAAGTTTCTTTGACTGAAGAAAATATAACTCCTGTCATTCCGGTTGCCCAATCTCAAACAATATCGGGAGTTTCTGAAATCAATTGCCAAAACGTAGCGAATACGCCGGAGAAAGTGTCTGGCGCAAGTTCGTTCAGTGTTGAAAATAATACGAAAGAAATTCTTACATTATATTGGTTTAGCGCGGGTAAAAAAACCAAGTATGCAACGATTCGTCCTAACGCTAGGTATGAACAAGAAACCTATGTAGGCCATCTTTGGGTCATTGATTCTAATTCCCAGTGCAAACTGGCCTTCACCACCACCTCAAAATCGAAAGGTAAGGTTGTGCTTGGTAAACCGAATTGATTCGTTTGTCCGTTTGCTTTCCTGGCACCGATATTCCAGAGACAAATCTCTTCCTCAAAACCCTTTTATTGAAAATAGAGGGAAGAACTTTCTTTTTTTGGAACCAAATGAGAACTGACTGGGACATTTGAGTGTATGAATGACAAATCTTATATTGAGCTTTTTCAACGGGCAAAGTCGGGTGATTTGCGCGCTTGGACCGTTTTACAAAATCGATTTTCCCGTTTTGCTATCAAATTTGCATCCAAGATTATCAATGACGAAGATCTTTCGCAGGATATAGTTCAGGAATCTTTCTGGGACCTCTATCGCAATCTGGAAAAAATCACAACTCCTGCTGCCTTTCCTACTTTATTGAAAAGAAATCTGATCAAATACGGAGACCGCATTCTCAGAAAAAAGGAAAACCAAAATTTAGTCTTCGTGGATCCAAATCAAATCGATCAAAATGCAAAAGAATCAGATTCCTCTTATTTAGAAAAAGAATGTTTCGATACTATTTTAAAAAATGTAAATCAATTGGATCCAGCAGATCAAAAGTTAATCGAACTATACTATTACAAAAATTATTCCTTATCCGAAATTTCGATCTCCGAAGGAAAAACTTTATCTTTTATTAAAAAGAGGCATATCTATCTAAAGAAAATTCTTAAGAGCAGAATCGGTGAAACCTTTCGACCAGAAGCTTGTGCCACATATCTGATGGCAGCATAGGAGGATCTTTTGGAAGCAACTCAAGTTTATTCTAATGGGCAAATTGAAAACGTATATTTAGAACAACGAAAGGTTTTTCTCTGGGGGGAAGTTAATGATAACTCCGCCAGATATCTAATTGATCGATTTTTGTATCTTGAAGCATTAGATCCGACAAGACCTATTACTTTATATATTCATTCTCCCGGTGGTTCCACTTATGCAGGTTTGGCGATTCTCGATGTAATGAAGAGCCTACATAATCCTGTTTATACTATTTGTTTAGGGATGGCCATGTCCTTTGGTGCGGTTCTTTTGCTTTCCGGTGCAAAGGGAAATCGTTTTGCATACCCTCACAGTAAAGTATTGATCCACCAACCACATGTTATGGGCGAATTTAAGGGACCGGCAGAAGACATCCGAATTTTTGCCGAATCCGTTCGGAGGGAAAAAGATTTGTTAAACGAAATTATGGCAAAGGCAACGGAGCAACCACTAGAGAGGGTTATGGAAGACACGGAGCGAGATACTTGGTTTTCCGCGACCGAAGCTCTGGAATATGGGATCATTGATAAGATCATAGGGGATTGATCTTGTGGAGTAAGAGACATAATGTTGTGGCGAATCTACAAACCCCCGCCCGAGTTAGGGTGGAGGGGAGTGGCTCGTGGGAAGTGCGTTCTTCCCCTATATCCTAACTTCCTAATATTCGCAATCTATTCCCAAAATATCGAATTTTTATACCAAAAGTTTTCACCTTTTGGTATCTTTTAATCGCTACCTTCTACAAAGAAAATCATCATCCAGGAATTGTTTTTTTTAGAAAATCCAACGCGGTAATCCATTGGACTGCGTAAATACTGTTCGCAGATGTAACCAATTTGCCCGTCGGAGATACAAACCTTTTTAAAGTTACATGGTTCTTTTGGGTCTTGTTTTGAGTTTTCATCATATTCATTTTTAACAAATTCCCAGCTAAGTTGTGTTAGGATTGCTCCTTTTTTTGAAGGTTTGTTTCTAACATTGACTGTGTTTCCTATGATGAGCGAAGAGTTATATGAATCAACGGATTCCGGTGTTTGGTTAAATAAAAAAGGAGCCGACCAGATATTGTCTTTGAATGTAAATCCAAGATTTATGGTTTGGGAGAGCCGGTCCCAGAATTCTGGATTTTTCGGTTTCTTATCTAGTTTCCAGTATTTTAGAAATTTTGTTTTGCCCATCCCGTCTTCAGAAAATGCAAAAGAAATTTGCGGATCAATTATGGATTCTATGAATTTTACATTTTTTTCTTGGATGGCTTTTTCTAACTTTTGTTTGAAAGAGAAAAAATCTTTATCTTCTCGTGATGAGTCAGTCGGTTTTAAAAGTACTGGGTCGAAAGGTTCACAAGGCAGGAGTTGTTGGGAATAAAACGATGTGATTATAATGAATGTAACTACGATTTGGTGTTTCATTTAGTTTCTTATTTGATCCTTCGGTAATTTTGTTCATCATTGTCGAAGAATCGTAGAGAAAACAACTAAATTTTGAAGTTTTGGGATAGGGATTCTGAATTTTTGAAGACCACCTCCGCGAGATTGTATTAGATTCCTATAAAGTTCTTTATATCAATCCATCCAACTTTGCTTCTTTCAAAATTGAGTTCACTTGGTGTTGCATAATTTTCTTCAACTCCGGTGATTCTTGAAAAAAGGGCCATAGTGGGAGGAAAATCCAACCCATGTATATCTTGACTTCTGATTCTCTTGAATAAGATTTTGCTTTGCCTGTTTCATTGTTTCTAAAGGTAACTTCGGTTGCTATTTTATCATAACCAATACCTGGTATGATTCCAAAGGTTATGCCACTAATCACTGGCCCATACCCTGTATCCGCCTTCCTAGAATAAAATACCAATGCATAAATTTCGTCTTCTTTATCGCCTAGTTTCACAGATTTAAAATATCCAGATTCTTCAAATGCTAGTTTGATTCGTTTTGCGTCAGAAACTACGATTTCTGGATGGGCAATGAATGAGGGTGGATAAATCGTAATGGATTTCGAAGTTGGGCTTTGTTTTAAACTTTTCATAAAAGCCTCATCGACTTCGGGCAATTTGTTCGCAAATGTGATGCAGTTTGTGAATAATGTAAGAATAATAAAATAAAAAATAATTCTAAAGTAATGTTGCATCAGCAAAATCTAATGAATTACCACCTAATGACAAGTTATTTTTTGTTGACACTGTTGAATAAATCTTCTCATATAAGAAAATGTTTCCCGTTAAATCGATTGTTTTTAGAATTGTTTGTATTTTTTTTGTATTGCTCGGTTTGTCTTGTAAATCTACCACAGAACGTTTGTTTGATCCAAGGGATGCAAAGGAAGAGGGCAAAAAAACATTAGTCGGTTTTCTTCTTTTTGATGAAACGGAAAGAAAAGATATCCTGATTGCGAGTAGTTTTACCTATCTTCAATCATTGGATGGAGAAAATATCGAAATTTTCGAAATCGAAGAGATTGATGAAACCAAAGAAATATTTAAAGGTCAGTCCACGAAGAGTCCTTTTTATTATTATGAAGAAGAAGAAAAATCTTATGTTTCTTACTCACACTCATCAAAAAAATCAATGTTCAACCCTAATGTGTTAAACGGTGATAAAGAATATTTGGTTAGGGAACTCAAGTGGGTAAGGAGTTGCGGTGACAAATGTAGAATGAATATGAATTCTCGTTTAAATCCTTTCAAAAGCCATAAAACACTTAAAATTAAAGGTGCACCTGGAGAAATAGTTTTTTTAGGGATATTTACAATAAAAACAAAAGTAATTCCTTCTTCTACTTCCTTATTTTCAAGCTCAGCAAACTTTACCATTGAATTCAATCAAATCCTTGATAACTCAGAGTTTTACCAGAGACGGATAGATCCAGACCAAGAAAAACAGATATTTGATTTGAAATTTGGAAAAAACCAGCGGTCTGCGGAAATAAGATTTTTACAATCCATAGTGGAAATGCAAAAAACCGGTTTTTGGCATGCGAAAGCGAAACAAAAATTACAATCTCTCGAAAAATGAAGTGAACCAAATTTACTTTTTATTCTAGAAAATGAGTCTAAATTCGAATTCATTTTCTGGAGAGAAGTATTTGAAATATTTACCTTTTTATCTTTTATTATTTTTTACATTTTCCTTCGTTCAATGCAAAGCGTTCGGAAAGGATCCGCACGGAACACACCTTGAGAAAATAAAAAAATCCACTCACTTTGATGAAACCAGAGAGCAGTTCGTAAACCGCAGGCCCGATGTCATAGAAAAGATGAGGGAAGGACAAAACTACTTTTCCTTATTTTTTAAATTCTTCTTTGGTGGGGATAAAAACCAAAAGCCGGATGTTAAATTGCCGGAAGAAAAACCTGATTTTGAAGAGTTTTTAAAACCGGATGGAAGTATTAAATTCATATGGTTTGGACATTCGACTTTTCTCGTAAACATTGAAGGCAAAGTATTATTTTTTGATCCTGTGTTTTCTGAATCGGCGGCTCCTTTTAGTTTTATGGTCAAACGATTTCAAGATGCTGTCGTGAAATTGGAAGAATTACCAAAGATTGATTTTATCATCATATCCCATGATCATTATGATCATCTCGATATGCAGACAATCGAATTTTTTAAAACTAAAAATACAAAATTTTTAACTCCTCTTGGAGTCACTTCGCACATGAAAGAATGGGGGATTCCTGAAGATCGCCTAATGGAACTAGATTGGTGGGAAAGTATCGACTTAGGGAAAGTAAAAATTGTTTGTACCCCCGCTCAACATTTTTCTGGTAGGAGTGGTACGAATGGGAATAAAACACTTTGGTCTTCTTGGACAGTGATTGGAGAAAAAGAAAGATTCTATTTTAGCGGAGATTCTGGATACGATGTCCACTTTAAAGACATTGGGGATCAGTATGGTCCTTTTGATTTAACATTTATTGAAAATGGGCAATACAATTCTATGTGGGAAGCTGTGCATGTTTTACCCGAACAGACTGCAAAGGCTCATATGGATTTGAAAGGTAAAAGACTTGTGCCAGTCCATTGGGGAATGTTTAATCTTGCCTTACATAGTTGGTATGAACCAGCGGAAGCACTCGAGAAACAAGCAGAGATTTATAAAATTGATCTCCTCACTCCCAAGTTTGGACAACTCGTCAAAATTCGGGAGCCCAATCTAATGGAGAGATGGTGGAAAAAGCTAATAGGATCAGAATGATTCCAATTTAAACAATGTTTTACGAACCAATAATATAAGGATTTTGATTTTTCTAGACCATTCGTAGCAAAATTTTAGACAAATCAATCATGAAAGTGGCTGGGGAAGCTTGAAAACCCAGTCGTTGATTTTGTTACTAATCTTCGTTAAATGCAAAAATGCGGTTTGACAGTCCATTAGTAAATTCGAATCATAAGGATTAAAATTTACTATGGTGTCCCAAAAATGAGAAAAATCTATGGTTCCGTTCTTTTTTCCAGTTTGCTTATTTTTTCCGCAATCGGTTGTACTCCCGAAAAGGAAAATAATGATTCCCTTTCCTTACTTTTACTTGGTGGCTTAGCTTCGTCGGCCAACAGTACGTCGAGTTTAGGATGCCAAAATAAAACACTCAATTGGACAATTCAAACTCCGGCGGAAACAAACACATGGTCCGCAGTCACATACGGCGACAAATTTGTTGCGATTGCTACCAATGGAACTACTCCATCCATGTCTTCTCCCGATGGAATCACTTGGACAGGACATACTACTTCAACAGTAGGTTCATTTGTTTCCATATCTTATGGAAATGGTATTTATGTTACAACTTCTCCCTCTGCGACTGTTAAGGTAATGTCCTCTCCAGATGGCGCCACTTGGACAGATCGTAATTCTGCAAATAATAACCAATGGAGGGGAGTAACCTACGGAAATGGTCAATTCGTAGCTGTGGCCGGAAATGGAACCAATCAAGTGATGACTTCTCCCGATGGAATCACTTGGACAGGACGAACCGGGGTGGAAACTAATACTTGGATTTCAATTGCATATGGAGCCGGTAAATTTGCGGCTGTAGCTTTTGGTGGTACCAATCGGATTATGACTTCTCCTGACGGGATTACTTGGACAGCACAAACGGCACCTGTAGGTAATACTTGGATTTCCGTAACTTATGGAAATGGTCAATTCGTAGCTGTAGCTAGTGGGGCTGTTTCGAACCAGCTGATGACTTCACCTGATGGAATTACATGGACGGCACAAACAGCAACGGAAGCTAACACATGGAGTTCGATAACTTATGGAAATGGACTTTTTGTTGCAGTATCGTCAAATGGAACCAATCGGATAATGACATCACAAGACGGAATCAATTGGAAAGCTCAGGTAACTCCTGAACAAAAATCTTGGAGCGCCATTACATTTGGAAACAATCGTTTTGTGGCAGTTTCTAGTGATGCTGGAACTTCTAAGGTAATGACTGCTAGTTGCGATTGAATTCGTAATTTTCCGTCGGGGTCCAATATAAAAGTTTAATCTAACAAAAGTTTATAACTAAAATCCAATGTCCGAATAGTCTGGGTTGGATTTTAGTTTTTATACATTCGATCTTATTTTCAAAAAAGCATCATCTGTAATTGAAAAGACCGGTAGATATCTCACTGGGATTTAAAAAAAATACATTAACTAATTGGTGGTCTTTGAATTCAATACCCAAAGAAGATCTATTCCATTCGTCCATCCTGTGGAAATTTATGATATGGAATGATCCTTTAGAAAAATCAGATTTAATTTTTGTTTTGTGTAGTCATGACATTCGAGTGGCAAGTTATGCCGCCAAACTTTGGAAAGGAGGTTTTGCCAGTAGGATTTTGTTTTCCGGTGGGGTTAACTTTTTTACAAAAGATATTTTCCCATCTTCGGAAGCAAAATCTTTTGCAGAAAAGGCCATTGCAGAAGGTGTTGATCCTAAATGCATTTTAGTAGAAGATAAATCGACGAATACGGGAGAAAACATCCTGTATTCTAAACTTCTGTTAGCTGATTTGGAATTGATTCCAAAAAAGGTCATCGTGATCCAAAAACCTTCCATGACTTTAAGGGTAAAGTTAGCATTGCAAAGACAATGGCCGGAACTCATACCGATTCTCGCATCCCCTGATTATCCGTTTTTAGACGCTCCTCACAAATTCCTCTCATTGGAGTTATTCATTCATGAACTCGTTGGTGATTTTCAAAGGTTATTTGAATATCCCAAGAAAGGATTTCAAGACTCTGTAGAAATTCCAGAGGAAGTGATGGCATCTTATGATTTTCTAATGATGAGAGGGTATAGATTGCATTTGATTAAAAGATAGGTAGCTGAGTGAGGGGGAATAGGTAAGGGATAGAGATTCGAGGATTGGATTCTTTTGGATGAATTTTGTTTGGGGGAGTTGTGGGTGGTGTCTGTTGGGAAAAGGTAACTCGCTTACTTTCGTAAGTTGCTCGATTTAGAAATTTGTGGAAAAAAGCCATTCAGTGTGGAGTGTAAGTCCCTGTAAAAGGTAAGTCACTTACCTTTTTCCATTAGTTTCGATCTACACTTTCTTTCCTTTGCGCATTGATTTCTATCGAAAGTAAATTACCAAAGTGAGGGCCTTTCCAAAGTAATTTGATCACAAAATAAAATGATTTCCCCAATCAATGAAGACCAATGGTGAATCTAGGCGAATCGAAAATATTGCAAGGTCACGAATTGAGAAAAATTTCACTCTCTTTTATACAATGAAACTGTTAGTAATTCCTGGACGATTTTTTTGTTATTCAAATCGAATGATAATATTGGGATCACCGGAAATGAGTTTTACATAGTATCCGTTTTTTGAGGGTGGTGGGTTAGGGCGGTTGTCAGAAATAAAATCGGAATTCCATAAATTAAATTTTAATTCAGTAGCGATTGCCGTGATGGGAGTTCGGTCCTATGTATAGGATGGTGATGTAAGACAGTTTGAGCTAGTGATCCAGGATACTTCCGTATTTGTCGCTTTTTGTATAAAAAAGGAATGGTGGGATACTGAAGAAGGACTAGTAGTGACTCCTTCTTGTGAAAATCGAAACCATTTCTGTTCGTCTAACTTTAATTCTAACTTGTATGATTCTCCCTTTTTTAATACCAAAGAAGGGTATTGGCAGGAGTTTGAATAATAATCATTCGCAAAATTGATAACAAATAATTGGACTAAAGGATCTGGTTTCACTCCGAGTTCCTTTTCTCCGCAAGAGCTTAGGAATAAAAATAGAATCAAGATAGGTGTAGAAAAGAAAGTTGAAGTGATATCAATTAAAAAGTGATTTTTTGTATTTTTCATCAGTTTTGTCGGATGGTTACTGTTGTTTGGTTCTCGGAAGTTAATTCTAAATGATAACGGTTGCGCTCTGGAAATTGTAAAGAGTCATATTCTATTTTAAATTTTACTTCTGTAGGTGTTTCTGTATAGGGAGTCATTCCCGCACTAGGTGGTGATGAAAAGTTTTTACAAGATCTCCAAGCCTTTAATAGAATCGAAGTTGAACTATCCTTTGTGACGGTGAGAAAATAATCTCTCGATTCCTCCTGTGGTTTCACATTCCCTCTCGGTGAAAATTGAAACCAAGATGTATTTCCCTTTTGTAATGAGATAGGATAGTCAACTCCCTTTTCGACTGTAAACTCAGCCGCTGGACAATTATCGATCATTCCAGGCAAAACACCCATGTAAAAAGTAATCAAAACATTATCTCGGTATATCCGTTCAGATTCTTTATCATCACATTTGGGGATGACGACGAGAAGCAAAACACCAAGACAGATCCTGTTGAAA
This sequence comes from Leptospira chreensis, assembly GCF_016919165.1. Lineage (GTDB taxonomy): Bacteria > Spirochaetota > Leptospiria > Leptospirales > Leptospiraceae > Leptospira_A > Leptospira_A chreensis. The sequence goes on from NZ_JAFFPS010000057.1 coordinate 14,900, forward strand.
ATTTTAATTGTATTTTGTATTAATTCAAATTTTAGAATATGCTTTCTATTCTTTTGCACAAACAGTATCTAAATGACTATTTTTTGTTTGTCACTCACAAAACCGCTGTTTGTTTTAAAAAAGCCAAACAGTTTTTGTATTTTGGCTTAAACAATGTTCAGAGAAAAATCATAATGTTTATGGCATACGCTTATAAATTCCACGTTCTATTTTGATGGAATACCTAGCCAAAAAATCCGGCATCACAAAACCTTGCTTTTGGCATTCGGAAAACACCAAAGTCTTTGCATTGTCTAAACTTCCTTGGTCTTTCCAGATAGCAATGGTTACAAACTGGATTCTTCCGTTTTCCTCCCGGATGTATGTTTCATCACCCAAAAATCCGTCTATGGTTTTGATCAAGTCACGGTTGATTTTCACTCGTTCTAAAAAGGGTTCTTTGGATTCTTTGGGGAAATCGAATCGATCGATAAGAATTTGGTTCATTGTTTCCTCTTATGTTTTTGGGGTTTCGGTAACCCGGTTATACAATAGGATACAGTAATCTAATGATAAAAAATTGTAAAAAATCAGAAAAGGAAATTGGATCACCAGTTTTGTGGGTGTTGGAAAAACTCCTTGGGCGACTGACCAGTATAAAGTTTGAATTCTTTGTTTAGGTGGGACTGGTCAAAGTATCCTGCTAAGTAAGCCAGATCGGTTAGATTTTTTTCCCGGGAATGGGATCTTATGACCGACTGAATTCTTAAGAGACTTGCGTAATGTTTGATTGTAGTTCCAATCGAGGTTTTAAATTTTTTTTCTAATGAATCTAGGCTAATGGGAAGACCCTGTGTTAGATCTTTGATCTTTATATTCCCTTTATGGCTTTGGATTTTGAATAAAGTTTGTTTGATGATCGGATCTATGATTCGATCTTTTCGATTCTGAAGTAAAAAAGTCTCGATTAAAGAAATTCGCCCTTCCTCTGATTTGCAAACAAATAGTTGTTCTTCGATTTTTCGAACTAAGGATGTCGGGATTAAATCTTCTAAACTAACGGTTTTCCCATAGAACTCAGAAATTGGTTCTTTGAAAAATGCATAAGCGCCGATTTCCGTAAGGATGACAAGTAGGGCCGAAGAATTTCGGGAGTAGATGATCTTCCTTGGTGACTTTCTAAATCCAGCAATGCCAGCGCGAGGTAAGTCATAGAGTGTATTTGTTTCTTCGGATCGTAAGTTTCCGCTCAGTTGGAAAGATAAAACAAGATTTGAATTCGGAAGGATTCGGTTCTCGATTCCTCCTTCCGATTCTATGATTAGATATTTTTGAACGTAAGGTTCTAAAGTTTTACATGGAAGAAAACTATAAACTTCCATGCTCATAAACGGTAATTATGAATCTCACTACTCATGTTTTTGCGGTTTTACAGATATAAAAATTGGATGTTCCGATATATTTTTATCGCTGTATTCTAAGAAGGAAGGAATTCCTAATTTGGAGTCCATCGAAAAATATAGTGCAATTCCATTATATTGGCGAGTTTCTTTTGGCTGTAATGATAGTTTGGGACTCAAATTTTGCATTTCACCATTGGGACCTGGAATGGATTCAATGGGAGAAATATTTGTGTTCTCAACTTTTAAGATAAAACTTTTAGAATCTAAAGTTACGATTTTGTCTGTTTTGTTTGCAAAGTGAATGATTGTTTTGCAAATTTTTTTACCTTTTGCTGAGTTGATTGTTTGTCTATAAGCAAATAACAATGATCCTCCGCATTCAATTTCCCTAACTAATTTCAATCGGAAGGGTAAGTTGAGTTTGTCGATTTTTGTTGAGTAAGAGCTAACAGCAATTTTTTTCTCTTTTATTTCTTCCAATCCTGAATGGAGAGAATATTTAATAATGTTCTGTAGGAAAACGCTTTCATTGGATTCAGTGTATCCAAAGGGAAATAAAAACCAACTCCTCCATTCCGACAAAACTGGAGATTCAATTTTGGTAAGTGTTGTTTGTTGGCCATTTGAGTCGTGAATAATGGGTGTCACATGTATCTCAAAATTTGGTTTTAGCGGTAAAATTCCTAATGTAAGCACCCCGAATATATTCATAACGATTGGAACTGATGACTGTCGGTAGCTATATTGTAATTCTAATACATTCTTTCTTTCTACACCAAAATGTTCTTGATTGTAGTCGAAACCATCTTTGTCTCCAAAATTGTCGATTAGGACAAATTGTTCGTTCGATTTATTTTCTTCAATGATTTCATTTTGTATCAAAGTGAGAATTATTTCTTGTTTCGGTCGATATATAACTTTTGGATCTAATTCCTTCTTAGTGATTAAGATTCCTAATTTATCCAATGAAGATGTGTTTTGTTTTATCGGCAATGGATCTGGGATCGCTATGAAAGCACAGCCAACGCTTGTGAACAAAATTAAAGTGATAACTTTTAAAGTGTGAGAAAACGAATGTTTTGTGGGAAATTGTTTATAGACTTTCATTGAAGAGGAAAACCACCAGAAGTATTGGCAAATGGTTCCCTTTAACCAATGGATTGTCAAGAGACAATTTTGAGAACCCCTCTGGTAAAAACATAGATTTCTCTTCGATTTTTTTGTAAATTTCTTTCGTTTGACAATTTATAGAGCAATGAGAACTCTCTTTTCCAGAAGAGATCTCTCCCCTTGAAGCCCCATGAAACGTTAGCCCTGATTTGGTTTGGTCTTTGTACCCATCTTCTTTTCCTTTCTTGTAAGTTACCAGGTTTAGAAAACGGATGTGACCCAGGCTCAGAATCTTTTCAGGATTTTTACCTCGCGCGAATTCTCGTCGATGATGATCGAGAGTTTTGCGGATCTGTTGCCCCCAATCGTTCTATTTGCGATATGGATCCACTCTCCATCATCCAACCCCGACGTTGGAAATATGTATCTGAGGAAATGAAAAAACAAGCCGCGCTCGGATCTACCAGTGTTAGCTTTACTACCTTTACTCCACCTTATACAGGTACGGCGAAGTGGCTTGGAGGTGTTCTTGCCGATAACGGAAAAATTTATTCCATTCCATTTAACCGTTCTGACTTTCTAGTTTTGGATCCAAATACAAATGAAACTTCCGTTGTTTCCACTGGAATCAGTGGAGCAGCACAATGGGAAGGTGGAGTATTGGCACCAAATGGAAAAATATACGCCATCCCGAGAGACTCCGATAAAATTTTAGTCATCAAACCAGAAACAAACGAAAGTTATACTTTGCAATCTCCGGAATCAGGAGTTGGAAAGTGGCGTGGAGGAGTGCTTGCGCCAAATGGTTTGATTTATGGAATTCCTTTGAGTTCTAGTAAAATCCTAGTGATTGATCCCAAAACAGACACTACCCGAACCATTGATTCTCCTTTGGTAGAACCCAATATGTGGGAAGGGGGCGTTCTTGCCCCGAATGGAAAAATCTATGCATTCCCGGTCATTAGTAATTATATTTTTGTCTTAGATCCTTATTCGGAACGAAGTTATCTACTCCCGAATCCCAAGGCATTCACTGGCACCAATAAATGGAGACATGGAGTTTTGGCACCTAACGGGAAAATTTTTGCCATGGCATCTGACGACTCAGATTTTTTGATCATCGATCCTATGAATGATTCTATGAGTTTATGGCCTTCGCCTAGCGGTGGGACAAGTAAATGGAGAGGTGGGATGTTGGCTGCCGATGGAAAAATTTACACAATCCCTGCAGATATCACCGATTTCATTGCGATTGACCCGATGACTCTTACGTCCACCACCTATAACTCAGGTATTTCTGGAGGAAATAAGTGGGGTGATGCAGTATTGGCACCTAACGGAAAGATATACTCTATTCCACATACAGATGATCGAGTACTTGTCATCGATCCACGAACGAATGGTAAACTATGTGCTAATCTATTGCGCAGTAGTTATTGGAATTTATACTAATATAATAGAATTTGAATCTTTCTAAAATTCAATTGACATAACTCATGAAAACACATACAAAATAACGATGCGATGGAAAGCGTCAGAGTTCTGGAAAAATGCATCTCCCACGGAACTATTAGACTTTTTCCAATCCATCGAACAGGGAGCAGATCTAAAATCTTTAGCCGATCATATGTTGGCGGAAGATGAATTTTGTGATTTGGTTTTTGAATATCTATGGCTTCTTCGTTCCGAGGAAGGTTCCAGACGTTTTTTGAATGATAACAACCTAACGCCAGAACTTTTGATGAAGTTTATCTATTTTGGATACGGAAAACAATTTTTATCGGGTAACTTTGATTCCAATTCCTATTTTTTACAAGTTAGGACCTTATTTAATTCGGCACAAAGTTTGCGAATTTTATCTCTAGCTGAGGAAATGGACAGAGATCCCACTTTAAAGATTCATCTTTTGTCCAATTTGGATCCTCAAACTTGGGAAGCTTATTTTGATATATTAGAAGAAAAGAATATGACGATGCAGACTTTGCTGGGAATATTTTCCAATCTTCGTGAAAATGAAATTCGTAAAATTTTGCTCAATAGTCATACACTCTATTATTATTTGCGAATGATGATGGTATCTGGAATTAAAAAGTCCGGCGAACAAACGCCAAAAGAAATGGAAAACAGAATTCGATTGGAATCCATATTGGAATCCATTCGAGTTTGGGAAACATTCTGTCAGAATTTGGGAGAACGATTTGATTTTAAGTCAGAGGCAGAACTTTCTCCAAACAAACGAGACCCAGATCGTCTATCGCTCGTATTACGAGAGTTAACCAAAATACCCACTTTAGACCGAGGGGATGTTTTGGTGTATATGAAAGCCAATGGTGCCGTTTTCGATGTTTGGGAAGAAACAACCATTATTTCAGCACTTGGCAATTATGATCGGGTCGGAAAGTATTTTTAAAGACTTTTGTCGGATAAAAAAATCTTCAAATTTAAGACACATCATCTAGATTCTTTTGTGACTAAGACTATAGTTCCAATGTGAATCCTACATTGATTTGACGAAAAGGCCCGGGTTGGATTCCCGTTGGCAATCTTCCGGAAACATATTGTTTGTCTTGGATGTTCTTTGCGTTAATAAATACGGACCACTTATCAGGAGACCGGTATCCAAAACTTGTATTCCAAAGTTCCACTTTGGGAATTGTACCTTTGTTCCCATCCTCTGATTCATCTTTAGTATTTAACAAATCAGAATATTGTTTTCCTATGTATTGGTATTCCAGCCGGCCATAATACCCTTGCGGTGATGAAACACTAATCGCCGTCGTTATGGTTTCTTTGGGAACGTAAGGTAAATAGTTTCCTGTTGTGTCTGTGGAAATGTATTGGTTGTTGTTGATTGTATACGCCGGCAGGATTTCTATTATTTCTCTACCATCACTGGTTTGGGATACAGGAAATGGATTGAAACTTCTGGATTTGGCTTCGATGCGAGAGTAAATCAATTCGATAGGCACTCTCCATTCTGAATTTTGCATTTTTGCTGGATCCCAAACAATCACAGATTCTCCGCCTGTATGGGTTGAATAACCCGTGTTTGCTGGTCGAATCCCTGCTTCTCCACCAACTTCGTTTACATTGATGATTTGGTCTCGGAAATACATTTTGTATCCAACAAGTTCCGTATACAAATAGGAAGTGATATCTCCTCTGACTCCCGTTTCATAATTGGTGGATGTTTCCGGTTTGAGGCGATAGTCATTGCCTTGAGGACTGAATGAAGTTCCAAAGGTAGGCGGGGAAAATCCCTTATGGGCTCCTGAAAACCAAATGAATTTCTTTGTGATATCATAAGTAACCCCAATTCCTGGCAGGATGATATGAGTTCTTGACTCACTGGAACTGCGACGGTTCACAGAAACATCATTGGGAATCACTGCACCTAACCGGTAATCTTCGGCAGTGGCTTGCCTTCTTGTTGTGATGGCTTTTTGTCTCACTTCTTCGAAACGAACTCCGGGTATGAGTTTCCAGTTTTCAGAAAGTTGGATCCGGTCCTGGAAATAAGCCGCAAAGGATTCGATCTTTCTTTCCTGTCTGTTGAGATTGAAATTGGGTAAAGCCGGTTGTGCGATGTTTGTGACAAGAGACTCTTCTTGGACAATGGCTTTTGTGAGATATCCTGAGGGATCATCTGTTTTTTTTAAGTTGGTTTGGGTTAGGTTATTTTCTCCATGAAGCCGAATCCCAAGGTCGGTTTCATGTTTGAGTCCCAAGGTAGAAAATTTAGATTCGAGTTTTGTTTCTACACCGCCGACCATAAAGGATTGGTCTCGGCTAATGTAAGACTCGCGCATATAAATCGTATCTCCGGGGCGATTTCCTATAATCCCAGGGGAGTAGGTGCGAAGTGTATCTTGTGGTGCATTGAGGTAACCACCTGACGAAGATTTGCCGGATAAAAAGTCTTGCCTTGCCCAGTTTCTTTCTGCCTGAGAAAAATATCCACGGATGATGAGATTATGGTCATCAGATAGTTTCCAATTATGAGAAATGACCGACTGGCCTCGGTTCAATTGTTTTTCATCATATTCTGCCGGATTGATTTTTGGATCCATCCGAAACAATCCTTGAGAGAGGCCTAAGTATGTGGATTGAGCATTCTGAACATGATAACCCAATTTGATCGTCGTGCTATGGTTTTCGTTCCAATCTTGGATCCATTTGACGTTCCCTTCTGTAACATCGAAATTTTGGTAATTCCGAAATCCATTTCCTTGTTTTCTGAGTAAGGATACTTCAAAAGAACTAGAGTTAAAAGTTTTCCCATAAGAATTGTATGTAGATAAATATCCATTTTCACCTCCCACATTTTTTGTATAGAAGGTGGATTCAACTGGTGGGCGTTTGGTGACAAAGTTAACAATCCCTCCAATGGTATTTGGTCCAAATAAAATGGAACCAGATCCTTTAATGATTTCGATCCTTTCCATTCTTTCAATAGAAGGAGAGTAATAACTTTCTGGTTGTCCATAAGGAGAGAGGGCAGTTAGAATTCCATCTTCTAAGATTAGAGTTTTTCTAGATTCTTCGTTACTCACCCCCCTAAAACCAATGTTTGGTGTGAGGCCTGCTGCATCCTGGAAACGAACGCTCGCACCGGGAGCTCTGCGTAACGCTTCCATGGGATCTGTGGGAGATGCTTCTTCGAGATATTTTTTATCGATGATATAAGCTGATCCTGGTATTTTTTTTAAGTCTTCCTTTTTGCTACCAATGACATGAATCCCTTCGTTTTTTTGCGGTTTTGTTTCTTTTTCTTCTGTATTGGATTGGGAATGAATCTTTAGATTCGCAGAAAAGAGTAAGAAGAAAACTAGAGTTGGTTTTACGCATTGATACTTCATCGAAGCAGTCCTTTTAAGGGAGAAAGATTAATTTTGATTTTCGTAAGATCTTCATTCGGTGAAAATAAAGGCCTAGATGGTTTCCCGTTGATGGAAACATGAGATTGAACATACACGGCTAGGTCTTTTTTTCCCGACCTTTCAAATTCTCTTTGTTGTAGATAATTGGCAAATTGTAAGATATGTTCCGGTTGGATGGTCATCATTCGATATTGGTAGTCGGTGAGTGTTTCTCTTGGATCGATAGATTTGCCATTCACAAAAAAAATAGCAGATCCCACTTTGTCTGCGACCATCACTTGCCATGAAAATTTGATGGCTTCTTCTGTCCAAATCACTTGTCCGGGATAAAAAATATGTCGGAAGGGAATCGTAACTTGTAACAGAAGATAGGTGAAGAGTGCGTATTCCTTGAATCGAAAGCCAGTGGCAAAACTTGATTCAGATCCGATGTCAAGGTTTTGGTTCGCCCGTTGGATTTCGGCTTCTTTAGATTTGGGAGTGCCCACTTTGTTTTTTAAAAATCGATGGATCAATCGAAGGGGCCAGTCCGGCGCAAAGAAAATCAAGGAAGAAAGACTCATTACAATGGGAAAAACTCCAATGGGAAAAAGAAAGGATGTAAAGGAGTGGAAGAATAGAACCACAAACCAAGCAAAGAATCGAAATCGTTTCGTACAAAGTAAAAAGGGAATACTTAAATCAAAGATTACGCCAATCCATGAAAAGGCATAAGCGGTAATAGGAAGGCCAAGGACGGGATCAAGAAATGTGAGTTTTCCTTCTGATTGGTACAACCAAAGTTTTAACGGTAGGGCTTCGAATAACCAATCGGGTTGGAGTTTGGCAACTCCTCCAAAAAAATAAATGAGTCCCATTTGCAAACGAAAAGCATAGAGCCAAAATTTGGGAATCGGTTTTGTTTGATTGACCCAATCCCTCCATTGCCATAGAGGAAGGTTTGACTTACTCACTGGTGATAACCATAATAAAAAACCAAGAAGCGAGATCAGATAATAATGATTTAGATAAATGGTGGCATCAGAGAAATGGAACCATGTAAATCCAATCGTAAATACAAAGAGATTGAATCTTAAAAAATACCCAAGAAAAATCCCGAAAGCTGTGATTAGCAGAACACCAAATAGTAGATAGGTGAAAGCAGGTGCTAAGGGATGGATCCATTCAAAACCAAAATGTTTGAAGAAAAAGCTGGGTTTGATAAAGTAAGAATGAATCCAGCCATAATAGAAATATCTGAAGATTAAAATGGTAGTCGCAAACCCATACCCAATCCTAAAAAAATGTAGGGAAAGAGAAGGGACTGGTTGGAGTAAGTTTTTAATCCCCATCATTTGAACTCACCCCGATGGTGCCGCCAAGGGAACTGATCACTTCTGTTGTGATGAGAACTCTTAGTTTTTTAAATTCATTTAACATCAGTTCGACGTCGCTACCACCTGTGGTAATGGCATTTTGGAAGGTCCCGTATTTTGTTTTTAAAGAAGTTACGGATGCACTTGTGGTTTTAATTTGTTCTTTGAGTCTGGGAACCACCGTTTCACTTCTAAGTCCTAAAAATCGGTAGAAGCCAACATCGCCCAAATCGGAGAGGCCTTGTAAGTTTTGTAAGAGGGAATCGAGTGATAAGTTGGCATACGGTGTTTCTACTTTTGTGATATCCTTCACACCTAAATTTGTGACCCGTAATCCTGAAGGTTCTGCAATTTTGATATCAACAATGGTATTACAAAAAAATACGATTTGGTTTGTCAGCTCCGTCAGTCCGTCTTTCGTATTCGGATAATCGCGACTTCCTTTTCCTGCATTAGTAAAGGAATAATAAAAGGAAGAGGTTCTAGATTTATCCCAATGGAAAAGGAGTAAACTCGTTTGGGTTTTGATATCTTGGATGAGTTTTGTGAGATAGGTTTTTCTATTGGTATCGGCAAATGCAGTATTCGTTGTTCCGACATTATCCTTAAAAAGTAAATACTCCACGGCATCCAGTCCGTCCACTCTGAGTCCGTTAGGTGCTAGATTCGAAGTGATTTTTGATTCAATGGATGTGGGGTCAATGGGAAAAGCTCTGGAAAAACTATCCAAGTATAAATAAACATTATAAGGAATATAAGCCGGTCCAAAATAAGCCCATTCTATTTGTCTGTAAGCAAAATCTGCTTCGATCCAAGCATTGCGAACCAGGTTTAAATTGGTAACATCGGGTGTGGCTGTATACGTAGCAGCAGCTGTTTGTAACGCCGATATCTTACTGTCTAAGTTGTTATATTTAGGAATGATTAGGTTGTTTGATATATCAGCAAGTAAACTGGAAGTAGTATAGGTCTTTAAATACGTATCCACCAATCCGAGAATTTCTGCTTTTTCGGAAGCCTTATCTGATTGGACGGCGCAACTATATAACAATAGATAGAATCCATAGATAAAAAATTTTGATAGGGTTTTCGTTACTTTCATAAAGATTTTAGAAAACTAAGGACTTTGGTTCTCGATTCTTTCGGGAGTTGTTTGTAATTGTTTTTACTTTGTTCTCCTTCCCCACCATGCCAAAGGATGGCTTCTTGCATGCCTCGCGCCCTTCCATCATGAAGTAAAAGTTCATGACCATTGACTCGTTCAATGAGACCAAGTCCCCAGAGCGGAGTGGTTCTCCATTCATTCCCTGTTGCTAAGAAATCGGAGCGGTGGTCACTGAGACCGTCACCCATATCATGTAAGAGCAAATCGGTATAAGGTCGTATTTCTTGGTTGGCAATTTCTGAAATGAAATGATTTCCCGTTTTCAATCTAGGGATATGACAAGAGGAACATCCAATCTGAATGAATAATTCTTTTCCCTTTCTTACATCTTCTGTTCTCCAACCTCTTCTTCCTGGCACACTGACTAAACTTGTATAGAATGTAACTCGCGCTAAACGTTCGTTTGAGATTTCTGGACTTCCCCCATTCCCCGAAGGACTTGCTGTACAAACCGATTGTCCAGTGGCACAGTTTTCACTCGGGAAAACAGGAGTGGTGAGTCCGATATCACCCAGGAAGGCACTGGCATTTTGATGGTTTAAATTCGGTTGGTTTGCTTTCCATCCAAACCTTCCGAGGAATGCTTTTGCTTGTGTTGTGTCCCAAGCCATGTTAGGTTTTCCAGAAATTCCATCTCCATTAGAGTCGCTTACATCAGCAAAGGACCTAATGGTTGCTTCGGGGATAGCTTCGAGGAGTCCAAGCCCCGGAAGGATGGGTGCCGTTCTTGGAGAAATCAAATAACTACCAGAGGCATTGTCCGTTGGATGATAAGGTTGTCCGGGATTTGCCACATTGATTTGAGTGGCACCACCTCCGACATTCCAAGTGATCGCATAACTTGGCTTACGGAGTGAATAACTTTCTCCATCAGGAAAATTTCCCGCTTCCTCTGTATACGTGATCACCACAGTTCCTTCTTTTGGAATTTGGGTTCCGGTTCCAAATTCCAAAATGCCTTCCGTATTCAATTGGGTACCGAAGTTGGTCAAGGGAAGTGGTCCGCCTGTCGTAGGATTGGATCCGGAAACACTCAATCGAAGGAGCATGGAACTAAGACTCGTTCCATCGGCGGGGGGTCGTCCTCGTCCATCTTTGACATGACAACCTTGACACGAACGGTTGTTAAAGACAGGTCCAAGTCCTGCAACAGAAGAATTTCCTGCAGGAAGCCAGGTGCGATTGAAGTTTGCATTTCCATCTTGGAAATCAATAGAACGTTTTGAATCCACCACATTGGCTGCTTCTAAATCAAAAGCAGACTCAGTGGAGTCAAACGTGGTAGTATCTCCACCACTGAATTGTTCACAAGGATCGTTTAAAAAATCTCCCGAAGAACATTGGGGAGAGGATAGAATAGCAGCAAGGATAAGGGCAGTCGTCGTCTTTTCATCATCATTTTTTTTGCATTGGAATATCAATCCGAGACTGATGATTAGGATAAGGTGTTTCAATTTCATTTTTCTATTTTTATTTTTCTTTTATTCGAGAACTAAACCATCATCTCCAATCGAGACACCGAAACTGGCAGCCGATCTTTGTAGAGCTTTTGCAATTTCTTGTACTGCTGGTTGGATTTGGTAACGGAAGATATTGTAATCAGCATTCTCTGTCGCAGAGCCGGATACGTTCACAGTTGCAATCATTCGGTCAAAACGACTCGAAATGATGGAACTATTACAAGCTTGGTTGAGAGATACATCTTCAGTGAATTCATTCAGGCAGAATAATTCTGCTGTTGCAATTCGTTCTTTGATGTAAGTTGATTCATTTCCTAAAAGATTTTTTAATCCATAACCATTGATGGTTTTAGAACCTGTATAAGTTCCATTATAAAGATTATCCAATCCTTTGGCATCGTAATAAAAATCAGCTTTGGTATTGTCAGAAAAACAAGAATGTTCTTCTTCTTGTTCCCCACCAAACACACCTGTCATCCTTTCTCCACCCCATTCTCCACCAGAGAAACGAGCAATCCCCCGAAGGATATTTTCAAACGATGAGGAACTGGATTTGAATTTAGAAACATAGGAAGTGGAAAGAGAAGGATCCCATGCATTTTTCAACTGTAGGAGATGTGTCTCCAAAATCTCAGTGGAATACAAAAGATAAGCGGAACGTTTTGCTGCTGCACTTCCACTACCATTGGCTGTTGTAAAATTGGTTTGGGTAATTGTAGTTCCCGGTGTGAAGTTATTTGCTGCATCAGCTCCCCACAAAAGGTATTCAATGGCATGCCAACCTACCGAAATATTCTTTGCAGGATCTCCATCAGGACAAGTTCCGGTAGCACAGTCCCCTCCGTTTGCATCAATTAATCCTTGTTTTGTGATCGTACCAGTCAGGATCACAGTATCAATATAACCTTCATCCAAAGGCCATGCATTCATTAAAGGTTCCAGTTCTACACCATCGGTAAGTGCTGGGTTGTCGATAGGTCCCTTACTAAAACGAAAGATTTCCGTTTGTAAGTAACTTCGTCTGGCCCGTCTCCAATAAGACTTTACTTCATTCAGTTCCGCGAGAGTCGGGGAAGCTTTGCCGGTAAAAGCAGTTACCTTTTGTCGTAAGGCCACCACGTCCGTATACGCATCGCTATAATTTTGAAAGGCAATTTGGGAGTAGGTCTCCAAAAAAGCGGATTGGTTGGGGGCAGTGCCGACTAAGACCAGTGCTGCGAGTATATTATTGGAATCGGTTTTCTCTGGTTCCAAAAGACTACAGTAATTCATTACAAGTCCAAGTGAAAGTACGAATGTAAGAGTGCGTTTCGACTTCATCATATGGGGTTCTCTCCTTTATAAATGAGAATAATTCTCATTATTATTTAAACAACGTTCATAAAGGGGGTTTAGAGAGCAAATGGTTTTATTTTTCTCTCACTTGATATTTATCAGGCGGGTTTGATTTGAGAATTGATGAACTTCGTTCAAAAAATCTCAATGGTTCGGAAATAAATTATTTGACACTCGTTCAAAAAGTCACAAAATTATGGCAATTGTTTAAAATATGTTAAAAATGTTCCGATTGGGAGGAAATATGAACGTAAAACTAGCACTAGGGCTTGTAATGTCCTTGGTTTTCGCAGGATCTGTCTCTGCACAAACACAAAGCCAAATGTTCCAAAGAGTAGGGGTTGTCGGGGATTCCCTAAGCCATGGATTCTTTGGGGTTACCGTAGAGAAAAAAACACAGGACTGGGCCTATCCGGTTTTGGTTTCCAAACAAGCAGGTGCTTCCGTTTCTTACAACGTTCTGAAAGGGCCTTATGTAAACTTAGAAGATGTACTCAAATGGGACTGCGGAATTTTCTGTATTGCGGAAAGTATTATTGGTGGCAATGCATCCACAGTTTCTCTTCCCACTCATGCGGGGATTACTGGGGCTGAATATACATCACTTCTTAAAACTTCCGGTAAATGCGAAGACATCACTGCGACCAAACAAGAGAAAGAATGGTACTGGGCAAAATGGTATTGGTATACTTACCGTTGGGTGACTGTTGCTGATTGCCAAGAACCAGATAAGTTTCACAGATTTGGACTTAGAGATGCGGGAACACAAACCCAAGTTATGGAAAAAGTAAAACCAACTTTCCTATTTGGATCGGCTGGAGCCAACCACGTACTTTGTACAGCACTTCATACATCAACAGATTGTTTAGATGAAACAAGATTTAAAAGAGATATCCGTGAATTCTTTCGCCGAATGTCTGCTATGGGAAGTTTACAAGGTGGGGTTTTATTTACCGTTCCTAACGTAACTTCGATTGCATTTCTAGAAAATTACAAAGATCCAAATGGACGTGCAAATTACACAGGACTCAAAGCCTTCTTTAGAAATTCCGTATCGGATCCTAACCAAGTTCTTGATGCCAATGAAGTTGCGAGTATCTCCACTTTTCTGAATATGTTAAATAACGAAATCAAAGCACAAGCAGCAACTATGCGTTTTGCTGTGGCTGATTTACGTGTGATTTTTGATGACCTAAAAGAAAATGGAAGACCCATTCGTAGTGCTTCTGGTTGGTCTCCTGGAAATGCTCGGGCCAACTGGCCACTTCCTAACCAACCCGGAGTTTTTGGTTTAGATGGTGTTCATCCGAACATGTATGGACATTCTCTATTTGCGAATGAATTGATTAAATCAATTAACAATCGTTATGGATATTCCATTCCACAAGTTAGCGAATACACAGCTTGGTATTACGACTCACTCAATAGAAACCCAGTGGACTTGAAAAAATTCCTGACAGAAAATATCTTTGGTCAGGCAATTTCTTGGGTTGTTTCTATCTTTACTTAAGAGGTTAGGACTATGAGTAAACGGTTTATAGGTATCATTTCGGTTTGTGGATTTCTGTTAGTTTTGTTTTCTTTTGCGATATGGAAGTTTTCTTCTCATAAAACAACGAAACAAACTGAGGTCACCAATTCCGATTTCGGGAATTCTGAAAGTCACGCCAATTCATTGTTTGATGATCCAGAGTTTGCCGACGCTCCCAATCCAGAAGAATTGGAATTGGCACAGGCTGAGGTACTTTGGCCGTTTGCTTTGGAGAAAAAACCAAATCGTAAGGAAGAGATCAAAGAGGAGTGGAGAGATTTTGCGGCCAAGTATCCAAAGAACTTCTACATTCCTCGCGAAATCAAAACTCGGATGACAGAGGCGGAAGAAAAGGAACAACTCGAAATGTTGGATTCTTTCACTGCCATGGATGCCAGTTTTTCTGCATCGATATCCAAGGAAAAGTGGTCCGACAAACCATCGGCAGAAGAACCGAATGCGACCGACAGACCTTCTGCAAAAACTCAAAAAGCCTATTTCGATTTTAAGATCAATGAATTAGAATCGAGAATCCAAATGGTAGAGTATTGGATCGAAAACAAAAAGCCGGCCGGGGATACGAAGACCTCAGCGGAAAAAGATTTAAAACTTTGGAAAAGTGAACTTGCTACCTTGAAAGAGGCAAGAAGTCAGGTTCCGAATTCATAATTCGCTAATCGCAAACCACCTGTATTTCTTTTCAAGAGGACGAACCGTCCTCTTTTTTTTACCCAAAACCGCGGATTCTATGGACTAGACTCGACCAAAGTTTGGAATTTTCTCTCTTTGCTTGACAGGAACAACGTTCAAAAAATTAGTTGAATTTGAGACTCGGTTTCAGTACTGCGTCCAATCCTCTAAGGAGAACCAATTCCATGAACACAAAAAGAAATATCCTCGGAAAATTACTGATCGTTGTCGCTTTCTTTGGCTTTGTCACTTTCTGCAAAGCGAAAGAAACTGACACTTCTGCCCTGGCACTACTCGGTTTGAACTTCTCTTCCGTTTCGGGAACCTTGACAGACGGGGCAGGAAATCCAATCCCTAACGCTAGTTTGGAGATCGCCACGTCCGCAAGTGTCAGGAGTGCCGGATCTTCTAAATCTCTATCCACAACCACAGAAACCGGATCTTGGCAACTGGCCCTTGGGAATGGCAGTTATGAAATTCTCGTGAAGGATGGAAATGGTAAATTACTCGGTACTTTCAAAATCTCATCTGCTGAAAATTTAGAACCTTCAATTGAAGACATCTCTCATGTATCGGATACCATTTTCCTAGTTTCTCTTGCAAACCCAAGAGAGGTTGGATCTAAATTTGAAATCCTTTCTCCAAAAGATGGAAGTATCATTAAAACTTATGATTTAGCATTAAATATAAAAACTTCCGATTCATTAACTTGCCATGTTTTACAAAATAAAACGGAAAAAGAAAATTTTACAGTGGGTAAGGGAGAAATTACTTCTCCTATTTCCGTAAAACCACTGCTTGGTGCTAATAAAATCCAAGTCCATTGCACAAATGAAGCAGGAGTTTCTGCTAAAAAAACGGTCCTGACTTATTATGGGAACCGGATTTCTGCTGGAGGATCTCACTCTGGTTATGTGGTGAATGGAAATTTATACACTTGGGGAAGGAATAATTTTGGACAACTCGGTACGGGAACTTCCACAGGAGACCTTACCAATCCTAAGATTACTAAACTATCTACGATTTCGAATGTTGCTTCGATTGGATTCAACCAGAACAGTTCTCTTGCCATCACTGAAGATGGATCTGTATGGACTTGGGGAGCGAATGCTGTTGGCCAGTTAGGTATGGGAAATATTGGGGACTTACAAGCGGCAGCCGCAGATGCAGGCCCAAGAAATCCACCAAGAAAAGTTCCCGGGATTACCAATGCTGTTATGGGTGTCTATGGTTTTGACCATGTGCTTGTTTTAAAAAAAGATGGAACTGTTGTTAGTTTTGGTTCAAACTCAGTTGGTCAACTCGGAAACGGAACCGGGGGAGCGGGAACTTATTCATCAAGTCCAGTAAATGTCATTGGCCTTCCCACAGATGTCATCCAAGTCATTGGAGGTTCTGAACATTCTGCCGCCTTGACCAAGTCAGGTGATGTTTATGTTTGGGGTAGAGACCAATACGGAAATTTGGGTGATGGAGTTCTCGGAACTGCCACAGAAGTCAATGGCACTCCGAAAAAAGTGAGTTCTTTATCAGGTATAATACATATTGCTAACGGCCGAGATCATATCCTTGCTCTCAAAAATGATGGAACTGTTTATGCTTGGGGACTTGCGACTAGTGGTCAATTGGGAATTGGTGGAACTGGATCACCGAATCCTGTTCCTACCCCAACGCTTGTGACTGGTCTTTATAATGTAGTTTCTGTTTGGGCGAATGGAACACAGAGTTTCGCTATCCTAAGCGATGGAACCGTGAAAGGTTGGGGCGCAAACTCCAGTGGAAATTTAGGAACAGGAGTTACCACTCCCTCTAAAATTTATACACCTGGTGATACTGTCGTTGGTGTTATAGACATTCAATATTTCGGATGTGGAGCCTTGCATAATTTTGCCATTCTCAAATCGGGCACTTTATACGGTTGGGGCTGGAACTTTAAAGGTTCGATTGGAAGATCCGATTTACAGGAAACTTGGGCGGCTTCCACCCCAATCTTTCTTACCATTCCACAATAAAGATCTATGGTGAATTCATTTTGATCAGATTTCTTTTATTTTTTATTTCTGTTTATTTTTATTATGGATGTGCGTTCGTAGATGCGAACGTTTGTTCTGCGAATCTAGGATTATCGGATGTTCTAAACTCTACATCGATATCCAACTGTCCGAACAAAAAAAAACTCTGTGAGGGTGACTCATGTTTGGTCTTACTAGGTCTTAGTCCATCATCAAGGTTACCTTGGGAATTGGATGATGGAGAAGAGTTATCGGGAGGAAGGGCGATGACAAGTTTTGTCACCGATGCTCGCGCCTTCCTTCAATTTGGTAGAAATTCTCCCTTATCCACAATCTCTGATTTTACCGTAGGGCAAGCCGTTTTTGAAGTTCCATGGACTGCCGGTTTTTCTGCTAGTTTACCTGACCGGGATGGACTCGGGCCTTTTTTTCATACCAATTCTTGTTTGGGATGTCATGTGGGCAATGGAAGGGCAGTGGAGGATGATGGAGATCCGTTGGTTCTCACCTTGGTTCGGTTAGGTGTTGGTCCTAGGGGAAATGATCCAGAACCTGTTTATGGTTCACAATTCCAACCGAATGCAGTCGCCGGTGTCACTCCAGAAGGAGATGTTCATTTGGAATATGATACCATCAGCGGGACTTATCATGATGGGAGTGCCTACACACTCAGAAAACCCAATTTGGTATTTAGTGGGCTCGGGTATGGACCTATGGATGGAAATCACAAAACATCAGTTCGGTTGACACAACAAGTGATTGGTCTTGGACTTTTAGAAGCTGTTCCTGAAGAAACCATTCTTTCTCGGTCTGATCCTATGGATTTAGATGGGGATGGAATTTCCGGAAGACCCAATTATCTTTGGGACCTAACCGGGAGTGGAAAATCTTTAGGGCGGTTTGGATGGAAGGCAAATACATCCACTCTCAAACGCCAAAACTCAGCCGCTTTTTCCGGTGATATTGGAATCAAAAGTCCTATGTTCCCTGGGGAAAACTGCTCGGCTTCGCAGACTGCTTGTGCGAGTGCAGTGAGCGGCGGAAGTCCTGAAGTTTCGGAAGAGAAAATTTCTGCCATTACTAAATATATGCAATTGGTAGCCGTGCCAGTTCGTCGCAATGTGAGTGCATCGGTGATACTTACGGGGAAAAAACATTTTTTCTTTGCAGGGTGTAACAAATGTCATGTGGAAAAGATGGTAACCTCGGCAAGTCCATCCATTCCCCAACTTGCAGGTCAAATCATACGTCCTTATACCGATTTGCTTCTGCATGATATGGGAGAAGATCTGAGCGATGGGAAGGCCGATGGGGAAGCGAGCGAAAGAGAATGGAGAACGGCTCCTCTTTGGGGGATCGGACTTTTTGGAACTGTGAATGGGAGAGCTCGTTACTTACATGATGGTCGAGCCAAAACATTGGATGAGGCCATCCTTTGGCACGGAGGCGAAGCCGAAAAAAGTAAACAGTACTTTTTAGCACTCAATGTTTCGGATCGTGCCAGTATGATTCGATTTTTATTATCCTTATAACGATTTGAGTTGAGTTCCTTAAAGAAGACAGGGATGGAATGAAAAAATTCATTCCTGTCTTTTGAATTAACACTTGTAGGCAGATTTTTAAAATCCTAAATTTGTCTGGCATGCAAACGTATCGGAAATTTTTTCCTTTTTTTTTCGCCCTCAGCCTCATTTTGAATTGTGATCCAGGTTCCGCAAAGGATGATACAACGGCCGTAGAGGAAGTTGTGTCAGAAGAACAAACCACTAAAGAACTTTTGGAAAATCTAAATTCCTCTGATCCTTTCACTCGCTCGCAAGCGGCGATCCAATTGGGGAGTCGGGAAGAACGTTCTGCCATTCCTAAATTAAAAAAACTTTTATCAGATAAAGAACCGGGAGTTCGGGCGGGTGCTGCGATTGCTCTTGGAGATATAAAAGACAAATCTTCCACCCAAACCATTGCCAACTTACTCTGGTCGGACTCTGAAAACCCAAAAGATGTGTATTTGGATGCCCTCACACGAATGAAAGACCCTTCTATTGGAAGTCGAATCTATTCTTTGTTAGATGATACAAATCCCACACTGCGTTTGCAAACAGTGGATGCTTTGGTACAAATCGGTGCCCATACTGTTGGTCCGCAGATTTTAAGTTTGGCTTTAAAAAACAAAGACCGAGAAAAAGACAAAACTTATGCGATGGCACTCGGAAAATTAAAAGTCACTTCTTCTGAATCTTATTTAATTCGACTAACAGAAACCCAAGATGAATCACCAACCCTTGCTGCCGCCTATCTGGCTCTCGGTAGAATCAAAGCTAAAAAAGCAAATGATGTGCTTGTTCGTGCGCTCAAACTTCCCTACAGTAAAGGAAAAGAAAATGCATCGGTGGCTCTCATTGAAATTGGCAACCCTGTTGTGGTTTCCCAAGTTTTTCCCTTCTTGAAATCTGATGATCCAGAAACCAAACTCTATGCCACCGATGTCCTTTGTTCCATTCCCTCTAAAGAAGCGGCTGAACTCGCTTTTTCGTTGTTAAACGAAAAGGAGACAAAGACTTGGGGGAGTGCGGCAAAAATTCTTGGCCGACAAAAATTCAAACCCGCTAGGAATCGGATCGAAGAGTTATTAGAAAAACCATCCACCCCAGAACGAGATAGTTTTGCCGAAGCTCTTGGTTGGATTGGTGATAAAGCATCTGTTCCCATCCTTAGAAAGGTTTTGTTATCAGGTGCAACAGAAGGGCCTTATGGTTCGGCTTGGGCACTCGGAATTCTTGGAGCCAAAGAAGCAGTTCCGGATCTCATCCAAGCTCTCGACAAAGGAGACGCCAAACTTATGGTCTATGCATTAGAGGCTCTTGGTTCCATAGCAGATCCCTCCAGTTTGCCCAAACTAAAAGAATTACTTTCCGAAAGACCGAAAATGGCTCCGCAAATTTTATCTACAGTGGCATTGATCACAACAGACGAAGCACGGATCCTCATTGAAGAGGCAACCAAATCGAAAGATGCCGATGTATATAGGCCTGCAATGGAAGAGATCGCCAAACGAAAGGACAGGAAATCCATTCCATTATTATTAACTTTTGTGAATGGAGAGGACTCCGAAAAACGAAAACTCAGTTACTATGCGCTAACTGCGATCACAGGACAAAAGTTTCGCACGGCTAAAGAGTGGAACCACTGGGCAAAAGAAAAATGAGAAAAATTATATTCGCAATCAATATTTCAACGGATGGGTACTGCGGCCACGAGGGTATGACCCCCTCAGAAGATGTTCATAAATACTTCACCAAACTTTTACAAGATGCAGGTCTGATTCTTTATGGTCGGACTACCTATGAACTTATGGTGCCTTATTGGCCTGAGATCGCGAAAAACCAATCAGAGTCAGAAATCACGAATGAGTTTGCCCGTGTTTTTGACTCACTTGATAAGGTATTATTTTCAACCACATCAGAAAAGCCTCAGGATCAAAATACAAAACTTCTGCGAGGAAACCTGATCGAAGAGGCGATTGCTTTGAAAGAAAAACCGGGAAAGGATATTTTTGCCGGTAGCCTAAGCATTGCCTCCCAACTTTCCAAACATGATTTAATTGATGAGTATCGTTTTGTGATCCATCCGGTGGTTGTTGGAAGAGGACCAAAGTTATTTGATACGGTAAAGTTATCAGAAAGTCATTATTTGGAACTCGTTGGTTCGGAAACGTTTTCTTCTGGGGTGGTTGTTCTTCATTACAAAAAACTGACTTAAGGAAAAAACTTATTTTTGTCTTGAGTCAGTTCCGTGATCCCCATAAAATCAGTTCGAAATAAAAGGAGAAGAAGATGGCAGTTGCAAAAAAGAAAAGTAGTTCTAAAAAACCAAAACCTGGTGTAAAAAAAGTAGAATATATTGGTTCACCGACTCAAACTATCACTCCCTTTCTTATGTTCAATGCGAACATCGAAGAAGTTGCCAAATTTTATAAATCCATATTCAAAAAATCTAAATTTCTTGTCGTCAATCCCACGCAGGCGGAATTCACTTTGAATGGTCAAAAGTTTTTTGCCTTCAATGGAGGGCTTGGCTTTCAATTCAGTTGGGGTGTCTCCTTTATGATTAGCGTGGAAACACAAAAGGAAGTGGATCATTATTGGAATGGTCTTCTTGCTGATGGTGGTAAAGAAAGTATGTGCGGTTGGCTTCAGGACAAATTTGGAATGTGGTGGCAGGTCACACCAAAGATTCTTTTGAAACTCATTTCTCATCCCGATCCAGAAAAGGCCGAACGAGCCCAAGAAGCAATGCTCAAGATGCGTAAAATTGACATCGCTGCATTGAAAGCAGCCGTCGCTTAATTTGCGTGATCGTTCCATTTAAGATTAAAAAATATTCAGGAAAACGAACAAACAAATTACAATGACAAATCCAATGGGCAAAACTCAATTCGCGTATGAAACAATCGTTGGTTTACAAGTAAAAAACGAAGACTTATACACTGATTACCGAAAGGCAATGACTCCTCTATTGAAACAATATGGAGGAGGGTTTCGTTATGATTTTAGAATTAAGGAAACACTCATTAGTGAAAATCCAAAAGAGATTAACCGAGTGTTCTTAATTTTTTTTCCAAGTAAAGAAACAAAGGAACGTTTCTTCGCGGATCCCGAATATTTAAAAATCAGAGAAACCTATTTTACGCCTTCCGTTGCATCCACAACCATCATTTCCGAATATGACCGGTTCCAATAAGTTAGGGACTACGAAACGAAAGGTTAAAAATCAAATCCGCTTTTTTTAACAACGAAGGTCGCTAATCAGTTCAAAATTTCTAGCCATAGGTACATTCTAAATGACTTGGAAAGTTGAATCGTGGTAGTGAATCTACTTTCAAATATTTGATTCTTCTTTGTTTTTTTCAGATCTTTTTTCGGATTCTGCAATCATCCCATCCCAGTTTGGAAATGGATCTTCGAGAGATGCCCATTTTGTTGGCCCCGCTTTGTATTCGGAATCACTGAGCAGGCATTTGTCGAGAGAGGCTCGTAGTTTCTTTTCATCCATATCTCTTCCAATGAGAACAATCTCTTGGCGTCTATCTCCCCAAGGTTCCAACCAATGGGCCTGCAAATTTTCGAATACATCGGGATCATCCGGAATCTCTTCCTCGGGAATACTCGCCCACCAATATCCTTCTGGTTTATAAGAAGATAGGTTTCCGGCTTGGGAGTAGAGGATCACCCAATCCATTTTCGTTGCAACCCATACAAAACCTTTGGCTCGAACGAGGCCTGGTTTTTCCGAATGTAACCACTCGTAAAATCTAGTTGGATGGAAGGGGCGTCTATTTCCATACACAAAACTTTTGATTCCATACTCTTCTGTTTCGGGGGTATGTTCCCCGCGGAGTTCCTTCAGCCAAAGAGGAGACTGGCTTGCTTTATCAAAATCAAATCGACCTGTATTTAAAACTTTTGTCAAAGGAACTTTGCTATAGTCAGTGGTGATGATCTCCGCATCCGCATTTAAGGATCTTAAAATCGTAAGGAGCCGATTCTTTTTTTCTTCCGACAACAAACTGATTTTATTGACTATGATGGTGTCACTAAATTCCACTTGGTCCACAAGTAGATCCACAATGTCTCTATCATCTTCTTCTCCGGCACCTAATTCACGTTCTCTGAGCGAGTCCAAACTTTCAAAATCTTTTAGAAAATTAAGAGCATCCACTACCGTAATCATAGAATCTAGTTGAACAAGATCAGACAAACTCACACCCGATTCATCAGCAAAGGTAAATGTCTCGGCAATGGGAAGGGGTTCGGAAATTCCAGTGGATTCAATCAGGATCGAATCAAATTTTCCATCTTTGGCAAGTTTGGTGATCTCAATGAGTAGATCTTCCCGAAGAGTGCAACAAATACATCCATTCGACATTTCGACTAGTTTTTCGCTCGTGCGACTGAAACTGCCACCGGAAGCCACAAGCCTCGCATCAATATTCACTTCGCTCATATCATTGACAATGACGGCGACACGAAGCCCCTCCCTGTTCGAAAGGATATGGTTCAGTAGGGTGGTTTTGCCAGCTCCTAAAAATCCAGAGAGGACGGTCACAGGAATTTTTGGTTTCATCGAGATTTCCTTAATGCAATATAGTTGCATTTGTTTTCTCGGGGAATTCCTGTCAATCAGTAAACGCAATTTTGTTGCATTTGATTGCGAATCTTAAACTAGGACTTTACCTTAAAAAGATGAGGAAATCCTTGCAATTTATGAACTAAGTTCAAATTCTTTCGATATGCAATTGGATTCTTATTACTTAAAAGCCACAAAGACCATCAATTCCATCCGTACCACCCTCCTTGTGATTTTTATTTTAGGAATTCTCGGGAGTTTGGGATCTCTGCATAGAAACCAACTCATCATGATGCTTTTCACCACCTTCTTTTATGGAATGGTGGCTCTCACACAATTCATCCTTCTAAAAAAAGGAAAGAATCCTCATGCCTTTTGGTTTGTTTTCATTGATATCATTCTCATTGGTTCGAATACCTGGGGACAAAGTATTCTTGATTTGGATATTGCTTCTTCCGCTCTAAAGGATGGGGTGAATTATATTATATCGTTTTTTATTTTACTCTATTCTGGTTTTCTATTTTCTTCCCGCCAAACCTATGTTTTGGGAGGAATGCTTGCGGTGGTGCAAATTGGGTCTTTAGTTCTCTCCGCAAAGACAGGGATGGAATTTGTGGATCGAAACGATACCCATAAAATGGCTTATTCCATTTCCTTACCTGTAGAAATTGTAAAAGTTTTTTTTCTGATCATGGCCTCTGTCGCCATTGCTAAGATGGTGGGACTCCTCACATCCATTCGGGATGAAGCCATCCTTGGAAAAAATACATCGGAAGCACATTCCAAAGTAATGGAAAAACAAAAAGAAGCTATGGTAGAAACAGGAGAAAGTTTAAACCAATCAGTGGCTTCCTTAAAAGTTTTTGCCAATGATTTGAATGGTTTGGTGCAAAACCAAGCGGCTTCTATTGAAGAAATCTCGGCTTCCTTAACAGAGATTTCTCAATCCACAGAAAATTCTTTTTCCTTTGTCAAAGACCAATACAAACGCATTGAAACTTTGAACGAAGAAAGTATCACCTTAGAAGGAATTGTCAAATCCGTTCGTATAGAAATGGATTCGATCTCAGAACAAATCAACGAATCTTCTAAATTTAGTAATTTAGTGACGGGTTCCATGGAAAACTTAAACTCCATTTTAAGCGAGGTGAGTTCCAGTTTTCAGAAAGTAGAAGACGTAAACCAAATCATGAAAGAGATCGCCGACCAAACCAATCTCCTGGCACTAAATGCATCCATTGAAGCGGCAAGGGCAGGGGAACATGGTCGTGGGTTCGCTGTTGTGGCCCAAGAAGTTGCCAAACTTGCCGACAATTCAGCAACCAATGCCAGTATCATTTCCAAAACCATTCTCAAATCCAAATCGGATTTACTCAAAGGAAATACCTCGGCGAAAGATGCCAACGATCTCGCACAAAACCAAGAAAAGGAAATGTCCAAAATCCAAAATAAGGTCATTCATTTTAATGAACAGTTTGTCGACTTACAAAGATTAAATGCTCGGGTTGTGGAATCACAAAAAGAACTAAAAGACCTTTCCTCTCAACTAGAAACCATTGCCAAAGAACAGTCATTGGGAAACCAGGAAGTGATGCGGGCCGCAGAAAGTATAGAGGATGCCGTCCAAGTTGTAGCTGAAAATACAAGGGTCCTTTCGGAACATATTGAAGACATCCAGACTTTGGCAAATCGCATCAAGTAATCCTTGTCTAACACCATTAACTTAACACCTTCCCCTTTCGTTCAGGCCTTGGGATGGGAAAACTATTTGTAATTCTCCTCCCCAGTTTGATCATTGAGTGAAAGTCCTGCTTTAGGAGCCGACAGTATGATTTCGAATAACTATTTTAACGATAACGATGACCTGATTGATCATTTTGATTCCCTTACCCCTTGGAATGAGGTGGTAGACCAATACGAACAAGGTTTTGAAGACTTTGCCGAATACCAAAAATCAGGAAAGGAAGAACTCGCTTTTGCTCCTGGAAACTATGAAGACGCCATTGAATTCTACCGTTCTACTTTGGAAGCCGGTGGAGATATTGCCGGAAACGACATCTCTCAAATCGCCAAACAAATGGATGAAGAGGGACTGAAATACAAAGACGGACAAGTGGGATTTCCTAAAGCCATGCTCGATGTGGTAGAAAAAATCAAATCGGCGGGACTCCTTCCTTACGGAATCCACAGACATTACGGTGGGCTCGGCCTTCCTTCTGTCGTACAATCGATGTTATCTGAATGTGTCTCTCGTGGAGATGGATCTCTTGCGATCACTCTGGGATGTATGAACCTTGCAGAAACGGTAGAACGATTTGGAACCGATGAAATGATTCATGAATTTGTTCCGAAGATGGCTGCTGGTGAACTTTGTGGGGCTATGGCACTTACAGAACCAAACTACGGATCGGACCTTCCTAACTTACAAACCAAAGCGATCAAAGGCGAAGACGGAACTTGGAAGATCACTGGAACTAAACGTTTCATCACTCATGCTTGTGGATTTGGATCCGCACCTTCTATCATTCTAACACTTGCAAGAACGGGAAATACAACCAGTGGTGCTCGTGGTCTCTCTTTCTTTTTAGTTCATTCCAAAGATGTATTTGTAGCATCTATTGAAAAGAAGATGGGACTTCACTGTTCTCCTACTTGCGAAGTGGTTTTTGAAAACAGTCCTGGAATTCTCATTGGGGAAGAAGGGAAAGGCCTTGTGAAATATTCCATGGCCATGATGAACCAAGCACGACTCAACATTGCTGCCCAAGCGATGGGGATTGCTACTGCTGCTTACTTCGAAGGAAGAAAATATGCAGAAGAAAGAGTTCAATTCGGAAAAACCATCAACAACATCACGGCAGTGAAAAAGATGTTGGAAAGAATGGAACGAGAAGTGGCTGCGATGCGTTGTATTTTATATGAAGCAAGTTACGCAGTAGACCAGTATCGTTGGAAAGAAGAACGAGGAAAAATGAAAGGTCTCACAGAGAAGGAAATCAAAAAAGATGAAACCTTCAAAAAATGGGAAAAACTTGCCTCACTCTTCACTCCACTTTCCAAATACTATATCACAGAAATGGCAAATCTTGTTGCTTATGATTCCATGCAAATTCACGGCGGATCGGGTTACACGGAAGATTATGATGTAGCACGTTTGTATCGTGATGTGCGAATCACTAATATTTACGAAGGAACCACACAACTCCAAACCGTTGCTTGTATCGGTGGAATTGTTTCTGGTATGACAGAAACTGGAATTTACCGCGAATATTTGAAATCGGAAATGGCTACTTTTACTTCGAGCCAAGGCCTAAACGACCTATTCAAACAATTTGAAACCGTTGTGGCAGAATTTGCAGAAATTGATTCCACTCCTCTTCGTGAAGAGTTGGCTTTTGAAGTAGTAGAGTCGGCAGCACGTTTTCACAATAGTTTGTTACTCGAAAGAAGTATTGGCAGGTCCAAGGTAGAAAGAAGAAACTATCGTAAATCGATCTCTGATGCTTACATTCTTGACAGTTCGGCGATCCTTGCAGCGAACCTAACAAAGATTCGTGGAAAGAAAAAAGCTCCCGTCACTGCATAAACCAGTAGATCATTCTCCTCTTCTTCCTTGTTACGCTTGTTTTATGGGAGAAGGGGAAGGACTTGAATCTTCGAATAAACCTGACACTCGGATCTCTTCTCCTTTTTCTTGGAGGGGAGATTCTTATCCTCCCATCCTAGATTCAGAAACTCCCGACCATTTGGATCGGATTCGTAATTTGGGAATTCCTTATATCTTCGATATCCACACTCATTTTTTTCCTGAGACCGTGATGAAACTAATTTGGCGTTGGTTTGACAATGTGAACTGGGCCATTGGTTATAGGCTTCCCGAAGCGGAAAGAGTGGAGCGGCTCCACCACAATGGGATCAAACGATTCACCACTCTCAATTATGCACACAAAGCCGATATGGCTTCGTCTTTAAATGATTGGACTTATGCTAATTTCAAAAATTGGAAAGGGGCCATTCCCTTTGGAACTTTTTATCCAGAAGAGGGTGTTCTTACTTATGTAAAAAAAGCTGTGGAAGAATATGGGTTCCTTGGTTTTAAACTCCACTGCGAAGTTTCCAAACTCAATTTAAACCGACCGGAACTTGGGGATACCTTCTCGTATTTGCAAGAGAAACAAATTCCCATTCTCATTCATACAGGAACGGCACCCCTACCGGGCGAGTTTACAGGGATCGAGTTCTTCAAACCATTTCTCGAAACCTATCCTAAGTTAAAGATCATTGTGGCCCATATGGGAGCCAATGAAATCTCCGCCTATGCTTCGTTACTCGATACTTATCCAAATTTAAGCCTTGATACCACTATGGTTTTTGTGGACTTTCTCGCGACAGGGAAAGCCGAAGATGTGGACTCGGCCGTATCGTATTTGGAAACCTACCAGGATCAAATTTACTTTGGATCTGATTTCCCAAACATCCCCTACAACCTAAACCACCCCATCACTCGGCTTTTGGATCTACCCATCAGTGATCGGGCCAAACAAAAAATTCTCTATCAGAACGCAGAAAACTTATTTTTTAAATGAAACGTGGTTGCATTTGCAACAGTGTTGCAAATGATTGTTCCACAGAGGTATTTATGAAATTTGCCAAGCTTTTCCTATTTTCTACCATCCTTTTCTCTGTTATGAATTGTGCGGAACTCTTCCAGTCACAAGATAAGAAGGATAATAACGACGCACTATTTGCTCTCCTTTTGAATGCCGGTTGTACGGTGACTGATGTTTCCTCTCCTTCCACCGGAAGAAAGATTGATTTCACTGCTTGTCGTGGTGATGCGAATGCGGCTCTTGCTGCCAGCGGCTTTTCATCCTCTTCTGTTTCTCTCAGCGGTGGCCTTGTAGGAACTGGATCTAGTTCTACGGTTTATACAAATGCTTCTAGTTTATCGAGCCTTGGTGGAGATAAAAAAGCAAGTATCGAAATCGTTTATGTGCTTTCTCAAGGCGATTCCAGTTTGGATGCCATCCTTCCTTCCACTACGAACTTAAGTGGACCAGGCTTTCATATTTTACCAACAACTGTGAATAAAATCGCAACGAATGGTACCAATTCTGCTTTAGGAACTCCTAGAACTTGGTCTTCTTCTGTATCTGCTGAAAAAACACTTTGTTTAGAAGTCCACCAAGAAAGTGGGAATGCCCATGTATTTGGTTGGGAGTCCGCTTGTGCCGCTGCTAGCCGAGGCACTTACCAATTTGAAGAAGATGGGGTTGCCGCTGATTTTGGTGGAGATAGAATTGGATTGCGGATCAATAAGGCTACAGTAAAATCGATCACAATCTATTCCAGTAACATTGGAACCGCAGGTTCCTTTCAATAGATTCTAAAATTTAAGACACAGTGAAACCAAACCATCGTTTTTCAAAAGTTAAGCTTGGGGGAGTGATCCTCTCCCTTTTGTTTTCCGCCCTTCTTTTTGCCGAGACAACGGAATGGGAAAAAGAATTAGAAAATAAATTACCAGCTAACAAAAAGGCTACGGTTGTATCTCAATCCAAAACGGATACGACTGGCTCTGATTGGGAAGCGGATTTAGAAAAAGACTTACAAGACCAAGAAAAACGAGAAAAGGGAACGGAAGGTAGCAGGGGAATCTCCTCTCCTGTCCAATCCAACCAACAGGTCAACCGGTCGGCACAGAACCTTATGATGGATGCTTATGCTGCCCTCGACATCGTGGGTGCTTGGGACAGAAACAAACCCCGGGGAACAGGGGAGAGGATTGACAACCAACTCGACATCCGCACCGCCGAATTTGGGTTTAACGGGGCCGTTGACCAGTGGATGCGTGGAACTTTTGTGGGAGCAGCCCACGGGGAAAACGGTAAATACAATTTTGAAGTCCACGAAGCTTGGGTTCAATTTCCTTTTTTACCTTTTAATACTTCTCTGAAAGCAGGACAGATGTTTATCGATGTGGGTAGACTCAATAAAATCCATGCCCATGACCGCGCTTTTACCATGACACCGATTGTTCACGAAAAATTTATCGGTTGGGAATCGGCCATTGATACAGGAGCCGAATTTAGTATTTTATTTCCTTGGAAGCTCATCACTCAAGAACTTGTGTTAGGTGCCACGAACGGAAGGAAATGGGGACACTCTCATGACGCGGGAGTTCAAAAAAATAACCCACTCATGTATGCCCACTTAAAACATTTTTATTATTTTGGAAACAACTGGGGCACCCAATTTGGATTTTCAGGGATTCGTTTTGAACCCACAACAGAAAGAAAAAACCAAAGGTTACTTTACGGGGCCGATGCAGTCCTTCGTTGGAACCGGTCTAATTTGAGTGAGATAATGCTTATGGGAGAGGCTTGGTACCAACAAGAAGTGTTTCCTTCCAGTATGGATCCTGTTACTTTTCAAAAAACCAAAGCTCCTACAAAAGACCAGTGGGGAGCTTATGGATTCATTGATTTTAAATTCCACCAATTGTGGTCTGTGGGTTTTCGTTATGATTATTTTACGGACAAGTCCCTTGTGGATAAAAATGGGGATCCAGCAAAGAACGCCATTGAAGCCCAGTCCTTTCAAATGACCTTCCATAGTTCTGAATTTGGAAAGGTACGCGGATCCATCGAACGTCGTTACATCCAAGACTATTCTCGCACTTCGCAGGAAGAAACAAGAGAATACAGATTTTATATCCAAACAGTGGCAGTGCTTGGCTCTCACCCAGCACACAGTTATTAAGTCAAAAGGTAAGTTATGTTACAGAAAATGTTTTCCAAACAAAGATCCGCATTTTTCCTCTTTAGTTTTTTTCTTTCCCTCTTTTTTGGCCAGACTCTCTCGGCTAAAGTATCCCTTGTCACAAGCCTTCCCGATATCAAATACATTGCCGAACAAATTGCCGGAGACCGGGCCGAAGTTTCGGGAATGATTCGCGGAACCGATGACCCACACTTTGTAATGACAAGGCCCGACTTTCTTGTGAAACTGAGTGAAGCCGATGTGCTTTGTGTGATTGGTCTGGATTTAGAAATTGGTTGGATTCCTTACCTCCAACAACAATCCCGCAATATCAAAATCCAAAAAGGACAACCTGGGTATTGCGACACTTCCTTTGGAGTGAAAATCCTTGGTGAACCTACGGTGATGATGGATCGTTCCATGGGAGATATGCATATCTATGGAAACCCTCATTATTGGAATGATCCTATCAACGCCATCCAAATGGCTCAAAATATAAAAAATGCCCTCACTCGTGTGGATCCATTGAATGGGGAATACTACGAAGGAAATTTTAATTCATTCAAAAAACGCCTCATCCAACTCACAAAAGAAGAAATGAAAAAAATGGAACCATACTTTGGACTGAAAGTGGCCGTTTTTCATGACCAATTTGTCTATTTGGCCTCTCGGTTTAAATTCAATGCCAACTTAACCATCGAGGAACGTCCAGGAGTTCCACCTTCTGTCCGTTATATGGACCAAGTCATTAGTTATATGACAGCAGAAAAGATAAAAATTATCTTGATTGGACCCTATCACAATCCAAAGTATGCTGAGTATGTGTCGTCAAAAGTGCCGGGATCTGTGGTGGTCACACTACCTGTCTCTGTAGGGGGAACTCCCGAAGCCAATACTTACGAAGACACACTCCGGTTGATGTTACAAAAAATACGTGATGCAAGCGACAAAACCAAATAGCTTAGATAACACCAAAACCTTTATCCATACGGATCTTTTGTCTGTGGGTTACCGAAAGGAATTTCCTGTGGTATCCGACATTCATTTGCATATCCATTCCGGCAAAACCTATGCCCTTGTCGGGGGAAATGGTGCTGGAAAAACCACACTCTTTCGAACTCTAACAGATCTTTTGCCACCACTTTCCGGATCCATTTCCTTTTCCAAAGAAATCACAACATCCTACGTTCCCCAGGCCAAACGAATGTCTTTGGAATTTCCTTTGCGTGTGCAGGATGTATTACTCATGCCAAAAAACATTGGCCTCAGTTTTCTTCCCAAAAAGAAATTTTCTGAAGAAGATATGACACTCATTGAAAGAACAGGTGTTAGTTCCATTTTAAAAAAACAAATTTCTCTTTGTAGTGGGGGGCAATTACAAAAAGTCCTCATCCTTCGTTCCCTTCTTACCAAAGCCAATTTGATATTTTTAGATGAACCCATGGATTCTTTGGATCATAATGCCCGTGAACTTTTTCAAACTGTTTTGTCCGAATACCTGCGAGAAGGAAATCGTTCTCTATTTTTTATCACTCATAGTTTGGAACATGATTGGGGATTTGGGTTTGATGAAATTTACGAAATAGACGAAGGGAAACTCTACAATATCACCAGTGGAGAACGGCCTCCGAACTGCCACCATCATGACTAATATTCTTTCTAGTTGGACTTTGTTTTTACCGCAAATGGTAGTGGGTAGCCTTGTTGGGGCTCTCCTATCGGTTCTGGGAATCTTAATTGTGCTCCGTGGGATGACATTCTTTGGAGTCACCCTTTCGCAAGCAGTGACTTTTTCTGTCGCCTTATCCTTGTTTATGGAGTGGCCCGGAGAAATATTCCCCATTGTGTTTTCTTGTATTTTGGTCTTTCCGCTTTTGTATGTGAGAAAACTTCGAGGGATGAAAGAAGAGGTCATCCTCGGCATTCTATTTGTATTCTTTTCTGCGGCGTCGCAAGTTATGTTGGCTCTCGGTGGGAATGTACAAAACCATTTGATGGCAGCATTTTTTGGCGATATCTTAACTTCCCAAGTGCGGGCCGATTCCTTTGGAATCTATATCGCAGTTTTCTTTTTTATCCTCTACTTAAGTTTCTTTCGAAGGTTTCTTTTTATCAGTTTTGATCGAGATGAATACAAAATCCAAGTGGGAAATCCCCTTCCTTTTGACTTATTGTTTTATATCATCCTTGCGGCCTCTCTCACAGTCGCTGTAAACTTACTGGGAACATTTTATAGCATTGCCCATTTGATTTTGCCTGTTTTTGCTCTCCTTCCTCTCATTCGTTCCTTGAAACTACTGACCATAGTTTGTGCTTTGTTTTCCGTCTTTGCTACCATCTCCGGGTTTCTCATCTCTCTTGTGGGAGTGGAGCGAAATGGGGAACTGATTTACTTTCCCACATCCTCAAGCATCATCCTGGTTCTTTGTGCTTTGGCTTTTTTTCTCCACCTAATCCGATTCCTAACTACTTCCGTTTTTTCCAAATCTGTCCGATAGATATTCTGTGGAACTAATCCCTTGCAATACCTGCGGACAAAACCGCTTCCGTTCGATTTATACCAAAGAAAGTCCACTCGGTGAGTCTTTCTCGATTGTCGCTTGCGAGTCTTGCGGGCTTGTACAAGTGAACCCACAACCCAGTTTTGCCGATGTCAAAAAATACTATGATGATTCTTATTTTACCCAAAGAACAGAACGTGGGTATGATAATTATTACTCAGATAAATTACGAAAAGAGATCTCTCGTGTTTTCCAACTCAACCTAAATGATTTGGATTTTTTTTCCTGGGAAAAGGACCGTCTCTCTCCTCTCTCGCAAACTCAAAAACTTTCTTCTTTGGACATTGGCTGTGCGGCGGGTTACTTTGTGGCCTACCAAAAAGACAGGGGATACGATGCCTATGGAATTGAAATTGCCGATGGCCCTGTTCGTTTTGCTCGCGAAACTTTAAATTTAAATATCTTCCAAGAGAACTTTCTTTCTTGGGATCCGACTTTTCAAAACCAGTTTGATGCCATCACCCTTTGGGCGACCATCGAACATCTGCACCAGCCAAAAGAGACTTTGGCAAAAATCCAAAAGCATTTGAAACCGGGGGGAGTCCTCATCCTATCCACTTGTCGGTATGGAATCCTTGCGAAACTCGCCGGACTAACCTGGCGGTATTTGAATGTTCCCGAGCATTTGTATTATTACTCTTACCGGGGATTAAAAAACCTACTTTTGGATTTGGGGTATGCACGTCCCGTTTCCTTTACTTATGGAAGTGGGATGACCACTCGCCCCGGAGCGAGTGTTTTTTTCAAACTCCGGAAGTGGGTGATGGATCGTGCGGTGAAATGGTTTGAGATTGGCGATATGATGGTGTATATGGTAGAAAAAAAATCACTCCACTCCGAGTGATTTCAAAATGTCTTCCACACAAAAGGCAACCACTTCATCCAGGTCGGCTGTCGCATCCACGAAGATGGTAGACTCTGGTAAAATTGCCAAATAGTTTTGGTAGATACGAATTTGTTCCGAATCCACATCAAAAACTTCTTTCTCTCCATTGCGAGCGGTCCTGCGTTCATGGGCTTCTTCAGGAGAGAGGTCTAAAAAATAAACACGGTTGGGTTCTGGAAATCCTTTGTCTTCATTTTTATACAAAATGTCAGCGGCATGTTCCTCATCCCGACCTTGGTAGGCTGCGGTGGAAAAATAATATCTATCTTGTACAATAGATTTGCCATCCTTTAACGTTGGTAAGATGACTTCATTCACGGAACATTCGCGGTCAGCGATAAAGACCTCAATTTGTTCCTCTTTGGTGAGTTTGAGTTTCCCTTGTAAGAATTCTCTGATCTTTTTTCCGTGCACACTGTCTGTGGGTTCTCTATGCCAGAGGTTAGGAATGGATTTTGTAAGGAGTGTTTCGGAAACCAAACGAGAGACGGTGGTTTTCCCTGAACCATCGATCCCTTCAAATACAAAGAACTGATTATTTTTTGGCATATCCCCTCCATTATAAGAATGGTCGTTTTTTCCTCGACTTATTTACTAAACTCGGCAATTTAGTCTAAGGAGCAAAAACATGAAAAAAATTTCGTCTATCCTAATCATTGCTTTTTTGGCTGTATTTATGATTAACTGTGCCTCTGAAGAAGTTAAACAAACACCAGTTGTGGAAGAACCAAAACCTTCTAAAAAGCCAAAATTGGATGAGTCTTTCAAAACAAGAGCTAGAGACATTAAGTAATTACTACTCAAAGCGGAAGCCATCCCGGGCAACTTGGATGGTTTTTTTTTACCATTTTGCTTATTCAGTAAGCACCATTTCCTCTTTTTCCCCCACTTTGTTCTCTAATGCCTCTCTCTTAAGCAAAATGCAGTAATATTCCCTACAATGCTTACTGGTACCGATCTTGCAATATAGATTCTGTATCCATCTATGATCACAGAAAGAGAAAGTCATAAATTCTTACGAGAATGGAAAGATTTGTTGTCTGGCGGAACTCTCGTTCCCGTTTTCCAACCCATCCTCTCGTCCGAATCCACTGGTATTTACGGATACGAACTTTTAGGAAGGCTTTCCACACCGGAAGGGCTTGTCAGTCTTGGAGATTTCTTTTTATCCCAAACCTTTGGTTACGATGAAATCTTTTATCTTAAAAAACAAGTCGACGAAGAAATTCGTTTTGCTGCCTTACAAAAGTTCGCGAAAGAAGCACCACCCGAAACCAAGTTATTTTTAAATATTTCACCGAACGTAATGTACCATGCTCTCTTACAATTGGAAACAGCACTCCCGCAAACCATTCGAATGGTCAGAGAAGTGGGTGTGGATCCGGAGCGGATTGTCATTGAAATTACCGAAGAACGGTTTCCTCACAACTTAGAACTTTTGCGACCGGTTCTGAATTTGTATCGGCAGGAAGGATTTTCGATTGCTGTTGACGATGCCGGATCGGAAGCCAGTAACTTAGACCGGATTGGACTTTTTCATCCAGAGATTATCAAAGTCGACTTACAAATGTTACGTAGGTCAACCTTCTCAAGAAACTTCAAAGAGATTTTACTCAATTTATCAAAGTTAGGTGAGTCTCTCGGAAGTAGTCTTCTTTTTGAAGGGATTGAATCGGAAGACGAACTTTATAATGCTCTAAACTATGGGGCCAGATACATCCAAGGGTTTTATTTTGCCAAACCAGAACCATACTTTGCCAAACGTTTTGAATACCGAACAGAGATGCAGTCCTCTCTCGAATACTTTCATGCTCGCAAACAAGGAGAGATGAATCGTCAGATTGAATGGGAAACCCTTTGGAAGGACAAACTTTCTGAAATCATGATGGGGTTTACCGAAGACAATGGAATTTGGGAATGGAAGGGAGATTTTGAAACTAATGTTTTTGGAGATGGAAATTTCTTTCGGATGTACATCACAAACCCATTAGGATTCCAGGTCTCACCCAATTATTCGCGGGACCAGTCCGGAAAAATGGAACCGGACTATTCCTTTTTAGGTAAAAACTGGTCCTTTCGGCCTTATTTTTTTGAACACCTTCACAAATCCAAAACCAGTCGAGATGCTTGGACTCTCTCTCAAATGTATCATGACATTTCCGAACGGATGATGTTACGGACATTCGCGAGGAACCTCTCTGAAAACTTGATTTTATTTATCGATGTGGTGGTCTCTCGTTCCTGAAAGGTTTTGCGAAAATCCCTCTCTCGGTGGATACTGGCAGAAGATATGGCAAAAATACAATTTTTGCAATTACCAGTTCCGCCACCATCCTACTATGCAGCCACCGGAAACGTTCCTTTAGCAGCTGCTAGTTTGGCGAGTTGCCTCGAATCCAAAGAAGATCCAGTCCTTGGGGTGAGTCCTTATGTCGTTTCTCCAGAAGATACCGATTCTTTGGGAGACCGGGAACTCATTGACCGAATTGCCAAAGAAGGACCTGATTTTCTCGGACTCTCTCTTTATTTATGGAACACAGAACGTAGTCTTTATATTGCAAGAGAAGTTAAAAAACGAAATCCAGAAACAACCATTCTTATCGGTGGACCCGAGGTCAATGAAGACAACCCTTATGTTTTAAGCGAAGAGGGTTATGACATTGCTGTATCCGGCGAGGCAGAACATAGCTTTCGTTCTTTGATGCGCGCCTTACTTTCTAAGTCTTCCTTGGAAGGTTTAGAGAATGTGGCTTACCGTTTAGATAACGGATCTCTCACTTCCTTTGGAAAACAAGCGGCAGCAGACTTTCCTTTGACTGACTTTCCTTCTCCTTATACCACTGGACATTTGCAAGTGGATCCCAGACGTTCCACTTATTTAGAAACGGTGCGTGGTTGTAAATCACAGTGTACTTATTGTTTTTATCCTAAATCTTCACAGAATCTCCGCACCTTAGACATTCCAGAAACCATTCGATTGATTTCGAACTTAAAAGAGAAGGGTGCCAAGGAACTTGTATTCTTAGATCCCACTTTCAACCATAGACCAGGCTTTGAAAATTTTTTAGATGCCATTGCGGAAGTGAATTCGGATGGAAGTATGTCTATGTTTGCCGAATTACGTTCGGAAGGTGTGACACCGAAACTGGCAACTAAACTCCGTAAGGCGGGATTTACTCGTGTGGAACTGGGACTGCAATCAGTAAATGAAGAAACCTTAAAACGAGTCAAACGTTACGGCAGCCCTCATAAAGTAGCAGAAGTGGCCAAGATGCTTGCCGGAGAAGGGATGGAGTTGTTACTTGATCTCATCATTGGACTCCCCGGGGACAAACCCGATGATGTGGAAAGAGGAATCCATTTCTTTTTAGAACATGGACTGGGAGAATGGGTGCAGGCCTTTCCATTGTCTGTCCTTCCGGGAACGGCGATGCGTAGGGATGCCGAAAAAGAAGGACTTTCCTTTATGCCAACACCCCCATACCGCATCATCCAAACTCCCACTTTTAGTCCTCGTGATTTGACAGAGTCCTTATACTTTGCCGAAGATTTACTTGAAAGAAGGTTGGATGAATTCCCAAGACCGTTTTTATGTGCTGCCTTATCCAAAAAAAACGATCGTATCGATATCGCATTCACTGATTCTAGAAATCATTCTGCGTCCGGAAAAAACTTCGTTTCAGAATCCAGTTTGTCTTCCTGGTCGGGGAGTCGCCATCACAGTGTTTGGTTCCACACAGAAGATCTTTCAAAAGACCTTTCTCGGATTCTTTCTCTGATCGAGGAACGAATCACGGCCGAACCTTTTTGTACCGTGGATTTTGTTTTGCCTTTGGTTTCTCTTCCGAAACCCAAAGAGATGACAAAACTTGTTTCTATTTTGGAAACCAAACGAAATTCTTATCTTTCTCGAACCCTTGCCCATAGAGGTGAAAACCTCCAACACCGTTTGGTTTTTGTATTCGATGGAAACCATTCCGAATTAAAAAACTGGCGAGACCGAGAGTTGGATTCGACATCATTTCTCATTTATGAAACCATTCCTACAAATCGAATTCGCAGTATTGATCCATCTAAGGAAGCTTTCTATTTGATCGAAGGAGAAGAAATCGATGCCTCCGACTTTGCATTTCTCAAAGAAGAAATGGATTCAGAGGCCATTACCTTTTCTTCTCGGAAATTAGAAGAAAAGTGGTCTATGGAAGTTTTGGGTTATGGGGAACTTTGACTTAAGGTTTTAGGGTTTGTTTGCGAAAGAATTCTACGTTTTCTAAAAATCTTTTTTTCTCACCCGAACGAGAGGAGTGACCTGCAATCGCAAGACCCACTGTTAGGTGACCCTCATGGTTTTTGGTAATCGTTTTAATGGTTCCAAAAGCGGTGAGAGGTGATTGCATTTTAAAAAATATATCAAACTGAAATCCAGAAAGTTTGGGAAGGCTTTGCATTAAATCAGGATGGTCTACGATCACTTTCAATCCTCCCTCAGAAATATCAATCACCGGGAACTTTCCATCCGACTTAATCATATTGGAATGACGAATCCGGTCCACCATTTCAAAACATACAGTTTTCATTTCCATAGCTTTCAGTAAATCAAAGGTTTCTGTTTTACTTTGCATCTGGATGTAACCAATGGGGATGGATTCTTCTTCATCAGTTAGATAGAGAATGGGTAAAATGAGTTCGGATTTGATTTTTTGGTTTCGTTTGTTATTGATTTCTTTCGCGATATCTTCTTCGATTTCTTCCGAAAATACCAAAAAGTCTTCGTTAGGTGAAGATTCGTAACATTTTTTATCTGTCGCATCTTCAAGGAGTAGGCCTTTCTTCGTTTTTTTGATTTGGCGGATGATTTCGTTGTCTTCGCTCGAGTTAAAGGTGGAAATTTTAATAAAATCAACCGAGTTCTTTAACTTTGTTTCATAATCCTGGAAGTTTACCTTCACTGCTGTGGGAACATGGAACATATCTGTTTCGATTTTTGCTTTGCTGGAGACCACATTGGTGATCCAAGCGGAACCAGGAGGAACAGGAATCCTGGAACTTTCTCTGTCTTTTTTGGCGATCGCAATTTTATCTAAGTGTAAAACGTATTGAGACTCCGCCTTTTCTTGTTCGACGGTGCATTCTAGGTGGAGGTATCTTCCTAGAATTTTATAAAGAGTGATTTTTTGCCCCACAGAGAGGGACATGGTTGGACGTACGCTGACTAGGATTTTGTTCCCGTCTGCAGAAACTTTTTTTAAAAAACAACTCTCTCCGGTATGGATATTGTCTTTTAAACTCAATTCTTGGTTTAATAAAAATTTCGTCAAAACATGGAGTTTTTTTTCAGTGTCGGAAAAAACATCCAAAGATCGCTTACTTCTTTCTAGTGTATCCATAAAAGGTCGTTACTTACTAATATCGGACAAATTTCTCCTGAAATTCTCTTGCACGGAGAGTTTTCTTACCTAAAGTAGAAAAAGGAAGGATAATTATGTCAAATCAACCCCTACCAGGATCGGAGCTTCTCGACGGAGTCAGTGGACAAGAGCTCTTCTCGGTCAACATGGGACTCACGTATCGGGATTTTTTAGTTCTACCCGGTTATATAGACTTTAACCCGAGCGATGTAGAACTAGAAACCAAACTTTCCAAAAATATTTCACTCAAAAGACCTCTTATGAGTTCGCCCATGGACACAGTCACTGAGTCCGAGATGGCGATCGCACAAGCACTTATGGGCGGAATCGGAATTATACATTATAACAACAGTATCGACGAACAGGTAGATCTCGTTCGTAAAGTAAAACGATACGAAAATGGATTCATCAAAGATCCAATCCTTCTCTCTCCTGAACATACACTTGCTGATTTGGATGCTGTCAAAGAAAAATACGGGTTTAGTGGGATTCCCATCACTGAAGATGGAACCGCCAATACTAAGTTAGTTGGTATTGTTACCAACCGCGATGTGGATTTTGAAAAAGATCGTAATATCAAACTAGGTAAGGTGATGACTACGGAACTGATCACCGCAAATGTTGGGATTAGTTTACTGGAAGCCAACGATATTTTAAGAACTAGCAAAAAGGGAAAACTCCCTCTAGTAGACAAACAAGGCAAACTTGTAGCACTGATTTGTCGCAGTGACCTGAAAAAAAATAAAGAATTCCCTCAATCTTCCAAAGACGATCAAAAGAGACTGCGAGTGGGTGCGGCCCTTTCCACCTTACCTGAGTCACGTGATCGAATGGCGGCTCTAGCTGGTGTTGGAGTGGATGTCATCATCATTGATTCCGCTCAAGGAAATTCCAGTTACCAAATGGAAATGATCCAATGGATCAAATCCAATTTTCCAAGTATTGATGTGATCGGTGGTAACGTCGTGACCAAAGCACAAGCAGCAAACCTCATTGCCGCGGGTGCGGATGGACTTCGGATTGGTATGGGACCCGGTTCCATTTGTATCACTCAAGATACAATGGCCGTGGGTCGTGCGCAAGCAACAGCTGTTTTCAAAACAGCGGAGTATGCACAAGCACATGGAGTTCCTGTGATTGCTGACGGTGGTATTTCCAATATTGGGGACATTGCCAACGCTCTTGCGATTGGTGCTTCTATGTGTATGATGGGTTCTATGTTTGCAGGAACAAAAGAAGCACCTGGTGAGTATTTTTATGAAAATGGAATTCGTCTAAAGAAATACCGGGGAATGGCAAGTTTAGAAGCAATGAGTAAAGGTGGAGACAAACGGTACTTCTCCGAGTCACAAAAGATCAAAGTCGCACAAGGTGTTTCCGGATACGTTGTGGATAAAGGATCAGTTCTCAACCTCATTCCTTATCTTGTGCAAGGACTCAGACAAAGTTTCCAAGATATGGGATTTAGAAACATCCAAGATATACATAAAGCGTTACGGGAAGGAAAACTTCGTTTTGAACGAAGGACGGAATCGGCCCAAGCACAAGGTAGTGTTCACGGTTTGTATTCTTACACAAAACCTTCTATGAGAGCGGAATAAAAACTTTACATGCGAAAACTTTGGATCTTCATATTCTTTTTTAGTTTTATTTCGTTAGAAGCACAAGCGCCACCTGATACCAGTTTGTCGGCGCAGGAACTTTTGGCAAGGCTTGACCGAGAAATGGATTTCGGAAAAGGCCTTGTGAAAGGAACTTACGTTCTCATTCGTAGGAATGGAACTTCGGAAACTTGGAAAATCAACCGGTTTTTCAATGGAGAAGATGCACTTCTTTTATTCGATAGAAAGGGTAGGGGATTGGAATCCAAACTCCTCACCAAAGATGAAGGGGAAAATGTTTTTTTCTTCAATGTTCTCAGTGCAAAACTCTTTCGAAAAACAGATGATGAAAAGTATGAAGCCCTGATGGGAACTGGATTTTTCTATGTGGATCTTTCTGGATATTCTTATCAGGCCAACTACAACCCGCTTGTAAATGCTGATTTGGAAATTGGGGGAGAGGTGTATTATCGCATTTCTCTAAAACCCATCCTTCCTTACTTTTATAAAAAGTTAGTCCTCCTTGTGGGCAAAAAAGACCTAAAACCCTACCGTGTCGACTTTCATGACCGGGACGGGATTCTATTCAAAACCTTAAACTTAAAATACGGACCTGTGAAAGTAAAAGAAACTTCCGGGAAAGTGGAAGAGATTCAAAAAGCTTCACGGCTTGAGATGTTAGATTTGAATACAGGTAGTATCACGGTTTGGGAAATCCAGGAAGTGGACAAATCCGTAAATCCGGATGCTTCTTTGTTTGCCGTCGATAACCTAAGCCGTTAAACTCTTGTTAGAACCTGGTTTGATTCTTTTTCGCACCGGGTTTTCTAAAAAACCTACGATCTCCCTGAGTCCAGAAGAGATGGCCCACCTTCGGGCTTTACGACTGAGTAAGGAAGAAACCACCATCCAAATTCGAGATGGAGTGGGTGGGCTTTATGATTACCAATTTTCTCCTCAATCCAAAGAACTAAAATTTTTAGACGAAACGCAAGGGCCTAGAAAAACAGAAAGGAAAACCGTAGCGATTGCTTTACCGAAAGGGAACCGCTTTGATTTTTTTTTACAAAAGGTAACAGAGATTGGACTTGATGCTGTCGTTTTTCTTGTCTTTCGTCATTCCATTCGTAAAGAATTCAATTTAGAACGGGCCGAAAAAATCGTAAAGGAAGCGGCCGCTCAGTCCAAACAAACTGAACTTCTCACACTTTCTATTGAACCTGCAGCAGAATGGATGGATTCACATAAAGAGAGTTTGGTGGTATTTCATCCTCATCAGTCCGAGATCTTTCGTACAAGTCAAATCCTTGGAAAAATTCCTGTGATTGGACCTGAGGGTGGGTTTCATGCAGACGAAGAAGATTGGATGGAAAAAAACAAGATCCCGAAAGTGACTCTCCCGGGTGGGGTGCTCCGTACAGAAACTGCAGGCATTGTTGCCGCAAGTTTCCTGGCATACGGAACTTAAAGTTCTGCATGCCTTACCTTTGCTTCTAATTGGTGAGTAGAAGTAAGGTAGTGGATAAGTTACAATTGGTCGTGCAAGCGCTAAAACATGTAGAAGCTGCTGGGTAATTATCTCCCGTAACGTCTGGATATTTGGCAGCGCAACCCGCATTACAGGCCTCGAGGCTTCCTCCCGTACAAGTCAAAAGGAAAGTCATTAGGTTTCTTTCCACAGTTTTGTCTTCTCTCTTTGTGCAAGATGTAGAGAAGATCATGACAAAACACAACACTACCAAAACGAACAAACGATTCATATTCCTAAACTCCGTTCTCCCTGCATTTCGTCAATCGGTTCGTAAAAATCTTGACCCTTGTGACTTTTCCTATGCATTGGATGAGATTCTACTATGTCAGACGGTTCCAAAAAGGTTTTAGAAAAAAAAGCGCACGGAGAGTTTGAATTCACCGCTTACGGGGAATTTTTATCCTATTTCCACGCCCATATCGATATTTTCAAAAAACTACTCAAAGCTAGGAAAATGGACCCGGGTAAGGTGGAAGAGGTCGCAAAACAGATCAAATCCTACATGACGGGGAATATCAAAAAGACCGACCAGTTCTTTGAACACCTCCCGCAATTTGCGACTATGTTAGGTGTTCCGCAGAATGAAGTTTCTGCTTATCTCAATACTAACTTTATAGAAGTTTTAAACAAAGTACAGGAAAAACTAAAAGCCCAAGAGTTGGACAAACTCGAAAATGCACCGGCTCCTAGTTTTTCCTCTGTGGCGGAAGAAATCGTCGAGAAGTTGCAAGTCACTCACCCCAAAGACTTTGTATTTGTTCAAAAAGGAATTTTAACAGTCCTTGAAAATCCTCTTACGGGGGAGATCATCGAACCTAAGGGTCTTATGGCAGAATCTGCCAAAGCAGCCCTTTCGATGCCAGCAA
Source organism: Leptospira chreensis (assembly GCF_016919165.1). Lineage (GTDB taxonomy): Bacteria > Spirochaetota > Leptospiria > Leptospirales > Leptospiraceae > Leptospira_A > Leptospira_A chreensis. The sequence continues at coordinate 57,561 of NZ_JAFFPS010000057.1, forward strand.
GCGCGGAGTCAGAAAAAGAACCAGTCTCTCTCACCGATGCCTTGGCAGTTGCCAATGCTCCTCCCGTACCCGTTGCCAAAAAACAATCCCTCATTGTCGAAAAAGACAAATCCATTCTATTGGAAATTGTAGAAACCTTTGCTGAAAATCTGACTGGAGAACTCTTAGAAGTAAGAATCGGTCCAGACCCCAAAGACAATCCCATCCCGGAACCATCCTCAAAAAACGGAACACCAACTTCTTCGGAAGAATACGAAATTGAAGATTTAGAATTTGATGATTCTGATTCTTCTGCTAGCGGATCTAGTAACTCCAATACAAATACTGACGATGATGACTTCTCGCAAGACATCGATGTTGATTTTGAAGAACCAGAACCAGCCGCTGCGATTGATCCGAATCTGGAACGGTTAGAATCTTTTAGTGTCAAAGAATTTATGGATCTGGTGCAGACCATTACTGGATACCAAACCAAAGCGGACCAAGTGGGATACCAGAATTGGCTACGTGGTCTTTCTGAATTTGAAAAGGCAGTCGTCTCTTTACGCACCCAAGTTCTGAAAGAACAAAAAAATGAACCAGTGGATTGGAATTCTTTATTCCAAATGATGAGTTCCAAATCTGACTTGAGTCGTGAAGTTTTAGTTGGAATTGTTAAAAAAATTAAAAACTTCCAGGTTGTTAAACTGACGTTAGATCGTATGATTCAGGAATTCAAAAAAGGAAGTCCTGAGTTTATGCAAATGGTGAAGATGGCTTGGCCATACATCCAAAAAGCTTTTTTTGAAGTTCCGAATTACACACAAGTGCAAACTCTGCTCAAGGGGATTTTGTCTAGGGTGACAGATGAAAACCATAAAAAGGATTTTTCTAAGATCTTCACTATGGCACTGAACTTTATCCAATCCAAATACCAGGCATAATTCATGTTAGGGGAGAAGCACTCTCTTCTATTTTCTCACTTACTGCTAAAAATAGGAATCAGTCTCGTCCTAATCCTTTCTCCTTTTTCTTTTCTAATTCCAGAACCAAATTCTAAAATCATTGTTGATCCTCTCTTACAAAAACCTTGGATACCCGATGCGGAAGAAGAGGAGAGTCGTAGTTTCCATCGTTTCCTTTCCGAATTTAAAAACAAACAATCCACAGTCAAAAAAAAAGATGCCCATGGTCGAAACTATTTGGTTTCTCCATCGGGACAGATGCGGTTTCTCATCGATGATGAATACTATAAAGAATTTCCTGTGGGTGATGAGGCCGACATTGCCGCAAAAGAGTTGGAATCTTTATACGAGGTTCGTAAGGAAAAAGAAGTCGTATTTCTTGGGAAAGGAATCCATCTCTGTTACCGATTGAAATTAGAAAAAGAACCTGGATTTTTCCCGAATTGGCTCATCCGTTCTAATGAAATTACAAACAGAGCGGCCAATGAATGGTCAGACCAAACCATCCCTTTGGATTTGGTGAGCGAACCTTATGGATGTTATGTGGGTGATTCCCAACCCAAAGAGTCCCTGGTTTTAGAATCCGAATCCTTTCGTTATCGAATCCGACTTCCCTCAAGACTACGTTACGAGGGATTGTATGGGAATCGACTTGGGATTTACGGGGAAAACAGAGATTCCATTTACCGGATGGTACGTTTTGTCCAATTTCTTTCCAATTATTTACCTGCAGGCCAAACAGAATGGGATGAAGCCTTAAAACTCCAAACCTCCGGTAAAAAAAAGAAAAACCTTCCTAAAATCATTTTATCCATTGGTTCTAGTTTCGATAAAACAAGACCTCTGCGAACTACCAAAAATTACTTTCGTTTTTGGGATTCCATGCGTTCTCTCACACCCACCCAAATTCGGAAACTCGGGTTCAAAAGGACGGAATCAAAATCGGAATATTTGAGTGAATGGACCGAGGTAGATGAAATTGGAAATTCAGTTGAAATGGAAATGAAAGAGTATTATCTTTATAACGCACCTCGCGGTTACTTTCTTTCCTTGTCTTATCCCAAACGAGAAAAAGAAACGGCAGACCTTTATTGGCAAACCATTCGCAGTTCATTTGAAGTTAAGGAGTAACGGATGTTCGTTGGTTTTGTAGAAAATCAAAACAGAAAAAAACCAGAACCAAATGGGGAACCTGCGTCTTCTTTTTTTATTTTTTGGATGGGCCTTTCTCTGATTTTGGGATTTGGAATTTTATTACTTCCGTTCGGAGCCTTTTTCCCACTTTCGATTTCTGTTTGGGCCATCCTTGTTTTATTTTTACCCGTTTTGTTTTTGGGAATCCTACTTTCCAAGAAAACAGGTTTCAAAATTTTATTAGCTGTTTTTTTGTCCTTACTTGCAGGAGGAAATTCCATTTTGTTTTTGGGGGATTCCATTGGGTATTACTTGGGGATCACTGCAAAAACGGAAGTCCTTCCGGAAGAGGTACCACATTACCTGGATTACAGGTATTTGTTTCTCCGAGATTTTTATTTGGATGATGTAGACGCTGGTGAGTTTCGTTCTCCCCTTCTTGTTCGGCGTAGATCTGGTGGGGCCGTGTATGGGCCTGTGATTCGTTTTCAATACAAACGCATTCGTGCTATCTCTGGTAGAGAAATCAAACCTTCGTTATATGCTATTTGTTATTCCAAGGGAGATCTTAAATGTAGTCTTTCCAGTTTGTATACAGGAGGGGTGGTTTTGTTAGAACCAGTTTGGGATATGGAAGAACTTCCTCTTGCGAAGGATTCGGTGTTTCTTGTTTGGCGAGGACCGATGGATTCGGAAATGTTTACCAAAGGGGTTTATTCTTTTTTATTCTTTGTCTTTCTCATTTTGTTATGGGCTCTCATGGTTTATTTTCCATTTTCGAATGAGGAAAAATCTTAATCCTTTCTTAATATCTTAATCTTATCCCTTAAGGCACTGGCCCTTTACGATTCGCATAAACCATGAGAAAATCTACTTATGGTTGAGTTACTCTATTTTCCTTTTTATATTGGGTTACTGATACTGGTTTCACCCTTTGTCGGTTATTATATGGCTTTTGTATTAAATGCAAAGGTTTTACCCTTGGAATCTATATTCCACCGATTCCTATACTCCGGTGATCCCCCGCCTCAAACACCAAAACAATACCTAAACAGTATGGTTGTGTTTCATTTTCTAGGAGGAGTGATCTTATTTGTAATCCTAAGATACCAAAATTTTTTACCTATGAATTCACTTGGTATTTCTGGAATGGATTGGGATTTAGCATTAAACACTGCCATTTCCTTTATCACAAATACGAACTGGCAGGCTTATTCTGGAGAGAGTCAACTTAGTAATTTTTCACAGATGGCGGGACTCACTCCACAAAACTTTCTCAGTGCTGGAGTTGGAATATCTGTATTAACTTTTGTAAGTCGATCAATTGTATCTTCTTCGACAACTAAATTTGGAAATTTCTGGCAGGATTTATTTCGTTCTACCTTTTATATCCTCCTTCCCATTTCGTTTTTTGTCGCCATCCTACTTCTAGGCCAAGGTGTCATTCAATCGTTCCAAGAGCCAATACAAACTTTGGGAATTGATGGACTTTCTCAGACCATTCCCTTAGGACCTGCCGCATCACAAATTGCTATCAAGCAAATTGGAACGAATGGGGGAGGTTTCTTTGGAGTGAATAGTGCTCATCCATTTGAAAATCCAACTCCTGTATCAAACTTCATTCAGATGTTTTCGATTCTCTTTTTGCCAGCTTCATGCGTATTTTTATACGGCAAAATCACAAATTCATTTCGTCACGCTTGGGTTATTTTCTTTGTGATGTTGGCTTTTTTTATCTTAGGTTTTGTTGGTGTTTATGATTCGGAATGGAATCACGCCGGTTTTTGGGAGGGTAAGGAAACGAGGTTTACCTTAACGGAATCCACACTTTGGTTGTCCTCTACGACTGCCGCTTCCAATGGTTCTGTCAATTCCATGCACGACAGTTATTCACCATTGGCTGGTGGAGTTGCTATTTTTCAAATGATGTTAGGTGAGATTATTTTTGGAGGAGTTGGTACTGGAATGTATGGAATGTTTCTATTTCTAATCCTCACAGTGTTTTTATCAGGGCTCATGACTGGTCGGACTCCCGAATACTTTGGGAAAAAAATAGGAAGTTTTGAAATCAAATGGACACTATTTGGAATCCTTGCCCCTACCGTTTGTATATTAGTCGGAACTACAATCACGATATTTTTAGACTCGGGGTATACTGCGAAAGGACCGCATGCCCTATCACAAATTCTATATGCATACAGTTCTGCTGCTGGTAATAACGGCTCTGCCTTTGCGGGATTTTCCGCTGATTCCTACTGGGGGAATTTATCACTCGGTTTTTCGATGTTAGTTGGACGGTTTAGTGTGATTTATGCGGTAGTTTTTGTGGCCGGGAGTTTGGGTGGAAAGGTTACAACCAAGTCTTCTGATGGAAATTTTAAATTGGATACATTGTTATTTGGAACTTTAGTTTTCAGTGTGATCCTAATTGTTTGTGGTCTGTCTTTTTTTCCCGTTTTGGCTCTCGGCCCCATCTTGGAACAGTTATTAATTGGGAAGGGAATTTTCTTTTAAGAGGAACATATGGTAAATTCTAAAAATTTGATCTCTAAGGAACTTTTGAATGTTTCGTTTTGGAATGCTTTACAAAAGTTTTCTCCGAAAAATGCATTTTCGAATCCAGTGATGGCCACTGTTTGGGTAGGTACCTTGATTCTCTGGTTACAAATCCTATACTATTGGTTTTCCGGGATTTCGTTTCATAACGAACTTCCCATCTTCTTTTGGTTAGTTTTAACATTGTTCTTTGCAAACTTTGCGGAAAGTATTGCTGAGGGTAGAGGTAAGGCCAGAGCCGATAATTTACGAAAAACTAGGTCCTCAACAATCTCAAAAAAAGTAGAATCAATAGGGGATAAGGTTTTTATTGAGATAGCTTCTAACGAATTAAAAATCAATGATATTGTTTTTGTTGAAGCCGGTTTTACGATTCCTGGAGATGGGGAAGTAATATCTGGAATTGCCAGTGTGGATGAATCGGCAGTGACAGGAGAGTCGGCCCCGGTTATCCGTGAAAGTGGTGGAGACAGATCTGCTGTCACTGGTGGAACTCGAGTGATCTCAGATCATTTGTATATTAAAATCACAACGAAACCTGGGGAAAGTTTTATTGATAAGATGATCTCAATGATTGAAGGAGCCACTAGACAAAAAACTCCCAATGAAGTGGCACTCGGTATTGTTCTCTTTGCTCTCACAATCCTTTTCTTATTGGGAGTTTTATCTTTGATCCCAGTTGCCAACTTCGTTGGAAACCAATTGGGACAAAATTGGAATTTCCATTTCTCCGTATGGCTTGCATTGTTTGTATGTTTAATCCCTACTACCATCGCGGCCTTACTCAGTGCCATTGGAATTTCTGGAATGGAACGGTTAATACGGTATAATGTTATTGCCAAAAGTGGAAAGGCAGTGGAAGCCGCAGGCGACATTCATGTATTGTTGTTAGATAAAACTGGTACGATTACTCTAGGGAATCGGGAAGCACATAAGTTCTATCCGTCAGAGGGTATTGCAGAAGAAGAGTTAGCAGATGCGGCACAACTTTCCTCACTTTCAGATGAAACCCCAGAAGGAAGATCCATTGTTGTGCTCGCCAAACAAAAATATGCGATTCGTGAAAGAAACTTAAAATCTCTAGAAGTAAATTGGATTCCCTTTTCTGCTTCGACTCGGATGAGTGGAGTTGAGATTTCAGAGAATGGAAAGAAAATTCGTAATATTCGGAAGGGAGCCTTTGAAGCCATTCGAAAACATATCGAATCGTTAGGTGGATCTATTCCTCAAACCATCCAAACGATCTCAGATGAAGTAGCAAGAAAGGGAAGCACACCCATTCTTGTTTCCGAAGGAAATCGATTGTTGGGCATTATCGAATTGAAGGATATTGTGAAAGGGGGACTAAAGGAACGATTTGCTTATTTGAGAAGGATGGGAATTCGAACTGTTATGATTACTGGTGACAATCCACTCACAGCGGCAGCCATCGCTGCAGAAGCTGGCGTGGACGATTTTATAGCTGAAGCTACACCTGAAGCAAAGCTAAAACGAATTCGTGAAGAACAAGCAAACGGATATTTGGTCGCTATGATCGGGGATGGAACGAATGATGCACCGGCCCTTGCTCAGTCTGATGTGGGTGTGGCCATGAATACAGGAACACAAACTGCTAGGGAAGCTGGTAATATGATAGATCTGGATAGTAATCCAAGTAAACTCATCGAAATTGTAGAAATTGGAAAACAACTTCTTATGACAAGAGGAGCGCTCACCACATTTAGTATCGCCAATGACATAGCAAAATACTTTGCTATCCTCCCTGCCTTGTTTTTACCCTTAGCTCCATTAAACATCATGCAGTTATCTAATCCGGACAATGCAATTCTTTCTGCGGTGATTTTCAATGCCCTTGTGATTCCAACCCTCATTCCATTGTCTCTTCGCGGTGTTAAGTATGTGCCAAAGTCTCCAGATCAAGCTTTACTTCGAAATTTTATTATTTACGGAGGGGGAGGAATGATTTTTCCCTTTTTCGGAATCAAACTTATCGACTTAATTTTATCAGGAGGATTTTAATGAAATCGAATGAACCATTAAATCAATGGGAGATAGCGATTCGGTTCGGATTTTTATCTTTGTTAATATTAGGATTTTTTTATCCACTTGCGGTCACGGGAATAGCATCTTCATTTTTTTCTTTTAAGGCCAATGGAAGTTTGTTAGTTGAAAAAGGAAAAGTCCTTGGTTCTGAATTATTAGCCCAAAACACAACATCAAAAGCAATGTTTCGTTACCGCCCAAGTGCAGTCACTTATACAACTATTCCAAGTGGTGCATCCAATTTAAGTCCTTCTAGTATGGATTTAAAGAATTTAGTTGAGAAACGAATCCTCGAATTGGAAACTGCGGGTATTAGTAAAGATGGATGTAAAGAATTACTCTATACATCTGGTTCTGGGTTAGATCCGCATATTACACCCACTTGTGCATATGAGCAGGCGAAAGTTCTCGAGAAGGAGGGAAATGTTCCTTTGGATAAAATAAATGAATTGATTCTGAAACATACGGAATATCCACTTTTTGGTTTTATGGGTCGTGAACGAGTCAATGTTACTAAATTAAATTTTTCCTGGAAACAGATGAATCATGAATGACGGAAAACGTCCGGAAGACTTTCTCTCAATAGCCAACCAAGAAGAGTCGAAGAAAAAAGGAATTCTAAAGGTTTATTTTGGGATGTCTCCCGGTGTGGGTAAAACCTACGCCATGTTAACCGAGGCTCACCATTTAAAGGAAGAAGGGGAAGAAGTTAGGATTGGCATAGTAGAAAGCCACGGAAGAGTTGATACCAAGGTATTGATTGAAGACCTCGAATGGATACCATTGAAAAAAATAGAGTATCGAGGGAAAGTATGGGAGGAAATGGATGTTGAAAGAATCCTGAAGGAAAAACCAAGTTATGTGTTAGTTGATGAGTTGGCCCATACCAATATTCCTGGTTCCATAAATAAAAAAAGATACCAAGATATATTTTCACTACTTGATGCCGGGATTCATGTGCTTTCTACGGTTAATGTTCAACATCTAGAGAGCCAAGTCGATTCTATTGAGAAAATCATCCAAAGCCCGGTAAAAGAAACCATTCCGGATAGTATTTTGGAGAGAGCCGACGAATTGGTGTTAATTGATATTATTCCTGATGAATTATTAAAAAGATTATCAGAAGGGAAAGTTTATTTACCAGAAAAAATAATTTCGGCAAAAGAGAACTTTTTTAGAAAGGAAAATCTTACTTACCTTCGTGAATTATCTTTAACTTATACGGCAAAGTATGTGGAAAAAAGAATGCCCCAAGGTCGAGAAAGGATCATGGTTGCTATCTCAGCGAGTCCTCATTCAAAAACACTTCTCAGGAATGCAAAAAGATTGGCTTTGGAGAGAAACTCCGAATTATATGCGGTTTTTTCTGAGAATGAAGAAGATCGAAATTTGGACTCTGCAAATTCCATCCGGGCACATATTCGTTTTGCAAAAGAGTTAGGTGCAGAAGTGGTTCATTCTTATGAGTCTGATCCAGTTGTTGGGATATTGGCTGCTGTACATGAAAAACGAATTCACCGTTTGGTGATAGGGGGAGCAAAAAAAAGTTTTTTTTATGGTTTATTTCAAAAAAATATTTCTTCAAAGATCATTAAGCAACTTCGCGATGTGGAAATTATCATCGTTCCTTTTTTTGATAACAGGTCGTTTCAATTTGACTTTTATAAAAAGTTAATCCCGTCTTCTGGGATTCGACAATACGCTGCAGTATTTGCTCTTACATCACTTGTAACTTTATTCAATTCATTCCTACTTTCTTATATTGGGTATTGGACTATATCGATTTTGTATTTATTTTATGTAGCAGTGCTCGGGATGTTTTTTAGTCGGGGTCCGGTTTTACTCGCCGCTATTTTATCAGCTTCTTTTTGGAACTTTCTTTTTATACCGCCACTTTATACTTTTTACATTTCTAAATTAGAAGATGCATTGATGTTTATCATCTTTATGTTGATTGCGCTCATCAATGGAGGACTCACGGCAAGGCTTAAAAAAAATGAATCTAAACTTAGGTCAAGAGAAGAAAAACTTTCCATTCTCTATGAGCTCACTCAAAATTTATCAAAAACTTCTTCTGCTTCTGAGATCATCAAAACGGGAGATTCCTTTATTAAACGTATTTTTCCTTTTCCAGTAAATCTTCATTTTTACCAAGGAGGAGAGTTCACTCCCATTATTGAGGATTCAAAAGATTTAGCTGTGGCATCATGGACCATTAAAAATGCGAAACCAGCTGGTAAATATACGGAGACTCTGCCATTATCCAATACAACATTTTATCCGTTATTATCTCCTGGCGGGATCACCGGTGTGATTAATGTGAAAACAAACACGGAACCAAGTTTAGAGCAGGAAATTCTTTTGAATACGGTGGCAAATCAAGTTGCCTTAGCTTTGGATCGGGATATACTATCAGAAGATTCAAGAAAGAATTTTTTATTAAAAGAATCTGAGAAGTTATACAATTTAGTTTTTAATTCTTTATCACATGAATTGAAAACTCCGCTGACATCAATACAAGGATCTGCATCAGCTTTGCTCGATCCTGAGATTGGATCGGATACTGTTGCACGAAAGGCGCTCTTAGAAGAAATTCAGGAAAGTTCTCTTGTATTGAACTTACTTCTCGGAAATCTATTGGATATCAGTCGGATTGAATCAGGATATTTAACTTTAAAGAAAGAAAAAGTTCATCCATCTGATGTCATTCAGGATGCAATTTCCTATTTAGGAAAAAATAAGACAAATCATTTGATAAAAATCAATTTGAATGATAACGATTTGCCAATCGAATTGGATCGAGTACTTTTTTCACATGCAATTTTTAACCTTTTGTATAATGCATGTATGTATACGCCTGCAGGTTCCATAATATGGATTTCCTTGGAAAGAGATGGAAACAGTTTGCAATGGATCGTAGAAGATAATGGCAGTGGCCTTCCTCTTGACTCCTCTCGTATTTTTCAGAAATTTTATAGAGGGGAATCTTCGGGAAAAATTGGCACTGGCCTCGGGCTTGCCATTTCTAAGTCTATTGTTGAGTTACATGGCGGAAGTATTGAAGCGATGAATCGAAAAGAAGGAGGCGCAAGCTTTCTCATTGACATACCGTTCTTAGCATAGTATAGAAATACTATGCTAAGGGAATTGATTCTTCTTGTGGATGATGATAGCGCCATTCGGAAAATGCTTCGTATTGCATTGGAGGCGAAAGGATACGAAACAATAGAAGCAATTTCTAGAAAAGAAGCCATTGAATCCGTTGCATTAAATTCTCCAAAATTAGTTTTACTCGATTTACAATTACCAGATGGAAGTGGGTTGGATGTCATTAAGGAAGTAAGAACATTTTCCGAAATTCCGTTTATCGTTTTGTCAGTGATGAGTTCCGAAGAGGATAAAATTGCCTTACTTGATTCAGGAGCAGATGATTACATTACCAAACCTTTTAGTATGGGAGAGTTGTTAGCAAGAATTCGCACAGCATTACGTCGTCTTCCTCTAGAAGAAACTCCTTCTAATTGGGATAAAGAAAATCTGGTGGTAGACTTTGTGAACTATCAGGTCATCAAAAATAATATTCAGGTTCGTTTGACTCCAACAGAATTTCAAATTCTTACCTTTCTCATTAAAAATTCTGGTAAAGTAATTACTCATGATGTTTTGATTAAAAAAATTTGGGGAGATCAGGCACTGAACGAAATGAATTCTTTGAGAGTTCATATCACTCAACTAAGAAAGAAAATTGAAGATTTCCCAAGTAGTCCCCATTTACTTCTTACTGAGCCTGGAATTGGTTATCGCTGGGTTGGTAATTAAAGTTTTAAATGGTGCATCCTTACTTAAATATTTAAGCCAAAATTTCATTTTCTAATCTTAATCAATTCTTAAGGCAAATCCAAAAACCATAATTTCTCAAACATTGCGACTTGTATCGAATTATGATAATTTGATACTATGATGTTTAATCAAACTAGTGTATTGTCTTTTGGGAATATTCTTTATAGCGGTTATCCAAAATCTCTGCTGAGAATATTTATTTTGATTCTTTTTGTTATTTTTTCTCCATTGCTCGCTGAAGAAACTTCTTCCGAAAAAACGATGCCAAAAGCGGATTCGATTCCAACAACAATCGTTTTGCCAAAGTCCTTTCAGTTTGGTGGATTCATTGATTCCTATTATTTGTTCAATCGAAATCTTCCGAAAGATACAGAGAGAAATTTTACCACCCAAGCAGTAAGGAACGGAGAATTCAATGTAAACCTAGCATATATTGATGCAAAGGTAGAGGAAAAGAATTATCGCGGTCGACTTGCCTTTCAATGGGGAACTTCGGTAAATGCGAATTATGCGGCAGAGTTAGTTGCTGATAAATATTCCAATCAAAACTCGGTGAAAAATATCCAAGAGGCTTATACAGGTTTTAAAATTGCGCGTGATACTTGGGTCGACGCAGGTATTTTTTTTGGAAATATCGGACACGAATCTTGGATTTCACAAAACAACGTGAATTACACAAGAGCCTTTGCCCTAGATTATGTGCCTTACTATTCTTCGGGGGTTCGGTTGAGTCACAAGTTCGGTGATCAATTGAGCATACAGTTGCAAGTGTTAAACGGTTGGCAAAACATTACTGATAACAATAAAGATAAATCATTTGGTAGTCAGATTAAGTATTTATTTTTTCCGAATCTGATTTTAACACTCAATCAATTTGCCGGAAACGAAGCTCCAAACAACGAAAGGAAACAAATGCGGTTGTATCAAAACACCATATTAGAATGGATTTTAACAGATTCATTTAGTTTGGTGGGGCAATTTGATGTGGGGGCTCAAAAAGCAAAACAAAGTTTTATCTATGAACCTTGGTTAGCTGCTTATGATCCAAGTCTTGGAGAACACCGGGAAACAAAATCAGATGTTTATCGGCAGTGGTATCATGGAACCCTTTGGGTTAGTTACAAAATCGCTCCCGAATTTCGATTGAGTTTTCGTGTAGAACGTTTTTATGACCCTCTGCAAGTGATGGTAAATACCGGAACTCGTAACGGTTTTATGAGTAATGGGTATACCACAACCTTGGATATCTTAACCTTTGATCCGGGACTCATTCGTTTCGAATATGTCTACAGAAGGTCAGCTGATTCTCTTTTTGCTTATAAAGAAAATCATACATCTAAAAAAGAAGATTTCTTTGTCGTGGCATTTTCAATGAAATTTTAAGGAATGGGAATTTCAAAATTAGGGTTTAGAATATGAGAAAAAGTGAAAACCTTTTTCCCAAACGTTCGGTCTAAATTTTGTTCATAGATGTTTCTCCTTATGATACCCGCAGGGAGGGGTCAATATCCCTGATTTTCTTTTTTTTCTTTCCAATCTGCTTCCCTGTTTTTAAATTCTGTCATGTTCGTCAAGCGCCGGCTTCTTCTATTCCTCCTCCTTTCTTTGTTTTTGGTTCGTTCGGATGACACCCAGTCACTTCCCGCGACAATCGAATTTTTCACTCCCAGCGGATTTGTCAAACAACCCAAACAAGTGACTGTTCGGTTCACAAAACCGATGGTTTCTCTCGGAGACATCCGGCCAAAAATTGATATCTTCCAAATCAAATGTCCCTTACCTGGAACCAGTCGTTTTATCGATTCCACCACTTGGGTTTATGAATTCGAAAAGGAACTGCCTGGTGGGGTGGACTGTTCTTTCCAATTGAAGGAAGGAACCAAAACATTCAGTGGAGAAACTGTCCAAGGGGAACGTAACTTTTCTTTTCATACGGGTGGGCCTTCCGTCCAGTATTCCTCACCTTACCAAGGTTCATCCATCACAGAAGACCAAATTTTTGTTTTGCACTTAGATGCAAAACCGGATCTGGATTCTTTTCAAAAATATACATACTTTCGTTCTGAGGAATTAGGAAATAGAATTCCGATCACCTTTGTCACAGGTTCGGAAAGAAAAACAATCCTCCAATCTACGGGGGACACGGATAGAGAAGAAACAGTTCTTGTTAAATCCAAACAAACATTTTTGCCTGAAAGACAAATCCAATTGGTTCTTGGTAAAGGAAGCAAATCCATTTGGGGGGGAGAGATCCGAGAGGACGAAGTTCTTTCATTTACGGTAAGACCGGTATTTTCGGTTCGGTTTAGTTGTGAAAGAGTGAATGCAAAAGCAGATTGTATTCCCATCCTTCCCACTTCGCTTTATTTTAGTTCGGCGGTGTCCCGTTCGTTGTTAGAAAAAATCCAACTTGTTTCCAAGGACGGAAAAGTTTATCCTCAGTCTCCTTTCACCGAAAAAGGAAACGAGTTTTTTGAATGGGTGAGTTTTCCCGGGCCCTTTCCTGAAAATACAGAGTTTGAAATTAAAATTCCCGATATCGTCGATGAGACAAACAGAAGTTTGTCGAACCAGGCCTCTTTTCCTTTAAAGTTTAAAACGGATGAGTTTCCACCCCTTGCTAAGTTTGGTGCTAAATTTGGAATTTTAGAATCCAAAGCCAAACCAGCGTTACCGGTCACACTTCGCAATTTAGAAATCAATCTTCCGATGAAATCTGTATCTCTCGGTGTGGGTGGAAAAAGCCAAAAGACCATGGACATTCTGGAGATCCAAAAATGGTTTCAAGTATTAGCTACTAGAGAACGCGAACAATCTGTATTTCAAAATCCACCCACGTCAGCAGGGATATCTTCTTTCTCTCTGCCCAAACCCAATGGGAAAAAACCAATGGAAGTGGTGGGGATTCCTCTCGAAACTCCCGGGTTTTATGTGGTAGAACTTGCGAGTGATATCCTGGGAGGCAGCCTTCTTGAAAAAAAAGGAAAGATGTATGTATCCAGTGCGGCTCTTGTTACAAACCTTTCGGCTCATTTCAAATGGGGAAAAGATACAAGCCTTGTTTGGGTGACTAGTTTAGACCAAGGCCTACCAGAATCGGGAGTCCAAATTAAAATTTTGGATTGTAAAGGGAATTTACGCGGAGCGGGGATCACAGGAAAAGATGGAAGTATGCTCTTTGGGAATTTAAATTTCCAAGCGGTTCCTTATTGCGGTCATCATGAGTTAGGTTCTGGACTTACCGTCTTTGTTCAAAAAAATGATGATATTAGTTTTACTTCAAGTACTTGGGACAAAGGAATTGAAAGTTGGCGATACCAATTGCCACAAGCCACTGCCGGTCATTCGAAAGAACTCACATCCATAGTGCTTGACAGAACCCTATTCAAAAAGGGGGAGACAGTTCACCTAAAACATGTTCGGCGTGGTTTTGGAAATAAAGGACTTGTTCCCGCAGAACCTAAAGACTATCCTTCTCAAGTCATCATCAAACATGAAGGTTCGGGAGAAGCCTATCCATTGCCACTGGTTTGGTCTTTTCCGGGCCATTCCGAATCGGAATTCAAAATTCCAAAGAACGCCAAACATGGAATCTATATTGTCTATTATCCTTATTCGAATGAAGATTCAAGTTATGGAGATACGGTCGTAGAGTTTCGAGTAGAGGAATTTCGTCTTCCTGTCGTGAAGGGAAATATTCAACTAGCTGGCGATAAACAAGAGTTAGTATCTCCAAAAGAATCCAAGGTTCTATTTGGATTGGAATACCTTTCCGGGGGAGGGGCCGGAGGATTCCCTGTAAAAATTCGATCCCAAGTGGTTTCTAGTTATTATTCTCCCAAAGAAGAATATTCTGCTTTTTCCTTTTCTCCTGAGACAATGAGAGAAGGGAAGTGGAAGGCCAGTGGGTATGACGAAGAAGAAGCGGAAGAAACAAAACCAACCGTTGTTTCTACCTCTCTCAAAACCGACGAAAAGGGATTTTTGCAATATACGTTTAGTGGATTAAAACCTGTTCCTGGTTACGGAAGTTTCCAGGTAGAAATGGAATACGCCGATCCTTCGGGGGAAATCCAAACTGTATCTAGAAGTTTTCCTGTTTCCCCGTCCGAAGTGCATTTGGGAATTTTACCGGACGGATGGTTATTTACAGAAGACAACGTGAAACTTCAATTAGTTGCTCTGGATGTAAAAGATAAAGCACTGAGTTCCCAAAAAATAAAAGTCACAGCCTATAAAAGAGAATTTTATTCCAACCGTAAACGACTCGTGGGTGGGTTTTATGCCTACGAACATTATGAAGAAGTCACAAAACTTGGTGAATTCTGTGAAGGGAAAACAGATTCCAAAGGGATTTTGATTTGTGAGGGAAAATCGCCGGCTGTGGGTGATATTGTCTTTCTTGCAGAAACAAAAGATTCCAAAGGCAATCCTACGAATTCTGGATACAGTGTTTGGGTGAGTTCCAAACAAGAAGCTTGGTTTGATGTGAGTGATCATAACCGGATGGACATCTTACCTGAAAAACGTTCGGTCGATGTCGGAGAAACCATCAAAGTACAAATTCGCTCTCCTTTTCGGGAAGCAACGGCCCTTGTGAGTTTGGAACGAGAAGGGGTTTTAGATTATTTTGTGACACCGGTATCTGGAAAAGATCCTGTGATTTCCATCTCTATCAAAAAGGAATATGCACCCAATGTGTTTGTATCGGTGTTTCTTGTGCGAGGTCGTGTGGGAGAACCAAAACCCACAGGGCTTGTGGACTTAGCAAAACCGGGATACCGATTTGGCCTTGCTATGTTAAAGGTTGGATCCAAACCGTACAGTCTGTCCGTTTCGGTGAACCCAGAGAAAAAACTCTACCAAGTGAGAGAGACGGCCAACGTAGAGCTGGAAATCAAAACCTCCGATGGAAAACCTCCTTTAGAATCGACGGAAGTCACACTTGCTGTTGTGGATGAAGCCCTTCTCGAACTTTCTCCGAACCCTACTTGGAATCTCCTCGATGTAATGATGGGAACAAGACCCCATTCGGTGGGAACTTCCACGGCTCAGTCGCAGATTATTGGAAAACGACATTTTGGTTTGAAAGCAAAACCGGAAGGAGGAGGCGGGGGGAAACAATCCACTCGTTCTCTCTTTGATACCTTACTCTATTGGAAAGGAAAAGCAATCGTTGGTAAGGATGGAAAACTCAAGTTTAGTTTTCCTTTGAATGATTCCCTTACGAGTTTTCGAATCGTGGCGGTGGCGACTTCGGGATCCAAAGAATTTGGAACTGGTTTTGCTAAAATCCAAACCACACAAAAGATCCAATCCTTTTCGGGAATTCCACCTGTGGTTCGGTTAGGTGATACACTTCGCCATGAAGTCACTTTGCGGAATGCAGGAGATTCAAAAGAACAACTTCGACTCCGTCTTTCTGTCACGGATGTAAAAAATGGAACGGAAACAAAAGAAGAATTAGAAACAAAATCTTCCATCTTGGCTTCCGGGGAAACCAAAGTCGTTTTTTGGGATCTGACTGTTCCTGAAAATACCACCAAACGGAAGTTCCGTCTAGAAGTATCGGCACCGAACGGAACGGTTCTGGATCAAATGTCCGTGGAACAAAAAGTTTTACCAGTGGATACAGAAAGGGTCTACCAAGCAGGACTCTTTTTATATGAATCTCCCATTAAAGAATCGGTTCGGGTGCCTGAGGGATCAGCACCAAACTCTGGTAAAATGGTATGGAAGGCTTCACCGACCATTCTCACAAGTCTTACTGGCATCCAAACCTATTTCCAAAATTACCCTTACTACTGTATGGAGCAACGTGTATCCAAAGCCATTGGTCTTAAATCCGAAGCTTTGTGGAGCGAAGTATCAAACGACTTAAATTCCTTTTTGGATTATGATGGGCTTGTGAAGTATTTTGCCAGAATGGAACATGGAAGTGAAATTCTTACCGCTTATGTGCTCACATCTGCAAGTCTTGCGAATCAAAAAATTCCTGAGGATAGTTTGGGACGAATGATCGCAGGACTCCAAGGGTATTTGGAGGGCCGCGTGAGCGGGGAGCGTTACAAATTCGGGGCGGACTCTGTGGTGAGAAAGATCATCGTTTGGGAGGCGCTCACTAGATACCAAACTTATGAATGGGAACAAGTGCGTCCTATCTTTGACGGAATGGAATTTTTACCAACGGCATCTCTCATTGACCTGGCTGAAATTTGGGGGAGAGTGGATGGAGGAGATAGCTCTGTTAAATCTCGCCTGACAAGTACTTTGCGATCAAGACTCAATATCCAAGGTTCCGAACTTGTGGTTGCCGATTCTGGTTTTACCAATCCTTGGTGGATTTTGGGAAGCCGTGATTATACAATGGCAAAACTTTTACTTTGGGCATTTGCAGAACCAAGTTATAAAAAAGATATGCCTCGCCTCATCAAAGGCTTTGTCAAAATGCAAAAGAGGGGAAGTTACGATACCACTCTTGGTAATGCCTATTCCATTTTGGTTTTTGACCGAGTGAGTAAACTTCTGGAATCAGAAAAAGTCACAGGTGGAAAATTAAAAATCCAATCAGCGAAAGAAACCTTGAATTTAGAACCTAACGGAAAACAAACGGTATCCCAATCCATTGGAACCACACCGGAATCTGTTTCTGTCAGTTATGATGGAAAGGGTAAACCTTGGGTGGAGTGGTCTGTAAACTCCATCCTTCCTCTGAAAGCTCCGATCTCCAGTGGTTACCGATTGAAACGAACCTTCGAACCGATCCAAGTGGCCAAACCCGGAGTTCTCTCCAAAGGAGATACCGTTCGAGTCACGATTGAGATCCAAGCGGACTCCGATAAAACTTGGGTGGTTGTAGAAGATCCGATTCCACCGGGATCACTCCCTCTCGGCCGAGGTTTTGGTCGCGAGTCCATCATTTCTCAGGAGGGAAAAACCGGGGATTCTTCCTACTATTTGAGTTTTGAGGAAAAGACCCTCTCCCAGTACAGAGCGTATTTTGAATATCTCCCTAAGGGAACTCATACTTTGGAACATAGCTTTCGGTTGAATCATTCAGGAAGTTTCAAAATGCCTGCCACTCGAGTCGAGGCTATGTATTCTCCCGAAACTCATGCCGAATGGCCGAATGAAACCGTAAGGATTTCGGAGAACGGGTACTAGGAAAAGTTTACGGAATCGGGGGTTCTGGAATTATGACTCTAATGGGTCCGAACCAAGCCCCTCTTTTCCCGATCCGAATCCTAAGAATCGCTCTTTGGTTTACGGTTTTTTTTTTATCTATTTTTTTTAATCTTTAATACAAGTTTTACCATCATGGGAGTCGATGTCGGTGACTTCCTTAAACAATACTTAGGTGCTTTTTTTGGAGTTTATCTCTCCACCACATTCAAAGTTTTTTCTGTTTCCCTCTTTTTACACCTCACTCTCTTTTCTCTTGTTTACTTAACCTATCATTTCCTCGGTAGAAGAGAGGTTCCTTGGTATGGGTTATCCGTTTGGGTTCTACTCATTGAATGTTTGGCTCTTTGCCATTCGATGGTCAGTTTCCCTCAGATTTATGGTGAGTTCTTTTTCTTTCGTTATCCTTCCTTGGCTCACTTCCTTTATTTTTTAACCGATCATACAAACCCTGGTTACTTTAGTTTGGTTTTGGGAACTCTCCTTTTTGGATTCCTCTCTGTCCTTTTTCGACAAATTTATCTTCATAAAAATAAAGAAAGTTTTTTGGCCCTTGTGCATGTGCTGGTTCTAGGACTTGTCCATACATCCGGTCACTATATGGTGGGGATTTTCTATTTTGCGATTTTATTTTGGCAAGGTAAAGAATACCAAAGAATTCATATTAAGTCTTACGGACTCATCCTCATCCTTTTAGTCCTTCTTTATCTAGTGCCTAGTGTCTGGAATCAAATTGATGCTCTGACACATTCTAAAGAAAAAGGCAAACCTCCTGTTTTTATTTTATCAGCAGATTCATTAAGATATGATAAAGTAGGATTACAAATCGATGGTAAAAGCATCACACCAAACATTGATTTGTTTGCAGCTGATAGTTATGTGTTCCATGATCACCATACAACCATTCCTCGCACTTTTCCAAGTTGGGCCGATTTATTAACCGGACAGTATTCGATGAGCCATAAGGTTCGGGATATGTTCCCATCCCTAGAAGAAAAACAAAGGATTGGTTCGGCTTCTTTTCCTACCATCCAACAAATGTTAAAGGGACTAGGTTACCGAAGTTATGCCGTGGGAAGTTTTGCCGCAGATATCTTTCCCCGTGCTAACTTTGGTTTCGATGAAGTGCTCGCACCGAATTTTAACGCCCGTATTATGACGGTTCAGCGAACGGCTGAATCCCAACTTTTCCTTTTGCCCTTTCTGACTGGATCTTGGTTTTCTGGCAAAATGTATTTGGAGGAGATGGATGGACTTTCTACTTGGGGAGATGGGACTCGTATTTTGGACCGGTTCCGTTCCATTGTCAAACGAGAAGGAGATTCTCCTTATTCGGTGACTTATTTTTCGAGTGTCATTCATTTCCCTTACACACCCGCATATCCTCATTATAAAACTTTTACTGATCCTAACTACTATGGTAAGTATAAGTATTTAAAGTTTGTGGATCCTACAAATTCCACGGTTCCAAATGCAGAGGAAACCAAACAAATACGGGGATTGTTTGATAGTGCGGTTTCTGCTTTTGATGCAGAATTGGGGAATATCATTTCTGAATTGAAATCCCGAGGCATTTATGATGAGGCTATCATCATTCTCACGGCCGACCATGGGGAAGCATTGTATGAAGATGTTCATGGGCAAGGGCATGGAGAACACCTTCGTGGAGAAGCCGTAACTCATGTTCCTTTGTTCATTAAATTTCCTAAATCGAGAAATGAAACAAAAGCGGATCATGAATTTTTTGGAATCACATCCAGTGTAGACATCTATCCCACTCTAATGGAATATTTTGGAATCACCACTAAATCAAAGTTTCCTGGGCAGTCATTATTACAAGTCCTTGGAAAAACAAATTGGGAAGGGGAGAGATCTGTCTATGCAGAAACAGGAATTTGGTTTTCTGATACAGGTGACCACTTCTTCCAAAAACAAAGAATTCCCTATCCGAATATTTTATCTCTCCACCAAGTAGTTCCGGAAGAGGACTACCAAATTATGATCACAGATCCCATCTATAGAGAAACCATTGCTTTCTCAAAACATAGGTCGGTTCAAAATTCTAATTATAAACTAATTTATATCCCCACGCGTCAAGGTGTGGTTTTTGAATTGTATGATCGAAAAAAAGATCCTTTAAATAGAAAGAATCTTTATCCCCATCACCCCGCTGCAGCAAAAATGAAAGACTTGTTGTATCAAACGGTGATCCAATGGGAAGATGCGACTCTCGCTGGAGAGTATTTAATACCAAGTTCTTTATCAGAAATCAATGAAACTAAATAAGGAAAAAAGAGGAAACTATGCCGCAACGTAACGACTTAAAATCAATTTTGATCATCGGATCCGGACCTATCGTCATCGGGCAGGCATGTGAATTTGACTACTCGGGGACTCAGGCGACCAAAGCCCTCCGAGAAAAAGGAATACGAGTCATCCTCGTAAATTCAAATCCAGCAACGATCATGACGGATCCCGATCTTGCCGATGCCACTTATATCGAACCACTCACAGTCCCTGTCTTAGAAAAGATTATTAAAAAAGAAAAACCTGATGCCATCTTACCAACGGTAGGTGGGCAAACGGCCCTCAACTTAGCCTTAGCACTTCATCGAGAAGGTGTTTTGGAGAAATACAATGTAGAACTCATTGGTGCAAAGGTTGATGCCATTCGCAAAGCGGAAGACAGAGAACTTTTCAAACAAGCGATGGAAAAACTCGGAATCCGTGTCGCCAAATCGTTTATGGTTTCCGACATGGAAGCTGCAAGAAAAGCAAAAGATGAAATTGGATTTCCTATCATTATTAGACCGGCATTTACCCTGGGGGGAACTGGAGGTGGAACTTGTTATGAAGAATCTGAATTCGAAGAAATTGCCCAACAAGGTCTTTCTGCATCTCCCATATCACAGGTATTAGTCGAAGAATCCGTGATGGGTTGGAAAGAATTTGAATTGGAAGTGATGCGAGACCTCGCCGATAACGTGGTCATCATTTGTTCTATTGAAAATTTAGATCCAATGGGTGTTCATACAGGGGATTCCATCACTGTTGCACCACAACAAACTTTAAGTGATAAAGAATACCAAAGACTCCGTGATATGTCGATTGATATCATTCGAGAAATCGGAGTAGAAACTGGTGGTTCCAATATTCAATTCGCAGTGAATCCAGAAAATGGTGATGTCATTGTGATTGAAATGAATCCTCGTGTTTCTAGATCTTCTGCCTTGGCATCAAAAGCAACCGGCTTTCCCATAGCAAAAATTGCAGCTCTATTATCTATCGGTTATACCTTGGATGAGATTCGAAACGATATCACCCGAGTGACACCAGCAAGTTTTGAACCATCCATCGATTACGTCGTTACAAAGATTCCAAGATTTGCTTTTGAAAAATTTCCAGGTTCTGATAATACCTTAGGTGTTCAGATGAAAGCGGTCGGAGAAGCAATGGCTATTGGTCGTAACTTCAAAGAAAGTTTTCAAAAAGCTCTCCGTTCTTTGGAAACCGATAGATTCGGTTTTGGAAGCGATGGATATTTGAAAGAACTTTTAGAATGGGAAGCTGTTCCCAAAGAAGAAAGAAAAACTTGGCTTACCGCGAAAGTAAAACGGCCCACAGACAAACGCATTTTTTACGTAAAGATGGCCTTTGATTTTGGGATGAGTGTAGAAGAGATTTTTGATATTTGTAAAATTGATCCTTGGTTTCTCTATCAATTCGAAGAGTTATTTCAACTTGAAAACAAGTTTCGAAAAGAGGGAAAGGCCATCATTGAAGAAATGAAAAAGGCCGGATTTTCCAACCGACAACTCGCCTTTCTAACAAAAGAAGAACAAATCCTCGCTCAAGTTCGCAGTGGTGCAGCCATTGAAATTACAAAGCAAAAGTGGAAAAAACCCTCAGAGAGGAAGAGGAATCCATTGAAAAATACTTAGAAGATAAAAATGTCCGTCCGGTTTATAAACGAATTGATACTTGCGCGGGTGAGTTTGAAGCCTTCACCCCTTATATGTATTCCTCTTATGATGAGGAAGATGAATCGGATGTAACTTCTAAAAAGAAAGTAATGATTCTTGGTGGTGGGCCGAATCGTATCGGTCAAGGGATTGAGTTCGACTATTGTTGTTGCCATACTTCCTTTTCCTTACAAGAAGCAGGAGTGGAATCCATTATGGTAAACTCCAATCCAGAAACAGTATCCACGGATTATGATACTTCGGACAGGTTATACTTTGAACCATTAAGTCTCGAAGATGTCATGGCGATTTTCAAAAAAGAAAAACCAGATGGAGTCATTGTTCAGTTAGGTGGTCAAACTCCACTAAAATTGGCAAAGTCACTTGAAAAACGTGGTGTTCCGATTCTGGGAACAAGTCCTGATTCCATTGATCGGGCAGAAGATCGGAAACGTTTTGCTGAGGTTTTAGAGAAACTAAGTTTGAAGTCACCTGATAACGGAATCGCAGCTTCTAAGGATAAGGCAAGAGAGATCGCAAGAAAAATCGGCTATCCAGTGCTTGTTCGACCTTCCTATGTATTAGGCGGAAGGGCGATGCTCATTGTTAACGAAGAATCGGAACTAGATAAATACATGGAAGAAGCAGAAGAGGTATCGGAAGATAGACCACTTCTCGTAGATTCCTTTTTGCAAGATGCTGTTGAAGTGGATGTGGATGCACTATG
This sequence comes from Leptospira chreensis, assembly GCF_016919165.1. Lineage (GTDB taxonomy): Bacteria > Spirochaetota > Leptospiria > Leptospirales > Leptospiraceae > Leptospira_A > Leptospira_A chreensis. The sequence goes on from NZ_JAFFPS010000057.1 coordinate 79,949, forward strand.
CGATGGAAAGGATGTGTTCATTGCTGGAATTATGGAACATATTGAAGAAGCGGGAATCCACTCCGGTGACTCTGCTTGTGTGTTGCCACCACAAAATATCTCACAACGTATGTTGCAAGAAATTGAAGAAGCAACTTACCGTTTGGCTTTAGAGTTAGATGTTAAGGGTTTGATCAACGTACAATATGCCATTAAAGAAGAAACACTGTATGTCTTGGAAGTAAATCCTCGCGCGTCAAGAACCGTTCCTTTTGTTGCAAAATCAATCGGGATTCCAATCGTAAAAATTGCCGTGCGATTGATGTTAGGTGAACCATTGGCTTCTTTCAAACTAGGAAAACGTTTTTCTGCACCGATGATTACGGTTAAGGAAGCCGTGTTGCCGTTTAGTAAATTTCCTGGCGTGGATACAATCCTTGGTCCAGAAATGAGGTCCACTGGTGAAGTTATGGGTGTTGCTGTTACAAAAGGGGAAGCCTTTGTGAAAGCACAGATCATGGCTGGAGAAGAACCACCTAAACATGGAACCGTATTTGTGACTATCAATGATAAAACGAAGAAAGAGTTACTTGAGCCAGTGCGTTCTTTGTCCAACTTAGGGTATAATATCATTGCAACAGAAGGAACCCATAAATTTCTTTCTGATAATGGAATTCTCTCTAGTAAAATTAACAAAATTTACGATGGATACTTTCCGAATGTAATCGACTATATCAAAGAAAAGAAGATCCATTTGATTATCAACACTCCCTTATCAAGAGTCACTCGTGAGAATGCTTTTACGATCCGTCAAGCTGCGATTAAGTATAAGGTTCCTTGTTTGACGACTGCTCAAGCGGCTAAGGCGTTGATTCATGGTTTGGTGGAAATGAAAGATAAAGGATTCTCCGTGAATTCCCTTCAGGAAATCCACGCGAATCACAAAAAGAACTAAATTGAAAACAAGGATTTAGAAAGTTTAACGACTCTGTTAGATTTCTAGATCCTTTAGTATCGACTCAATTCGACTCCGGTTCACACCTAAATCTGATTTCCCCAACCTTGATGCGGACCGGAAGTGAAGGAGTTTATTTTTCTCATCGAAATAGAATTCCACATCATCAACATATCGCATGAGTCTAGAAGTAAACTCGGTGTAAATGTAGTTTGGATTTTCTTGTATGATTTTGGTTCTCGGACTTTGTTCTAATTTCAGTTTTAAAATAGCAAAAGCTTCCTTTAGATTTTTTTTATAAGGGACTGCTCCCCGGTAATGTTCCTTATCTGTCGGTTCCGCAAAGCTACTAACACAGTTTGGAGTTGTGGGACAATCAGCCAATCTTTCGGATTTGATTCCCAGGAAATCGGGTCTTGTCCCTGTACAGCCAAGGAAAAAAGAAAGGGATAGGAAAAGGAAAAAGGGGATGGTTTTTAAGTTCATTGATGCCTCTGTGAGATTCCTTGTATTGGACGGTTCTTTTTTCCTATTGGATAAAAATTCGTCTCACTGGAAAAGGTAAGTCAGTTACTTTTTCCAGTCGCGCACTTTTGGAGCTGGTTTTCTTACGAAAGTCACACACCAAGGCAACTGACCTTCCTTGGAAACAGACTTTTCTTAGAAACTGACCTACCTTGGAAACAGACTTTTCTTAGAAACTGACCTACCTTAGAAACTGACTTTCTTTAGAAACTGACTTTCTTTAGAAATTGACTTCCCAAAATCCCTCCCTCAGGATCGAAACTTCCTTACCCGCCATTTCCTACCCAAAATAACCTAGATTCTCTCCTTCCCCTCGTTTTCTTGATCCCGTTTTCTCGCTTGAATTTTCCTTGGATGCGCTCGTACTTGTGCCTATTCCCTCGCGAAACAGATCGGGTTTGCATTTTTAACTAGGGAAAAGTCTAATGTTAGATGGAAATAAAGTGGGAAGTATGGAAAACTATGGTAACTAAGAAAAAAAGATGGACAAACCGTGGTCTCAGTAATTATATAAAACAAACGTTCGATATAAAAAAGGGCAACGCCTTATGCCTAAAATAGTCGATCACGATCTCTACCGGATAGAGCTTTTGACGAAGTGTATGCCTATCTTCGTTTCCAAAGGGGTGTCTTCGGTTTCGATGCGTGAGTTATCTAGTGCACTCGGGGTTTCTACGGGAACTCTTTACCATTACTTTCCAACGAAAGAGATTCTATTTGAATCTATGGTAAAACAGCTCGTTGCCATCGATGCAAAAGAGATTACCGAACTATCGGAAAGTCATTCGGCTCTTTCGGACATTATGAATTTTGTCGCCTCACGTGAGTCGCATTTTATGAACTTGATGTTACTTGCGGTGGATGTGAAGCGGCAGTTAAGTGAATCAGATGAGTTGGTAAAGTTAGTCGAGGATTCATTTGATTTATATCGGACAGCTTTGGATCGATTTTTTCCTGCGGATACCAATGCAACGAGTGGCAGGGCTTTTTTATCTTTTTTTCTCGGCGCTCTGTTTTTGAAAAATAAAGCAACGAAAGAAACGGGTTGGCCTGAACTTTTTGCTGGATTGGAGAACTTGAAGGTATTGTTTCAAAACACAGAATAAGGAGAAAGGATTATGACTCTCACCAAACGACTTAGTTTTTTACTTTGTTATGTTTTGCCAATTTTAGCAGTGATTGCTGAAGGGATGGGGGGAGTATCTTATTTGATTGTTCCCATAATAGTTTTTATCCTTTTACCAGTGTTGGATTTGATATTAGGAAGGGATAAATCCAATCCAACCGAAACAAGTTTTCAGAATCTTCAAAACGATTCCTATTTTCGTTATCTGACACAAACCTGGGCTTACGTTCAGCTAATATTTGTCATTTGGTCGGTCTATCGAATTGTTTCATACCCGCATACAACCTTTGAGTTTGTTTTATTTGCCGTTGCAGTGGGAATTGTTACAGGTGGGATCGGGATCACTGTGGGTCATGAACTGGGGCATAAAAATACTCGGTATGAACAGTTCCTATCCAAAATGATTTATATGACAGTGTGTTATATGCATTTTTATATAGAACACAATCGCGGCCATCATACTCATGTTTCCACTCCGAATGATCCCGCGTCTTCCAAAAAGAACCAATCATTCTATAGGTTTTATCCACAGACTGTTTTTGGAGCCTACAAATCTGCTTGGGAATTGGAGAAAAGGCGTTTGTCTAAATTAGGACTGGGAATTTTACACTATAGAAATGAAATGATCTGGTATTCGATCATCACCCTTCTTTTCCTAACGAGTCTTGTTTTCTTTGGATCATTCTTAAGTAGTAAAGGAATTCGTTGGGATGTACTTGGATTTTTACTTTTACAATCATTCGTTGCATTTTCACTTTTGGAGTTAACAAATTACATTGAACATTATGGTTTGAAGCGAAACGAAGTTTCTAATGGTCGGTTTGAAAAAGTATTACCAATCCATTCTTGGAATCAAAATTACTTTGTATCCAATGCGCTTTTGTTCCAATTACAAAGGCACTCGGACCACCATGCCAATGCGGGAAGGCGTTACCAAACCCTTCGCCATTTCGAAGAAGCTCCCCAATTGCCCTTTGGTTATGAAGTCATGATCCTCATTGCTCTTTTTCCTCCACTCTGGTTTTCCATGATGAATCCCATTTTGGAATCTTGGGAAAAGAAGAGTCTCGTGCAGTCATAGTCAATTGGATCGGAGAGGGAATCGCTTCTTTCAGGAGAGGTTTATAGAATCTCAGTTTTCTCTCACGGAGAAAGTTGTCTCCGTGAGATTTGGACTTGATGTTATTTAGATTCTGATTCTGCGAGCACAGAACGTTTTGTTTTTAGAATCGAAAATAACAGAAATAACAATGCGGCAACACCCAAATAAAAGAATCCAGATGCCAAATAACCGGAGATAGGTGGGTATAGGATACTGAAACTAAAATCAGGGTTTTCTGATTCCGCAAGGAGGGTTCCTGATTTTATATCATCGCTTTTGATTTCATCACTAGACGGGTAGGAGTAGGAATCAAAACTCGCTGGCCATTGGTAAGGGTTCCCATAGTAGAGAGAGTATCCGTCTTTGTTCCCGTCCCCGTTGGCAAAAAAATAGATTTCTTCGAGTGGTTGCACAGAAACTACGTTTGTTAGGTGCAGTGTTTCATTTTCTCCATCATAAATTCGAATTTCGAATTCAGAGCTAATCGTGCGCGAAAGAGGAATTTCTGTGTATGGACCTTCCGCTTTGTTATGACTCACAGTCCCTTCAAATACAGTATCCCATTCCTTTTTGTCAATTTTACCGCGAACAGTGATCCTTCGTTCCCAATTCCCTTCTTCAAATTGTAATTTCAGAATTTGAAAAGCTGCTTGTGGTTCGTTGGGAAACAAAAACTGGCAATCGTTTTCTGCAAGGATGGGATTTGGTACAGAATGCGATTTTTCATAATATAGATTTTTGTTTTGTTTGGCGCGAAGGGCTGTTGGGAATTTTAAATCAGAACCAGGCTCTGCTTCCAATCGAAGAAAACGGTGTTTGGTCCCACCTAGGTCAATTTCCCCAGAAGATTGGCTTCCATATTTATAGAGAAAAACAGTCTTTGAATCTATGAAATTATCAGGGTTGTCACCTAACTTTAAAGTGATGGATGTTTCATAGTCATAGGCGCTGGATACAGAAAGTTTAGTATAGTTCATTCCTTCCGGTAGTTTCGGAAGTTCCAATACATAGATTTCTAAATCGTCTTTTTTCGAAAAAAGAAGTTCTGGTTTTACCTTTTCTGTATTTTTCGAAATTTCCTCGGCATTTTGAATATGGTAAGGAACAATCTCCCCATTGTAAGCGAGCCTCAAGTCTCCATAAAAAGAATGTTTGTAGAAATCTTCATCTAACATAAGTTTTACAACACCGTTAGGAGAAAGATTCCCTGAGATCTTCAGATCTTTTTTATATTTAAAGTTCTGAACAGCAAGGGGTCTGCTTGTCACTTGGGTTGTGATTGAAATAAAAAATAGAATGGGTAGTATAAGTTTGGTCTTCATTTTGTTTCCTTTTTGAAATGATTGTAGAATTTTCCCGTGACGATAAGAGTCACACCTAAGAATAAACCTGCTAAAATTCGGTATCCTAAACTCAAATTCCAAAAATCATAAAGATAGAATTTGATGATGACAAGGGCCAAAGATCCGAACCCTACATAACGTAGAGATTGAATCTTTTTTCCAAATCCGATGGATAAAGCCACGAGTCCATAAAGAATCAAACTGAGTGTGTAGAGGAATAACTGTTTCTCTTCGGGGAAGCCGAGATAGATTTCTACAAAGGTTCCGAGTAACCAATACGGATAGGCTGCATACAAGAAGACCTTAGAGAACTCAGAAAACTTTCTACTATAGAGATAAGAAAGTAGCAAATACACAGATCCTGTAGCAAAAACCAAAAACCTTCCATTCAGGAATGGGATTTCGTTTTGAGAACGATAGGTGAAGGCAAAGATATAGAACAGAGCAAAAAACCAAACAGGAAAGGCCGCCCAGTACATATAAAGTTGTTTGGAATAGGTTGAGGCCACCGTGACAAGAAATGCAAAACTGATCAGGCTAAAAGCCAAAAGTTTTCCAGAGGTTCCGATCACAATCAAACTGACAATGAAAGGGAGGCCAAAAAGTCCAATCAGATCATAGAGTTTTTTCTTCTCTAAACTAAGCTCTGTTCGTCTGAGGGAGCGTTCATACAATCCATAAAATAGAATGAGTAGGAGAGTGAGTAAAAATGGTTTGGCGATTGGATAGAATACCGAGAAAGCCCAAAAGGATTGGATGAATCCGAGTGCTAAGGTAGAACCAATGGTAATGAGTGTTAGAATCGGTTCCTTGGATTTTGTAGTTTCTAATGTTTTAAACTCTCTTAGTAAAAATAAAACAAAAACACCCAATTGGAAACTGATCGGAAAAAAAGGTTTGGCATCTACCAAGTTATCATTGGCCCAACCAACAAAGATAAGGTGGTTTGCCGCAAGGAGGAGAAGGGGGATGACTTTCCAACCCGTATCCTTTCTCACCCAAAAGAATAGAACATTCCATAAGAGTAAATATGTGAATAAAAATGGGTAGGAGTTTTGACCTGTGGAAAGAAGGAGTGGGACAAGAAAAGCACCTAGAGAGGCAAATCCAAATAACACTTCACTTTTTTGTGCATGGGCAATGGCCACCGCTGTCAAACTGAGGATGAGTAGACCCACAAAACAGGTTTCTGTAGAGTACAAATCATACCACAAATACCCAGAGTAATAAGCAGAGAAGAGGACGGCAATCCCGAGTCCCATAAAGCTTGGGGAAAGATAGGGTCTTGATTTTCGAACCCTATATCCATAGATAAGGATGGGAATGGCTAAAACAAGGCCGATCCAAATACGGACTGATTCATTGATCCAATACTCTTCAATGGCTAAATAGAAAAACCAAATGGATGCAAGTAGAAGTGAGAGCACTCCGAGCTTTACAAACAGATTTTCGCCGATCCATTGGACGAACCAGTTGGGTCCATCGTTTAATGGAACTTCTGTTTGGTGGTATTCTACGGCAACCGGTTTGGAAACAGGCGGGGTGGACTGTTTCGGAGTTTGGGGACTTGTGAGAGAGAGAACTCTTTCTTTTAATAAAGAAAGTTCTCTCTCCATAGACTGAATCCTTGTCAGGATTTCTTTCGTTTCTTTTTCTTCCACGGTGGAAATGGTTCACATCCGTGGAAGGAGGGGAACTACTTTTTATTCGGGATCGCTCCACATTCCATTTTCACGAATGAGGTCAATGAGTTGGTCAGCGGCTTCTCCTTCCGAGACACCTTTTTTTACAATTTCTTTCCCTTTGTAGAGATGAACCTTACCAATTCCGGCACCTACATACCCAAAATCGGCATCTGCCATCTCCCCCGGGCCGTTGACTATACAACCCATCACCGCAATTTTCACACCTTTCAGATGCCCCGTTCTTTTTTTGATCATGGCAGTTGTGGACTGTAAATCAAACATGGTGCGACCACAAGAGGGACAAGATATATACTCTGTCTTTGTTAGGCGAAGTCTTGTGGCTTGCAAAATATCGAAACTGAGAATGAGCGATTCTTCGGGTTCCCCGTCCCCGTATGATAAACGAACCAGATCTCCGATTCCGTCCAGGAGACTTCCACCCACTTGGATGGAAGATTCGTAAAGCAGTGATTCTTTGTCACCTGTGTGGGTGACAAGGGCGATGGGATAGTCTGATTCCCGTAAATGAAAAGCTAGTTTTCGAACAGTCAGTAAATCCCCATTTTTAACAGAAAAGATAAGGTTTTCTATCTTTCGTTTTTGGGATTCCCTAACGATTTTTTCTGTTAGGTGGATGTCTTTGGCGTCGATACTCCATTCCACAGTTCGTTTGTCTTTGGCAAAACGTGTGACAAAATCCAAAAGATCATCCCAGGATTCTTCTGATTCCTTAAAAAAAATATCAGGGCTAATGACCCATTTTTGGATGCGGTAGAGGTCTTCTGCCAAACTATCATATTGATAGGTTAACTCTTTGGAAAGTTCCACGGAAACTGGCAAAGGAAAAGATCCTCGCCTCGCCATGGTTCCGAGAGAAATCAAATCCAACTCGGAATCAATTTTGAAATGGAGGAGTTCGGGAATGCGGCCCGACTTGGTTTCTCTTTGGATAAGGTTTAAAACTTCTTCTGCGGATTCGGATCCAAAAAAAGGAAAACTAATTTCGATACGAACGGGGGAGCTGTCTCCGAGTTTTGTATCCCCTAGATTTAATTCTTTGGAATAGAATCTCGAGTATTGGAAAGGATCACGAAACTCGGTATAGATAGTTTCCTTGTTTTTTGATGATGCGTCTTTTGAAAGGGAAAGCTGATCCTCGGCGTTCGAAGTTTGTGTTGTCGATTGTGTATGGATTTCTTTTAGAAAACTTTCGTTGTATTTACGAACGAGTTCTTTGGCAACGGGGATTTCATAAATTGCATCTTCTGTGAGAGACACACGGATGGTGTCCCCAAGTCCGTCTTCGAGTAAACTTCCAATTCCAATCGCAGATTTAATCCTTCCGTCTTTTCCGTCCCCGGCCTCAGTGACACCTAAATGTAAAGGATAGTCCATTCCCAAATCATAAAACCGGGAAACTAACATACGATAGGCTTGGATCATCACTTGTGGGTTAGAAGCCTTCATGGAAACTACAATATCTTTGTAAGAATTTCTTTCGGCAATGCGGATGAATTCCAATGCAGATTCCACCATACCGAGGGGAGTGTCCCCAAACCGGTTCATGATCCGATCAGAAAGGCTTCCGTGATTGGTTCCTATCCGCATAGCAACACCTAGTTCTTTAGAACGTAAAACAAGGGGTGTGAAAACTTCTTCGATTCTTTCTAATTCTTCGTTATAATCTTTGTCTGTATATTCTATGATTTCAAATTTCTTTTTGTCTGCAAAATTGCCTGGATTGATTCGCACCTTCTCCACCCATTCTACGCATTTTAGTGCCACTTGCGGAGTGAAATGAATGTCTGCCACTAGAGGGACTTTGAGACCAAGTTCTTTCATTCTTTTTCGAATCTCTGGCAAATTATCTGCATCGGCTTGACTGGGAACTGTTAGGCGAACAATTTCGGAACCAGCTCTTTCTAAGTCAGCAATTTGTTGTATACTTGCATCCGTATCTCTTGTGTTAGATGTAATCATGGATTGGATACGAATTGGATTTTTTCCTCCAATTCCCACACCTCCCACCATCACTTCTCGGGTAGGACGTCTTTTGTAGAAAAATGGCGATTCGTTATATTTGGTGCTCATTTGAATCTTATGTTCTCATTATCTAGGAAATTAAATTCGAATTTTTGGGCAAGCAGTATGAAAAAAATCCGTTGGTTTCAATTTCCCTCTCTCCCAGACCGAAAATCTATTTAGGAAGAATACCTGAGTTCTTAAACGATGAATACTGAAGTAAAACAAGGATTACAGCGAAAATACCGGGTGCAGGTCACAGTGGCAATCTACCGAGAGGGGAGTTTGTCTTATAAAAGTGAAATCCTTTCCCCAGCCTATTACGACAAACGCCAGGAAGCTCGTGACCATATCCGCCAAGAAATTCGCGAAAGGTTGGCTCATTCCAAATTCTTCCGTTCCACACGTTTGGACTACGATCTCGTCCGCTACACAGAAGAGGGGAGTTGTAATACCTACCTCAGATACAGCATACAAGATTCGGAAACTTGATCCCGCAAAAAAAACTACACGATTGGTACCAAATTCATAAAAGGGACCTCCCGTTTCGAAAGAAAAAACAAGCATATCCAATTTGGATTTCTGAAGTGATGCTTCAGCAAACGCGCGTTAATGCGATGTTGCCTTTGTATGAATCCTTTATCAAACGATTTCCCACGCCCGAAGCCTTAGCCTCTGCCTCAGAAGATGAGGTCCTTGCCCATTGGAAAGGACTTGGGTATTACAGTCGGGCTCGCAATATCAGAAAAGCCGCCATTTTTATTGTACAAAATTATAATGGATCCTTTCCCAAAGATCTAAATTCGGTTTTGCAACTTCCGGGAATTGGAAACTATACTGCACGTGCCATCCTGTCCATAGCCTATGACTTACCTTTGGCTGTTTTGGATGGGAACGTCAAACGAGTTCTCTCTCGTTATTATGGTTATACGGAAAACATTCTTGGTTCCAAAGCAGACAGCGACTTACAAAAGAAAGCCGATGGATTTTTAAATACAGACCATCCCGGGGATCATAACCAAGCCATGATGGAACTAGGGGCCACCCTTTGTTTGCCGGAATCTCCGAAATGCCTGTTATGCCCCTTGACTGATTCTTGTTTTGCGAGGATCCACCAAAAGACAAGTGAGATCCCTCTTCGAGAAAAGGACAAAAAACAGATCCAACTGATCGCAGAGATATGGGTTCTTTTTTACAAGGAGTCCATCCTCCTCGTTCGGGAACCAAAAATGCGTTTTTTAAAGGAGATGTTCCATTTGCCTTATGGATTTACCGGAGAAATTCCCGGGGATGCTTACGAACCCACACCGTTCTTTTTGTCCTTAAGAGAAACATTGTCGGATCCAGATTCCAAACCAATCGGCCAATTCAAACATACCATCACCCATCATAAGATGGTTTTTTCTGTTCTCCGTTCTCGATTGAAAGAAAAGGACCGGATAGAAGGCCTGACAAAGAAATTTGGTGTAGAAAGTAAGTGGGTCACTCTTTCCACTTTGGATACGGAATTCCCCTCGTCCCTCGCTTCTAAGGTAAAAAAGATTTTGCTTTACTTAGAACCCTAGTTCGCTACGATTCACGGGCTATGGCCGAGATCATTGTTTGGATCGAACATCTTGTTTCCAACATCCCATTACCCATTTTGGAGGTTTGGGGCCGGTTCTCTTTTTTACTCGGATCTATCATTTCGATATTTGCATTCACTGGATTTACCTTTCGAAACGGAAAAACATTTCGCATTTCTCGTGAGGTTTGGAATTGGAACTTAACTAGTTTCTACTGGTTTCTCATCACCTTTGTTTCCATCTTTCTGACTGGGTATTTGGGGAGTTCCATTGTCCTCATCCCGGGAGCACAAACCCTTGAAAGTCTCAAAGACCTCTCTGTTTTTCTTTGTTTGAATTTTTTTGGATACCCGGCTCTCCTTGCTGTGCCCTTTGCTTACGGACTTTCCGATTTGATTGAAGGAGTCCCTCCCGAATTTCTCTGGGACTGGTTACCCGGTTACTTTATCAATCCCAGTTTGTTTTGGTTGTCCTACCAAATGATAGGTAAGTCACCTGACTTTCGTAAGTTTCGCATATGGGTGTATTATCTTTTATTTGTAATTTTGTTTTTGATCCTCGAACCTTTTTTGTGGGGGTATTTGTGTTCGGAACAATTTGGTGCCGAAATCTCTTACCATACAATTAGTTCGGCCCTACTATTCACAACGGGAATCACTTGGATTTTAGCTCCTTTCGCCATGGTGTTTGTTTTCCCGCTGGTAAGAAGGTTGGGATTTTTTTGGGCTGAGGTTCCAGACCAAGTCAAAGAAGTCACCCTTTCAGAACCAATCACCATTTGGAAGTCGGGACCAGACGAATTCGAAACCTTACAACCCGACTTAGAAATACGGACAGGTATTTCGTTACAACTTTTCATAGTGACACCTTTCGTCTGTTTGGTTTTATTTTTGGTGGGTGTCACCGCTTACGTAACATTAAAAAATGCAGAAGGGTCTGCCTACCAGATGGTGGAAGTTTTACATAGACAATGGTCCAAAAATATCAACCTGAGTTTGGATCGGTATTTATCTGAGATAGCCATCTCTTCTAAAAAAAGTTATGATACGCCTGGACTCATTGAAGTTCTGGATGTTTCCAAAGTTAATACTCATGGTCGTGTATTTTTACTGGATGAACATTTGAATCCATTGGCCTCTTTATCTTCTGAGGTTGGTAAAACAAGATTACTCGAAACAGTCAGAGTGGAACTAAAGAAACTCGGTAACGAAATTAATACTTCAGAAAAAAGATTTAGTTTTGCCATTGTCACAAGAAAACCACTCTCTCGCGAGAACTGGAATGCGATGGTCACCATCTATACCCATCCTAACTTAAAAGAAAAAACATACCTCATTACTTTGTTTCCATATTCTTTTTATTTGAGTGGCGTGATTTCCGGAAATAGTGAATCGGCTATGGTTTTTGCTTGGGCGATTCTTCTCAGTTTGGTCCTGGCCATTGTGGTTGCAGAGTTTGTGACAAGACCTGTCCTCTCTTTTGCCAAAGCATCGAAATCACTCGCTCGCGGTGATTGGGACATTCCGGTGGGTGAGAGTATGATTGCCGAACTCAAAGACCTGTCAGAAGCCTTACGTTTTATGTCTTCGGAGCTCAAACAAAGTTTCAAACGTGTGGAAGAAAGCCAACGTTTGGTGATGGAAACCAATTCTAATTTAGAAGAAAAAATTGGGCAAAGGACGGAAGCTCTCATCGAAAGCAATCGTAGTCTTGTCGAGATGATTGAGACAAAAGAAAAAATCCTAATCGATTTACATAAAACACAAACCCAACTTCTTATGAGCGAAAAATTGGCTGCTCTCGGTCAATTTGCTGCTGGGATCACACATGAATTGAATACTCCCCTGGGTGCGATTACATCCAGTGTGCGGGCTATGTCAGAAATCATAAAAAATGATATCATCAATCTGCCTGATTTTTTAGAATCTTTGAATCTTTCGGAAAGAGAAGACTTTCGTCACCTATTACAGATGGGTGTATCTTTTGGTTCTCGTAATTCCGGTTTACTCAGTCGTGCGGAAAAAAAAGAACGATTGGGAATTTTAAATTCCCATCAAATCGAAAATCCAGAAGAGATCATTGAAGATTTGACTTCTCTTGGTATTTTACAATTAGAAGATCCACTTTTAAAAATTTTGAAAAAACCAAAGTCTGGAATTATATTACAAAACGTACTTATTTTGGGGAGTTTGTATCGTTTGGTTTATATTGTACAAACAGCTACAGAAAAAGCCTCTCATGTTGTGAATGCACTCAAACATTATTTATACACTGATCGTTCGGAAACAGAAACAAATTTTCAAAATGTTCATATCCCTACAGAACTCGATTCTATTCTTACCTTATACCAAACAAAAATTAAAAACGATGTGGAAATTACCAAGTTTTATACAACAGCTGATTATTGTTTGGCGGAAAGAGATAAACTCAATCAAGTTAGCATCAAAATCATAAACAAAGCCTTACAAGCAATTCACTATAAGTGAAAAATAAAAATCTCTGTGACTTCCAATACAAATTTTGTGATCACTGCTATCCATGATACAGGAAAAGGGATTGCCCCTGAAATTCACGATAAGATCTTCTTACCTTTTTTCACTACAAAAAAACATGGCGAAGGCATTGGGCTTGGGCTTGACATTTGTAAACAAATCGTAGAAAAAATGAAGGGTACCATAGAATTTTCGTCAGATGATATGGGTACGGAATTTAGAGTTTATTTGCCAAAAGCACAAGAAGGGGAAAGAGATTGAATATTACGCAGCTACAACATGAGAAAAACGCAATCCTATGTGTGGATGACGAGCCTATTCTTCTTCTTTCCCTCGTACAAGAACTAAAACGCGAGATTGGTGGGAGTTACACGTACGAAACTGCCCAAAATCCCGAAGAAGCAATGGAAGTCATCGATGATCTTTGTAGTTCGGGAGTGGAAGTCATTCTCATCCTGTCGGATTGGCTCATGCCGGGAATGCGGGGCGATGAGTTTCTCATCCAGGTTCACCAAAAATACCCACAAATTAAGTCCATCCTCATCTCGGGTCATGCTGATCGCGATGCCATCAACCGTGTCAAAGAAGAGGCAAAAACCTACGCTATTTTTTCCAAACCTTGGAATACCAGAGAACTACTAGATGCCGTTCGTTTCTGTTGCAATTTGACCTAAGTCCCATTTTCTGGACTTAAGGTGCGTACCATCTACATCCGCAAACTCCGATTTGAAGAAGCTCGTATCAAACTCGAGCGGGAACTCCATGATGCTTTTATGGACGGGGAATCCTATGTAGAGATCTTACATGGAATTGGCGAAGGAATCCTTCGGCGAATGGCGATTGACTACGTAGCGACTTGCGATTTTCTGAAATTAGTGGAGACCGATCCGATGTTTCGGTCCAACCCGGGCGCAACGATTGTGGAAATTCTCGCTCCGTCCAAAGAATACATCAAACGATTGAAATCATGACTGAATTAAACCATTCTATAGAAATCCTGGACGTCACTTTGCGAGACGGGGAACAAACCAATGGTGTGTCTTTTTCTTGGCAGCAAAAACTCAATATCACCAAACATCTATTAAAAGACTTAAAAACCGATCGAGTGGAAATCGCCAGTGCTCGTGTATCTCCCGGTGAATTTGAAGCTGTAAAAAAAATTGTAGATTGGGCCAAGTCGGAAGGGCTTCAGAACCGGATTGAAATTTTAGGATTTGTTGATTATGATAAAACCGTAGAATGGATGAAGGGAACGGGAGTTCGAGTCCTTAACCTTTTGACAAAAGGGTCACTCAATCATCTAACAAACCAACTACGAAAAACTCCAACAGAACATTTCTCTGACATCCAAAAAACTGTAGAATACGCTGCGGCCGCAGGAATTACAGTGAATGTTTATTTAGAAGATTGGTCCAATGGATACACTCATTCCCGCGATTATGTTTTAGAATATTTGAGTGTTGTCTCCAAATTTCCTGTCAGCCGATTTTATTTAGCTGATACACTCGGTGTATTGTCACCCCGAGAAGTGCGAACTGCTATCACTGACTTAGTAAAAGAATTCCCCAAACTTTGGTTTGAGTTTCATGGCCATAATGATTATGATTTGGCCGTTGCCAATTGTTTGGAAGCCGTAGAGGCTGGGGTTCGTGGCCTTCATGTGGCTGTGAATGGACTGGGGGAAAGGGCCGGAAACTCACCCTTAGAAGCTGTGGTCACGGCTTTGCATGACAAAACAAAATATCGAACTTCCGTTGTCGAAAGAGAAATCACCAATGCCTCAAGGCTTGTGGAAGTTTTTTCCGGCAAACGAATTTCAGACAATCGTCCAATTGTGGGGGAAGATGTTTTCACACAAACAGCAGGGGTTCATGCTGATGGTGACAAAAAAGGAAATTTATATGCCAATCCCATTTTGCCAGAAAGGTTTGGGCGATCCCGAGTATACGCATTAGGGAAGTTAGCTGGTAAGGCCAGTATCACAGAGAACTTAAAGCAGTTGGGAATGGTTCTTTCACCCGAAATTGAAAAAAAAGTTTTGGAACGAGTGATTGAACTGGGGGATCAAAATAAGACCGTCACCAAAGAAGATTTACCTTATATCATCTCTGACATTACTGGGGAAAATTTGGAAGCCAGTTTCCGGATCGAAACCTGCACTGTGACCAGTGGAATTGGTGTGAAACCCAAAGCCGAAGTAAAGGTCAATTACCAAGGAAAGTATTTTGAAGCCAGTGGATTTGGTGATGGTGGATACGATGCCTTTATGAATGCCCTTGGTAAAATTTTAAAAGAATTGAATATTCAAATTCCCAAACTTTATGACTATGAAGTGAGGATTCCTCCCGGTGGCAATACCAATGCCCTTGTCGAAACTGTGATTACTTGGAAAGGGGAGGGAGATACCCATCCCATCCGCACGATAGGAATCGACTCTGACCAACAAGTGGCTGCCGTTAAAGCCACGGAACGATTGTTACATATTTTACTCGGAAACGTATGATTCATTTTCTCATTGTTGGCCTTGGAAATCCAGGGGATAAATACAAAAACACACGCCATAACATTGGTTTTATGATTCTTGATGCACTGGCTGCAAGTTTCAGTGTTTCGTTTAAAGATTCAAAAAAATATTTAGATACCACATATACAGGGGAAGGGGACAAAATTCACCTTCTCAAACCCATGGAATTTATGAATCTTTCTGGGAAAGCCACACAAACCCTTGCCAATTTATATAAAATCCCTCCCTCACAAATTCTTGTGATCCAAGATGAAGTGGATCTACCTTTTGGTAAGATAAAAAATAAAATTGGCGGCGGAACGGCGGGCCACAACGGACTAAAGGATATAGTCGCAAAACTGGGTTCTCAAGACTTTCACCGATTGCGGTTTGGTGTAGGGAAACCAGAAAAGGGTGGGATGGAAGTGGCAGATTTTGTTTTGCAAAATTTTAATTCCGAAGAACGAAACAGTTTGGATACGCTCATCAAAGAATCCATTACCAAAGTAGAAGATTGGATCCGAACCAACCGAATTCTCATTCGAAAAGAAAATGGAGCTTAAAGGTTATCATTTCCTCAGTAGGCAAACCTAACGAAAGTTAAAATCAGATTTTTATGACAAAAGAAAAAGAAACTTCCATCAACCTTCGCAACCTCATCTTCCAAACCATCCTTTCTATTGTTCTTGTGCTTGTGATTGTTTTCGGATTGGCCTTTTTCTTTCGCAAAGAACTTCTTGGATTTAGCGAACACTTTGTTCGCATTTTTGGATATTGGGGGCTTTTTGTTGGAATGATCTTTTCAGATAGCCTTCCTGCCTTTGTTCCGCCCGATGCTTTCTTGATGCTTGCCATCACTGGAGAAATGGACCCGTTATTCACCATTCTTTCTATGTCCATTGGAAGTATCATCGGTGGGTCTCTCGCTTATTTTATTGGATTGTATCTCATTCCGAAATTCCATTTGGGAAGACAGATGGTTTTGCATTACGAAGACAAACTCCTTCCTTACCTTCGTAAATATGGATTTGGAGCCGTGGTTTTAAGTGCTCTCACACCCATCCCGTATTCTTGGATGGCTTATACGGTGGGAACATTTAAGATGCGTTATTCTTTGTTTTTACTTGGTTCCCTATTTCGTTTTGTGCGAGTCACTGTTTATTTTTACGCCATGTATCTGGGATGGATCACGGGGGGATAGATGTCAGAAGAACGTTTGTTTCCAAGGTCTGTGGATGAAGTGATCTTAGAGAAGGTCAGGTTTTTCTTTTTACCGGACAGAACGGCTGCCTTTGTTAAAAATTTGGTAGATGGAAAGGTGTCGGAGCGGTCACTCATTTGTTGTAATTCTGGTTGTGATGTTTGTAATGAAACCATATATAATTGTTATATGGCCGTAAAAAAAGAACTGGAAAAAACTTAAGGTGGATTCCCTCTTTTCCCAAAACAAACAAGTTCCCTTAGCCCATGCGGTGCGACCGAAAAATTGGTCTGAGTTTGTGGGCCAAAACCAAGTAGTCCAATCTCTCAAATCCATTCCGAAACCCACCTCCATTCTGTTTTACGGTCCCCCGGGATCAGGGAAAACCACTTTGGCCCATCTTCTCACACAAACTTGGAGTTTGGAAAAACGTTATTTGAGTTGTGTGACGAGTGGTCTAAAAGAAGTGCGAGAAGTTTTGGATGAAGCCAAACGCCGAGGAACCATTGTTTTGTTTTTAGATGAGATCCATAGGTTTTCTTCTTCACAACAAGATGCACTTCTCTCTGCTGTAGAAGAAGGGGAGATCATTTTAATCGCTGCGACCACAGAAAACCCTAGTTTTCGTGTGAATAAAGCCCTCCTTTCGCGAATGCTTGTTTACAGGCTCACTTCTCTTTCTGAAGCAGATGAAAATTTTATCTTTGAATCTTGTCTGGCCAAACTAAACCACAAACGAACTTTTCCTGAGGATTTAAAGAAAGAACTCTTCCGCAGAAGTTCAGGAGATGCTAGAAAACTCCTCGGGTATTTGGAACGAATTCTTAATGCCACAGAAGAAACAGATCAGATCACAGAAACTAAGTTGGCTGAGATTTTAGGGGAGAATGTTATCTTTTATGATAAGAATAGTGAAAGCCATTATGATATCATCTCTGCTTTTATTAAATCCCTTCGCGGGAGTGATCCGGATGCTGCTTTATTTTATTTAGCTTTGATGATTGAAGGGGGAGAAGATCCACTTTTTATCGCCAGACGACTTGTGATTTTTGCCAGTGAAGATGTGGGAAATGCCAGTGTCCATGCCCTTCCCCTTGCGATTGCTACTTGGCAGGCAGTAGAGCGAGTAGGCATGCCAGAAGGAAGGATTCCTTTGGGACAATGCACTACTTTCCTTGCTTCGGCTCCGAAGTCTAATGCTAGTTATTTGGCGATTGATAAAGCATTACAACTCGTTCGGGAAAGAAAAAGAGAATTCCAAATCCCAAACCATTTACGAAATGCACCCACAGCCACTCATAAGAAAGAAGGGGCTGGCAAAGATTATAATTATCCCCATGACTATCCAGATCATTTTGTTCGGGAAAAATACTTTCCTGATTCCTTTTATCCCGCGCCACCTCAGTTCTATGAACCCACAAACCAAGGAATGGAAAAAAACTTAAAAGACCAGTTGCGAAAACTTTGGGGCGATTCAAAATAAAATTCTTTTGTATACTTTTATTAAACTCGTTTCTTCGTTTCTGAACTCATTCCAGTAAAACTTTTTTCTTTTGTTTGGCATAGACATGTTCAATTCGAGTCATATATTTTTCCAATTTCTCTAATTGGGTTTTATCATTTGTGGATTCGATAGCAAAGTTTAAAAATTCCTTAGCCTTTTCAAAGTCTCCTTTTTTGCCATAGAGAACTGCCAAATGGGTTGTGTTCTTTAGGTGTTGTGGTTCCCGAAGGATGAGTCTTTCCGAATATTCAATTGCCTTATTGATCTTTCCTAATTTTTGATACGCAAATGATAAAGATAAGAGGATATGATTACTATCTGCTTTTAAAGACAAATACTCTTCTCCGTATTTGACAGCTTGTTCATATTCATGATTAGCAATTCGAAACTTCACCAAACTTTGTAATACTTCCAAATTACGATGGTTTAGTTCATAAGCACTTTCCAAAAGAATTTGGGCCGCATTCAAATTCCCTTTTCGAATCTCTTGTTTGAACTGGGAAATATGTTCTAATCCTTCACCGTTTGTGAATGGTTCCCGCTCTGATTCTGGAGTGAATTCCAATCGGAAAAGGGATAAGTCATCTGTAAGGTCACCAGTTTGTTGGATGGACCGAACAATTCCTGAAAGTTCTCCTTCTTTTCTTCTCACATGTTCTAAAAATAATGTTTCATCTGTATTTAGGAAATGGTCTCCACTGCAGGCACCATGAACCAAGATATCATCTTTTCCATCCGATCCACCAAGTAGAATGTCCCCTTTTTGTAATTGGAAGGTATTGATGGCAAACCGATCCTGAGGAAGGGTGGCACCGATTTTGAGGTAACTGTATTTTGTTTTGATAAAACTTGCGATTCCATCTCTATATAAAACTAATTGAGGATGTTCTGCATTGACAAAGTATAATAATCCAGACTCATCTTCCACCAAACCAAGAATTAACGAAACAAGCATAGTATAATCAAAACTTTCGAAAGTTTTGTTTAATTCATCGAATACTTCGCGTAACCACTGTTCAGGATATTTGGTTTGGTATTCCTCTCTGTTTTTTGTTCTTTCGATGATGGATCGAAATACAGCTCCGAGGACAAGGGCTCCTGGGGCACCCTGAAGAGATTTTCCCATGGCATCGGCGTTGATAAATACAGTATGTTTTTTTCCGCGTAAGATGACAGTATGAGCTACACAAAGGTCGCCTCCAATTTCTCCATGTTTCCCTTGGAAGGAAAATTCCTTTTTCTGTTTGGTTAAAAATTCAATTTTAACATTGGAACTTTCAATGGTCGTTCCCCTTAAAGGTTTTACGAGTAGGGAAGTTAAATAATAATCCCCGTCTTGGTGGAGTTTGATCCTTTTGATTTCTTCAGCTGCTTCTCTTTTTTCAATTTCATGGGCTATACTCCTACTCATCACCTCAATCACTTCGATAAAATGATTTTCGATAGGCATTCCTCCAATTTCTTCAGAAAAAAATCCAATAGATCCTTCCACTTTCCCATCAATCAAAATGGGAACCTCGATGGACTTTACAAATCCATATTCCTTAAACAACGCCGTCTTTTGTAGGTTGTCTTCTGAAGAAAAAATATCTTCATACACTTCTGTTTTTTTTGTTTGGTTGGCTTTCGAAAAAAACGTATCAACAATTCGTAGTGTCTCTCCCGCTTTGAGTTCTTTGGAGTCACCTTCTATCTGTACGATTTTATATTTATCTTGGTTGATTTGGCTAATGATTCCCACGGGAAAATGGAACAACTGCAATCCAGTTTTGAGATAACCGGAAAATAAATCTTCAATGGAATCAAAATGAGAAGTTGTGAGTCTATGAATTTCTTTTAAAGCGTAACTCAGTGCGTAAACAGATTCAATAGCATGGGAAATGTATGTATCTGATTTTCGTCTTTCTAATTCCTGGGCAGTTCGTACAGAGAGTAATTCCAAAATTCGAATCAATCGGTCCAGATGAGGGATATGTTTGCGATTGAGAATCGCCACAACCCCGATGACTTCTCCTGATCTGGATTTCAATGGATATCCTAAATAATGATTTCCTTTGATGGGTAACACCGATTGAAATCCGGGATAACCTTCTTCCAGGTCTGTGGTGTGGTAGTAAGTTTTTGTTTCGATCACCTCAGAACAAGGGGCAATTTTCCCATTGTAGGTTTTGTGTGGCCGAAAGATCCCCTAAATGTACCAAGGCTAAGGTTTGGAACTGGGACGTATCTTTTTTCCATTCTGCGATCCAAACAGCTGATAGGTGGAAAACATGGGCGAGCCGTAACACTCGGGTTTGGAAAAAATCTCCAGAAGGGGGAGAAAGAACCAAAGAGGAGAATGATTCCAAAATCTCATGTGATTCTCTGGAAATTTCGTAGGGGTTGTAACTGGGTCTCGTTTCTGTAAACATAGTCTGTTTCACTCCTTTCTTTTTAGCAAAGGAATCAGAGAGCATCCTGACAAGGATGATTTCGTTATTACGGATGAATAGTTCGTTATAGCGTATATTCGTTTATATAAAATGCAAAGATTCTAATATGGAAGATCGAGAAGTTTGGGGTTGGATAGGCTATACTGGTTGGTTCTTACATTTAGATGCGGTTTGTGTTCTGAGAAACCAATGACAGGTAGTGATTTCAGGGACAAAGCTAGTAGATTGGAATTGGGAAAGGCAGTTACTTTTTTCAGTGAATTTCCTTTTCCAATCGCTTTCGAAGTCTCCTTACTTTTCTTTTTCAGGAGTTGAGAAAAGTGACTCAAGAGAAATTGCGATCGGCAATCCTTTGAGAGCCATTCTCAAATAACCGCCATTTTCTTATCTAAATTGAGAAAACTCACTCGAAAAGAATCTCGTCTTGACAATTCAAAATAAGGATGAGATCATTCAAGGAATGGGTTCTGCACCAGATAGTTTTGCGCCAATCCTCTTACAACTTTTGCTCGGAGTCGGTTTTTCCGCTCTGATCTTATCACTTGCCTTCCTTCTCAACCCGAAGAAAAAATCGAAACCCCAAGACACGTTCGAATGTGGGGTGACATACTACGGTGATGCAAGAGGACTCTTCAACATCAAGTTCTACCTTGTTGCGGTTCTTTTCATTCTCTTCGATATAGAAGCCGTCTTCTTATACCCTTGGGCAGTGAACTTAATCAGTTTCAAAGAAGCAGGTCTTGGAACTTTCTTCCTTTTGGAGATGTTTTTCTTTTTACTCATACTTGTTGTGGGTCTATACTATATATGGAAAAAGGGAGCACTGGAATGGGATTAACAGAAACACTATCCAAACCCGGCGAGATGTTTGGAGATATGTTCCAAGTCGCAACACTCGATAACGTAGTGCAGTGGGGACAAAGTTTTTCTTTGTGGCCGTATCCTTTTGCAACGGCATGTTGCGGGATTGAATACATGAGCACCGCTTGTGCTGATTATGATATTGCTCGTTTCGGAGCGGAACGTCCTTCTTTTTCCCCGCGCCAAGCTGATATGATTTTAGTACTCGGAACCATTACTTATAAAATGGCTCCCGTATTACGCCAGATATACGACCAATTGGCGGAACCCAAATTTGTTATTTCTGTGGGTGCTTGTGCTTCTTCTGGTGGGATGTTCCACACCTACGGTGTGTTACAAGGTGTAGACCGGATCCTTCCTGTGGATGTTTATGTTCCTGGTTGCCCTCCAAGACCAGAAGCACTTCTCGATGCCCTTGTCAAACTTCAGAAGAAAGTCCAAAGCCAAGGATTGGAAGCAAGACGACAAGAAGTGATGAGAAAGATCGAAGAAATCAACGAACGCAACAAACCTCTCGTAGTCGCATGAAAGAAACAATTACTGAATACCTAAACTCACGGTTTTCCGATGTATTACTCCCGCAAAGGGACATAAACACGAATTTACTTTATTTTAGCATTAAAGCGGAAGCCCTTCCTTCCGTTGTACAGGCGTTAAAGGATCATCCAGAGTTTGCTTTTACTTATCTGAATGACCTCACTTCCGTGGATTGGCTTGGGAAAAGGGAACCAAGGTTCGAAGTGGTTTATTTACTTCGTTCTCCTAAAAACAAACACTTTCGTATGCAACTCCGAGTGCCTGTGGGAGAAGGGGAAGATGTTCCGAGTCTCTCTGGGATTTTTCCTGCCGCCAATTGGCCGGAAAGAGAAGTATATGACTTGATGGGGATTTCATTCTCCAACCATCCACAGATGGAACGTCTCATTATGCCTGATAATTTTGTAGGCCATCCTCTTCGTAAGGACTATCCATTAGAAGGCCCAGGCCAAGATTATCTCATCGAAGATTTACTCACCATTCATGTGAACGAGGATATTACCGGTTAGGCGGTAGAAAATCATTATGGTAATGTACGAAAAAACAGCCGAACATTTTGGCAAAAAATTCAAAGACCTACCGGAAGGCCATTTACTTGTCAACCTTGGGCCAAGCCATCCCGCAACTCATGGAATTTTACAAAACGTAATCCAAATTGATGGAGAACGTGTTGTCGACACAGAATCAGTCATTGGCTATGTTCACCGTTGTTTTGAAAAACTAGGCGAACGTTACGATTACAACCAGTTCTTAGTTTGTACGGATCGTATGAACTATGTGTCCACCCCATTGAATAATATTGGATGGATCCTCACTGTAGAAAAGATGATGCAGATCGAAGTTCCTGATCGAGTGACCTATGTTCGGATGATCATTTCGGAACTTTCCCGGATGATGGATCATATCATTTGTAATGGAATCATCGGTGTGGATCTTGGGGCTTTTTCTGGTCTTTTGCATTTATTTCATCATAGAGAAAACATTTATCAAATTTTAGAGAAACTAACGGGTGCTCGGTTGACTACAACCTTCTGTCGTGTTGGTGGAATGGAAAGGGATATCTATCCTGAATTCCAAAAAGAAATCAAAATCATCCTCAAAGGTTTAAAACCTGCTTTGGATGAATTTGAGGAACTTCTCATTCGTAATAAAATTTTTAATGAAAGAACCGCGGGGATTGGTGGAATTTCTGCAGAAAGAGCCATTGCTTACGGATTTTCTGGACCAAACCTAAGAGCCGCAGGGGTTCCTTGGGATGTTCGAAAAGATGATCCTTATATGTTTTATGACAAAGTAGACTTTGACATTCCTGTGGGACAGGACGGATCTGCTCTTGACAGAACGCTTGTTCGTATGGAAGAGATGCGTCAGTCCATGCGAATCATTGAACAACTGATCGATGGTATCCCTGATGGTCCATACCATGCAGATGTTCCACATACCTTCCTTCCTCCGAAGGACAAGGTATACAATAATATGGAAGAACTCATTTATCATTTTAAAATCATTATGCATGGCGTAAAAGTTCCTCCAGGGGAATACTATATGGCAACGGAAGCCGCTAACGGTGAACTTGGGTTTTATGTGGTCTCGGAGGGAGAAAAAACTCCTTGGCGCGTACATGTAAGACGTCCTTGTTTTTGGTATTACCAAGCGTTTCCTGAACTTGTCAAAGGAGGACTCCTTGCTGATACAATTGCAACTATGTCTTCACTCAACGTCATAGCAGGGGAGTTGGATTGTTAATGGTTTATCAGTTTTCACAAGATTCGGAAAAACGATTCCAAAGGTTGATCCCGCAGTTCCCAAACAAACGTTCCTTAATTTTACCATGCCTTTTTCTTTTACAAACTGACAAAGGTTTTGTGGACCAAGAAGGGATGCAATACATCGCAGAACGGATTGGAGCACCAGTCTCTCTCGCACAAGTGCATGGGGTGGCTACCTTCTATACCATGTACAATAAAAAACCCGTAGGTAAGTTCCATATACAAATTTGTGGAAACATTTCTTGTTACCTCTCGGGATCTGATTCCATTACAAAACATGTATGTTCTAAATTAGGAATTGAAGCCGGAGAAACCACAAAAGATAAAAAGTTTACTGTGGATGAAGTGCAGTGTCTTGGTGCTTGTGGGTTTGGACCTGTGGCACAAATCAATGATCGTTATTATGAAAATCTAACCCCAGAGATCATAGAAAACATCCTCTCCGAATTGGATAAGCAGGTATAAAATGGGACTAAAGACCTTACTCACAACTCATATTGATGCTGCCGATTCCCATACCTTAAACCATTACCGTTCCGTTGGTGGGTATGAAAGTCAGAAGAAAGCTTTTTCTGAGATGACCGCCGAACAAATCGTAAACGACGTGAAAAACTCTGGTCTTCGTGGCCGTGGTGGTGCTGGTTTTCCTACGGGAAACAAATGGGGATTCATTCCGAAAACAGACAAACCAAAGTATTTAATTTGTAATGGGGACGAAGGCGAACCGGGAACATTCAAAGACCGGCTCCTCTTAGAAAAACTTCCTCATATGCTGATTGAAGGAATGGTTATTGCGGCCAAAGCAATCGATTCCCACCAAGGTTATATTTACATTCGCGGTGAATTCCATAAAGGAATTCGTGTTGTCGAAGAGGCGGTGGAAGAAGCTTACAAAGCAGGCCTTCTTGGTAAAAATATCATGGGCTTTGGGTATGACTTTGATTTGGCGGTGTACTCCGGTGCCGGTGCTTATATTTGCGGAGAAGAATCCGCACTCATCAATTCCCTTGAGGGAAGGAGGGGCCATCCTCGTTTGAAACCACCATTCCCAGCGGTTTCTGGTCTTTATTCTTGTCCGACTGTCGTGAACAACGTAGAAACTTTTTGTAATGTCCCACATATCATACGTATGACGGGAGAAGAATACAAAAAGATTGGAACAGAAAAATCTCCTGGAACCAGATTATTTGCTGTCAGTGGGCACGTGAAAAAACCAGGAATTTATGAAGTGGAAATGGGAACTCCGATGAAGGAGCTCATTTATGATATCTGTGGTGGAATCAAAAACGATAAAACCCTAAAAGCTGTGATTCCAGGAGGAAGTTCTTCTCCCATTCTCACGGCAGAAGAAGCAATGACGGCAACTATGGATTACGAATCCATTGCCTCTCTCAAATCAATGTTAGGTTCTGGCGCTGTTATCATTCTTTCTGAGGTTGCGGATCTTGTAGAAACCACATACCGATTGGCGGAATTTTATTCTCATGAATCTTGTGGCCAATGTACACCTTGTCGCGAAGGAACACATTGGGTCAAAGACCTTCTCCATAAAATAAAGAACGGGGAGGGGACGGAAAAAGATGTAGAACTCATTTTTTCTTTGTCCAGAAATATGGAAGGGGGAACCACCATTTGTCCGTTAGCGGATGCATGTGTGATGGCAGTTCGTCCTACCATGACAAAGTTTAAAGGAGAGTTCTCGGCTCGATTGAAAAAGGAAGTGAGTATCTCTCACTAAAGGTCACCGAAACATTATGGACTGGGCTCTATTACTTGCTTGGGGGATCAAAATCCTCTCCTTATTTTTTGTAATCTTAACTGGCGTTGCTTATTATACGCTCGCCGAACGTAAGTTTGCTGGTTTTATCCAGGATCGACCCGGTCCAAACCGTGCCGGCCCTTTTGGAATTTTTCAACCTCTAGCGGATGGAATCAAATTCATCGCCAAAGAAGAAATTTTTCCAAAAAATGTTTCCAAAGGAATGTATCTTTTGGCACCCACCATCTCCATGACCTGTGCCATTATGGCTTGGGCTGTGATTCCTTTTGGGGGAACTCTTCCCGCACCGGAATGGCTTACCGCACTTACAGGTGTGGCTACGATCGACTTACAAATTGCTAACCCTGACTCGGGTGTTTTGTATTTACTTGCCATTTCTTCTTTGTCAGTCTACGGAATTATGATTGCTGGTTGGTCGAGTAACAATAAGTATTCGCTCCTCGGTGGAGTTAGGTCAACCGCACAGATGATCAGTTATGAACTTCCCATGGGACTTTCCATTATCGTGATTGTGATTATGACTGGATCTTTAAAGTTAACAGAGATCAGTGATTCCCAAAAAGATATGTGGAATATTTTATCTCCCCCTGGTTTTGTTGCTTTTTTTATCTATGTGACAGCAATGTTTGCGGAAACAAACCGTCTTCCTTTTGACTTGGCGGAGGCGGAATCAGAACTAGTTGTGGGTTTTCATACGGAATACGGTGCCTTTAAGTTTGCCTTATTTTTTTTGGCAGAATACATGAACATGATCACTATGTCATGCCTTACCACCTTACTTTTCTTTGGTGGCTATAATGTTCCATTTCAGTTGGGTGCGGGCTCTCCCTACCAAGCCTTTATTGGCCTTGGATTTTTTATTCTGAAAGTCCTATTCTTTGCCTTTTTATTCATCTGGGTTCGTTGGACTTTGCCTCGGTTTCGTTATGACCAACTCATGAAACTTGGTTGGAAAAAGATGATTCCTTGGGGTCTTTTCGCGGTAATGTTTTCGGCCGTTTATACAGTATATTGGAAAGAAGGATGGATGAAATTATTTATATGAATATAGAAACTTCTCCTTCCTTTTTATTATTTATTTTTTTTGGAACAGTGACTGTTGTTACGGCCCTAAGTGTTATCTTTCAAAAAAATCCGGTGGTTTCAGCCGTATCTCTTGTTTTTACATTCTTTGCTTTGGCTGGAATTTATGGAATCATGGGAGCCCTCTTTATTGCTACAATGCAGGTGTTAGTGTATGCCGGTGCCATTATGGTACTTGTGGTGTTTGTGTTGATGTTACTTTCTCAAAGAGCGGAAACATTATCTAGATACCGGGAGTATCCGATTCGACTCGTTTTACTTTCCGTTTTTGTTTTTGGTTTTTTCTTTTTATTGTATAGTGCTCTCACAACAGGTGTCCCTCACTCCGAACAAATGGGAAAAGGATATGAACTCTCGCAGTATTCCTTTCCTATCCAGGGAACCGCTGCTGTAAATGCAAAAGGTAACGTGGCTACCGTGGGTGCATCCACCTATTTGGATTATTTACTTCCTTTTGAAATGATCTCCATCTTACTTCTTGTTGCCGTTCTTGGTGCCGTCATCCTTGCTAAAAAAAGAAACACGGAAGTGGAACAAACAAAGGATACAATTCTATGAACCCAATCGTCAATGGTATCCCCATTTCATACATCCTCGGACTTGCTGGAATTTTATTTTCCATTGGTGTTCTTGGAGTTCTCATTCGTCGGAACATCGTCATCATCTTTATGTCTGTGGAATTGATTTTGAATTCAGTGAATTTAGTTTTTGTAACATTTTCGAAAGCCCTTTCCCATATTTCCGGTGAAACCGTTGTATTCTTTGTGATGGCAATTGCGGCTGCAGAAGCAGCCGTTGGCCTTGCACTTGTGATTGCAATCTTTCGCCATAAAAAATCCACCAATGTGGATGAACTCCAATCGATGAGATGGTAATCCTATGTTAGAGATATTTCCTTTAGTTGTCTTCCTTCCTCTCGTTGGTTTTTTATTCAATGGTCTACTAAAAGGTAGGATCCCTCACCGTATGGCCGGTGCGATTGGAACTTTAGCCGTATTCATTCCTTTTCTCATCACCTTAGGTGCGTTTAACGAATTTCGCCCTATGGAAAGAACGGCACCGCATTTGGTTCCTGTTTTTGATTGGATTGTTGTTGGGAATTTTAAATCCTCCTTTGGATACCAAATCGACCAACTTTCCCTTTATATGACTCTTATCATCACGGGAATAGGATCTTTAATTCATTTGTATTCGATGGGATACATGAAATCCAATCTGAGTTATAACCGGTTTTTCGCTTATTTGAATTTATTTATCTTTTGTATGTTGAACCTTGTCCTGAGTGACAACTTGGTTTTGACCTTCCTTGGTTGGGAAGGGGTGGGACTTAGTTCTTACCTTCTCATTGGTTTTGACTATGACAAAAGTTCGGCGGCCGAAGCGGGGATGAAAGCATTTGTTCTCAACCGTATTGGGGATGTGGGTTTTATTTTGGGAACTGGATTTTTGTTTTGGTTTGGGGGGAGTTTACAATACTTAGAACTCCAATCCAATTTGAGTGGACTCACTCAGTTTGCACCTTACGCGAATATTGTGGCTTTGTTTTTCTTTATCGCCTCTATGGGTAAGTCAGCACAGATCCCACTCTATGTATGGCTTCCAGATGCGATGGCAGGTCCCACTCCAGTCTCCGCTCTCATTCATGCGGCTACCATGGTGACTGCGGGAATCTTTCTCATTGCTCGTCTCAACTTTGTATTTTTACTCGCACCGGAAACTTCCCTTTTCATCGCTTGTATTGGTGCCACAACTGCTCTATTTGCAGCAACCATCGGAACCTTACAAAACGATATCAAAAAGATCCTTGCCTACTCGACAGTATCGCAACTTGGGTTTATGTTTCTTGCGATGGGAAGTATGAGTTATGTTGCAGGACTTTTTCATCTAATGACCCATGCTTTTTTTAAGGCTTTGTTATTTCTCGGGGCGGGATCTGTGATCCACGCACTCCACCACGAACAAAATATCAAACATATGGGAGGTCTTTTTGGCAAAATCAAAATTACTTCCTTTACCTTCTTACTCGGAACACTGGCCATTGCCGGATTTTTTCCTTTCTCTGGATTTTTCTCCAAAGATTTAATTTTAGAAAAAGCTTACACTTACGGAGCTTATGGTTCCATCCTTTGGACCATGGGGATTGTGGCGGCTTTTTTCACTTCGTTTTATATGTTTCGCCTCGTCTTTGTTGTGTTCTTTGGTAAAAACAATACAGATCCTCACCACAAAATCCACGAATCTCCATGGACAATGACCTTTCCTCTCGTTGTACTAGCGTTTGGTGCTGTTGTTGTAGGGTTTTTACAAACACCGCATTTCTTTTTACATATCGATACTTTGGAAAGGTATTTTGCACCCGTATTCAGTAAAGGTTATGAACTAGCCTCATTACATGGAAGTCTTGCGGAACACAAATCCCTTGTGCATGATGTGGAACTTTCCCTTGCTGCTTTTTCTGTAGCAATTGGAACTGTGGGACTGATTTTAGCGTATTTCCTCTACCAGAGAAAACTAAATCCAGTAATAGAAGAACATACGGGTTTTCGAAAGATTCTTTTTCATAAATACTATATAGATGAAATCTATGATTTAGTTTTGGTTCGCCCCTTTCTTTTTGTTTCGAAGGGGATTGCTTTCTTTTTCGATACCAAAATCCTGGATCGTTTTTTCTTAAACATAGGACTTAGTTTTGGTCTGATTGCCAATGGGCTTCGACGGCTCCAGTCCGGATTTATTGGTGATTATGCTTTGTATGTGGTCATTGGTACATTTTGTATTTTAGTGTATCTATTAACGAGGGGGTGTAAGGTGCCGGAACAAATTCTTTCCTTCATTATCTTTTTACCAATTCTTTCTGCCTTTGTGATCGTTTTCCAAAAACGAATGGGAACAGTGGTTGTCATTTCTGCTTTGTCTTCTGCATTTACGACCATCCTATCCGTGGGTTTGTTCTTTTTGTATGACCCTACCAAATCAGGCCTTCAGTTTGTACATTGGATACCGGATTGGATCCTTTCTGGAAAACTCAGCGTAGATTACCATGTGGGTCTGGATGGAGTTTCTCTTTTATTATTTGGGCTCACTGCCTTTATGTTTTTTCTTTCGAGCCTTGCTTCTTGGTCGAACATCCCCAAAAAAATTAAAGAATTTCATATCTGCCTACTTGTTTTAGAAACAGCCGTCCTTGGCGTTTTTTCAGCGGGTAACCTTGTCCTTTATTATGTATTTTGGGAACTAATGGTTCTTCCGATGGTTCTGATGATTGGAATCTGGGGTGGGGAAGATAGAACCAAAGCTGCACTCAAATACTTTTTATTTTCCATGGCTGGTTCCTTGTTTATGTTAGGTGGTATTCTTACACTTTACTTCAAAACAGGGAAAACTTCTATTGAGTCTTTGGCTACGGCAAACCTTGGAATGTATTCCGAACCCCTCCAGTGGTTTTTGTTTTTTAGTTTTTTCTTAGCCTTTGCCATTAAAATCCCACTCTTTCCATTCCATACTTGGATGCCAGATGTCCACACCCAAGCACCTACTGTTGGTTCGGTGGACTTGGCGGGAGTTTTGTTAAAGATTGGAGCCTATGGTTTCATTAGATTCTGTATTCCTTTTTTCCCGGAACCAAGTTTGTTATCCCAAAATTGGATTCAAATCCTTGCTGTTATCGGCATTGTGTATGGATCAATGGCTGCTCTTGTGCAGACAGATATCAAACGAATCATTGCATATAGTTCGTTATCCCATTTAGGTTTTTGTATTTTGGGAATCTTTTCTTTTACCAAAGAAGGAGTTGTCGGGGGGATGTTGCAGATGATTTCCCACGGTGTTTCTACCGGGATGCTTTTCCTTATGATTGGTATGATTTACGAAAGATCTCATACGAGAAACATTGCCGAGTTTGGTGGTCTTGCCAAACAAATGCCGGTGTTCTCTACTTTCTTTTTGATCGCTGTTTTGTCTTCTGTCGGTCTTCCGGGAACGAACGGATTTGTGGGTGAGTTTCTCATCCTAATGGGAGCCATCAAATCCAATGTTTGGCTTGGTGGGATTGCCGCCACGGGTGTAGTGCTTGGAGCCCTTTATCTTTTATGGTTTGTGAAACGATTCCTTTTTGGTGTGAGTAAAACCATCCAAGCCAAACCTTATAAAGATTTAAGTTTTCGAGAGGTGGGAATTTTATCTCCCCTTGTTATTTTTATTTTTTGGATTGGGATTTATCCAAAACCATTTTTAGAAATTTTACAATCATCAGCCAATGTGTATTTGAACTCAGCATCCGTGCAATCCATTGCGGAACGAAAAGACATCCAAAAAGATTTTCATTCCGGAACTTCGAGCCGACAATTTTCGGATTACACGAGTTTAGGTAAGGAACCACTTTCGTATGAAGAAAGGTTGGGAGCTTATCAGTCGAAGTTTGCGCTTCCCAGTTTTGTTTACTTAAAATCAAATCCACCAAATTTGAATTTAGACAATTTGGACGAGTCCATTGAGTCGGATTTTGAATTGGAACCAACCCCGAAAGAGACTATAGGAAACTAACCCATGTCATATACTCCTTCTGCCAATGACCTGATCGCCATCTCTCCCATGCTCATACTATGCGGGGTGGCTTTACTTTCCCTTGTGGTTCAATTTCTCATTCCGAGAGAAGAAGATTCCAAACCACTTTGGGTCCTTTCTATTTTAGGAATCACTGGAGCCATGTATGCTCTATATCATACAACTGGATCTCCAGGGTATGGTAAGTTTTTTGGATCACAGATCTCTTTAAGTCCACTCACCGTATGGCTCAGTGCAATTTATTTGATTGCGGGACTCATCACTCTACTCATTGCTCCCCCTTTTCTTTCCGAACACAAAACTCTATTCCCTGAGTTTTTTCCCCTCGTACTCTTTTGTTTGTCGGGAATGATGTTTTTAACCTCTGGTTATGATTTTATTGTCATCTTTGTCGGTTTAGAAATCCTTTCTCTCTCGTTGTATGTAATGATTGGAATGGCTCGTTCTTCTGTATCATCTCTAGAAAGTGCGATGAAGTATTTTTTACTCGGATCTTTTAGTTCTGGGTTTATGTTGCTTGGGATTGCTTTTTTATATGGCGGATCAGGAACGACAAACTTAGACGGAGCCCTTCGTGGTCTTTTTCTAAAAGGGTATGAATCCAATTTTTCTAAATTAGGATTTGGTTTATTTTTAGTCGGGGTTTCTTTTAAAGCTGCCCTTGTTCCTTTTCACTCGTGGACTCCGGATGTGTATGAAGGATCCCAAACACCAATCACTGGTTTTATGGCCAGTGCGGGTAAGGCATCGGCCCTTGGTCTTATCATTGTTTTATTCAATCATGTTCCTATGGGTGAGGTTGGTGAGTCATGGAAATTCCTTATGGGAGCGATTGCTCTCATTTCCATGACTTGGGGAAATATCGTTGCTTTAAAACAAGAAAATCTCAAACGGATGTTAGCTTACTCATCCATTTCCCATGCAGGTTATATTGTGGCGGGGATTGTTTGTGGGGCAGGGCTCGAAGCTTTGTATTATCTTTTCTCGTATTCTCTTCTCAACTTAGTTGCCTTTGCCATCATCTCCTATTTGGAACAAGGCAAACATGAAGTGACAGTGGATGGAATCTCTCACTTAAGCGGTGAACACCCGTTAACAGCCCTTGCTCTTTCGATTGTCTTTTTGTCTTTTGCCGGTTTCCCACCTCTGATTGGATTTTGGACGAAACTCTTTCTTTTGCAAAAGATAGCTGAGTCGGATTTATTTTTTCACCGGATTTTACTCTTCGGAGCCGTAGCCAACTCCTGTGTGGCCTTCTACTACTATATGAAGATCACCATCCAGTCCTATATGAAACAGGAAACAGGGGCTGTGGCTGGGGTCAGAGACCTTCCGAGTATGCCGACTTTGGGATTTCTTGTGTTTTTACTCAGCCTATTCTTCACCGCCGGTTGGCTTTTCTTCCAACCTGGGGCTCTGCTTTAAATCTGCTATAGCAGAAATAGTTCCAGGATAGCGAAAAACGGGTTGATGGATTTGGCAGGGTGCAGAGGCTAGTCGATAAGTAGGTACGCACCATGGCAACCATTGTAAAAAAAACAGAAACCTTAACCGACCTAGACTTAATCAAGACCTTCCTTGTTTCCAAGGGACTTGTTTATGAATCCTATAAAACACCGGAAGCATTGGATTTGATCCTTGGCCAAAAGGGATTGAATGATGCCGAAAAAAGCGAAGTGCTATCTGGATTAGAATACCGTTTTGACCAACTAAAAAAGGAACATGGCTACAAGGCCAATGACCTCGTTGTTTTACATGACGAAGTGCCTGGCATCCAAGACATGTTAGCCAAATTTGACAAACTTCATATCCATACAGATGAAGAAGTGCGTTATATCATCGATGGAAGTGGTGTTTTCGGATTTATCATTGATGGGGAAAGATTTGAAGTGCATGTCAGTAAGGGAGATTTCCTTTCCATTCCGGCTAATACCAACCACTGGTTTACATTAGATAAAAACTTAAGAATTAAAGCCGTTCGTTATTTTAAAGACAACTCCGGATGGACTCCTGTGTATGTGGATGAATCTAAAGTATTGATTAACGCTTAATCCGATGCAATTCCAAACCATTCTACAATGAATTGTAGGGTGGTTCTTCCTTGGTAGAAGTTTTCTTCCAAACTCCCCACTAAATCAAAACTTCCATGTTCCGACATAAATTTTTGGAACTCGTCTCCCTTATTCCAAATCATGTACTTTAAAGATCCACTTCCAATCAAATGAAACCGGACATGTTTTCCCGCACTGAGTGGTGTTAGGTGGATGGCTTTTGCATTACGAATCGCAAGTTTGATATCGGGGTTTCCTTGGCCAAAGGGTTCTAGGTCTTTCCATTCTTTTAGAAGTCGTTCTCCCATCTCTTCCGTGAGAACGGTAAAATCAGTTTCTATGGAATGGATGGTGGATCTCACTTTATCCTTGGACAACCAATCATCGGCGCTTGGATACAAGGCCGCTACAAAGGCGGGAATTTAATCCAGTTGTATGGAAAATACCACACCTTCGGGATGAACTCCGAAATGTAAAAAATCGCTTGCGAGAGATACCAAAAGTTCGAGAACGTTTTCCCGTCCGTAGGAACGAATGCTTCCTCTCGCATCACCATTGTCAGGTGCTAAAAATATTGCCGGTTTTTTATAAGTATCCACCATTCTTGTGGCTACAATCCCACTCACACCTGGTTCCATATCAGGTTCATAACAAAACACAATTTGGTTTGTGGTTCGTTCGGGTTTGCGGGCAAAGTAACGTTCCACCCGATCCATATTCCGTTTGGTTCGTTCCTTTCTTTCCTCATTGATGGATAATAATTGTTTGGCTTTAGATTTGGCATCCTGGACTGTCTCAGATAAAAGTAGAGATACCGCTTCTTCCGTTTTCCCCATTCGTCCTGCCGAATTGAGGACAGGGCCAATCGACCAACCCAAATCCTTGGTTGTGATTCCATGCGGATTCAGTTTGAGTTCTTTTAGGAGTTCCGAGAGTCCTTTTCTTTTTTTGTCACCTGTATAGAGTTTGGTGAGAGATTGCAGAGCCAATTTCACAAAATGCCGGTTCTCACCGGTAAGAGGCATCATATCGGTAATGGTTCCAATCCCTGCAAGATCTGTTTCTTCTTCGAGTCCGGAGAAAAAATCAGGAATCTGAGAACATTGGTAATAGAAAAGTTTTCTTTCTTCTTCTACGGGAACGGAAGTAACAAAATCTTCCGGATAGGGCAGAATGTTTTTTCCCTCTAGATTTTGGGTTGCGATGGATTCCTTAGAAACCCTCACTCCGTTTTGGAAGTAGAGTGTTTCGCTTTGACCTGAGGAATTCTCTTCGGTTTTTGAATAGACTTTGTTAAACTCATCACTCATGCGAAATAGGATCGCAGAAACTAATTTAAACGATAATACGGCAGTGCAGATTTTTTTTTCTGGATAAACCGAGTCGGTTCTTCTTGGGTTCACCAAAGCACAGTTAGTGGGAATTCGCACGGGAACTTCGTGATGGTCCAGGACAATCATTCGAATCCCAGTGTTTGTTAATTCTTCGATTTCGTCGGCTTGGCTGGAACCAAAATCTAAAGTCACAAGCAGGTCTGGTTTTACTTTTTTAATTTTAACCAATGCTTCCTTACAAAGTCCATAAGGATCACTTTCCGAGGATACCATCACTTCTAAGTTGATATTAGAAAATTCGGGGTGAGATTTTAAAAAGAAGGCAAGGAGGCAAGTGGAACTCACTCCATCCGAATCGCGGTCTCCATACAAAAGAATTTTTTTGCCATCTTTTGCAAACTGGACTAAAAGTTCTACAGCATCGGATAAATCGGGTAAGGAGTAGGGAGAATGAAGGCAAGAGAAATCAGAAGTAAGAAGTTCCTTCGGATGGATATTACGAAGGCCCTCACGTTTATCAACTAAGTAACGTAATAGGGGCCTTTTGGAATCAACTTTGGTTCGTACCTCGGACAACAGTGGCCCGAAGTGAACCTTTGTTACATGATGCAATTGCCAATAATTTTGGAACCGAATTCTACTTCGAGTCCCGGTGTTTTGATATCACCAACGACCTTACCATTTTTTTTAAGTTCCACTTTTTCTTTTGCGTCCACATTTCCTTTTAGGTTACCATGAACCACAAGGCTTCCTACTTCTACATCGGCTTCTACATCACCAGTTTCATCGATGATGAGTTTTCCTTGGGAAGTGATGGTTCCTTTGAATTGACCTTTGATTTTTAATGTTTGGTTGAAGGAAAGGGTTCCGCGAAACGTGATGTCGTCGCTAATGATGGTGTCTATAGATTCGTCTTTCATCGGTAGGGATAGTCTTGTGTGATCCTTGCGTTTTGGCAACTACACAAGTATTTGTAATGAAAAGGAAATGGAAAAAAGTTCATATTTCAAGGGTTTTCTCTTGTGTCTCCACTTCAATTCTTGAACCTGGGTCTCAAGAGTCGAAAAAATAGTGAAAATTAGGCGCTTCTGGAAGTCAGGTTTCATCCTACTTTTAGCGGTTTTCATCAATCTGAATCTGGTCGATGACCGGTTTGTTTCTCCTCTCGAAGATTTGGACTTTCAATACCAATCCTACGAGTTGGAAGAAACGACTCGTGTGCTGACCTCGACTAAGGAATCCAATCAAGTTTTAAAATTGGTTCCCAATCGCAGGGAACAGTCTCTGGTTAAGGTATCTGTCCATCGTTGGTCTACAATCTCCACAGAACCTGTATTTTTTACTGAAATTCCCATCTTATTTCATTTTCTTTACCTTCCGCCTCCTTATTTGGCTTAATCGTTGCATGTAGATTAGTCTAGTACCAGAGTCCAAGTTTGGTCTTTGCAGTGTATTTAATTTGAAATAGGAATTATGTTAGAAAAAATCATTCAGTTTTCCATTCACAAACGAGCCACTGTTCTCGTTTTGACAGTAGCACTCACCATTGTGGGTTTTTATAATGCACTTCATCTTTCTATTGATGCGATTCCCGATGTAACCAACGTCCAGGTATCCGCAGTGACGTCTGTTCCCGGTCTTTCTCCACTGGAAGTGGAACAATTTATTACTTATCCCATCGAACTTGAGTTTAACGGGATGCCGAAGGTGACAGAAATTCGTTCGATCTCAAGAACGGGTGTGAGTTCTGTTACTGTTATCTTTGAGGATGGAACCGATATTTATTTTGCAAGGCAACTTGTGAATGAAAGATTAAAACAAGCCGAGAACTTCATTCCCAAATCGTATGGAAGGCCAGAACTTTCACCGATTGCTACAGGTCTTGGTGATATTTATGAATTTACTTTAGTTTCCGAAAGCCATACTCCGGAAGAACTCCGCACCGTAATGGAATGGGAGATCGCAAGACAACTTCGTTCAGTGAAGGGAATCATTGATGTAAACGTTGTGGGAGGGGATGCCAAACAATTCCAAATCAAAATTGACCCCAAACGTTTGTTATCTCACAATTTAACACTCTCTCATATCACAGAAGCGCTCGAAGGAGCCAACGTCAACCTAGGTGGTGGTTACATCCAAAAAGGGGAAGAGCAGTTTGTGATTCGAGGCGAAAGCCAATTTAAATCCATTGATGATATCGCAAGATTATCTGTCAGAACATCACGCGATGGAATTCCGCTTACCCTTGGTCAAATTGCCAAGGTAGAAACGGGACCGGCCCTTCGTTTTGGACTGAGCACGATGAACGGCAAACGCGAAGTTGTGAGTGGGACAGCCATGATGTTACTTGGCAGTAACTCGCTCCAAGTGGTGAGCCGAGTGAAAGAGAAGATGAAAGAAATTGAAGCAAGGCTTCCGCCGGGGATGAAAATTAAAGTCTATTATGACCGCTCGGAATTCATTGGTCGCACTCTTTCGACAGTCTTTACCAATTTGGTGGAAGCGGCCATCATTGTACTCGTTTGTTTGATTTTAACTTTAGGAACGGTGAAGGGAGCCTTTGCAGTCGCCCTTGCCATTCCTGTTTCTATGATGGTGGCTACCATCCTTATGAATGCCTTCGGGATCGTGGGAAACTTGATGTCGCTCGGTGCCCTCGACTTTGGTCTCCTTGTGGATGGTTCCATTGTGATGTTAGAATCTACATTACATGGATTTTTACTTCGTAAAAGTTTCCTTCTTTCGAAAACTTCGGCCCAAGATATGGAAGATGGGATGGAAGAAGTCATTTTGGAGTCTTGTATCAAAGTGGTGCGGGCTTCTGCTTTTAGTGTGGGAATTATTT
The DNA here is from genome assembly GCF_016919165.1 of Leptospira chreensis. Classification (GTDB taxonomy): domain Bacteria; phylum Spirochaetota; class Leptospiria; order Leptospirales; family Leptospiraceae; genus Leptospira_A; species Leptospira_A chreensis. Next base: position 117,206 of record NZ_JAFFPS010000057.1, read on the forward strand.
TACTCGTTTATTTACCTCTGATGACTCTGGAAGGGGTAGAAGGTCGGATGTTCCGTCCGATGGCCATTACCGTAGCATTTGCATTAGGTGCGGCACTTCTCTATTCCATTACAACGTTTCCAGCACTCATGTCTTATATTTATACAAAACCAATTTTACATGAGTCAACTTTTTGGAACAAGTTTCAGTTGAAGTATGCAGAAGTTTTGACATACGGGATGAAATTCAAACGCCAGTTCACTTATGCAGGGATTGGTGTGGTTTTGTTATCTTTTGCGTTAGCATCGACACTCGGATCTGAATTTTTACCAAGAATTGATGAAGGGGAAATTGCAATCGATATCAAACGTTTGCCTTCCACCGCTATCAACCACTCCCGCGATTTAAATTTGGAAATGGAAAGAGTGATTTTAAAGTTTCCAGAAACAGTGAGTGTTGTTTCCAAACAAGGCCGGGGAGAGTCTGCCGCAGAACCCATTGGTTCCGAAGAAGGGGAGATGATGGTCAAACTCAAACCCCGCAAAGAATGGACTTCTACTGACGACCGCGAGGAACTCATGGAGCTTATGAAACACTCTGTGAATCAGAATGTTCCTTCGTCTTATATTAGTTTGTCGCAACCCATTGAAAACCGCGTCAATGCTTTGTTATCTGGATCCAAAGCGGATATCGTAATTAAAATTTATGGTGATGATTTAAAAACATTAAAGTCCATTGCCGACAATTACGCCTCCAAAATCAAAAAGATCCAAGGAGCTGCCGATTTACGAGTGCAAAAACTCCTCGGCCTTCCTCTACTTGAGATCAAAATGAATCGTGGGAATATGGCTCGTTACGGCGTTCGTGCAGAAGAAGTATTAACAACCATAGAAACTCTTCGTGTAGGTTTTAACGCGGGAAAGGTTTATGAAGGATACAAACGATTTGATCTCATTGTTCGACTGGACGCCGATGTAACAGATATTGGAGTCATTGAAAATGTTCCCGTAATGACTGAGCTCGGTGGAACGGTCCCTCTCGGACAAGTCACAGACATTATGATGACGGAGGGGCCGGCTGCTTTATACCATGAAGGCCTCAAACGTAGGATTCTTGTGGAAGTGAACGTTCGCGGGCGAGATATGATTGGGTTTGTGAATGATGTACAAGCGGCGACCCAGTCCATTGAATCGGGACTCCCCCAAGGTTATTATGTGGATTGGGGTGGTCAGTTTGAAAACTTCACTCGTGCGAAAAACAGATTGGCGATTGTGATCCCCATTGCCGGTGCCATTATTTTTGCGATGCTCTTTATTGCTTTTGGAAGTGTCTATTATGCATTGGGAGTGTTTATTTTAGTGCCATTATCACTTTCTGGTGGTATCCTTTCTCTTGTGCTCCGAGGACTTCCTTTCTCGATTCCTGCAGGTGTTGGATTTATCGCCGCTGCCGGAATATCAGTGTTAAACGGGGTTGTCTATGCATCGGCCTTAAAAGATCAATTGAAAGTCACCCGTGATCCGTCTAAAGCTGTAGTGGAAGCTGCGGTGTATACACTGAGAGCGGTGGCAACAACAGAACTTGTGGCCATCATTGGATTTTTACCGATGGCCATTGCTTCCAGTGCTGGAGCGGAAGTGCAGAGACCTCTAGCAACTGTGGTTATGGGTGGGGTTCTTGTTGCGACTATCTTATCTCGTTTTCTTCTTCCCATTGCGTTTGAGTTTTTAGTCAAACTAGCACAGAGACAAGAAATTAGACAAATGGAACGGGAACGTAAGATGAATGAATACTTTGTAGAAGAGATGAGAAAATACAAAGCGTTAGAAATTCATGATTCTCATGGACATTCCCATCATTATACCGAAGTGGAAGAACAATCTTCTCCAAACGAAGATGATTCCAAATCAAACAAACTAAATCAGAAATCTAAAAAAAAGAGGACTTAAATGAAACCGAATTATTACGTAGCGCACCCTTGGCATGGATTGGAACTGGGACCAAAAGCTCCCGATGAATTGGATGTATTCATTGAACTGACACCACAAGACACGGTAAAATATGAGATCGATAAAGCATCGGGATTCATTCGTGTGGACCGGCCTCAAAAGTATAGTAACCGTTCGCCGACTCTTTACGGGTTCATCCCAAGAACCTTTTCTGGGGAAGCATCTGGAAAACATTGTTCGGAAGTTGTGGGAAGGCCTGACATCATTGGTGATGGAGATCCCATCGACATTTGTGTTTTGAGTGTAAATCCCATCACTCATGGAAATATGATTCTAACTGTGATTCCTATTGGTGGACTTCGGATGATTGATAAGGGGGAGGCGGATGACAAAATTGTCGCTGTTCTCAAAGGGGACGAAGTGTTCGGCCAAATCAAAGATATTTCTGAGGTTCCGAAAGCACTCATCAACAAACTCCACCATTACTTTTTAACTTACAAGTTGGATCCTAACTCTCCTTCCACAGGAACCGTTGAGATTACAGAAGTATATGATAGAACCGAAGCAATTAAAGTCATCCAATATGGTATCGAAGACTATATAAAGAAATTTGTAACTGTATGAAGTTGATTTGGAAGTTTTTGATTTTTTCCCTTTTAGGGATCCATTCCTATGCTGTTTTTCCGAAAGAAAAAGCAGTATATGAACTACATTCTAAAGAAGAATTGTTTTTTCTTGGTGAAGATTCTCGTGCCCAAGATGCAAAAGAAAAATGGAACTTGGATGAGTTAGAAAATTTTGCTGTGACAAGTAATCCTCTCTACCTTCGTGAAAAACAAAATATTGGTATGGCTCGTGGGGATATCATCACTGCCAGTTTGTATTATAACCCGATCATGAATATGCAACAGCAGTTTATCGGAGCTTCCGCGAGTGCAGCGACGGGAAGGGCAGAAACTTCCTTTATTTATAACCAACCATTTGATATGAGTGGGGTCATTCCGCAAAGAGAAAAGGTCGCCAAACAAGAGTTTTTGGGGACAATTGCTAGTTTTCGCGACTTTGATCGGATGTTTCGTTTGCGTCTCAGACAAAACTTTTGGACTTATCTTTATGTAACAGAGCAGATCAATTACCAAAAAGAATTTTTGGAAAACTACCAAGACCTTTTGGACCTTACCAAACTCCGAGCCGAAAAAGGAGATATTTCTTTTTTGGAATATGACCGTTTGGCTTTAGAACGCGTACAAATTGAACGTGAGTATCGGAACGCTAGGATCCTTCGGGCCCAGGTCGTGAAAAACTTAAGGATCCTCATTGGAATCTCTGATATCAATTCGCCACTGAGCATCAAAGGAAGATTGGAGTTTATCTCCACTCGTGAATTTGGAATCGATTTAAATGATTTTGATATTGAAGAAAGACCCGACTTGGTAGCTTTGAAAATTCGCCAACAAAAGGAAAGAATGAATATCGAATTAAAAAAACGAGAGATCATTCCTCCTTTAACTCTTGGTGTTGAATTTTTAAACAAAGGAAATGAGAATGTAACTGGTTTGTATGCGGCAACTCCACTTCCTTTGTTTGATCGCAAACAAGGGGAAATTTTAAAGTCAGAAGAAGCCTATAAAAAATTAGGATTCGATGTCGATGCCAAACGAAATGAAATCATGTCAGAGATTTCCGCAGCCATTAAAGAATTACAAGCGCGGGAATCACAACTACTTGATTACCAAAAGATGGGACTACTCGAAAAAAACAAAGAAGTCCAAGAGAAATCCAGGCTTGCTTACATTCGAGGTGCATCCAATTTAGTAACCTTTCTGGAAGCGGAGAAAAACTATCTCAGTGTCCTTCGTAGTTATTACGAGATCATTTACCTCTATTACAATGCTTTGGAAGGATACAAAGCTTCTATCGGAAAGATGGATAGCTCGGAGTTTTAAATTTTTATGAAAACAGAATTCAATTTTAAGAATATTAGATCATTAAGTATACTCGTTCTTGTGGCCAGTTTGGCCTATTTCGGGTATTCCAAGTTTTTTGGAGCCGGTAAAAAAACGGAGGCACTGACTGATGATAAATCCAAGTTTGCAATCTCTGCGGAGATTCAAAAGAACCATCCCTTTTCGGTAGTTTATTTAGAAGAAAAGGCTTTGGAAGAAGAACTCCAACTTCCAGGAACCGTTTCTTATGATATGAACAGCGTGGCCAAAGTAGGTTCACGGGTGAGCGGACGAATTGTACAGGTGTTTGTGAAGGAAGGGGAACATGTAAAAAAAAGTACGGCCCTTGCTTCCATCCAATCTGTGGAACTCGGAACCACAGAAGCCAATTATTTAAAAGCAAGAGCAAGACTGGAAGCCCTCAAAGTACAAGCGGACAGAGCGAAAGATCTTTATGAAAGAAAAGTAACGTCTGCCAAAGAATACGAAATGTCTCTTATGGATTATAAATCGGTAAAAGCCGAAATGGAAACCTCCAGGAACGCTTTGGAAAATTTAGGTCTCAATGATTCGGAAATTGCTAACTTAGAAGCTGGAAAATACAATTCCAAAAACTTATACATCAGAACTCCTATTTCCGGAACTGTGACGGAAAGAGAAGCCATCATTGGTCAAGCCGTCAATGCTCGTGACAATTTATTCACTGTTGCGGATTTGAGTGTTCTTTGGATCAATTTGGAAGTATACGAAAAAGATTTATCATCCATTCGTATGGGTAACGAAGCCAAGGTCATTCCTATTGGTTCTAAAGATGAATCTTTAAAGGCTGTTGTTTCTCACGTAGGGGATGTGATTGACCCTGTCAAAAAAACTGCGGAGATCCGTCTGGAAGTTAGAAACTCAAAAGGGAGACTTCGCCCGGGACAAAGTGTGACGGCAACTGTAGTCGGTGCCATGGTAGAATCTTCGGTAAACAAAGCGAAGGTGATCCCTGCAGATTGTATCCATAAAATCGAAGGGGAGAATTATATCTTTGTTCGGAACGGTGACGGATCCTTCTCTGCCAAAAAAATTGGAGTGGGTAAAACCTATGACCATTGGGTAGAGGTCACAAATGGTGTGGAATCTGGCGAAGCCATTGTGGAAGAAGGAAGTTTTGTTTTGAAAAGTGAGTATTTAAAGTTATAACTCCTAGTTTTTTGTTGACATAACGCCCATTTCCTAGTTATCTGTTTAGTATGAAAGACCTCACGGAAAAACAAGAATTTGTTTTGCAATACATATCGGACACAGTGCGGGAGAAGGGTTTCCCACCTACCATTCGTGAGATTGGAGATCAGTTTGGAATCACAGCTAAGGGTGCTTACGACCACCTAAAGGCGATCGAGAAAAAAGGTTATATTAAAACTTCTAAAAACCAAAGCCGCGCCATTGAACTTTTGAAAGGAAATGGGGAAGAGGCACTTCTTGTTCGTGCTTCGGGAATTCCCCTCCTGGGTCAAGTGGCTGCGGGTTCTCCCATCCTCGCCGAAGAAAATATCGAAGAATACATTGCTGTCCCAGAAGACTTGGCCACCAAACCCGGAACCTTTGCTTTACGAGTGAAGGGAGATTCTATGGTGGAAGCAGGGATTAGTGACGGTGACATTGCCATCATCCAAAAGAAAGACACAGCTAGGAATGGGGAGATCGTCGTCGCTATGATTGAAAACGAAGCCACTCTAAAAGTGTTTTATAAAGAACCGGATATGATTCGTTTGGAACCAAGAAACGTAAAACTAAAACCCATTCGTACCAAAAAGGCTACGATAATTGGGAAACTAATCGGACTCTATCGCATTTACTGATTGACCAAACCCTGGTTGGGAGTGAGTTTAGAAGGGATGTCGAAACATCTCTTCTCTTTCCCAACATTTCTCCTTCTCTCACTGATCCTCTCTTGCGCTCCTAAAAAACAAGAAATTGATGCCTATGACTTAAAACGTGTCTTGGAACGGTTTGCTCAAAATCGGATCCAAACTGGCCTTATGGCAGATACCAAAAGACCGACACCGACAGACAGTGCTCTTTTTGAAGAGGCCTGCGAAGTCTACCGGTTGTCCATCCCGGAAGCCAAAGAAATGTTAAAAAAAGAAAACAAAGCCCTTTACGAGTCAATTTATGGAAATGAATAAAATCAAAATATCGGAACGTCTGGTTTGGGGAAGTGTAACCTTCTGTTTGGTGGTACTTGTTTTTTTTACAAGTCAGGAGAAGGTGAAAGCCATATCCACTGACGGGGAAAAATACTTACAAATTCTACATGAAGTGGTTTCTTATATTGAAAATGATTTTGTAGACCCGCAAGACGAAAAAAAAATCTATACGGGCGCCATCCTTGGAGCCTTACAAAGTTTAGGTGATCCGCATACAAGGTTTTTAGATACTGATGAATTTGGTGAATTACAAAATGAAACCAAAGGAAGTTTCGGCGGAATTGGTGTGGAGATTAGTTTTCAAGAAAACGCTTTTATCATCGTAGCTCCCATCGAAGGAACCCCTGCTTGGAAGGCCGGACTCCAACCCCAAGACAAAATCACAGAGATCAACGGAAAAAGTACCAAGTCTGTTTCTCTATCCGAATCCATTGGGATGATGCGTGGGGATGTGGGATCCTCCATTTCTATGAAGATAGAAAGAAAGGGAATCAAAGATCCTTTTGTGGTCAATTTAGTCAGAGAACTCATTCAAATTCGATATGTAAGATCCCATTACCTTCCAGAAACCCAAACCGGTTATATCAAACTCGTTCAGTTTATGGGAAAAGAAACCACAGCCAAAGAATTTGCAAATGCCGTGACTGCGATGAAAGATGCGGGTGCTAAAAAACTTGTGATCGATTTACGAATGAATCCCGGTGGGCTTTTGGATTTGGCCATTGACCTCGCCGATCTCTTTTTGCCACCAGAGGCGGAGATTGTCTCTGTAAAAGGTCGGGGTGGGGTTCTTGTAAAAAGTTATAAGGCAGATAAAAAAGAGAAAAAGTTTTTAGACATACCGGTTGCTATTTTAGTGAACGGGGGATCTGCCAGTGCTTCTGAAATTTTAGCGGGTGCTTTAAAAGATAACAAACGTGCTGTGGTGGTGGGAACTCAAAGTTTTGGAAAGGGAAGTGTGCAGTCGATTTTTCCTCTCTCTGGGGGAACGGGTGTTGCCATCACCATCCAAAAATACTATACACCATCTGGGGTATCGATTCATGGAAAAGGAATCACACCTGATCATATCGTGAACCCGATTGCCGCAAGCGAAGATGAAAAGTATGTCTTGGAAAAACTTTTTAAAAAGAATTTGATTCGTCCCTTTTTAGAAACTCATCCAGAATACAATGATACCGCTCTGGCTGATTTTTCTGCTCTACTGAAAAAAGAAAACCTAACCATTTCAGATTCAGTCACTCGGATCTTTTTATTTAATGAAATGAGAGCTGGTTCTTCGAATGCAAAACCAAGATTGGATTTAGATACACAACTTGCTGAAGCCATTCGTATCTTGAAGTAATGGCCTACGGGTTAGGCATTGAATCCAGTTGTGATGAAACCTCTATTGCCATCGTTCGCGATGGTAAGGATCTCCTATCTCTAAAAATCTATAGCCAAATCGATTCCCATTCTCCCTACCGTGGTGTGGTTCCAGAAATTGCATCCCGTGCCCATTTAGAAAAAATCAACTCTCTCCTCGCTGTTTCTATGGAAGAGGCGGGCATCGAATATTCTGAATTGGACTATGTAGCTGTGACAACCTATCCCGGGTTAGTTGGTTCCCTTATGATTGGGGCACAGCTTGCCCGTTGTATATCTCTCGTGCATCAAATTCCTATTGTGGCCGTCAATCATCTCGAAGCCCATTTGGCAGTGATTGGTTTAGAAAGAGAACTTCCCCCCTTTCCTTGGCTCGGAGTCCTTTTGTCGGGAGGAAACTCTTCCATCTATCTTTACCAAGGGTTTGGTGATTTACAAATCCTTGCCGATACACAGGACGATTCCCTCGGCGAAGCCTTTGATAAAGTGAGTGCTGTCTTAAACCTTCCTTATCCGGGTGGCCCTTATTTGGAAGCCAAGGCCAATGCCTACAAACTCGGGGAAGCGGAAGTGAATCCTTTTCCAAAACTTCTAAAAGAAGACGGTGAGGATAAGATTCGGTTTTCCTATAGCGGGTTAAAGACAGCTGTCCTTTATTACCTGAAAGCCCATGCGGAAGCTCCCCCTGTGGAAAAAATTTCCTACTTCTTCCAAAAGACGGCCTTCGAACTCGTCACCCGTAATATCCGCAAAGCCATTGCCAAAACCGGAATTCGGACTGTAGTCGCGGCCGGTGGGGTCCTCGCCAACGGGAAACTCCGGGAGAGTTTGGAAGCCGAAAAAGAAAGATCCCAATTTGACCTATTTTATCCTGGCAAAAAAATTTACTGCACAGATAACGGAGCGATGGTGGCATGTCTTGGATACCATCTCTGGAAACAAAAATCTTTTGTGGGGCTCGACTTTAAGGTAAGTCCCAAGCGAAACTTTGAACAAACATTATGAAACTAAAACTTACTTGGATCCCCAATACACTGACTCTCGGAAACTTAACCTTAGGGTTTGTTTCTATGCTCCTGGTTGCTGAAACCAATCCATCCCACACAAATTCCCACGAACTTTATTCCCTGGCAGGAGTGTTTATCATCTTAGCCGCGTTATTCGATGGATTTGACGGAATGGCCGCTCGTGCCCTCAACTGTACAAGCGAACTTGGGGCGGACTTAGACAGTCTTGCCGATCTCACTACATTCGGCATCGCCCCCGGATTTTTATCGTACAAAATGTTCTTCTATGATATCAAATTGGATATCTTTGACAAACCGGATTACTTTCCTTTAGGTATGTTCATCGCAGCTTTGTATCCGATCTGTGCGGCTTACAGGCTTGCTCGGTTCAATGTAGCCCACGATCCAAAGTCTTTCAATGGACTTCCGTCTCCAGTGGCCGGGGTTGTGATTGGAATTTTCCCTTTGGTGTTTTCTGTCTCTCAAGTGCCTGTTTGGACAGCAGTTCTCTTTTTTGTGATCACCGCTCTTCTTATGGTTTCGACTCTAAGATATAGCAAACCACAAGTTGCCATTCGCGGACTTTTCTCTTGGAAAAAATTAGGGATTGTTATCGTCGGTCTTGGCCTATTGTTACTGGCAATTGGATTCTACCGTTGGCCTTATGTGATGTATGGGGCGGTTGGGTTTTATGTGTTTAGTGGAATTGTCTCTTTTCTCATCCAAACCATTCAGGACTACCGAGTTTAGGTTTCTTCTTTGAGTTGGAAGATATCCAAAAGGTTGGCAACGGTAAATATGGTTCGCACTTCAGCGGAAAGGTTGATGATACGAACCTCTTTATTTTTTTCTTTTGTCCAACTGTAGGTATGGAGTAGGATTCCCACTCCAGAAGAATCTAGGTAACTCAAATTTTTAAAGTCTAAAACTAGCTCTTTGATTTCTTCTGTATCGATCAGCGATTTGATATCCGTTCGAAGTTTGGGACTGTCACGAAGGGACAGGGAACCTTCTAGATGGACAAAGGCCTTTTCATTCTCTCGTTTAATTTCATACTGAAACATAACTTCAGTTAAGACAACATCTGAAAGAACCAAATACAATCAAAAAACGTTTGATTTTTCAAAAAAGGACTCTAGAAAAAGAGCAATGAAAATCAAGTTTTGGGGTGTCCGCGGTTCCATTGGTTCACCCATTCGGCCTGAAAGTGTTAAACATAAAATTGAAAAAATCCTTTCTTTGGCAAGTCCCACAGACATTCAAAACGAACAAAGTATCCATAGTTTTCTCAAATCTTTAAGTTTTTCTTCGTCATCAACTTACGGCGGTAATACGACCTGTATAGAAATTCGTGACAAAGAAGAGAACCTAATCATCATTGATGGAGGAACGGGACTTAGGGAGCTTGGAAACCAAATTATGGGCTCTGATTTTGGGAAGGGAACGGGGCATGCGTATTGGATCTTAACTCATACCCACTGGGATCATATCCAAGGGATTCCGTTTTTTGTTCCTCTTTTTTTACCAGGCAATCATTTCGAATTTATCTCTTCTATGAACGATGCAGAAAAAAGGTTGGAACATCAATTTGTCTTCACTCATTTTCCTGTCTCCTTTGATCACTATGCTGCCAAAAAAACATTCCAGTACATTGAAGAAGGAGAAACCATTTCTCTTGGACCACATATCCAGGCATTTAGTAAAGCCGTGCGTCATCCGGGAGGGAGTTTCTCCTATCGATTTATGGAAGAGGGAAAGGCTATCATCTTTGCATCCGATGCCGAATTCAATTTAGAAGAAATGGAAAACATTGATACTTATATCGATTATTTCCGTGATGCCGATGTTTTGGTTTTTGATACACAATATACATTCGAAGAATCACTTCAAAAAATTGACTGGGGTCATAGTTCGGCGTCCATTGCTACAGACATAGCCCTTCGTGCGAAGGTAAAAAAACTAGTAATGTTTCATCATGATCCATCGTATGATGATGAAAAGTTAGACTTGGTATATTTACGAGCTCTCAAATACAAAGAGATGTTTGATCCTCACGGTGCATTAGAAATTATTATGGCTTACGAAGGTTTGGAAATAGAGGTTTAATATGGCAAAAAAAAGTTATATCATTGGGATTGATGCAGGGACTACAGGAATTCGTACATTTTGTTTTAACGACAAAGGAAAAGTAATTTCATCCGCATACCAAGAATTCAAACAATATTATCCGAAACCAGGTTGGGTAGAACATGACCCAGAAGAGATCTGGGTAAAAACTCAGAAACTCATCGGAACCGCTATCAAAAATGGAAATCTAAATCCCAAAGATGCTGTAGCCATTGGTATCACAAACCAAAGAGAAACCTCTGTCGTTTGGGATAAAAAGACCGGCAAACCCGTGTACAACGCCATTGTTTGGCAATGTAGAAGAACCTCTGATATTTGTAAGGACTTAAAAAAACAAAGTTTAGATTCTAACTTTCGCAATAAAACGGGCCTTGTTCTCGATGCTTATTTTTCAGGAACCAAAATCCAATGGATTCTAGATAACGTAAAGGGTGCTCGTGCGAAAGCAGAAAAGGGTGATTTGTTATTTGGAACCATCGACACTTGGCTTTTGTACAAACTCACCGGTCATAAAGAACACAAAACAGACCATACCAATGCCTCAAGAACTCTCCTATTCAATATCCAAACCAAAGAATGGGATGAAGAACTTTGTGATATTTTACGAGTTCCTATGTCTATGTTGCCTAAGGCATTCAATTCCAAAAATTTGTTTGGATTCACTTCCAGCGTAAAATCTCTTCCTGATGGAATTCCCATTTCTTCTCTTGTGGGAGACCAACAAGGAGCACTTTTTGGCCAACTCTGTACAGAACCAGGTGAGGCCAAAAACACTTATGGAACCGGATGTTTTTTACTCTTCAATGTGGGGGATGAATTTCGTATTTCGAACCAAGGCCTTATCACCACACTGGCACTCGGTCCTGAAGGCAAAACAGTGTATTGTTTGGAAGGATCTGTTTTTATTGGTGGGGCTGTGGTTCAATTCCTCCGAGATAATTTAGAATTTTTTAAGTATTCCAAAGACTCGGAAAAATTGGTCAAAGCCATTAAAACAAAAGATGATTTGGTTTTTGTTCCAGCCTTTGCAGGTCTTGGTGCTCCCCATTGGGACCAAGAAGCCCGTGGTGCCATCTTTGGACTCTCGCGTGACACAACAGCTGCCCAAATCACAAGGGCCGCTCTCAAAGCCATTGCTTTGCAGTCTTATGAACTGGCCAATGCCATGGAAAAGGAAACGGGAAAACCTTTGAAATTCTTACGTGTGGACGGAGGAGCCACTTCCAATGCTTGGCTTATGCAATTCCAAGCAGACATTCTCGGAACAAAAGTCATTCGCCCAAGTAACGTAGACACAACCGTTCTTGGGGCCGCTTACCTTGCAGGTCTGGAAAGAGGATTTTTTAAATCCGTAGCAAGCCTTCGTAAGGAAGAACAGAAAACCACTCAGTTTGTTCCTAAGATGAAAGATGACGAACGAAAAGAAGAAATCAATAAATGGAACTGGGGCATCTCCCGAGTCAAAACGGGAAACTAAACCAATCCAAAGTATTGTTAGTTGCTATCTGTTTGGTGTATTCGGCTCTTCGTTTTCGTTTTTCAGAAAATAAAAACCGATCGATAATAACCAAATCGGAAAACTCAATTGGCAAAAAAGTAAAAACCCTGGTGGAAGTAACCAGGGGAAACTTGCGAAAATTTGGAGTCCAAACACAAGGATTCCAAACCCTAACCCCAAACCTCCTCCCGTTTTTTTTCTAAAAGCAATACTATACAATAGAATCGCTAGAGCTGTAACCAGGGAGATCATATGGTTGGTTCCTGAAATCAAACTTAAGATAAAAACGATACTATCTTCTGAGAGAGGATAGACATTTACAGGATAGACCAACCGACCGAAAAGTAAATCCACGAGAACATACATAGGAATCACAATTAAGAAAAACAAACCAGAGGCAAATAAAGCAACTGGCGACTGGTTCTGTTTCCTTGGATTTGTTAGGGTATAGATGGAAGGAAGTAGAGCGAGTGTGGCGAAGATTAAAATTTCATCAGCAATTTGTAAATACGTTTTCCATTCCGAAATCCAGGCATGCAATTGGGAAGTATCATTTGGGGGAGGGGGAACTAAATACAAGAGAAGATAATAAATTACAAATAAGAAACTTGCAATGAAGTATGGGAATCCATTCTTAAGAGAGTTATGGTTTTTCGAATGCGCCATGCCTCATTAATGTAGAGAAAATGACAGGCAAGTCTAGTGAAAAATGACAAACCTTGTTTCGCAAAATTCAATAATCAAACCAAAGAAGGGAAAATTCAAAAGGTTTTCTTTCTTTGGTAACCCCGGCTCCCACAAGAAAGATTCCTGTTGGATAATAGGGGACTTCAATCAGTAAGTCGGGTGGTAATCTATGAAACTCGGTAGTTTCTATTTCTTTGCGAGATAAAAAGAAATCAAAGCGTAAACATTCCATCCAATCATTAGTTTTAAAAAATAACTTTGTTTTGGTTTTTCCATAGAAACTGAGAAGACCACCATCGACGAAGAAATTGATTTTCTCTGCATTAGTAAAAGAAATTTCTTCTTTGAATTCCTCCTCTCCCTTTTCTCTATAAGTAAATATCGATCCTTCTTCATAATAGATATTTCTTGCAAAGCGTTTGAAAGTTTCCGTTTCCATAATGGTTACCAGATCCTCTCCGTCCGGCGGTTTTAGAAAGGGCCCGTCCATGATATGTTTCATTTTATTTTTGGATATAGAAGACCGAATCACTTCCATTACTGGTTTCGAAAGTGTAGGTAGAATATATTTGATATACCTTTCATCATGTTGACGGAGGATCTCTTGTAAAAAAGATCCATGGATTAGAGGGATCATTTCTACGGTAAACATCTGTTTGTTTAAGAATTTGGCAAACTCGGGTTCATGACGAAATAAATTAGAAACTATGGTTTCTTCTTCCCCCGGAGTTCCCGAAAAAAGAATGGATACCAAGCGAAAGAGATAGGTTTTACTTTTGGCATCGAAGTAAAGAGTTTCTATTTTTTCACGCACCAAGATTTCCGAGAGTTCTGGATGGATGATGTCTCTAAGGGACAAATACTTCGCCGATTCGAACTGGTCTCGTTTGGAACGAAAGAGTGGGGAGGGAGAATTACGCATCCCACCCATTTCCGTTAGGAGAGATCCAAATCCCGGCTTTGGTTTGGTTTCTGAATCTCTCTGTGGCTTTATGCTACCCATGTAAGTGGGTGTAGTAACCGGTTTTACAGAGAAAGTTTGTCTATTGTATTGTAAGGAATATAAAAACTGAGGAATGAGAATGGGGTCTGTGGTGACAGAAGGGAGTTCTGGAATCTGGTTTTTGGGAATTGGATAAAAGGGATCGATGGAAGTTTGGAACCTGGCAACCGAGTCGGTTGTGCTTAAGAAAAAATGGTAATTGTTTCCTTGGCTGTATATCAAAGGGGAGGGGATTTTTTCAGTTTTTTCTGAATTCGGATTCTAAAGTGCTCCCAATTATAATCAGTTTTTAAAATTTCCAACTCATTTTCGACTCCAAAACGCATGAAGTCATAGATCTCTTCGTGTTCCATCCCCACAACAATCGAAAGGTCTTGGATGACTCTTTGTAATCGTCTGGCATCGCGGTCACTGAGAGTAAAGGTTTCTAATAGTTTTTTTTCGAATTCCGTCAGTTGGATCAAGGGAACCTAAAACGCAGCCACAAGGATGGTTTCGATTTCATTTTTGGGAAGTTCTCTAGGAAGACAATCAAGAAACGAGTAAGTTGCTGCCAGGGTAGCAATCCCCGGTAAATCGATTTTTTTCACTTCGTATTCCGACAACCTTTGAGGAATTCGAAGTTCCAAATAGATTTTACGAATCCCTTCCACCGCTTTGATCGCAGCTTCAATGACGGAGATATTCGTCACATCTTCATCGAGGGCTCTTGCAATCATTACATACTTACCGGCAGAGGAGGTTAAGTTGTATTCCATAACGTGAGGGAGGAGGATCGACATACTTTGAAAGATATCAAGATTGGTAACGGTCGTTACAGCTAGTGACAAGGCATAACAAAGGCCAAGGCTACTTGTAGATTGTGCAATGCCAGCCAGTAGACTTGCCGCATAAATCGAGTTCTTCGGTCCTAGGTTTCTAGGTTCCCGAATGGCGGGAACAATGTTTTTGGAAATGAGTTCGATGGAGCGAAGTGCTGTGGAAGATGTGATTTCGTTGGCATATTTAGAAAGAATGCTATCAACAGCCGCAGATAAAATGGAGATTCCCGTTTTGGCTGTTTCGGAGCTAGACATACCCGCACCAATTTTCGGATCCGAGACAATGAGTTCTGGAAATGCCCATTCATGTGCAAAGTATTTTCTATTTTTATCTTTATCATCTACGATAGAAAAGAAAGGAGAACATTCATTTCCGAGTAGGGGTTTTGTCGGCACAACCACTAAGGGAAGACCTTTTTTTTTGGGTTGTTTACGTCCTACGAGTAAATCTTCGGCAAAAAAATCATTGGTTGCCAGTAAGGCGGCCGCCTTACCTGCATTTACCGATTCGAACGAACCATAAGCAACAACACAATCGGCATTGGAAATTCTAAGGAAGTGGGCGCAGGAATCTAAATCTTTAAAATGAACGCGGTCTACAATATCATCATAGATGATCACACCTTCGGCGTGTTTTTCGAGACTGGTTTTGATAATGGAAAGTTCTTCGGCGTTTTCTAATTCTTTTTGTGTGGTGATAAGAACCACTCGAGACCCAATGTTTTTAACAAAAGATCCGAGTTTGTACCCACAATCGATTTCGAAGTGAATTTTAGGAGGAAATTGAAAATTAATCCATTCGGGGAGGACTGGCATACGTTCCCCTAATTATGATTCAACGGAGTTAGAGAAATCCTCGGAGAGGACAATAAAAAAGGATCCCTCACCACCCGTCCTTTTTACTGCTGACCGAGGAATGTTGACGCGATTTGGTCGGAAATTTTATCCAACATCTCTGTAGAGAGGTTGTCATAGTCGCCGTTTTTCAATCGTTCTTTGATCGCTTTAATTTTTTCTGTACGATCTTCTTCTGGAGGAGCTTGTACAATTTGTTTTGCGATTTGTTTTACTTCAGCTTGAAGCTTCGCTTCCGATGCAATTTTCTTTGCAGCATCAGAGATAGAAATCGTGTCTACCGGAGCTTGTGATTCCGCTTCTTTTGGCCCTTGTGGTTTTTTTGGTTCGTAACCGTAACCACCAACTCGTCCTACTTTGTCGACGTTCATATATTTAGTCCTCTTCCTACATCACATATCGGTGGAATCTGAATTTCCCTTAAGTGTTTTTTTTCGATGATTTAAGAGAAAAACAAACTCTCCCTTAGCATTTGGCGGTTTGCTTGCCAATTCCCTAGGATTTGCGTAGTAAAGTACCTCTTCAAAGGTCTTTGTCAACTCCCTTCCCACAAGAACTTCGGTCTCAGGGAAAAGCTCTTCGAGCATCGGGTAGAGCCTTGGGAGTTTGTGGACGGATTCGTAGAAAACAACAAGTCCGTCGATCTCCGAAGCTCTTTCTAATTCTCGGCGTTTTTTACTCGGTTTTTCAGAGAGGAAACCTAAAAAATACGTAGGATTTACCTGAAAACCGGAAACGGAAAGTAATGCGGTTAAGGCAGAGGCACCGGGCACTGGGACAATCCGAATTCCTTTTTCCCGAGCCGTTCGAACCATCTGGCTTCCTGGATCGGAAACACCGGGAGTGCCTGCATCCGAAACGAGGGCCATGGATTTCCCACTTAAGAGTTGTTCTAGGACATTGGAATAGGGAGATTCGGAACTATCTTTGTAAAGAGCAAGGACAGGAGTGACGATTTCCAATCTCGACAATAGAGAGCGAGTTTCTTTGGCAGATTCACAAAGGACAAGGTCTACTTCCTTGAAAATTTCCAGGGCTCGCAAAGTGATATCTCCCAAATTCCCAATGGGAGTGGCGACAACATAGAGAGAACCTGACTCGCGTTTATGGGCCAATGTATTGGCATCCTGGAGGGGAGGCACCGGCAGGGCAGGTGCAAGCAAGATCATTATTGCCTTTGGTACAAGGGTTACAAGCGGTTCCTAGGGCACAAGCTGTAGGAGTTGTACAAGCCGCATTGGAGCAGATCGTTGTGTTGCAACCGGTTCCCACAGCACAAAGGGTTTGGATATCGTTTACTTTGTTGGGAATGGCACAAGTGCTTACGGGAGTGGAAGGATTGGAAATCAGTCCTCCCGTCAACATGGAACGCAAGGTAAAGTTATAGATTTGGCATTTTTGGAAAAACTCTGCTCCCGGAGGAGGCACAGCAAATCGAATCCGTTTGGTGACGATTTTTGCCGATTCCGTGGAGGCTTCGTAAGGAAGGTGGGGGAAACTGGGTTGTACCCCATCTTCCAACCATTCTCCTTGGATGGTTTGGATCACCCCGGGAAAAGCTGTGGTTATATAGAGATTATAACCCAAAAACTGCGGTTCTCTGTTGGTAACAAAGTAACGGATGATGTATTCCGGCCTTGGGTCTAGGTTGTAATTAAAAACATCGGTTTGGTAGTCGTTTGTGATATTGCTATTCACAGCCACTACAGAAAGGAGCTGCGGAACGTTTGGCGGAACCAGAAACACAAAAGGAGCTACGGGCGTATCTGTATTGATCCCGCACCTAAAAAAAGAGAGAAAAGATATGCAGATAAAGTAAAGTGGATGTAAAGAGGGAAAACGCATTCTATTTCTCGTTTCCCTTCCAAGTTTTCAGGAATTCAATCTATGGGAATCCAAAAAAAATTACTCTTTGTCTCCATTTCTCTGATTGGGCTTTTTTTTCTCATCCTACTCGTTATGGGTGGAGAAGATGAAGAAGAAGCTCGCCGTAAAAAAGAAAGAAGTTCGCAGGCTCTAGCCTTATTTGGGGGGGGATCGAACAACCCCAAGGGAACCAACCGTTTGGGGGTGCGCGGGGAAGACGCCGGTTCCATCTTTGATTCCGATTACTACAACGCTGGTGGGATGCGTTATGAGGAAGATGGCAGTTTAGCAGGCTCGGAAGCCGGTGAGATGCCCATCAATCCGCAGACGGGAAAACCCTATCCTCCAGAAGCCATGCAGGCTTTTGACGAACTTAGGGAACAATTCCCTGATAATGATTTGATTCCGAAACGCCAGACACCGGACGACAAAAAAAAGCAGTCTGAATTCAATCAAAAGTTATCAAGAGCCACAAACTCTGTGTTTGGTGGAACTCCGAACGCCACCGACATTACCTTGTATTACAACCATGTTCGTAAACAAGGAAAGGATAGGTTGGAAATCATCAACTATTTGATCGAATCACAAGGGGGAGATGATCCGGAAATGGATAAAAAGTTCCAAGAGATATTGAAAAATATCCAATTCCAAAACGAACAAGTGGAAAAGGAAGCTGCCGGTGCATTCACCAAAGCTGGCTTAACACCACCGAATTAAGTTTCGTTCGATAGGATGGGGTAGCGGTAACTGGATTTTGGATCCAGGCCGTACTCATCCAAATGAAACGAGGGAGGAAGCCTCTCTCGTTTCCATTGTGAGATTCCAAATAATTTCTTAAACTTCTTTAGATACCCGAGGAGACTATCCGTTGTTTCCCAAGGGAATTCTTGTTTTAAACTTTCCAAACAATCGAGATCACTCAAAGAGAGAAACACCAGTTTCTTTTCGATGGATTGTAAGATCGGATAAGGCATCAGATCTTTTTCATCTTCTTGGTGTTCCGACAAAGGTTTAAGTTCTGCTGTGGGTTTTGTACTTCGTAAAATGCGGATGGAGTCTTTTGGCGTAAGGAAACGATTGTTGTCGTTTTGGATATCATCCAACCAATCGAGTAAAAATTCTTTGCTAACACCCGCTAGGGGAGCAATGGAACCCGACGAGTCTCCATCCATGGTGGTATAACCCACAGCGGCCTCACTCCGGTTTCCTGTCGATAGGAGCAAATGTCCATTGATATTGGCGAGTAACCAAACGAGGGGGGAACGAACTCTCGCTTGGATATTCTGTAAAGGTAGATCGTGTTCTTTCCAGTTCAAAGTTTTTCCAAGAACCGATTCGATGAGTTTTACGGAAGTATCAACCGCACGATCAATGGGAATGGAGTAAAAAGGGCAATGGAGTTCTTCGGCGAGGGCTTTCGCTATCTCTTCCGTCAGAGAAGAATTGTTTTCTGTTTTTTGGTAAATGGTGACGAGTAAGTTTTTTTCATCGATTCCCAGAGAGGAAAAGATCCTATCATCATTTTCCGTTTTGGCAATCTCTTTCATTGCACTGACAAGTAAGGCACAAGTGGCACTGTCTGCCCCACCCGAAAGAGAAAGGGTAAACCCTTTTGTTTTTGATTTACGTAAGTAATCAAAAAGACCGAGGCATACAGCTTTAGTGAATTCTTCATACACCGAAAGGTGGAGGGAATGTGGTTTCTCTTTCTCCCGAGGTTCTATTTCTTTTCGTTTGTCCAAAACAGAAAATCCCAAGGATTCTTTCCCGTCAGTTTTGGTTATCGAACCGAGTTGGATTTTTGGAATCTATGCTGCCTTTCCTTTGGGTTTTGGATCCCGAAAAGAGCGAGCTTTGGCCGCACGAATCTCCATTGGATCGAAAGAGTAAGACGTTACTTGGAAGGGAGAAAAGGAAAGCCTTGGGCCTTCTTTGACTAAGTTCCCGACGGATGCAAAAATAGCACCTCCCTCAAAGATGATCCGACCCGATTCATTTCCGACGAGATTGGTAAACACCTGAAGATTGCACTGGTTTCTACTGGACTCGGTAAAGATTTGTCTCCGTATCTTTTGTTTATTCATCGCAAAATGCGAGGCACCCGGAGAAAACAAAACATCGATTCCTTGTAGGCTATAAAAAGATGCCGGTTTTTGTACAGACCAACTGTCTTCACAAATCTCCACTCCAAAATTCCAATTTTGCGATTGAAAGATAAAATGTCCAAAAGGAACTTCTTCGCCGGCAAAACGAATGGTTTTGTTTAAGAATTCAGATTCGGAATGGAACCATCTCCGTTCATAGTGTACGCCTGTATTTGCTAAATTCAATTTAGGAACGAGAGCCACCACTTTGCTACCGTAAAGCACGGCCATACAATTGTATAAAAACGAGTCCACAAAGACAGGTAGGCCCACAATCACAATTTGATGGGGAGATAGAGTTTTTAATTCACCTATGATTTCTTCAGAACGAGTCCAAACATAGGGTTTGTAGAAACCAGTGCAATCTTCAGGTGTTTACCAATCTCGTCGGAAATGAATCGGGTCGGATCATCTTTGAGGGAGGTGCTATTTTTGCATCCGTCGGGAACTTAGTCAAAGAAGGCCCAAGGCTTTCCTTTTCTCCCTTCCAAGTAACGTCTTACTCTTTCGATCCAATGGAGATTCGTGCGGCCAAAGCTCGCTCTTTTCGGGATCCAAAACCCAAAGGAAAGGCAGCAGAGATTCCAAAAATCCAACTCGGTTCGATAACCAAAACTGACGGGAAAGAATCCTTGGGATTTTCTGTTTTGGACAAACGAAAAGAAATAGAACCTCGGGAGAAAGAGAAACCACATTCCCTCCACCTTTCGGTGTATGAAGAATTCACTAAAGCTGTATGCCTCGGTCTTTTTGATTACTTACGTAAATCAAAAACAAAAGGGTTTACCCTTTCTCTTTCGGGTGGGGCAGACAGTGCCACTTGTGCCTTACTTGTCAGTGCAATGAAAGAGATTGCCAAAACGGAAAATGATGATAGGATCTTTTCCTCTCTGGGAATCGATGAAAAAAACTTACTCGTCACCATTTACCAAAAAACAGAAAACAATTCTTCTCTGACGGAAGAGATAGCGAAAGCCCTCGCCGAAGAACTCCATTGCCCTTTTTACTCCATTCCCATTGATCGTGCGGTTGATACTTCCGTAAAACTCATCGAATCGGTTCTTGGAAAAACTTTGAACTGGAAAGAACACGATCTACCTTTACAGAATATCCAAGCGAGAGTTCGTTCCCCCCTCGTTTGGTTACTCGCCAATATCAATGGACATTTGCTCCTATCGACAGGAAACCGGAGTGAGGCCGCTGTGGGTTATACCACCATGGATGGAGACTCGTCGGGTTCCATTGCTCCCCTAGCGGGTGTTAGCAAAGAATTTTTACTCGATTGGTTGGATGATATCCAAAACGACAACAATCGTTTCCTTACGCCAAAAGACTCCATCCGCATTTTACGAAGTACAAAACCCACAGCAGAACTTAAACCTTTGTCGGAACACCAAGAAGATGAAAAAGATCTGATGCCTTATCCGATCTTACAATCCATCGAAAAGAAACTGGTGTTTCTCTCTTTGAGTGATCTCGATTGTTTGGAAAGTTTAAAACAAGAATTCCCTTGGGAAACAACGGATAGTCTCCTCGGGTATCTAAAGAAGTTTAAGAAATTATTTGGAATCTCACAATGGAAACGAGAGAGGCTTCCTCCCTCGTTTCATTTGGATGAGTACGGCCTGGATCCAAAATCCAGTTACCGCTACCCCATCCTATCGAACGAAACTTAATTCGGTGGTGTTAAGCCAGCTTTGGTGAATGCACCGGCAGCTTCCTTTTCCACTTGTTCGTTTTGGAATTGGATATTTTTCAATATCTCTTGGAACTTTTTATCCATTTCCGGATCATCTCCCCCTTGTGATTCGATCAAATAGTTGATGATTTCCAACCTATCCTTTCCTTGTTTACGAACATGGTTGTAATACAAGGTAATGTCGGTGGCGTTCGGAGTTCCACCAAACACAGAGTTTGTGGCTCTTGATAACTTTTGATTGAATTCAGACTGCTTTTTTTTGTCGTCCGGTGTCTGGCGTTTCGGAATCAAATCATTATCAGGGAATTGTTCCCTAAGTTCGTCAAAAGCCTGCATGGCTTCTGGAGGATAGGGTTTTCCCGTCTGCGGATTGATGGGCATCTCACCGGCTTCCGAGCCTGCTAAACTGCCATCTTCCTCATAACGCATCCCACCAGCGTTGTAGTAATCGGAATCAAAGATGGAACCGGCGTCTTCCCCGCGCACCCCCAAACGGTTGGTTCCCTTGGGGTTGTTCGATCCCCCCCCAAATAAGGCTAGAGCCTGCGAACTTCTTTCTTTTTTACGGCGAGCTTCTTCTTCATCTTCTCCACCCATAACGAGTAGGATGAGAAAAAAAAGCCCAATCAGAGAAATGGAGACAAAGAGTAATTTTTTTTGGATTCCCATAGATTGAATTCCTGAAAACTTGGAAGGGAAACGAGAAATAGAATGCGTTTTCCCTCTTTACATCCACTTTACTTTATCTGCATATCTTTTCTCTCTTTTTTTAGGTGCGGGATCAATACAGATACGCCCGTAGCTCCTTTTGTGTTTCTGGTTCCGCCAAACGTTCCGCAGCTCCTTTCTGTAGTGGCTGTGAATAGCAATATCACAAACGACTACCAAACCGATGTTTTTAATTACAACCTAGACCCAAGGCCGGAATACATCATCCGTTACTTTGTTACCAACAGAGAACCGCAGTTTTTGGGTTATAATCTCTATATAACCACAGCTTTTCCCGGGGTGATCCAAACCATCCAAGGAGAATGGTTGGAAGATGGGGTACAACCCAGTTTCCCCCACCTTCCTTACGAAGCCTCCACGGAATCGGCAAAAATCGTCACCAAACGGATTCGATTTGCTGTGCCTCCTCCGGGAGCAGAGTTTTTCCAAAAATGCCAAATCTATAACTTTACCTTGCGTTCCATGTTGACGGGAGGACTGATTTCCAATCCTTCCACTCCCGTAAGCACTTGTGCCATTCCCAACAAAGTAAACGATATCCAAACCCTTTGTGCTGTGGGAACCGGTTGCAACACAACGATCTGCTCCAATGCGGCTTGTACAACTCCTACAGCTTGTGCCCTAGGAACCGCTTGTAACCCTTGTACCAAAGGCAATAATGATCTTGCTTGCACCTGCCCTGCCGGTGCCTCCCCTCCAGGATGCCAATACATTGGCCCATAAACGCGAGTCAGGTTCTCTCTATGTTGTCGCCACTCCCATTGGGAATTTGGGAGATATCACTTTGCGAGCCCTGGAAATTTTCAAGGAAGTAGACCTTGTCCTTTGTGAATCTGCCAAAGAAACTCGCTCTCTATTGTCGAGATTGGAAATCGTCACTCCTGTCCTTGCTCTTTACAAAGATAGTTCCGAATCTCCCTATTCCAATGTCCTAGAACAACTCTTAAGTGGGAAATCCATGGCCCTCGTTTCGGATGCAGGCACTCCCGGTGTTTCCGATCCAGGAAGCCAGATGGTTCGAACGGCTCGGGAAAAAGGAATTCGGATTGTCCCAGTGCCCGGTGCCTCTGCCTTAACCGCATTACTTTCCGTTTCCGGTTTTCAGGTAAATCCTACGTATTTTTTAGGTTTCCTCTCTGAAAAACCGAGTAAAAAACGCCGAGAATTAGAAAGAGCTTCGGAGATCGACGGACTTGTTGTTTTCTACGAATCCGTCCACAAACTCCCAAGGCTCTACCCGATGCTCGAAGAGCTTTTCCCTGAGACCGAAGTTCTTGTGGGAAGGGAGTTGACAAAGACCTTTGAAGAGGTACTTTACTACGCAAATCCTAGGGAATTGGCAAGCAAACCGCCAAATGCTAAGGGAGAGTTTGTTTTTCTCTTAAATCATCGAAAAAAAACACTTAAGGGAAATTCAGATTCCACCGATATGTGATGTAGGAAGAGGACTAAATATATGAACGTCGACAAAGTAGGACGAGTTGGTGGTTACGGTTACGAACCAAAAAAACCACAAGGGCCAAAAGAAGCGGAATCACAAGCTCCGGTAGACACGATTTCTATCTCTGATGCTGCAAAGAAAATTGCATCGGAAGCGAAGCTTCAAGCTGAAGTAAAACAAATCGCAAAACAAATTGTACAAGCTCCTCCAGAAGAAGATCGTACAGAAAAAATTAAAGCGATCAAAGAACGATTGAAAAACGGCGACTATGACAACCTCTCTACAGAGATGTTGGATAAAATTTCCGACCAAATCGCGTCAACATTCCTCGGTCAGCAGTAAAAAGGACGGGTGGTGAGGGATCCTTTTTTATTGTCCTCTCCGAGGATTTCTCTAACTCCGTTGAATCATAATTAGGGGAACGTATGCCAGTCCTCCCCGAATGGATTAATTTTCAATTTCCTCCTAAAATTCACTTCGAAATCGATTGTGGGTACAAACTCGGATCTTTTGTTAAAAACATTGGGTCTCGAGTGGTTCTTATCACCACACAAAAAGAATTAGAAAACGCCGAAGAACTTTCCATTATCAAAACCAGTCTCGAAAAACACGCCGAAGGTGTGATCATCTATGATGATATTGTAGACCGCGTTCATTTTAAAGATTTAGATTCCTGCGCCCACTTCCTTAGAATTTCCAATGCCGATTGTGTTGTTGCTTATGGTTCGTTCGAATCGGTAAATGCAGGTAAGGCGGCCGCCTTACTGGCAACCAATGATTTTTTTGCCGAAGATTTACTCGTAGGACGTAAACAACCCAAAAAAAAAGGTCTTCCCTTAGTGGTTGTGCCGACAAAACCCCTACTCGGAAATGAATGTTCTCCTTTCTTTTCTATCGTAGATGATAAAGATAAAAATAGAAAATACTTTGCACATGAATGGGCATTTCCAGAACTCATTGTCTCGGATCCGAAAATTGGTGCGGGTATGTCTAGCTCCGAAACAGCCAAAACGGGAATCTCCATTTTATCTGCGGCTGTTGATAGCATTCTTTCTAAATATGCCAACGAAATCACATCTTCCACAGCACTTCGCTCCATCGAACTCATTTCCAAAAACATTGTTCCCGCCATTCGGGAACCTAGAAACCTAGGACCGAAGAACTCGATTTATGCGGCAAGTCTACTGGCTGGCATTGCACAATCTACAAGTAGCCTTGGCCTTTGTTATGCCTTGTCACTAGCTGTAACGACCGTTACCAATCTTGATATCTTTCAAAGTATGTCGATCCTCCTCCCTCACGTTATGGAATACAACTTAACCTCCTCTGCCGGTAAGTATGTAATGATTGCAAGAGCCCTCGATGAAGATGTGACGAATATCTCCGTCATTGAAGCTGCGATCAAAGCGGTGGAAGGGATTCGTAAAATCTATTTGGAACTTCGAATTCCTCAAAGGTTGTCGGAATACGAAGTGAAAAAAATCGATTTACCGGGGATTGCTACCCTGGCAGCAACTTACTCGTTTCTTGATTGTCTTCCTAGAGAACTTCCCAAAAATGAAATCGAAACCATCCTTGTGGCTGCGTTTTAGGTTCCCTTGATCCAACTGACGGAATTCGAAAAAAAACTATTAGAAACCTTTACTCTCAGTGACCGCGATGCCAGACGATTACAAAGAGTCATCCAAGACCTTTCGATTGTTGTGGGGATGGAACACGAAGAGATCTATGACTTCATGCGTTTTGGAGTCGAAAATGAGTTGGAAATTTTAAAAACTGATTATAATTGGGAGCACTTTAGAATCCGAATTCAGAAAAAACTGAAAAAATCCCCTCCCCTTTGATATACAGCCAAGGAAACAATTACCATTTTTTCTTAAGCACAACCGACTCGGTTGCCAGGTTCCAAACTTCCATCGATCCCTTTTATCCAATTCCCAAAAACCAGATTCCAGAACTCCCTTCTGTCACCACAGACCCCATTCTCATTCCTCAGTTTTTATATTCCTTACAATACAATAGACAAACTTTCTCTGTAAAACCGGTTACTACACCCACTTACATGGGTAGCATAAAGCCACAGAGAGATTCAGAAACCAAACCAAAGCCGGGATTTGGATCTCTCCTAACGGAAATGGGTGGGATGCGTAATTCTCCCTCCCCACTCTTTCGTTCCAAACGAGACCAGTTCGAATCGGCGAAGTATTTGTCCCTTAGAGACATCATCCATCCAGAACTCTCGGAAATCTTGGTGCGTGAAAAAATAGAAACTCTTTACTTCGATGCCAAAAGTAAAACCTATCTCTTTCGCTTGGTATCCATTCTTTTTTCGGGAACTCCGGGGGAAGAAGAAACCATAGTTTCTAATTTATTTCGTCATGAACCCGAGTTTGCCAAATTCTTAAACAAACAGATGTTTACCGTAGAAATGATCCCTCTAATCCATGGATCTTTTTTACAAGAGATCCTCCGTCAACATGATGAAAGGTATATCAAATATATTCTACCTACACTTTCGAAACCAGTAATGGAAGTGATTCGGTCTTCTATATCCAAAAATAAAATGAAACATATCATGGACGGGCCCTTTCTAAAACCGCCGGACGGAGAGGATCTGGTAACCATTATGGAAACGGAAACTTTCAAACGCTTTGCAAGAAATATCTATTATGAAGAAGGATCGATATTTACTTATAGAGAAAAGGGAGAGGAGGAATTCAAAGAAGAAATTTCTTTTACTAATGCAGAGAAAATCAATTTCTTCGTCGATGGTGGTCTTCTCAGTTTCTATGGAAAAACCAAAACAAAGTTATTTTTTAAAACTAATGATTGGATGGAATGTTTACGCTTTGATTTCTTTTTATCTCGCAAAGAAATAGAAACTACCGAGTTTCATAGATTACCACCCGACTTACTGATTGAAGTCCCCTATTATCCAACAGGAATCTTTCTTGTGGGAGCCGGGGTTACCAAAGAAAGAAAACCTTTTGAATTTTCCCTTCTTTGGTTTGATTATTGAATTTTGCGAAACAAGGTTTGTCATTTTTCACTAGACTTGCCTGTCATTTTCTCTACATTAATGAGGCATGGCGCATTCGAAAAACCATAACTCTCTTAAGAATGGATTCCCATACTTCATTGCAAGTTTCTTATTTGTAATTTATTATCTTCTCTTGTATTTAGTTCCCCCTCCCCCAAATGATACTTCCCAATTGCATGCCTGGATTTCGGAATGGAAAACGTATTTACAAATTGCTGATGAAATTTTAATCTTCGCCACACTCGCTCTACTTCCTTCCATCTATACCCTAACAAATCCAAGGAAACAGAACCAGTCGCCAGTTGCTTTATTTGCCTCTGGTTTGTTTTTCTTAATTGTGATTCCTATGTATGTTCTCGTGGATTTACTTTTCGGTCGGTTGGTCTATCCTGTAAATGTCTATCCTCTCTCAGAAGATAGTATCGTTTTTATCTTAAGTTTGATTTCAGGAACCAACCATATGATCTCCCTGGTTACAGCTCTAGCGATAGTATTGTATAGTAAAGCTTTTAGAAAAAAAAGCGGAGGAGGTTTGGGCTGAGGGTTTGGACTCCTTGTGTGTCGACTCCAAAATATCGCAAGGTTCCCCTGGTTACTTCCACCAGGGTTTTTACTTTTTTGCCAATTGAGTTTTCCGATTTGGTTATTATCGATCGGTTTTTATTTTCTGAAAAACGAAAACGAAGAGCCGAATACACCAAACAGATAGCAACTAACAATACTTTGGATTGGTTTAGTTTCCCGTTTTGACTCGGGAGATGCCCCAGTTCCATTTATTGATTTCTTCTTTTCGTTCGTCATCTTTCATCTTAGGAACAAACTGAGTGGTTTTCTGTTCTTCCTTACGAAGGCTTGCTACGGATTTAAAAAATCCTCTTTCCAGACCTGCAAGGTAAGCGGCCCCAAGAACGGTTGTGTCTACGTTACTTGGGCGAATGACTTTTGTTCCGAGAATGTCTGCTTGGAATTGCATAAGCCAAGCATTGGAAGTGGCTCCTCCGTCCACACGTAAGAATTTCAAAGGTTTTCCCGTTTCCTTTTCCATGGCATTGGCCAGTTCATAAGACTGCAAAGCAATGGCTTTGAGAGCGGCCCTTGTGATTTGGGCAGCTGTTGTGTCACGCGAGAGTCCAAAGATGGCACCACGGGCTTCTTGGTCCCAATGGGGAGCACCAAGACCTGCAAAGGCTGGAACAAAAACCAAATCATCTTTTGTTTTAATGGCTTTGACCAATTTTTCCGAGTCTTTGGAATACTTAAAAAATTCTAAATTATCTCGGAGGAATTGAACCACAGCCCCACCAATAAAAACAGATCCTTCCAAACAATACACTGTTTTGCCTTCAGGACCGAGTGCCAGTGTGGTGATAAGGCCTTGGTTCGAAATACGAAATTCATCCCCCACATTGAAGAGTAAAAAACATCCGGTTCCATAAGTGTTTTTGGCCTCACCTGGTTCTGTACAGAGTTGGCCAAAAAGTGCTCCTTGTTGGTCTCCCACAAGAGAAGAAATGGGAATTCCATCAGGAAGAGATTTTACGCTGGAAGTGAATCCAAACAAATTTTTGGAATTGAATGCCTTAGGCAACATAGACATAGGAACTCGTAAAATATCACAAAGTTCTTCATCCCATTCTTTGGTTTGGATATTGAATAGGAGAGTTCTTGAGGCATTGGTATGGTCTGTTTTGTGTTCTTTATGACCGGTGAGTTTGTACAAAAGCCAAGTGTCGATGGTTCCAAATAACAAATCACCCTTTTCTGCTTTCGCACGAGCACCCTTTACGTTATCTAGAATCCATTGGATTTTGGTTCCTGAAAAATAAGCATCGAGAACAAGGCCCGTTTTATTGCGAAAGTTAGAATCTAAACTTTGTTTTTTTAAGTCCTTACAAATATCAGAGGTTCTTCTACATTGCCAAACAATGGCGTTGTACACGGGTTTGCCGGTCTTTTTATCCCAAACGACAGAGGTTTCTCTTTGGTTTGTGATACCAATGGCTACAGCATCTTTGGGATTTAGATTTCCATTTTTGATAGCGGTTCCGA
Source organism: Leptospira chreensis (assembly GCF_016919165.1). Classification (GTDB taxonomy): domain Bacteria; phylum Spirochaetota; class Leptospiria; order Leptospirales; family Leptospiraceae; genus Leptospira_A; species Leptospira_A chreensis. The sequence goes on from NZ_JAFFPS010000057.1 coordinate 145,606, forward strand.
TGAGTTTCTGAGTTTTTACCCAGATCTCTTCTGGGTCATGTTCTACCCAACCTGGTTTCGGATAATATTGTTTGAATTCTTGGTATGCGGATGAAATTACTTTTCCTTTGTCGTTAAAACAAAATGTACGAATTCCTGTAGTCCCTGCATCAATCCCAATGATATAACTTTTTTTTGCCATATTAAACCTCTATTTCCAAACCTTCGTAAGCCATAATAATTTCTAATGCACCGTGAGGATCAAACATCTCTTTGTATTTGAGAGCTCGTAAATATACCAAGTCTAACTTTTCATCATCATACGATGGATCATGATGAAACATTACTAGTTTTTTTACCTTCGCACGAAGGGCTATGTCTGTAGCAATGGACGCCGAACTATGACCCCAGTCAATTTTTTGAAGTGATTCTTCGAATGTATATTGTGTATCAAAAACCAAAACATCGGCATCACGGAAATAATCGATATAAGTATCAATGTTTTCCATTTCTTCTAAATTGAATTCGGCATCGGATGCAAAGATGATAGCCTTTCCCTCTTCCATAAATCGATAGGAGAAACTCCCTCCCGGATGACGCACGGCTTTACTAAATGCCTGGATATGTGGTCCAAGAGAAATGGTTTCTCCTTCTTCAATGTACTGGAATGTTTTTTTGGCAGCATAGTGATCAAAGGAGACAGGAAAATGAGTGAAGACAAATTGATGTTCCAACCTTTTTTCTGCATCGTTCATAGAAGAGATAAATTCGAAATGATTGCCTGGTAAAAAAAGAGGAACAAAAAACGGAATCCCTTGGATATGATCCCAGTGGGTATGAGTTAAGATCCAATACGCATGCCCCGTTCCCTTCCCAAAATCAGAGCCCATAATTTGGTTTCCAAGCTCCCTAAGTCCCGTTCCTCCATCAATGATGATTAGGTTCTCTTCTTTGTCACGAATTTCTATACAGGTCGTATTACCGCCGTAAGTTGATGACGAAGAAAAACTTAAAGATTTGAGAAAACTATGGATACTTTGTTCGTTTTGAATGTCTGTGGGACTTGCCAAAGAAAGGATTTTTTCAATTTTATGTTTAACACTTTCAGGCCGAATGGGTGAACCAATGGAACCGCGGACACCCCAAAACTTGATTTTCATTGCTCTTTTTCTAGAGTCCTTTTTTGAAAAATCAAACGTTTTTTGATTGTATTTGGTTCTTTCAGATGTTGTCTTAACTGAAGTTATGTTTCAGTATGAAATTAAACGAGAGAATGAAAAGGCCTTTGTCCATCTAGAAGGTTCCCTGTCCCTTCGTGACAGTCCCAAACTTCGAACGGATATCAAATCGCTGATCGATACAGAAGAAATCAAAGAGCTAGTTTTAGACTTTAAAAATTTGAGTTACCTAGATTCTTCTGGAGTGGGAATCCTACTCCATACCTACAGTTGGACAAAAGAAAAAAATAAAGAGGTTCGTATCATCAACCTTTCCGCTGAAGTGCGAACCATATTTACCGTTGCCAACCTTTTGGATATCTTCCAACTCAAAGAAGAAACCTAAACTCGGTAGTCCTGAATGGTTTGGATGAGAAAAGAGACAATTCCACTAAACACATAAAACCCAACCGCCCCATACATCACATAAGGCCAACGGTAGAATCCAATTGCCAGTAACAATAGGCCAAGACCGACGATAACAATCCCTAATTTTTTCCAAGAGAAAAGTCCGCGAATGGCAACTTGTGGTTTGCTATATCTTAGAGTCGAAACCATAAGAAGAGCGGTGATCACAAAAAAGAGAACTGCTGTCCAAACAGGCACTTGAGAGACAGAAAACACCAAAGGGAAAATTCCAATCACAACCCCGGCCACTGGAGACGGAAGTCCATTGAAAGACTTTGGATCGTGGGCTACATTGAACCGAGCAAGCCTGTAAGCCGCACAGATCGGATACAAAGCTGCGATGAACATACCTAAAGGAAAGTAATCCGGTTTGTCAAAGATATCCAATTTGATATCATAGAAGAACATTTTGTACGATAAAAATCCGGGGGCGATGCCGAATGTAGTGAGATCGGCAAGACTGTCTAAGTCCGCCCCAAGTTCGCTTGTACAGTTGAGGGCACGAGCGGCCATTCCGTCAAATCCATCGAATAACGCGGCTAAGATGATAAACACTCCTGCCAGGGAATAAAGTTCGTGGGAATTTGTGTGGGATGGATTGGTTTCAGCAACCAGGAGCATAGAAACAAACCCTAAGGTTAAGTTTCCGAGAGTCAGTGTATTGGGGATCCAAGTAAGTTTTAGTTTCATAATGTTTGTTCAAAGTTTCGCTTGGGACTTACCTTAAAGTCGAGCCCCACAAAAGATTTTTGTTTCCAGAGATGGTATCCAAGACATGCCACCATCGCTCCGTTATCTGTGCAGTAAATTTTTTTGCCAGGATAAAATAGGTCAAATTGGGATCTTTCTTTTTCGGCTTCCAAACTCTCCCGGAGTTTCCCGTTGGCGAGGACCCCACCGGCCGCGACTACAGTCCGAATTCCGGTTTTGGCAATGGCTTTGCGGATATTACGGGTGACGAGTTCGAAGGCCGTCTTTTGGAAGAAGTAGGAAATTTTTTCCACAGGGGGAGCTTCCGCATGGGCTTTCAGGTAATAAAGGACAGCTGTCTTTAACCCGCTATAGGAAAACCGAATCTTATCCTCACCGTCTTCTTTTAGAAGTTTTGGAAAAGGATTCACTTCCGCTTCCCCGAGTTTGTAGGCATTGGCCTTGGCTTCCAAATAAGGGCCACCCGGATAAGGAAGGTTTAAGACAGCACTCACTTTATCAAAGGCTTCGCCGAGGGAATCGTCCTGTGTATCGGCAAGGATTTGTAAATCACCAAACCCTTGGTAAAGATAGATGGAAGAGTTTCCTCCCGACAAAAGGACTCCGAGCCAAGGAAAGGGGGGAAGTTCTCTTTCTAAACCAATCACTGCCAAATGGGCTTCGAGATGATTGACGGCCACAATAGGAATTTGATGCACGAGAGATATACAACGGGCAAGCTGTGCCCCAATCATAAGGGAACCAACTAACCCGGGATAGGTTGTCACAGCTACATAGTCCAATTCAGAATATTCGATGCCCGCCTCTTCCATAGAAACAGCGAGGAGAGAGTTGATTTTTTCTAAATGGGCACGGGATGCAATTTCTGGAACCACACCACGGTAGGGAGAATGGGAATCGATTTGGCTATAGATTTTTAGAGATAGGAGATCCTTACCATCGCGAACGATGGCAATAGAGGTTTCATCACAACTGGATTCAATGCCTAACCCGTAGGCCATTACTTCAAGATACGAATGGCTTCAGCAAGTTGTGTATCTAAATCCAATCTTGGTTTTGCATTCGAAGAACCAGCTCTCATTTCATTAAATAAAAAGATCCGAGTGACTGAATCTGAAATGGTTAGGTTTTCTTTTTTCAGTAGAGCAGAAAAATCAGCCAGAGCGGTATCATTGTATTCTGGATGAGTTTCTAAAAAGGGACGAATCAAATTCTTTTTAAAAAGTTTTTCCAAGACATACTTTTCATCTTCGCTTGCGGCAATCGGGTTCACGATATGATCAGGTGTGATTCCTTTTCCATGAATCGATACCCCAGATGGTGTATAGTATTTTTGGATGGTGATGGCAACACCCGTTCCCCCAGAGAGAGGAAAAATCGACTGCACACTTCCCTTTCCAAAACTTTGAGTTCCCACCACCACAGCACGTTTGTTATCTTTTAAAGCACCCGCTAAAATTTCAGAAGCACTGGCAGATCCCCCGTTCACTAAAATAGCAACCGGTATGTCTAAAAACTTTTTCTCTTTTTTATCTGCCTTATAACTTTTTACAAGAACCCCACCCCGACCTTTTACAGAGACAATCTCCGCCTCTGGTGGCAAAAAGAGATCGGCGAGGTCAATGGCCAAATCCAAAAGCCCACCGGGATTCATTCGTAAATCGATCACAAGTTTTTTAGCACCCGCATCTTTCATCGCAGTCACGGCATTTGCAAATTCTTTGGCTGTGGTTTCTTTTCCCATAAACTGAACGAGTTTGATATAACCGGTTTGGGTTTCTGGAAGGTAATGGGATCTTACATATCGAATTTGAATGAGTTCTCTGACTAAATTGACCACAAAAGGATCTTTGATTCCCTTTCTTTCTATCTTCATAGAAATGGAGGATCCCACATCCCCACGCATCATCCCAATGGATTCGGATAGAGAAACAGACTTGGTACTTTTTCCGTTGATCTCTGTGATTTTGTCTTGGGGTTGGAGTCCGGCCTTCCAAGCAGGGGTTCCTTCGATGGGAGCTACGATGATAAAAGCGTTTTCTTGAAAACTAATCTCCACACCAATTCCGCCGAAACTTCCTTTGGTTTCATTTTGTAATTCACCAAATTCATCAGTATCTAAAAACCTTGTATGCGGATCACCTAAACTTTGTAAGGCTCCAAGGATGGCGCCCGTATAGATTTTTTTTTCGTCTTGCGGGTCTACAAAATCATTTTCAATATAAGAAACCACTTCATGTAGAATTTGTAAGTATTTTTCCCCGTCAGTGGATATGGCTTTCACCTTCTCCTGACTTGTAAAAAAAACAAGTACCACCAAACAGAAGGTTACACTTCCCCAAACCAGACGTTCCGATATTTTGATTTTATTCATTTCCATAAATTGACTCGTAAAGGGCTTTGTTTTCTTTTTTTAACATTTCTTTGGCTTCCGGGATGGACAACCGGTAGACTTCGCAGGCCTCTTCAAAAAGAGCACTGTCTGTCGGTGTCGGTCTTTTGGTATCTGCCATAAGGCCAGTTTGGATCCGATTTTGAGCAAACCGTTCCAAGACACGTTTTAAGTCATAGGCATCAATTTCTTGTTTTTTAGGAGCGCAAGAGAGGATCAGTGAGAGAAGGAGAAATGTTGGGAAAGAGAAGAGATGTTTCGACATCCCTTCTAAACTCACTCCCAACCAGGGTTTGGTCAATCAGTAAATGCGATAGAGTCCGATTAGTTTCCCAATTATCGTAGCCTTTTTGGTACGAATGGGTTTTAGTTTTACGTTTCTTGGTTCCAAACGAATCATATCCGGTTCTTTATAAAACACTTTTAGAGTGGCTTCGTTTTCAATCATAGCGACGACGATCTCCCCATTCCTAGCTGTGTCTTTCTTTTGGATGATGGCAATGTCACCGTCACTAATCCCTGCTTCCACCATAGAATCTCCCTTCACTCGTAAAGCAAAGGTTCCGGGTTTGGTGGCCAAGTCTTCTGGGACAGCAATGTATTCTTCGATATTTTCTTCGGCGAGGATGGGAGAACCCGCAGCCACTTGACCCAGGAGGGGAATTCCCGAAGCACGAACAAGAAGTGCCTCTTCCCCATTTCCTTTCAAAAGTTCAATGGCGCGGCTTTGGTTTTTAGAAGTTTTAATATAACCTTTTTTCTCGATCGCCTTTAGGTGGTCGTAAGCACCCTTAGCTGTGATTCCAAACTGATCTCCAATCTCACGAATGGTAGGTGGGAAACCCTTCTCCCGCACTGTGTCCGATATGTATTGCAAAACAAATTCTTGTTTTTCCGTGAGGTCTTTCATACTAAACAGATAACTAGGAAATGGGCGTTATGTCAACAAAAAACTAGGAGTTATAACTTTAAATACTCACTTTTCAAAACAAAACTTCCTTCTTCCACAATGGCTTCGCCAGATTCCACACCATTTGTGACCTCTACCCAATGGTCATAGGTTTTACCCACTCCAATTTTTTTGGCAGAGAAGGATCCGTCACCGTTCCGAACAAAGATATAATTCTCCCCTTCGATTTTATGGATACAATCTGCAGGGATCACCTTCGCTTTGTTTACCGAAGATTCTACCATGGCACCGACTACAGTTGCCGTCACACTTTGTCCCGGGCGAAGTCTCCCTTTTGAGTTTCTAACTTCCAGACGGATCTCCGCAGTTTTTTTGACAGGGTCAATCACATCCCCTACGTGAGAAACAACAGCCTTTAAAGATTCATCTTTAGAACCAATAGGAATGACCTTGGCTTCGTTACCCATACGAATGGATGATAAATCTTTTTCGTATACTTCCAAATTGATCCAAAGAACACTCAAATCCGCAACAGTGAATAAATTGTCACGAGCATTGACGGCTTGACCAATGATGGCTTCTCTTTCCGTCACAGTTCCGGAAATAGGAGTTCTGATGTATAAGTTTTTGGAATTGTATTTTCCAGCTTCTAAGTTAGCAATTTCCGAATCATTGAGACCTAAATTTTCCAAAGCGTTCCTGGAGGTTTCCATTTCGGCTTTTACCGATTTATAATCCATAAGAGACATTTCGTATTCTTTGGCAGACGTTACTTTTCTTTCATAAAGATCTTTCGCTCTGTCCGCTTGTACTTTGAGGGCTTCCAGTCTTGCTCTTGCTTTTAAATAATTGGCTTCTGTGGTTCCGAGTTCCACAGATTGGATGGAAGCAAGGGCCGTACTTTTTTTTACATGTTCCCCTTCCTTCACAAACACCTGTACAATTCGTCCGCTCACCCGTGAACCTACTTTGGCCACGCTGTTCATATCATAAGAAACGGTTCCTGGAAGTTGGAGTTCTTCTTCCAAAGCCTTTTCTTCTAAATAAACTACCGAAAAGGGATGGTTCTTTTGAATCTCCGCAGAGATTGCAAACTTGGATTTATCATCAGTCAGTGCCTCCGTTTTTTTACCGGCTCCAAAAAACTTGGAATACCCGAAATAGGCCAAACTGGCCACAAGAACGAGTATACTTAATGATCTAATATTCTTAAAATTGAATTCTGTTTTCATAAAAATTTAAAACTCCGAGCTATCCATCTTTCCGATAGAAGCTTTGTATCCTTCCAAAGCATTGTAATAGAGGTAAATGATCTCGTAATAACTACGAAGGACACTGAGATAGTTTTTCTCCGCTTCCAGAAAGGTTACTAAATTGGATGCACCTCGAATGTAAGCAAGCCTGGATTTCTCTTGGACTTCTTTGTTTTTTTCGAGTAGTCCCATCTTTTGGTAATCAAGTAGTTGTGATTCCCGCGCTTGTAATTCTTTAATGGCTGCGGAAATCTCTGACATGATTTCATTTCGTTTGGCATCGACATCGAATCCTAATTTTTTATAGGCTTCTTCTGACTTTAAAATTTCCCCTTGTTTGCGATCAAACAAAGGAAGTGGAGTTGCCGCATACAAACCAGTTACATTCTCATTTCCTTTGTTTAAAAATTCAACACCAAGAGTTAAAGGAGGAATGATCTCTCGTTTTTTTAATTCGATATTCATTCTTTCCTTTTGTTGGCGAATTTTCAAAGCTACCAAGTCGGGTCTTTCTTCAATATCAAAATCATTTAAATCGATTCCAAATTCACGAGTGGAGATAAACTCCAATCTTCCTTTGATGCTCAGTGGCGAATTGATATCAGAGATTCCAATGAGGATCCTTAAGTTTTTCACGACCTGGGCCCGAAGGATCCTAGCGTTCCGATACTCACGTTCAATTTGTACGCGTTCTAAAGCCAAACGGTCATATTCCAAAAAAGAAATATCTCCTTTTTCGGCTCGGAGTTTGGTAAGGTCCAAAAGGTCTTGGTAGTTTTCCAAAAATTCTTTTTGGTAATTGATCTGCTCTGTTACATAAAGATAAGTCCAAAAGTTTTGTCTGAGACGCAAACGAAACATCCGATCAAAGTCGCGAAAACTAGCAATTGTCCCCAAAAACTCTTGTTTGGCGACCTTTTCTCTTTGCGGAATGACCCCACTCATATCAAATGGTTGGTTATAAATAAAGGAAGTTTCTGCCCTTCCCGTCGCTGCACTCGCGGAAGCTCCGATAAACTGCTGTTGCATATTCATGATCGGGTTATAATACAAACTGGCAGTGATGATATCCCCACGAGCCATACCAATATTTTGTTTTTCACGAAGGTAGAGAGGATTACTTGTCACAGCAAAATTTTCTAACTCATCCAAGTTCCATTTTTCTTTTGCATCTTGGGCACGAGAATCTTCACCAAGAAAAAACAATTCTTCTTTAGAATGTAGTTCATATACTGCTTTTTCTTTCGGAAAAACAGCATAGGAATGGATCCCTAAAAGGGAAAAAATCAAAAACTTCCAAATCAACTTCATACAGTTACAAATTTCTTTATATAGTCTTCGATACCATATTGGATGACTTTAATTGCTTCGGTTCTATCATATACTTCTGTAATCTCAACGGTTCCTGTGGAAGGAGAGTTAGGATCCAACTTGTAAGTTAAAAAGTAATGGTGGAGTTTGTTGATGAGTGCTTTCGGAACCTCAGAAATATCTTTGATTTGGCCGAACACTTCGTCCCCTTTGAGAACAGCGACAATTTTGTCATCCGCCTCCCCCTTATCAATCATCCGAAGTCCACCAATAGGAATCACAGTTAGAATCATATTTCCATGAGTGATGGGATTTACACTCAAAACACAAATGTCGATGGGATCTCCATCACCAATGATGTCAGGCCTTCCCACAACTTCCGAACAATGTTTTCCAGATGCTTCCCCAGAAAAGGTTCTTGGGATGAACCCGTAAAGAGTCGGCGAACGGTTACTATACTTTTGAGGCCGGTCCACACGAATGAATCCCGATGCTTTATCGATCTCATATTTTACCGTGTCTTGTGGTGTCAGTTCAATGAATACATCCAATTCATCGGGAGCTTTTGGTCCCAGTTCCAATCCATGCCAAGGGTGCGCTACGTAATAATTCGGTTTCATTTAAGTCCTCTTTTTTTTAGATTTCTGATTTAGTTTGTTTGATTTGGAATCATCTTCGTTTGGAGAAGATTGTTCTTCCACTTCGGTATAATGATGGGAATGTCCATGAGAATCATGAATTTCTAACGCTTTGTATTTTCTCATCTCTTCTACAAAGTATTCATTCATCTTACGTTCCCGTTCCATTTGTCTAATTTCTTGTCTCTGTGCTAGTTTGACTAAAAACTCAAACGCAATGGGAAGAAGAAAACGAGATAAGATAGTCGCAACAAGAACCCCACCCATAACCACAGTTGCTAGAGGTCTCTGCACTTCCGCTCCAGCACTGGAAGCAATGGCCATCGGTAAAAATCCAATGATGGCCACAAGTTCTGTTGTTGCCACCGCTCTCAGTGTATACACCGCAGCTTCCACTACAGCTTTAGACGGATCACGGGTGACTTTCAATTGATCTTTTAAGGCCGATGCATAGACAACCCCGTTTAACACTGATATTCCGGCAGCGGCGATAAATCCAACACCTGCAGGAATCGAGAAAGGAAGTCCTCGGAGCACAAGAGAAAGGATACCACCAGAAAGTGATAATGGCACTAAAATAAACACTCCCAATGCATAATAGACACTTCCAAAAGCAATAAAGAGCATCGCAAAAATAATGGCACCGGCAATGGGGATCACAATCGCCAATCTGTTTTTCGCACGAGTGAAGTTTTCAAACTGACCACCCCAATCCACATAATAACCTTGGGGGAGTCCCGATTCAATGGACTGGGTCGCCGCTTGTACATCATTCACAAACCCAATCATATCTCGCCCGCGAACGTTCACTTCCACAAGAATCCTACGTTTGAGGCCTTCATGGTATAAAGCAGCCGGCCCCTCCGTCATCATAATGTCTGTGACTTGTCCGAGAGGGACCGTTCCACCGAGCTCAGTCATTACGGGAACATTTTCAATGACTCCAATATCTGTTACATCGGCGTCCAGTCGAACAATGAGATCAAATCGTTTGTATCCTTCATAAACCTTTCCCGCGTTAAAACCTACACGAAGAGTTTCTATGGTTGTTAATACTTCTTCTGCACGAACGCCGTAACGAGCCATATTCCCACGATTCATTTTGATCTCAAGTAGAGGAAGGCCGAGGAGTTTTTGCACTCGTAAATCGGCAGCTCCTTGGATCTTTTTGATTTTGGAGGCGTAATTGTCGGCAATGGACTTTAATGTTTTTAAATCATCACCATAAATTTTAATTACGATATCCGCTTTGGATCCAGATAACAAAGCATTGACGCGGTTTTCAATGGGTTGCGACAAACTAATATAAGACGAAGGAACATTCTGATTCACAGAGTGTTTCATAAGCTCCATGAGTTCCTCGCGGTCGTCAGTAGAAGTCCATTCTTTGCGGGGTTTGAGTTTGACCATCATCTCCCCTTCTTCGGAACCAATGGGTTCTGCGGCAGACTCTCCCCGGCCTTGTTTGGAAACAACACTCACTGTTTCTGGAAACTTTAAAATCACTCTTTCCATTTCCAAATTTAAATCGCGGGAGTGGTTGATAGCGGTGGAAGGCAAACGTTTGATATCGATTGCAATTTCCCCTTCATCAATTCTTGGTAAAAATTCAGATCCGAGTGTCGATGCTAACGCAAAAGATAACAAAACCACACCAATCCCTGCATAAGTGAACTGGCGTTTGAATTTCATCCCGTATGTCAAAACTTCTGCATACTTCAACTGAAACTTGTTCCAAAAAGTTGACTCATGTAAAATTGGTTTTGTATAAATATAAGACATGAGTGCTGGAAACGTTGTAATGGAATAGAGAAGTGCCGCACCTAATGCAAATGCTACGGTAATGGCCATCGGACGGAACATCCGACCTTCTACCCCTTCCAGAGTCATCAGAGGTAAATAAACGAGTAAAATAATTCCCACACTAAAAGCAGAAGCCCGCACCACTTTGATACAAGACTCCAAAATGACTTCTTCCATCCCATCTTCCATATCTTGGGCCGAAGTTTTCGAAAGAAGGAAACTTTTACGAAGTAAAAATCCATGTAATGTAGATTCTAACATCACAATGGAACCATCCACAAGGAGACCAAAGTCGAGGGCACCGAGCGACATCAAGTTTCCCACGATCCCGAAGGCATTCATAAGGATGGTAGCCACCATCATAGAAACAGGAATGGCAAGGGCGACTGCAAAGGCTCCCTTCACCGTTCCTAAAGTTAAAATCAAACAAACGAGTACAATGATGGCCGCTTCCACCAAATTGGTAAAGACTGTCGAAAGAGTGCGACCAATGAATTCCGAGCGGTCATAATAGACTTTAATTTTCATCCCCGGCGGAAGCCTTGCTTCAATTTCTTTCATCTTCTCTTTCACTCGGCTCACCACTTGGAGCGAGTTACTGCCAAGTAACATCATGGCTGTCCCACTCACAACTTCGCGTTTGCCGTTCATCGTGCTCAGTCCAAAACGAAGGGCCGGTCCCGTTTCTACCTTGGCAATTTGACCAAGGGTAAGCGGAATTCCATCGCGTGATGTTCTGACAGATAATCTTGCGATATCATCAATGGATTTAAATTGGCTTTCGCCTCGAATCACAAACTGCTCTTCCCCTTTTTGGATGTAACCACCACCTAGGTTGACGTTGGCTCCTTCGAGCGCTTCTGTGATATGAGAGAGTGTTAAATTGTGAGATAACAAACGTTTGGGGTCAATTTTGATTTGGAATTGTTTGGCATCCCCTCCCACAACGTTTACATCAATGATTCCCTTCACTGAACGAAGTTGTCTTGCGATCTCCCATTCCATTACGGTGCGGAGTTCTTCCGGAGTATGGCTTTCGGAAACTAAAGTAAATTCATAAATATCACCAAGACCTGTAGCAATCGGTGAAAGTTCTGGCCTTCCATACGATTTGGGAATGAAGTTCTCGGCTTGTTTTAATCTTTCATTCACAAGTTGCCTTGCAAAATAAATATCGGTTCCATCCTCAAAGATAACAGTAACAGAACTCACACCCGTTCTTGAGATCGAACGAATTTCTGTCACCTTCGGCATCCCGTTAAACTCAAGTTCGATGGGATAAGTAATAAATTGTTCCACTTCCAGTGGAGAAAGACCGGGAACAGACGTCACTGCGGATACCTGGACGTTGGTTACATCGGGAATCGCATCAATAGAAAGATGAAGTGCATTATAAAAACCCACAATGGTGAGTGCTACTGTCAAAACGAGAACAGTGGCTCGTTTGTGAATGGAAAACTGAATGATTTTTTCTAACATAATTCCTATTTCAAATTAAATACACTGCAAAGACCAAACTTGGACTCTGGTACTAGACTAATCTACATGCAACGATTAAGCCAAATAAGGAGGCGGAAGGTAAAGAAAATGAAATAAGATGGGAATTTCAGTAAAAAATACAGGTTCTGTGGAGATTGTAGACCAACGATGGACAGATACCTTAAACAGATACTGTTCACTGCGATTTGGAACCAAATTTAAAACATGATACGAAACCTTAGTCGAGGAAAGCACACGAGTCGTTTCTTCCAACTCGTAGGATTGGTATTGAAAGTCCAAATCTTCGAGAGGAGAAACAAACCGGTCATCGACCAGATTCAGATTGATGAAAACCGCTAAAAGTAGGATGAAACCTGACTTCCAGAAGCGCCTAATTTTCACTATTTTTTCGACTCTTGAGACCCAGGTTCAAGAATTGAAGTGGAGACACAAGAGAAAACCCTTGAAATATGAACTTTTTTCCATTTCCTTTTCATTACAAATACTTGTGTAGTTGCCAAAACGCAAGGATCACACAAGACTATCCCTACCGATGAAAGACGAATCTATAGACACCATCATTAGCGACGACATCACGTTTCGCGGAACCCTTTCCTTCAACCAAACATTAAAAATCAAAGGTCAATTCAAAGGAACCATCACTTCCCAAGGAAAACTCATCATCGATGAAACTGGTGATGTAGAAGCCGATGTAGAAGTAGGAAGCCTTGTGGTTCATGGTAACCTAAAAGGAAATGTGGACGCAAAAGAAAAAGTGGAACTTAAAAAAAATGGTAAGGTCGTTGGTGATATCAAAACACCGGGACTCGAAGTAGAATTCGGTTCCAAAATTATTGGCAATTGCATCATGTAACAAAGGTTCACTTCGGGCCACTGTTGTCCGAGGTACGAACCAAAGTTGATTCCAAAAGGCCCCTATTACGTTACTTAGTTGATAAACGTGAGGGCCTTCGTAATATCCATCCGAAGGAACTTCTTACTTCTGATTTCTCTTGCCTTCATTCTCCCTACTCCTTACCCGATTTATCCGATGCTGTAGAACTTTTAGTCCAGTTTGCAAAAGATGGCAAAAAAATTCTTTTGTATGGAGACCGCGATTCGGATGGAGTGAGTTCCACTTGCCTCCTTGCCTTCTTTTTAAAATCTCACCCCGAATTTTCTAATATCAACTTAGAAGTGATGGTATCCTCGGAAAGTGATCCTTATGGACTTTGTAAGGAAGCATTGGTTAAAATTAAAAAAGTAAAACCAGACCTGCTTGTGACTTTAGATTTTGGTTCCAGCCAAGCCGACGAAATCGAAGAATTAACAAACACTGGGATTCGAATGATTGTCCTGGACCATCACGAAGTTCCCGTGCGAATTCCCACTAACTGTGCTTTGGTGAACCCAAGAAGAACCGACTCGGTTTATCCAGAAAAAAAAATCTGCACTGCCGTATTATCGTTTAAATTAGTTTCTGCGATCCTATTTCGCATGAGTGATGAGTTTAACAAAGTCTATTCAAAAACCGAAGAGAATTCCTCAGGTCAAAGCGAAACACTCTACTTCCAAAACGGAGTGAGGGTTTCTAAGGAATCCATCGCAACCCAAAATCTAGAGGGAAAAAACATTCTGCCCTATCCGGAAGATTTTGTTACTTCCGTTCCCGTAGAAGAAGAAAGAAAACTTTTCTATTACCAATGTTCTCAGATTCCTGATTTTTTCTCCGGACTCGAAGAAGAAACAGATCTTGCAGGGATTGGAACCATTACCGATATGATGCCTCTTACCGGTGAGAACCGGCATTTTGTGAAATTGGCTCTGCAATCTCTCACCAAACTCTATACAGGTGACAAAAAAAGAAAAGGACTCTCGGAACTCCTAAAAGAACTCAAACTGAATCCGCATGGAATCACAACCAAGGATTTGGGTTGGTCGATTGGCCCTGTCCTCAATTCGGCAGGACGAATGGGGAAAACGGAAGAAGCGGTATCTCTACTTTTATCTGAGACAGTCCAGGATGCCAAATCTAAAGCCAAACAATTATTATCCATCAATGAGGAAAGAAAGGAACGAACCAAACGGAATATGGATCGGGTGGAACGTTACTTTGCCCGCAAACCCGAACGAACCACAAACCAAATTGTGTTTTGTTATGAACCTGATATGGAACCAGGTGTGAGTGGGATTGTAGCCACAAGAATGGTGGATACTTATAAAAAACCGGCAATATTTTTAGCACCTGACAATGGTGATGCGAGAGGAAGCATTCGTTCCTACGGACGGGAAAACGTTCTCGAACTTTTGGAATCTCTCGCAAGCCATTTTTTACATTTCGGAGGTCATCCCGAAGCTGGCGGATTTTCCATCCAACTGGATAAAATTCCCGCCTTTGAAGCGGCCTTGTATCCAACCGCCGATGAGTGGTTGTCCAAGGATAAAGAGAGATCCACCATCCATTCCATAGAAACTGATTTTACCGTTCTCACGGAAGAGATGGGAGAACGACTTCTAAAAGAATGGAAAGACCTAGAACCCTTTGGCCAAGGAAACCCCGATATCAAACTTGCGATTCGTAATGCAAAAGCCATCCACCTAACACCACTCAGTGCGGGAAAACATGTCCGGTTTCATTTGATTGGAAGTGGATCTTTAAAGTACATGATTTGGAATAAGGGAGACGAGTTCCAAAAATTTATGTCGGAACATGGAAGTTTTGATTTAGTGGGGAGTTTGGAAGAAAACTTCTACCAAGGAAGAACCACCCTACAATTCATTGTAGAATGGTTTGGAATTGCATCGGATTAAGCGTTAATCAATACTTTAGATTCATCCACATACACAGGAGTCCATCCGGAGTTGTCTTTAAAATAACGAACGGCTTTAATTCTTAAGTTTTTATCTAATGTAAACCAGTGGTTGGTATTAGCCGGAATGGAAAGGAAATCTCCCTTACTGACATGCACTTCAAATCTTTCCCCATCAATGATAAATCCGAAAACACCACTTCCATCGATGATATAACGCACTTCTTCATCTGTATGGATATGAAGTTTGTCAAATTTGGCTAACATGTCTTGGATGCCAGGCACTTCGTCATGTAAAACAACGAGGTCATTGGCCTTGTAGCCATGTTCCTTTTTTAGTTGGTCAAAACGGTATTCTAATCCAGATAGCACTTCGCTTTTTTCGGCATCATTCAATCCCTTTTGGCCAAGGATCAAATCCAATGCTTCCGGTGTTTTATAGGATTCATAAACAAGTCCCTTGGAAACAAGGAAGGTCTTGATTAAGTCTAGGTCGGTTAAGGTTTCTGTTTTTTTTACAATGGTTGCCATGGTGCGTACCTACTTATCGACTAGCCTCTGCACCCTGCCAAATCCATCAACCCGTTTTTCGCTATCCTGGAACTATTTCTGCTATAGCAGATTTAAAGCAGAGCCCCAGGTTGGAAGAAAAGCCAACCGGCGGTGAAGAATAGGCTGAGTAAAAACACAAGAAATCCCAAAGTCGGCATACTCGGAAGGTCTCTGACCCCAGCCACAGCCCCTGTTTCCTGTTTCATATAGGACTGGATGGTGATCTTCATATAGTAGTAGAAGGCCACACAGGAGTTGGCTACGGCTCCGAAGAGTAAAATCCGGTGAAAAAATAAATCCGACTCAGCTATCTTTTGCAAAAGAAAGAGTTTCGTCCAAAATCCAATCAGAGGTGGGAAACCGGCAAAAGACAAAAAGACAATCGAAAGAGCAAGGGCTGTTAACGGGTGTTCACCGCTTAAGTGAGAGATTCCATCCACTGTCACTTCATGTTTGCCTTGTTCCAAATAGGAGATGATGGCAAAGGCAACTAAGTTGAGAAGAGAATACGAGAAAAGATAATACAAAGCTTCGAGCCCTGCCCCACAAACAATCCCCGCCACAATATAACCTGCATGGGAAATGGATGAGTAAGCTAACATCCGTTTGAGATTTTCTTGTTTTAAAGCAACGATATTTCCCCAAGTCATGGAAATGAGAGCAATCGCTCCCATAAGGAATTTCCATGACTCACCAACCTCACCCATAGGAACATGATTGAATAAAACAATGATAAGACCAAGGGCCGATGCCTTACCCGCACTGGCCATAAAACCAGTGATTGGTGTTTGGGATCCTTCATACACATCCGGAGTCCACGAGTGAAAAGGAACAAGGGCAGCTTTAAAAGAAACCCCGACTAAAAATAAACCAAATCCTAATTTAGAAAAATTGGATTCATACCCTTTTAGAAAAAGACCACGAAGGGCTCCGTCTAAGTTTGTCGTTCCTGATCCGCCATATAAAAAAGCAATCCCAAGCAACATAAACCCAGAACTAAAAGATCCGAGTAAAAAATACTTCATCGCACTTTCTAGAGATGATACAGAAGAACGAGCCATTCCAATCATTACATACAACGAGAGAGAAAGGATTTCTAAACCGACAAAGATGACAATAAAATCATAACCAGAGGTTAAAAACATCATTCCCGACAAACAAAAGAGTACGAGGGGAAAAAACTCAGGGAATAGAGTTTTGTGTTCGGAAAGAAAAGGGGGAGCAATGAGTAGAGTGATGAGTCCCGCAATCAAATAAATTGCACTGAGCCATACGGTGAGTGGACTTAAAGAGATCTGTGATCCAAAAAACTTACCATACCCTGGAGATCCAGTTGTATGATATAGAGCATACATGGCTCCAGTGATTCCTAAAATAGAAAGGACCCAAAGTGGTTTGGAATCTTCTTCTCTCGGAATGAGAAATTGAACCACAAGGGAAAGTAAAGCCACCCCGCATAGTATGAGCATGGGAGAGATGGCGATCAGGTCATTGGCAGAAGGAGTATATGACATGGGTTAGTTTCCTATAGTCTCTTTCGGGGTTGGTTCCAATTCAAAATCCGACTCAATGGACTCGTCCAAATTGTCTAAATTCAAATTTGGTGGATTTGATTTTAAGTAAACAAAACTGGGAAGCGCAAACTTCGACTGATAAGCTCCCAACCTTTCTTCATACGAAAGTGGTTCCTTACCTAAACTCGTGTAATCCGAAAATTGTCGGCTCGAAGTTCCGGAATGAAAATCTTTTTGGATGTCTTTTCGTTCCGCAATGGATTGCACGGATGCTGAGTTCAAATACACATTGGCTGATGATTGTAAAATTTCTAAAAATGGTTTTGGATAAATCCCAATCCAAAAAATAAAAATAACAAGGGGAGATAAAATTCCCACCTCTCGAAAACTTAAATCTTTATAAGGTTTGGCTTGGATGGTTTTACTCACACCAAAAAGGAATCGTTTCACAAACCATAAAAGATAAAGGGCTCCAAGCACTACACCCGTGGCGGCAATCCCACCAAGCCAAACATTGGATTTGATGGCTCCCATTAGGATGAGAAACTCACCCACAAATCCGTTCGTTCCCGGAAGACCGACAGAAGACAAAACAGCGATCAAAAAGAAAGTAGAGAACACCGGCATTTGTTTGGCAAGACCACCAAACTCGGCAATGTTTCTCGTATGAGATCTTTCGTAAATCATACCAATCATAAGGAAAAGCATCCCGGTAGAAACACCGTGGGAAATCATCTGCAACATCCCCCCGACAACTCCTTCTTTGGTAAAAGAAAAGATTCCCAAAATACAAAAACCTAAATGGGATAACGAACTATATGCAATGATTCGTTTGATATCTGTCTGCACAAGAGCAGCCATTGATCCATACACAATGCCGATAACAGCAAGGATTTGAATCCAATTTTGGGATAACAAACTTGGTTCCGGGAAAAAAGGAATACAGAATCTAATGAAACCATAGGCTCCAATCTTTAACAAAACTCCCGCCAAGTCCACCGAACCAACAGTAGGTGCTTGGGTGTGGACATCTGGCATCCAAGTATGGAATGGAAAGAGTGGGATTTTAATGGCAAAGGCTAAGAAAAAACTAAAAAACAAAAACCACTGGAGGGGTTCGGAATACATTCCAAGGTTTGCCGTAGCCAAAGACTCAATAGAAGTTTTCCCTGTTTTGAAGTAAAGTGTAAGAATACCACCTAACATAAACAAGGAACCAGCCATGGAAAATAAAAAGTATTTGAGTGCAGCTTTGGTTCTATCTTCCCCACCCCAGATTCCAATCATCAGAACCATCGGAAGAACCATTAGTTCCCAAAATACATAATAAAGGACAAGGTTACCCGCTGAAAAAACGCCAAGGACGGCTGTTTCTAAAACAAGTAGGCAGATATGAAATTCTTTAATTTTTTTGGGGATGTTCGACCAAGAAGCAAGGCTCGAAAGAAAAAACATAAAGGCAGTGAGCCCAAATAATAAAAGAGAAACTCCATCCAGACCCACATGGTAATCTACGCTGAGTTTTCCAGAAAGGATCCAATCCGGTATCCAATGTACAAACTGAAGGCCTGATTTGGTAGGGTCATACAAAAAGAACAAACCCACGGATAGGATGGTCGTAAATGCAGAAGACAAAGCAGAAATGACAACCACTGTTCCCATTCGTTTTTGGAAAACGATCACAAAGGCAGAAAGAATTGGTAAAAAGATAATGAAGGAAAGAATTTGTTCCGGCACCTTACACCCCCCTCGTTAATAGATACACTAAAATACAAAATGTACCAATGACCACATACAAAGCATAATCACCAATAAATCCGGACTGGAGCCGTCGAAGCCCATTGGCAATCAGACCAAAACTAAGTCCTATGTTTAAGAAAAAACGATCCAGGATTTTGGTATCGAAAAAGAAAGCAATCCCCTTCGAAACAAAAAGAAAGGGGCGAACCAAAACTAAATCATAGATTTCATCTATATAGTATTTATGAAAAAGAATCTTTCGAAAACCCGTATGTTCTTCTATTACTGGATTTAGTTTTCTCTGGTAGAGGAAATACGCTAAAATCAGTCCCACAGTTCCAATTGCTACAGAAAAAGCAGCAAGGGAAAGTTCCACATCATGCACAAGGGATTTGTGTTCCGCAAGACTTCCATGTAATGAGGCTAGTTCATAACCTTTACTGAATACGGGTGCAAAATACCTTTCCAAAGTATCGATATGTAAAAAGAAATGCGGTGTTTGTAAAAACCCTACAACAACAGCACCAAACGCTAGTACAACGAGAGGAAAGGTCATTGTCCATGGAGATTCGTGGATTTTGTGGTGAGGATCTGTATTGTTTTTACCAAAGAACACAACAAAGACGAGGCGAAACATATAAAACGAAGTGAAAAAAGCCGCCACAATCCCCATGGTCCAAAGGATGGAACCATAAGCTCCGTAAGTGTAAGCTTTTTCTAAAATTAAATCTTTGGAGAAAAATCCAGAGAAAGGAAAAAATCCGGCAATGGCCAGTGTTCCGAGTAAGAAGGTAAAGGAAGTAATTTTGATTTTGCCAAAAAGACCTCCCATATGTTTGATATTTTGTTCGTGGTGGAGTGCGTGGATCACAGATCCCGCCCCGAGAAATAACAAAGCCTTAAAAAAAGCATGGGTCATTAGATGAAAAAGTCCTGCAACATAACTCATACTTCCCATCGCAAGAAACATAAACCCAAGTTGCGATACTGTCGAGTAGGCAAGGATCTTTTTGATATCGTTTTGTAAGGTTCCGATGGTTGCTGCAAATAGAGCAGTTGTGGCACCAATACAAGCGATGAAAAGGGAAGTTTCCGGTGCGAGTAAAAATACAAAGTTGAGACGAGCAATGAGAAAGATTCCCGCAGTCACCATGGTAGCCGCATGAATGAGAGCGGAGACTGGAGTGGGACCTGCCATCGCATCTGGAAGCCATACATAGAGTGGGATCTGTGCTGACTTACCCATAGAGGCGATAAAGAAAAACAAAGCCACAATATTCGCGTAAGGTGCAAACTGAGTGAGTCCACTCAAATTGGATTGGAGTTCTAAGTATTGTAAACTCCCCCCAAACCAAAACAAAAATCCAGTTCCCAAAATAAAACCCACATCCCCAATACGGTTGAGAACAAATGCTTTCATCCCCGCTTCGGCCGCCGAACTTTTGTCATAGTCAAAACCAATGAGAAGGTAAGAACTAAGTCCCACCCCTTCCCAACCAAGGAAGGTCAAAACCAAGTTGTCACTCAGGACAAGGTTCAACATACAAAAGATAAATAAATTCAAATAAGCGAAAAACCGGTTATAACTCAGATTGGATTTCATGTATCCCATCGAATACAAATGAATTAAAGATCCTATTCCCGTGATGATAAGAGTCATATAAAGGGAAAGTTGGTCGATTTGGTATCCAAAGGAGGATTTAAAATTCCCAACAACAATCCAATCAAAAACAGGAACCAAATGCGGTGCCGTTCTTTCCATAGGGCGAAATTCGTTAAACGCACCTAAGGTGATGAGAAAAGGAATGAATACGGCTAAAGTTCCAATCGCACCGGCCATACGGTGAGGGATCCTACCTTTTAGTAGACCATTGAATAAAAAACCAACGAGAGGAAGGAAGACAACTAAAGGAAATATCTCTAACATAGGATTACCATCTCATCGATTGGAGTTCATCCACATTGGTGGATTTTTTATGGCGAAAGATTGCAATCACAAGTGCAAGGCCAACGGCTGCTTCTGCAGCCGCAATTGCCATCACAAAGAATACAACGGTTTCACCGGAAATATGGGAAAGGGCTTTCGAAAATGTTACAAAAACTAAATTCACTGAATTCAAAATCAATTCCACAGACATAAAGATGATGACGATGTTCCGACGAATGAGAACTCCAAGAACACCAATGGAAAATAAAATTCCAGCAAGTCCGAGGATGTATGAAATGGGGATACCATTGACGATTGGGTTCATAGAATTGTATCCTTTGTTTGTTCCACTTCCGTGTTTCTTTTTTTAGCAAGGATGACGGCACCAAGAACGGCAACAAGAAGTAAGATGGAGATCATTTCAAAAGGAAGTAAATAATCCAAATAGGTGGATGCACCCACGGTAGCCACGTTACCTTTTGCATTTACAGCAGCGGTTCCCTGGATAGGAAAGGAATACTGCGAGAGTTCATATCCTTTTCCCATTTGTTCGGAGTGAGGGACACCTGTTGTGAGAGCACTATACAATAAAAAGAAAAAACCAAAAACAAAAACGGAAAGTAAAACGAGTCGAATCGGATACTCCCGGTATCTAGATAATGTTTCCGCTCTTTGAGAAAGTAACATCAACACAAACACCACAAGTACCATAATGGCACCGGCATACACTAACACCTGCATTGTAGCAATAAAGAGGGCTCCCATGATTCCATAAATTCCAGCCAAAGCAAAGAATGTAAAAACAAGAGATACGGCTGAAACCACCGGATTTTTTTGAAAGATAACACTTAGGGCCGTAACAACAGTCACTGTTCCAAAAAAAATAAATAATAAAAAGGAAGGAGAAGTTTCTATATTCATATAAATAATTTCATCCATCCTTCTTTCCAATATACTGTATAAACGGCCGAAAACATTACCGCGAAAAGACCCCAAGGAATCATCTTTTTCCAACCAAGTTTCATGAGTTGGTCATAACGAAACCGAGGCAAAGTCCAACGAACCCAGATGAATAAAAAGGCAAAGAATAGGACTTTCAGAATAAAAAATCCAAGGCCAATAAAGGCTTGGTAGGGAGAGCCCGCACCCAACTGAAATGGAACATTATAGCCACCAAAGAAAAGTAAGGTGGTAAGGCATGACATAGTGATCATGTTCATGTATTCTGCCAAAAAAAATAAGGCAAACTTAAAGGCACCGTATTCCGTATGAAAACCCACAACTAGTTCTGATTCCGCCTCCGCCAAGTCAAAAGGAAGACGGTTTGTTTCCGCAAACATTGCTGTCACATAGATAAAAAAAGCAACAAAACCAGGGGGAGATAAAATATTCCACATATCTTTTTGGGAATCACTGATCTCTGTTAACTTTAAAGATCCAGTCATAATCACAATCACGATAATGGAAAGTCCCATGGGAAGTTCATAACTGATCATCTGTGCGGTTGACCTAACTCCACCGAGGAGCGAATACTTATTGTTACTCGACCAACCAGCAATCATAATTCCGTAGACTGACAAAGAAGAAATGGCAAGTAAATACAAAACACCCGAGTCAGGGTTAGCAATTTGTAAGTCGATCGTAGCCACACCTGTAAGTGCGGTAAGCCATTCCGGTGCGGGAAGAGTTCCCCCAAAAGGAATCACAGCCCAAGCCATAATGGCACAGGTCATGGAGATGGTGGGTGCCAAAAGATACATTCCTTTGGAAACATTTTTTGGAAAAATTTCTTCTTTGGCGATGAATTTGATTCCATCCGCTAGAGGTTGAAAAATTCCAAAAGGGCCGGCACGGTTTGGACCGGGTCGATCCTGGATAAAACCAGCAAACTTACGTTCGGCGAGCGTATAATAAGCAACGCCAGTTAAGATTACAAAAAATAAGGAGAGGATTTTGATCCCCCAAGCAAGTAATAGAGCCCAGTCCATAATGTTTCGGTGACCTTTAGTGAGAGATACTCACTTCCTTTTTCAATCGAGCCGAGAACTCTCCTTTAAACTTTGTCATGGTAGGACGAACTGCCATCACACATGCATCCGCTAACGGACAAATGGTGGTTCCCCCTTCCATATTTCTGGACAAAGAAAAAATGAGTTCTACATCTTTTTCCGTCCCCTCCCCGTTCTTTATTTTATGGAGAAGGTCTTTGACCCAATGTGTTCCTTCGCGACAAGGTGTACATTGGCCACAAGATTCATGAGAATAAAATTCCGCCAATCGGTATGTGGTTTCTACAAGATCCGCAACCTCAGAAAGAATGATAACAGCGCCAGAACCTAACATTGATTTGAGAGAGGCAATGGATTCGTAATCCATAGTTGCCGTCATTGCTTCTTCTGCCGTGAGAATGGGAGAAGAACTTCCTCCTGGAATCACAGCTTTTAGGGTTTTATCGTTTTTGATTCCACCACAGATATCATAAATGAGCTCCTTCATCGGAGTTCCCATTTCCACTTCATAAATTCCTGGTTTTTTCACGTGCCCACTGACAGCAAATAATCTGGTTCCAGGAGATTTTTCTGTTCCAATCTTTTTGTATTCTTCTCCCGTCATACGTATGATATGTGGGACATTACAAAAAGTTTCTACGTTGTTCACGACAGTCGGACAAGAATAAAGACCAGAAACCGCTGGGAATGGTGGTTTCAAACGAGGATGGCCCCTCCTTCCCTCAAGGGAATTGATGAGTGCGGATTCTTCTCCGCAAATATAAGCACCGGCACCGGAGTACACCGCCAAATCAAAGTCATACCCAAAGCCCATGATATTTTTACCAAGAAGGCCTGCTTTGTAAGCTTCTTCCACCGCCTCTTCGACAACACGAATTCCTTTATGGAATTCACCGCGAATGTAAATATAACCTTGGTGGGAATCGATTGCTTTGGCCGCAATAACCATTCCTTCAATCAGCATATGAGGAAGTTTTTCTAAGAGGAGCCGGTCTTTGAATGTTCCCGGTTCGCCTTCGTCCCCATTACAAATTAAATACTTTGGTTTGTCTGTTTTCGGAATGAATCCCCATTTGTTTCCCGTAGGAAAACCAGCACCACCACGGCCACGAAGACCAGAGTTTTTCACGTCGTTTACGATTTGTTCGGCGGTCATCTCAGAAAAAGCTTTCTTCTGACTTTCATACCCACCAACGGAACGGTAATGGTTTAAGGTATGGGAATCGGCAGCATCAATATGAGTTGTGAGTAAGGTCTTTAGTCCCATTTTATACCTGCTTATCCAATTCGGAGAGGATGTTTTCTATGATCTCTGGGGTTAGATTTTCATAATAACGATCATTGATTTGTGCCACAGGTCCAAACCCACAAGCACCAAGACACTGCACTTCATCCACAGTAAACTTTTTATCTTTTGTGGTTTCTCCGGCTTCAATTCCTAATTTAGAACATACATGTTTTGTAATGGAATCAGATCCCGAGAGGTAACAAGAAATGTTTCCACAAATTTGTATATGGAACTTACCTACGGGTTTTTTATTGTACATGGTATAGAAGGTAGCCACCCCATGCACTTGTGCGAGAGAGACTGGTGCTCCAATCCGTTCTGCGATGTATTGCATCCCTTCTTGGTCCACAAAACCTTTGTCAGTTTGTAAAAGAAAAAGGCATGGTAAAATTAAGGAACGTTTGTTTGGGAACTGCGGGATCAACCTTTGGAATCGTTTTTCCGAATCTTGTGAAAACTGATAAACCATTAACAATCCAACTCCCCTGCTATGACGTTGAGTGAAGACATAGTTGCAATTGTATCAGCAAGGAGTCCTCCTTTGACAAGTTCAGGAAACGCTTGGTAATACCAAAAACAAGGACGTCTTACATGTACGCGCCAAGGAGTTTTTTCTCCCTCCGAGACCACATAAAACCCAAGTTCACCGTTAGCGGCTTCCGTTGCCATATAGTATTCCCCTGGAGGAACTTTTACGCCATGCATAATGATTTTAAAATGATAAATGAGTTCTTCCATATTATTGTATACCTTGTCCTTCGGAGGAAGGAAGGTATGTGGAACATCTGCATGGTATGGACCATCAGGGATACCATCGATCAGTTGTTCAATGATTCGCATGGACTGACGCATCTCTTCCATACGAACAAGCGTTCTGTCAAGAGCAGATCCGTCCTGTCCCACAGGAATGTCAAAGTCTACTTTGTCATAAAACATATAAGGATCATCTTTTCGAACATCCCAAGGAACCCCTGCGGCTCTTAGGTTTGGTCCAGAAAATCCGTAAGCAATGGCTCTTTCTGCAGAAATTCCACCAATCCCCGCGGTTCTTTCATTAAAAATTTTATTACGAATGAGAAGTTCCTCAAATTCATCCAAAGCAGGTTTTAAACCTTTGAGGATGATTTTGATTTCTTTTTGGAATTCAGGATAGATATCCCTTTCCATTCCACCAACACGACAGAAGGTTGTAGTCAACCGAGCACCCGTTAGTTTCTCTAAAATTTGATAAATGTTTTCTCTATGATGAAATAAATGCAAAAGACCAGAAAAAGCCCCAAGATCCACACCGATGATTCCATTACAAATGATATGATCCATCATCCGGGAAAGTTCCGAAATGATCATCCGAACATAGGTCACTCGATCAGGAACTTCGATCTGCATCATCTTTTCTACAGTGAGGATCCATCCAATATTATTCAATGGGGTGGACACATAGTTCATACGATCCGTACAAACTAAGAACTGGTTGTAATCGTAACGTTCGCCTAGTTTTTCAAAACAACGGTGAACATAGCCAATGACTGATTCTGTGTCGACAACACGTTCTCCATCAATTTGGATTACGTTTTGTAAAATTCCATGAGTTGCGGGATGGCTTGGCCCAAGGTTGACAAGTAAATGGCCTTCCGGTAGGTCTTTGAATTTTTTGCCAAAATGTTCGGCTGTTTTTTCGTACATTACCATAATGATTTTCTACCGCCTAACCGGTAATATCCTCGTTCACATGAATGGTGAGTAAATCTTCGATGAGATAATCTTGGCCTGGGCCTTCTAATGGATAGTCCTTACGAAGAGGATGGCCTACAAAATTATCAGGCATAATGAGACGTTCCATCTGTGGATGGTTGGAGAATGAAATCCCCATCAAGTCATATACTTCTCTTTCCGGCCAATTGGCGGCAGGAAAAATCCCAGAGAGACTCGGAACATCTTCCCCTTCTCCCACAGGCACTCGGAGTTGCATACGAAAGTGTTTGTTTTTAGGAGAACGAAGTAAATAAACCACTTCGAACCTTGGTTCCCTTTTCCCAAGCCAATCCACGGAAGTGAGGTCATTCAGATAAGTAAAAGCAAACTCTGGATGATCCTTTAACGCCTGTACAACGGAAGGAAGGGCTTCCGCTTTAATGCTAAAATAAAGTAAATTCGTGTTTATGTCCCTTTGCGGGAGTAATACATCGGAAAACCGTGAGTTTAGGTATTCAGTAATTGTTTCTTTCATGCGACTACGAGAGGTTTGTTGCGTTCGTTGATTTCTTCGATCTTTCTCATCACTTCTTGTCGTCTTGCTTCCAATCCTTGGCTTTGGACTTTCTTCTGAAGTTTGACAAGGGCATCGAGAAGTGCTTCTGGTCTTGGAGGGCAACCAGGAACATAAACATCCACAGGAAGGATCCGGTCTACACCTTGTAACACACCGTAGGTGTGGAACATCCCACCAGAAGAAGCACAAGCACCCACAGAAATAACAAATTTGGGTTCCGCCAATTGGTCGTATATCTGGCGTAATACGGGAGCCATTTTATAAGTAATGGTTCCGAGTACTAAAATCATATCAGCTTGGCGCGGGGAAAAAGAAGGACGTTCCGCTCCGAAACGAGCAATATCATAATCAGCACAAGCGGTGCTCATGTATTCAATCCCGCAACATGCCGTTGCAAAAGGATACGGCCACAAAGAAAAACTTTGTCCCCACTGCACTACGTTATCGAGTGTTGCGACTTGGAACATATCTCCAAACATCTCGCCGGGTTTGGATAGTGTTTCTGTTAATCCCATTCCAGTGCTCCCTTTTTCCATATATAGTATAGACCCACAACAAGTATGAGTAAAAAGAAAAACATCTCCAAAAGGAAGAAAGTTCCAAGACCTGCTTCTTTGAAACTGATTAAGTTCACTGCCCAAGGGTATAAGAAGACGGCTTCTATATCGAAGAGAATGAAAAGAACCGCAACAAGGTAGAACTTGATGTTGAAGAGTCCTCTTGCATCACCGTAGTATGTCACCCCACATTCGAACGTGTCTTGGGGTTTCGATTTTTTCTTCGGGTTGAGAAGGAAGGCAAGTGATAAGATCAGAGCGGAAAAACCGACTCCGAGCAAAAGTTGTAAGAGGATTGGCGCAAAACTATCTGGTGCAGAACCCATTCCTTGAATGATCTCATCCTTATTTTGAATTGTCAAGACGAGATTCTTTTCGAGTGAGTTTTCTCAATTTAGATAAGAAAATGGCGGTTATTTGAGAATGGCTCTCAAAGGATTGCCGATCGCAATTTCTCTTGAGTCACTTTTCTCAACTCCTGAAAAAGAAAAGTAAGGAGACTTCGAAAGCGATTGGAAAAGGAAATTCACTGAAAAAAGTAACTGCCTTTCCCAATTCCAATCTACTAGCTTTGTCCCTGAAATCACTACCTGTCATTGGTTTCTCAGAACACAAACCGCATCTAAATGTAAGAACCAACCAGTATAGCCTATCCAACCCCAAACTTCTCGATCTTCCATATTAGAATCTTTGCATTTTATATAAACGAATATACGCTATAACGAACTATTCATCCGTAATAACGAAATCATCCTTGTCAGGATGCTCTCTGATTCCTTTGCTAAAAAGAAAGGAGTGAAACAGACTATGTTTACAGAAACGAGACCCAGTTACAACCCCTACGAAATTTCCAGAGAATCACATGAGATTTTGGAATCATTCTCCTCTTTGGTTCTTTCTCCCCCTTCTGGAGATTTTTTCCAAACCCGAGTGTTACGGCTCGCCCATGTTTTCCACCTATCAGCTGTTTGGATCGCAGAATGGAAAAAAGATACGTCCCAGTTCCAAACCTTAGCCTTGGTACATTTAGGGGATCTTTCGGCCACACAAAACCTACAATGGGAAAATTGCCCCTTGTTCTGAGGTGATCGAAACAAAAACTTACTACCACACCACAGACCTGGAAGAAGGTTATCCCGGATTTCAATCGGTGTTACCCATCAAAGGAAATCATTATTTAGGATATCCATTGAAATCCAGATCAGGAGAAGTCATCGGGGTTGTGGCGATTCTCAATCGCAAACATATCCCTCATCTGGACCGATTGATTCGAATTTTGGAATTACTCTCTGTACGAACTGCCCAGGAATTAGAAAGACGAAAATCAGATACATACATTTCCCATGCTATTGAATCTGTTTACGCACTGAGTTACGCTTTAAAAGAAATTCATAGACTCACAACTTCTCATTTTGATTCCATTGAAGATTTATTTTCCGGTTATCTCAAAACTGGATTGCAGTTGTTCCATTTTCCCGTGGGAATCATTAGCCAAATCAACCAAGATAAATATAAAATCGTACAGATAGAAGGTGACTCCAAAGAACTCAAAGCGGGAGAGACACTACGAATTGTTGATACGTTTTTTTCGAAAGCCAACCAAACAAAAAAAACAGAAGTGTATGAAGATATTTTTTCTTCAGAAGACAACCTACAAAAGACGGCGTTGTTTAAGGAATATGGATTTGTAAAGTCCATCGAGGTTCCCATTTTGATTGATGGGAAAGTGGAAGGATCTATTGGATTTTTTTCTGAAGAAATTGGAGGAATGCCTATCGAAAATCATTTTATCGAAGTGATTGAGGTGATGAGTAGGAGTATAGCCCATGAAATTGAAAAAAGAGAAGCAGCTGAAGAAATCAAAAGGATCAAACTCCACCAAGACGGGGATTATTATTTAACTTCCCTACTCGTAAAACCTTTAAGGGGAACGACCATTGAAAGTTCCAATGTTAAAATTGAATTTTTAACCAAACAGAAAAAGGAATTTTCCTTCCAAGGGAAACATGGAGAAATTGGAGGCGACCTTTGTGTAGCTCATACTGTCATCTTACGCGGAAAAAAACATACTGTATTTATCAACGCCGATGCCATGGGAAAATCTCTTCAGGGTGCCCCAGGAGCCCTTGTCCTCGGAGCTGTATTTCGATCCATCATCGAAAGAACAAAAAACAGAGAGGAATACCAAACCAAATATCCTGAACAGTGGTTACGCGAAGTATTCGATGAATTAAACAAAACTTTCGAAAGTTTTGATTATACTATGCTTGTTTCGTTAATTCTTGGTTTGGTGGAAGATGAGTCTGGATTATTATACTTTGTCAATGCAGAACATCCTCAATTAGTTTTATATAGAGATGGAATCGCAAGTTTTATCAAAACAAAATACAGTTACCTCAAAATCGGTGCCACCCTTCCTCAGGATCGGTTTGCCATCAATACCTTCCAATTACAAAAAGGGGACATTCTACTTGGTGGATCGGATGGAAAAGATGATATCTTGGTTCATGGTGCCTGCAGTGGAGACCATTTCCTAAATACAGATGAAACATTATTTTTAGAACATGTGAGAAGAAAAGAAGGAGAACTTTCAGGAATTGTTCGGTCCATCCAACAAACTGGTGACCTTACAGATGACTTATCCCTTTTCCGATTGGAATTCACTCCAGAATCAGAGCGGGAACCATTCACAAACGGTGAAGGATTAGAACATATTTCCCAGTTCAAACAAGAGATTCGAAAAGGGAATTTGAATGCGGCCCAAATTCTTTTGGAAAGTGCTTATGAACTAAACCATCGTAATTTGGAAGTATTACAAAGTTTGGTGAAGTTTCGAATTGCTAATCATGAATATGAACAAGCTGTCAAATACGGAGAAGAGTATTTGTCTTTAAAAGCAGATAGTAATCATATCCTCTTATCTTTATCATTTGCGTATCAAAAATTAGGAAAGATCAATAAGGCAATTGAATATTCGGAAAGACTCATCCTTCGGGAACCACAACACCTAAAGAACACAACCCATTTGGCAGTTCTCTATGGCAAAAAAGGAGACTTTGAAAAGGCTAAGGAATTTTTAAACTTTGCTATCGAATCCACAAATGATAAAACCCAATTAGAGAAATTGGAAAAATATATGACTCGAATTGAACATGTCTATGCCAAACAAAAGAAAAAAGTTTTACTGGAATGAGTTCAGAAACGAAGAAACGAGTTTAATAAAAGTATACAAAAGAATTTTATTTTGAATCGCCCCAAAGTTTTCGCAACTGGTCTTTTAAGTTTTTTTCCATTCCTTGGTTTGTGGGTTCATAGAACTGAGGTGGCGCGGGATAAAAGGAATCAGGAAAGTATTTTTCCCGAACAAAATGATCTGGATAGTCATGGGGATAATTATAATCTTTGCCAGCCCCTTCTTTCTTATGAGTGGCTGTGGGTGCATTTCGTAAATGGTTTGGGATTTGGAATTCTCTTTTTCTTTCCCGAACGAGTTGTAATGCTTTATCAATCGCCAAATAACTAGCATTAGACTTCGGAGCCGAAGCAAGGAAAGTAGTGCATTGTCCCAAAGGAATCCTTCCTTCTGGCATGCCTACTCGCTCTACTGCCTGCCAAGTAGCAATCGCAAGGGGAAGGGCATGGACACTGGCATTTCCCACATCTTCACTGGCAAAAATCACAAGTCGTCTGGCGATAAAAAGTGGATCTTCTCCCCCTTCAATCATCAAAGCTAAATAAAATAAAGCAGCATCCGGATCACTCCCGCGAAGGGATTTAATAAAAGCAGAGATGATATCATAATGGCTTTCACTATTCTTATCATAAAAGATAACATTCTCCCCTAAAATCTCAGCCAACTTAGTTTCTGTGATCTGATCTGTTTCTTCTGTGGCATTAAGAATTCGTTCCAAATACCCGAGGAGTTTTCTAGCATCTCCTGAACTTCTGCGGAAGAGTTCTTTCTTTAAATCCTCAGGAAAAGTTCGTTTGTGGTTTAGTTTGGCCAGACAAGATTCAAAGATAAAATTTTCATCTGCTTCAGAAAGAGAAGTGAGCCTGTAAACAAGCATTCGCGAAAGGAGGGCTTTATTCACACGAAAACTAGGGTTTTCTGTGGTCGCAGCGATTAAAATGATCTCCCCTTCTTCTACAGCAGAGAGAAGTGCATCTTGTTGTGAAGAAGAAAACCTATGGATCTCATCTAAAAACAAAACAATGGTTCCTCGGCGTTTGGCTTCATCCAAAACTTCTCGCACTTCTTTTAGACCACTCGTCACACAACTCAAATAACGTTTTTCCAAACTCCAAGTTTGTGTGAGAAGATGGGCCAAAGTGGTTTTCCCTGATCCCGGGGGACCGTAAAACAGAATGGAGGTGGGTTTCGGAATGGATTTGAGAGATTGGACTACTTGGTTTTGGCCCACAAACTCAGACCAATTTTTCGGTCGCACCGCATGGGCTAAGGGAACTTGTTTGTTTTGGGAAAAGAGGGAATCCACCTTAAGTTTTTTCCAGTTCTTTTTTTACGGCCATATAACAATTATATATGGTTTCATTACAAACATCACAACCAGAATTACAACAAATGAGTGACCGCTCCGACACCTTTCCATCTACCAAATTTTTAACAAAGGCAGCCGTTCTGTCCGGTAAAAAGAAAAACCTGACCTTCTCTAAGATCACTTCATCCACAGACCTTGGAAACAAACGTTCTTCTGACATCTATCCCCCCGTGATCCATCCCAGATACATGGCGTAAAAATAAACAGTGACTCGCACAAAACGAAATAGGGAACCAAGTAAAAACAAAGAATAACGCATCTTAAATGTTCCCACCGTATAAGCCATCCAAGAATACGGGATGGGTGTGAGAGCACTTAAAACCACGGCTCCAAATCCATATTTACGAAGGTAAGGAAGGAGTTTGTCTTCGTAATGCAAAACCATCTGTCTTCCCAAATGGAATTTCGGAATGAGATACAATCCAATAAAATAAGCGAGAGACCCACCGATGATACTTCCAATGGACATAGAAAGAATGGTGAATAACGGGTCCATTTCTCCAGTGATGGCAAGCATCAAGAAAGCATCGGGCGGAACAAAGGCAGGAAGGCTATCTGAAAAGATCATTCCAACAAAAAGCCCCCAATATCCAAAAATGCGAACAAAGTGTTCGCTAAATCCAAGAAGTTCTTTGCGAAAGAAAAAGGCCAATCCGAAAACAATCACAAGCACAAGAACAATAGAAAGGATGGTTTGGAAGATGAGGTTGCGAAGGTTGATGGAAGTTTCTTTTTCTTTTGTCATAAAAATCTGATTTTAACTTTCGTTAGGTTTGCCTACTGAGGAAATGATAACCTTTAAGCTCCATTTTCTTTTCGAATGAGAATTCGGTTGGTTCGGATCCAATCTTCTACTTTGGTAATGGATTCTTTGATGAGCGTATCCAAACTGTTTCGTTCTTCGGAATTAAAATTTTGCAAAACAAAATCTGCCACTTCCATCCCACCCTTTTCTGGTTTCCCTACACCAAACCGCAATCGGTGAAAGTCTTGAGAACCCAGTTTTGCGACTATATCCTTTAGTCCGTTGTGGCCCGCCGTTCCGCCGCCAATTTTATTTTTTATCTTACCAAAAGGTAGATCCACTTCATCTTGGATCACAAGAATTTGTGAGGGAGGGATTTTATATAAATTGGCAAGGGTTTGTGTGGCTTTCCCAGAAAGATTCATAAATTCCATGGGTTTGAGAAGGTGAATTTTGTCCCCTTCCCCTGTATATGTGGTATCTAAATATTTTTTTGAATCTTTAAACGAAACACTGAAACTTGCAGCCAGTGCATCAAGAATCATAAAACCAATGTTATGGCGTGTGTTTTTGTATTTATCCCCTGGATTTCCAAGGCCAACAATGAGAAAATGAATCATACGTTTCCGAGTAAAATATGTAACAATCGTTCCGTGGCTTTAACGGCAGCCACTTGTTGGTCAGAGTCGATTCCTATCGTGCGGATGGGATGGGTATCTCCCTCCCCTTTCCCAGTAATGCCAGGTTCGACAAGGGCATTGGGATTGCCCCCGGGAGGAATCCTCACTTCATAGTCATAAAGTTTGGGAATTTGAATATTCAATTCTTTTAAAATTTTACCAAGGGCATTCATAAAGGCATCGTATCCACCATCACCAAATCCACTGGCTTCAAAATACTTTCCTTGGTAATTGACCTTTACTTCGGCTTTGGGTTTCACACCAATTCCACTGGTCACAGTGCAGGTTTCGATCCGGAAACTGGCTTCCAAATTTTCCCCAGTAATGTCAGAGATGATATAAGGTAAATCTTCTTTGGTGACGGTCTTATTTTGATCCCCCAGTTCAATCACTCGTTCCAAAACTTTTTTTTCAATTTCGGGTGAAAGAACCATTCCCAACTGCTTTAAGTTCTCTGTGATACTGGCCTTACCAGCTAACTTCCCTAATGCGTATACTCGGGATCGCCCAAACCTTTCTGGCAAAATGGGATTGGCATATAAATTTCCTTTTTTGTCACCATCAGCATGAACCCCTGCTGTTTGTGTGAAAACATCTTCCCCCACAATTGGACGATTGTCTGAAATTCGTTTGCCGGAAAAAACTTCCACAAGCCTTGAGGCATTGGTGATTTCTCTTTCGACAACGGAAGTTCGATATTTTGTTTTGTCATGCAAAGCCGTGACCACAGCTTCTAAGGGTGAGTTTCCGGCCCTTTCCCCCAGTCCATTCACAGCCACATGAAGGCCACGAACCCCAGCCTCTACGGCTTCCAAACAATTGGCAACGGCCAAATCATAATCATTATGGCCATGAAACTCAAACCAAAGTTTGGGGAATTCTTTTACTAAGTCAGTGATAGCAGTTCGCACTTCTCGGGGTGACAATACACCGAGTGTATCAGCTAAATAAAATCGGCTGACAGGAAATTTGGAGACAACACTCAAATATTCTAAAACATAATCGCGGGAATGAGTGTATCCATTGGACCAATCTTCTAAATAAACATTCACTGTAATTCCTGCGGCCGCAGCGTATTCTACAGTTTTTTGGATGTCAGAGAAATGTTCTGTTGGAGTTTTTCGTAGTTGGTTTGTTAGATGATTGAGTGACCCTTTTGTCAAAAGGTTAAGGACTCGAACTCCCGTTCCCTTCATCCATTCTACGGTTTTATCATAATCAACAAATCCTAAAATTTCAATCCGGTTCTGAAGCCCTTCCGACTTGGCCCAATCTACAATTTTTTTTACAGCTTCAAATTCACCGGGAGATACACGAGCACTGGCGATTTCCACTCGATCGGTTTTTAAGTCTTTTAATAGATGTTTGGTGATATTGAGTTTTTGCTGCCAAGAAAAAGACACACCATTGGTTTGTTCCCCGTCTCGCAAAGTGACGTCCAGGATTTCTATAGAATGGTTTAATTCAGTCATGATTTCAATCGTTTGATGTATTCTTTGGACGGAGCGAGAATTTCCACAATCGTTGCGCCCGGGTTGGACCGAAACATCGGATCGGTCTCCACTAATTTCAGAAAATCGCAAGTCGCTACGTAGTCAATCGCCATTCGCCGAAGGATTCCTTCGCCAATTCCATGTAAGATCTCTACATAGGATTCCCCGTCCATAAAAGCATCATGGAGTTCCCGCTCGAGTTTGATACGAGCTTCTTCAAATCGGAGTTTGCGGATGTAGATGGTACGCACCTTAAGTCCAGAAAATGGGACTTAGGTCAAATTGCAACAGAAACGAACGGCATCTAGTAGTTCTCTGGTATTCCAAGGTTTGGAAAAAATAGCGTAGGTTTTTGCCTCTTCTTTGACACGGTTGATGGCATCGCGATCAGCATGACCCGAGATGAGGATGGACTTAATTTGTGGGTATTTTTGGTGAACCTGGATGAGAAACTCATCGCCCCGCATTCCCGGCATGAGCCAATCCGACAGGATGAGAATGACTTCCACTCCCGAACTACAAAGATCATCGATGACTTCCATTGCTTCTTCGGGATTTTGGGCAGTTTCGTACGTGTAACTCCCACCAATCTCGCGTTTTAGTTCTTGTACGAGGGAAAGAAGAAGAATAGGCTCGTCATCCACACATAGGATTGCGTTTTTCTCATGTTGTAGCTGCGTAATATTCAATCTCTTTCCCCTTCTTGTGCTTTTGGCAAATAAACTCTAAATTCCGTACCCATATCATCTGACGAAAATTCTATGGTACCCTTCATTTTTTCTACGATTTGTTTACAAATGTCAAGCCCAAGCCCAATGCCTTCGCCATGTTTTTTTGTAGTGAAAAAAGGTAAGAAGATCTTATCGTGAATTTCAGGGGCAATCCCTTTTCCTGTATCATGGATAGCAGTGATCACAAAATTTGTATTGGAAGTCACAGAGATTTTTATTTTTCCCTTATAGTCCATTGCTTGTAAGGCATTGTTAATGAGATTGATCCAAACTTGATTGAGTTTATCTCTTTCCGCCAAACAATAATCAGCTGTTGTATAAAACTTGGTAATTTCCACATCGTTTTTAATTTTTGTTTGGTATAAGGTAAGAATAGAATCGAGTTCTGTAGGGATATGAACATTTTGAAAATTTGTTTCTGTTTCCGAACGATCAGTGTATAAATAATGTTTGAGTGCATTCACAACATGAGAGGCTTTTTCTGTAGCTGTTTGTACAATATAAACCAAACGATACAAACTCCCCAAAATAAGTACGTTTTGTAATATAATTCCAGACTTTGGTTTTTTCAAAATTTTTAAAAGTGGATCTTCTAATTGTAAAATACCAAGAGAAGTCAAATCTTCAATGATCTCTTCTGGATTTTCGATTTGATGGGAATTTAAAATTCCCAATCGTTCTTTTTTTTCCGCACGACTGAGTAAACCGGAATTACGAGAACCAAAAGATACACCCATCTGTAATAGGTGACGAAAGTCTTCTCTTTCCGAAAGATTCAAAGATTCTAAAAAATCAGGAATATTGATAATAAAATTTTTAATGAATACTGAAATAACCCGCACACTGGATGTAATCGCACCCAGGGGAGTATTCAATACAAGAGTGATCCCAGCAGCAAATTGACCGAGAGCAGCCAATTTTTCGCTCATAAGAAGTTGGGTTTGTGTTTTATGTAAATCGATTAGGATTTTTTCTTTTGTCTCAATCATCTCGACAAGACTACGATTGCTTTCGATGAGAGCTTCCGTCCTTTGCCCAATTTTTTCTTCTAAATTAGAATTGGTTTCCATCACCAAACGTTGGCTTTCTTCCACACGTTTGAAACTTTGTTTGAGCTCCGAAGACATAAAACGTAAGGCTTCTGACAGGTCTTTGAGTTCGGCAATCATACTCTCACCCACCGGAATGTCCCAATCACCGCGAGCGAGTGATTTCGATGCTTTGGCAAAAGAGAGGACAGGTCTTGTCACAAACTCTGCAACCACAATGGCCAGGACCAAACTGAGAAGAATCGCCCAAGCAAAAACCATAGCCGATTCACTATTTCCGGAAATCACGCCACTCAAATAAAAAGAATATGGAAACAAAGTAATGAGGTATGTTTTTTCTTTTAAGTTAGGATGGGTATAGATGGTGACCATCGCATTCCAGTTCTCGCGAGAGAGTGGTTTTCTTGTGAGTATGGCAAGACTATCTGTTTTTTCTGAAGTATTAATTTCGTTACCGAGTTTCTTTAGTTCCACTCTGACTGTTTCGAGTAATCTTGTTTTACCAACCTCAGAAGATAAAGAGGCCAATGGATTCAAATGTTCATCCAGTAAAAATACACGACCATGAGTATTAACTTTGGAAACATCCAGAACTTCAATGAGTCCAGGCGTATCATAACTTTTTTTAGAAGAGATGGCTATCTCAGATAAATACCGATCCAAACTCAGGTTGATATTTTTGGACCATTGTCTATGTAAAACTTCCACCATCTGGTAGGCAGACCCTTCTGCATTTTTTAATGTTACGTAAGCGGTGACACCCACCAAAAATAAAACCAAACAGACGAAAGGTGTCACTATGAAAAGTTGTAACGAAATACCTGTCCGTATTTCTAAGTCGGGTTGTAAGGTTTCGAATTCGTCTGGTCCCGACTTCCAAATGGTGATTGGTTCTGAAAGGGTGACTTCTTTGACTTGGTCTGGAACCTCAGCCCAAAAAAATCCCAACCTTCTTACCAGCGGGAAAACAAACACCATGGCGAAAGGAGCTAAAATCCAAGTGATTCCCGTTGTGAATAGTAGGGCCGAACTAATTGTATGGTAAGAGATTTCGGCACCAAATTGTTCCGAACACAAATACCCCCACAAAAAAGGTTCGAGGATCAAAAACAAAATTACAAATAAAAGATAATACACCCATATGCGAAACTTACGAAAGTCAGGTGACTTACCTATCATTTGGTAGGACAACCAAAACAAACTGGGATTGATAAAGTAACCGGGTAACCAGTCCCAGAGAAATTCGGGAGGGACTCCTTCAATCAAATCGGAAAGTCCGTAAGCAAAGGGCACAGCAAGGAGAGCCGGGTATCCAAAAAAATTCAAACAAAGAAAAACAGAGAGGTCTTTGAGACTTTCAAGGGTTTGTGCTCCCGGGATGAGGACAATGGAACTCCCCAAATACCCAGTCAGAAAGATGGAAACAAAGGTGATGAGAAACCAGTAGAAACTAGTTAAGTTCCAATTCCAAACCTCACGAGAAATGCGAAATGTTTTTCCGTTTCGAAAGGTAAATCCAGTGAATGCAAATATCGAAATGATAGATCCGAGTAAAAAAGAGAACCGGCCCCAAACCTCCAAAATGGGTAATGGGATGTTGGAAACAAGATGTTCGATCCAAACAATGATCTCGGCCATAGCCCGTGAATCGTAGCGAACTAGGGTTCTAAGTAAAGCAAAATCTTTTTTACCTTAGAAGCGAGGGACGAGGGGAATTCCGTATCCAAAGTGGAAAGAGTGACCCACTTACTTTCTACACCAAATTTCTTTGTCAGGCCTTCTATCCGGTCCTTTTCTTTCAATCGAGAACGGAGAACAGAAAAAACCATCTTATGATGGGTGATGGTATGTTTGAATTGGCCGATTGGTTTGGAATCTGGATCCGACAATGTTTCTCTTAAGGACAAAAAGAACGGTGTGGGTTCGTAAGCATCCCCGGGAATTTCTCCGGTAAATCCATAAGGCAAATGGAACATCTCCTTTAAAAAACGCATTTTTGGTTCCCGAACGAGGAGGATGGACTCCTTGTAAAAAAGAACCCATATCTCTGCGATCAGTTGGATCTGTTTTTTGTCCTTTTCTCGAAGAGGGATCTCACTTGTCTTTTGGTGGATCCTCGCAAAACAAGAATCAGTCAAGGGGCATAACAGGCATTTCGGAGATTCCGGCAAACAAAGGGTGGCCCCTAGTTCCATCATGGCTTGGTTATGATCCCCGGGATGGTCTGTATTTAAAAATCCATCGGCTTTCTTTTGTAAGTCGCTGTCTGCTTTGGAACCAAGAATGTTTTCCGTATAACCATAATAACGAGAGAGAACTCGTTTGACGTTCCCATCCAAAACAGCCAAAGGTAAGTCATAGGCTATGGACAGGATGGCACGTGCAGTATAGTTTCCAATTCCCGGAAGTTGCAAAACCGAATTTAGATCTTTGGGAAAGGATCCATTATAATTTTGTACAATAAAAATGGCGGCTTTTCTGATATTGCGAGCCCGACTGTAATACCCAAGTCCTTTCCAATGGGCAAGGACCTCATCTTCTGAGGCAGAGGCTAAGGCTTCGGGCGTGGGAAATCGTTTGATAAAGGATTCATACAAAGGCAACATCGCATTAACGCGCGTTTGCTGAAGCATCACTTCAGAAATCCAAATTGGATATGCTTGTTTTTTCTTTCGAAACGGGAGGTCCCTTTTATGAATTTGGTACCAATCGTGTAGTTTTTTTTGCGGGATCAAGTTTCCGAATCTTGTATGCTGTATCTGAGGTAGGTATTACAACTCCCCTCTTCTGTGTAGCGGACGAGATCGTAGTCCAAACGTGTGGAACGGAAGAATTTGGAATGAGCCAACCTTTCGCGAATTTCTTGGCGGATATGGTCACGAGCTTCCTGGCGTTTGTCGTAATAGGCTGGGGAAAGGATTTCACTTTTATAAGACAAACTCCCCTCTCGGTAGATTGCCACTGTGACCTGCACCCGGTATTTTCGCTGTAATCCTTGTTTTACTTCAGTATTCATCGTTTAAGAACTCAGGTATTCTTCCTAAATAGATTTTCGGTCTGGGAGAGAGGGAAATTGAAACCAACGGATTTTTTTCATACTGCTTGCCCAAAAATTCGAATTTAATTTCCTAGATAATGAGAACATAAGATTCAAATGAGCACCAAATATAACGAATCGCCATTTTTCTACAAAAGACGTCCTACCCGAGAAGTGATGGTGGGAGGTGTGGGAATTGGAGGAAAAAATCCAATTCGTATCCAATCCATGATTACATCTAACACAAGAGATACGGATGCAAGTATACAACAAATTGCTGACTTAGAAAGAGCTGGTTCCGAAATTGTTCGCCTAACAGTTCCCAGTCAAGCCGATGCAGATAATTTGCCAGAGATTCGAAAAAGAATGAAAGAACTTGGTCTCAAAGTCCCTCTAGTGGCAGACATTCATTTCACTCCGCAAGTGGCACTAAAATGCGTAGAATGGGTGGAGAAGGTGCGAATCAATCCAGGCAATTTTGCAGACAAAAAGAAATTTGAAATCATAGAATATACAGACAAAGATTATAACGAAGAATTAGAAAGAATCGAAGAAGTTTTCACACCCCTTGTTTTACGTTCTAAAGAACTAGGTGTTGCTATGCGGATAGGAACCAATCACGGAAGCCTTTCTGATCGGATCATGAACCGGTTTGGGGACACTCCCCTCGGTATGGTGGAATCTGCATTGGAATTCATCCGCATTGCCGAAAGAAATTCTTACAAAGATATTGTAGTTTCCATGAAGGCTTCTAACCCACAAGTGATGATCCAAGCCTATCGTATGTTAGTTTCCCGGTTTTATGATTTGGGAATGGACTATCCTTTACATTTAGGTGTCACTGAGGCCGGGGACGGAAAAGACGGAAGGATTAAATCTGCGATTGGAATTGGAAGTTTACTCGAAGACGGACTTGGGGACACCATCCGTGTGTCTCTCACAGAAGATGCAATTTATGAAATCCCCGTTGCCAAAGAACTCGTTCGTAAATACAACGAAAGTTTTCTAAAAGAAATCCATACACAATCGACAACACAAACTTCGAACGCCGAGGATCAGCTTTCCCTTTCAAAAGACGCATCATCAAAAAACAAGGAAACTATCTATACCGAGTTTCGTGATCCTTTCCAATACTCGAGATTCTATTCCAAAGAATTAAATCTAGGGGATACAAAACTCGGAGACAGCTCCCCCGTTCGTATCGAAATTAGTTTTCCTTTTTTTGGATCCGAATCCGCAGAAGAAGTTTTAAACCTTATCCAAAGAGAAACCAAGTCGGGCCGCATTCCCGAACTCCTCCATTTCAAAATTGATTCCGAGTTGGATTTGATTTCTCTCGGAACCATGGCGAGGCGAGGATCTTTTCCTTTGCCAGTTTCCGTGGAACTTTCCAAAGAGTTAACCTATCAATATGATAGTTTGGCAGAAGACCTCTACCGCATCCAAAAATGGGTCATTAGCCCTGATATTTTTTTTAAGGAATCAGAAGAATCCTGGGATGATCTTTTGGATTTTGTCACACGTTTTGCCAAAGACAAACGAACTGTGGAATGGAGTATCGACGCCAAAGACATCCACCTAACAGAAAAAATCGTTAGGGAATCCCAAAAACGAAAGATAGAAAACCTTATCTTTTCTGTTAAAAATGGGGATTTACTGACTGTTCGAAAACTAGCTTTTCATTTACGGGAATCAGACTATCCCATCGCCCTTGTCACCCACACAGGTGACAAAGAATCACTGCTTTACGAATCTTCCATCCAAGTGGGTGGAAGTCTCCTGGACGGAATCGGAGATCTGGTTCGTTTATCATACGGGGACGGGGAACCCGAAGAATCGCTCATTCTCAGTTTCGATATTTTGCAAGCCACAAGACTTCGCCTAACAAAGACAGAGTATATATCTTGTCCCTCTTGTGGTCGCACCATGTTTGATTTACAGTCCACAACTGCCATGATCAAAAAAAGAACGGGGCATCTGAAAGGTGTGAAAATTGCGGTGATGGGTTGTATAGTCAACGGCCCGGGGGAGATGGCAGATGCCGATTTTGGGTATGTAGGTGCCGGAATTGGTAAGGTTCATCTCTACAAAGGGAAAGAAATTGTAAAAAAAGGTGTCTCGGAAGGAGAAGCCGCTGACCAACTCATTGACCTCATTCGTGAAAATGGAATGTGGAGCGATCCCGAATAAAAAGTAGTTCCCCTCCTTCCACGGATGTGAACCATTTCCACCGTGGAAGAAAAAGAAACGAAAGAAATCCTGACAAGGATTCAGTCTATGGAGAGAGAACTTTCTTTATTAAAAGAAAGAGTTCTCTCTCTCACAAGTCCCCAAACTCCGAAACAGTCCACCCCGCCTGTTTCCAAACCGGTTGCCGTAGAATACCACCAAACAGAAGTTCCATTAAACGATGGACCCAACTGGTTCGTCCAATGGATCGGCGAAAATCTGTTTGTAAAGCTCGGAGTGCTCTCACTTCTACTTGCATCCATTTGGTTTTTCTATTTAGCCATTGAAGAGTATTGGATCAATGAATCAGTCCGTATTTGGATCGGCCTTGTTTTAGCCATTCCCATCCTTATCTATGGATATAGGGTTCGAAAATCAAGACCCTATCTTTCCCCAAGCTTTATGGGACTCGGGATTGCCGTCCTCTTCTCTGCTTATTACTCTGGGTATTTGTGGTATGATTTGTACTCTACAGAAACCTGTTTTGTGGGTCTACTCATCCTCAGTTTGACAGCGGTGGCCATTGCCCATGCACAAAAAAGTGAAGTGTTATTTGGATTTGCCTCTCTAGGTGCTTTTCTTGTCCCACTCCTTCTTTCCACAGGTCAAAACTCCTACCCATTTTTATTCACATATTTACTCTTATGGAATGTTCTATTCTTTTGGGTGAGAAAGGATACGGGTTGGAAAGTCATCCCCCTTCTCCTCCTTGCGGCAAACCACCTTATCTTTGTTGGTTGGGCCAATGATAACTTGGTAGATGCCAAACCTTTTTTTCCGATCAGTTTCCAATTGGGTGTTTTTGTTTTATTTTTACTAAGAGAGTTTAAAACATTAGAAACTACAAAATCCAAGGAACCGATTCTAACACTCATTACCATTGGTTCTACCTTAGCACTCGGATTCATCCAATCCTTTTGGGCTTTCTCGGTATTCTATCCAATCGCCAAACCATTTTTACTCACTCTCCTACTCATTCTATTTTATGGATTGTATGAACGCTCCCTCAGACGAACAGAGCTTAGTTTAGAGAAGAAAAAACTCTATGATCTGATTGGACTTTTTGGCCTCCCTTTCATTGTCAGTTTGATTGTGATCGGAACCTCTGGAAAACTTTTGGCTTTTAGCCTGATCAGTTTTGCATTTCTTGTCACGGTGGCCTCAACCTATTCCAAACAACTTTATATGTACTGGGCGGCCTTTCCTGTTTGGTTTTTTGCTCTGTTCTATATCTTTGCCTTCACCTATCGTTCTCAAAACGAAATCCCATTCCTGAATGGAAGGTTTTTGGTTTTTGCTACAGGATCTGTGTATTTGCTACTTTCTTATCTCTATAGTAGAAAGTTTTCTGAGTTCTCTAAGGTCTTCTTGTATGCAGCCTATCCGTATTGGTTACTCGGAACCTTTGTAGAAATCTATCTCGGCTTCCCCGAAGAGAAACAGTTATTCCTCTACACACTCAGTTTGATTCTTTATGGACTCGTGGCTTTATCCATCGGATTTGGAAAAAAGATTCAATCTCTACGTTATGTAGGGTTCGGATCTTTGGCCCTTGTCATCATCAAATTCTATCTTTATGATTTTTGGAATTTGAGTTTAGGATACCGAATTTTAGCAGGTTTATTCTTAGGTGTGACTCTTATCGTCACGGGAAAATTCTACAATCATTTCAAAAAGGAAACAAAATGAAGACCAAACTTATACTACCCATTCTATTTTTTATTTCAATCACAACCCAAGTGACAAGCAGACCCCTTGCTGTTCAGAACTTTAAATATAAAAAAGATCTGAAGATCTCAGGGAATCTTTCTCCTAACGGTGTTGTAAAACTTATGTTAGATGAAGATTTCTACAAACATTCTTTTTATGGAGACTTGAGGCTCGCTTACAATGGGGAGATTGTTCCTTACCATATTCAAAATGCCGAGGAAATTTCGAAAAATACAGAAAAGGTAAAACCAGAACTTCTTTTTTCGAAAAAAGACGATTTAGAAATCTATGTATTGGAACTTCCGAAACTACCGGAAGGAATGAACTATACTAAACTTTCTGTATCCAGCGCCTATGACTATGAAACATCCATCACTTTAAAGTTAGGTGACAACCCTGATAATTTCATAGATTCAAAGACTGTTTTTCTCTATAAATATGGAAGCCAATCTTCTGGGGAAATTGACCTAGGTGGGACCAAACACCGTTTTCTTCGATTGGAAGCAGAGCCTGGTTCTGATTTAAAATTCCCAACAGCCCTTCGCGCCAAACAAAACAAAAATCTATATTATGAAAAATCGCATTCTGTACCAAATCCCATCCTTGCAGAAAACGATTGCCAGTTTTTGTTTCCCAACGAACCACAAGCAGCTTTTCAAATTCTGAAATTACAATTTGAAGAAGGGAATTGGGAACGAAGGATCACTGTTCGCGGTAAAATTGACAAAAAGGAATGGGATACTGTATTTGAAGGGACTGTGAGTCATAACAAAGCGGAAGGTCCATACACAGAAATTCCTCTTTCGCGCACGATTAGCTCTGAATTCGAAATTCGAATTTATGATGGAGAAAATGAAACACTGCACCTAACAAACGTAGTTTCTGTGCAACCACTCGAAGAAATCTATTTTTTTGCCAACGGGGACGGGAACAAAGACGGATACTCTCTCTACTATGGGAACCCTTACCAATGGCCAGCGAGTTTTGATTCCTACTCCTACCCGTCTAGTGATGAAATCAAAAGCGATGATATAAAATCAGGAACCCTCCTTGCGGAATCAGAAAACCCTGATTTTAGTTTCAGTATCCTATACCCACCTATCTCCGGTTATTTGGCATCTGGATTCTTTTATTTGGGTGTTGCCGCATTGTTATTTCTGTTATTTTCGATTCTAAAAACAAAACGTTCTGTGCTCGCAGAATCAGAATCTAAATAACATCAAGTCCAAATCTCACGGAGACAACTTTCTCCGTGAGAGAAAACTGAGATTCTATAAACCTCTCCTGAAAGAAGCGATTCCCTCTCCGATCCAATTGACTATGACTGCACGAGACTCTTCTTTTCCCAAGATTCCAAAATGGGATTCATCATGGAAAACCAGAGTGGAGGAAAAAGAGCAATGAGGATCATGACTTCATAACCAAAGGGCAATTGGGGAGCTTCTTCGAAATGGCG
Source organism: Leptospira chreensis (assembly GCF_016919165.1). Lineage (GTDB taxonomy): Bacteria > Spirochaetota > Leptospiria > Leptospirales > Leptospiraceae > Leptospira_A > Leptospira_A chreensis. Next base: position 190,065 of record NZ_JAFFPS010000057.1, read on the forward strand.
AAGGGTTTGGTAACGCCTTCCCGCATTGGCATGGTGGTCCGAGTGCCTTTGTAATTGGAACAAAAGCGCATTGGATACAAAGTAATTTTGATTCCAAGAATGGATTGGTAATACTTTTTCAAACCGACCATTAGAAACTTCGTTTCGCTTCAAACCATAATGTTCAATGTAATTTGTTAACTCCAAAAGTGAAAATGCAACGAATGATTGTAAAAGTAAAAATCCAAGTACATCCCAACGAATTCCTTTACTACTTAAGAATGATCCAAAGAAAACAAGACTCGTTAGGAAAAGAAGGGTGATGATCGAATACCAGATCATTTCATTTCTATAGTGTAAAATTCCCAGTCCTAATTTAGACAAACGCCTTTTCTCCAATTCCCAAGCAGATTTGTAGGCTCCAAAAACAGTCTGTGGATAAAACCTATAGAATGATTGGTTCTTTTTGGAAGACGCGGGATCATTCGGAGTGGAAACATGAGTATGATGGCCGCGATTGTGTTCTATATAAAAATGCATATAACACACTGTCATATAAATCATTTTGGATAGGAACTGTTCATACCGAGTATTTTTATGCCCCAGTTCATGACCCACAGTGATCCCGATCCCACCTGTAACAATTCCCACTGCAACGGCAAATAAAACAAACTCAAAGGTTGTATGCGGGTATGAAACAATTCGATAGACCGACCAAATGACAAATATTAGCTGAACGTAAGCCCAGGTTTGTGTCAGATAACGAAAATAGGAATCGTTTTGAAGATTCTGAAAACTTGTTTCGGTTGGATTGGATTTATCCCTTCCTAATATCAAATCCAACACTGGTAAAAGGATAAAAACTATTATGGGAACAATCAAATAAGATACTCCCCCCATCCCTTCAGCAATCACTGCTAAAATTGGCAAAACATAACAAAGTAAAAAACTAAGTCGTTTGGTGAGAGTCATAATCCTTTCTCCTTATTCTGTGTTTTGAAACAATACCTTCAAGTTCTCCAATCCAGCAAAAAGTTCAGGCCAACCCGTTTCTTTCGTTGCTTTATTTTTCAAAAACAGAGCGCCGAGAAAAAAAGATAAAAAAGCCCTGCCACTCGTTGCATTGGTATCCGCAGGAAAAAATCGATCCAAAGCTGTCCGATATAAATCAAATGAATCCTCGACTAACTTTACCAACTCATCTGATTCACTTAACTGCCGCTTCACATCCACCGCAAGTAACATCAAGTTCATAAAATGCGACTCACGTGAGGCGACAAAATTCATAATGTCCGAAAGAGCCGAATGACTTTCCGATAGTTCGGTAATCTCTTTTGCATCGATGGCAACGAGCTGTTTTACCATAGATTCAAATAGAATCTCTTTCGTTGGAAAGTAATGGTAAAGAGTTCCCGTAGAAACCCCGAGTGCACTAGATAACTCACGCATCGAAACCGAAGACACCCCTTTGGAAACGAAGATAGGCATACACTTCGTCAAAAGCTCTATCCGGTAGAGATCGTGATCGACTATTTTAGGCATAAGGCGTTGCCCTTTTTTATATCGAACGTTTGTTTTATATAATTACTGAGACCACGGTTTGTCCATCTTTTTTTCTTAGTTACCATAGTTTTCCATACTTCCCACTTTATTTCCATCTAACATTAGACTTTTCCCTAGTTAAAAATGCAAACCCGATCTGTTTCGCGAGGGAATAGGCACAAGTACGAGCGCATCCAAGGAAAATTCAAGCGAGAAAACGGGATCAAGAAAACGAGGGGAAGGAGAGAATCTAGGTTATTTTGGGTAGGAAATGGCGGGTAAGGAAGTTTCGATCCTGAGGGAGGGATTTTGGGAAGTCAATTTCTAAAGAAAGTCAGTTTCTAAAGAAAGTCAGTTTCTAAGGTAGGTCAGTTTCTAAGAAAAGTCTGTTTCCAAGGTAGGTCAGTTTCTAAGAAAAGTCTGTTTCCAAGGAAGGTCAGTTGCCTTGGTGTGTGACTTTCGTAAGAAAACCAGCTCCAAAAGTGCGCGACTGGAAAAAGTAACTGACTTACCTTTTCCAGTGAGACGAATTTTTATCCAATAGGAAAAAAGAACCGTCCAATACAAGGAATCTCACAGAGGCATCAATGAACTTAAAAACCATCCCCTTTTTCCTTTTCCTATCCCTTTCTTTTTTCCTTGGCTGTACAGGGACAAGACCCGATTTCCTGGGAATCAAATCCGAAAGATTGGCTGATTGTCCCACAACTCCAAACTGTGTTAGTAGCTTTGCGGAACCGACAGATAAGGAACATTACCGGGGAGCAGTCCCTTATAAAAAAAATCTAAAGGAAGCTTTTGCTATTTTAAAACTGAAATTAGAACAAAGTCCGAGAACCAAAATCATACAAGAAAATCCAAACTACATTTACACCGAGTTTACTTCTAGACTCATGCGATATGTTGATGATGTGGAATTCTATTTCGATGAGAAAAATAAACTCCTTCACTTCCGGTCCGCATCAAGGTTGGGGAAATCAGATTTAGGTGTGAACCGGAGTCGAATTGAGTCGATACTAAAGGATCTAGAAATCTAACAGAGTCGTTAAACTTTCTAAATCCTTGTTTTCAATTTAGTTCTTTTTGTGATTCGCGTGGATTTCCTGAAGGGAATTCACGGAGAATCCTTTATCTTTCATTTCCACCAAACCATGAATCAACGCCTTAGCCGCTTGAGCAGTCGTCAAACAAGGAACCTTATACTTAATCGCAGCTTGACGGATCGTAAAAGCATTCTCACGAGTGACTCTTGATAAGGGAGTGTTGATAATCAAATGGATCTTCTTTTCTTTGATATAGTCGATTACATTCGGAAAGTATCCATCGTAAATTTTGTTAATTTTACTAGAGAGAATTCCATTATCAGAAAGAAATTTATGGGTTCCTTCTGTTGCAATGATATTATACCCTAAGTTGGACAAAGAACGCACTGGCTCAAGTAACTCTTTCTTCGTTTTATCATTGATAGTCACAAATACGGTTCCATGTTTAGGTGGTTCTTCTCCAGCCATGATCTGTGCTTTCACAAAGGCTTCCCCTTTTGTAACAGCAACACCCATAACTTCACCAGTGGACCTCATTTCTGGACCAAGGATTGTATCCACGCCAGGAAATTTACTAAACGGCAACACGGCTTCCTTAACCGTAATCATCGGTGCAGAAAAACGTTTTCCTAGTTTGAAAGAAGCCAATGGTTCACCTAACATCAATCGCACGGCAATTTTTACGATTGGAATCCCGATTGATTTTGCAACAAAAGGAACGGTTCTTGACGCGCGAGGATTTACTTCCAAGACATACAGTGTTTCTTCTTTAATGGCATATTGTACGTTGATCAAACCCTTAACATCTAACTCTAAAGCCAAACGGTAAGTTGCTTCTTCAATTTCTTGCAACATACGTTGTGAGATATTTTGTGGTGGCAACACACAAGCAGAGTCACCGGAGTGGATTCCCGCTTCTTCAATATGTTCCATAATTCCAGCAATGAACACATCCTTTCCATCGCATAGTGCATCCACATCCACTTCAACAGCATCTTGCAAAAAGGAATCTACGAGAAGTGGTCTATCTTCCGATACCTCTTCTGCTTCTTCCATGTATTTATCTAGTTCCGATTCTTCGTTAACAATGAGCATCGCCCTTCCGCCTAATACATAGGAAGGTCGAACAAGCACTGGATAGCCGATTTTTCTTGCGATCTCTCTTGCCTTATCCTTAGAAGCTGCGATTCCGTTATCAGGTGACTTCAAACTTAGTTTCTCTAAAACCTCAGCAAAACGTTTCCGATCTTCTGCCCGATCAATGGAATCAGGACTTGTTCCCAGAATCGGAACACCACGTTTTTCAAGTGACTTTGCCAATTTTAGTGGAGTTTGACCACCTAACTGAACAATGACTCCATCTGGTTTTTCTTTTTTGAAAATCGCCATGACATCTTCGAGACTTAATGGTTCAAAGTATAACCTGTCCGAAGTATCATAATCCGTGGATACTGTTTCTGGATTGGAGTTTACCATAATGGATTCCACTCCTGCTTCTTGTAAGGAAAAGGAAGCATGGCAACAACAATAGTCGAACTCAATCCCTTGACCGATACGATTCGGCCCACCACCAAGAATCATTACTTTCTTTTTAGAAGTTACATCCGATTCATCTTCCTCATCATAAGAGGAATACATATAAGGGGTGAAGGCTTCAAACTCACCCGCGCAAGTATCAATTCGTTTATAAACCGGACGGACATTTTTATCTTCTAAGTATTTTTCAATGGATTCCTCTTCCTCTCTGAGGGTTTTTTCCACTTTTGCTTTCGTAATTTCAATGGCTGCACCACTGCGAACTTGAGCGAGGATTTGTTCTTCTTTTGTTAGAAAGGCGAGTTGTCGGTTGGAAAATCCGGCCTTTTTCATTTCTTCAATGATGGCCTTTCCCTCTTTTCGAAACTTGTTTTCAAGTTGAAATAACTCTTCGAATTGATAGAGAAACCAAGGATCAATTTTACAAATATCAAAAATCTCTTCTACACTCATCCCAAAATCAAAGGCCATCTTTACGTAAAAAATGCGTTTGTCTGTGGGCCGTTTTACTTTCGCGGTAAGCCAAGTTTTTCTTTCTTCTTTGGGAACAGCTTCCCATTCTAAAAGTTCTTTCAAATATCCATCGCTTCCAAAACCGAATCTATCGGTTTCCAAAGAACGGAGAGCTTTTTGAAAACTTTCTTTGAAGTTACGACCAATAGCCATTGCTTCTCCGACCGCTTTCATCTGAACACCTAAGGTATTATCAGAACCTGGAAATTTTTCAAAAGCAAATCTTGGAATCTTTGTAACGACGTAATCGATGGATGGTTCAAAACTTGCTGGTGTCACTCGGGTGATATCGTTTCGAATCTCATCCAAGGTATAACCGATAGATAATAGAGCTGCAATTTTTGCTATGGGAAAGCCGGTTGCTTTTGATGCCAAGGCAGAAGATCTAGAAACACGAGGATTCATTTCAATCACAATGACATCACCATTTTCTGGATTCACTGCGAATTGAATATTGGAACCACCAGTTTCTACTCCGATTTCTCGAATGATATCAATCGACATATCACGGAGTCTTTGGTATTCTTTATCACTTAAAGTTTGTTGTGGTGCAACAGTGATGGAATCCCCTGTATGAACACCCATTGGATCTAAATTTTCAATAGAACAAATGATGACCACGTTATCGGCGAGGTCTCGCATCACTTCCAATTCAAATTCTTTCCAACCCATCACGGATTCTTCGACTAATACCTGTGATATGGGAGATGCAGAAAGACCTTGTTGGGCAATTTCTTCGAATTCAGATTCTTCATAACAAGTTCCACCTCCAGTTCCCCCCAGGGTAAATGCCGGTCTAATAATGATAGGAAATCCAATTTCATCTTTTGCTTTTCTTGCAGCTTCCATGTCGGAAACCATAAACGATTTGGCGACACGGATTCCGAGTTTTTCCATCGCTTGTTTGAAAAGTTCTCTGTCTTCCGCTTTGCGAATGGCATCAACCTTTGCACCAATGAGTTCTACATTGTATTTCTCCAAAACACCTTCTCGATGAAGTGCTAAGGCTAAGTTGAGGGCCGTTTGCCCACCTACCGTTGGTAAGATGGCATCAGGTTTTTCTTTTTTAATAATCTTTTCTAAGACAGGGACTGTGAGTGGTTCGATATAAGTGGCATCGGCAAGATCGGGATCCGTCATGATCGTTGCTGGATTTGAATTTACGAGGATGACTCGTATTCCTTTTTCTCGGAGGGCTTTGGTCGCCTGAGTCCCCGAGTAGTCAAATTCACATGCCTGCCCGATGACGATAGGTCCGGATCCGATGATCAAAATTGATTTTAAGTCGTTACGTTGCGGCATAGTTTCCTCTTTTTTCCTTATTTAGTTTCATTGATTTCTGATAAAGAACTTGGTATTAAATACTCTCCAGCGAGAGTCGCATCTTCCCATTGGATCACCGTTTGATACAACAAGTCTTTCATTTTTGCTGCAGCGGGGTGATGGGGATAAAGATTCTTTCTATTTAAAGGATCTTTTTTTCGATCATACAATTCAAAAACCACACCTTGACGCGTGGGGATATAAATTAGTTTATAATTAGAATTTTGAACCGACCTATGTTTTGAGAAAGCAATGGTTTCTCTATAGATGGGATCTGTGATCATAATTTGGTAGTCCTCTTCCGGAACTACTTGGTGGAGAGATAAAATATTCGGATAGGGAATTCTTTGTTTTTGGAAGAAGTGGTCACCTGTATCAGAAAACCAAATTCCTGTTTCTGCATAGACAGATCTCTCCCCTTCCCAATTTGTTTTTCCAAGGACTTGTAATAATGACTGCCCAGGAAACTTTGATTTAGTGGTGATTCCAAAATATTCCATTAGAGTGGGATAGATGTCTACACTGGATGTGATTCCAAAAAATTCATGATCCGCTTTTGTTTCATTTCTCGATTTAGGAAATTTAATGAACAAAGGAACATGAGTTACGGCTTCTCCACGAAGGTGTTCTCCATGCCCTTGCCCATGAACATCTTCATACAATGCTTCCCCATGGTCGGCCGTGAGAATGATGATAGCCTCATCATAAATGCCTCGGGATTTCAATTCAGAAATGATATTCCCCAATTCTGCATCAAAAGCAGAAACCGCACTATCAAACAATCCCCGTATTTGTTTGGTTTCCTCTGCATTTGGAACCGTGGAATTTGTAGGATCCACAAACTTTAAATACTTATACTTACCATAGTAGTTAGGATCAGTAAAAGTTTTATAATGAGGATATGCGGGTGTGTAAGGGAAATGAATGACACTCGAAAAATAAGTCACCGAATAAGGAGAATCTCCTTCTCGTTTGACAATGGAACGGAACCGGTCCAAAATACGAGTCCCATCTCCCCAAGTAGAAAGTCCATCCATCTCCTCCAAATACATTTTGCCAGAAAACCAAGATCCAGTCAGAAAGGGCAAAAGGAAAAGTTGGGATTCAGCCGTTCGCTGAACCGTCATAATACGGGCGTTAAAATTCGGTGCGAGCACTTCATCGAAACCAAAGTTAGCACGGGGAAAGATATCTGCGGCAAAACTTCCCACGGCATAACTTCGGTAACCTAGTCCCTTTAACATTTGTTGGATGGTAGGAAAAGAAGCCGAACCAATCCTTTGTTTTTCTTCTAGGGATGGGAACATATCCCGAACCTTATGGCTCATCGAATACTGTCCGGTTAATAAATCGGCCCAACTTGGAAAAGTGCGAGGAATGGTTGTATGGTGATCATGGAACACATAACTATCAGCTGCAAACAAATCAATGTTTGGTGTGATGCTTTTACCATCGATTTGTAATCCTACTTTATCATATCTTAATGAATCTGCTGATAAAATAAAAACAGGAGGTTTGCCTTTTTCTTTAGAATGTGTCAGAGCATCAATTTGATTCCAGACACTAGGCACTAGATAAAGAAGGACTAAAAGGATGAGGATGAGTCCGTAAGACTTAATATGAATTCTTTGGTATTCTTTACCTTGCCAAAATAAAATCGCAAAATAGAAAATCCCCACCATATAGTGACCGGATGTATGGACAAGTCCTAGAACCAGCACATGCACAAGGGCCAAAAAACTTTCTTTATTTTTATGAAGATAAATTTGTCGAAAAAGGACAGAGAGGAATCCAAAAAGGAGAGTTCCCAAAACCAAACTAAAGTAACCAGGGTTTGTATGATCGGTTAAAAAATAAAGGAAGTGAGCCAAGGAAGGATAACGAAAGAAAAAGAACTCACCATAAATCTGAGGGAAACTGACCATCGAATGGCAAAGAGCCAAACATTCAATGAGTAGAACCCAAACGGATAACCCATACCAAGGAACCTCTCTTCTACCGAGGAAATGATAGGTTAAGTAAACAAGAGAAAAGAGAGTGAGGTGTAAAAAGAGGGAAACAGAAAAAACTTTGAATGTGGTGGAGAGATAAACTCCAAAAAAAGCACCTAAGTATTGTTTAAGGAAGTCACCGACATCGACTCCCATGATGGTAAAACTTGTATTAAAGATTAAAAAAAATAGATAAAAAAAAACCGTAAACCAAAGAGCGATTCTTAGGATTCGGATCGGGAAAAGAGGGGCTTGGTTCGGACCCATTAGAGTCATAATTCCAGAACCCCCGATTCCGTAAACTTTTCCTAGTACCCGTTCTCCGAAATCCTTACGGTTTCATTCGGCCATTCGGCATGAGTTTCGGGAGAATACATAGCCTCGACTCGAGTGGCAGGCATTTTGAAACTTCCTGAATGATTCAACCGAAAGCTATGTTCCAAAGTATGAGTTCCCTTAGGGAGATATTCAAAATACGCTCTGTACTGGGAGAGGGTCTTTTCCTCAAAACTCAAATAGTAGGAAGAATCCCCGGTTTTTCCCTCCTGAGAAATGATGGACTCGCGACCAAAACCTCGGCCGAGAGGGAGTGATCCCGGTGGAATCGGATCTTCTACAACCACCCAAGTTTTATCGGAGTCCGCTTGGATCTCAATCGTGACTCGAACGGTATCTCCTTTGGAGAGAACTCCGGGTTTGGCCACTTGGATCGGTTCGAAGGTTCGTTTCAATCGGTAACCACTGGAGATCGGAGCTTTCAGAGGAAGGATGGAGTTTACAGACCACTCCACCCAAGGTTTACCCTTTCCATCATAACTGACAGAAACAGATTCCGGTGTGGTTCCAATGGATTGGGATACCGTTTGTTTTCCGTTAGGTTCTAAATTCAAGGTTTCTTTCGCTGATTGGATTTTTAATTTTCCACCTGTGACTTTTTCTGATTCCAGAAGTTTACTCACTCGGTCAAAAACCAAAATGGAATAGGCATTACCAAGAGTGGTATCGTAACTTCCCCTCTTTTGCATTTTGACAAAGCCTTTGATGAGGCGAGGCATATCTTTTTTATAACTTGGTTCTGCAAATGCCCAAAGTAAAAGTTTTGCCATTGTATAATCACGGCTTCCCAAAATCCACCAAGGATTGGTAAAACCAGAATCGGCAACCACAAGTTCGGAACCTTGGATATTGAGTCTTGATCGCAAAGTACTTGTCAGGCGAGATTTAACAGAGCTATCTCCTCCATCCACTCTCCCCCAAATTTCAGCCAGGTCAATGAGAGATGCCGTTGGTAAAAATTCCATTCCGTCAAAGATAGGACGCACTTGTTCCCATTCATAAGTTTGGTATCTAGTGAGCGCCTCCCAAACGATGATCTTTCTCACCACAGAGTCCGCCCCGAATTTGTAACGCTCCCCGCTCACGCGGCCCTCCAAATACCCTTGGAGTCCTGCGATCATTCGTCCCAAACTATCCTCAGGAATTTTTTGATTCGCAAGACTTGCAGATGTGAGCACATAAGCGGTAAGAATTTCACTTCCATGTTCCATTCTGGCAAAATACTTCACAAGCCCATCATAATCCAAAAAGGAATTTAAGTCGTTTGATACTTCGCTCCACAAAGCTTCGGATTTAAGACCAATGGCTTTGGATACACGTTGCTCCATACAGTAGTAAGGGTAATTTTGGAAATAGGTTTGGATGCCAGTAAGACTTGTGAGAATGGTCGGTGAAGCCTTCCATACCATTTTACCAGAGTTTGGTGCTGATCCCTCAGGCACCCGAACCGATTCTTTAATGGGAGATTCATATAAAAAGAGTCCTGCTTGGTAGACCCTTTCTGTATCCACTGGTAAAACTTTTTGTTCCACGGACATTTGATCCAGAACCGTTCCGTTCGGTGCCGATACTTCTAGACGGAACTTCCGTTTGGTGGTATTTTCAGGAACAGTCAGATCCCAAAAAACGACTTTGGTTTCCCCGGAAGCCAAGATGGAAGATTTTGTTTCTAATTCTTCTTTTGTTTCCGTTCCATTTTTTACATCCGTGACAGAAAGACGGAGTCGAAGTTGTTCTTTTTTATCTCATGCATTAGGGAAAGTGAATTAATGGCGAAGTGTATAACATAACCGAACCACAGGTGGAATTCCCGAAAAGGATTGGATCTTTTGTGTGGTTTGGATTTTAGCAAAACCAGTTCCAAATTCTTTGGATCCCGAAGTCGCCACCGCCACGATTCGAAAACTCGTAAGGGAATCATTCAAAGGAAAACTAAACTTGAGTTTTCCATCCTTACCAACGATTGCTTTTCCTTTCCAATAGAGTAAGGTATCAAAGAGAGAACGAGTGGATTGTTTCCCCCCGCCTCCTCCTTCCGGTTTTGCTTTCAAACCAAAATGTCGTTTTCCAATAATCTGCGACTGAGCCGTGGAAGTTCCCACCGAATGGGGTCTTGTTCCCATCATTACATCGAGGAGATTCCAAGTAGGGTTCGGAGAAAGTTCGAGAAGGGCTTCATCCACAACAGCAAGTGTGACTTCCGTCGATTCTAAAGGAGGTTTTCCATCGGAGGTTTTGATTTCCAGCTCTACGTTGGCCGTCTCTCTCACTTGGTAGAGTTTTTTCTCTGGGTTCACCGAAACGGACAGACTGTACGGTTTGGATCCAACCTTTAACATAGCAAGGCCAAATCGGTATCCCGGTTTTGCTAAGTCCACAAGCCCTGTGGGTTTTGGTTCTCCCACACGACCTCGCACAAGAAACACCGATACAAACACATTGGGTGCATATTCCTTTTTGATAGAGATGGAAATCACAGGATCTTTTCCAGATACCGGTGTCACAAAATAATCTAAAACCCCTTCTCGTTCCAAACTCACAAGGGCCGTTGCTTCCCGAAAAGGAGAGCGAATTTGTACTTTGATGGTTTCTCCGACATCGACCGAACGTTTTTCAGGTAAGATGTCCATCCGGTTATGATCACTCACATCAAACCAAGCTTCTTGTTTGGAACTCACCCAAACACTGTATCCAGAATTCGTAGGATTGCCTTTGGAATCTTTTGTTTCTGCAAGAAAGACAATATCACCCACAGCCGGCGATTTTCCCTCACAAATCAAAATCCCTTTGGAATCTGTTTTCCCTTCACAGAATTCACCAAGTTTTGTGACTTCTTCATAATGTTCGTAGGCATAAAACCCACCCACGAGTCGTTTACGGTTGGAATAAAATTCTCTTTTATAGGCTGTGACTTTTATTTTTTGGGAACTCAGTGCTTTATCTTTTACATCCAGAGCAACTAATTGAAGTTTCACGTTGTCTTCTGTAAATAACCATCCGTCCGGTAAAATTCCCAAATGCACTTCGGACGGGGAAACAGGAAAACTTCTAGATACAGTTTGGATTTCCCCCGAAGGATCGGCGTATTCCATTTCTACCTGGAAACTTCCGTAACCAGGAACAGGTTTTAATCCACTAAACGTATATTGCAAAAATCCCTTTTCGTCGGTTTTGAGAGAGGTAGAAACAACGGTTGGTTTTGTTTCTTCCGCTTCTTCTTCGTCATACCCACTGGCCTTCCACTTCCCTTCTCTCATTGTCTCAGGAGAAAAGGAAAAAGCAGAATATTCTTCTTTGGGAGAATAATAACTAGAAACCACTTGGGATCGAATTTTTACAGGGAATCCTCCGGCCCCTCCCCCGGAAAGGTATTCCAATCCAAATAGAACCTTGGATTCTTTTGGAGATACTAACTCTTGTTTATCGCCAGCTAGTTGAATATTTCCCTTCACGACAGGAAGACGAAATTCCTCTACTCGAAACTCTACGACCGTATCTCCATAACTTGAATCTTCATTCGAATAAGGATAATAGACAATATAGATTCCATGTTTGGCGTTCTTTGGAATTTTGAATTCCGATTCGGAATGGCCCGGAAAAGACCAAACCAGTGGCAATGGATAGGCTTCTCCCGAACCTTCATGTTTGATGATGACTTGAGAAGGATAGTCTTTAGGTTCTGCGGGAACAAGTCCTTTATTTCCAAAACCACGCCGAACATGTTTTAGGTGAACTGTCTCCCCCTTTTTGAATAGGGTTCTGTCAAGCACTATGGATGTGAGTTCTTTCGAATGACCGGCAGTGGCTTGTGGCAATTGGTATCGCCAACTTTCAATTCCTTTGTCCCAAGTACTTGAAGTAAAACTAATATCATCATTTTTTTGAACAAAGACGGTAAGTCCAGAACCTAACTCATGATGACCGCAATAAGGAACCGCTTGGAAATTTAAATTCCCAAAGAGCATACTTCCATCTTTTCCTGTGATCCCCGCTCCGCGTAAATTCCCTTTACAATCCAAAATTTTAATTTGGACTCCCGATTCTGGTAGGCCTTGGTCTAAACTAGTCACCCAAACAAGGCTTGTATCTTTTCCCCATTTGAAATGAGCCGAAAGGTTTGTAACAAGAGCCGCACTGGATACATACATCTTTCCTTTTTTTTCAAGAAGGCTGCCTCCCAGGATATCACTCGCAAGTTCTACCACATAAAACCCGGGAGTTTCGAGAGGAATCCCCACCACTTCCATTGGTTTTTTCCCATTGGGTTTGGGCAGAGAGAAAGAAGATATCCCTGCTGACGTGGGTGGATTTTGAAATACAGATTGTTCGCGTTCTCTAGTAGCTAATACTTGAAACCATTTTTGGATCTCCAGAATGTCCATGGTCTTTTGGCTTTTTCCACCCACACCGAGAGATACAGATTTCATCGGAAGATTGATTTCTAAATTGCGAAGTGTGACCGGTAACGCTGGTTTGGCTTTGGATTCTAAAATTCCAAATTTAGCACCAAACTTAGCAAGGGGTGGAAACTCATCCGTTTTAAACTTTAAAGGAAAAGAGGCCTGGTTCGACAAACTTCTGTTTGTCTCATCGACGATATCGGGAATTTTAATTTCAAACTCTGTATTTTCAGGAAAGGGCCCGGGAAAACTCACCCATTCAAAAAACTCGTTTCCTTTTTCGGTGAAAGGAGACTGAGGATAAACTTTTCCGTCCTTGGAAACAAGTTGGATTTTTTCTAACAACGAACGGGACACCGCCGAACTAAAATAAAGCGAAGTGGGAAGGATGGGAATACAATCTGCTTTTGCATTCACTCTTTCACAACTAAACCGAACCGAAAATACCGGTCTTACCGTAAATGAAAGAACTTCGTCCTCTCGGATCTCTCCCCCCCAAATGGATTTGCTTCCTTTACCAAGAACCAATTGGATTTGTCTTTCAGGCAAAAATGTTTGTTTGGATTTAACAAGAACTGTTTCTTCTCTATCCGTGTCCCCCGTAGATTGGAGGATTGTTTTTCTTTCCGAACCTGTGACAAAGGTGATCGGAATTCTATTTCCTAATTCCTCAGAACGAAAGTATGTATATTTTTGAAAAGAATCCAGATCCGGTTTTGCATCTAAGTGCAAAACAAAAATTTGGTCTTCTGTGATGGATGAACCTTGGTAAGGTGAGGAATACTGGACGGAAGGCCCACCCGTATGAAAAGAAAAGTTACGTTCCCCTTGGACAGTTTCTCCACTGAATGTTTTGGTTCCTTCCTTCAATTGGAAAGAACAGTCCACCCCACCAGGCAGTTCCTTTTCGAATTCATAAACCCAAGTGGTGGAATCGATAAAACGACTGGTTCCAGGTAAGGGACATTTGATTTGGAAGATATCAATTTTTGGCCGGATGTCTCCGAGAGAAACCATCGGTTTTGTGAACCGAACAGTCACTTGTTTGGGTTGTTTGACAAATCCGCTGGGAGTGAAAAATTCGATTGTCGCGGGAAGTGACTGGGTGTCATCCGAACGAACCAAAAACAAAGAAAGGAGGAGGAATAGAAGAAGCCGGCGCTTGACGAACATGACAGAATTTAAAAACAGGGAAGCAGATTGGAAAGAAAAAAAAGAAAATCAGGGATATTGACCCCTCCCTGCGGGTATCATAAGGAGAAACATCTATGAACAAAATTTAGACCGAACGTTTGGGAAAAAGGTTTTCACTTTTTCTCATATTCTAAACCCTAATTTTGAAATTCCCATTCCTTAAAATTTCATTGAAAATGCCACGACAAAGAAATCTTCTTTTTTAGATGTATGATTTTCTTTATAAGCAAAAAGAGAATCAGCTGACCTTCTGTAGACATATTCGAAACGAATGAGTCCCGGATCAAAGGTTAAGATATCCAAGGTTGTGGTATACCCATTACTCATAAAACCGTTACGAGTTCCGGTATTTACCATCACTTGCAGAGGGTCATAAAAACGTTCTACACGAAAACTCAATCGAAATTCGGGAGCGATTTTGTAACTAACCCAAAGGGTTCCATGATACCACTGCCGATAAACATCTGATTTTGTTTCCCGGTGTTCTCCAAGACTTGGATCATAAGCAGCTAACCAAGGTTCATAGATAAAACTTTGTTTTGCTTTTTGAGCCCCCACATCAAATTGCCCCACCAAACTAAATGAATCTGTTAAAATCCATTCTAATATGGTGTTTTGATACAACCGCATTTGTTTCCTTTCGTTGTTTGGAGCTTCGTTTCCGGCAAATTGATTGAGTGTTAAAATCAGATTCGGAAAAAATAAATACTTAATCTGACTACCAAATGATTTATCTTTATTGTTATCAGTAATGTTTTGCCAACCGTTTAACACTTGCAACTGTATGCTCAATTGATCACCGAACTTGTGACTCAACCGAACCCCCGAAGAATAGTAAGGCACATAATCTAGGGCAAAGGCTCTTGTGTAATTCACGTTGTTTTGTGAAATCCAAGATTCGTGTCCGATATTTCCAAAAAAAATACCTGCGTCGACCCAAGTATCACGCGCAATTTTAAAACCTGTATAAGCCTCTTGGATATTTTTCACCGAGTTTTGATTGGAATATTTATCAGCAACTAACTCTGCCGCATAATTCGCATTTACCGAAGTTCCCCATTGAAAGGCAAGTCGACCGCGATAATTCTTTTCCTCTACCTTTGCATCAATATATGCTAGGTTTACATTGAATTCTCCGTTCCTTACTGCTTGGGTGGTAAAATTTCTCTCTGTATCTTTCGGAAGATTTCGATTGAACAAATAATAGGAATCAATGAATCCACCAAACTGAAAGGACTTTGGCAAAACGATTGTTGTTGGAATCGAATCCGCTTTTGGCATCGTTTTTTCGGAAGAAGTTTCTTCAGCGAGCAATGGAGAAAAAATAACAAAAAGAATCAAAATAAATATTCTCAGCAGAGATTTTGGATAACCGCTATAAAGAATATTCCCAAAAGACAATACACTAGTTTGATTAAACATCATAGTATCAAATTATCATAATTCGATACAAGTCGCAATGTTTGAGAAATTATGGTTTTTGGATTTGCCTTAAGAATTGATTAAGATTAGAAAATGAAATTTTGGCTTAAATATTTAAGTAAGGATGCACCATTTAAAACTTTAATTACCAACCCAGCGATAACCAATTCCAGGCTCAGTAAGAAGTAAATGGGGACTACTTGGGAAATCTTCAATTTTCTTTCTTAGTTGAGTGATATGAACTCTCAAAGAATTCATTTCGTTCAGTGCCTGATCTCCCCAAATTTTTTTAATCAAAACATCATGAGTAATTACTTTACCAGAATTTTTAATGAGAAAGGTAAGAATTTGAAATTCTGTTGGAGTCAAACGAACCTGAATATTATTTTTGATGACCTGATAGTTCACAAAGTCTACCACCAGATTTTCTTTATCCCAATTAGAAGGAGTTTCTTCTAGAGGAAGACGACGTAATGCTGTGCGAATTCTTGCTAACAACTCTCCCATACTAAAAGGTTTGGTAATGTAATCATCTGCTCCTGAATCAAGTAAGGCAATTTTATCCTCTTCGGAACTCATCACTGACAAAACGATAAACGGAATTTCGGAAAATGTTCTTACTTCCTTAATGACATCCAACCCACTTCCATCTGGTAATTGTAAATCGAGTAAAACTAATTTTGGAGAATTTAATGCAACGGATTCAATGGCTTCTTTTCTAGAAATTGCTTCTATTGTTTCGTATCCTTTCGCCTCCAATGCAATACGAAGCATTTTCCGAATGGCGCTATCATCATCCACAAGAAGAATCAATTCCCTTAGCATAGTATTTCTATACTATGCTAAGAACGGTATGTCAATGAGAAAGCTTGCGCCTCCTTCTTTTCGATTCATCGCTTCAATACTTCCGCCATGTAACTCAACAATAGACTTAGAAATGGCAAGCCCGAGGCCAGTGCCAATTTTTCCCGAAGATTCCCCTCTATAAAATTTCTGAAAAATACGAGAGGAGTCAAGAGGAAGGCCACTGCCATTATCTTCTACGATCCATTGCAAACTGTTTCCATCTCTTTCCAAGGAAATCCATATTATGGAACCTGCAGGCGTATACATACATGCATTATACAAAAGGTTAAAAATTGCATGTGAAAAAAGTACTCGATCCAATTCGATTGGCAAATCGTTATCATTCAAATTGATTTTTATCAAATGATTTGTCTTATTTTTTCCTAAATAGGAAATTGCATCCTGAATGACATCAGATGGATGAACTTTTTCTTTCTTTAAAGTTAAATATCCTGATTCAATCCGACTGATATCCAATAGATTTCCGAGAAGTAAGTTCAATACAAGAGAACTTTCCTGAATTTCTTCTAAGAGCGCCTTTCGTGCAACAGTATCCGATCCAATCTCAGGATCGAGCAAAGCTGATGCAGATCCTTGTATTGATGTCAGCGGAGTTTTCAATTCATGTGATAAAGAATTAAAAACTAAATTGTATAACTTCTCAGATTCTTTTAATAAAAAATTCTTTCTTGAATCTTCTGATAGTATATCCCGATCCAAAGCTAAGGCAACTTGATTTGCCACCGTATTCAAAAGAATTTCCTGCTCTAAACTTGGTTCCGTGTTTGTTTTCACATTAATCACACCGGTGATCCCGCCAGGAGATAATAACGGATAAAATGTTGTATTGGATAATGGCAGAGTCTCCGTATATTTACCAGCTGGTTTCGCATTTTTAATGGTCCATGATGCCACAGCTAAATCTTTTGAATCCTCAATAATGGGAGTGAACTCTCCTCCTTGGTAAAAATGAAGATTTACTGGAAAAGGAAAAATACGTTTAATAAAGGAATCTCCCGTTTTGATGATCTCAGAAGCAGAAGAAGTTTTTGATAAATTTTGAGTGAGCTCATAGAGAATGGAAAGTTTTTCTTCTCTTGACCTAAGTTTAGATTCATTTTTTTTAAGCCTTGCCGTGAGTCCTCCATTGATGAGCGCAATCAACATAAAGATGATAAACATCAATGCATCTTCTAATTTAGAAATGTAAAAAGTATAAAGTGGCGGTATAAAAAGAAAGTTCCAAAAAGAAGCTGATAAAATAGCGGCGAGTAAAACCGGACCCCGACTAAAAAACATCCCGAGCACTGCTACATAAAATAAATACAAAATCGATATAGTCCAATACCCAATATAAGAAAGTAGGAATGAATTGAATAAAGTTACAAGTGATGTAAGAGCAAATACTGCAGCGTATTGTCGAATCCCAGAAGACGGGATTAACTTTTTATAAAAGTCAAATTGAAACGACCTGTTATCAAAAAAAGGAACGATGATAATTTCCACATCGCGAAGTTGCTTAATGATCTTTGAAGAAATATTTTTTTGAAATAAACCATAAAAAAAACTTTTTTTTGCTCCCCCTATCACCAAACGGTGAATTCGTTTTTCATGTACAGCAGCCAATATCCCAACAACTGGATCAGACTCATAAGAATGAACCACTTCTGCACCTAACTCTTTTGCAAAACGAATATGTGCCCGGATGGAATTTGCAGAGTCCAAATTTCGATCTTCTTCATTCTCAGAAAAAACCGCATATAATTCGGAGTTTCTCTCCAAAGCCAATCTTTTTGCATTCCTGAGAAGTGTTTTTGAATGAGGACTCGCTGAGATAGCAACCATGATCCTTTCTCGACCTTGGGGCATTCTTTTTTCCACATACTTTGCCGTATAAGTTAAAGATAATTCACGAAGGTAAGTAAGATTTTCCTTTCTAAAAAAGTTCTCTTTTGCCGAAATTATTTTTTCTGGTAAATAAACTTTCCCTTCTGATAATCTTTTTAATAATTCATCAGGAATAATATCAATTAACACCAATTCGTCGGCTCTCTCCAAAATACTATCCGGAATGGTTTCTTTTACCGGGCTTTGGATGATTTTCTCAATAGAATCGACTTGGCTCTCTAGATGTTGAACATTAACCGTAGAAAGCACATGAATCCCGGCATCAAGTAGTGAAAATATATCTTGGTATCTTTTTTTATTTATGGAACCAGGAATATTGGTATGGGCCAACTCATCAACTAACACATAACTTGGTTTTTCCTTCAGGATTCTTTCAACATCCATTTCCTCCCATACTTTCCCTCGATACTCTATTTTTTTCAATGGTATCCATTCGAGGTCTTCAATCAATACCTTGGTATCAACTCTTCCGTGGCTTTCTACTATGCCAATCCTAACTTCTTCCCCTTCTTCCTTTAAATGGTGAGCCTCGGTTAACATGGCGTAGGTTTTACCCACACCGGGAGACATCCCAAAATAAACCTTTAGAATTCCTTTTTTCTTCGACTCTTCTTGGTTGGCTATTGAGAGAAAGTCTTCCGGACGTTTTCCGTCATTCATGATTCATCTGTTTCCAGGAAAAATTTAATTTAGTAACATTGACTCGTTCACGACCCATAAAACCAAAAAGTGGATATTCCGTATGTTTCAGAATCAATTCATTTATTTTATCCAAAGGAACATTTCCCTCCTTCTCGAGAACTTTCGCCTGCTCATATGCACAAGTGGGTGTAATATGCGGATCTAACCCAGAACCAGATGTATAGAGTAATTCTTTACATCCATCTTTACTAATACCCGCAGTTTCCAATTCGAGGATTCGTTTCTCAACTAAATTCTTTAAATCCATACTAGAAGGACTTAAATTGGATGCACCACTTGGAATAGTTGTATAAGTGACTGCACTTGGGCGGTAACGAAACATTGCTTTTGATGTTGTGTTTTGGGCTAATAATTCAGAACCAAGGACTTTTCCTTTTTCAACTAACAAACTTCCATTGGCCTTAAAAGAAAAAAATGAAGATGCTATTCCCGTGACCGCAAGTGGATAAAAAAATCCTAATATTAACAAAGATAAAAATCCGAACCGAATCGCTATCTCCCATTGATTTAATGGTTCATTCGATTTCATTAAAATCCTCCTGATAAAATTAAGTCGATAAGTTTGATTCCGAAAAAGGGAAAAATCATTCCTCCCCCTCCGTAAATAATAAAATTTCGAAGTAAAGCTTGATCTGGAGACTTTGGCACATACTTAACACCGCGAAGAGACAATGGAATGAGGGTTGGAATCACAAGGGCATTGAAAATCACCGCAGAAAGAATTGCATTGTCCGGATTAGATAACTGCATGATGTTTAATGGAGCTAAGGGTAAAAACAAGGCAGGGAGGATAGCAAAGTATTTTGCTATGTCATTGGCGATACTAAATGTGGTGAGCGCTCCTCTTGTCATAAGAAGTTGTTTTCCAATTTCTACAATTTCGATGAGTTTACTTGGATTACTATCCAGATCTATCATATTACCAGCTTCCCTAGCAGTTTGTGTTCCTGTATTCATGGCCACACCCACATCAGACTGAGCAAGGGCCGGTGCATCATTCGTTCCATCCCCGATCATAGCGACCAAATATCCGTTTGCTTGTTCTTCACGAATTCGTTTTAGCTTTGCTTCAGGTGTAGCTTCAGCTATAAAATCGTCCACGCCAGCTTCTGCAGCGATGGCTGCCGCTGTGAGTGGATTGTCACCAGTAATCATAACAGTTCGAATTCCCATCCTTCTCAAATAAGCAAATCGTTCCTTTAGTCCCCCTTTCACAATATCCTTCAATTCGATAATGCCCAACAATCGATTTCCTTCGGAAACAAGAATGGGTGTGCTTCCCTTTCTTGCTACTTCATCTGAGATCGTTTGGATGGTTTGAGGAATAGATCCACCTAACGATTCGATATGTTTTCGAATGGCTTCAAAGGCTCCCTTCCGAATATTACGAATTTTCTTTCCATTCTCTGAAATCTCAACTCCACTCATCCGAGTCGAAGCAGAAAAGGGAATCCAATTTACTTCTAGAGATTTTAAGTTTCTTTCACGAATCGCATATTTTTGTTTGGCGAGCACAACAATGGATCTTCCTTCTGGGGTTTCATCTGAAAGTGAGGAAAGTTGTGCCGCATCTGCTAACTCTTCTTCTGCAATACCCTCTGACGGATAGAACTTATGTGCTTCCCGATTCCCTAGAGTAATCGTACCAGTTTTATCTAACAACAATACATGAATGTCGCCTGCGGCTTCCACTGCCTTTCCACTTTTGGCAATAACATTATACCGTATTAACCGTTCCATTCCAGAAATTCCAATGGCACTGAGTAAGGCCGCGATGGTAGTAGGGATTAAACATACAAACAATGCAAGCCATACGGAGAAATGGAAATTCCAATTTTGTCCCAATTGGTTTCCAACGAAGTTGGCAACTGGGATCAAAGATAAAACTCCCAATAAGAAAAGGATTGTGAGAGCAAAGAGAACAATACCGAGTGCCACTTCATTGGGAGTTTTTTGTCTAGTGGCTCCTTCAATCATTGAGATCATCTTATCAATAAAACTTTCCCCAGGTTTCGTTGTGATTTTAATATACAAATGATCTGAGATCACTCGAGTTCCACCAGTGACAGCAGATCTGTCTCCACCACTTTCACGGATAACCGGGGCCGACTCTCCTGTCACTGCCGATTCATCCACACTGGCAATTCCAGATATTACTTCCCCATCTCCAGGAATCGTAAAACCGGCTTCAACAAAAACAATATCATTGATTTTTAATTCGTTAGAAGCTATCTCAATAAAAACCTTATCCCCTATTGATTCTACTTTTTTTGAGATTGTTGAGGACCTAGTTTTTCGTAAATTATCGGCTCTGGCCTTACCTCTACCCTCAGCAATACTTTCCGCAAAGTTTGCAAAGAACAATGTTAAAACTAACCAAAAGAAGATGGGAAGTTCGTTATGAAACGAAATCCCGGAAAACCAATAGTATAGGATTTGTAACCAGAGAATCAAGGTACCTACCCAAACAGTGGCCATCACTGGATTCGAAAATGCATTTTTCGGAGAAAACTTTTGTAAAGCATTCCAAAACGAAACATTCAAAAGTTCCTTAGAGATCAAATTTTTAGAATTTACCATATGTTCCTCTTAAAAGAAAATTCCCTTCCCAATTAATAACTGTTCCAAGATGGGGCCGAGAGCCAAAACGGGAAAAAAAGACAGACCACAAACAATTAGGATCACACTGAAAACTAAAGTTCCAAATAACAATGTATCCAATTTAAAATTTCCATCAGAAGACTTGGTTGTAACCTTTCCACCCAAACTCCCGGCCACAAAAACTACCGCATAAATCACACTAAACCGTCCAACTAACATCGAAAAACCGAGTGATAAATTCCCCCAGTAGGAATCAGCGGAAAATCCCGCAAAGGCAGAGCCGTTATTACCAGCAGCAGAACTGTATGCATATAGAATTTGTGATAGGGCATGCGGTCCTTTCGCAGTATACCCCGAGTCTAAAAATATCGTGATTGTAGTTCCGACTAATATACAAACGGTAGGGGCAAGGATTCCAAATAGTGTCCATTTGATTTCAAAACTTCCTATTTTTTTCCCAAAGTATTCGGGAGTCCGACCAGTCATGAGCCCTGATAAAAACACTGTGAGGATTAGAAATAGAAACATTCCATACATTCCAGAACCAACTCCTCCAAAAATAATCTCACCTAACATCATTTGAAAAATAGCAACTCCACCAGCCAATGGTGAATAACTGTCGTGCATGGAATTGACAGAACCATTGGAAGCGGCAGTCGTAGAGGACAACCAAAGTGTGGATTCCGTTAAGGTAAACCTCGTTTCCTTACCCTCCCAAAAACCGGCGTGATTCCATTCCGAATCATAAACACCAACAAAACCTAAGATAAAAAAAGCCAACATCACAAAGAAAATAACCCAAGCGTGACGAAATGAATTTGTGATTTTGCCGTATAAAAATACGCATGAAGCTGGCAAAAAGAGAATCGAAAACATCTGAATGAAGTTTGATACAGGAGTTGGATTTTCAAATGGATGAGCACTATTCACTCCAAAGAAACCTCCCCCATTCGTTCCAATTTGCTTGATAGCAATTTGTGATGCGGCAGGTCCTAAGGGAATGGTCTGAGAAAGTCCATCAATTCCCAAAGTTTGTATTGGCTCTTGGAACGATTGAATGACACCTTGGCCTAGAAGTAGGATGGCGACAAAAAACGAAATGGGAAGGAGGATATAAAAGGTAGAACGAAATAAATCCTGCCAGAAATTTCCAAATTTAGTTGTCGAAGAAGATACAATTGATCGACTTACAAAAGTTAATACAGATATTCCAACTCCAGCACTGAGAAAGTTTTGTGGAGTGAGTCCCGCCATCTGTGAAAAATTACTAAGTTGACTCTCTCCAGAATAAGCCTGCCAGTTCGTATTTGTGATAAAGGAAATGGCAGTGTTTAATGCTAAATCCCAATCCATTCCAGAAATACCAAGTGAATTCATAGGTAAAAAATTTTGGTATCTTAGGATTACAAATAAGATCACTCCTCCTAGAAAATGAAACACAACCATACTGTTTAGGTATTGTTTTGGTGTTTGAGGCGGGGGATCACCGGAGTATAGGAATCGGTGGAATATAGATTCCAAGGGTAAAACCTTTGCATTTAATACAAAAGCCATATAATAACCGACAAAGGGTGAAACCAGTATCAGTAACCCAATATAAAAAGGAAAATAGAGTAACTCAACCATAAGTAGATTTTCTCATGGTTTATGCGAATCGTAAAGGGCCAGTGCCTTAAGGGATAAGATTAAGATATTAAGAAAGGATTAAGATTTTTCCTCATTCGAAAATGGAAAATAAACCATGAGAGCCCATAACAAAATGAGAAAGACAAAGAATAAAAAAGAATAAACCCCTTTGGTAAACATTTCCGAATCCATCGGTCCTCGCCAAACAAGAAACACCGAATCCTTCGCAAGAGGAAGTTCTTCCATATCCCAAACTGGTTCTAACAAAACCACCCCTCCTGTATACAAACTGGAAAGACTACATTTAAGATCTCCCTTGGAATAACAAATAGCATATAACGAAGGTTTGATTTCTCTACCAGAGATAGCACGAATGCGTTTGTATTGAAAACGAATCACAGGCCCATACACGGCCCCACCAGATCTACGCCGAACAAGAAGGGGAGAACGAAACTCACCAGCGTCTACATCATCCAAATAAAAATCTCGGAGAAACAAATACCTGTAATCCAGGTAATGTGGTACCTCTTCCGGAAGGACTTCCGTTTTTGCAGTGATCCCCAAGTAATACCCAATGGAATCCCCCAAAAACAAAATGGAATTTCCTCCTGCAAGTAAGGACAAAAAAACAGCTAATAAAATTTTGAAACCTGTTTTCTTGGAAAGTAGGATTCCCAAAAACAAAACGGGTAAAAATAAAACAAGGATGGCCCAAACAGAAATCGAAAGTGGGAAAAAGGCTCCGAACGGAAGTAATAAAATTCCAAATCCCAAAATCAGAGAAAGGCCCATCCAAAAAATAAAAAAAGAAGACGCAGGTTCCCCATTTGGTTCTGGTTTTTTTCTGTTTTGATTTTCTACAAAACCAACGAACATCCGTTACTCCTTAACTTCAAATGAACTGCGAATGGTTTGCCAATAAAGGTCTGCCGTTTCTTTTTCTCGTTTGGGATAAGACAAGGAAAGAAAGTAACCGCGAGGTGCGTTATAAAGATAATACTCTTTCATTTCCATTTCAACTGAATTTCCAATTTCATCTACCTCGGTCCATTCACTCAAATATTCCGATTTTGATTCCGTCCTTTTGAACCCGAGTTTCCGAATTTGGGTGGGTGTGAGAGAACGCATGGAATCCCAAAAACGAAAGTAATTTTTGGTAGTTCGCAGAGGTCTTGTTTTATCGAAACTAGAACCAATGGATAAAATGATTTTAGGAAGGTTTTTCTTTTTTTTACCGGAGGTTTGGAGTTTTAAGGCTTCATCCCATTCTGTTTGGCCTGCAGGTAAATAATTGGAAAGAAATTGGACAAAACGTACCATCCGGTAAATGGAATCTCTGTTTTCCCCGTAAATCCCAAGTCGATTCCCATACAATCCCTCGTAACGTAGTCTTGAGGGAAGTCGGATTCGATAACGAAAGGATTCGGATTCTAAAACCAGGGACTCTTTGGGTTGGGAATCACCCACATAACATCCATAAGGTTCGCTCACCAAATCCAAAGGGATGGTTTGGTCTGACCATTCATTGGCCGCTCTGTTTGTAATTTCATTAGAACGGATGAGCCAATTCGGGAAAAATCCAGGTTCTTTTTCTAATTTCAATCGGTAACAGAGATGGATTCCTTTCCCAAGAAATACGACTTCTTTTTCCTTACGAACCTCGTATAAAGATTCCAACTCTTTTGCGGCAATGTCGGCCTCATCACCCACAGGAAATTCTTTATAGTATTCATCATCGATGAGAAACCGCATCTGTCCCGATGGAGAAACCAAATAGTTTCGACCATGGGCATCTTTTTTTTTGACTGTGGATTGTTTGTTTTTAAATTCGGAAAGGAAACGATGGAAACTACGACTCTCCTCTTCTTCCGCATCGGGTATCCAAGGTTTTTGTAAGAGAGGATCAACAATGATTTTAGAATTTGGTTCTGGAATTAGAAAAGAAAAAGGAGAAAGGATTAGGACGAGACTGATTCCTATTTTTAGCAGTAAGTGAGAAAATAGAAGAGAGTGCTTCTCCCCTAACATGAATTATGCCTGGTATTTGGATTGGATAAAGTTCAGTGCCATAGTGAAGATCTTAGAAAAATCCTTTTTATGGTTTTCATCTGTCACCCTAGACAAAATCCCCTTGAGCAGAGTTTGCACTTGTGTGTAATTCGGAACTTCAAAAAAAGCTTTTTGGATGTATGGCCAAGCCATCTTCACCATTTGCATAAACTCAGGACTTCCTTTTTTGAATTCCTGAATCATACGATCTAACGTCAGTTTAACAACCTGGAAGTTTTTAATTTTTTTAACAATTCCAACTAAAACTTCACGACTCAAGTCAGATTTGGAACTCATCATTTGGAATAAAGAATTCCAATCCACTGGTTCATTTTTTTGTTCTTTCAGAACTTGGGTGCGTAAAGAGACGACTGCCTTTTCAAATTCAGAAAGACCACGTAGCCAATTCTGGTATCCCACTTGGTCCGCTTTGGTTTGGTATCCAGTAATGGTCTGCACCAGATCCATAAATTCTTTGACACTAAAAGATTCTAACCGTTCCAGATTCGGATCAATCGCAGCGGCTGGTTCTGGTTCTTCAAAATCAACATCGATGTCTTGCGAGAAGTCATCATCGTCAGTATTTGTATTGGAGTTACTAGATCCGCTAGCAGAAGAATCAGAATCATCAAATTCTAAATCTTCAATTTCGTATTCTTCCGAAGAAGTTGGTGTTCCGTTTTTTGAGGATGGTTCCGGGATGGGATTGTCTTTGGGGTCTGGACCGATTCTTACTTCTAAGAGTTCTCCAGTCAGATTTTCAGCAAAGGTTTCTACAATTTCCAATAGAATGGATTTGTCTTTTTCGACAATGAGGGATTGTTTTTTGGCAACGGGTACGGGAGGAGCATTGGCAACTGCCAAGGCATCGGTGAGAGAGACTGGTTCTTTTTCTGACTCCGCGCTTGCTGGCATCGAAAGGGCTGCTTTGGCAGATTCTGCCATAAGACCCTTAGGTTCGATGATCTCCCCCGTAAGAGGATTTTCAAGGACTGTTAAAATTCCTTTTTGAACAAATACAAAGTCTTTGGGGTGAGTGACTTGCAACTTCTCGACGATTTCTTCCGCCACAGAGGAAAAACTAGGAGCCGGTGCATTTTCGAGTTTGTCCAACTCTTGGGCTTTTAGTTTTTCCTGTACTTTGTTTAAAACTTCTATAAAGTTAGTATTGAGATAAGCAGAAACTTCATTCTGCGGAACACCTAACATAGTCGCAAATTGCGGGAGGTGTTCAAAGAACTGGTCGGTCTTTTTGATATTCCCCGTCATGTAGGATTTGATCTGTTTTGCGACCTCTTCCACCTTACCCGGGTCCATTTTCCTAGCTTTGAGTAGTTTTTTGAAAATATCGATATGGGCGTGGAAATAGGATAAAAATTCCCCGTAAGCGGTGAATTCAAACTCTCCGTGCGCTTTTTTTTCTAAAACCTTTTTGGAACCGTCTGACATAGTAGAATCTCATCCAATGCATAGGAAAAGTCACAAGGGTCAAGATTTTTACGAACCGATTGACGAAATGCAGGGAGAACGGAGTTTAGGAATATGAATCGTTTGTTCGTTTTGGTAGTGTTGTGTTTTGTCATGATCTTCTCTACATCTTGCACAAAGAGAGAAGACAAAACTGTGGAAAGAAACCTAATGACTTTCCTTTTGACTTGTACGGGAGGAAGCCTCGAGGCCTGTAATGCGGGTTGCGCTGCCAAATATCCAGACGTTACGGGAGATAATTACCCAGCAGCTTCTACATGTTTTAGCGCTTGCACGACCAATTGTAACTTATCCACTACCTTACTTCTACTCACCAATTAGAAGCAAAGGTAAGGCATGCAGAACTTTAAGTTCCGTATGCCAGGAAACTTGCGGCAACAATGCCTGCAGTTTCTGTACGGAGCACCCCACCCGGGAGAGTCACTTTCGGGATCTTGTTTTTTTCCATCCAATCTTCTTCGTCTGCATGAAACCCACCCTCAGGTCCAATCACAGGAATTTTTCCAAGGATTTGACTTGTACGAAAGATCTCGGACTGATGAGGATGAAATACCACCAAACTCTCTTTATGTGAATCCATCCATTCTGCTGCAGGTTCAATAGAAAGTGTGAGAAGTTCAGTTTGTTTGGACTGAGCGGCCGCTTCCTTTACGATTTTTTCGGCCCGTTCTAAATTGAATTCTTTACGAATGGAATGACGAAAGACAAGAAAAACGACAGCATCAAGTCCAATCTCTGTTACCTTTTGTAAAAAAAAATCAAAGCGGTTCCCTTTCGGTAAAGCAATCGCTACGGTTTTCCTTTCTGTTTTTCTAGGCCCTTGCGTTTCGTCTAAAAATTTTAGTTCTTTGGATTGAGGAGAAAATTGGTAATCATAAAGCCCACCCACTCCATCTCGAATTTGGATGGTGGTTTCTTCCTTACTCAGTCGTAAAGCCCGAAGGTGGGCCATCTCTTCTGGACTCAGGGAGATCGTAGGTTTTTTAGAAAACCCGGTGCGAAAAAGAATCAAACCAGGTTCTAACAAGAGTTTAACGGCTTAGGTTATCGACGGCAAACAAAGAAGCATCCGGATTTACGGATTTGTCCACTTCCTGGATTTCCCAAACCGTGATACTACCTGTATTCAAATCTAACATCTCAAGCCGTGAAGCTTTTTGAATCTCTTCCACTTTCCCGGAAGTTTCTTTTACTTTCACAGGTCCGTATTTTAAGTTTAAGGTTTTGAATAGAATCCCGTCCCGGTCATGAAAGTCGACACGGTAGGGTTTTAGGTCTTTTTTGCCCACAAGGAGGACTAACTTTTTATAAAAGTAAGGAAGGATGGGTTTTAGAGAAATGCGATAATACACCTCTCCCCCAATTTCCAAATCAGCATTTACAAGCGGGTTGTAGTTGGCCTGATAAGAATATCCAGAAAGATCCACATAGAAAAATCCAGTTCCCATCAGGGCTTCATACTTTTCATCATCTGTTTTTCGAAAGAGTTTTGCACTGAGAACATTGAAGAAAAAAACATTTTCCCCTTCATCTTTGGTGAGGAGTTTGGATTCCAATCCCCTACCCTTTCTATCGAATAAAAGAAGTGCATCTTCTCCATTGAAAAACCGGTTGATTTTCCAAGTTTCCGAAGTTCCATTCCTACGAATGAGAACGTAAGTTCCTTTCACAAGGCCTTTTCCGAAATCCATTTCTCGGTCAAGCCTTGCCAAAAGTTCCTGCGCCGACAAACTGGTATCAGGTGGCGCTTGTGCTTCTAACGAAATAAAACTAAAAAAGAATATGAAGATCCAAAGTTTTCGCATGTAAAGTTTTTATTCCGCTCTCATAGAAGGTTTTGTGTAAGAATACAAACCGTGAACACTACCTTGTGCTTGGGCCGATTCCGTCCTTCGTTCAAAACGAAGTTTTCCTTCCCGTAACGCTTTATGTATATCTTGGATGTTTCTAAATCCCATATCTTGGAAACTTTGTCTGAGTCCTTGCACAAGATAAGGAATGAGGTTGAGAACTGATCCTTTATCCACAACGTATCCGGAAACACCTTGTGCGACTTTGATCTTTTGTGACTCGGAGAAGTACCGTTTGTCTCCACCTTTACTCATTGCTTCTAAACTTGCCATTCCCCGGTATTTCTTTAGACGAATTCCATTTTCATAAAAATACTCACCAGGTGCTTCTTTTGTTCCTGCAAACATAGAACCCATCATACACATAGAAGCACCAATCGCAAGAGCGTTGGCAATGTCCCCAATATTGGAAATACCACCGTCAGCAATCACAGGAACTCCATGTGCTTGTGCATACTCCGCTGTTTTGAAAACAGCTGTTGCTTGCGCACGACCCACGGCCATTGTATCTTGAGTGATACAAATGGAACCGGGTCCCATACCAATCCGAAGTCCATCCGCACCCGCGGCAATGAGGTTTGCTGCTTGTGCTTTGGTCACGACGTTACCACCGATCACATCAATACTTGGAAAATTGGATTTGATCCATTGGATCATTTCCATTTGGTAACTGGAATTTCCTTGAGCGGAATCAATGATGATGACATCCACTCCAACACCAGCTAGAGCCGCCATTCGATCACGTGACTCAGGTAAGGTGGAAAGGGCCGCACCCACTCGCAGTCTCTTTTGATCGTCTTTGGAAGATTGAGGGAATTCTTTATTTTTTTTCAGGTCACTGCGACAAATCAGTGCTACAAGTTTGCCTTGTTTGTCTACTAGAGGGAGTTTTCCCTTTTTGCTAGTTCTTAAAATATCGTTGGCTTCCAGTAAACTAATCCCAACATTTGCGGTGATCAGTTCCGTAGTCATCACCTTACCTAGTTTGATATTACGATCTTTTTCAAAATCCACATCGCGGTTGGTAACAATACCAACTAACTTAGTATTGGCGGTTCCATCTTCAGTGATGGGAATCCCACTAAACCCGTATTTTTCTTTGACAGCATCCAAATCAGCAAGTGTATGTTCAGGAGAGAGAAGGATTGGATCTTTGATGAATCCATTTTCGTATCGTTTTACTTTACGAACGAGATCTACCTGTTCGTCGATACTGTTGTTATAATGTATAATTCCGATTCCGCCCATAAGTGCTTGTGCGATCGCCATCTCGGACTCAGTGACTGTGTCCATGGGCGAACTCATAAGAGGTCTTTTGAGTGAAATATTTTTGGAAAGTTTGGTTTCTAGTTCTACATCGCTCGGGTTAAAGTCTATATAACCGGGTAGAACTAAAAAATCCCGATACGTGAGTCCCATGTTGACCGAGAAGAGCTCTTGTCCACTGACTCCGTCGAGAAGCTCCGATCCTGGTAGGGGTTGATTTGACATAATTATCCTTCCTTTTTCTACTTTAGGTAAGAAAACTCTCCGTGCAAGAGAATTTCAGGAGAAATTTGTCCGATATTAGTAAGTAACGACCTTTTATGGATACACTAGAAAGAAGTAAGCGATCTTTGGATGTTTTTTCCGACACTGAAAAAAAACTCCATGTTTTGACGAAATTTTTATTAAACCAAGAATTGAGTTTAAAAGACAATATCCATACCGGAGAGAGTTGTTTTTTAAAAAAAGTTTCTGCAGACGGGAACAAAATCCTAGTCAGCGTACGTCCAACCATGTCCCTCTCTGTGGGGCAAAAAATCACTCTTTATAAAATTCTAGGAAGATACCTCCACCTAGAATGCACCGTCGAACAAGAAAAGGCGGAGTCTCAATACGTTTTACACTTAGATAAAATTGCGATCGCCAAAAAAGACAGAGAAAGTTCCAGGATTCCTGTTCCTCCTGGTTCCGCTTGGATCACCAATGTGGTCTCCAGCAAAGCAAAAATCGAAACAGATATGTTCCATGTTCCCACAGCAGTGAAGGTAAACTTCCAGGATTATGAAACAAAGTTAAAGAACTCGGTTGATTTTATTAAAATTTCCACCTTTAACTCGAGCGAAGACAACGAAATCATCCGCCAAATCAAAAAAACGAAGAAAGGCCTACTCCTTGAAGATGCGACAGATAAAAAATGTTACGAATCTTCACCTAACGAAGACTTTTTGGTATTTTCGGAAGAAATCGAAGAAGATATCGCGAAAGAAATCAATAACAAACGAAACCAAAAAATCAAATCCGAACTCATTTTACCCATTCTCTATCTAACTGATGAAGAAGAATCCATCCCCATTGGTTACATCCAGATGCAAAGTAAAACAGAAACCTTTGATTTACTGAAAGCTATGGAAATGAAAACTGTATGTTTTGAAATGGTGGACCGGATTCGTCATTCCAATATGATTAAGTCGGATGGAAAGTTCCCGGTGATTGATATTTCTGAGGGAGGATTGAAAGTGATCGTAGACCATCCTGATTTAATGCAAAGCCTTCCCAAACTTTCTGGATTTCAGTTTGATATATTTTTTAAAATGCAATCACCTCTCACCGCTTTTGGAACCATTAAAACGATTACCAAAAACCATGAGGGTCACCTAACAGTGGGTCTTGCGATTGCAGGTCACTCCTCTCGTTCGGGTGAGAAAAAAAGATTTTTAGAAAACGTAGAATTCTTTCGCAAACAAACCCTAAAACCTTAAGTCAAAGTTCCCCATAACCCAAAACTTCCATAGACCACTTTTCTTCTAATTTCCGAGAAGAAAAGGTAATGGCCTCTGAATCCATTTCTTCTTTGAGAAATGCAAAGTCGGAGGCATCGATTTCTTCTCCTTCGATCAAATAGAAAGCTTCCTTAGATGGATCAATACTGCGAATTCGATTTGTAGGAATGGTTTCATAAATGAGAAATGATGTCGAATCCAACTCTCGGTCTCGCCAGTTTTTTAATTCGGAATGGTTTCCATCGAATACAAAAACCAAACGGTGTTGGAGGTTTTCACCTCTATGGGCAAGGGTTCGAGAAAGATAAGAATTTCGTTTGGTTTCCAAAATAGAAACAAGTTTTGTCATCTCTTTGGGTTTCGGAAGAGAAACCAAAGGCAAAACAAAATCCACGGTACAAAAAGGTTCGGCCGTGATTCGTTCCTCGATCAGAGAAAGAATCCGAGAAAGGTCTTTTGAAAGATCTTCTGTGTGGAACCAAACACTGTGATGGCGACTCCCCGACCAGGAAGACAAACTGGATTCTGAAACGAAGTTTTTTCCGGACGCAGAATGATTTCTAGAATCAGTGAATGCGATATCGATACGATCGTTTTTTTTGGATAAGGCAGCACATAAAAACGGTCTTGGGAATTCATCCAACCTTCTTTCAAGTAAATCTTCGGCAAAGTATAAGGACTCTGTCAAATCACGAGGACTAAAAGTGGGAGTTTGGATGATGCGGTATGGGGGTGTTGGCATAAAGGAAAGTCCTTCTTTTTCGGCATCCCTACGCATCGCCGTTCCCGGAAGGACAGACAATGGAAAGGCCTGCACCCATTCTCCCAGTCCATGTTCTAAAAAGAAATGGATTCCTCTTTCCACATCATCGGGTTTGTCCCCGGGGAGTCCAATGATGAGATCAAGTAACAACTCCATCCCTTCTCCGGCAAGCATCTTGGCCACTTCTGCTACTTTATGAGGGCTGCCGTAACGTTTGACTCGTTTTAAGGTTTCTTCATTTACTGATTGCAGTCCCAGTTCCACACGAGTAAATCCCGCCTTACGGAGTTTAGTTGCCAGTTTCGGTGTCACACCTTCCGAACGTAATTCGGCAAACATAGACATACTTCCATCCGAATTCACTTCCGCAATGGCATCTAAAAAATTTTCAAAGCCTGGTCTATGGTTGAAAGTGGGATCTAAGAATACAAGTTCCTTGGCACCCTTCTCTTTTAAGTTCGAAATCAATCGAATGGTTTCTGGAATGTCTAAGGTGCGGAGATTCTGTGAAGATTTAGGATAAAAACAATAAGTACACTGTGATTTACAACCACGCACCGTTTCTAAATAAGTGGAACGTCTGGGATCCACTTGCAAATGTCCAGTGGTATAAGGAGAAGGAAAGTCAGTCAAAGGAAAGTCTGCTGCCGCTTGTTTTCCAAAGGAAGTGAGAGATCCGTTATCTAAACGGTAAGCCACATTCTCTAAACCTTCCAAGGAAGACTTAGAAAGTAAGGCGCGCATCAAAGAACGAAAGCTATGTTCTGCCTCGCCGGATACAGCAATGTCATAACCCTCTTCGCTTAAAACATAAGGGTTGTCTTCATTGACCTCGGGTCCACCGATAAGAATGGTTGTTTCTGGATTTCGTTTTTTAACTTCTCTTGCAATATAAAGACTACGTTCTGTGTTCCATAAATAAAGAGAGAGTCCGAGAAAATCAGGTCCTTCTTTGGCAATTCGGTCAATGAGTTCCCGGTCTCCCAAAGAATCGGTATCTTCTGGAGAAACGACATAAGGACTCACCCCAAGGACTGGATCTTCTTTGGATTCGAGGCAACTCGCCAAACTAGCAGCTGCTAAAGGAACGTTTCCGGTGGCTGCATAGTAGGATGGTGGCGGAACTGGTAATTGCAAAAATTGTATTTTTGCCATATCTTCTGCCAGTATCCACCGAGAGAGGGATTTTCGCAAAACCTTTCAGGAACGAGAGACCACCACATCGATAAATAAAATCAAGTTTTCAGAGAGGTTCCTCGCGAATGTCCGTAACATCATCCGTTCGGAAATGTCATGATACATTTGAGAGAGAGTCCAAGCATCTCGACTGGTTTTGGATTTGTGAAGGTGTTCAAAAAAATAAGGCCGAAAGGACCAGTTTTTACCTAAAAAGGAATAGTCCGGTTCCATTTTTCCGGACTGGTCCCGCGAATAATTGGGTGAGACCTGGAATCCTAATGGGTTTGTGATGTACATCCGAAAGAAATTTCCATCTCCAAAAACATTAGTTTCAAAATCTCCCTTCCATTCCCAAATTCCATTGTCTTCGGTAAACCCCATCATGATTTCAGAAAGTTTGTCCTTCCAAAGGGTTTCCCATTCAATCTGACGATTCATCTCTCCTTGTTTGCGAGCATGAAAGTATTCGAGAGAGGACTGCATCTCTGTTCGGTATTCAAAACGTTTGGCAAAGTATGGTTCTGGTTTGGCAAAATAAAACCCTTGGATGTATCTGGCCCCATAGTTTAGAGCATTATAAAGTTCGTCTTCCGATTCAATCCCTTCAAAAAGAAGACTACTTCCGAGAGACTCACCTAACTTTGATAAATTGAGTAAAATCTCTTTGAAGTTTCTTGAGAAGGTTGACCTACGTAACATTTGTAAGTCGACTTTGATAATCTCTGGATGAAAAAGTCCAATCCGGTCTAAGTTACTGGCTTCCGATCCGGCATCGTCAACAGCAATCGAAAATCCTTCCTGCCGATACAAATTCAGAACCGGTCGCAAAAGTTCTAAGTTGTGAGGAAACCGTTCTTCGGTAATTTCAATGACAATCCGCTCCGGATCCACACCCACTTCTCTGACCATTCGAATGGTTTGCGGGAGTGCTGTTTCCAATTGTAAGAGAGCATGGTACATTACGTTCGGTGAAATATTTAAAAATAACTTGGTTTCGGGTGGTGCTTCTTTCGCGAACTTTTGTAAGGCAGCAAAACGAATTTCTTCGTCGACTTGTTTTTTAAGATAAAAGATTTCATCGTAACCAAAGGTTTGGGATAAAAAGAAATCTCCAAGACTGACAAGCCCTTCCGGTGTGGAAAGCCTTCCTAAAAGTTCGTATCCGTAAATACCAGTGGATTCGGACGAGAGGATGGGTTGGAAAACGGGAACGAGAGTTCCGCCAGACAACAAATCTTTCCATTCTCGTAAGAATTTATGACTTTCTCTTTCTGTGATCATAGATGGATACAGAATCTATATTGCAAGATCGGTACCAGTAAGCATTGTAGGGAATATTACTGCATTTTGCTTAAGAGAGAGGCATTAGAGAACAAAGTGGGGGAAAAAGAGGAAATGGTGCTTACTGAATAAGCAAAATGGTAAAAAAAAACCATCCAAGTTGCCCGGGATGGCTTCCGCTTTGAGTAGTAATTACTTAATGTCTCTAGCTCTTGTTTTGAAAGACTCATCCAATTTTGGCTTTTTAGAAGGTTTTGGTTCTTCCACAACTGGTGTTTGTTTAACTTCTTCAGAGGCACAGTTAATCATAAATACAGCCAAAAAAGCAATGATTAGGATAGACGAAATTTTTTTCATGTTTTTGCTCCTTAGACTAAATTGCCGAGTTTAGTAAATAAGTCGAGGAAAAAACGACCATTCTTATAATGGAGGGGATATGCCAAAAAATAATCAGTTCTTTGTATTTGAAGGGATCGATGGTTCAGGGAAAACCACCGTCTCTCGTTTGGTTTCCGAAACACTCCTTACAAAATCCATTCCTAACCTCTGGCATAGAGAACCCACAGACAGTGTGCACGGAAAAAAGATCAGAGAATTCTTACAAGGGAAACTCAAACTCACCAAAGAGGAACAAATTGAGGTCTTTATCGCTGACCGCGAATGTTCCGTGAATGAAGTCATCTTACCAACGTTAAAGGATGGCAAATCTATTGTACAAGATAGATATTATTTTTCCACCGCAGCCTACCAAGGTCGGGATGAGGAACATGCCGCTGACATTTTGTATAAAAATGAAGACAAAGGATTTCCAGAACCCAACCGTGTTTATTTTTTAGACCTCTCTCCTGAAGAAGCCCATGAACGCAGGACCGCTCGCAATGGAGAGAAAGAAGTTTTTGATGTGGATTCGGAACAAATTCGTATCTACCAAAACTATTTGGCAATTTTACCAGAGTCTACCATCTTCGTGGATGCGACAGCCGACCTGGATGAAGTGGTTGCCTTTTGTGTGGAAGACATTTTGAAATCACTCGGAGTGGAGTGATTTTTTTTCTACCATATACACCATCATATCGCCAATCTCAAACCATTTCACCGCACGATCCATCACCCACTTCCGGAGTTTGAAAAAAACACTCGCTCCGGGGCGAGTGGTCATCCCACTTCCATAAGTAAAGGAAACGGGACGTGCATACCCCAAATCCAAAAGTAGGTTTTTTAATCCCCGGTAAGAGTAATAATACAAATGCTCGGGAACATTCAAATACCGCCAGGTTAGTCCGGCGAGTTTCGCAAGGATTCCATACCGACAAGTGGATAGGATGAGGACTCCCCCCGGTTTCAAATGCTTTTGGATTTTTGCCAAAGTCTCTTTTGGCTGGTGCAGATGTTCGATGGTCGCCCAAAGGGTGATGGCATCAAACTGGTTTTGAAAAGTCGGATCCCAAGAAAGAAAGTTCTCTTGGAAGATATTTAAATTTAAAGTTTCGCGAGCAAAACGAACAGGGCCATCGGCAATTTCAATTCCATAGGCATCGTATCCCCTGTCTTTTTGGTAGGCCACAAAGTAACCCGCCGCACAGCCAATGTCCAAAGAAGAAAGTTTTTGAGTTTGCGAGAGAGGAGAGAGACGGTCCTTTTCCCAGGAAAAAAAATCCAAATCATTTAGGTTGAGTTGGAAAACACGAGAGATCTCTTTTCGTAATTTATCTGAGTAATAATTATCATACCCACGTTCTGTTCTTTGGGTAAAATAAGAATCATCATAGTATTTTTTGACATCGGCAAAACTGGGTTGTGGGTTCACTTGTACAAGCCCGCAAGACTCGCAAGCGACAATCGAGAAAGACTCACCGAGTGGACTTTCTTTGGTATAAATCGAACGGAAGCGGTTTTGTCCGCAGGTATTGCAAGGGATTAGTTCCACAGAATATCTATCGGACAGATTTGGAAAAAACGGAAGTAGTTAGGAATCGGATTAGGTGGAGAAAAAAAGCCAAAGCACAAAGAACCAGGATGATGCTTGAGGATGTGGGAAAGTAAATCAGTTCCCCATTTCGCTCCACTCCCACAAGAGAGATGAGAAACCCGGAGATGGTAGCAAAGACGGAAAACAAAGCACAAACTATGGTCAGTAGTTTCAAGGAACGAATGAGAGGAAGGAGAGCAAAAACAGGCAAAATCAAATGGGCAATGCTATAAAATGTTCCCAGTAAGTTTACAGCGACTGTGAGAGAGGCCGCAAGGATGATATAAAACAATAAGTCAAAAGGAAGGGGATTTCCCACTTGGATTTTGTATTCATCTCGATCAAAACTGATAAAAAGAAACCTTCGAAAGAAACTTAAGTAGAGGATAAAAAAGAAAACTGCGATATAGATTCCAAAGGAATCGGCCCGCACTTGGGAAGTTAAGATATCGCCAAAAAATGCTGCCATCAAATGGTTTTGTACATTCCCACCGAGAGCCAACATAACTTGCGACGCCGCAGAAAAGAATACAAATAGAATGCCGAGGATGACCTCTTCTTTCATCCCTCGAAGTTTTCTCACATACAAAAGCGGAAAGACCAAAATACAAGAAAACACAATGGGGAATATTTCTCCGGGCCACTCCATAAACAAGGATAAGGCGACAGAAAAAGTCACTGCTTGCGAAAGGGTGACTCCAAAGAATGTCATCCCACGGAGCACAATTAAGATTCCCAGAACCGATAGGAGAGCCCCAACAAGGCTACCCACTACCATTTGCGGTAAAAACAAAGTCCAACTAGAAAGAATATTAGTCATGATGGTGGCAGTTCGGAGGCCGTTCTCCACTGGTGATATTGTAGAGTTTCCCTTCGTCTATTTCGTAAATTTCATCAAACCCAAATCCCCAATCATGTTCCAAACTATGAGTGATAAAAAATAGAGAACGATTTCCTTCTCGCAGGTATTCGGACAAAACAGTTTGAAAAAGTTCACGGGCATTATGATCCAAAGAATCCATGGGTTCATCTAAAAATATCAAATTGGCTTTGGTAAGAAGGGAACGAAGGATGAGGACTTTTTGTAATTGCCCCCCACTACAAAGAGAAATTTGTTTTTTTAAAATGGAACTAACACCTGTTCTTTCAATGAGTGTCATATCTTCTTCAGAAAATTTCTTTTTGGGAAGAAAACTGAGGCCAATGTTTTTTGGCATGAGTAATACATCCTGCACACGCAAAGGAAATTCCAAAGACATTCGTTTGGCCTGGGGAACGTAGGATGTTGTGATTTCTTTGGAAAAGGAAATGGATCCGGAAAGTGGTGGCAAAAGATCTGTTAGAGTTCGAAAGAGTGTGGTTTTTCCAGCACCATTTCCCCCGACAAGGGCATAGGTTTTGCCGGAATGGATATGCAAATGAATGTCGGATACCACAGGAAATTCCTTTCGGTAACCCACAGACAAAAGATCCGTATGGATAAAGGTTTTGGTGTTATCTAAGCTATTTGGTTTTGTCGCTTGCATCACGTATTTTTTGTAACATCAACCGGAGTGTGTCTTCGTAAGTATTGGCTTCGGGAGTTCCCCCTACAGAGACAGGTAGTGTGACCACCACAGATCCCGGCACTTTTGACGACACATACTCAGCATACTTTGGATTGTGATAGGGTCCAATCAAGATAATTTTTATCTTTTCTGCTGTCATATAACTAATGACTTGGTCCATATAACGGACAGAAGGTGGAACTCCTGGACGTTCCTCGATGGTTAAGTTGGCATTGAATTTAAACCGAGAGGCCAAATAGACAAATTGGTCATGAAAAACGGCCACTTTCAGTCCAAAGTATGGTTCCATTTTTTTCATTTCTTCTTTTGTGAGTTGGATGAGGCGTTTTTTGAATGAATTAAAATTTCCTTCGTAGTATTCCCCATTCAATGGATCCACACGAGTGAGGGCATTTTTTATATTTTGAGCCATTTGGATGGCGTTGATAGGATCATTCCAATAATGAGGGTTTCCATAGATATGCATATCTCCCATGGAACGATCCATCATCACCGTAGGTTCACCAAGGATTTTCACTCCAAAGGAAGTGTCGCAATACCCAGGTTGTCCTTTTTGGATTTTGATATTGCGGGATTGTTGTTGGAGGTAAGGAATCCAACCAATTTCTAAATCCAGACCAATCACACAAAGCACATCGGCTTCACTCAGTTTCACAAGAAAGTCGGGCCTTGTCATTACAAAGTGTGGGTCATCGGTTCCGCGAATCATTCCCGAAACTTCGGCCCGGTCTCCGGCAATTTGTTCGGCAATGTATTTGATATCGGGAAGGCTTGTGACAAGGGATACTTTAGCCGAGAGAGTCTGGCCAAAAAAGAGGGAAAGAAAAAAACTAAAGAGGAAAAATGCGGATCTTTGTTTGGAAAACATTTTCTGTAACATAACTTACCTTTTGACTTAATAACTGTGTGCTGGGTGAGAGCCAAGCACTGCCACTGTTTGGATATAAAATCTGTATTCTCTTGTTTCTTCCTGCGAAGTGCGAGAATAGTCTTGGATGTAACGACGTTCGATGGATCCGCGTACCTTTCCAAATTCAGAACTATGGAAGGTCATTTGAAAGGACTGGGCTTCAATGGCGTTCTTTGCTGGATCCCCATTTTTATCCACAAGGGACTTGTCCGTAAAATAATCATAACGAAAACCCACAGACCACAATTGGTGGAATTTAAAATCAATGAATCCATAAGCTCCCCACTGGTCTTTTGTAGGAGCTTTGGTTTTTTGAAAAGTAACAGGATCCATACTGGAAGGAAACACTTCTTGTTGGTACCAAGCCTCTCCCATAAGCATTATCTCACTCAAATTAGACCGGTTCCAACGAAGGACTGCATCGGCCCCGTAAAGTAACCTTTGGTTTTTTCTTTCTGTTGTGGGTTCAAAACGAATCCCTGAAAATCCAAATTGGGTGCCCCAGTTGTTTCCAAAATAATAAAAATGTTTTAAGTGGGCATACATGAGTGGGTTATTTTTTTGAACTCCCGCGTCATGAGAGTGTCCCCATTTCCTTCCGTTCGTGGCACCTAACACAAGTTCTTGAGTGATGAGCTTCCAAGGAAATAAAATACTAAATTCGGCTCCTGTATCAATGGCCGATTCCCAACCGATAAATTTTTCGTGAACAATCGGTGTCATGGTAAAAGCGCGGTCATGGGCATGGATTTTATTGAGTCTACCCACATCGATAAACATCTGTCCTGCTTTCAGAGAAGTATTAAAAGGTAAAAAAGGAAATTGAACCCAAGCTTCGTGGACTTCAAAATTGTATTTACCGTTTTCCCCGTGGGCTGCTCCCACAAAAGTTCCACGCATCCACTGGTCAACGGCCCCGTTAAACCCAAATTCGGCGGTGCGGATGTCGAGTTGGTTGTCAATCCTCTCCCCTGTTCCCCGGGGTTTGTTTCTGTCCCAAGCACCCACGATGTCGAGGGCAGCATAAGCATCCATCATAAGGTTCTGTGCCGACCGGTTGACCTGTTGGTTGGATTGGACAGGAGAGGAGATTCCCCTGCTACCTTCCGTTCCCTTTTCTCGTTTTTCTTGGTCTTGTAAGTCTTTTTCTAAATCCGCTTCCCAATCAGAGCCAGTCGTATCCGTTTTGGATTGAGATACAACCGTAGCCTTTTTGTTAGCTGGTAATTTATTTTCTAATTCTTTTTCCCATTCCGTTGTCTCGGCAAAAAGAAGGGCGGAAAACAAAAGGGAGAGGATCACTCCCCCAAGCTTAACTTTTGAAAAACGATGGTTTGGTTTCACTGTGTCTTAAATTTTAGAATCTATTGAAAGGAACCTGCGGTTCCAATGTTACTGGAATAGATTGTGATCGATTTTACTGTAGCCTTATTGATCCGCAATCCAATTCTATCTCCACCAAAATCAGCGGCAACCCCATCTTCTTCAAATTGGTAAGTGCCTCGGCTAGCAGCGGCACAAGCGGACTCCCAACCAAATACATGGGCATTCCCACTTTCTTGGTGGACTTCTAAACAAAGTGTTTTTTCAGCAGATACAGAAGAAGACCAAGTTCTAGGAGTTCCTAAAGCAGAATTGGTACCATTCGTTGCGATTTTATT
This sequence comes from Leptospira chreensis, assembly GCF_016919165.1. Classification (GTDB taxonomy): domain Bacteria; phylum Spirochaetota; class Leptospiria; order Leptospirales; family Leptospiraceae; genus Leptospira_A; species Leptospira_A chreensis. Next base: position 230,510 of record NZ_JAFFPS010000057.1, read on the forward strand.
CACAGTTGTTGGTAAAATATGAAAGCCTGGTCCACTTAAGTTCGTAGTGGAAGGAAGGATGGCATCCAAACTGGAATCGCCTTGAGAAAGCACATAAACGATTTCGATACTTGCTTTTTTATCTCCACCAAGGCTCGATAAACTAGAAGCATTTGTATAAACCGTAGAACTAGATCCAGTTCCTACAAGGCCACCGCTGAGAGAAACAGAAGAGGATGAAAAGCCGCTGGCAGCAAGAGCCGCATTCGCATCACCACGACAAGCAGTGAAATCAATCTTTCTTCCGGTGGAAGGAGAGGAAACATCAGTCACCGTACAACCGGCATTCAAAAGGAGAGCAAATAGTGCGTCGTTATTATCCTTCTTATCTTGTGACTGGAAGAGTTCCGCACAATTCATAACAGAGAAAAGGATGGTAGAAAATAGGAAAAGCTTGGCAAATTTCATAAATACCTCTGTGGAACAATCATTTGCAACACTGTTGCAAATGCAACCACGTTTCATTTAAAAAATAAGTTTTCTGCGTTCTGATAGAGAATTTTTTGTTTGGCCCGATCACTGATGGGTAGATCCAAAAGCCGAGTGATGGGGTGGTTTAGGTTGTAGGGGATGTTTGGGAAATCAGATCCAAAGTAAATTTGATCCTGGTAGGTTTCCAAATACGATACGGCCGAGTCCACATCTTCGGCTTTCCCTGTCGCGAGAAAGTCCACAAAAACCATAGTGGTATCAAGGCTTAAATTTGGATAAGTATCGAGTAACGAAGCATAGGCGGAGATTTCATTGGCTCCCATATGGGCCACAATGATCTTTAACTTAGGATAGGTTTCGAGAAATGGTTTGAAGAACTCGATCCCTGTAAACTCGCCCGGTAGGGGTGCCGTTCCTGTATGAATGAGAATGGGAATTTGTTTCTCTTGCAAATACGAGAAGGTATCCCCAAGTTCCGGTCGGTTTAAATTGAGTTTGGAAACTTCGCAGTGGAGTTTAAAACCAAGGAACCCATATTCTTCCACAGCTTTTTTTACATAAGTAAGAACACCCTCTTCTGGATAAAAAGTTCCAAAGGGAATGGCCCCTTTCCAATTTTTGAAATTAGCATAAGTCCAATCATTTAAAGACGAAGCCATATCGGCTTTGTGTGCATAATTGAGAGTGGTGAATCGTTTGATCCCATTGTGGTGGAGCCGCTCCACTCTTTCCGCTTCGGGAAGCCTATAACCAATGGCCCAGTTCACATTGTCAAACCAACGCCAAATTAGTTTCATCACGGTCTCAGGAAAAAAATGAGTGTGGATATCGAAGATATAAGGAATTCCCAAATTACGAATCCGATCCAAATGGTCGGGAGTTTCTGAATCTAGGATGGGAGGATAAGAATCTCCCCTCCAAGAAAAAGGAGAAGAGATCCGAGTGTCAGGTTTATTCGAAGATTCAAGTCCTTCCCCTTCTCCCATAAAACAAGCGTAACAAGGAAGAAGAGGAGAATGATCTACTGGTTTATGCAGTGACGGGAGCTTTTTTCTTTCCACGAATCTTTGTTAGGTTCGCTGCAAGGATCGCCGAACTGTCAAGAATGTAAGCATCAGAGATCGATTTACGATAGTTTCTTCTTTCTACCTTGGACCTGCCAATACTTCTTTCGAGTAACAAACTATTGTGAAAACGTGCTGCCGACTCTACTACTTCAAAAGCCAACTCTTCACGAAGAGGAGTGGAATCAATTTCTGCAAATTCTGCCACAACGGTTTCAAATTGTTTGAATAGGTCGTTTAGGCCTTGGCTCGAAGTAAAAGTAGCCATTTCCGATTTCAAATATTCGCGGTAAATTCCAGTTTCTGTCATACCAGAAACAATTCCACCGATACAAGCAACGGTTTGGAGTTGTGTGGTTCCTTCGTAAATATTAGTGATTCGCACATCACGATACAAACGTGCTACATCATAATCTTCCGTGTAACCCGATCCGCCGTGAATTTGCATGGAATCATAAGCAACAAGATTTGCCATTTCTGTGATATAGTATTTGGAAAGTGGAGTGAAGAGTGAGGCAAGTTTTTCCCATTTTTTGAAGGTTTCATCTTTTTTGATTTCCTTCTCTGTGAGACCTTTCATTTTTCCTCGTTCTTCTTTCCAACGATACTGGTCTACTGCGTAACTTGCTTCATATAAAATACAACGCATCGCAGCCACTTCTCGTTCCATTCTTTCCAACATCTTTTTCACTGCCGTGATGTTGTTGATGGTTTTTCCGAATTGAACTCTTTCTTCTGCATATTTTCTTCCTTCGAAGTAAGCAGCAGTAGCAATCCCCATCGCTTGGGCAGCAATGTTGAGTCGTGGTGGGGTCAGGATGGCCATGGAATATTTCACAAGGCCTTTCCCTTCTTCCCCAATGAGAATTCCAGGACTGTTTTCAAAAACCACTTCGCAAGTAGGAGAACAGTGAAGTCCCATCTTCTTTTCAATAGATGCTACAAATACATCTTTGGAATGAACTAAAAAGAAAGAGAGACCACGAGCACCACTGGTTGTATTTCCCGTTCTTGCAAGTGTTAGAATGATAGAAGGTGCGGATCCAAATCCACAAGCATGAGTGATGAAACGTTTAGTTCCAGTGATCTTCCAAGTTCCGTCTTCGCCTTTGATCGCTTTGGTTTGTAAGTTAGGAAGGTCCGATCCGTAGTTTGGTTCTGTAAGTGCCATAGCCCCACAAAGTTCACCAGCAGCCATCTTCGGAACAAATTCATGAATCATTTCATCGGTTCCAAATCGTTCTACCGTTTCTGCAAGGTTCATACATCCCAGAGTGATCGCAAGAGATCCATCTCCACGAGAGACACATTCAGATAACATCGATTGTACGACAGAAGGAAGGCCGAGCCCACCGTAATGTCTGTGGATTCCGTAAGGAAGGAGTCCCGCCGATTTGATTTTTTCTACCACATCGAGCATGGCTTTAGGAAATCCCACTTGTCCGTCTTTGTATTTCAGTCCCTCTTCATCCATTTGTTTGGCGATTTGAGAGATGTCGTTTCCGGCAATATCTCCACCGGCTTCCAAAGTAGAACGGTAGAATTCAATGGCGTCTTCATAGTTTCCAGGAGCAAAAGCGAGTTCTTCCTTTCCTGATTTTTGGTATTCGGCAAAGTCTTCAAAACCTTGTTCGTATTGGTCTACCACCTCATTCCAAGGGGTAAGGGAATCAAAATGATCAATCAGGTCATCGTTATCGATAAAATAGATATTCCAAATCATACTGTCGGCTCCTAAAGCAGGACTTTCACTCAATGATCAAACTGGGGAGGAGAATTACAAATAGTTTTCCCATCCCAAGGCCTGAACGAAAGGGGAAGGTGTTAAGTTAATGGTGTTAGACAAGGATTACTTGATGCGATTTGCCAAAGTCTGGATGTCTTCAATATGTTCCGAAAGGACCCTTGTATTTTCAGCTACAACTTGGACGGCATCCTCTATACTTTCTGCGGCCCGCATCACTTCCTGGTTTCCCAATGACTGTTCTTTGGCAATGGTTTCTAGTTGAGAGGAAAGGTCTTTTAGTTCTTTTTGTGATTCCACAACCCGAGCATTTAATCTTTGTAAGTCGACAAACTGTTCATTAAAATGAATGACCTTATTTTGGATTTTGGACATTTCCTTTTCTTGGTTTTGTGCGAGATCGTTGGCATCTTTCGCCGAGGTATTTCCTTTGAGTAAATCCGATTTGGATTTGAGAATGGTTTTGGAAATGATACTGGCATTGGTTGCTGAATTGTCGGCAAGTTTGGCAACTTCTTGGGCCACAACAGCGAACCCACGACCATGTTCCCCTGCCCTTGCCGCTTCAATGGATGCATTTAGTGCCAGGAGATTGGTTTGGTCGGCGATCTCTTTCATGATTTGGTTTACGTCTTCTACTTTCTGAAAACTGGAACTCACCTCGCTTAAAATGGAGTTTAAGTTTTCCATGGAACCCGTCACTAAATTACTAAATTTAGAAGATTCGTTGATTTGTTCTGAGATCGAATCCATTTCTATACGAACGGATTTGACAATTCCTTCTAAGGTGATACTTTCTTCGTTCAAAGTTTCAATGCGTTTGTATTGGTCTTTGACAAAGGAAAAAGAATTTTCTGTGGATTGAGAAATCTCTGTTAAGGAAGCCGAGATTTCTTCAATAGAAGCCGCTTGGTTTTGCACCAAACCATTCAAATCATTGGCAAAAACTTTTAAGGAAGCCACTGATTGGTTTAAACTTTCTCCTGTTTCTACCATAGCTTCTTTTTGTTTTTCCATTACTTTGGAATGTGCTTCCGATGTATTTTTTCCAAGGATGGCTTCATCCCGAATGGATGTGAGGAGTCCCACCATCTTAGCAATGGCGACAGAGGCCATGATCAGAAAAAAAACTTTTACAATTTCTACAGGTAAGGAAATGGAATAAGCCATTTTATGGGTATCGTTTCGATCCACAAATTCCATCCCTGTCTTTGCGGAGAGAACTAAAGACCCAATTTGCACCACCGCAAGCATTCCTCCCAAAACATAGGTTTGGCGGGAAGAAAATAGAAAACCAGAATAGAGTAAAATAAAAAACGATATAATATAATTCACCCCATCCTTTAGAGCGGAAGAAGCAATATCCAAATCAAGAATACTTTGTCCCCAGGTATTCGAACCAATGAGAATGATATCAATGAAAACAAACCAAAAGGCATGAGGATTCTTTCCTTTTTTTAGAAGGATGAATTGTGTGAGAGCCACCATTCCATAAAAGAAGGTGGTGAAAAGCATCATGATGAGTTGGTTTCTATGCAGAGATCCCAAACTCCCGAGAATTCCTAAAATAAAAATCACAAGGAGGGTGGTACGGATGGAATTGATGGTCTTTGTGGCTTTTAAGTAATAAGAATCCAATTGCATATCGAAAGAATTTGAACTTAGTTCATAAATTGCAAGGATTTCCTCATCTTTTTAAGGTAAAGTCCTAGTTTAAGATTCGCAATCAAATGCAACAAAATTGCGTTTACTGATTGACAGGAATTCCCCGAGAAAACAAATGCAACTATATTGCATTAAGGAAATCTCGATGAAACCAAAAATTCCTGTGACCGTCCTCTCTGGATTTTTAGGAGCTGGCAAAACCACCCTACTGAACCATATCCTTTCGAACAGGGAGGGGCTTCGTGTCGCCGTCATTGTCAATGATATGAGCGAAGTGAATATTGATGCGAGGCTTGTGGCTTCCGGTGGCAGTTTCAGTCGCACGAGCGAAAAACTAGTCGAAATGTCGAATGGATGTATTTGTTGCACTCTTCGGGAAGATCTACTCATTGAGATCACCAAACTTGCCAAAGATGGAAAATTTGATTCGATCCTGATTGAATCCACTGGAATTTCCGAACCCCTTCCCATTGCCGAGACATTTACCTTTGCTGATGAATCGGGTGTGAGTTTGTCTGATCTTGTTCAACTAGATTCTATGATTACGGTAGTGGATGCTCTTAATTTTCTAAAAGATTTTGAAAGTTTGGACTCGCTCAGAGAACGTGAATTAGGTGCCGGAGAAGAAGATGATAGAGACATTGTGGATCTACTTGTGGACCAAGTGGAATTTAGTGACACCATCATAGTCAATAAAATCAGTTTGTTGTCGGAAGAAAAAAAGAATCGGCTCCTTACGATTTTAAGATCCTTAAATGCGGATGCGGAGATCATCACCACTGACTATAGCAAAGTTCCTTTGACAAAAGTTTTAAATACAGGTCGATTTGATTTTGATAAAGCAAGCCAGTCTCCTCTTTGGCTGAAGGAACTCCGCGGGGAACATACCCCCGAAACAGAAGAGTATGGAATCAAAAGTTTTGTGTATGGAAATAGACGCCCCTTCCATCCAACTAGATTTTACGAGTGGTTACATTCGGAAAAACCAGGCCTCGTTCGAGCCAAAGGTTTTGTATGGGTTGCAACGAAAATGGATTGGGTGATCCTCTACTCCCAAGCCGGAAACCTATCTTCTTATAAACCAGAAGGATATTGGTGGGCGAGTATTCCCGAGGAAGAGATTCCGGATGATCCCGATGTATTCGAAAATTTGCAGGCCCATTGGTTGGAACCTTGGGGAGATAGACGCCAAGAGATTGTTCTCATTGGAAGAGATATGGATGAAAAGAAACTACGAGCCTCTCTCGACAAATGCCTGCTCAGTGATTCCGAATACAAAGCGGGGCCAACAAAATGGGCATCTCTCGAAGATCCATTTCCAAACTGGGATGGGATGATTGCAGAATCCGAAAAAAGATCTGAAAAAAACAAAGAAGAATCAAATATTTGAAAGTAGATTCACTACCACGATTCAACTTTCCAAGTCATTTAGAATGTACCTATGGCTAGAAATTTTGAACTGATTAGCGACCTTCGTTGTTAAAAAAAGCGGATTTGATTTTTAACCTTTCGTTTCGTAGTCCCTAACTTATTGGAACCGGTCATATTCGGAAATGATGGTTGTGGATGCAACGGAAGGCGTAAAATAGGTTTCTCTGATTTTTAAATATTCGGGATCCGCGAAGAAACGTTCCTTTGTTTCTTTACTTGGAAAAAAAATTAAGAACACTCGGTTAATCTCTTTTGGATTTTCACTAATGAGTGTTTCCTTAATTCTAAAATCATAACGAAACCCTCCTCCATATTGTTTCAATAGAGGAGTCATTGCCTTTCGGTAATCAGTGTATAAGTCTTCGTTTTTTACTTGTAAACCAACGATTGTTTCATACGCGAATTGAGTTTTGCCCATTGGATTTGTCATTGTAATTTGTTTGTTCGTTTTCCTGAATATTTTTTAATCTTAAATGGAACGATCACGCAAATTAAGCGACGGCTGCTTTCAATGCAGCGATGTCAATTTTACGCATCTTGAGCATTGCTTCTTGGGCTCGTTCGGCCTTTTCTGGATCGGGATGAGAAATGAGTTTCAAAAGAATCTTTGGTGTGACCTGCCACCACATTCCAAATTTGTCCTGAAGCCAACCGCACATACTTTCTTTACCACCATCAGCAAGAAGACCATTCCAATAATGATCCACTTCCTTTTGTGTTTCCACGCTAATCATAAAGGAGACACCCCAACTGAATTGAAAGCCAAGCCCTCCATTGAAGGCAAAAAACTTTTGACCATTCAAAGTGAATTCCGCCTGCGTGGGATTGACGACAAGAAATTTAGATTTTTTGAATATGGATTTATAAAATTTGGCAACTTCTTCGATGTTCGCATTGAACATAAGAAAGGGAGTGATAGTTTGAGTCGGTGAACCAATATATTCTACTTTTTTTACACCAGGTTTTGGTTTTTTAGAACTACTTTTCTTTTTTGCAACTGCCATCTTCTTCTCCTTTTATTTCGAACTGATTTTATGGGGATCACGGAACTGACTCAAGACAAAAATAAGTTTTTTCCTTAAGTCAGTTTTTTGTAATGAAGAACAACCACCCCAGAAGAAAACGTTTCCGAACCAACGAGTTCCAAATAATGACTTTCTGATAACTTTACCGTATCAAATAACTTTGGTCCTCTTCCAACAACCACCGGATGGATCACAAAACGATACTCATCAATTAAATCATGTTTGGAAAGTTGGGAGGCAATGCTTAGGCTACCGGCAAAAATATCCTTTCCCGGTTTTTCTTTCAAAGCAATCGCCTCTTCGATCAGGTTTCCTCGCAGAAGTTTTGTATTTTGATCCTGAGGCTTTTCTGATGTGGTTGAAAATAATACCTTATCAAGTGAGTCAAAAACACGGGCAAACTCATTCGTGATTTCTGACTCTGATTGGTTTTTCGCGATCTCAGGCCAATAAGGCACCATAAGTTCATAGGTAGTCCGACCATAAAGAATCAGACCTGCATCTTGTAAAAGTTTGGTGAAGTATTTATGAACATCTTCTGAGGGGGTCATACCCTCGTGGCCGCAGTACCCATCCGTTGAAATATTGATTGCGAATATAATTTTTCTCATTTTTCTTTTGCCCAGTGGTTCCACTCTTTAGCCGTGCGAAACTTTTGTCCTGTGATCGCAGTTAGCGCATAGTAACTGAGTTTTCGTTTTTCGGAGTCCTCTCCATTCACAAAAGTTAATAATAATGGAATGGATTTCCTGTCCTTTCGTTTGGCGATCTCTTCCATTGCAGGCCTATATACATCGGCATCTTTCGATTTGGTTGCCTCTTCAATGAGGATCCGTGCTTCGTCTGTTGTGATCAATGCCACTGTAGATAAAATTTGCGGAGCCATTTTCGGTCTTTCGGAAAGTAATTCTTTTAGTTTGGGCAAACTGGAGGGATCTGCTATGGAACCAAGAGCCTCTAATGCATAGACCATAAGTTTGGCGTCTCCTTTGTCGAGAGCTTGGATGAGATCCGGAACTGCTTCTTTGGCTCCAAGAATTCCGAGTGCCCAAGCCGAACCATAAGGCCCTTCTGTTGCACCTGATAACAAAACCTTTCTAAGGATGGGAACAGATGCTTTATCACCAATCCAACCAAGAGCTTCGGCAAAACTATCTCGTTCTGGGGTGGATGGTTTTTCTAATAACTCTTCGATCCGATTCCTAGCGGGTTTGAATTTTTGTCGGCCAAGAATTTTTGCCGCACTCCCCCAAGTCTTTGTCTCCTTTTCGTTTAACAACGAAAAAGCGAGTTCAGCCGCTTCTTTAGAGGGAATGGAACAAAGGACATCGGTGGCATAGAGTTTGGTTTCTGGATCATCAGATTTCAAGAAGGGAAAAACTTGGGAAACCACAACAGGGTTGCCAATTTCAATGAGAGCCACCGATGCATTTTCTTTTCCTTTACTGTAGGGAAGTTTGAGCGCACGAACAAGCACATCATTTGCTTTTTTAGCTTTGATTCTACCGAGAGCCAGATAGGCGGCAGCAAGGGTTGGTGATTCATCTTGGGTTTCTGTTAGTCGAATTAAATAAGATTCAGAAGAAGTGACTTTTAATTTTCCGAGTGCCATCGCATAAGTTTTGTCTTTTTCTCGGTCTTTGTTTTTTAAAGCCAAACTTAAAATCTGCGGACCAACAGTATGGGCACCGATTTGTACCAAAGCATCCACTGTTTGCAAACGCAGTGTGGGATTTGTATCATCTAACAAAGAATAGATTCGACTTCCAATAGAAGGGTCTTTCATTCGTGTGAGGGCATCCAAATACACATCTTTTGGGTTTTCAGAGTCCGACCAGAGTAAGTTGGCAATGGTTTGGGTGGAAGATTTGTCTTTTATATCTCCAAGAGCAATCGCAGCACCCGCCCGAACTCCCGGTTCTTTATCTGATAAAAGTTTTTTTAATTTAGGAATGGCAGAACGTTCTTCCCGACTCCCCAATTGGATCGCCGCTTGCGAGCGAGTGAAAGGATCAGAGGAATTTAGATTTTCCAAAAGTTCTTTAGTGGTTTGTTCTTCTGACACAACTTCCTCTACGGCCGTTGTATCATCCTTTGCGGAACCTGGATCACAATTCAAAATGAGGCTGAGGGCGAAAAAAAAAGGAAAAAATTTCCGATACGTTTGCATGCCAGACAAATTTAGGATTTTAAAAATCTGCCTACAAGTGTTAATTCAAAAGACAGGAATGAATTTTTTCATTCCATCCCTGTCTTCTTTAAGGAACTCAACTCAAATCGTTATAAGGATAATAAAAATCGAATCATACTGGCACGATCCGAAACATTGAGTGCTAAAAAGTACTGTTTACTTTTTTCGGCTTCGCCTCCGTGCCAAAGGATGGCCTCATCCAATGTTTTGGCTCGACCATCATGTAAGTAACGAGCTCTCCCATTCACAGTTCCAAAAAGTCCGATCCCCCAAAGAGGAGCCGTTCTCCATTCTCTTTCGCTCGCTTCCCCATCGGCCTTCCCATCGCTCAGATCTTCTCCCATATCATGCAGAAGCAAATCGGTATAAGGACGTATGATTTGACCTGCAAGTTGGGGAATGGATGGACTTGCCGAGGTTACCATCTTTTCCACATGACATTTGTTACACCCTGCAAAGAAAAAATGTTTTTTCCCCGTAAGTATCACCGATGCACTCACATTGCGACGAACTGGCACGGCTACCAATTGCATATATTTAGTAATGGCAGAAATTTTCTCTTCCGAAACTTCAGGACTTCCGCCGCTCACTGCACTCGCACAAGCAGTCTGCGAAGCCGAGCAGTTTTCCCCAGGGAACATAGGACTTTTGATTCCAATATCACCGGAAAAAGCGGCTGAGTTTTGGCGTTTGAGAGTGGATGTATTTGCCTTCCATCCAAACCGCCCTAAAGATTTTCCACTCCCGGTTAGGTCCCAAAGATAATTGGGTCTTCCGGAAATTCCATCCCCATCTAAATCCATAGGATCAGACCGAGAAAGAATGGTTTCTTCAGGAACAGCTTCTAAAAGTCCAAGACCAATCACTTGTTGTGTCAACCGAACTGATGTTTTGTGATTTCCATCCATAGGTCCATACCCGAGCCCACTAAATACCAAATTGGGTTTTCTGAGTGTGTAGGCACTCCCATCATGATAAGTCCCGCTGATGGTATCATATTCCAAATGAACATCTCCTTCTGGAGTGACACCGGCGACTGCATTCGGTTGGAATTGTGAACCATAAACAGGTTCTGGATCATTTCCCCTAGGACCAACACCTAACCGAACCAAGGTGAGAACCAACGGATCTCCATCATCCTCCACTGCCCTTCCATTGCCCACATGACATCCCAAACAAGAATTGGTATGAAAAAAAGGCCCGAGTCCATCCCGGTCAGGTAAACTAGCAGAAAAACCGGCAGTCCATGGAACTTCAAAAACGGCTTGCCCTACGGTAAAATCAGAGATTGTGGATAAGGGAGAATTTCTACCAAATTGAAGGAAGGCGCGAGCATCGGTGACAAAACTTGTCATCGCCCTTCCTCCCGATAACTCTTCTCCATCATCCAATTCCCAAGGTAACCTTGATGATGGACTAAGACCTAGTAAGACCAAACATGAGTCACCCTCACAGAGTTTTTTTTTGTTCGGACAGTTGGATATCGATGTAGAGTTTAGAACATCCGATAATCCTAGATTCGCAGAACAAACGTTCGCATCTACGAACGCACATCCATAATAAAAATAAACAGAAATAAAAAATAAAAGAAATCTGATCAAAATGAATTCACCATAGATCTTTATTGTGGAATGGTAAGAAAGATTGGGGTGGAAGCCGCCCAAGTTTCCTGTAAATCGGATCTTCCAATCGAACCTTTAAAGTTCCAGCCCCAACCGTATAAAGTGCCCGATTTGAGAATGGCAAAATTATGCAAGGCTCCACATCCGAAATATTGAATGTCTATAACACCAACGACAGTATCACCAGGTGTATAAATTTTAGAGGGAGTGGTAACTCCTGTTCCTAAATTTCCACTGGAGTTTGCGCCCCAACCTTTCACGGTTCCATCGCTTAGGATAGCGAAACTCTGTGTTCCATTCGCCCAAACAGAAACTACATTATAAAGACCAGTCACAAGCGTTGGGGTAGGAACAGGATTCGGTGATCCAGTTCCACCAATTCCCAATTGACCACTAGTCGCAAGTCCCCAAGCATAAACAGTTCCATCATTTTTGAGAGCAAGGATATGATCTCGGCCGTTAGCAATATGTATTATACCTGATAAAGAACTCACTTTTTTCGGAGTGCCATTGACTTCTGTGGCAGTTCCGAGAACTCCATCACCCAAATTTCCGTATTGGTCTCTACCCCAAACATAAACATCACCTGACTTGGTCAAGGCGGCAGAATGTTCAGAACCTCCAATGACTTGGATGACATCTGTGGGAAGGCCAATGACATTTACTGGACTTGATGAATAAGTTCCCGCTCCCCCGGTTCCGTTTCCGAGTTGACCAACTGAGTTTGAACCAAAACTAACAACAGTTCCATCTTTTTTTAAAACAAGCACATGGTCAAAACCATAGACACCCATAACAGCATTGGTAATCCCGGGAACTTTTCTTGGTGGATTTCTTGGGCCTGCATCTGCGGCTGCCGCTTGTAAGTCCCCAATATTTCCCATACCTAACTGGCCAACAGCATTCGCTCCCCAAGTCCATACAGATCCATCTTCAGTGATGGCAAGAGAACTGTTCTGGTTGAATCCAATCGAAGCAACATTCGAAATCGTAGATAGTTTAGTAATCTTAGGATTGGTAAGGTCTCCTGTGGAAGTTCCCGTACCGAGTTGTCCAAAATTATTCCTTCCCCAAGTGTATAAATTTCCATTCACCACATAACCAGAGTGAGATCCTCCAGCAGAAATCCGGTTCCCATAATAAGTCAGGACCGTTTTTTTAGCAGAAACTCCTGCTTCATTTGTGCAATGGACTTGGATTTTATTAGCACCAAGCAGTGGTTTTACGGAAATAGGAGAAGTAATTTCTCCCTTACCCACTGTAAAATTTTCTTTTTCCGTTTTATTTTGTAAAACATGGCAAGTTAATGAATCGGAAGTTTTTATATTTAATGCTAAATCATAAGTTTTAATGATACTTCCATCTTTTGGAGAAAGGATTTCAAATTTAGATCCAACCTCTCTTGGGTTTGCAAGAGAAACTAGGAAAATGGTATCCGATACATGAGAGATGTCTTCAATTGAAGGTTCTAAATTTTCAGCAGATGAGATTTTGAAAGTACCGAGTAATTTACCATTTCCATCCTTCACGAGAATTTCATAACTGCCATTCCCAAGGGCCAGTTGCCAAGATCCGGTTTCTGTGGTTGTGGATAGAGATTTAGAAGATCCGGCACTCCTGACACTTGCGGACGTGGCGATCTCCAAACTAGCGTTAGGGATTGGATTTCCTGCCCCGTCTGTCAAGGTTCCCGAAACGGAAGAGAAGTTCAAACCGAGTAGTGCCAGGGCAGAAGTGTCAGTTTCTTTCGCTTTGCAGAAAGTGACAAAGCCAAAGAAAGCGACAACGATCAGTAATTTTCCGAGGATATTTCTTTTTGTGTTCATGGAATTGGTTCTCCTTAGAGGATTGGACGCAGTACTGAAACCGAGTCTCAAATTCAACTAATTTTTTGAACGTTGTTCCTGTCAAGCAAAGAGAGAAAATTCCAAACTTTGGTCGAGTCTAGTCCATAGAATCCGCGGTTTTGGGTAAAAAAAAGAGGACGGTTCGTCCTCTTGAAAAGAAATACAGGTGGTTTGCGATTAGCGAATTATGAATTCGGAACCTGACTTCTTGCCTCTTTCAAGGTAGCAAGTTCACTTTTCCAAAGTTTTAAATCTTTTTCCGCTGAGGTCTTCGTATCCCCGGCCGGCTTTTTGTTTTCGATCCAATACTCTACCATTTGGATTCTCGATTCTAATTCATTGATCTTAAAATCGAAATAGGCTTTTTGAGTTTTTGCAGAAGGTCTGTCGGTCGCATTCGGTTCTTCTGCCGATGGTTTGTCGGACCACTTTTCCTTGGATATCGATGCAGAAAAACTGGCATCCATGGCAGTGAAAGAATCCAACATTTCGAGTTGTTCCTTTTCTTCCGCCTCTGTCATCCGAGTTTTGATTTCGCGAGGAATGTAGAAGTTCTTTGGATACTTGGCCGCAAAATCTCTCCACTCCTCTTTGATCTCTTCCTTACGATTTGGTTTTTTCTCCAAAGCAAACGGCCAAAGTACCTCAGCCTGTGCCAATTCCAATTCTTCTGGATTGGGAGCGTCGGCAAACTCTGGATCATCAAACAATGAATTGGCGTGACTTTCAGAATTCCCGAAATCGGAATTGGTGACCTCAGTTTGTTTCGTTGTTTTATGAGAAGAAAACTTCCATATCGCAAAAGAAAACAAAACTAACAGAAATCCACAAACCGAAATGATACCTATAAACCGTTTACTCATAGTCCTAACCTCTTAAGTAAAGATAGAAACAACCCAAGAAATTGCCTGACCAAAGATATTTTCTGTCAGGAATTTTTTCAAGTCCACTGGGTTTCTATTGAGTGAGTCGTAATACCAAGCTGTGTATTCGCTAACTTGTGGAATGGAATATCCATAACGATTGTTAATTGATTTAATCAATTCATTCGCAAATAGAGAATGTCCATACATGTTCGGATGAACACCATCTAAACCAAAAACTCCGGGTTGGTTAGGAAGTGGCCAGTTGGCCCGAGCATTTCCAGGAGACCAACCAGAAGCACTACGAATGGGTCTTCCATTTTCTTTTAGGTCATCAAAAATCACACGTAAATCAGCCACAGCAAAACGCATAGTTGCTGCTTGTGCTTTGATTTCGTTATTTAACATATTCAGAAAAGTGGAGATACTCGCAACTTCATTGGCATCAAGAACTTGGTTAGGATCCGATACGGAATTTCTAAAGAAGGCTTTGAGTCCTGTGTAATTTGCACGTCCATTTGGATCTTTGTAATTTTCTAGAAATGCAATCGAAGTTACGTTAGGAACGGTAAATAAAACCCCACCTTGTAAACTTCCCATAGCAGACATTCGGCGAAAGAATTCACGGATATCTCTTTTAAATCTTGTTTCATCTAAACAATCTGTTGATGTATGAAGTGCTGTACAAAGTACGTGGTTGGCTCCAGCCGATCCAAATAGGAAAGTTGGTTTTACTTTTTCCATAACTTGGGTTTGTGTTCCCGCATCTCTAAGTCCAAATCTGTGAAACTTATCTGGTTCTTGGCAATCAGCAACAGTCACCCAACGGTAAGTATACCAATACCATTTTGCCCAGTACCATTCTTTCTCTTGTTTGGTCGCAGTGATGTCTTCGCATTTACCGGAAGTTTTAAGAAGTGATGTATATTCAGCCCCAGTAATCCCCGCATGAGTGGGAAGAGAAACTGTGGATGCATTGCCACCAATAATACTTTCCGCAATACAGAAAATTCCGCAGTCCCATTTGAGTACATCTTCTAAGTTTACATAAGGCCCTTTCAGAACGTTGTAAGAAACGGAAGCACCTGCTTGTTTGGAAACCAAAACCGGATAGGCCCAGTCCTGTGTTTTTTTCTCTACGGTAACCCCAAAGAATCCATGGCTTAGGGAATCCCCGACAACCCCTACTCTTTGGAACATTTGGCTTTGTGTTTGTGCAGAGACAGATCCTGCGAAAACCAAGGACATTACAAGCCCTAGTGCTAGTTTTACGTTCATATTTCCTCCCAATCGGAACATTTTTAACATATTTTAAACAATTGCCATAATTTTGTGACTTTTTGAACGAGTGTCAAATAATTTATTTCCGAACCATTGAGATTTTTTGAACGAAGTTCATCAATTCTCAAATCAAACCCGCCTGATAAATATCAAGTGAGAGAAAAATAAAACCATTTGCTCTCTAAACCCCCTTTATGAACGTTGTTTAAATAATAATGAGAATTATTCTCATTTATAAAGGAGAGAACCCCATATGATGAAGTCGAAACGCACTCTTACATTCGTACTTTCACTTGGACTTGTAATGAATTACTGTAGTCTTTTGGAACCAGAGAAAACCGATTCCAATAATATACTCGCAGCACTGGTCTTAGTCGGCACTGCCCCCAACCAATCCGCTTTTTTGGAGACCTACTCCCAAATTGCCTTTCAAAATTATAGCGATGCGTATACGGACGTGGTGGCCTTACGACAAAAGGTAACTGCTTTTACCGGCAAAGCTTCCCCGACTCTCGCGGAACTGAATGAAGTAAAGTCTTATTGGAGACGGGCCAGACGAAGTTACTTACAAACGGAAATCTTTCGTTTTAGTAAGGGACCTATCGACAACCCAGCACTTACCGATGGTGTAGAACTGGAACCTTTAATGAATGCATGGCCTTTGGATGAAGGTTATATTGATACTGTGATCCTGACTGGTACGATCACAAAACAAGGATTAATTGATGCAAACGGAGGGGACTGTGCTACCGGAACTTGTCCTGATGGAGATCCTGCAAAGAATATTTCGGTAGGTTGGCATGCCATTGAATACCTTTTGTGGGGAGCTGATGCAGCAAATAACTTCACACCGGGAACTACAATTACCCAAACCAATTTTACAACAGCCAATGGTAGTGGAAGTGCAGCAGCAAAACGTTCCGCTTATCTTTTGTATTCCACTGAGATTTTGGAGACACATCTCCTACAGTTGAAAAATGCATGGGATCCTTCTCTTTCCACTTCCTATGTTTCTAAATTCAAATCCAGTTCCTCATCGTTTGAAAATATCCTTCGGGGGATTGCTCGTTTCTCTGGTGGAGAATGGGGTGGAGAAAGGATGACAGGTGTGTTTGGTGGGGAACAAGAAGAAGAACATTCTTGTTTTTCTGACAATACCAAAGCTGATTTTTATTACGATGCCAAAGGATTGGATAATCTTTATAATGGAACTTATACAGGTTCTAAAACCATCAATGGTTATGGATTAAAAAATCTTTTAGGAAATGAATCAACTTACATCAAAGAACGAATTGCAACAGCAGAATTATTCTGCCTGAATGAATTCACTGAAGATGTATCTCTCAACCAAGCTTGTAATAGTTCCATCATTTCGAGTCGTTTTGACCGAATGATTGCAACTGTGAACGTATCCGGCTCTGCGACAGAGAATGCTGATTACAATATCTTCCGTTACCAAATCCAACCAGCAGTACAAGAAATTGCAAAAGCTCTACAAAGATCGGCTGCCAGTTTCGGTGTCTCGATTGGAGATGATGGTTTAGTTCTCGAATAAAAGAAAAATAAAAATAGAAAAATGAAATTGAAACACCTTATCCTAATCATCAGTCTCGGATTGATATTCCAATGCAAAAAAAATGATGATGAAAAGACGACGACTGCCCTTATCCTTGCTGCTATTCTATCCTCTCCCCAATGTTCTTCGGGAGATTTTTTAAACGATCCTTGTGAACAATTCAGTGGTGGAGATACTACCACGTTTGACTCCACTGAGTCTGCTTTTGATTTAGAAGCAGCCAATGTGGTGGATTCAAAACGTTCTATTGATTTCCAAGATGGAAATGCAAACTTCAATCGCACCTGGCTTCCTGCAGGAAATTCTTCTGTTGCAGGACTTGGACCTGTCTTTAACAACCGTTCGTGTCAAGGTTGTCATGTCAAAGATGGACGAGGACGACCCCCCGCCGATGGAACGAGTCTTAGTTCCATGCTCCTTCGATTGAGTGTTTCCGGATCCAATCCTACGACAGGCGGACCACTTCCCTTGACCAACTTCGGTACCCAATTGAATACGGAAGGCATTTTGGAATTTGGAACCGGAACCCAAATTCCAAAAGAAGGAACTGTGGTGATCACGTATACAGAGGAAGCGGGAAATTTTCCTGATGGAGAAAGTTATTCACTCCGTAAGCCAAGTTATGCGATCACTTGGAATGTCGGAGGTGGTGCCACTCAAATCAATGTGGCAAATCCCGGACAACCTTATCATCCAACGGACAATGCCTCTGGTAGTTATTTGATTTCTCCAAGAACGGCACCCATCCTTCCGGGGCTTGGACTCCTCGAAGCTATCCCCGAAGCAACCATTAGGTCCTTTGCTGATGTAAGCGACTCTAATGGAGATGGAATTTCTGGAAAACCTAACATGGCTTGGGACACAACACAAGCAAAAGCATTCCTCGGAAGGTTTGGATGGAAAGCAAACCAACCGAATTTAAACCATCAAAATGCCAGTGCCTTCCTGGGTGATATCGGACTCACCACTCCTGTTTTCCCGAGTGAAAACTGTGCCACTGGACAATCGGTTTGTACAGCAAGTCCTTCGGGGAATGGGGGAAGTCCAGAAATCTCAAACGAACGTTTAGCGCGAGTTACATTCTATACAAGTTTAGTCAGTGTGCCAGGAAGAAGAGGTTGGAGAACAGAAGATGTAAGAAAGGGAAAAGAATTATTCATTCAGATTGGATGTTCCTCTTGTCATATCCCTAGATTGAAAACGGGAAATCATTTCATTTCAGAAATTGCCAACCAAGAAATACGACCTTATACCGATTTGCTCTTACATGATATGGGTGACGGTCTCAGTGACCACCGCTCCGATTTCTTAGCAACAGGGAATGAATGGAGAACCACTCCGCTCTGGGGACTTGGTCTCATTGAACGAGTCAATGGTCATGAACTTTTACTTCATGATGGAAGGGCGCGAGGCATGCAAGAAGCCATCCTTTGGCATGGTGGGGAAGGAGAACAAAGTAAAAACAATTACAAACAACTCCCGAAAGAATCGAGAACCAAAGTCCTTAGTTTTCTAAAATCTTTATGAAAGTAACGAAAACCCTATCAAAATTTTTTATCTATGGATTCTATCTATTGTTATATAGTTGCGCCGTCCAATCAGATAAGGCTTCCGAAAAAGCAGAAATTCTCGGATTGGTGGATACGTATTTAAAGACCTATACTACTTCCAGTTTACTTGCTGATATATCAAACAACCTAATCATTCCTAAATATAACAACTTAGACAGTAAGATATCGGCGTTACAAACAGCTGCTGCTACGTATACAGCCACACCCGATGTTACCAATTTAAACCTGGTTCGCAATGCTTGGATCGAAGCAGATTTTGCTTACAGACAAATAGAATGGGCTTATTTTGGACCGGCTTATATTCCTTATAATGTTTATTTATACTTGGATAGTTTTTCCAGAGCTTTTCCCATTGACCCCACATCCATTGAATCAAAAATCACTTCGAATCTAGCACCTAACGGACTCAGAGTGGACGGACTGGATGCCGTGGAGTATTTACTTTTTAAGGATAATGTCGGAACAACGAATACTGCATTTGCCGATACCAATAGAAAAACCTATCTCACAAAACTCATCCAAGATATCAAAACCCAAACGAGTTTACTCCTTTTCCATTGGGATAAATCTAGAACCTCTTCCTTTTATTATTCCTTTACTAATGCAGGAAAAGGAAGTCGCGATTATCCGAATACGAAAGACGGACTGACGGAGCTGACAAACCAAATCGTATTTTTTTGTAATACCATTGTTGATATCAAAATTGCAGAACCTTCAGGATTACGGGTCACAAATTTAGGTGTGAAGGATATCACAAAAGTAGAAACACCGTATGCCAACTTATCACTCGATTCCCTCTTACAAAACTTACAAGGCCTCTCCGATTTGGGCGATGTTGGCTTCTACCGATTTTTAGGACTTAGAAGTGAAACGGTGGTTCCCAGACTCAAAGAACAAATTAAAACCACAAGTGCATCCGTAACTTCTTTAAAAACAAAATACGGGACCTTCCAAAATGCCATTACCACAGGTGGTAGCGACGTCGAACTGATGTTAAATGAATTTAAAAAACTAAGAGTTCTCATCACAACAGAAGTGATCAGTTCCCTTGGCGGCACCATCGGGGTGAGTTCAAATGATGGGGATTAAAAACTTACTCCAACCAGTCCCTTCTCTTTCCCTACATTTTTTTAGGATTGGGTATGGGTTTGCGACTACCATTTTAATCTTCAGATATTTCTATTATGGCTGGATTCATTCTTACTTTATCAAACCCAGCTTTTTCTTCAAACATTTTGGTTTTGAATGGATCCATCCCTTAGCACCTGCTTTCACCTATCTACTATTTGGTGTTCTGCTAATCACAGCTTTCGGGATTTTTCTTGGGTATTTTTTAAGATTCAATCTCTTTGTATTTACGATTGGATTTACATGGTTCCATTTCTCTGATGCCACCATTTATCTAAATCATTATTATCTGATCTCGCTTCTTGGTTTTTTATTATGGTTATCACCAGTGAGTAAGTCAAACCTTCCTCTATGGCAATGGAGGGATTGGGTCAATCAAACAAAACCGATTCCCAAATTTTGGCTCTATGCTTTTCGTTTGCAAATGGGACTCATTTATTTTTTTGGAGGAGTTGCCAAACTCCAACCCGATTGGTTATTCGAAGCCCTACCGTTAAAACTTTGGTTGTACCAATCAGAAGGAAAACTCACATTTCTTGATCCCGTCCTTGGCCTTCCTATTACCGCTTATGCCTTTTCATGGATTGGCGTAATCTTTGATTTAAGTATTCCCTTTTTACTTTGTACGAAACGATTTCGATTCTTTGCTTGGTTTGTGGTTCTATTCTTCCACTCCTTTACATCCTTTCTTTTTCCCATTGGAGTTTTTCCCATTGTAATGAGTCTTTCTTCCTTGATTTTCTTTGCGCCGGACTGGCCCCTTCGATTGATCCATCGATTTTTAAAAAACAAAGTGGGCACTCCCAAATCTAAAGAAGCCGAAATCCAACGGGCGAACCAAAACCTTGACATCGGATCTGAATCAAGTTTTGCCACTGGCTTTCGATTCAAGGAATACGCACTCTTCACCTATCTTCTGTTACAAGTTACGATTCCCTTCCGACATATTTTTTATCCCGGACAAGTGATTTGGACAGAAGAAGCCATCAAATTTTCATGGCAAGTGATGGTCGCAGACAAAGTGGGATCTGCTATTTTTTTTGTGAATGGCAAATCTATCGATCCAAGAGAAACACTCACCGACTACCAATATCGAATGATGACCATCCAACCGGAACATATCTTACAATTTGCCAATTATCTACAACAAAGAGAATTTGAAAGGTCGGGAAAAAAAGACCTAGCCGTGTATGTTCAATCTCATGTTTCCATCAACGGGAAACCATCTAGGCCTTTATTTTCACCGAATGAAGATCTTACGAAAATCAAAATTAATCTTTCTCCCTTAAAAGGACTGCTTCGATGAAGTATCAATGCGTAAAACCAACTCTAGTTTTCTTCTTACTCTTTTCTGCGAATCTAAAGATTCATTCCCAATCCAATACAGAAGAAAAAGAAACAAAACCGCAAAAAAACGAAGGGATTCATGTCATTGGTAGCAAAAAGGAAGACTTAAAAAAAATACCAGGATCAGCTTATATCATCGATAAAAAATATCTCGAAGAAGCATCTCCCACAGATCCCATGGAAGCGTTACGCAGAGCTCCCGGTGCGAGCGTTCGTTTCCAGGATGCAGCAGGCCTCACACCAAACATTGGTTTTAGGGGGGTGAGTAACGAAGAATCTAGAAAAACTCTAATCTTAGAAGATGGAATTCTAACTGCCCTCTCTCCTTATGGACAACCAGAAAGTTATTACTCTCCTTCTATTGAAAGAATGGAAAGGATCGAAATCATTAAAGGATCTGGTTCCATTTTATTTGGACCAAATACCATTGGAGGGATTGTTAACTTTGTCACCAAACGCCCACCAGTTGAATCCACCTTCTATACAAAAAATGTGGGAGGTGAAAATGGATATTTATCTACATACAATTCTTATGGGAAAACTTTTAACTCTAGTTCTTTTGAAGTATCCTTACTCAGAAAACAAGGAAATGGATTTCGGAATTACCAAAATTTCGATGTTACAGAAGGGAACGTCAAATGGATCCAAGATTGGAACGAAAACCATAGCACGACGATCAAATTGGGTTATCATGTTCAGAATGCTCAATCCACATACTTAGGCCTCTCTCAAGGATTGTTTCGGATGGATCCAAAAATCAATCCGGCAGAATATGATGAAAAACAATTGAACCGAGGCCAGTCGGTCATTTCTCATAATTGGAAACTATCTGATGACCATAATCTCATCATCCGTGGATATTTTTCTCAGGCAGAAAGAAACTGGGCAAGGCAAGACTTTTTATCCGGCAAATCTTCGTCAGGTGGTTACCTCAATGCACCACAAGATACACTTCGCACCTACTCCCCTGGGATTATAGGAAATCGCCCCGGAGATACGATTTATATGCGCGAGTCTTACATTAGCCGAGACCAATCCTTTATGGTCGGCGGTGTAGAAACAAAACTCGAATCTAAATTTTCTACCTTGGGACTCAAACATGAAACCGACCTTGGGATTCGGCTTCATGGAGAAAATAACCTAACCCAAACCAACTTAAAAAAAACAGATGATCCCTCAGGATATCTCACAAAAGCCATTGTCCAAGAAGAGTCTCTTGTCACAAACATCGCACAACCGGCTTTACCCAATTTCAATCTCAACAGACAGGAAAGAAAGATCGAATCCTTTGCGGCTTATTTCCAGGACCGGATCCAACTTTCTGAAAACTGGAAACTCATACCCGGAGTTCGTTTCGAAGAAGTGAGACAAAAAGCCATCACAACAAGAAGGCAAGCCACTGCCGAAGATTACCGGTTAGGTGCAGTGATTCCCAATGATGTTTCTGTGAACCGTCGCAGTTCCAGTGAGTCAAGAACTCATATCATCCTGCCAGGAATTGGGGTTACTTATGATATCACAAAGAAATTCATTTGGTTTTCAGGAGCCCATAAGGGATTTTCCCCGCCTACCTTTGGAACTTCATTCAGTCCTCAAGGCAATGACTATCGCCTCAAACCGGAAACATCCACCAATTATGAAACGGGAGTCAGAGGAGATATCACTTCCTATTTGTATACGGAACTTGTTGGATACAAAATGTATTTCCGAGACCAAATCATCAATGTAAACGAAGTTGGTGGAGAAGCAGGGATTCGACCAGCAAACACGGGTTATTCAACCCATACAGGCGGAGAATCTGTGATTGTTTGGGATCCAGCAAAAATGCAAAATTCAGAATGGAGAGTGCCTATCGAATTGATTTACTCTCGCATCGAAGCCAAATCCAGAAGTTTCAATCCATTTCCTGTATCCCAAACCAGTGATGGTAGAGAAATAATAGAAATCCTGCCGGCGTATACAATCAACAACAACCAATACATTTCCACAGACACAACAGGAAACTATTTACCTTACGTTCCCAAAGAAACCATAACGACGGCGATTAGTGTTTCATCACCGCAAGGGTATTATGGCCGGCTGGAATACCAATACATAGGAAAACAATATTCTGATTTGTTAAATACTAAAGATGAATCAGAGGATGGGAACAAAGGTACAATTCCCAAAGTGGAACTTTGGAATACAAGTTTTGGATACCGGTCTCCTGATAAGTGGTCCGTATTTATTAACGCAAAGAACATCCAAGACAAACAATATGTTTCCGGAAGATTGCCAACGGGAATCCAACCCGGGCCTTTTCGTCAAATCAATGTAGGATTCACATTGGAACTATAGTCTTAGTCACAAAAGAATCTAGATGATGTGTCTTAAATTTGAAGATTTTTTTATCCGACAAAAGTCTTTAAAAATACTTTCCGACCCGATCATAATTGCCAAGTGCTGAAATAATGGTTGTTTCTTCCCAAACATCGAAAACGGCACCATTGGCTTTCATATACACCAAAACATCCCCTCGGTCTAAAGTGGGTATTTTGGTTAACTCTCGTAATACGAGCGATAGACGATCTGGGTCTCGTTTGTTTGGAGAAAGTTCTGCCTCTGACTTAAAATCAAATCGTTCTCCCAAATTCTGACAGAATGTTTCCCAAACTCGAATGGATTCCAATATGGATTCCAATCGAATTCTGTTTTCCATTTCTTTTGGCGTTTGTTCGCCGGACTTTTTAATTCCAGATACCATCATCATTCGCAAATAATAATAGAGTGTATGACTATTGAGCAAAATTTTACGAATTTCATTTTCACGAAGATTGGAAAATATTCCCAGCAAAGTCTGCATCGTCATATTCTTTTCTTCTAATATATCAAAATAAGCTTCCCAAGTTTGAGGATCCAAATTGGACAAAAGATGAATCTTTAAAGTGGGATCTCTGTCCATTTCCTCAGCTAGAGATAAAATTCGCAAACTTTGTGCCGAATTAAATAAGGTCCTAACTTGTAAAAAATAGGAATTGGAATCAAAGTTACCCGATAAAAATTGTTTTCCGTATCCAAAATAGATAAACTTCATCAAAAGTTCTGGCGTTAGGTTGTTATCATTCAAAAAACGTCTGGAACCTTCCTCGGAACGAAGAAGCCATAGATATTCAAAAACCAAATCACAAAATTCATCTTCCGCCAACATATGATCGGCTAAAGATTTTAGATCTGCTCCCTGTTCGATGGATTGGAAAAAGTCTAATAGTTCCGTGGGAGATGCATTTTTCCAGAACTCTGACGCTTTCCATCGCATCGTTATTTTGTATGTGTTTTCATGAGTTATGTCAATTGAATTTTAGAAAGATTCAAATTCTATTATATTAGTATAAATTCCAATAACTACTGCGCAATAGATTAGCACATAGTTTACCATTCGTTCGTGGATCGATGACAAGTACTCGATCATCTGTATGTGGAATAGAGTATATCTTTCCGTTAGGTGCCAATACTGCATCACCCCACTTATTTCCTCCAGAAATACCTGAGTTATAGGTGGTGGACGTAAGAGTCATCGGGTCAATCGCAATGAAATCGGTGATATCTGCAGGGATTGTGTAAATTTTTCCATCGGCAGCCAACATCCCACCTCTCCATTTACTTGTCCCACCGCTAGGCGAAGGCCATAAACTCATAGAATCATTCATAGGATCGATGATCAAAAAATCTGAGTCGTCAGATGCCATGGCAAAAATTTTCCCGTTAGGTGCCAAAACTCCATGTCTCCATTTATTGGTGCCAGTGAATGCCTTGGGATTCGGGAGTAGATAACTTCGTTCCGAATAAGGATCTAAGACAAAAATATAATTACTAATGACCGGGAATGCATAGATTTTTCCATTCGGGGCAAGAACGCCCCCTTCCCACATATTGGGTTCTACCAAAGGAGAATCAATGGTTCGGGTAGTGTCTGTTTTGGGATCAATCACTAGGATTTTACTAGAACTCAAAGGAATTCCATAAATCAAACCATTTGGCGCAAGCACTCCTCCACGCCACTTTCCAACTCCTGATTCCGGAGATTGCAAAGTATAACTTTCGTTTGTTTCTGGTTTGATGACTAAAATTTTATCGGAGTCTCTCGGGATGGCGTATATTTTTCCATTTGGTGCCAATACTCCACCTTCCCATTGTGCTGCTCCACTGATTCCAGTGGAAACAACGGAAGTTTCATTTGTATTTGGATCCAAAACTAGAAAGTCAGAACGGTTAAATGGAATGGAATAAATTTTTCCGTTATCGGCAAGAACACCTCCAAGCCACTTCGCCGTACCTGTATAAGGTGGAGTAAAGGTAGTAAAGCTAACACTGGTAGATCCGAGCGCGGCTTGTTTTTTCATTTCCTCAGATACATATTTCCAACGTCGGGGTTGGATGATGGAGAGTGGATCCATATCGCAAATAGAACGATTGGGGGCAACAGATCCGCAAAACTCTCGATCATCATCGACGAGAATTCGCGCGAGGTAAAAATCCTGAAAAGATTCTGAGCCTGGGTCACATCCGTTTTCTAAACCTGGTAACTTACAAGAAAGGAAAAGAAGATGGGTACAAAGACCAAACCAAATCAGGGCTAACGTTTCATGGGGCTTCAAGGGGAGAGATCTCTTCTGGAAAAGAGAGTTCTCATTGCTCTATAAATTGTCAAACGAAAGAAATTTACAAAAAAATCGAAGAGAAATCTATGTTTTTACCAGAGGGGTTCTCAAAATTGTCTCTTGACAATCCATTGGTTAAAGGGAACCATTTGCCAATACTTCTGGTGGTTTTCCTCTTCAATGAAAGTCTATAAACAATTTCCCACAAAACATTCGTTTTCTCACACTTTAAAAGTTATCACTTTAATTTTGTTCACAAGCGTTGGCTGTGCTTTCATAGCGATCCCAGATCCATTGCCGATAAAACAAAACACATCTTCATTGGATAAATTAGGAATCTTAATCACTAAGAAGGAATTAGATCCAAAAGTTATATATCGACCGAAACAAGAAATAATTCTCACTTTGATACAAAATGAAATCATTGAAGAAAATAAATCGAACGAACAATTTGTCCTAATCGACAATTTTGGAGACAAAGATGGTTTCGACTACAATCAAGAACATTTTGGTGTAGAAAGAAAGAATGTATTAGAATTACAATATAGCTACCGACAGTCATCAGTTCCAATCGTTATGAATATATTCGGGGTGCTTACATTAGGAATTTTACCGATAAAACAAAATTTTCAATTACATGTGACACCCATTATTCACGACTCAAATGGCCAACAAACAACACTTACCAAAATTGAATCTCCAGTTTTGTCGGAATGGAGGAGTTGGTTTTTATTTCCCTTTGGATACACTGAATCCAATGAAAGCGTTTTCCTACAGAACATTATTAAATATTCTCTCCATTCAGGATTGGAAGAAATAAAAGAGAAAAAAATTGCTGTTAGCTCTTACTCAACAAAAATCGACAAACTCAACTTACCCTTCCGATTGAAATTAGTTAGGGAAATTGAATGCGGAGGATCATTGTTATTTGCTTATAGACAAACAATCAACTCAGCAAAAGGTAAAAAAATTTGCAAAACAATCATTCACTTTGCAAACAAAACAGACAAAATCGTAACTTTAGATTCTAAAAGTTTTATCTTAAAAGTTGAGAACACAAATATTTCTCCCATTGAATCCATTCCAGGTCCCAATGGTGAAATGCAAAATTTGAGTCCCAAACTATCATTACAGCCAAAAGAAACTCGCCAATATAATGGAATTGCACTATATTTTTCGATGGACTCCAAATTAGGAATTCCTTCCTTCTTAGAATACAGCGATAAAAATATATCGGAACATCCAATTTTTATATCTGTAAAACCGCAAAAACATGAGTAGTGAGATTCATAATTACCGTTTATGAGCATGGAAGTTTATAGTTTTCTTCCATGTAAAACTTTAGAACCTTACGTTCAAAAATATCTAATCATAGAATCGGAAGGAGGAATCGAGAACCGAATCCTTCCGAATTCAAATCTTGTTTTATCTTTCCAACTGAGCGGAAACTTACGATCCGAAGAAACAAATACACTCTATGACTTACCTCGCGCTGGCATTGCTGGATTTAGAAAGTCACCAAGGAAGATCATCTACTCCCGAAATTCTTCGGCCCTACTTGTCATCCTTACGGAAATCGGCGCTTATGCATTTTTCAAAGAACCAATTTCTGAGTTCTATGGGAAAACCGTTAGTTTAGAAGATTTAATCCCGACATCCTTAGTTCGAAAAATCGAAGAACAACTATTTGTTTGCAAATCAGAGGAAGGGCGAATTTCTTTAATCGAGACTTTTTTACTTCAGAATCGAAAAGATCGAATCATAGATCCGATCATCAAACAAACTTTATTCAAAATCCAAAGCCATAAAGGGAATATAAAGATCAAAGATCTAACACAGGGTCTTCCCATTAGCCTAGATTCATTAGAAAAAAAATTTAAAACCTCGATTGGAACTACAATCAAACATTACGCAAGTCTCTTAAGAATTCAGTCGGTCATAAGATCCCATTCCCGGGAAAAAAATCTAACCGATCTGGCTTACTTAGCAGGATACTTTGACCAGTCCCACCTAAACAAAGAATTCAAACTTTATACTGGTCAGTCGCCCAAGGAGTTTTTCCAACACCCACAAAACTGGTGATCCAATTTCCTTTTCTGATTTTTTACAATTTTTTATCATTAGATTACTGTATCCTATTGTATAACCGGGTTACCGAAACCCCAAAAACATAAGAGGAAACAATGAACCAAATTCTTATCGATCGATTCGATTTCCCCAAAGAATCCAAAGAACCCTTTTTAGAACGAGTGAAAATCAACCGTGACTTGATCAAAACCATAGACGGATTTTTGGGTGATGAAACATACATCCGGGAGGAAAACGGAAGAATCCAGTTTGTAACCATTGCTATCTGGAAAGACCAAGGAAGTTTAGACAATGCAAAGACTTTGGTGTTTTCCGAATGCCAAAAGCAAGGTTTTGTGATGCCGGATTTTTTGGCTAGGTATTCCATCAAAATAGAACGTGGAATTTATAAGCGTATGCCATAAACATTATGATTTTTCTCTGAACATTGTTTAAGCCAAAATACAAAAACTGTTTGGCTTTTTTAAAACAAACAGCGGTTTTGTGAGTGACAAACAAAAAATAGTCATTTAGATACTGTTTGTGCAAAAGAATAGAAAGCATATTCTAAAATTTGAATTAATACAAAATACAATTAAAATTTTCAACAGGATCTGTCTTGGTGTTTTGCTTCTCGTCGTCATCCCCAAATGTGATGATAAAGAATCTGAACGGATATACCGAGATAATGTTTTGATTACTTTTTACATGGGTGTTTTGCCTGGAATGATCGATAATTGTCCAGCGGCTGAGTTTACAGTCGAAAAGGGAGTTGACTATCCTATCTCATTACAAAAGGGAAATACATCTTGGTTTCAATTTTCACCGAGAGGGAATGTGAAACCACAGGAGGAATCGAGAGATTATTTTCTCACCGTCACAAAGGATAGTTCAACTTCGATTCTATTAAAGGCTTGGAGATCTTGTAAAAACTTTTCATCACCACCTAGTGCGGGAATGACTCCCTATACAGAAACACCTACAGAAGTAAAATTTAAAATAGAATATGACTCTTTACAATTTCCAGAGCGCAACCGTTATCATTTAGAATTAACTTCCGAGAACCAAACAACAGTAACCATCCGACAAAACTGATGAAAAATACAAAAAATCACTTTTTAATTGATATCACTTCAACTTTCTTTTCTAAACCTATCTTGATTCTATTTTTATTCCTAAGCTCTTGCGGAGAAAAGGAACTCGGAGTGAAACCAGATCCTTTAGTCCAATTATTTGTTATCAATTTTGCGAATGATTATTATTCAAACTCCTGCCAATACCCTTCTTTGGTATTAAAAAAGGGAGAATCATACAAGTTAGAATTAAAGTTAGACGAACAGAAATGGTTTCGATTTTCACAAGAAGGAGTCACTACTAGTCCTTCTTCAGTATCCCACCATTCCTTTTTTATACAAAAAGCGACAAATACGGAAGTATCCTGGATCACTAGCTCAAACTGTCTTACATCACCATCCTATACATAGGACCGAACTCCCATCACGGCAATCGCTACTGAATTAAAATTTAATTTATGGAATTCCGATTTTATTTCTGACAACCGCCCTAACCCACCACCCTCAAAAAACGGATACTATGTAAAACTCATTTCCGGTGATCCCAATATTATCATTCGATTTGAATAACAAAAAAATCGTCCAGGAATTACTAACAGTTTCATTGTATAAAAGAGAGTGAAATTTTTCTCAATTCGTGACCTTGCAATATTTTCGATTCGCCTAGATTCACCATTGGTCTTCATTGATTGGGGAAATCATTTTATTTTGTGATCAAATTACTTTGGAAAGGCCCTCACTTTGGTAATTTACTTTCGATAGAAATCAATGCGCAAAGGAAAGAAAGTGTAGATCGAAACTAATGGAAAAAGGTAAGTGACTTACCTTTTACAGGGACTTACACTCCACACTGAATGGCTTTTTTCCACAAATTTCTAAATCGAGCAACTTACGAAAGTAAGCGAGTTACCTTTTCCCAACAGACACCACCCACAACTCCCCCAAACAAAATTCATCCAAAAGAATCCAATCCTCGAATCTCTATCCCTTACCTATTCCCCCTCACTCAGCTACCTATCTTTTAATCAAATGCAATCTATACCCTCTCATCATTAGAAAATCATAAGATGCCATCACTTCCTCTGGAATTTCTACAGAGTCTTGAAATCCTTTCTTGGGATATTCAAATAACCTTTGAAAATCACCAACGAGTTCATGAATGAATAACTCCAATGAGAGGAATTTGTGAGGAGCGTCTAAAAACGGATAATCAGGGGATGCGAGAATCGGTATGAGTTCCGGCCATTGTCTTTGCAATGCTAACTTTACCCTTAAAGTCATGGAAGGTTTTTGGATCACGATGACCTTTTTTGGAATCAATTCCAAATCAGCTAACAGAAGTTTAGAATACAGGATGTTTTCTCCCGTATTCGTCGATTTATCTTCTACTAAAATGCATTTAGGATCAACACCTTCTGCAATGGCCTTTTCTGCAAAAGATTTTGCTTCCGAAGATGGGAAAATATCTTTTGTAAAAAAGTTAACCCCACCGGAAAACAAAATCCTACTGGCAAAACCTCCTTTCCAAAGTTTGGCGGCATAACTTGCCACTCGAATGTCATGACTACACAAAACAAAAATTAAATCTGATTTTTCTAAAGGATCATTCCATATCATAAATTTCCACAGGATGGACGAATGGAATAGATCTTCTTTGGGTATTGAATTCAAAGACCACCAATTAGTTAATGTATTTTTTTTAAATCCCAGTGAGATATCTACCGGTCTTTTCAATTACAGATGATGCTTTTTTGAAAATAAGATCGAATGTATAAAAACTAAAATCCAACCCAGACTATTCGGACATTGGATTTTAGTTATAAACTTTTGTTAGATTAAACTTTTATATTGGACCCCGACGGAAAATTACGAATTCAATCGCAACTAGCAGTCATTACCTTAGAAGTTCCAGCATCACTAGAAACTGCCACAAAACGATTGTTTCCAAATGTAATGGCGCTCCAAGATTTTTGTTCAGGAGTTACCTGAGCTTTCCAATTGATTCCGTCTTGTGATGTCATTATCCGATTGGTTCCATTTGACGATACTGCAACAAAAAGTCCATTTCCATAAGTTATCGAACTCCATGTGTTAGCTTCCGTTGCTGTTTGTGCCGTCCATGTAATTCCATCAGGTGAAGTCATCAGCTGGTTCGAAACAGCCCCACTAGCTACAGCTACGAATTGACCATTTCCATAAGTTACGGAAATCCAAGTATTACCTACAGGTGCCGTTTGTGCTGTCCAAGTAATCCCGTCAGGAGAAGTCATAATCCGATTGGTACCACCAAAAGCTACAGCCGCAAATTTACCGGCTCCATATGCAATTGAAATCCAAGTATTAGTTTCCACCCCGGTTCGTCCTGTCCAAGTGATTCCATCGGGAGAAGTCATCACTTGATTGGTTCCATTTCCGGCCACAGCTACGAATTGACCATTTCCGTAGGTTACTCCCCTCCATTGGTTATTATTTGCAGAATTACGATCTGTCCAAGTGGCGCCATCTGGAGAGGACATTACCTTAACAGTCGCAGAGGGAGAAGTTGTAACATAAATACCATTTCCATAAGATATGGAAACAAATGAACCTACTGTTGAAGTAGTATGTCCTGTCCAAGTGATTCCATCGGGAGAAGACATGGATGGAGTAGTTCCA
This sequence comes from Leptospira chreensis, assembly GCF_016919165.1. Taxonomy (GTDB): domain Bacteria; phylum Spirochaetota; class Leptospiria; order Leptospirales; family Leptospiraceae; genus Leptospira_A; species Leptospira_A chreensis. The sequence goes on from NZ_JAFFPS010000057.1 coordinate 261,768, forward strand.
TTGGTAGCAATCGCAACAAATTTGTCGCCGTATGTGACTGCGGACCATGTGTTTGTTTCCGCCGGAGTTTGAATTGTCCAATTGAGTGTTTTATTTTGGCATCCTAAACTCGACGTACTGTTGGCCGACGAAGCTAAGCCACCAAGTAAAAGTAAGGAAAGGGAATCATTATTTTCCTTTTCGGGAGTACAACCGATTGCGGAAAAAATAAGCAAACTGGAAAAAAGAACGGAACCATAGATTTTTCTCATTTTTGGGACACCATAGTAAATTTTAATCCTTATGATTCGAATTTACTAATGGACTGTCAAACCGCATTTTTGCATTTAACGAAGATTAGTAACAAAATCAACGACTGGGTTTTCAAGCTTCCCCAGCCACTTTCATGATTGATTTGTCTAAAATTTTGCTACGAATGGTCTAGAAAAATCAAAATCCTTATATTATTGGTTCGTAAAACATTGTTTAAATTGGAATCATTCTGATCCTATTAGCTTTTTCCACCATCTCTCCATTAGATTGGGCTCCCGAATTTTGACGAGTTGTCCAAACTTGGGAGTGAGGAGATCAATTTTATAAATCTCTGCTTGTTTCTCGAGTGCTTCCGCTGGTTCATACCAACTATGTAAGGCAAGATTAAACATTCCCCAATGGACTGGCACAAGTCTTTTACCTTTCAAATCCATATGAGCCTTTGCAGTCTGTTCGGGTAAAACATGCACAGCTTCCCACATAGAATTGTATTGCCCATTTTCAATAAATGTTAAATCAAAAGGACCATACTGATCCCCAATGTCTTTAAAGTGGACATCGTATCCAGAATCTCCGCTAAAATAGAATCTTTCTTTTTCTCCAATCACTGTCCAAGAAGACCAAAGTGTTTTATTCCCATTCGTACCACTCCTACCAGAAAAATGTTGAGCGGGGGTACAAACAATTTTTACTTTCCCTAAGTCGATACTTTCCCACCAATCTAGTTCCATTAGGCGATCTTCAGGAATCCCCCATTCTTTCATGTGCGAAGTGACTCCAAGAGGAGTTAAAAATTTTGTATTTTTAGTTTTAAAAAATTCGATTGTCTGCATATCGAGATGATCATAATGATCATGGGATATGATGATAAAATCAATCTTTGGTAATTCTTCCAATTTCACGACAGCATCTTGAAATCGTTTGACCATAAAACTAAAAGGAGCCGCCGATTCAGAAAACACAGGATCAAAAAATAATACTTTGCCTTCAATGTTTACGAGAAAAGTCGAATGTCCAAACCATATGAATTTAATACTTCCATCCGGTTTTAAAAACTCTTCAAAATCAGGTTTTTCTTCCGGCAATTTAACATCCGGCTTTTGGTTTTTATCCCCACCAAAGAAGAATTTAAAAAATAAGGAAAAGTAGTTTTGTCCTTCCCTCATCTTTTCTATGACATCGGGCCTGCGGTTTACGAACTGCTCTCTGGTTTCATCAAAGTGAGTGGATTTTTTTATTTTCTCAAGGTGTGTTCCGTGCGGATCCTTTCCGAACGCTTTGCATTGAACGAAGGAAAATGTAAAAAATAATAAAAGATAAAAAGGTAAATATTTCAAATACTTCTCTCCAGAAAATGAATTCGAATTTAGACTCATTTTCTAGAATAAAAAGTAAATTTGGTTCACTTCATTTTTCGAGAGATTGTAATTTTTGTTTCGCTTTCGCATGCCAAAAACCGGTTTTTTGCATTTCCACTATGGATTGTAAAAATCTTATTTCCGCAGACCGCTGGTTTTTTCCAAATTTCAAATCAAATATCTGTTTTTCTTGGTCTGGATCTATCCGTCTCTGGTAAAACTCTGAGTTATCAAGGATTTGATTGAATTCAATGGTAAAGTTTGCTGAGCTTGAAAATAAGGAAGTAGAAGAAGGAATTACTTTTGTTTTTATTGTAAATATCCCTAAAAAAACTATTTCTCCAGGTGCACCTTTAATTTTAAGTGTTTTATGGCTTTTGAAAGGATTTAAACGAGAATTCATATTCATTCTACATTTGTCACCGCAACTCCTTACCCACTTGAGTTCCCTAACCAAATATTCTTTATCACCGTTTAACACATTAGGGTTGAACATTGATTTTTTTGATGAGTGTGAGTAAGAAACATAAGATTTTTCTTCTTCTTCATAATAATAAAAAGGACTCTTCGTGGACTGACCTTTAAATATTTCTTTGGTTTCATCAATCTCTTCGATTTCGAAAATTTCGATATTTTCTCCATCCAATGATTGAAGATAGGTAAAACTACTCGCAATCAGGATATCTTTTCTTTCCGTTTCATCAAAAAGAAGAAAACCGACTAATGTTTTTTTGCCCTCTTCCTTTGCATCCCTTGGATCAAACAAACGTTCTGTGGTAGATTTACAAGACAAACCGAGCAATACAAAAAAAATACAAACAATTCTAAAAACAATCGATTTAACGGGAAACATTTTCTTATATGAGAAGATTTATTCAACAGTGTCAACAAAAAATAACTTGTCATTAGGTGGTAATTCATTAGATTTTGCTGATGCAACATTACTTTAGAATTATTTTTTATTTTATTATTCTTACATTATTCACAAACTGCATCACATTTGCGAACAAATTGCCCGAAGTCGATGAGGCTTTTATGAAAAGTTTAAAACAAAGCCCAACTTCGAAATCCATTACGATTTATCCACCCTCATTCATTGCCCATCCAGAAATCGTAGTTTCTGACGCAAAACGAATCAAACTAGCATTTGAAGAATCTGGATATTTTAAATCTGTGAAACTAGGCGATAAAGAAGACGAAATTTATGCATTGGTATTTTATTCTAGGAAGGCGGATACAGGGTATGGGCCAGTGATTAGTGGCATAACCTTTGGAATCATACCAGGTATTGGTTATGATAAAATAGCAACCGAAGTTACCTTTAGAAACAATGAAACAGGCAAAGCAAAATCTTATTCAAGAGAATCAGAAGTCAAGATATACATGGGTTGGATTTTCCTCCCACTATGGCCCTTTTTTCAAGAATCACCGGAGTTGAAGAAAATTATGCAACACCAAGTGAACTCAATTTTGAAAGAAGCAAAGTTGGATGGATTGATATAAAGAACTTTATAGGAATCTAATACAATCTCGCGGAGGTGGTCTTCAAAAATTCAGAATCCCTATCCCAAAACTTCAAAATTTAGTTGTTTTCTCTACGATTCTTCGACAATGATGAACAAAATTACCGAAGGATCAAATAAGAAACTAAATGAAACACCAAATCGTAGTTACATTCATTATAATCACATCGTTTTATTCCCAACAACTCCTGCCTTGTGAACCTTTCGACCCAGTACTTTTAAAACCGACTGACTCATCACGAGAAGATAAAGATTTTTTCTCTTTCAAACAAAAGTTAGAAAAAGCCATCCAAGAAAAAAATGTAAAATTCATAGAATCCATAATTGATCCGCAAATTTCTTTTGCATTTTCTGAAGACGGGATGGGCAAAACAAAATTTCTAAAATACTGGAAACTAGATAAGAAACCGAAAAATCCAGAATTCTGGGACCGGCTCTCCCAAACCATAAATCTTGGATTTACATTCAAAGACAATATCTGGTCGGCTCCTTTTTTATTTAACCAAACACCGGAATCCGTTGATTCATATAACTCTTCGCTCATCATAGGAAACACAGTCAATGTTAGAAACAAACCTTCAAAAAAAGGAGCAATCCTAACACAACTTAGCTGGGAATTTGTTAAAAATGAATATGATGAAAACTCAAAACAAGACCCAAAAGAACCATGTAACTTTAAAAAGGTTTGTATCTCCGACGGGCAAATTGGTTACATCTGCGAACAGTATTTACGCAGTCCAATGGATTACCGCGTTGGATTTTCTAAAAAAAACAATTCCTGGATGATGATTTTCTTTGTAGAAGGTAGCGATTAAAAGATACCAAAAGGTGAAAACTTTTGGTATAAAAATTCGATATTTTGGGAATAGATTGCGAATATTAGGAAGTTAGGATATAGGGGAAGAACGCACTTCCCACGAGCCACTCCCCTCCACCCTAACTCGGGCGGGGGTTTGTAGATTCGCCACAACATTATGTCTCTTACTCCACAAGATCAATCCCCTATGATCTTATCAATGATCCCATATTCCAGAGCTTCGGTCGCGGAAAACCAAGTATCTCGCTCCGTGTCTTCCATAACCCTCTCTAGTGGTTGCTCCGTTGCCTTTGCCATAATTTCGTTTAACAAATCTTTTTCCCTCCGAACGGATTCGGCAAAAATTCGGATGTCTTCTGCCGGTCCCTTAAATTCGCCCATAACATGTGGTTGGTGGATCAATACTTTACTGTGAGGGTATGCAAAACGATTTCCCTTTGCACCGGAAAGCAAAAGAACCGCACCAAAGGACATGGCCATCCCTAAACAAATAGTATAAACAGGATTATGTAGGCTCTTCATTACATCGAGAATCGCCAAACCTGCATAAGTGGAACCACCGGGAGAATGAATATATAAAGTAATAGGTCTTGTCGGATCTAATGCTTCAAGATACAAAAATCGATCAATTAGATATCTGGCGGAGTTATCATTAACTTCCCCCCAGAGAAAAACCTTTCGTTGTTCTAAATATACGTTTTCAATTTGCCCATTAGAATAAACTTGAGTTGCTTCCAAAAGATCCTCCTATGCTGCCATCAGATATGTGGCACAAGCTTCTGGTCGAAAGGTTTCACCGATTCTGCTCTTAAGAATTTTCTTTAGATAGATATGCCTCTTTTTAATAAAAGATAAAGTTTTTCCTTCGGAGATCGAAATTTCGGATAAGGAATAATTTTTGTAATAGTATAGTTCGATTAACTTTTGATCTGCTGGATCCAATTGATTTACATTTTTTAAAATAGTATCGAAACATTCTTTTTCTAAATAAGAGGAATCTGATTCTTTTGCATTTTGATCGATTTGATTTGGATCCACGAAGACTAAATTTTGGTTTTCCTTTTTTCTGAGAATGCGGTCTCCGTATTTGATCAGATTTCTTTTCAATAAAGTAGGAAAGGCAGCAGGAGTTGTGATTTTTTCCAGATTGCGATAGAGGTCCCAGAAAGATTCCTGAACTATATCCTGCGAAAGATCTTCGTCATTGATAATCTTGGATGCAAATTTGATAGCAAAACGGGAAAATCGATTTTGTAAAACGGTCCAAGCGCGCAAATCACCCGACTTTGCCCGTTGAAAAAGCTCAATATAAGATTTGTCATTCATACACTCAAATGTCCCAGTCAGTTCTCATTTGGTTCCAAAAAAAGAAAGTTCTTCCCTCTATTTTCAATAAAAGGGTTTTGAGGAAGAGATTTGTCTCTGGAATATCGGTGCCAGGAAAGCAAACGGACAAACGAATCAATTCGGTTTACCAAGCACAACCTTACCTTTCGATTTTGAGGTGGTGGTGAAGGCCAGTTTGCACTGGGAATTAGAATCAATGACCCAAAGATGGCCTACATAGGTTTCTTGTTCATACCTAGCGTTAGGACGAATCGTTGCATACTTGGTTTTTTTACCCGCGCTAAACCAATATAATGTAAGAATTTCTTTCGTATTATTTTCAACACTGAACGAACTTGCGCCAGACACTTTCTCCGGCGTATTCGCTACGTTTTGGCAATTGATTTCAGAAACTCCCGATATTGTTTGAGATTGGGCAACCGGAATGACAGGAGTTATATTTTCTTCAGTCAAAGAAACTTTACCCGGATACATTTTTGCGATATTCATCTTATCCATTTCGGAAAGTTCCTCATTCGCTTCTACCGATGAACCATCTAACGTCCATGAAGCGGGATACGAGTAAACCATAATTGATAAGGGATCGTATTGGCTGAAATTGACGAGATTGCGGTCATGCGGCTTGATCACAAAATCGTCGACCATTTCCATCGTCCATCCTTGCTCTGACAGTTCGGCAAAAATTGCCTTTCGGTTCCATGCTGTTTTGTTGGATGGATTCTGGTGTTCGTGGTCTAAACCCAGAGCATGACCAAACTCGTGTAATATGGTAGATTTATCGATCCATTCGAGATTCATCGTACGTTCATCTTGCTCGAAATATTCTGCCTCGTTACCGATTGCCGAATTGGCGCCGTCACCGGGCACAAAATCAATACGGATGTCGGATTTTTGTCCCCGGAGTTGCGGGGCAGAGTCAAAGAATTCAAAACTCAGATTCGCATAACGCGTCCATTCGACGGCAAAGCGGCGCACAGCTTGGCGTTCGGCATTCGTGCCACCGAGAAAGAGGATCCGTATCGTCTTACCGTTTTTCCAGCGGGTGCCTTTCACTTCGACGGAGCGAGCGACGACTGTGGGTTGCGCGGGCGGTTTGGCGAAGCTCATGCGTTTACCGCCCTGGCTTGCAAAAATGGCGGTGCCTTGTATGATCAGGCAAACCACAAATATGATGGCAACGTTTTTCATAGTAATTCCCACTTTTCTCAGACAGCAAATGAAGCGATTTGCATTTCGTAAAATTTTTTATAATCAATAGAAGAAGTAAAGCCTAAAGTAAAATGGATTTGGTTTATCAGGGGTTTACAAAGTAAAAAAGATTCTTGACGATAAACAAAAAATAACTCTGATACATACGATATGGCTATCCGGATTTTTTTACTTACCATTGTCGGTTTTTTCTGCACACATTGCACATCGCTTGATCTCGCGGGAAAAAGTTATGAAGGTAAACCGAAAGAAAGCGCGCAGAAACCGAGAATCATAGGTGCGGTGCAAGCGGGACGAATCGATTTCGCGCCGGAAAAAGTGACTTATATTTTACCTGGCTCTGACCTAAAAAACATCGGCACCTATACGGTCTCAGCCGGCACGGTGACTATCCGCAATGCCACGGGGGTTACTTACACTTTTACGATCAAAGAAGACGGTAAGATCTTACTATGGAATGGTGTCGAACTTCGTCGCACAGATTTTTCCTGGCCCTAATCAACTCGAATGTCCTTCGTTATCCGATTCACGAGTTTCTCCTTGTATACAATCGGGTTTTTGGGCGAGTCCCCAAACAACCGTTCTCCATCTCCTTTGTTTTTTAACTAGGAATGATCTTTTCTCTTCCTTGGGGTCGGGCTATCCAGGGCTTCGGTCGCCGTTTGCGACCGCTAACGCGCCCTTACTATCCCTCTCGCGAGTTTGCTTTTACTACGAAGGAATCACTGGCGCACAATGATTCCGTTCAAAATCTGACATGACTTGGCCTAAACACAAAACAAAACTTGAATCAAAAAAGAGGATATGAAAATGCTAAAAACAATACTATCGCTAGTCAGTATCACTTACCTATTTGTGGGTTGTTACTCCTATATGGGTAAGGAATTACCAAATCGATTAAATGAAAAGTTGACTCCCAAAACAGGCCCATTGTCTTTTACTATCAACACTAGTGATTTAGACGATAAAGCATTGTTTGAAACCATCGTTGAAACTAATTTAAAAAACACGAATCTCTTTGATAAAGTTACAAAAATAAATGCCGGCGATAAAAAAGAAACAACACATCTGGACATCTATGTTTTCCCTGGTAACACCTACCAAAATGGTTGGATCACAGGAATGAGTTCCTTCTTTATGGGAATCACATTCGGCTTACTTCCTGGGATAGCAGAACGGAATCAAGTTTGGGATATTGATGTATATCATTCAGGAAAACAAACAAAATCATTTACGTTCACTCAAAGTAAAAATACATTTTTGGAATCATCCCGCTATTCATTTATCTATTCAATGATAAACGGGATGTAAATCATGAAATTGGAAAGAATGTAATCAACAATTTGTTCTTAAAATTACAATAGTAACGGATTTCTTTAGAAACGATTGTCACCTATGCCATTTAGATTCGAAAACGAAATAACGATCACCTCTTTTATTATAAAAATACTAGGGAACAATTTTACCGAATGAATGGCATGGGAACAGAGTTATTTTCTATGAATTGGGCTATGGATTGAATCATAAAGGGAAACTAGTCAGAAATGTTTAGAATGAAATCACACGCAAAATTCCTTATTTTCTTTTTATTTTTTTCATTCGCTTACGGATCAGATCAGCCGAAGAAAAAGGTTACGACAACCTGTCCCAAAAACTATTCTTGTATAATCACATATATAAGTTCTGAAGCGATTGCCATCTACGCTCGCAATTGGCAAAAGGAAATTATTGATAATGATGGCCCAGCGCCTTTGGACCAAATCACCCTCCTCAAAGACAAAGCCGGAAATTTTTTAGAAGTTGAGATTTCAAAAAATGTTTATTATTACAAAGGTTTTTGGAAGGGTAAGGAAATATTAATTAGTCGATTCGACTTAGATATTTCCAAGAGTTTACGGACCCTTGGATTGCAGACTATAATTTTATCAAAAGAAGCAGATCCTAATTCACCCCTAGTCGGAATTGTCCCAAAAAATACCCTCTTCGCTGTAAAAGAAAATACAAACCCGTTGTCAGAGCAAAATGGTTTCGTAAAAATAGAATACAATCATACTGTTGGATGGGTGAATCGAAGTTCGCTCAGCAATGATCCGTATGACATTCGTTATTACAATATTGGAATACAAGAAATTTCCAAACCTTATCATTTTTCTGCCTTTGAAAAGGATTTTAGTACCAAAATTAGATTTCGGGGAATGGACTTTCACTTACTAGAATGTATGATTTCCGATACAGAATGCCAAGGGAATCCAAGAATGGGTCGTTCTAGTTTTGGCGAGGACCAAGAAGCAGTGTATTTTGATCTCACATCTAAAAAAGGCTCCCTGTATTATTGTGAAATTAGGCGAGCGGATATTTTAGATGAACTGGAACGATTGGCTGAAGAACAGATTACCGAAGAAGAATTAACTCCATTTATGAACTGCGCTATCAAAGAAGAGGAAGAAATAAAAGGAGAGGAGGAATCAGAATAAATAAATCTGACTCGATTATAAATTCAGATTTAACTTTTGTGAACAATTTACATAACTCAAAACGAATATATTATTTTCCAGAAAATCAGAATTTATAGATAACAAAGAAGACCAGAATTACTAATCAAATTTACCTTGACTTTACCTTTAAGATCCTATCCTAAGTTTAATTCATTTTTTTATTAACTGATTCTGATTTACAACGATTCAATTTATGAAACATATTGAATAAATAAGTTTATTTAAGGAATTAACAGTTTGGTGAAAAATTCAAAAAATACAACAAGTTCGAACCAAAATATAAGCACAAAATCAATCTCACGATCCGAAAAGTTCCAAACTGCGAATTTGGCTCGTTGTGTTTATACTTTAATTATGGTCTTAGTCTTTTACTATTTTCATTTACCGTGGATTGTAATTATAGGTTCCATTCATCTTCTATTTTCAGTTCTATGGTTTGCACTCATTGAAATTGAAATCTTAGTTGAAAAGAATCATTGGTGGAGCGGATATGTTCCAGCAAGTTTCGATTTGATTTGGCTGACTGTTCTTGCATACGGAACCGGACACATTACTTCGTTTTTTATTTTGGGATACTTAGGCTCCATTGCTCTTAGCAGTATGTCTCTCGACCGCAATTATGGAATATATAATGCGTTTCTAGCGACTCTTCTGTTTAGCTCCATGGGATTTTTAGTCTATTACGAAGTATTACCTTTAATCAATATATTAATGCCTCCAATTAAACCGACTCTATTAAGTATATTAATTTCTTCTATTTTGCTTGGTGGCAGCTCATTTATAGTAAATCAGATTGTCTCGAAGTTATTCTTTTCTCTAACGGACGTTAACGAAAAACTATTAGCGATAGCTATGACCGATCCACTCACAGGATTATCAAATCGTCGATCCTTTCTTTCTAATTTGGAAGTTGAAATTGCTCGTAAACAAAGGAGCAATGGGACTTATCCAATTTCTTTTATACTATTTGATTTGGACCATTTTAAGAGCATCAATGATAATTATGGACATGATATCGGAGACCTTGTTTTACAGGAATTTTCGTCTATTTTAAAAACTTCACTTCGAAAGCAAGATTTCTCAGCTAGGTGGGGAGGAGAAGAATTTATCGTTCTTCTTCCAGATACAAATTTAGATGGGGCTGAAATAGTAGCAGAAAAAATCAGAAATTTAATTTCATTGATACGATTATCTGTTAACCAAACAGAAATTAAATGTTCAGTAAGTGCCGGAGTTGCCATCATGAATTCAAAAGAAACAACGGCCGATTCAGTAATAAAAAAAGCAGACAATCTATTATACGAAGCTAAAAAAAGAGGGCGGAATCAAATTTGTTCAGAAAAAAACTTTCCTGAAATTGTTTGATGTGCCAATTCAAAAGATGGGATCAAATTTCTCAATGCCCTCCTCCTCCTCCCGACGAGGAATGACCACCACCTCCAGAACGACTACCTGACCGATTGGAGGTAGTAGCGCGGGATGAGGAAGAATGATATTTCGAATCACAACTGGAGTAACAACCCATATAAAGGACAGGACAGGTAAGATTCACTTGATTGGTATTTGTAGAGGAACTTTGCATAGTGATAATATAACAAAGTGATTGGTCAGAAACACACTTTTGCCTACAACTATCGATCGAATGATTGGAAAATGTATTGGAACATCTAACAAACAACAACAAAAATAAACATGAAATGAATAAACTCGGAGAGAAATGGAGAATCTTCATTTAGCACCTTTCTCCATTAACAACCTAACAATCTCTTCCCTTTCGGAAAAGAGAATTTCAGACAAGGCAGTGTGACCCTCATTCGTGACTAAATTAGGATTTGCTCCTGCATCGAGTAATATCTTAACTATTCTCGGATAACGATTATAAGATGCCATCATTAGGGCAGTATGTCCGTTTCTGGTTTTTGCATTTAATTCGACTTTCACGGAAACTAATAGTGATACAATTTCAGTGTGACCTTCTTTAGAAGCTATCATAAGAGGTGTTAGTCTTTCGAATGTGTCTTCAGGACTATTAATATCGTATCCTAAATTTATTAGTTGTCTGACTCTTTCCGTATTACCTATTGCAACCTGGTAATAAAGATTGTAAAATCGATCTTCTGATCTCGTTTGAACATTCGCACATTGAATCGTCAATAGGAGAAAACTGAATACAAGGTAAACTATTCGTTTCATGATTGCATTTTCGCATGACACAAACCATTTCGAAATAGTGGATTTCCGCAAATGTGGGAAACTACTAAGTGTAATATGGAATCATAGAAATATTTTCGTTTACTTTTATTAATACAGAACTATCAGAAAATAATTTATGCAAGCAGGAGTATAATAGAACGAAAAACACCATTTAAAATAAAGTATAGTCGCCTTTAAACTAGCGCCTATGCTCTGCATTGCGTCATCACCGTGCAATATGGTGCAAAGGTGAAAAGATTTAGAATAAAATTTCCGAAGCGATCAAGGTTCTTTTCAAAAACGATAGGTTGTGTTATAGAGGAAATTCGTGAAGCCCACGAGCCACACCCCTCCACCCTAACTCGGGCGGGGGTTTGTAGATTCACCCCCACATTATGTCTCATTAGAAATCTCTTCCTAACTTCTCCCCACTTTCCCTCTTGCGCATAAAAAAACCCCGCTTGTTTAAAAGCGAGGTTTGTAGTGAACAATGGTTAATGATTTTGGTCATTTCTGACCAACTTTTACAATATACAACGTAGCGTGACAACAATCCTAACGAAAGGTAATTGGTTTCCT
>NZ_JAFFPS010000031.1 GCF_016919165.1 Leptospira chreensis
TCAGTCAAACAGGCGTTACAGAAGCAGATATCGAAACTTATTTTGTTCATATTCCTGATTTACAAGCCGGCCTTGCTGATTTGTTAAACGTATAGTTTCTAATGATTCATTTCAAAATTAACCCTTAGTTTATGAACATTATCTTTATTGGAGCAAGAGGGGCTGGAAAATCCAAGGTCTCTCGCTCTCTATCCAAACAAACCGAGTTCCCCGTCGTTTCTACCGATTCTGTTGTCGTTTACGAAGCGGGCGGGGTTCCCATTCCTAAATTTGTAGAAAAATCGGGCTGGAAGGCCTTTCGCGAATTAGAATATTCAATTTTACAAAAATTACAAGGGGCCGATGGGATCATTCTGGATTGTGGGGGCGGAATTCTATTTGATTTGGACGAAGCCGGAAACGAAATTCCAAGCCAAAGAAAATTAAACCTTCTCCGAAGTTTCGGAAGGATTGTGTATTTGGAACGGGGAATCGAAGAACTCATAGAAAAGGTAAAGGGGGATTCCACAAGGCCCGACCTTTCCAAAGAAACATCTTACCGTTCTATTTTAGAAAAACGACTTCCTATCTACCAAGAAGCCGCTCATTTTAAATTGAACCTTTCCAAACTTTCCAAAGAAGAAGCCGCCGAACGGATCTTAGATTGGCTAGGACTTAAATCTAAATAAAGGAGTCATTTGAAGGTTTATCAAGCCTTACTTTCTTGTATCAAAGTAAGCATTGGCTTATTCTTACTTAACGCTTCAAGAATTTTATTTATTTCTAAATTTTCGTCAGACAATCCGATTAGTTCTATTAAATCGTCAACACTGATACATAGCGATTCCAATATCTCATTAATAATCGGATAATTTGCTTCGTTTATAAGTTTATTTATGGATTCCTTGAGGAGACTTGGACTCTCGGTTTTAATTAAATCATCAATGGGATCACGACGATTTAACCCCAAATAATTAAGCTTCTTAAACAAATATGTTTTCTTATTATCGTTAAATATCCCCAACTTATTAGCGCGCATTATTATTGCCTGCACAGAAGCGCCCCAAACTTTCTTTAATTTCATTAATTCATCGATACCAAAACTTGGCTTTACTTTAGAAAAGATGTTCTCTTTAGGCATTAGAAAGGCACTAGCGAACCCGTCGGCTTGCTCTTCGATACGTTTAAATGCAAAACTGTCATTTATAAGATTAAGTGATAGGTTTTTGTGAAGAACTAAGTGACCCAATTCATGTGAACAGTTAAATCTAGTTCTCGTTGGCGAATCTTTAATTTGATCAATCAAAATGAATGGTACGTTACTATTTCTAAAATTCATCCAGAGTGAAAATGCATCTAAGGAATTAGCAATTGAAAATTTCCCAAATATAATACCTTTATATTCTAAAATATTTATCAAATTCCCAATAGGATTTAGTCCTAATCCAAAATAAGCTCTAGTTTCCTCAGCAAGACTCTCAATTTCAGAATCGCTATATTCAATTAAAAAAGGACTCTTATTAAAATCCGGTAAATTAACAGTTGGGAAACTGATATAATTTGAAAGTATCGAATAAATTTTTGCCAACCATTCTGTTCTACCTTCCGCCATTAACCTATGAGTTAAATTTGACGAAGCAAATTTTCTGAAAAATATTGGGGAGGAAATCGCAAAATCATCTTCATCTTCTTTAAAGAAGAAAGTTGCAGGAACATTCAATGCATTCGCCAATTTGTGAATCGTTTCCGATTCAGGAAAGGTATTACCTTTCTCGTACAATGAAATAGAGTTTCTAGATAAACCTATTTCTGTGGCCAATGCTGATTGATTGTATCCGCGAATTCTTCTAATTTCTGCTAACTTTCTATAGTTAAACTTAAGCTTCCTCATTATTACTTCGAATTTTTAAATTACGGAATTCCAGTTTTTCTATTGCAGGTGGAAGATTTTCGTGAACAAGTGATTCTTCATCAATATTTGTTCTAGATAAATTTTCTAGAACATTAATGCAAAGGCCTTCATCCCAAACATTTTCAACTTTTGCAATTATTTTTAAAACTGAAAAATCTAACCCATCCTTCGTTTTTTCACTAACGATAAATAAAGGAATTCGAGTATCCTTACCCTCTTTTTTTTCCATGTTAGGAAATAGATAGCTAGATTCATCCCTTATTGTATATTTTTCTAGTATTGGTTTATCTTTTATTCCGAAAATCTCGCTACTTGAAGTAGTAAATAATCGAAAATTATCTGTAACAATCTCTACGTATTTATATCCTCTGAACGATTTCCTTAATGTTGTGAAACCGAGTTCCTCCATTTTGCTTTCCAATTCGTCAAAAAAGAAATTTCCAGCGTAATGTGGAATCCAGTTCGCTATCTTTCCCTTCCTTTCATTTTGCAGTTCTTTAATTTTGCGCAATTTGAAGTTGTGCAATTCGAATATGGCTCTAATAAAAGTTGAATCAAATTCTCGTTCCATCAAAGACTTTAATTTATATATCTCTAAGCTTTCCAACGTCACTTCCTCCGACTTTCGGCATATGACAAATATTACCATTTATTTCCATATTTGTCAAGCAGCTTATGTCACTTTTTGTTAAAACTGGCGATTCACCAACTCCCACTAGAACCTCCACCTCCAAAACTTCCGCCTCCTCCACTAAACCCGCCGCTGCTACCACTGCTGGAAGATCCGCCTCCGGAACTCCATCCCCCACCAGAAGAACTCCCCGAAGAATAAACCACTGAATTGGAAATTTTATCTGATATGGCTTTCACCCAAGAAATTCTATTTCTTGTTAAGCGCACAAAAGGAAATCCAATGATATAAATGGAATTACAAAAAACCCAACCATAAAATCCGTAAAAAATAGAAGGAACCCACTGGAAAAAAACGAGTAAAAAGAAAAATACCCAAAAACTATTATCTTCTTTGTGAAAGGCTAAGATGGTTGCGAAAAGAAAAATGATCCCGACAAAGATTAGTCCAATCAAATACAAATGCCAACCCTCTTTGGCTCCGATGCCCCGAAAGGATTGGAATTCTTCCCAGAGTGTAGGTTCTTCCGGGGTCACTCCCGTATCCAAAGTGGTAAGGATTTCCTTGAGACCAGCAGTGATTCCTTCTTCGTAATTGCCGGATTCAAAATGGGGAATCATTGTATTTTGGATCACACGATTGCAATAGGCATCGGTGAGAATTCCTTCCAATCCATACCCCACTTCGATTCTTACCTTTCTATCTTCAATGGAAAGTAAAATGAGGACTCCATTGTCCTGATTTTTTTGTCCAAGTTTCCATTCTTCTGCGACTTTTAAACTGTACTCTTCTAAAATCTCACCTTCTAACGAACGTACGACGAGGACGGCAATTTGATCAGTGGTTTTTTCTTCGTGTTCTTTTAAGGACAAATCCCAAATTTCAGCATCCGCATTGGTAATCGTTCCTGTCTCCCAAGTGACTCTTCTTTCTAAAGTGGGAATTTCTTTGGCAAAGATTTCTAAAGAAACCATTCCCATAAGAAAAAAAACAAAGAAACTGACGCGAAGGCTAGAAAATATAAAATGCATCGCATTAGGGTAGTTGACAAATGAAAAAAATCAAAGAGATTTTTCGGGCGTGGAAACAAGTTTTTTATCTGATTCTGTATTAGTAAAAGCAGGGACTTTCAGTGATTATCTGATCCTCTTTGGGATTGTTTTTTGGGCCATACTGGCACTTTCCGGAATTTGGATGGGGAAAGGAAATCCTATCGGAAGAATAGGACTCTTATTCACCTTACTGATGTTTCTTCCTTTTAGTTTTATGTGTTATCAATCGTATGAAGATAAAGAAATATTTTCATACGAGCTAGTGATTGATAAAAATAAAGAAGAGATTCGGTTTGGAGATTCCGCACTCGAACCGGATATCCTTTTTCCTTTTGCCGAATTTCTCTCTTACCAAATCAAATCAGAATCAGAATCGAAAAAAGATGGGAGGTTGTATACCGATACAATCTATTTAAACCATAAATCTGGATTGTTACTTCCTGTAGCCATTGTCTCCGTTAGAAAATATAAAGATAGTCAGGAAAGTTTTAGTCGTTATACAAAACTCTCCAGAGAATTTAGAAAACTCTTTCGAATTTTTCCCCTGCCTGTGGAAACAATAACGGGGAAACCATTCCAGGAACTTCTAGTCAAACCAAAGTTACCGCATGAAAAATTAGAATCCAATGTTGATTTACAGAAAAAAACGAATCCCTCTATTGATTTTCAAAAAGAAAAATCAAAAACAGATACTACCTCCCCGAAGGATTCACTTCCATTGGGAATCATTCCGCCTCCCCAGTTTCCGATCGGATGGGTCCACCACATTACAAACGCTAATTGGTATTTTTCGCTAAGTCTTCTAGCGATTGGGAACTTGGGTTTATTTCTTTTTGTGATCACGATTCGCGCAAAAGATAATCCCAACTGGGTTTGGGGAGTCCTTTTGTTTCTTTTGGGATACTTATCCTTTGGAGCTCAATATTATTTTTGGATTCATGAGAAACAAGGAACCCAATATAGAATCGAATCCTCTAAAGACCGTTATTTGTTCTCTTCTCTGAAGGATGGGAAACTCACCGAAGAAAAAGTATGGATCCAAAACTCTGATAAAATGGGCCATTTGGAGTTGCCGGGAAAAATCCTACACATCCAAACCAAACTTGCTTACGAAAAAGCGAAAGCCCTTGCCGATTCCCTCGATGATCCATCACAGGATTTGGGAGATGCCTTAAAACTAACTAAAGAGGTCTATGAAGCCTCGGATTGGGAGCGTTGGGATTTAAGCGATCTTCCTATGGAAGTTGCAGTTCGCTTGTTTCTTGTACTCTAGGATTTTTTAGACAGAATTCAATCTAGATTTTCAAATAGGCAAAATGATCCATAAACAAGCAGAATGTACCGAGTGCGAGCATTTGAGACTGTTTCGCTCTGCCTAAAAATAAATCATTTTGCTGAAAACAAAATAATTGGACAGTACACCCAAATGTAAAAACAAGGTACAGTAATTGCTTTAGTGTAGGGTACGTATGTCAAAATCTAACCAACCACCCATCCTTCCGCCACTCGGCCCACAGGCCCAAGGTATGTATGATCCTGCCATGGACAAAGATTCCTGTGGTGTTGGTTTTATCGCAAATTATAAAGGCAAACGCTCCCGCGACATCGTAGACAAAGGGATCCGCCTGATGTGTAACCTCGAACACCGAGGGGCCGAAGGGGCTGATCCAAAAACCGGTGACGGTGCAGGGATCATGATCAATATCCCAGATGCATTTTTTAGAAAGAATCTCCCCTTCACTCTCCCGAAAGAAGGTGATTATGCTGTAGGATTTCTTTTCCTTCCGCAGAATACAGAAGTAAGAACCGCCGTAGAAAACGTGATTGAAAAAATCATCGTAGACGAAGGAGAAGAGTTCCTTGGATTTCGTGATGTTCCCATTAACAAAGAATATGCGGGCGTTGTTGCTTCTAAAACCATTCCGGTATTCAAACAAGTATTCATTGGTAAAAAATCCAAAAAAAACAAAACCTCTGACGACTTCGAAAGAAAACTATTCCTTATCCGTCGCCTAATCGACAGACGAATCCGTGCAGAAATGAAACTAGATCGTTCTCAGTACTACGTTCCTAGTTTTTCTTCACGTACCATCGTATACAAAGGGATGTTACTTGGTGACCAAGTTAAAAAATTCTATGAAGATTTGAAATCTCCCGATTTAACTTCTGCCTTTTGTTTGACTCATACAAGGTTTTCGACGAACACCTTCCCTACTTGGGATTTAGCTCACCCTTACCGTCAAATTGCTCACAACGGAGAGATCAATACACTTCGTGGGAACATGAACTGGATGGCCGCTCGTCAGATGGTGATGCAGTCTCCCATTTACGGGGATGAACTTCGCCGAATGCTTCCGATCGTAATGGAAGGCCAATCAGATACAGCAACTTTTGATACAGTGCTTGAACTACTTGTCATGGGAGGAAGGTCTTTACCTCACTCCGTTATGATGATGATTCCAGAAGCTTGGTCTAAAAACAAAGCAATGGATGCCGACAGACGCGCGTTCTACGAATACCATGCAACCTTTATGGAACCTTGGGATGGACCTGCAGCCATTGCCTTTACTGATGGTCGTATCATTGGAGCCACTCTCGATAGAAATGGCCTTCGTCCTGCACGTTTTATCGTCACAAAAGATGATGAAGTCATCATGTCTTCGGAAGCGGGAGTACTCAACCTTCCACCAGAAGAAATTTTAATCCAAGATCGTCTTCGTCCAGGCCGTATGCTTCTCATCGATATGGAAAAAGGCCAGATCCTTGATGACGAAGAGATCAAAAAACAAATCGCAACTCAGAAACCATACCGCAAATGGGTAGAAGACAATATGATTCGCCTCGGATCTCTACCAGATCCTGAGAACGTAAAACAACCGCAACACGAAACCATTTTGGAACGCCAAAGGGCTTTTGGTTATACTCACGAAGATGTATTCACCATCATCAAACCGATGGGAGTTTCTGGAGAAGAACCGATCGGCTCTATGGGTGTGGATTCCTCTCTTGCTGTCCTCAGTGAAAAACCACAGCCCCTATTCCGTTACTTCAAACAAAACTTTGCACAAGTCACAAACCCTCCGATCGATCCGATCCGAGAGGAACTCGTGATGGAGCTTACAACATACATTGGCCCAGAAGGAAACCTTCTTTCTGAAGAACCAGAACATGCTCACCGTTTGGAATTGGAACATCCTATCCTCACAAACGAAGACTTTGAAAAAATCAAACAAATCAGTGAAGGCCATTTCAAAGCCAAAACTTTTGAAATCCTTTTTGATCCATCCAAAAAACATGATATGAGAAACTCACTCGATCGTGTTTGTGCGGATGCGGCCAAAGCGGTTCGGGAACAAGGGGTGAACCTCATCATCCTCACTGACCATGGTGTGGGTGAGAAAAAAGCAGCCATTCCATCACTACTCGCCGTCGCAGGACTCCACCACTATTTGATCCGCGAAGGACTTCGTACTCGAGCAGGAATTGTTCTTGAATCTGGGGAACCAAGAGAAGTGGCCCACTTCGCATTGTTATGTGGTTATGGTGCCAACGCCATCAACCCATACCTTGCTTTTGAAACCATTTCTGATCTTTCCCAACAAGGCCTACTTCCAGAGGTCTCCGATTACAAAGAAGCCAAAAAGAAATATATCAAATCCATTGGGAAAGGACTCTTCAAAGTGTTTTCAAAAATGGGTATCTCCACATTACAATCGTATTGTGGTGCGCAAATCTTTGAAGCAGTGGGACTTGATTCCGAGTTAGTTAATACTTACTTTGCAGGAACTCAATCCAGAATCGAAGGATTGTCGCTTGAGATGTTAGAAGAAGAAACGGTTCGTCGCCACAAAGCGGCATATGATCCGACTTTTTTCCCTAACAACTTGGAACCAGGCGGAGTACATTACTATCGTAAAAATGGAGATAGCCATCTCTATACACCGATCACTGTACATAAATTGCAAAAAGCAACACAAGACAACGATTACAAAATTTTCAAAGAGTTTTCTAGCCTGATCGATAACCAAAACGAAAAAGCCATCACTCTTAGAAGTTTATTCCATCTCGACTTCGAAGGATCCAAAGAGATCCCAATCGAAGAAGTGGAATCTGTAAAATCCATTCTGAAACGTTTCCAAACGGGAGCGATGAGTCATGGATCCATTTCTTGGGAAGCGCATACAACACTTGCAATTGCCATGAACCGAATTGGTGCGAAATCCAATACAGGGGAAGGTGGTGAAGATCCAGTGAGGTTCAAAACCCTTCCGAATGGAGATAGCATGCGTTCGGCGATCAAACAGGTTGCCTCAGCTCGTTTTGGTGTGACTATGGAATACCTCACCAATGCTGATGACATCCAAATCAAAATGGCACAGGGCGCAAAACCAGGAGAAGGTGGACAGCTTCCAGGACACAAAGTAGACAAATACATTGGATGGTTGCGTTACTCCACTCCTGGTGTGACACTGATCTCCCCTCCTCCTCACCATGATATTTATTCGATTGAAGATTTAAAACAGCTCATCTTCGATTTAAAAAACTCAAACCCAAGAGCAAGGGTATCGGTAAAACTAGTTTCTGAATCCGGTGTGGGAACTGTGGCTGCTGGGGTTGCAAAAGCCCACGCAGATCATATCCTCATCGCAGGACATGAAGGGGGAACCGGTGCAAGCCCTATCTCTTCGATCCACCATGCAGGAACACCTTGGGAACTTGGACTTTCTGAAACCCACCAAACTCTTGTTGCGAACGGACTTCGTGACCGCGTCTATCTTGCAGTGGATGGAAAACTCCTTACGGGAAAAGATGTGGTTGTGGGAGCACTCCTCGGTGCTGAAGAATTTGGATTCTCTACTTCCGCACTCGTCTCTGTGGGTTGTATCATGATGCGTAAATGCCACTTGAATACATGCCCAGTAGGTGTTGCGACACAAGATGAATTCTTAAGAAGCAAATTTACCGGCAAACCAGAGTATGTTGTGAACTTTATGACCTTCGTCGCAGAAGAAGTGCGAGAGATCATGGCGAAATTGGGATTTAGAACTTTTGAAGAAATGATTGGCCAAGTGGAAAAAATCAAATTCAAAAGACCTCACCACCACTGGAAGGCACGTGGACTTGATTTTACAAAAGTTCTCCATAGACCAACTCCTGTATTTCCAACAGGTTTATTCCGCGCGAAAGAACAGAACCACCATTTGGATGAACAAATTGACAACGAACTGATTCGTAAATCACTCCCTGCCATTGACCACAAACAACCGGTCAAAATCCAAACTACTATCGTGAACTTAAATCGTTCGGTAGGAACCATGCTCAGTCACGAAGTGACTAAAAAATATGGAGTGGATGGTCTTTCCGAAGACACCATCGATATCGAATTCACTGGAACCGCAGGACAGTCATTTGGTGCCTTTGTTACCAAAGGAATGACACTTCGTCTGATTGGAGAAGGAAACGACTATGTAGGGAAAGGACTTTGTGGTGGAAAACTCATCTTCCAAACTCCAAAAACAGCTCCTTACAAAGCAGAAGAAAATATCGTTATCGGTAACACATGTTTTATTGGAGCGACCAGCGGAAATGCTTATGTGAATGGTATTGCCGGCGAACGTTTTTGTGTTCGTAACTCAGGCGCTCATGTCATCGTCGAAGGAACAGGTGACCACGGTTGTGAATATATGACAGGTGGTCGGGTCATCATCCTTGGAGACATTGGACGAAACTTTGCTGCGGGTATGTCTGGTGGGATTGCTTACCTTTGGGATCCAAAGAAAAACAAAGAAGCACTCATCAACAAAGAAATGGTCGACTTAGATCCGTTAACTGATGCATCAGAAATTGCAGAAGTGAAAAAAATGGTAGAAGATCATAAAACTTACACTGGTTCCAAACGAGCGGAAGAAGTTCTTAACAATTGGGAAACAGTCGTCAAAGAAATGATCAAAGTGATTCCGAGAGATTATAAAAAAGCTTTAGAAAAAATGTCTGAAGAAACTACATCGGGAAAACCAAACAAAGAGGGGGTAACAGCTCGTGGGTAAACCAACAGGATTTTTAGAATTTAAAAAAGAATACCTTCAAAAGATTGAACCGAAGGAACGAGTTAAGAACTATAAAGAGTTCGAAAAACCATTTCCTGAGGCTGTTGCCAAAGACCAAGGCGCTCGTTGTATGGACTGCGGAATTCCTTTCTGCCATGGTGATACAGGTTGTCCTGTGGATAACCTCATCCCTGAATTCAATGACTTTGTATTCCGAGGTCGTTGGAAAGAAGCTTGGGAAAACCTTTCTAAAACTAATAACTTTCCTGAATTTACAGGAAGGTTATGCCCTGCTCCCTGTGAGTCGGCTTGTACTTTAGGAATCATTGAACCTCCAGTTTCTATCAAATCCATTGAAAGAACCATCATTGACCGTGCTTGGGAAGAAGGATGGGTCATCCCACAACCTCCCACTTCCAAATCAGGAAAAAAAGTAGCCGTTGTAGGATCGGGACCAGCAGGTCTTGCCGCAGGACAACAGTTAGCTCGTGCGGGACATACAGTTACTATTTTTGAAAAAAATGATCGTATTGGTGGCCTACTCCGTTACGGAATTCCAGACTTCAAAATGGAAAAAAGACATATCGACCGACGTATGAAACAAATGGAAGCGGAAGGTGTAACTTTCAAAACCAATGTGAACGTGGGTGTGGATATCACCGCAAAGCAATTATTAGCTGATTTTGATTCTGTAGTCCTTGCTTGCGGATCCGAAGTTCCAAGAGATCTTCCTGTGGAAGGTAGAAAGAACAAAGGGGTTCACTTCGCTATGGACTTTTTGTCCAAAAACAACAAACATGTGGCAGGGGACGATATCGAAATCATAAATGCGAAAGACAAACATGTGATCGTCATTGGTGGTGGGGATACAGGTTCCGATTGTGTAGGAACTTCCAACCGCCAAGGTGCTAAGTCTGTCACTCAAATTGAACTTTTTCCAGAGCCGCCAAAAGAAAGAGACTCCTCTACTCCTTGGCCCCTCTATCCTAAAATGCTCCGCACATCCACCTCACACGAGGAAGGTGTGAGCCGTAAATGGGCCGTTTCCACTATGGGTTTCAAATCCAACGAAAAAGGGGAAGTCACAGCCATTTACGGATCGGAAGTGAAAGAGGAAAACGGAAAATTCAATCCAGTTCCAGGAACCGAATTTGAATGGCCTGCCGATTTGGTTTTCCTTGCCATGGGATTTGTAAACCCCATCAAAGAAGGACTCATCGCTGACTTACAAAAAGAAGGGATGGAACTTGATGGTCGCGGGAATGTGAAGGCTGATTTTGGAACAAAATCAGGATCTTTTGCAACTTCTGTACCGAAAGTGTACGCTTGCGGGGACGTAAGACGAGGGCAATCCCTCATTGTTTGGGCCATTTCTGAAGGAAGGAAGTGTGCTGACCAAGTCCACCACTTCCTTATGCAAGACGTAGAGGCTTAAAAACCCACCTTTCCTACGAACCACATTTGGAACATACCTTGTCGTAACAGGGATAATTTGTTTCCAAATGTGGATTTACTTTCGAACCCTCTTTGGCAAAAAAATTCTTGCCTAACTTCCAAATTGCAAAAATCATTGGAGAGATCAATTGAAACGTAGCTAGTAACACTATAGAGATTGTTATATAATATTCCAACACTTGAGATACCCTTGAAACTGACTATTACACAATATATTAAAATCGCAACACTTTTGGTAGTGATCGCAACTAACCTATCTGCAGAGAACATCCTTCTCAAAAAAGGGGGAACTCTCCAAGGTAAGGTGGTGGAACAAGACCAATACAAGCTAAAAATTCGGAAAGAAGACGGAACTACAGTTGTTCTCAACAAAACCGATATTCTCAAAGTGGTTTATAAAGACCACCTAACTGCTGCAGAAGAAGAGAAACTCAGAAAAGCAGAAGAGGATAAAGAAAGAGCCAAAAAAGATAAAGAAGAAGCTGCAAGGCTCAAAAAAGAACAAGAAGATGCAGCAAAGTTAGAAAAAGAATTGGCTGCCAAAAATGCAACGGCTGATGCCGAAGCGAAACGTAAAAAAGAAGAAGAAGCAAAACTTGCTGAGGCAGATCGCAAAAACCTTACCAGAGGTGGTGCTACTTGGAGATCGGCTGTTCTTCCTGGTTGGGGCCAATGGAAACAAGGCCGCAAGGTGCAAGCAATTGTATATCCATCCATCGTTGCTCTTGGGCTCTTTTTTACATACGACAAACACCGTATGTATTTAAATGCCAAACGTGATTATAACAATTTAGAAAACCCTTATACAACGAATGGTTATATAAGAGCGGCTTTCTCTCCTCAAAGTGCTGCCACTGTATCACCAGCAGAAGCTGTGGTTGCAAGCCAACTTGGGCCTTTCAAGGGTCAAAGAGAGTCTGTAGAAAAACATTACCAAGATATGCAATACATTGGAGTTGCAACTCTGCTCGTATATTTTTGGAATATTTTTGATGCTTACTACTTCCACCCTACAGGTACGGGACTCAGTATGGAAGACACACGCAAAGAAAAATTCTTTATGCATTCTTCAGTGGATCGCGTGGGATACCACCCAACAGCGATTGCTGGAGATCGTGGTATCGAACACAGAACACAATTAGGATATGAACTCACCTTCTAACAACCGCTAGGAGGTCTTACCCTCCATTCCAATTTTTTAGATTAATTCTAAGTCTCAAAGCCCCTTGACAAATATCAAGGGGTCACAATAAGAACCCCAACCTGTTTTTCTTTCTTTTCTTCGTCCTTTTTAATACAAAGGAATTAGTTCTCTATACATACAGAACTGATAAAGATTAAGGAGAGAAACATTGGCTACGGAAAAAACTCAATATGACGATTTTATCGTAAAAGGGTTTATCATTTCAGCGTTAGTCTGGGGCGTTGCATCAATGACATTCGGTGTCATTATTGCCTTCCAGCTTGTATATCCACAGCTGAATTTGGAATTACCTTGGACGAGCTTCGGAAGGTTACGACCTCTACATACCAATGCAGCCATTTTTGGATTCGCATTGAGTGTTATCTTCGCCACAGCCTACCATACGGTACAAAGATTGTGTCGGACTAGAATGTGGAACGACACACTTTCCAAAATACACCTGGCATTGTATAACTTAACAATTGTCCTAGCTGCAATTACATTACCACTTGGATACAGCCAATCAAAAGAATATGCCGAACTAGAATGGCCTATCGACTTATTGCTTGTTGTATGGTATGTGATTTTCTTTGCAAACTATCTGATGACGGTGATCAAACGAAAAGAAGAACAAATGTATGTAGCGATTTGGTTCTACATTGCTTCTTTTGTTACAGTTCCACTGCTTTTTATCGTAAACAACCTTGTGATCCCAGCAGGATTCTTAAAATCCTACTCGGTATACGCAGGTGTGTTTGATGCCAACATCCAATGGTGGTATGGACACAACGCAGTAGCCTTTGTTCTTACAACACCGTTTTTGGGACTAATGTATTACTACCTCCCAAAACACATCAAACAACCCATTTACTCGCATAGACTTTCGATCATTCACTTCTGGTCGTTAATCTTTATTTATATCTGGGCTGGTCCTCACCATTTACTTTACTCACCAATTCCAGAATGGTTACAAACAACAGGGATGGTATTCTCCATCATGTTATGGATGCCTTCTTGGGGAGGAATGCTCAATGGATTTTTAACACTCACTCAAGCCAAAGACAAAATCAAAGTGGATGCTACCCTCAAAATGATGTTAGCTGCTATCACTTTTTACGGTATGTCAACATTTGAAGGTCCACTACTTTCCATTCGTGCTGTTTCCGCTCTTGGACACAACACTGACTGGATCATTGGTCACGTTCACTCAGGAACTCTCGGTTGGGTGGGATTTATGTCTGCGGCAGCTTTATACTACCTAGTGCCAAGACTTTGGAACTCCAATCTCTATAGCGAAAAACTTGCCAACGCTCATTTCTGGCTCGGGACTCTCGGTATCCTACTCTACATCATTTCTATGTGGGTGTCTGGAATTACGGAAGGTTCTATGTGGCGAGCAGTTGGTGAAAACGGCGAACTCGTATATAAAGACTGGGTAGAAATTGTTGAGTTCTTAAAACCTTTCCGACTATTCCGTGCGATTGGAGGAACACTCTATCTAACAGGAATTTTACTGATGGTGTATAACTTTATCAAAACCATTCAAAACAAAGATAGTGGGTTTGTAGAACAAGACTTACGTATAGGAGTGAAATCATAATGTTAGGATTTAATAAATTCTTAGATTGGTTTTCTGAAATTGCAGACCGTTGGGACACCAAAGGTGTTAAGTTTACTCTGTATACAACGATTGCCGTTGTGATTGGTGGACTTTTCGAACTGGTTCCTCCATTTTTTCTAACAAAAACGGTAACTCCAATTTCCACTGTAAAACCTTACTCGGCATTGGAACTGGCAGGTCGTGACACTTACCAAAAAGAAGGATGTATCGGATGCCATACGCAAATGGTTCGTCCATTCAAATGGGAAGTGGATCGTTTTGACCCAGCGAAGGCTTATGGACGAGCTGGATACTCTAAAGGTGGTGAGTTTGTTTATGACCACCCATTCCTTTGGGGATCTAAACGAACAGGTCCAGACCTAGCTCATGAATCTCAAATGTTACGCTCTGACGAATGGCATAAAAACCATTTGATCAATCCAAGAACTGTGGGAGGTGTACCTAACTCGATTATGCCAGCCTATCCATGGTTATTCGAAGCATCTCACAAGATTGATGTAGAACAAGTTTTATCTAACATGAAGGCTCTAAAAACCATCGGCGTTCCTTACACAGACGAAGACTTTGCCAACGCACCTTCTCTTCTAAAGGACAAAACCGAAGGAGAGGCACTCGTTGCATATTTGCAAAAACTGGGAAGAGATTCTGCTGAATTGCAAAAAGGTATGAAGTAAAATCATGAACGAAGCAGATATTCTACTCGTTTATAAAAGTCTGAGATTGCCGATCCTCGTGATCGCAATCTCTTACATCACCTACTACGTTTATAAAAAACGTACGAAAGACGAAATGGAGAAACCCAAGTATAGAATGCTTGAGGAGGATTAATACGAATGAAAGAACCAAAAGAAGTAGACGGAATCTTCCAAGCCGACAACCCCATGCCCACTTGGTGGAAATTGGTCTGGCTCATCAGTATCATCGTTTCCATAGGTTATGTTGTATACTTTCACTGGTATTCCGAATGGCCACAAGACGTTGCCTTTGAAAAGGAAGTTGCCGAACATGAAGCACAATTCCCAGCAAAACAAGCGGTGGTTGTGAATGCAGAAGACGGATCGAACCCTTATCGTGATGATGCAGTAGCTATCAAAGAAGGTGAAGGAACTTACAAACAAATTTGTTCTGCTTGCCATGGCCCAACTGCCGAAGGTGCTGTCGGACCAAGTCTTGTAGACAAAGATTGGCTTCACGGGAATACCGATAAAGAAGTGTTCAACAATATCATGAAAGGTGTAGGACCTGAAAGACAAAAACTCAACCGAGGGGGAATGCCTGCTTGGGAAGGGTTAGGTGCTGAAAAAGTGTATGCCGTGATGGCATGGCTTGCTACTAAAAATGATAGTTTGGTAAAGGCTAAATAAAGATGATCATTTCAAGACCTCAATCAGGAAAAGTAAGAACACGAAGAAATTTCGTTATGAGTTTTCTCGTGGGGTTATTTTTAGCAGCTCCATGGGTGGTGTTATCAGATGGTAGCCCCCTCATTCGGCTGGACATCCCACGTAGGATGTTTCACCTGTTTGGCGGTCTTTTTATCCCACAAGAAGGTTTAATCTTATGGTTTTTTCTTCTGACAATGGGTCTCTCTCTTTTCTTTTTCACCTCCGTCATTGGCCGAGTCTGGTGCGGATGGGGGTGTCCCCAAACCATATATACCGATCTATTCGATAGAATTGGTCGGTTTGTTTTGAATTCAAAATATGGAAAGAAGGATGCTTCCCTTCATGGAAAACTCACTGTATATTTTCTTTGGATTGTGGTTTCCTTCATTGCTTCCTTCCATTGGATTGCCTACTTTGTCAGTCCCTATGAAATGTTAGCTGGGTTTCTAAACCTTGCCGCATTTCAAGAAACTTACTTCTATTATACATTATTTTTTACAGCGGCGATGTTTATCGATATCGGATTTGTCCGAGAACAGTTTTGCCGTTATGCTTGCCCCTATGCTAGATTCCAAACCCTCCTTATGGATGAACATTCTTGGAATGTGACTTATGACTTCAAACGAGGGGAACCTCGTCGAGATGGAAAAACCAAAATTGGAGATTGTATATCTTGTAATATGTGTGTGGTGGTTTGTCCCACAGGTATCGATATTCGCGATGGCCTTCAAGTAGGTTGTGTGGCCTGCGGAAAATGTGTGGATGCTTGTACATCCATCATGGCAAAAGAAAACAAAAAAACACTGATCGGATATTTTTCTCTCAAACAAATTGAAACTGGTGAAAAAATCAAATGGATTCGACCAAGGACAGTTATCTACGCGATTCTACTTACAGTTGTCATCGTTGGTGCAACCATTCAGCTCATCACAAGAAGTCCTATGTCGATGATTGCAGCATCCAATAAATCGATGCCACCGATTTTGATTCCTGATAATAAAATCAGGGCCTTTGTGGCCCTTCGTATTCAAAATATTGCTCCGGTAGAAAAAGAATTTCAACTCTCTGCCTTTGATACAAGACATGGGAAAAAAATTCTAGTTCGTTCTGGAGAAGAAAACAACCAATTCAAATTAGGATCAGGCGAAATTAAAAGTATCTCTGTGGTTCTAGAGACAGAATCTCTCACAGAACAAGAATTAAATGAAGGTTACTTACCAGGTTCCATTGTATTAAACAATGCAGAGGATCCAGACGAACGATTGGAGAAAAAACTCTCCTTAACATTACCAAGGAGGTAGTGATGTTTAAAGATTTACACCCAAGTCTACGAAGTGCCATGTATGTGGTTCTCTTTAGTTTTACAGCCCTTGTGGCGGCTACTTTTTACACGATCCGTCTCACTTACAAAAGTTTTGAACCTGTAATGGATAAAAACTATTACGAAATTGGTCTGAACTATGAAAAGGCCATCGAGAATCAAAAAGAACTTTTGAAACAAGGTTTTCTGATTAAATCCAACTGGGACAACCAAACCATCCTACCTTTAGGAGAATCTGAAATCGCTGTGCAATTAGAAAAAGCGGGGGCCCTCACCCAAGCAAGTTCGATCACAGTGTTTCTGGAACGAAATGCGACCACAAAGAACACAGCACATTACAACTTAAAACAAAATGCCAATGGTTTTAGTGGAAGAATCCCTCTTGTAGAAAAGGGAACTTGGAATTTGCGACTGGTTGCAGACATTGAAGGCAAATCCTTTGAAAGAGAAGGAAAGATCTTAGTGCAATGAACGATAGCCTAACTCACGCAACAAAAACCGAATGTGACCATTGTGGGAATCCCATCCGATTGGTGAGGATTGAAGCCAAGGTTGGAAGCGATACAAAGGTATTTTGTTGCGAAGGTTGTGAGACGGTTTATTCCATTATCAATTCGTTAGGTGGAAGTTATTATTATAATTTAAAAGGAAATACCAAACTCGATCCCGTTCGTATCGAGGACTCAGATACGGAACTTGAAAACGATCTAGTATACGAAAAATTTGTTCGTACATCGGGAGACTATTCCGAAGTTTCGATTCAAATCACAAATATTCATTGTTCTGCTTGTGTTTGGATCAATGAAAAAGTTTTAAATGAAGAAGACGGGATTCTTTCTGCTCAAATCAATTTCGCTTCTGGGCGAGCGAGAGTTCGTTTTGATCGTTCTAAAATCAAAATCTCCCGTATCCTAACACTCATCCGTGCCATTGGTTACAAACCAGTCCTATTCTCCCCAACAGAAGGAACACTCGAAAAAACAAAACAGCTAAAAACCCTACTCCTTCGGATTGGTGTGGCTGGATTTTGTTTTGGTAATATTATGATTTTGAGTGTGGCTTTATACTCGGGATATTTTTCTGGAATTGATTTGGACATCAAACGTCTCTTCCATTATGCTTCCTGGGTATTTGCCACCCCTGCATATTTGTATTCTGGATATCCGTTTATGTCCGGATTTATAACAAGCGTCAAACGGCGCACCCTATCCATGGACTTCCTGTTATTTTTAGGAATCTCTATGGCTTACTTCTATTCCGTTTATGTAACACTCACTGACATTGGAGAAGTATACTTTGATTCGGTAGCAATGATTTACTTCTTTATTTTGATAGGGAAATACTTCGAAGAAAAAGCAAGGGTCTTTGCTTCTGATAAACTCGAATCCATTCTTTGTAAACTCCCCGAGACCTCCATCCGTGTGACTGAATCAGGAGAAAGTTTGATCCCGAGTACTGAGATCAAAATCGGTGATACCATCCGAGTGGCCCCAGGGAAACGAATCCCTGTGGATGCCGTTCTTATCTCTGAACAAACTTATCTGGATGAATCTTTTTTGACTGGTGAGTCCTTACCCATTCGAAAGAAAAAAGGTGACCCCATCCTTGCTGGCTCTCTTGCTATGGATAACCCAGCCTTTATCATCGCGGGTTCCGATTACCATGCCTCCACCTTGTCCTCCCTCAAACTACGGTTAGAAGAAGCCTTACATCTCAAACCTAAATTACAAATTTTAACAGAAAGAATCGCATCCTATTTCATCACTGTTGTCTTTGGACTTGCCATCCTTTGTTTCTTTGTTTGGTATTTTGTATCGGGAGGAAATCTAGAACAGAGCCTTGTCACAACCATTTCGGTTCTTATTGTGGCCTGTCCTTGTGCTTTAGGGATCTCAGTTCCGACAGCCCTTGTCACCAATCATATTCTGAATGCGGATAAAGGAGTCCTTTTAAAAAATCCTTCTGTTGTGGAAGCACTGGCAAAAGCCAATACCATCTTTTTAGACAAAACAGGGACTCTCACCGAAGGTAAGTTTTTAGTGAGACAAGTTTCCGTGGCTGACGACCACCTACCTCTTGTTTACCGAGTAGAAAAAGAAGTAAACCACCCATTAGCCAAATCCCTTGTGAAGTATCTAGAACCTTTTAGTTCTGTCAAAGATAGAGCAAACTGCATCCAATTACTCAATTTAGAGAATATTCCCGGAAAAGGTGTGAAAGCAAATTTAGAAATAGATTCTAAAGTATTTGCAGTTCTCATAGGAAACAAATCTCTTCTTGAATCCGAAAACATTCTTATGGAAACTTTACCGGAAGGAGAAGGTTCTTTAATCCTACTTGCAGTGAACGGAATCTATTTAGGAAATTTTCTACTCGCAGATGAAATCCGACCGGGCACCCGTTCTTTTGTATCCTTACTCAAACACTTTGTTCCGAACATTTCCATCCTCTCTGGGGATCGTTATCCAGCGGTACGATTCATTGCTGAATCACTGGGAATTGAAAAATATACATCCGACCTTTCCCCAGAAGACAAAAGAAATCTCATCAGTTCGTCTCAAAACAAAGGAAATATAGTCATCATGGTGGGAGATGGGATCAATGATAGTTTGTCTTTGGCACAAGCCAATGTATCCATTTCTCATACAGAGGCAGAGGATCTTTCTCTAGAAAAATCAGATGTGGTTTTGACTTCAGGGAATTTAAATGGACTGGTCCATTCCCTACTCTCTGCTAAAAAAACAAGAGAGGTGATTTTACAGAATATCATCATCTCTTTCTGTTACAATTCCATCATGTTGCCTCTAGCCATGTTTGGACTGATGTTACCTGTGATCTGTGCCGTGTTTATGGCTTGTTCTAGCTTGACAGTCCTTCTCAATTCTCTATCCATTAGATTTAGGATCCCCCAATGGAAGCCCTCTACTTAACCATCCCCATGGCAATGTGTATTGCCGCCTTCTTTCTTTATGTTTTTATCACAGCCTTTCGCAAAGGTCAGTTTGAAGACATAGAGTCTCCCAAGTATCGAATGTTCTTCGAAGAAGAATATCCGCAAAGTAATACCCAAACGAAACCAAATTCACAAGATGGACCAACTAGCAAATCTTAGCTTTTTTGGTTCCATACTTTTGTATGGATTTATCAGCAGTTTTCATTGTTTGGTGATGTGTGGGCCTTTTGTTTCTCTTTTACAAACAGAATCAGGGAGAGCAGTTCCCATCTATCTTTATCATCTAGGACGAGTCATCTCTTATACTTTTTTAGGTATGGTACTTGGATTTTTTGGGAAAGGTGCCAATGCTTTGGGGGATCTAACTGCTATTAAAGGGGTAGCCGGCGTTTTTACTTTTTTGTTCCTCATTCTATTTGCCATTCGAACTTATACTGGTGGCAAGTCCTCTTCCTTTGGTTCTTTGCCAAAAGGGATTCGAAAGTTTTTAGAGCATGTGCGTTCTAAGTTTAGTAAAAATGGACTTGGATTTGGGATTGGAATCGTCAGTGCCCTTCTCCCTTGTGGAGTTTTATATCCTGCTTATGCTGCTTCCTTCGCCACTGGAAATCTGCTAACGGGAGGTCTTGTGATGTTTTTCTTTTATTTGGGAACGGTTCCTGCGCTCACGGGCCTTGGATTTTTTGTTGGAAGGTGGAGACAGCATATCCCAACGAAATGGATTCCCGCCTTTGGTACAGTGGTGATTCTAACTTCTCTTAGTTTTTTACTTTATCGTTTGTTCTTTCATGCCCACGGAGAGTCTTGCGACCATCTACTGTGACATATCTTCCTAAACTAAATTCAATTTAAGACTGGAAACCTCTCCCTCGGAAGTATTTCTCTTTGAAATGACTGACCATATCTTGATTGATTTTGGTATCGTTTGTATTTCCAATCACAGCAATGAGTTTTTTTGCTAAGTTTCTGTCATGATTGACTAACCATCGTTTGTATTGAGTATTGAGTTCCGATTCCCCAACAAGGATGACCTCGTTCGGTGATTGTAAAGTGTTTGTAATGTCTTCAAAATCCCAGACATCTGCCTCTGTTGGTTTCTCCCAAGTTTTAGATCGCATTTGATCGGATTCAAATTTAATCATTTCAATTCTCTTTTTGTTGAGGTAGAGGATGCAGGCATTCATACTTTCACTTCCCTGAGTTTAGTATGACAGAAAAGAAAACTTAAATCATTCTCTTTTTAAAAAACTCCTTTAGGGAATCCCTGATATTTATCATTGATAAATATCAATCCATACTCAAACTCACAATGGACTCTGAACTTAGTTCATCTACCAAGTAATGCATGTTAGTTGAAAGTTCTGAAGGTTCAATGACAAATTCATTGAAAAAAAATAGGGAAAAGACTAAAGCGGACGCTGCCAAGCTGGCATAAACTCTCCGTTTTGTCTTTTCCGTTCGAATTCTTGCTTTGGTAGAACGTACCAACCGCAATTCGAAATCAGAATCATTCAAAAGTTGTTCCCATTTTTTAGGATTCTTGGAATTCATTTTTTCCTCCTGGTATATGTTTGCGGATCCACTCTTTGGTTCGGAACAAACGTGACTTCACTGTTCCTTGTTGGATCTCTAATTCCTTTGCAATTTCTTCCATCGTGTTTCCAGCCAAATACAGACGAAGGGTTTGGCGGTATACTTCAGGGATTTGTCCAAGCATGGATTCGATCCATTCTTCTTTTTCCCATCTAGACTCTTCCCTTACACCCGAAAGTTGAACTTTGTTTTTGACTAAGTATCGTTTTGCCTTTTCTTCTTCCTTCAACCGTTTTTCATTCATGCGAAGAGATTCGTTACGAGCAATGGTGTAGATCCAAGTAGAAATTTTGGACCTTCCATCGAACCCACCCTTCTCTAGAGATTTGAAAGCCCGGAAGTAAACTTCCTGAACCACATCTTCGGTTGCATCATCAAAACGGTCGATGAGGGTATCACCGACCGTTTTTAGAACCAAATATTTGGTTTCTTTGACTACTGTTTCGAAGTCAAACTCAAGCATTGTTTACTCTTCCGGTGGTTGGTGGCGACTTGCGAAACGTTCCACTAAATCAGCAAATTTTTCCCTTTGTTCTGGTTTTAATACCGCATGGAATTCAACGAGTTTGGTTTGGAAAAACTTACGCATCTCTTGGTGGCGAGTTTCTCTATCAATACTCATTTTATCCAATAACTTCGTATCGATTTTTTCTGCACGAATTTGTGTTGCCATCTCTTTGGCCCAAGATTCATGTTTTGGTTTCATTTCCTTGTGTTTGGCAATGAGTTCCGCTTTGATGGTTTCCAATTTAGCTTTTTGAGTTTCATCTAAATCGAGTTTAGATGTCAGTTTAGAAGCCACCCATTCGATGCGTTTTTCGAAATCTTTGTGTCCACGGCAATTTCCAAATGCAAATGCCATCACCGATACAAGACCGACTGTTGTTGTAATTTTTAAAACTTGT
Source organism: Leptospira chreensis (assembly GCF_016919165.1). GTDB lineage: Bacteria > Spirochaetota > Leptospiria > Leptospirales > Leptospiraceae > Leptospira_A > Leptospira_A chreensis. The sequence continues at coordinate 22,038 of NZ_JAFFPS010000031.1, forward strand.
TTGAGAGAGATCATAAAACCTACCTTGTTTGTTTGGTGAATATGACCCGGAAGATGGAGGTAGGGTTCCCTACCCCAGAAAAAAAGAGGCAGGGAATTTAAAAAAAAATTAGAAACTAGGGAACGGATCTCCAGTAATGAAACCATCTGTTTTCAAATCTTGGCAAGAAATGATATTGGCCACTAGTGATCCAAGTAAAAAACCTTTGAATCCTTGGATATCAGCAATACACTGATCCACATCCGCTTTTACATAGTATTTTGCAGGGTCAATGCTTGCAATATCGCCCGCAAGCAAACTAATAAGAGAGATACTCGGTCTTCCTGCCAAAACAGTGGAATTGATAAGATCGGTTTGGATGGCCGCATCTGTAATTCGAGAAGCTACTACAGATCCTTTTTCACGATCAATCGTTGCACCTGCAGGATTTAAGATCAAGCAGTTGGTTAGCGAAAACGCTAAAGCAACAAAAAGTATTTTTTTTAACATAAATGTTTCCTTGGATAATGGTTTCACCAAATCTAAACTATCTATATTTCTGTTTCAAGAAAAAACTAACAAAGAGTCTCAATTTAACAACGGTCAATCGCCCACAATGAAGATTGTGAGGAGCCAATTGTTTTTCTTTTTTTCAAAGAAAGCTCTGTAGTCAAGAGGACTACGTAAAAACCTGTCACATACATAACCAGGTTTCCCTTGTGGTGTACAAATCTTCTTCCAATTACAATTACTTTCTTTTTCGAGACGCCTTCCATCCAAATCATCTGCTTCTGATCTAACAATTTGATAACTAAGCTGCGTAATGGACTTAGATTCTTTGGAGGCATCTTCTCTTACATTGACGTTCTTTCCAATGATAAGGTAATGAGTGAAAGGATCGTAATCGCCAGGGAAGGTTTCAAAAAAATAAGGAGCCACCATCTGGCCTTCTTTGTTCTGACGAAAGCCTAATTTCACAACTTCCTCCATCAATTCCCAAAAATTGGAAGTCGATGGTTTTTCTGTTAGTTGGAATGATTTTAAAAAATCTTTTTTCCCCGCTTCCGCACCGAAGGAAAAATGAATGTCATTATCGATTACTTCTTCCAAGGCCTTTCGATCTTTGGTTTTCAGAATTTTTAGGAATTTGGTTTTGAATTCGTTAAAACTTTTGTCCTTCGCCGAATGATCGATAGGTGTTAAGGTCTTCGGAGGGAAGGGATCACAAGGCAAAAGAACCGATGGAAGAAGGAAAACAAAAAGAGCAATCTTGTATTTTAGCATAAAACTTGCAAAAAGGATACTCCGAAGGCTTAAAGAATCAATTCTTTTTCGAGACATTCACCGCAAGGGAGCATTGTTTTGTGATCCCCAAATTCTCTCGGATTTCTTCCAAGGAAAGTTTTTTCCGTTTGAGCTCACATACCTTTAAGAAGAGTTCTGAATACTCTTTGTCCAATTTTTCGCCCTCTTCATCTTCTTCTGTCAGTACGAGTTTGGCAATATCGACACAAGACCTTTCCGATTCGGGTAATAATTGGAAAATGGTTTTTACAGTTTCTTCCTTTTGTTTGCAAGAAGCACCTGTCGGTTGTTTTTCCTTTCCAAGAAGCGACGAAAGGAAAAGGAAGGAAATGGAGAGGAGGAGGAAAGATCGGATTTTGGACATCGGCAACATAAATCTTCTTCCCATTTGGATTTGGTCGAGTATCTTTCGTCCTATCCAAGAGAATTTAGAAACCTATGAGCCAAACCATACGCAGAGAACACGACCTTTTGGGGGAACGAGATCTCCCCGCGGATGTTTACTGGGGGATCCACACCCTAAGGGCCTTGGAAAACTACCCCATTACTGGAAAAACCATTGGCACTTATCCCGACTTAGTGCGGGCCCTTGCCTATATCAAAAGGGCTTCGGCAAAAGCCAATTTACAACTGGGCCAACTTTCCAAAGAAAAAACAAAGATGATCACCGATGCTTGTGACAGAATCCTTGCGAACGAATTCCATTCGGAATTTGTAGTGGATGTGATCCAAGGTGGGGCCGGGACTTCCACGAATATGAATGCTAATGAAGTGATCACAAACATTGCCCTAGAAATGAATGGTTTTGCCAAAGGAGACTATACCCACCTCCATCCGTTAAACGACGTCAACATGTCACAAAGTACAAACGATGTCTATCCCTCATCTTTGAAAGTGGCTGCGGTTTTTGCCATCAAAGGGTTACTCGCGGCTATGGAGGAGCTCCAATTCGCTTTTCGCAGAAAATCAGAAGAGTTTAAAGATATTTTAAAAATTGGCAGAACCCAATTACAAGATGCTGTTCCTATGACTCTCGGCCAAGAATTTTCCACATACGATGTCATGTTAGGTGAAGATATCAGCCGATTGAAAGAAGCAACCTCTCTCATTGGAGAAATCAATTTAGGTGCCACAGCCATTGGTACAGGAATTAATACAGACATTCGGTATTCTCAGATTGTTACCGATATTTTATCCAACGACACTGGCCTTAGCCTGGAAGCAGCTCCCAATTTGATTGAAGCCACACAAGACACAGGCGCCTTTGTACAGTTATCTGGCGTACTCAAACGGATTGCGACCAAACTTTCCAAAGTATGTAATGACCTAAGACTCCTTTCCAGCGGACCACAAGGTGGGTTTAATGAAATCAATCTTCCGGCGAAGGCAGCAGGTTCTTCCATTATGCCTGGGAAAGTAAATCCCATCATTCCAGAAGTAGTGAACCAAATCGCTTATGAAGTGATTGGAAACGACATCACCATCACCATGGCCTCCGAAGCGGGACAACTCCAATTGAATGCCTTTGAACCTATCATTGCTCATAGCCTATTCAAAAGTATTGAGCACCTAACAGCTGGTTGTAAAACTTTAAAAATCAATTGTATCAATGGTATTACTGCCAACCGAGAACTACTGGAATCCAGAGTCAAAACTTCTGCAGGACTTGCCACTGCTTTAAATCCATACATTGGGTATGAGAATGCCACCCTTGTAGCAAAGAAAGCGCTATCAGAAAACAGGTCTGTTGAATCCATCGTTCTTGAACTCGGTTTATTAGATGAAAAAAAATTAAAAGAGATCCTAAGACCCGAAATTCTCACATCACCTCATACAATTTGAGGTTGGATTATTTCTTGATTTCTTTTTATTTTTAGAGAAAATACGCTCGGTTCTATTCGTAATTTATGAAACAATTAAGTATGGTATTCCTAGTTGAAGATGACATGATCACAACATTTCTCATCAAAACTTTGATGGAGAAATTTTCCTTTGCTGACGAAATCCATGGATTTCACAATGGGGAGGATGCATTGAATGCCCTTCTCAGTGGCACCGTAGACCCCGATTTATTGTTTTTAGATTTAAATATGCCGATTATGGATGGTTGGGAATTTTTAAGTGCCATAAATAAACACCCTAAATATGCAAAACTCCCCATCTACATCCTCACATCTTCCATTGACCCGACTGACAAAGCTCGTTCTGCGGAATACAAAAACGTCAAGGGTTACCTCATAAAACCCCTCTCCCTCAAAGATTTACAGGCTATTAACCCCGCAGTGGGCTAATGAGACATATTTTTTTCTTCAGTTTTTCCCCTCTCTGTCGATCTTAAGAGTGTGAGACTGACTGATATTCCTTCTGTATCTTCTGTGCTAAATCGGATGGAGTCCCTATCCAAACTTTCAGAAAATCCCAAGTCTCTCGTTTCCTTTCCTGATGTTTTGGAAAGGGAATGGAATCAGGCAAAACCGGCACAAAACCTGCCCAGTCCCGCAGAAGTAAGACCAAAAGACGCAATCTCCCTCCCCTTCCCAGAAGACAGATCCAAAACCTCTTTGCAATCGGATCTAGGAAAAGGACCTACCGATATTTTGGGAACCATTGAATCCATTGCGAAATCCCAAGGCATGGATCCAAATCTAGTCAAAGCCATGGTCAAAGCGGAATCAAATTTTAAACCCAAAGCCGTATCTCCCAAAGGTGCCATGGGGCTTATGCAATTGATGCCGGAAACAGCAGAATCTTTAGGTGTGTCTGATCCCTTTGATCCAGAAGACAATATTGGTGGTGGGGTAAAGTTTTTAAAAGGGCTTATGAAAGAATTCAAAGATCCGGAAAAAGCTATCGCCGCTTACAATGCCGGACCCGGAGCCGTTAAACGTTACAAAGGCATTCCTCCTTATGAGGAAACACAAAAGTACGTAAACAAAGTCAAACGTTACTATAAAGATTTTAGTTCTTAAAACTTACGATTTAGTAAAAAGTTAAATAACCAAACTTCTTCTGTAAACCTGCAGTATACACATCAAACGGATGTTTGATGGCTGTTTCAAGCCAAGCTTCATCTACTTTTTTCACAATAAAATTCAAACTCTTTTCGTTTCTAATCTTTTCTGAAGTGGCTCTTTGGATGAGAACATCATTTTCACTGATAGGAACAATGGCAAAGGATCTAGAATTACGTCGAAAGAGTCCTGACTTTTGTACCAATTGGATGTCTTGGTTCCAAATCCCATTCACATAGAGAAACGATTTGTCAGTCACCGTTTCTTCTCGCATGTATTTGGTTTTGGTTCCTGTTTGGAAATAAAAAGCAAAGGAAAATTCTTTTGGTAAATAGATGGGATCGGATTTTAAAATCAGAGCTTGTCCAAAAGCTTTGGTAAGGTTTTTGGATTGGAGTTCCCAAGGTTCTTTATCTGCTGTTTTTAAATTTTTGAAAACAAAATAGATGGAAACGGCAATACAAAGAACAATCACAACGGATGCCGTGATGGTATTTAATTCTTTTTCTGTTTTTAATAATACATGGCCAATTCCAAGCACAACCAAAGGAAGTAAAATCAAAAGTGCAGAAGTGTACCAAGTTTTAAATAAAAAGCTGATGGAACTCGGTCCAAAAAAGTTTGTATAAGAAAAATAGAATAGAGAAAGGATAAAAAATCCGAGATAACCTAATAAAAATAAAAAGGGCACATTTCTCTTTTTATAAAACACCGATGTTTTTTGGGCAGCTTTCCTAGATCCACGAATTCCGGTAAAGATCACAAAGAAAGTAAACCCAAGATAGAACATGATAAAACTAGAAAAGAAAGCAAGAGCGGTGAAAGTTGGGAAGATAAGAAGGTCTGTCATCTTCTCTAGTCGGAATGTCAGGAAAACCAAAAGTAAAAACACAAGACAAAGGGTTTCTGTAAAATAGGATGTGGGGAACCCATAGGAAAACGGGAGAAAAGCCGCAAGGTAAACCAAAAGGTAATGGTTACGTTTCCACTCTTCTGACCTGAGTAACAACATAAACAAATGCAAAAAAAGGCTATAAAAAAGTCCGGCTAACACTAGAAAGGAAGGGATATAATTTGTCCCAAAAAGTTTCTTCCATGCCACAACAAACCAGATGGCAAGTGGCTCTCTGGCGGAAATGAGCCCCCCTTCTTCCACAGCGGACTTGATATTGGCCAAAAACTCCCATTCGGTTTCAGTAGTAGGGAAAGGTCTAAAATAAGAGAACAGTGCAAAGCCCAAACTTAAGAGTAAGATGCTAAAAATGAAAGGAAGTGGTGAAAAAGGTTTTGGGTCGCGCATCTTGGAAAAGGCTCAAATTGCCTAGTCCTGTATAAATTTTTAGGTGAAAATATTCCAGAAGATTTTCAATTATACATAGAATTTATAAAACGAGGCAAAGAATGTCCGCCGAAAAAAAAGAATACCTTCTCGTGGACGAGAATGGACAGGGAAAACCTGACAAACCATGGATTTTTAGGACTTATGCAGGGCATACCAATGCAAAAGCCTCCAATGAGTTGTACAGAAAGAACCTCTCTAAAGGCCAAACAGGGCTTTCCATTGCATTTGATCTCCCAACACAGTGTGGTTATAGTTCCGACCACGAGGTATCACGCCCAGAAATCGGAAAGGTGGGAGTTCCCATCAACTCTCTAGAAGATTTTCGTATTTTATTCGACCAGATCCCGATTGAAGAAATGAACACCTCCATGACCATCAATGGAACCTCCATGTGGTTACTTTCCCTATATGTGGCTCTTGCAGAAGAACGCGGTGTCCCTCTAGAAAAACTGAATGGGACCACTCAAAACGATCTCATCAAAGAATACCTAGCACGCGGAACCTATATCTACCCTCCAAAAGAATCCATGAAAATCATCGTGGATATGTATGAGTATAGTTTACACAAAATTCCAAAATGGAACCCCTCTAACATTTGTTCTTATCACTTACAAGAAGCAGGCGCCACTCCTGTACAAGAACTCTCCTTTGCTTTAGCAACAGCGATTGCAGTATTAGATGCCATCAAAGAAAGAAATTGTTTTACAGCAGAAGAATTTGAACAGTGTGTGGGTCGGATTTCCTTCTTTGTCAACGCAGGGATTCGTTTTGTAGAAGAGATGTGCAAAATGCGCGCCTTCACAGAAATGTGGGAAGAGATCACTACTGAACGTTACGCAGTAAAAACGGCTAAATACCGTGTGTTCCGATATGGTGTGCAAGTAAACTCTCTTGGTCTGACTGAAGAACAACCAGAGAACAACGCTTGGAGGATTCTTATCGAGTCTCTTGGTGTGACACTATCAAGAAATGCAAGATGCCGCGCCCTCCAACTCCCCGCTTGGAACGAAGCATTATCTTTACCAAGACCTTGGGACCAACAGTGGTCACTCCGACTGCAACAAGTCCTTGCTTATGAAACAGACCTACTCGAATATCCAGACATCTTCGAAGGATCGAAAGTCATTGAATCGAAAGTAAAAGCTCTCAAAGAAGAAGCCAAACTTGAAATTCAAAAAATCGTCGATATGGGTGGAGCTCTTGTTGCGATTGAAAATGGTTATATGAAATCTCAACTTGTGAAATCACAAACAGAGAGACTTTCCAAAATCAATTCCAATGAACTTGTGATTGTTGGTAAAAACAAATGGACCGACGGAATCAAGTCACCGCTCATGACAGACTCCGATGGTGGTATCTTTAAAGTAGATCCAAAATCCGCAGAACAAACATTAAACGTTTTAGCAGAAGCAAAAACACGACGTAACGCAGAACTTGCAAAAAAAACATTAGATGAATTAAAACAGGCTGCAAAAGACGGAAAAAACCTAATGCCTTTCTCCGTTGCTTGTGCGAAGGCTCTTGTGACAACGGGAGAATGGGCTGATGCTCTTCGCGAAATCTACGGAGAATACAACCCACCTACTGGTGTGGATGGCCAAAAACTCTTTTTGTCTGATGATAAAGTTTCTACCGTTCGGGGGAAGGTGGAAGCCTTTACAAAAGCAAACGGGCATAGACCAAAAATCGTTGTAGGAAAACCTGGACTCGATGGCCACTCCAACGGAGCCGAAATGATTGCCGTTTCTGCAAAACACAGTGGTTTTGACGTGATTTATTCCGGAATTCGCCTTTCTCCAGAAGAGATTGTTCAGTCCGCAGTGGAAGAAAATGCCAATGTGATTGGACTCTCCATTCTTTCTGGTTCGCATAAAGAAATCGTAAAACAGTTGTTTGATGAACTTGCTCACTACAAGGCAAAAATCCCTGTTGTGATTGGGGGAATCATTCCTGAATCCGACTTTGACGAACTAAAAGCAATGGGAATTCGGGAAATCTTTACACCAAAAGATTATGATCTCATGTCGATTATGAACAAAATCATCGACATCATCACTGTAGAACCGGTTCTCGTTTAAACAGAAAAACCGATTTTAACTTCCATTGCAAAGCCCAGTGAATGGTTTGTAATGGGAGTTTTCTCGACTCTAATTTATTTCTTAATTATGGCAAACATCCTTTGATTGATATGAATGAATCATTATCCCAATTGGTTTCCGACGCACTGCAAGGGGAAAAGTATCCGATTGCAAAGATCATTTCGAGAATTGAAACGGAAAAAAATTTAGAATTTCGAGAATCATTATTTAAGGAACTTTCCCTCCAAAAACCAGATTTTAAGGAAGGACTCACCATCGGAATTACCGGAACACCCGGGGCCGGCAAATCTTCGTTACTCGGTGAGCTATGCAAGATGTTCTTAGACTTTGCTCCAGATAAAAAAATGGCCATTGTCGCCATTGATCCTTCTTCCAATGTGAGTGGTGGATCGATCCTCGGAGATAGGACTCGTGTCACACTTCCCAGAAGAGACACTCGATTATATTTTCGCTCCCAACCATCCCAACTGGAACTGGGAGGACTGAATCCCTATACTTACCATGTCATCCGATTCTTACGAAGAGTGTTTGATTATGTATTTGTGGAAACCGTCGGCATTGGACAAAATGAAATCTCTGTATCCCTAATCTCTGATTTATCTTTTCTTGTGATGCAACCTTTAGGTGGCGACCAAGTTCAGTTTATGAAATCGGGAATTATGGAAGTTCCAGAAGCCTTTATCATTAACAAATGTGATGAAGAATCTCTGGCCAATTCTAGTTATTATATGTTACAATCCACTTTGGAATTTATCAAAGATATCCTTCCGAACCACACACTTCCACCCATTTTCAAAACATCGGTAACAAAACGGAAAGGAATCGAAGAACTATTACAATACATCCTTCACTACGAAAAGAGGAAGGACAAAAATGCAGAAACACTCACCCAACTCACGCAGTGGATTCGTAATGAATATGGTAGATGGGGAATTTCCATTTGGGAAGGACTGGAATCGTCCAAGTGGAATCAGGCAGTCAAACGAAACCCACTCGGAGGAATTCAGAAATTAAAGTATGAAGAAGAGGAACGTAAAATCGTATCCTCCATCAAAACAAAAATCAAATAAACATCAACAGCCTAGTTTAATCTAGTGCTTTTAAAAAAACATCCGGGATAGGACAAGGTTTCCTTTCCGCATAATCAAAAAATACAATTGCAGTTTTGGCTCTCGCAATTTCTTTTCCACCGTTTTTATGAGTGATGACATAAATCATTTCTAAAGACTTTTTGGATACATTGTCCACATAGAGTTGCATCTCTAAATCATCAGGGAAAAAAGCTTCTGATTTATAAACAATCGCTACATCGGATACGACAATCCCCTTCCCTTCTACATTGATTTCTGTCCAACCATGGGAATGGAAAAATCGAGCCCGGCATTCATGTGTTAAAGTTAAAATCGCATCATGCGCTAAATGACCCGCAAAATTAATGTCCGAGATCCGAACACTCAGGTCCGTTGCATAAATTTGTTTTTCTGGAATATCAATGGAGATTCTTGCCATTTAGTCCACAAACCACTTGTATCTTTCGTCCACAGACTTAGTTTCTTCTTTCAAACGATCTGCATTCCATCCAAGTAACTTAGCAATTTTTTTATCCAAACGAATTCGTTCCAAAGAATCAAGTGTTCCTACAGTACCAACCCCAGACCTTCTAAAATAAAAATCGGTTAGATGAAGAATTTCTTCATGGGTGATCAAATATTCCACTTCTTCTTCGTAATAAATTTCTCCATTGGGAATCCGATAGAAATCGTTTCCTTCCAAGGACAAAATCTTCCAACTCACACTCCCATAACGCTTGGCTAAAGTTTCTAACTTGGATCCAGAAGTTTTTGGATGTTTGAGTTGTAGTTCGTTCACAAGTTCTTTGAGACTTTGGTATCTTCCTCCCAGAAGGGGTGTGAATTTTGTGGCACAAGGCGATTCTGTTCCTTTCGAATACAAATCAATCGCATTCACTAAAGTTTCTGCAACAGCACGGCTTGTTGTATACTTTCCACCTAAAGCAGAAAAGAAACCAGGGAATCCTTCCTTTTCATAATGAAATATCTCTGATTTTCTAGATGCAGAATAAGTACCTTCTGTACTTCCCGGATCTTCCACCAAAGGGCGAAGACCGCCGTAATAATAATCCACATCTTTCAATGTTAGTTTTGCAAATCCAAAACTATGATTTACTTCATCTAATAAATCTACGATCTCTGATTGTTTGACTCTGAATCGATCTGGATCTTCTTCGTAAGCGGTATCCGTTGTTCCTACAATGGTTTTTCCTCGCCAGGGAATGACAAAAAGATGAGACCCATCTCTTTTCGATAAAACCACACATTCATTCCCAGAAATACTACGAACCACGGCATGGATTCCTTTGGATCTTACCAATTTTTTCTCCGCAGTGACACCAGTCATCGATTCAATGACGTCAGCCCAAGGGCCCGCCGAATTCACAACCACCTTAGTAGATACCAATACTTTTTTCCCAGTAATGGAATCCGTGAGACCTACCGTATAACCACCGCTATTTTGTTTTTTTAAAGTAGTTACAGAAAGATAATTAAAGGCGTGAGCCCCCTTTTCTTTAGCAGATAAAATAAATTCTGTTGTATGTTTCTCTGGATTTATATTGGCATAGTCATAGTATTGGAAACTACCCTTTAAGGACTTTCGACTTAAACCAATTACTTTATAAATAGTTTCTGCAAGGGAATTCCATCGGTATCTGGGAAGTTTTACATCGGAATCAATCTCTTTGTTGCGATCAAAAGAAAGTGCATTGTATAATTCCATTCCAAAAAACAACTGGATTCGTGCAAACCAAGACCGAATCGGGATGATAAAACCCATGGGACGGATGGCATGAGGAGAGATTTTTGCTAAATACCTTCTCTCTGATAAGGATTCGCGAACCAATGCAAATTCTAAATTTCTTAAATACCGAAGCCCCCCATGAATCAATTTCGAAGTAGCTTGGCTAGTTCCAGATGCGTAATCATTTTTTTCTACAAGCAGGCAATTATAACCGCGAAGGGTGGCATCCCAAAGGACATTGGCACCGGTGATCCCGCCCCCAATGATGATGATATCATAATCGTTTTTAAGATCTTTTATGCGAGAACTTTCTTTTTTTGTAATTTGTTTCATTCTATTAACATTTGATCGGCAATACTTTGGAGAGAACTTTGAAATGGGCAGGAAGTTGGCCCATATTCTCACCATCCACATCGATAAATACATCTTCTTCCGAATCTGCAGTAAGTTCTGTAATCTGTTTGGAGATAACTTTAGAGTCGTCTGATAACTTCCCACGATACAAATACCCAAACTTACGAAGGGTTTCCATCACAGTCACATCTTGGATAGCAAGTAAATCCATTTTACCATCATCGAGTTTGGCTTTGGGTGCAAACCACATCCCACCACCCGCATACTCACCGTTAGCACAAACGATCAATCTACATTTGTTTGTGATTTTTTCAAATTTGGACAAAGTGAGAGTGATTTTTTTGTTAGTATAAGTAAATAATCCAAGAATCGTGTATAACAAAAATACACCTTTCCCACCAATGATGGAGGCAAGTCTCGAACGATTGACTTTGTAAACCACTTCCCCACCCATTCCAAAATCAGCCAAATTCAAACATAGATAGTTGCCTTTCGTTTTGTCCGTTTTGGTATAAGTGACTGCAATGAGATCGACCAACCTTTCAGTTCCGACTAAAATTTGTTCCAATGCTTTTTTAGGATTTCTCGGAACTTTAACAGTTTTGATAAAGTCATTTCCCCTACCGGCAGGGATGGGACTAAAAACAACGTTTTTATTGATTAACTTTCCATTTTCAAATAGACCATTGATGATATTAGAAAAGGTTCCATCTCCACCAATTCCGATGATCCAATGGAACCCTTGTTTGACGGCGTCTTTTGCAATATCACGAGCTGCTCTATCTTTAGTCGTGGCTTCATAAACATAAGGAATTCCCTTCTTTTGTAACTCCGGTTCCACTTGTTTCCAAACTTTTGCAGAAAGACCTCCACCTGATACAGGATTTAGAATTACTTTAATCTTTTTCATCAAGTCTCTCCTTTGTTACCACCGGAAAATAATCCATAGAATAATACATGTTCAATCGTGTCTAGATAGGCTTTTTCACTTTTGATTTCGTTCTGAAAATGCCCGTCTAAAATGACTTCGACCGCACCGCGAATCATACCCCAAGCAACAGCAACGTTTGGATAAGTTCCTCTGGTATTGATCAAGTTTTCTTGTTTGGCCTGTTTATAGATTTTTTCTAAAAGAGTTAATCGGTTGGTTCGTTCCTCTGTTAGAAGTTCCCGCATATCATCCGACACATTATCAATGTTTAAATTGACGCCACATTGTTTGGCTACGATGTACATATGTCGATCGCCTAAACAATGATCAATATATGCTCTTATTGCCTTTCTCGACATTTCAACGGCAGTTTGTTCATCCAATGCTTTTTCCAACCGCGCACGAAGTCTGACATAGTCTTCGTATTGAATCCGAGCCATCAAATCATCTTTACTTTTAAAATGGAGATAGATCGTCCCCCGACCTATCTCTAATTGTTTGGCAATGTCATCCATCTTAACCAGTGAAGGATGTTTGGTTCGAAAGAGTTCAATAGCACAGTGGAGAATGTCTGTTTCTCTTTGTGCAAACTCGCGTTTTTTCCTTTCAGAAACACCCATTATTTAAGTCCTAACAATCCACCTGGGTTCATGATCCCTTTAGGATCGAATGTCTTTTTGACAGAAGACAAAATACGAAGGCCTTCTTTTCCTATTTCGCCTTCCATCCATGGAGATAACATTCGACCAATCCCATGGTGGTGAGAGAGAGAGCCTCCATGTTTATGAATGCTATCAATGATTCCCTTGTGAAATTTGATAAAGTCAGTTGTTTCGTTCTTTTGGTTCATCGGACTTAGGAAAATAAAATACAAATTGGCCCCATTCTCATAGGCATGAGAGATATGCACCATACAAGAAGTGTTTTCATGGCTTTTGATATAAGCACGAGTTTTTCCCCAAAGTTCATGTAAATTTGACCAACTAACAGCTGTCTCTAAGGTATCAATCCTAATCCCTTCATCCATTAGATAGTCTCGAAGGTAAGCACTGGAATACCTTTGGTGTAACCATTTGTTCACAGGAGATTCTCCTGTAGAAAATCCACCGTTTCGTTTTGCAATTTTCTTAATTTTCTTTAATACTTCTTTTGCATAAGACGGATCCCCATCCACAATGATGTGCATGAGAGATCTTTCCATAGGTTTGTATCCGATGAATCGCAAGAACAAGTCTTCTTTTCCACCATGAAGACCACTCATATGAAAGGAAATGTCTGTTTCTTCCGGATCTTGGATCCGAAAGAAATGAGGTTTTCCAAAACCGGCTTGCATCACATCTCGCATTGTCTCCACAGCCTTTTCAAAGTTTTTAAAGATAAACGAACCTTTAGCTGAATTTTCTGGATGGTATTTGCGAATTTTTAATGTTGCTTTAGTGATGACACCGAAACTTCCTTCGGTTCCCAGAAACAACCGAAATAAGTCGGGACCAATGGATGCTGCAGGATAAGCTTTTGATTCAAACTTTCCGGAAGGAGTAATCGCTGTTAAACTAAGAAGGATGTCTTCTATTTTTCCGTATCCTGTGGAGGCCTGACCGGCACCTTTTGCAGCAATCCAACCACCAACAGTGGAAAACTCGAATGATTGTGGGAAGTGACCACAAGTATAACCTCTTTCATTCAAATGTTTTTCCAAAACAGGGCCATACACTCCTGCCTCTACCGTGACAGTAGAATCAATGGCATTGAATTCAAGGATACGATTCAGGCGAGATAAATCTAAAGAGATCCCACCTTTAGGAGCTTGTAAAGCTTTCGTGACTGTGGAACCCGCACCATAAGGAATCACAGGAATTTTTCCGGCATTCGCTACTGCGATAATTGCTGCTACTTCCTGTTCATTTTTTGGTGATACTACGACATCCACCACATCAGAAACTTCACCGAATCTTGCTTTATAAATTTCTGTATAGAATTTTCCAATGGAATGTCTTGCGCGCGATGCATCGTCTAACGAAACATAATCTTTACCAACAATTTGTTTTAATTTTGTAAGAGTAGCGGTGGAGATTTTGGATTTTTTTAAGGACTTAAGCGGAAGTTCTCCTTTCGGGAGTGAAGTTTTAAACTCTTTATCTACGGGAAACTGCCCTTCCAAAAACTTCAATGTATGTTCTGGTAATTTTTCTTCTACGTCGGGAGATCCCCATTTATAAATTGTGCGAGTTTGCATTTTGGTAACCACAAGTCCTTATTTGTTCCAAAATTTGAACCAAGTTCAATATTTGACAACCAAAATAAGATAAGGACTCAAATTTTCTTCAACCCCTAAATTCCTTAATGTACTCAGCTCTGACTTGATCAACGAAATCGTTTGTTAGAGTTGTTCCAAATAATGCGGATAAGGTTTCGACAAGTACATCATCCAAATCAAATCCAGTTAGAATCCATTCGATGAGCTCAAAGGTAATGTCAAGTGCAGGTTCAGGATATAACTCAGATTTACCTTTTGCTATCTGTAACAATAGGTTGGTGATATTTGACGGTTCCGCTTTTTCTATATAAGAACGAATTTCTGTGGGATAAGATACCATTAACTTTTGTTTAATGGCATTGGGTGTGAAGACGAGCCTATCTTCGTGCAGATCTAATGCTTTTAACAGATGATCTTTAAGATTTTTCTCTGAGTGGTGGCTTTCTTGCCAAACGAGAAGAATTTTCTCTCCTACGAGAGAATCTTCAAAAGGTAAAAAAGGATAAGGTTTTTTATCCATAAAATGCCCAGGGGGACATCCTCCTGGGTTCACAAACTAAATTATTTTTTAGGAGGCACAACTGCATCTTTGCAAGTTTTAGAAAGTGTGAATTTAACAACAACTTTAGCAGGGATTACAATCGCTTCACCAGTTGCTGGGTTTCTTCCTTTACGTTTTGGACGATTGCGTTTAACAAGTTTTCCTAAACCTGGAATGATGAATGCACCGTTTTTCTTGGTTTCTTTATAAGCGAGATCAACAAAGGAGTCTAAGAACGCAGCCACGCTCTTTTTGGTCATACCAGTTATTTCAGCGAGTTCGCTGAGCATTTCGGACTTCTTCATTGGGGTAGGAGTTGTTGCCATACTTTGATTTTCCTCTAAACCATTTAACGGTTACACATTATTTATAAAACTACATGATTTGGTACAAGACTAAATTGATTTTGGATACAATTTTTCTGCAAATTTCCTAAGAAAAACGAAGTTTTTGTAAAAA
This sequence comes from Leptospira chreensis, assembly GCF_016919165.1. Lineage (GTDB taxonomy): Bacteria > Spirochaetota > Leptospiria > Leptospirales > Leptospiraceae > Leptospira_A > Leptospira_A chreensis. The sequence continues at coordinate 37,133 of NZ_JAFFPS010000031.1, forward strand.
AACCTTTATTTCCCTAAGGAAAATAGGAATTTCTTCCAAAACTCATGGCTTCAACCAAGTATAAAAAGGTCGTAGTGGTATTCAAACGTACCAAATACGAATTGGATTTGGAAACTTATGGCTCCATTCAGGCTTATAAAGAAGTCGCACGCCAAAATCCGGAAGTCTTTGAAAGGACACAGGAATCGCACGAAAGGCAACTACAGTCTAGAGAATTTCTAAAAACCAATGTCTTTCCGAATGCAGATTTTGTGTTTCGGGAAAATTTTGATCCCGACGTTGAGGCTAAGTATGATTTGATTGTGGCCCATGGAGGTGATAATCATTTCACTTATGTGGCCCATTTAGCAGGAAATACCCATTTAATTGGCTGTAATTCTGATCCCGATTCCTCTGTAGGAGCACTACTTGGTTTCACTGCCGAAGAATTGAAGGAAGCTGTTAAAAACAACTTTGCTCAAACGCAAGTGGAGTCATGGTCACTTCTTGATACCGAAATTCAATATCCAAACGGTACTAAATTAAAAACAGTCCCAGCCATTTGCGAACTTTCTATACGGAACAATAGCCCCGATCTCACTTCTCGGTTTTGGATTTCCTACCAAGGCAAAAAAGAAGAACAAAAGTGCTCTGGACTCCTCGTTTACACCGGTGCTGGATCCACAGGTTGGATCAGTTCTTGTTTTCCTAAGAAATTCCCACCATTTTCCAAACATGAAGCTTTTTTCCATGTTTATTCTCGAGAAATTCGAGTGAAGTCCCGAGAAAAAGAGTTTTCCTTGGCAGATTTTAGGGCTTTAGATCAAGTGGAAGTTATTTCCGAAATGAATGGCGGACTCGCAGTGGACTCTCTTACGGAGAGACATTATCCGTTTCCACCTTACGCTAGGGCGACGATTCGGTTATCGCCCGAGAAATTATTTGTAATTGTTCCGCTAAAGAGAGGGGAATCCATGCAAGACTTACCATACGAAATAGAACAAAAACGCATTAATGGAACCGTCATCGTCCAAATCAAAGGTCGTATGGAATCGGGTCCACTGGATCGGATCACACAAACGATCTTAGACGAAATGGTGGGGGCCGACAGAAAACATCTCATTTTAGATTTTTCCGAACTCAGATACATATCCAGTCTTGGAATTCGTATGATTTTGGATGTAAAAATGAACTTACAGAAGAGAAATAAAGAAATGGCACTCGTCGGAGTCACAAGTTCCATTCTCCAAGTTTTTCATCTGCTCGGTCTATCCAATGCTTTTCAATTCTATCCAGACCGTGAAGAAGCATTAAAGTCTTTTGAGGAGCCATCTAAGTCCTAGATGTCTCCACGAATTTCCGTTTGGATCACCAATTCGGTTTTCGTATCTTTTATTGTCATTTCCCTATTCTATTCGTTTGTCCACTTTGAAAATCGTTACTTAAAATCTGAAACTGCGACCTTAAATGAAGAGAGGAACAGGAGTTTTGCGATCGTGCAGGAACTCTCTCGTGTCAAAAACCAATTCCCCATCGCCTATCAGTGCCACTATAGCTTCGGACTCAGTAACGGATCCCTATTTGAAATCACAGAACGGATTCCCTATTCCATCTACAAGAGACTGCGGTTAGGTGATACAATTGAAGTTCATAAAAAAGAAATAAAAATTTTTGGAAAACAAACAGCTATTTCGCGAATCAGGGGGAATGAGGAACCACTCCCCCTCTTGGAAAACTTAGAAAAGTACTTTCAATATGGATTTATCTATTTACTCGTATTAGTCGGTGTTACCTTAATTATTAGGGTTTTGGGATTACTATCTCGAACTTATCCTTCGCTGCAAAAACAAGCTGCGACTGACGAGATTGTTGTAAATAAAACTCAGGATTAACATCAAAGTTCACAAAACACATATATTTATCATGTTTTATAATGAACATGAATTCTCCATAATTTAGATGAGTGTTCTGAGTCATAAAACCACGAAGCCATTTGCTTTCTCTGTAAACTCGTTCATATTGAATGTTGGAAGCATCAATTTTTTTGATGGCTTCTGCTGACTCTTTAGAATAATCGCGGCTCATAATTTCTTTTTTGAGCGTCTTAATCAAGTTATATTCTAGTTTTGCTTTATTAGGTGGTAAATTTTCAGGGCGGGTTTTATAATAGTATTCGAATAACTCTTTATCTTGTCCCTCTTTTGCATCGTGATTCTCTTGGTTCACATCGGTGGGGGTAACTTGCGGTTTGGTATCTTGTGCAGAGATAGACACAACTGCTACAAATAACACAAAGGTAATCAGAAGGGATTTTTTCGAGAGTTCCATAGTCTTCATTATCGGAATCCTGACAGAAATTTCAAAATAAAATTTTCGGTTTTCAAAAAGAGAAACAAGGTTCAAAACAGGTTTATCATGTCGATTCCCCCACTCATTACCTTCCAGGAGGACTTTCTTTCCGGAAAATTGATTTCCAAAGAATATGTCCACTTTTCGGAAATCGATTGCCCGGAATTGGATGTTTGGATCGGGAGAGTGGTTCGCAGTATTTCCTTAGAATTTCTACATGAAATTCTCTTTACCATCCTGAGTGAACTACTAGTAAACGGATGTAAGGCTAACGGCAAACGAGTTTTTTTCTCTGAACAAGGCTTCGATTTATGGAATGGGAATGATTACGCTAGAGGAATCCCTCTTTATAAGGATGAATTTGGGCACAACCGCAAACGAGTGTTTTTGGCTCTCGATAAGTCCGATTTCAAAATTACCTTAAGTACAATTTGCAAAGAAGATTACATAGAGTTTCGAGTCAGAAATAACGCAAAAATTCTCCCAGAAGAAAAAAACAGAATCCTAAAACGAGTCCAGGCATCGGCAAGATACAAAAACATAAACGATGCCTATCGCGAATCTGTTGATAACGAAGAAAGTTCAGGACTCGGGATTGTTCTCATCCATATTTTACTCAGAAACTCCGGAATCTCTAACCAATTCTTTCAACTGATGACAACAGAGGATTATACTGAAGTGATCATCAGAATTCCAAAACAACTCATCCCTAAAGAAAATCAGATCAATATCAAAAACCTTTTGGTTCGCGAAGTGAATAGCCTTCCCCCACTTCCTCCGCAAATCCAAAAACTGATCCTTACAGCAAAGAAAAAGGATGTCGATTGGCATGAAATCTCTGCGGAAGTAGAAAAAGATCCAGCCATAACCGCAGAAATTCTTAAAATTGCAAATTCTCCCTTATTTGGAGCACACACGCCCATCATATCGGTTTTGGAAGGTGTCAAAAGAATTGGACTAAAAAATCTAGAATCCATTTTTCTAACTTTAGGTGCTAAAAAAATACTTAACTCTCGTTATGCGAAGCAAGTTTTGGTTTGGACCCATTCTTTTAAAACTTCTATGTATGCCCGATTCTTAATCGAAGATAGCAAAAAACATCTCAAGTTACTTGAACCTGCCATCATATGCGGTTTACTTCATGATTTAGGAAGAATGGTTCTACTTTCCTTGGACCTAAGACAAATAAACCAAATTAGAGTTCTTAGAAGTGACGATACTAATGAAATTTCAGAATGGGTGGAGGAATACACTCTAGGTACCACACATTCGGAAATTGGTTATTTGATGTCAGAAAAATGGAAATTCCCCGAGGAAATTTTAGATGTCATTCGTTACCATCACAAACCATGGCAATGCAAAACTAGAAACAATATCCTCTGTCAAATCATCTACTTGGCAGATATTTTAGCCAATATCGGTCGCGGAAAAGGGAACTACTTCACCGTGGAACCAGAAGTACTTGAGTATTTCGAAATTAAATCAGAAAAAGAATTTCGCGAAATGCAAGAAAGGTTTAAACTGAAGTTCGAGGAACATAGAGAAGAATACCAAACTCTATTAATTTAATTATGAACTGGAAAGATTTACTCAACCTAGAAGACGGACAATTAGAAGATCCAAAACTCGCAGATGAATTCAATTTAGTAGGACATCCGGAATATCCAAGTATTTCCACGCTCCCGCCCGAAGAAACATTAGAAGTTCTTAAAGAATTTTTGTTGGCAGAAGGTCAAATTGTAAATATCAAAAATCTTTTAAGTTACGCTCCCATATTAGAAATTACATTGATTAAAAAAAATCTACCTACCATCTACGGATAGTCATTCCACATCTTGAACATCACTGATATCAGTATGATGTTCTTTCCCGACATCCGTACTAAATTCAATTTTCTTAGCGACTGCTTTTTCCATACTACTAATAAGTAGTTCATTTGTACGAGCAAGCCTGTCTGCCATAATCGAAACCATCTTTGCTGCAAACTTCGGATTCTTAACAAGAAAGTTTTCCAACTGCTGTTTGCTTTCAATGACTGCCACTTCACAATTAGTAATCGTTCTTGCTGTTGCACTTCTTGGATTAGAGCTAAACAAAGCCATCTCACCAAAAAAATCTCCTGGTTTCATGAGAGCCAATCGAGTTTGGCTATTGTTTACCGTAAAAAAAATCTCAACGTTTCCTTGGAGGATGATGTACATCGCATTATTCAGTTCCCCTTCTTTGAAGATCCTCTGATTTGGCGGAATGTTGAGTTTGCTCATTGATTCGTGGCTCCTGTATCTATTTTTGGCTATTTTGCCTAAAATCTGAATTCATTTTCCTTTCCTGCAGGAAATCTGAAAAGAAAATGCCTTAAAGGAGAAGAGATTTATGGAATGGGAATTACTAGGGATCATACTAGCAGGCCTCGGAGCCTTGTATCTTTGGGTCTTTCAAGTCCCCTACTCTCTCCCTCATCCCCTGGTTACCTCAAAGGGAAGAGAAACTCGATTTGACCTGCTTCGAGGTTTCGCGATGGTTGGGATCGTTATCATTCATATCCATTCTTACTTTCAGTTTTTCCACCCAGCAGACACTTCAGTCGTTCGAACAACTTTGTTTTTGTCTAATTTATCTCGTTTTTCTGTACCGCTATTTATACTCACATCTGCTATTTTTTTACGAAAAAAAAATGGGTATTGGATCTCTAAGCTTAAAAACCTTATTCTACCTTATACTGTTGCTTCTGTGGTTGGATATTTGGTGAAATATAACAACTATGCTGTATTGGAATTTGTAGAATTTTATTTTCTGGGAAAGGTATTTGCTCCCTTCTACTTTGTTCCACTTTTAACCCAATTTTATATTTTGTTCTATTTATTTGATAAATTTCTAATGAACCAGAGATTTTCAAAAGGTTTACTACTAGTTTCCTTTTTAATCAATTTAGCTTCCAATCTGGGATTTTTCGACTCTCTCCTCCCAAAAGATTACCATTCGATTTCCATCTTCAATTATCTATTCTTCTTTATTTTAGGGATTCAAATTGGACTTTCACAAGAAAAGATAAACAAACCAAAAACAGAGGTCTCCCTTATCTTCGGAACTTTCTCTCTTTTGTTTCTGTTCTTTATTGTTTTATTTAGTGGTGTTTATGCTTTCGATTTCAAAAACCACCACTTAGTATATCCCATATTTTTCTTCTTTATTGTTTGGGAACTTTTACCTAAATTCAACCGTACGGTATCGGATTTTATTTGTTATATAGGAAACAATAGTCTCTTTATATTCCTTCTGCATCCCTTTGTCATCCATATGATGCATAGTTTTGATCCTTATACGTTCGGCGGTCCAGTTTTCGGTTATATTGTGACCTTAATATTGAATGTGGGAATACCCATTGGTATTGCGATTACAATCCAAAAGGGTAAGTCTTTATATCAATCACGCCACTTTGCCGAACCGAACTAAGAGCTTTGGCATATTCTACTAAAACATTTAATGTATAAGTAAGTCTAGTGCGAATGTATTCATCATCTTTGCCTTCGGGAGTTTCTGCATTTAATACAGATTCCACATGACGGACAATTACATGATCGGGGATGTATACTATCCTAGTATTTTTGTAACTAGACATTCTAAGTTCCGCATTGGGGTAACTTCCACCCATTCCACTCGAGACAGTAATGATGAGTCCTGGTTTGTGAGAGATATCTCCCCCACTCAAATAAAGAAAAAAGTTTTTTAAAGCAGGACTTGCCATCCCCGCATATTCAGGGGAAAGAAAAACATAAGCATCTGCATTTCCAAATCCAGCGCTATACTCTAGCCAAAATTTTTTAAGTTCAGAATCTTTTTCCCACATTGCCGGTTCCCAAAGTGGGAGAGGATTCCCACCCAAGTCAAAGAGTATAGTTTCGATTCCTTTTGTTTCTAATATTTTAGCGAGAAATTTCCCTACTTTCAATGACTGAGAATTTTTTCTGTGACTACCCGCGATTAAACAGATTTTCATCGATTCCCACCACCTTGGTTTTTGTTACCTTTGTGGTGAGTCTTCTTTTTATTCTTCCATTTACGGTTATTGTGACCACTGGGTTTCGTTTCTTGATCCTCTTTCTTCTTTTGCGGATGATGGTGGTGGTGGTGTTTTTTGTCAGCGAAGGCTTTTTCTTTTTTCTGCTCTCTTTCTTTAGCAAACCTTAACTTTTCATCGCCATACAGTTGGATGTATCCAAATAGGAATGCACCAAGAATTCCATGGATACGTTCCCATTGTTTTTTATCCAATTCACCGAATACTGAATGTTCCGCAAACGGACCCGAGTGTAACTTAAATGCTGTAAGGGACGTTTTTAATCTGAGAAGAGCGGAATCAGAATCCCCTAAATCCTTCGGAGGGAATCCCGGGATCTGATTTGCTTTTGTATAATTCCCTGTGGATATTAGTTTTGCAAACTTGTATTTACCCAATAATTTATTGATTGTATTTCTTTTGTTTGTAGAACCAATCCTTTGTATTGATAACTCAATGGATTCTGCCAAAAAATCATAAACTTGAGTTAAACTAACGTCAGCCTTCTGTTTTTTCTCGCAAGCTATAATGATTGATAACTCTCTTTCGATATCGTCTATCGTTTTAAGTTTTAAAGTTGACTTCATTTTTCCTCTATTCGTTGATTCCGTATTTCTTTTTGAGTGAACCCAATTCTTTCAAAAAGTTATCTCTGACCTTTCCGCTAAGTTTACCTAAATTGATACTAATACGGCTGACTCCAGATCCAACTCGGGGTGAAATGGTTTCACCCCCCCTATTTTCTTTACGTTTTAGTAATTCTTCAAGGTTCTTTACCGAAAGTGGTTTCCCACTGATCATCAGTTCCATAACCGATTTCTGATCCAACCTGGCAATACTGCTAAGTTGTTTTACATACCTTCCGCTGTAACCCAACAATTCGGAGACTTCCTCTGCTGTTTTCCTTTTTTCTCTGCGGAGAAACTGGATCGCTTTCCCGACTTCCCAGGGGTTTAAGTTTTTCCTTTTTTCGTTTTCAGCAAGGGACATTTCATAACAAACGTCTTCATTTGCATCCGTGATAATTGCAGGGATTTCTTTCCACCCCAGCTTAAGAGCGGCGCGATAACGACGCTCTCCTGCAACGATTAGATACTTACCTTTATCTTTTCGAACAAGGATTGGTTCAATTAGCCCTAACCTTTCCATTGAAGGCACTAAATCTGCAGTATCCTCACGACCGATAAGTCTCGGCTGAGTAGGATTTGGAAGTATCTGACTAAGTTCCAAATGAGAAGGGTTCTTCTTCTTTTCAGAGTAAGCAGAAATTAAATCTAAGGCTTGGAATTCAGTTTTTTTGGACATCGATTTTATTTTTAACCTCTACTGCAAGATCTCTAAAATTTTTCATAGTAGCCAAATCAATCTTAGCTAAAAAAGACATCTTTGCCTGCGCTTGTGGGATAGCCTCTCGCCTTTGAATCACAGTGTCGAAAACAGGAAAATATTTCTTTACCCCTTCCGCTAAACCAGCTAGAGCCTTTTGACCTTCGTATTGGTTCAAAACAGCTCCTAAAAGTTTGAGTCGTTGATTCGCTTTTTTCTGGATCTTCTGGAAAGTTTCATACAAATCTCTAATCCCTTGCAAACTGAAGGCTCTCGTTTGGATCGGAACCAATATATAATCAGCACAGATCAAAGCATTTTCCAAGATAAGACCAAGAGAAGGCGGGCAATCTATAATTATATACTCGTATCTGGAACGAAGGGGTAAAATTGCTTCATTTAATAATTCGAAATCGTCCCTCTCATAAGGAGTGGTTAAGTTTGCAAGTTCCAATGTAGAAGGAAGTAAATCAAAATTTTCACCAATCGTTTTGATGGCAGGTTCGATGTTCTTAGCCTTTTTTCCTCGGTAACCTAAATAATCCATCACCGAGGGAACATCTTCCTTTAAAAAAAGTTGAGTCGCATTAGCTTGTGGGTCCCAATCGATTAACAATACTTTATGATTTTCAGCAAGGGCCTCTGCGAGATACAAACTGATTGTTGTTTTCCCCTCCCCTCCCTTTTGGTTTGATACTGCAATTACATGACTATCAAGTCCATCTGATTCAGCAGGCTCAAAATACTTAAGCAAAACTGATTGTTTAAACTCCCCTGACTTCCATCCAGGTATCTTCAAACTTGACGCTTTTGCAGAAAACTCTCCGGCATTTAAACCAACGAATTTAGCTGCTTCTTCTTCAGTTAGTATAGTATCTGTTTTGCCCATAACCTTCCCAAAGGATGCGTAAATCCGCCCAAACTGTCAATTTAATTATGTCTCTTAGGGGTGAAATCATTTCACCCCTAAATCAATAGAAGAACAAACAAAGAAACCAAGAACCATAAAACCACCCCTCCCTAAGTTTAAATTTAGGAATTTACAACATTTAGGTAAAATAGAACCTACGTTGGTGCCTAAAATATCCAAGACCCCCTTTTTATTTTTGCTCTTAAGTTTAAACTCGGTCTCCGCAGAAGTAATATGGGGACCCACAATAGAAAGATCTGGTGGTGAGTATATCTTCGAGACTGGGAACAAGTATCCCAACTTATCTGGGATTCGCGGTGGTTCAAGAATCAGCTTCCCGAGAACCTTCTCACTCTTCGGCATCCAAGGAATCTTCACTAAAGATCGTATCGAAATTAGTGGTGCACTAAAAACTACCGGTAATTACCAAAAATCGGGAGAAGCCCGTGATGAAGATTTTTTCCTTGGTGCCGTATCAACAGAAAATACAACCAATATCGCAACAAGGGAATGGAGTTATCGAGATTCAGCGACTGTTTATTCCGGAAGTCGCAACTTTGCCGATGGAAAAGGTAAATCAACAGTCTTCGAAAATAGAGCCGAACTTTACGGGAGGTATTACTTCCAAAATGCAAATCCAAATTATTGGGCGGAAGGTTCTGGATTTTTTCTAGCAATAGGAGCCAGGTATTCTTACTTTAAATATCTATTTTACGATGTGAACCAATACGTTGAAACCACACCCGTTTTTTATGGCCCCATTGGAATCGGACTTAGTTTTTCCAACGATCTTTGGGAGTTCTTTTCCGGAGGTGGTTACCGTTATTCGTCGGGAGATTTTTATATGGATTTAAGTTTTATGCCATCATTCGGAAGAATCAAAACAAGAGATTTTCATGTGCAACGATCCATCAATTTTTTCTCAGAAAACTATGGATTGGGTTGGGCTTCAAAAGTTGAAGTAGGTTATAAAATGAGTCCGACCTGGCTTAGTTATATCCGCATCAATCATCGGAGGTTTTTTTCAGAAGGTAGGTTTACCTCTCAAGGAGGATTGACAGCCGACGACTTGGCTTCGAATTTAGTCAGCGGGTTTAAATCACATATCAATATTAAAGATTATTCCATCGAAATTGGGGCTCTAAACAAATTAGATTGGTCTGGAAACGAGTCGGAAAATCCAGAAAAAGTTGTACCGAAAACGGCTGAATAAAACTATCTAATATATAATGATAGATTTTGAAATCGAAAGGAAAACAACGAGAGGACGGAATATTTCTCTTGTTGTATATCAAAATGGCAAAGTCGTTTTAAAACATCCAGCGCGAGTTCCAAAGAAACAATTGGAGGAATTCATAACCGAAAAAAAAGAATGGATTCTCTCCAAACTCAAAGATCTCCCCAAAGACATTCCTAAAAAATTAAAATTCGCAGACGGGGAAACAACCCATATCTTTGGAAATCCAACAACCATCCATTTAGGTTCAAAGAAAAAAGTTACCTTTCTCGAAAAAACCATTCAGATCCCAAATATTGGTAACGAAGACTCTCGTATTCGCAAAGGGAAACTTGCTTTAAAGGGATTACTTTTAGAGAAAATAAAACCTATTATAGAAAAAACAACATCAGACCTAAACACAAAAGTAACGAAACTATCTATCAAAACAATGCGTTCCCTTTGGGGTAGCTGTAATTCCAAAAACCAGATTTCTTTGAACTTAAGTTTAGTTCATTGCCCAGATTCAATCATCGAATACATTATCTTACATGAAGTAGCACATACCATTGAACACAACCATTCCTCTAAGTTTTGGAAAATAGTCGAATCACAAAATCCAAATTACAAAATTGCAGAGAAATGGCTCAAAGAAACTGGGAAAAAATATATCTATTATCTAAATTAAATGAAAGAAAAAACCAAAGTCCTCTTTATCTGTTTAGGAAACATTTGCCGCTCTCCTGCGGCCGAAGGTGCCTTCCAAAACCTTGTTAAACAAAAAAAAATAGACCATTTATTTGAAATCGATTCTTGCGGAACTTCGGGATACCATGATGGTGACTTAGCCGACCCAAGGACACGAAAAGTTGCAGAAAAACGCGGAATCCATTTAACTCATAAATCAAGAAAATTAAATAAAAAAGATCTAACTTATTTTGATTATTTGTTAGTGATGGATGAGAACAATTTCCTGGATGTAAGTAGTCTAACAAATGATATAAAAATTCAGGATAAAATCATCCTGTTTGGTAAGTTCAGAAGTGATTCAGGTGCACCCATTGTTCCTGATCCGTATTATAAGAACGAAACCGCATTTGAATTGGTTCAGGATCTTGTAGAAGACTGTTCTTCCGGTTTCTTGAATTATTTAGGAGTAGACGAATGTCTCAAATAAAGAAAAAAATCTTAATCGTTGGAGCCGGATTTGGTGGATTACAAGTCATCAAAACTCTCGCAAACCACAAATCATTTGACATCACAGTTGTTGATAAAAAAAACCATCACCTCTTTCAACCGCTTTTATACCAAGTAGCCACTGCCGTATTATCACCGGCAGACATCGCAATTCCATCCAGGTCCATTACCACAAAGTATAAAAATGTAAAAATACTACTCGGTGATGTAACAGAAATTGATTTCAAAAACCGCCAAGTAAAATTCCAAAACAATTCAGAAACCTATGACTACCTAGTCCTCGCAACAGGAGCAAGGACTAGTTATTTTGGGAACAATAGTTGGAAAGAAAAAACATTAGGTCTAAAAAATCTAAAAGATGCTTTAGCAATCAGAAGAAGAATTCTACTTTCCTTTGAACAAGCAGAACTTATCGGTAACTACGAAAAAGCAAAAAGTTTTATGCATTACGTAATCATCGGCGGAGGGCCAACAGGAGTAGAACTTGCAGGTTCCATTGCTGAGCTTTCCCATAATATCATCAGAAAAGATTTTCGTAATATCGACTCTGGAATGACCAAAGTCACTCTCATTGAAGCAGGCCCTAGGTTACTGACTGCCTTTAGTGAAAAGTCGAGTGCCTTCACCAAAGAAAAACTAGAAAGTAGGGGAGTGGAAGTCCTAACTAATTCTCCCGTCTTAGATATTACAGATACAGGAGTAACCCTTAAAGATAGAACCATAGAATCCAAAACCGTGATCTGGGCGGCAGGAGTAGAAGGTTCCGAATTGGCCAAAAATACTTCGATTAACAAGGATAAGGCGAATAGAATCATTGTAGATGAATATTGTAGGACAATTGAATATCCAGAAGTATTTGTGATTGGTGACGCTGCTAATTTTAGCAAAGGCCTCACAAAGCCACTACCGGGAGTTTCTCCTGTGGCGATGCAGCAGGGAAGGTATGTTGCCAAAATCATTGAATCCATCGAAAAGAAAAAATCCATCACCCCTTTTCATTATTTTGATAAAGGGAATATGGCAACCATTGGAAGGACTGACGCTGTAGCTGAATTTGGTAAATTTCGATTAAAAGGAATTTTGGGATGGCTTGGTTGGCTTTTTGTCCATCTTGTCTACCAGGTTGGATTCAAAAATAAAGTGAGTACTCTACTCAGTTGGGTATGGAGTTATTTAACATTCCGAGCGGGCTCAAGACTCATCCAAGAAGAAATGGATGAGCTCTCAGTTCGATCTTAGATAATAACGATTCTTATTTGCTTCTGATACACATTTTTTATACGCCAGCTCTGTATTTCCCACCCATACAGTTCGATTCATCTCTGCATCTCCGCTGGCAATATGTCTTTCAAAAATTGGTGACATGAAGATATAATTTCTCTTCCTTATTTTTTCACACTCTTCTTGGAATTGATCTTCCTTGGAGAATTGTGCACAAGCAGAAGTAAGTAAGAACAAAAGTAAAAAGAATCGAATCACTTAGATTGGCCCAGCAGTGTTTGCAATTCTAATAACTCAGAAGATTGTTCTTTAGAGAGATCTGCCTTGTTTGACTCAAGAAAATGGAGGTCTTCTTCTGCCTTTAACAATTGTGATTGTTTGTATTCTGGTTTGTGGGTGACTTTTAAAATCACTTCTCCCTTATAACCTGTATCACCGTTTGCTTCGAGAATCGTAGCCTTCGCACGTTTTAAATACAAAGGAATTAATTTGGGAACAGCAGTATCTTTTGAATACTCGTCGATCCCAAAACTAAGTAAGGTAATTTTCTTTCGATGGATCGAAGTGGCATCCGCTTTTGATTCACAATCTGACAGACTGAGACAAACACTTTTTGTTTTCGGTTCTGCCAGTAACGACAAATTCAGAAGGGTCAACAAAACAATCAAAAGAAAACGATTCATAAACAAATTTCATAAAAAAAGCAAAAAAGAATCAAGCCTAAATCGAAAAGATAAATGTTTACAATCGGGAGGAATTGAAAAGCCTTAGGCATATGTTGCCGATTTCTATTCGCACAAAATTCCACTCCATAGAAGGAGTTGAATGGGGGAATCCACAAGGGACTCCCATCCTTGCCTTTCATGGTTGGTTAGACAATGCCAATAGTTTTGCACCACTTGCAAAGTTTTTCCCAAATTACCGATTCATTTCCATCGACTTCCCTGGACATGGGAAATCCAGTCACAAACCCGAAAACACAGTTTATTATTTTGCAGAGTATACACTGGAAATTATATCAATAGCGCAAGCTCTTGGATTAGAAGAATTTATTTTAATGGCTCATTCCATGGGTGCCGCAGTTTCTACGTTAGTTGCAGGAACAAACCTTTTAAAAATAAAAAAACTGGTTCTAATCGAATCACTCGGACCCCTTACCAATCTTTCGGAGTCAGCCCCAGACATTTTAGTTGAGGCGATCAAACAAATCCTCCATCCCAGAGGAAAAAAAGAAACCTTCTTCCCCGATATGGAGTCAGCCGTAGCAATTCGAATGCGAGCAGGGGATATGAAAAAAGAATCTGCAGAAATTCTTATGGAACGAGGGATCGAAAAAACCCCAAAAGGCCTAAAGCCGAGAAGGGATTTACGGCTTCACTACAATTCTTTCTTTCGTTACACAGAAGAACAAATTATATCCTTTTGTAACCGCATCGAATGCCCAACATTACTCATATTAGGTGATAAATCAGATTTTCCTATCGCCGAAAAATATAGAAACAGGATCGAAGCGGTAAAAAATATAAAGGAAGTAATCCTTCCAGGAGGACACCATTTACATATGGATTCCCCAGAAGAAGTTTCCTCGACAATCTTAGAATTTTTAGAAAAAGAAACAATTAAGGACACTGAATGAACAAACCTATAGAAAATCCTTCCAAACATGGTTACGAAATCCATCACGACACTTGTTTTGGATGTGGGAAAGAAAACCCATTAGGACTCGTTGCTGATTTCACCTTTCATGATGAAACTGGCGAAGTTAATTTTACCTACAGTTTCAAAAAAATGTATAACGGAGCTCCCGGTTTTGTACATGGAGGGATTCTTTCGACTGTTTTAGATGAAGCCATGGGTGGACTCTGTTTTCATTTAGGTTATATCGTGATGACTGATACCATGAGTTTTAAATTCCATAAAGCAACACCTGTCGAAAAGGAATTACTCATCCGTGCATGGCCCATCAAAAAAGCAAAACGCAAAGTATTACTCGAATGTGAACTTACCTCACTCGATGGAGAAATTCTCTATGTAAAAGGGGAGGGGGCATTCCATATACTACCTCCGCGTTTTTTCTCTGATAAATTAACCGGAGGGAAAATAGCGATTGCGAATGAATTGCTATCGGTAAATAAATTAAAACGCGCACATCTCTTTGATAGGATAGAAACATGAAACTAAAACTTCTCTGCTTACTCATCACAACACTAGTCATCCAATGTTCTGGTGCCTCCATAAAAGACGGGTCAGGTGACCAAGAGTTTGAATTAAAATTTTCTAAAGGAAAATGGACTAGAACCGAACGTTTCAAAAACTCTGGAGGGATTCGTGCCGTCGGAGAAGTGAAAGCGGAATGCGCTGGTGCCAAATGCACCGAAGACCAAGTCACAAAATTTGCTCCAGCAAAAATTAAATCATTACCAAAACATGGTGTTTGGGAAGAATACATCCAATTCGAACAACCAGGTTCCACAGCTGAAAATCCAAAATACAAATCCACACTAGACCAAGTCGGAGAATATGTGGATGGTAAAAAAACAGGAATTTGGAAAAAACCAGATCCTGATAGTCCAGGGAAATTTCTCGCGGAAACCCCGTGGGTCGATGGAAAAAAAGAGGGACTTGCAAAAACTTTTGATAAACAAGGTGTTGTTACTTCTGAAACGAACTACACTGATGATAAAAAAAATGGCCCCTATTACCGAAAGAATAACAAAGGTGAGTGGGTCGAAAAAGGTTCTTTTAAAGATAATGAAGAAGACGGCGAATGGACCTATCACTTTGTAGGTGCTGATGGGAACGGAATCAAAACCAAGGTATCATTTTCTAACGGCTTAAAAAATGGCCAAGAGATCAATTATTACAAAGACGGTGCAGTCGAATCACAAGGATCTTACTCGTCTGACGTACGCTCTGGCTTATGGAAGATGTTTGGATCTAAAGGAAACATTTTAGCGGAAGGAACTTATTCTAAAAAAGAAAATTCTGAAAACTTAGATATTAAGTATGAAAGAACAGGAATTTGGAAAGAATACTATGCCGATGGAAAAATATTCGGAACTGGTTCACGAAAACATACAAGAACCGGCGAATGGAAGTTCTACTATAAAAATGGTCAGATCGGCTACCAAGGCAATATGGCAAACGAAAGTATGTTAGAATCTGCTAAAGTTTATGACAATACGGGAAAAATTCTTGGAGAAGGAAAACTTTTCTTTTCACTCGTAAAGATCGATGAAGAAACCCAAGACTTAAAACTCAATTACAAGCCGAGTATCCCTTATACTTATTTCTATCCTTCTGGAAAAAAAAGAATGGTGATTCGTTCCACTGAAGATGCTACTGAATATTCGGAAGATGGGAGAGAGTTAGGAAAAGGACCTGTGGAACCTCAAGGAAGAAAGATGGGTTGTTGGACCATTGGAGGCAAAACAGAATATTATATGATTGATAAACCAATGCCAAAAATGACTCCATCGCAATGCAAATAAACAAAGAACAAATTACAGAAATATCCGACCAAGTAAAACTACTTCGGTCGGAACTATCCGAATCGATATCAGGGATGGACAATGTAATCCAATCCCTGTTTGTGGGCCTTGTGGCCAATGGGCATGTGTTACTTGAAGGTATGCCAGGCCTTGCCAAAACCCTTGTAGCCAAAAACTTAGCATCCATCATTGATGCAAAGTTTTCTCGGGTTCAATTCACACCCGATTTGTTACCAGCAGACCTCACTGGAACCAATATATTTAACCCAAAAACTTCGTCCTTTGAAATCAGAAAAGGCCCTATATTCACCAATGTTTTGTTAGCTGACGAAATCAATAGAGCACCGGCAAAAGTTCAATCGGCTCTACTCCAATGTATGGAAGAAAGACAGGTTTCCATTGCAGACGAAACTTTTGATTTGGAACCTCCATTTTTTGTGATCGCAACACAAAACCCCATCGACCAAGAGGGAACCTATCCACTTCCGGAAGCACAACTGGATCGATTTTTATTCAAAGTGATTGTCACCTATCCAAAATTTGACGATGAATTGGCCATCCTACACCAACACGGAAGTTTGAACTTCACAAAGAAAAAACCTAAAAAAATCATACAGCCAAAAGAAATCCAAAAGATTTCTGAAATATCAAACCAAGTGTTTGTAGAACCGAAATTACAAAGTTATATTGTAAACCTAACAAGAAACACAAGACCGGAAACTACCATCGATGGTGAATTAAAAAACTTCATTCAACATGGAGTTAGCCCACGCGCCAGCCTTGCTATGTTGAAAGTAAGTAGGATTCATGCACTTCTTGAGGGACGCGACTTTGTAATCCCTGAAGATATCCAACGTTTTTTCTCGGAAATCGTTAAACACAGACTCCACCTAACAATCGATGCCATTAGCGAGGATATCAGCACAGATTCTATCATCAAACGAATCCTATCTGTCACGGAAGTTCCCTAAATGTTATCTCCAGAACTAAAACGGTTACTTCAAGTTTTACAATGGGAAACAAAGAAAAAATTCTCTTCGACGAGGCAAGGTCTCTTAACAATGTCCGAGCGGGGTAGGGGATTTGATTTCAAAGAAGTAAGAAACTACCAATTCGGCGATGATACAAGGTATATCGACTGGAACGTAACTTCTAGAACTGGAGAATTATACACCAAAGAGTTTTATGTAGAACGCGATGCTTCCATTATCATTTTTTATGATAGGAGCGGGTCACTGAATGGGATAAAACAAACCGCCAGTTTTCAAATTGCTCTTTTTTTATCCTTATTCCACATCAAAATGGGAAATCGCATCCTCCTGATTAGCTTTTCCGAAGATCAAAGTAATTCAGCCAAATGGTTAAAAACAGAAACTGATGTTTTCTCCACTTTTGCCAATCTCACAAAACAAAGCGCAGGCGATGGAACGGACTATTCGAAAGCCTATCAATATGCTTTTAAACTTTACCCAAAATTCGCAGTTAGTTATTGGATCTCTGACTTTATTAACTTTTCTGACTATACAGAAAAAAACAAAGTCCCCAAACTTTGGGAACCCATTGGGATTTGGATCAAGGATGAATTGGACAGTATCAAATTCCCATTTTGGCTTCGAATGTTTCAGGAAATCTCAGAAGAAAAAGTCAGTTTTCGTAGTAAAGAAAATACATACACTAAGGACTTAAAAGCAGCGAAGTCATTTTTTGGCGTCAATTTAGTCCAAATCAACCCAACCACAAAACTTTCTAACCAAATCCTACCCTTATTCAAAAGCAAACGAAATGGCTAAGTACATTTTAATATTCTTATTCTCTTCCGTTTCGGCCTTTGCTGTACCGAAAGAGATGGTTTTGGAATCCGATATTTATGTCGGAGATACGGTCCACTACCAAGTCGAATTAACAGAGACAAACGAATCTAACTTGGATTTACAGGAAGGGGAATTCTATGAAGATGACAACCTACCTTCTTACAAAATTTTTGGCATTGCGAAAGAAGAGTCAAAAATAAAAGCCTCTCTTTTGTTTTTCAAACCAGGAGATTATATATTGCCTGTTACTTGGGAGGAAAACGGTGAAAAAAAAGAATCTACTTTTTTAATCAAAGTCAAATCACAACTCATTGGAATTGAAAATGATATCGAAGATATAGAGCCTCCCCTCCAGTTTTCGGGGCCTTATTTCTTTCGTTTGTTCATTATCTTATTCATCACTGCCATCAATGTTTATTTATTGTATGCTTTATACATATATTGGAAATCGAAACCAAAGGTCATGGATGCTCTTTGGGAAAAACAACCTGTGTTGGAAGAAACAACCAAACGCCTCCATACCATAGAAACCTATTTGCAATCAGAACCAATCCATGAAAAAGATTTGGCTTTTAAAATCAGTGAATATTTGAAAGAAGTATACTCACAAAAACTAGAAAGGAACCTGTTAGGAAAAACAGACTCCGAATTTTTAGCAGAATTGTCCGATAGAACTCATATCGAAGATTCCCTCCTTCGCGAACTACGCATCTATTTCAGAAACACAAAATACGATGACAACCCAACGGAAATCACAAAGGAGACAGCAAATTCTATTTGGGAAAAAATCAAAAAGGACTTTGAATTATAACTATGGATCAGTTCCAAAGACCTTATCTTTTATTTTTCATCATCCCATTCCTTTTACTCGGAATTTACCAATGGAGAAAAAAACCATTGGGTGCTATCCTACTCATTCAATCTGACCGCTTCCAAACTCCGACTACCAACTTTTTCTTAAAATTACGAGCTCTATTCTTAAGACTAACCGAAGTTTTGTTTTATATAGCCGCTGTGTTTCTCATCATTGCTGCGGCAGGTCCTGGAGAAAAATACAGATTAACACCTGATGTTACTAATGGAATTGATATCATGATCGCCCTGGATATTTCAGGTTCCATGGTCAATTCATATGATTTTTTACCAAAAAATCGACTCACCGTATCGAAAGAACTACTCAGAGAATTCATTCAAAAACGTTTGTATGACCGAATTGGAATTGTATTGTTTGCAGGAGCAGCTTACCTACAATCACCTCTATCAAACGATCGCTATGCGTTAGACGAACTCATCACCGATACCTCCGATGAAGATATCACGGAACAAGGAACGGCAGTTGGGGATGCTTTGGTATTGTCCACATACAGGCTGAAAAATTCTACGGCAAAATCAAAAATCATCATACTGCTAACCGATGGCGTCTCCAACACAGGAAAATTAGATCCGGAAACCGCGGCATATGCCGCCAAAGCCTACGGAATCAAAGTCTATTCTATAGGAATCGGGAAAGAACAAGGACAGTATGAAGTTAATTACGAATCCTTAGAGGCCATTTCCGCAAACACAAAGGGACGCTTCTTTCGTGCAGAATCTCCCGAAGTATTACAAGAGGTGCTAAACGAAATCAATGGATTAGAAACCGTGGATCTCCCATCCAAACCAATGGAAATTCACGAAACCCATTTCCCCTCCGCAGTTTTAGTATTTTTTATCTTACTTGGAATAGTGGCTTTATTTATGATCTACCCACTCACAGAAAAGCTATGATAGATATAGATTCGATAGCAACGGTTGGCATAACTTCCATATCCATTTGGATTTTAGTAATCTTAGGGAAGTTGTATCTCAACCTTAAAGCCAATCATTTAAAAAAAGAACATCCAAATTTAAAAAATAGAATCTATACAGCGAATACAAAGCTCTATCTGACAAGACTCACCTGCCTCTTACTTTCCCTAATCCTTGCCTTCTATTCTCTATATAAAGTGAAATCCACGGAAGTGGAATCCTTAAAGGAATTTGAATCTGCCGATGTTCTATTTGTTGTCGATGTCAGTCTTTCTATGAACACAATCGATGTAAGACCCAACAGGCTCAAACGATTCCAAGATTTAGCCCTACGAATTTTGACAAGTCTTAAAGGAAACCGAATCGGTATTGTTGTTTTTGCCGGACAATCTTTTTCCTTCTGCCCTTTAACATCTGATATCACCGCCGTATCCGATTACATACAAGCATTAGGTGTAGAGATGGTGGGTGCAAAAGGAACAGACCTCGCCATTGCTCTCGAAAGAGTAAACAAAATCAGAAAGAAAAACAATCATATCTCCTCACAAATCACTGTGATTGTTTCCGATGGAGAAGACCACGAAAATCAAAATTTGCCAAAGGTTACAGGCGAGGTGATGGTTTGGGGGATTGGCACTGAAGAAGGTAGTGTAATTGAATACCGTGACCCTGGAACCGGGAAGGGAGGGTATGTGACTCTGGATGCTGGCTTATCCGATTCTCCAATGGCACCCAATTTGGTAGTTTCTAAAATAAATGGAGAAAAATTAAAATCCCTTGCGGATCAAAACAATGGAACTTACCACGATGTTTCTTTTCAGGCAGATGGCGCCTATGCTTTGTTAGATACAATTCAGACCGTAAAAAAACAGAAAATACAAATGATCGAACACTTCAAAAATGAAGATGGAGCCCATCCATTTTTAATTGCTGCCTTTGCTTTTTTATTTTTAGAACGAATCCTAAATCTATTCGTACAAAAAATCCCCAAAGGAATTTATACATTTTTTCTTATTCTAATATTTTTCGGATTAGGTCGCTTAGAAGCATGGGAGTTAGACCCAGGAGGCAACTCCATTGAGCGGGGAGTCAAATCCTATCATAGCAAAAACTACAATGAAAGCCAAAAGGAATTTGAAAAAGCAAAAGAATATATCCAAGACGACCCAAGGTTATTGTACAATGAATCGGCTTCAGCTTACCAACTGGGTCAGTACAAAGATGCCATAGGACTCTCAGAAAAAATTCTGGCCCATCCCAAAGCGGATCCTGATCTCAAGGCAAAGGCCAATTTTAACCTCGGGAATGTTTATTCAAAGCTAGGTGATAAAAAGAAAGCATTACAATCTTATACCAAAACTCTAGAAATCGATCCTGACCATCTTTCCGCAAAAAAAAATATTGAACACTTAACCAAAAAGAAAGACCAAGGGCAAAACCAAAATCAGAAAGGAAATGAGTCCCTACCTGAACCAGAAAGAAGGAATCAAAAAGAAAACCAAAAACAAGAAAAGTCGGATGCAGAACGAATTTTGGATCCTCTTTCACAAGACTCCATCCTAAAAAACAAAAAAGGAGGTTCGATTGATAATGAAAAGTTTTGGTAAACTTGCAGTCCTTATCCTTCTACTTTACCTCATTCCACTCTCTGCCATGCTTTCTTCTGAAGTAGAGTTTCAATTTTATCCAAACGAGTTTTCTCTCGGAGAACATGCCAAACTAGAAGTGAAAGCGCACGGCGAAAAAATTTTCCGAGCCATCCAAACCAATATTAAACAAAACGGAGTTCGGATTCGATTTGTCGGCAGTGGTACCGAAACACAAATCATCAACTTCAAAGTTTCCAGATCACAGATATTAAATTTCTATGTGGATACGGAATCAGAAGGAACCTTTAAACTTCCAGAAATTTCCGTAGAATACGACAACAAAATCTATAAATCGCCATCCACCCAGTTCAAAGTCAGCAAAAGAAGTAAACATTCACAAAACCAATTCTTCGATCCTTTCCCTATGGAAACCGACGAAGTACCTGCTGACGAATCCCCAGAAGTATCTTTCCATACAAACAAATCCGTTTTTTACAAAGGGGAACCTATTGTTGGTTATTATGTACTTTATTATAATGGATACAGACAACCTTTCCTAGAAAGAGATCCAAACCAATCCATTTCATTCCCTTATTTTCTATCAGAAACACTACGACAAGTATCCGTACAAATTGAACCAGAAGTCTATAGAAACAATATCCCGAAAAAAACATTAGCTTATGATAAAGAAATCTATGGATTAACAGCAATTAAATCAGGGAGATTTCAAATCGGAAAAACTAAATTCATCTCTGGTGATAGTTTGCGATTCAATTCTCTCCAAGAGACAGTCAACACAACTCCAGCAACTGTGACAGTCCTTGACCTCCCACCAACCAAATCAAAAGAATTCACTGGAGCCATTGGCAATTTTAAATTGAACCTAACCAACTTTCCGAAAGAGGTTCACAAAGGGGAAACTGCCTATTTTGAAATTACAATTGAAGGGGAAGGTGGATATGAAGGGATCAGCCCGCTACCAAAACCGAACTCAAACATCCAATTCATTTCCCAAACCAGAAATAAAACCTTTCAAAAATTAGATTCAGGCGAATACGGATTTTATTCAGTGGTAAAGTTTCTTTACGGATACCAAAACGAATCCATCAGCAAAGTACAACTCGAACCCTACCAGTTCCATTTTTTTTCTTTAAATGAAAACCAATACAAAATCATCACTATTAATTTCCCCGAGCTCTCCGTACTTCCTGAAATCAAAAGGAATCCTCAAGTAGCAGCGAACCATAAAAAGACACCGAGTGCTCCTCCTATTTTTCTTCTAGTTTTCCTTGCCGTATTGGGTGTTACCTCCTATATAGGATATAGAAGGTATGTATTTCACAAACAGTCTCAGGAATTGATAGAAATGGTCCAAAGCTTTGGGAAAAAAAGAAATGTCTTCCTTTCAGACTATCTAGAAAAAAAAGAAATTTCAAAAGAAGACAGTCAGTTTATTGTAACCCTTTTGGGAGACTTTGACCTACAAACAGCTCAAAAATCGTTCCCAAATTTACCCAAACAAGAAAGAACCAAAGCCATTATCATCGCTAAACAATTAAAAACAAAGGAATAACATATGTCAGCCGAAGAATCAGGAAAAATAAGCGTAGAAACGGAAAATATCTTCCCTATCATCAAAAAATGGTTGTACTCGGAGAAAGATATTTTTTTGCGAGAACTCGTATCCAATGCGAGTGACGCGATTACAAAACTAAAAAAAATTTCTTTATCCGAAGAATTTGAAGGTGGGAACGAATACAAAATTGATTTAAACTTTGATGTAGAAACAAGAATCCTATCCATCGAAGACAATGGTGTGGGAATGACCACAGAAGAAGTCAAAAAATACATCAATCAAATTGCATTTTCTGGTGCTACTGACTTTGCAAAACAATACCAAAACGCCGAAAACAAAGCAGAAATCATAGGCCATTTTGGACTTGGGTTCTATTCTTCTTTTATGGTTTCCAAAAAAGTAACCATCGAAACAAAATCATACAAAAAAGGCCAAACGGCTGTTTTATGGTCCAGCGAATCCGGAACCGATTTTACTATCTCCCAAATAGAAAAAGAAACAAGGGGAACCAAAATTTCCCTTCATCTCGATAGTGAATCCGGCGAATACTTAGACAAATGGAAACTCAAAGAATTAATTAAAAAATATTGTGACTTCTTGCCAGTAGGGATTTATATACAAGATGAAAAAGCAAATCGCGAAAAACCATTATGGTCCGAAGAACCTGCAAAAGTCACTCCAGAGGACTATAAAGATTTTTATTCGTATCTATTCCCTTTCTCTGGGGAATCTCTTTTCCATATCCATTTAAATGTAGATTATCCATTCCGTTTACAAGGAATTTTGTATTTTCCCAAACTCACACATGAACTAGAAGCATCAAAGAATGGAATCAAACTTTTTTGTAATCATGTTTTCGTGAGCGATAACGCAAGCGAACTCATTCCACAATTTCTAACCATTCTCAAAGGAACCATCGATATCCCAGACCTCCCACTGAATGTTTCCAGGTCTTATTTACAAAACGATCCACTAGTAAAAAAGATCTCCAACCATATCATCAAAAAAGTAGCCGACCGCCTCATTGATGATTTCAAAAAGAATCGAAGCAAATATGAAGAAAATTGGAACGATATCTCTTTATTCGTAAAATACGGAGTTCTAACGGATGAAAAATTTTATGATGCTATGAAGGATCACCTGATTTTTAAAAATTCCGAAGGTGGGTATTCTACAACTTCCGAATATTGGGAAAAAAACAAAGAAAAGAACCAAAACAAAATCTTTTATGCCAATGAAACGGAGATGGGTTCCGTTTATATGGAACTGTTAAAGTCACAAGGTCTAGAAGCACTCCTCGTTGATTCCAAAATTGATTCCCACCTCATCCAACACTTAGAAACGAAAAACCCAGATTGGAAATTCCAAAGAGTGGATT
This sequence comes from Leptospira chreensis, assembly GCF_016919165.1. Taxonomy (GTDB): domain Bacteria; phylum Spirochaetota; class Leptospiria; order Leptospirales; family Leptospiraceae; genus Leptospira_A; species Leptospira_A chreensis. The sequence continues at coordinate 61,021 of NZ_JAFFPS010000031.1, forward strand.
CCGAAATTGCAGACCAGGTTGTGGACAAAGAAGCTCCGAAAGACTTGGTAAATGAAGACAACAAAACGGAATCCGACAGAATCCAAAATTTGTTTCAATCTTCTTTGCCAGCAGAAGGAGTCGAAGTAAAAGTCGAGGCCTTAAAATCTTTAGATGTTCCGGGGGTCATTCTTTTGCCAGAGTTTATGAGACGAATGTCAGAAATGAACTCGATGTTAAACCGGGAAGACACAAAGAACATTTTAAGATCACATACCCTTATGGTTAACTCGAAATCTCCATTAGTAAAATCCGCCTTACAAGCGTTCGAAGGTGTAAACCCAGAAAAAGGGAAAAAATTGGCAAGGATCATTTATGACCTCTCACTCCTTTCCGCCAAGGTGATGGACGAAAAAGAAGTATCCGAGTATACCAAAAGAACAACGGAATTTCTCCAGGAGATTTTTTCTTAACTTAGACAAAACCCTATAGAATGATTTGGCAACGATTCCTCTTTTTGGAATTGTTGCCATGTGATCCAGATTTGTATAACAAGTCGCCTTAGTTCATTACCAGTTGTAGTTGCCTACAAAAAGGGATACTTTGAAGAATTCGGCGTCAAAGTCACTCTCCACGTCAACACACACCATAAAGCAATTATGCCCTTACTGGACGCTGGTCGAGTGGAGGCAGGGGAAGTCCCCACGATTGCTTACTTACAAGATAGTTTCTTAAAAAAATCCAAACTCAAACGCATCTATAAAGGGATCTATCTCTACCATTCTCCATTATCATTCTATTCTCGGTTCCAATTCAAACCAGAAGACCTCACTCGAAACAAAGCATATATATTACCCGTTCCACACCAATATTCTGTAGAAAGACTCTATGCAGAAAAATTTTTAGAGGAGTATGCTCCCAAAAATCCTGTCAAAGTTCGCTACGTTGACACCCCAGGTTTTTTAGAAGAAAAAGAATTTTTAAAACCATCATGTCTTGGTCTTGTCTCTGATCCATTTTCAAGTCCCTTTCTTAGAAACTTTCAAGATTTTGCAAACACACTCGAATTACCGATTCTAGAAACCAAATCTTTTTTCCCATCCACCTTACTAGCATTTAGTGGTGATGCTGTTTTAAAAACAGGAAGGGAAATCTCTGGTGTACTTCTTGCTGTCAAAAAAGCCATAGACCTTTTACAAAACACAAACCAATTGACTACAGGAAATTTATGGGAAGACTTACAACTTTCTCATTATTACCCACATCTTAGAGTAGGGGAAACAAAAAACCTACTCAATGCACACCCGCTGTTGCAAAAGGGAGTTTTCTCTTACAAGGGAGACGAAACAACACTCAACCCACTCCTAAAAGATGTGTATTTCCGGCTTATCCGACGGGTCATACAACCAGAAGCTGTAAAGTCAGCTCTCGACTTTGATGAAATTCTTTCTGCCCTAGAACCAAAAAAAGTTTTTGATGTTAGGAAACTGAGTAGTTTCCAAGAACCCGCAGAATCAAAACTCCATGCTCCATCCCAAATCAATTACAGAAAACTCAATGCTGTCAGACATTTAATCGTCGATGTAAACTCAGTTGTTTTGGACATTCTGCAAGGAAACTATAACTCCAGAATCAACTCGGATGAAACATTACAGTTAGACAATCGAGTCAAAGTTCTCGTAAACTCCATGTTAGATTCTTTTAACGCAAAAATGGAACTACAAAGAGAAGAGATCACTGAACTCGAAAATTTAATCTCCATTTTAGAAATTAAATTGGACCGTTCCGCCGTGGATCTCCAATACTCGGAAGAAAAATATCGCTATCTATTCGAATTTTCCAGAGAAGCCATCGCTCTTGTGGATGCGGATACAGGAAGTATTTTAGAAGCAAACCACCAGTTCCGATCGCTCACCAGTTACACTCGTGGTGATATCACTAAAATGAATATTGAAGATATTATTTTAGGAAACCAAGTATCCAACCAACTCCGGTTTGGTTCCGATCTATCTTCTGATACCATGATGTCCCTTCCCGATGTCGAAATTCTCGCAAAGGATGGGAGTAAACTAGAAGTGGACATTAGTTTTACATCCATTTTGCTTTCTCCAAAAAAACGTTACCAAGTACAATTCCGACCGAACTCGGAGAGAAAAGAACAAGAACGCTTGCAACACGAATTTATTTCCAATGTAAGTCATGAACTCAGAAGCCCTATGACAAATATCAGAGGATATTTGGAATTTTTTAAATCCGATACTTCACTACCATTTAACACCGAACACAAAAATATGTTGGAAGTTATCGATAAAAATGCCAAAAGACTTAGCTTTCTAATCGAAAACTTACTAAAACTAACCACATCCCGGGAAAAAGATAAGGAAGCCGAAGTAGTAGAAATTTTTGATCCCGTTGCCGTCATAGAAGATGTCATCCACATGAACTCTCACCTGGCAAAAGGAAAACCTATCGAGTGGGACCTCTCACTCAAAAAAGGTTTTTTTCTAAGGGGGATCAAATTTGAATTTTCGCAAATCATTACCAACCTCTATGTGAATGCTCTGAAGTATACATTCAAAGGAAAGATTGGTATCTCCATCCGAGAAACCAATGGAAAAATTGAAATCACTGTCGAAGACACAGGGATTGGAATTGATCCTAACTACAAAAACCAAATTTTTGATCGGTTCTTTCGCATCCCATCATCAGATAATAAAAAAATTGGTGGAACGGGCCTTGGACTCTCCATTGTCAAATCCCTCGTGGACAAAATGTCCGGTGAAATTTCTGTAGATAGTACGATGGGAGAGGGAAGTAAATTTACCATCTACTTCCCCAAAGTGAATATTAACGTTTAGAAGTTTTTTTCTTTTTCGGAATTTGTTTTTTCTTCGGTGCTGGTTTCGAATTGTTTTTGGAAGACAGATCATTTGGTTTCAATACAACAAGGGAAGGAATATTTTTTTCCTCCAGATGCATCTTAGATAATAGTAAAGACAATTCCAACATCTCCCGAGTCCCAAGCAAATGCATCATATCCAATGCTTGGTTCATCCCCAACTTTTTAAAAATGGTAAGCGCTTGGGAAACCCCAAAAAATTTGATGAGTATTGGGAGTTCTTCGAGACCGCGTTGTTTGATCCATTTTTTACAATCCGCAACGGAAAGTTCGCTAACAAGTTGAATGATAGGCCCTACATGAATCTCATTCACAAGCCAAAGAAAATCTTTCATCGGAATTTCTTTGAGTAGAGCAATGGATTTTTGAATCCCTAAAGTTTTTAAAATTTCGACACTGGTTTCTTTACCCAAAGTTTTGGCAAGTAAGCCCACATCATGAGGAGGAATGCTCCGAGACACAAGAGCCAAATCTGCCATTGGTAAAGAATGAATAAAATAAACTAAATCATCGTCCTCATTCTCTCGGATCATCTCCACAAGAATTTTCTCAGGGATTTGTTTTACGAGTTCAACCACCGTATCTTCACTTAACTTTTGTGTGAGTACAATCAGCCTCTCTTTAGGAACCTTTCCCGTGAGCGAAAGTAACTTTTCGTAACCCAGATTCTTCAAAATCTGGAAGGATTTTTTGGGGCCCAGTTTTTCTAAATACTGGTAAACACTTTGGATTGTAACGAGAACTTCTTTCATTTGCCCCAACTTTGGATACAAACTGTCAGAATCTTCGTAAAATTCCAGAGAAATTCCTTTTCGAATCTGTTAAATTTTGCAAAATGGAAGAGTGAAGCTACGCCAACTTTGGTTTCTAATCTTAATTTTCATTTGCGGGCTAGGGGGACTGATTTACTACAAAACAGCTCCCTATGATCACTCCCTTTCGGCACTGATTGGGATTTGGGAAGGATTCTACGAAATCAATCCCACCCTGGTCGATTCGAATTTCGTAATCTACAAATCGGGTGGTTATGATGGCCAATTCTTCTATTTTCTCGCAAAAGACTTGTTTGCCTATGGAGATTGGGGCCTAATTGTAGACTCTTACCACTTCCGGTTTCATAGAATCGGACTTTCTCTATTTGCCGGTGTTTTTTCTGCAGTGATTGGATTTTCTCATTATCCCTTAATCACCATCCTCTTTCTTTTTCTCCTATTTTTTCTATCTGTCTTTTGTTTGTATTCACTTCTTCCAGAATCCAAAAAATGGTTTGTTGTCTTTTATCTATTTTCTCCTTTTTCTTTAAATGCCAATCTACTCCTTGTTGCCGATTCTCTTTTTGTCAGTTTCGGAATCATCGCTTTCTATTTCTTTAGAAACAAAAAAACTTTCCTCGCTGTTTTCTTTTTTCTTTTGATGGTAATCACTCGCGAATTGGGAGTTTTATTTCTTGTTCCGATTGTTTTTAAGGCATTACTCGAAAAAAAATGGAAAGATGTATTTCTTTATTCCATTCCCGGCTTCGCATTTTTCTGTTTGGTGGTATATGGACTCATCCATCCTCCGAACCACTTAGGTACCAATCCTCTTGGATTTCGAGATATGACAGACCTTCCATTGTTTGGTTTTTTCAAAAGTTTTAAGGAAGGGGAGTCCTTCCAATTCAAACTCAAAGAAATTCCGAAAATTCTATTCTTTATCTCTTTTCTTGTCCTGTCTGTTGTCAGCGTTCAATCCCTAAAAGAATCCTTTTCTAAGAATGTGGATCTACTCATTCCGATTCTTGGAAGTTTGTTTGTGATCCTCATTGCAGAACAAGGCTATTGGAGGTCTTTTGATAATCTCAGCCGGATGTTCACACTGATTTTACCTTTTTCTTTGTTACTCGAAGGGGCATCCAAAAGACCTTTTTTACGCCTATTTCTCGGCATCTCCATTACCTTGTTTTTCTTTTTAATCATCCGGATCCTTTGGATCACACCCACGAAGGAGTTTTTCTTTAGCCTATGATATCTCTTGCCTATTCCCCTTGTCCCAACGATACTTTCCTCTTTTATCATCTGATCCGTAATGCAAATTACCCAGTGAAAGAAGAACTCTATGATGTAGAAAACCTAAACGAATTCGCATTCCAAGGAAAATTTCCAGTCACAAAACTTTCGTTTGCTGCTTATTTCCAAATCATAGACAAATACATTTTACTCGAAACAGGTTCTGCTTTGGGAAGAGGTTGTGGACCCTTACTCGTTCGAAAAAAAAATACAAACACAGATCTCTCCAATTACAAAAACCTATACATTCCAGGCAAACTTACCACAGCAAACCTCCTTTTGTCCTTATATACCAATGGAAAACAAAATCCCACTCCATTACGATACGATGAAATCATTCCCAAGGTAACCAGTGAAGACGACAGTTTAGGTGTGATCATCCACGAAGAACGGTTCACGTATGAAGCAAGGGGGATGGAAAAGGTAGTGGATCTCGGGGAATGGTGGGAGAGTTCTACGGGTTATCCCATCCCTTTAGGTGCCATTGCTATCCGCCGCGATATCCCAAGAGAGGAAGCGTTAAAGTTCCAATCGAATCTGAGACAAAGCTTAGAAGCTGCCTATTTGGAACCCAAAGAAATGATGGATTACATTCGTGCAAATTCACAAAACAAAGAAGATGCGGTAATCAAATCTCATATAAATTTGTATGTGAATGGATTTACTAAAAATTTAGGGAAGGAAGGGCAGGGTGCCGTAGAATATCTTTTAAAGCGCGCAACCGAGGCAGGTTTTATTCAAAAACCCACCTCGTTACCTTTGTTTTTAGGAGAAAGTTAACAGACAAAGGATATTTCCTTTGTCTCGTTTACAAGCTTCAATGGCTTTAGCCACAAGCATCCCCGGTTTCAATTTACTCGGATCCGCTTTCACTGCATGACCAGACGATAATCCAGAAACTAAAAGGTCACCTGGATAAATCGGCACTTGCGTTGCATCCACATGCAATTTTGTGATTCCAAGTAGTGCTACAAGCACGTATTCCACAGTCTTTTCTTGTTTACCAAAGATCACATGGGCACTTGCCACACAAACACCAATGACGTTTGTAGAGTAGGGGTGTTTGGACCTTCCGAGAACTCCCGGCTCTTCCGTTGCCACAAGAAGATCTCCCGCAGTCACAACATCTTTCCCATCCAGTCGGAAGTAACGAGCAATACACTCTTCACCACCTTCTTTTGTAATGCGAAGATTCCCTTCAAACAAGGACTCTCCGTTCGCATAGATGGCTTTTCCAGAACCAGAAAGTTCCAATTCCGGAATTCCTTTTCCATCCACAATAAGAGCAAAATCAGATTGTGATAGAAAACGACCACCCGGTGCCGTAGTCCCGGCACCTAAAATTCCGGCGGATTGTTTTGAATCTTTTCCTTTCGAAATTCCATACACTCCAATCGAATCTCCGAATCCAGAGACACCAGTTCCCGAAGAAATTCCTGCAATCCCCGATCCTACTTTTGTATTTTTTCCGTAAATGATGGCATCTTTTGCCTGTGGGGGAATGAAACCTTTGGATGATCCCTCGGCTTCTCCCGTGATTTTCAAAAGTCCTGTATGGGAGTTAAAATCATGTTCTTTTTCTGCGTAAGGGTGGGTGTGTGGTTTCGGATCCCTTTTGTCAGACAACCTAGGATCATCAGAAAGCACCACCTTACCAGGAACAGCTTCACCGTGATTTGCCAGTAATACAATTCCGGCATCGGCAAATCCAGCTTTCGCAAGACGTTTGTCGTTTCCTTGGACAACGGCACCAGGTTTTGTTTCACCAGAGTGGGCCAGCTGCACAATTCCATGTAACTCTGTACTCGCCTGTCTCAGACGTTTATCGTTCCCTTGGACAGCAGTATTCGGCTCCTCTCCACCGTTAGGTGCGAGTTGCACAATTCCTTTTGCCGTGTTTGTAGCATCACGAAGTCTTGGGTCATCCCCAGTCACCACTTTATCAAGAGCCACTTCTCCTGCATCCGCCAGTTGCACAAGACCAATGGATTTTTTTGTGGCAACACGGAGACGAGAATCATTTCCTTGCACCACCACACCCGGACGAGTTTCACCGTCTAACGCGAGTTCAACAATACCAGGATGATCGGTTGAAGCACTACGCAAACGTTCATCATCAGATTGTACGACAAGCCCAGGACGGGCTTCTCCGCTTCTTGACAAACGAACCAGACCATGGGTGAGTTCGGTGGCAATTTTTAGGCGTTTATCATTTCCTTGGACGGCAACTCCCGGTTTTTCTTCCCCATCCGATGCCAATTCCACAATCCCACGGTATTCCGTAGTGGCATCCCGAAGGCGTCTGTCATTTGCCTGAACCACAACTCCTTCTTTGACCTCTCCATCCACAGCAAGGCGAATGATCCCGGAACGAAGGACGGAAGCATAGGGGAGGGGTTCTCTTGTCGGACCACCGTAATCTTTTTTATCTGGGCTAGAATATAACTCGAGTTCGATGACTTCTGTAATGTAATCTTTTTTGTTCGGTTGTTTCTCTTGGAAAAAAACCAATTTTAAAAATCGAAGGTTTACCGCAGAAAACCTCCACTTATACCAAGTGCCTGGTTCTGATAAAAAGAAATTCTCTTCATGTAACTGGTGCCAAGTCAGATCATCTTCGCTATAATAGGTAACAAAACGTTCGGGGAAATTAGTTATAGGATCGTTTTTTGTAAGCATTCGCATCTCTTCAATGCGGTTCACAGAACCCATATCCAAAATCAAATATTCCTCTTCTGGTTCTTCTTTCTTTTTGGAAGACCATCCATAGTCAGGTCTTGTATCAAAAAGATTTTCTTTTACATACAACCGGTCAAATTCAGAACTTGCCTGGATGGACTGGATCCCAGTGATGAGAATTTTTAACTGACCAAAACTAATCCGATTTTTTCCGTTACTGGCTTTTCTCGAAATTTTCGAGACAAACTTCACATAACGAGCGCTAGTAAGAGAAAAAAGCCATTTGGCTGATGTTTTAAAAGACTTCCGAAAAGAAGACTCTTGTAAAATGGGTTCCCAGTACTTTCCGTCGTGGGATAATTCAAACCGGAAGGAATCGGGAAAGAAATCCAATCCATCTTTTCCTGGTAAAAGCTCAATCCCATTGAAATACACAACGTCATCAAATTGAAAAATGATGGAGGAAAGGGAAGACTGCTCCTTTTCTTCAAAAAAGGATAAAAATTCTTCATTTTTGACTTCGAAAGTTCCCGAAGTGGAAACTGATTTGATCGGTAGAGAGTAGGGGTGGCTTGTGCGGATTAAATGATCTTTCATTGCGCTTTTTGATTCTGATTCCTTCCAAAAATTACCGTTTTTGTATCCAGTCTATCGAATTTCACTGAGGCGTGATCCTTCTTCTTTCTCTGAAAATACAACGAGAACTGCCGGTTTCACTCGTTCCGTAAAATACATATTCACAATTTGGCGTAAATGTCCTTGGAGAGGTGAGGAAACAACAATCACGTTCCCGTCAGTCTGGACTTCGATTCGCTCCAATTGGTTCCAAGAGGATTGGGTCAATTCTTTGCTTGCCCAATCTAAAAATCCAACCCAAGAAGCCGGGTGAGAAAAGGGTTCTTCCGTGAAAACTTTCTGCCCAGTTTTAATCACTTCCTTTCTTTGCGTGGAGACTAACTCCCTGCAGAGAGATTGGACATAGGATGCGTTCGATTCCATATGTAAAGAGACAGCCTTTCGATATGCTTCCAGCGCAATTTCAGGTCCAAAGAGTTCCACTAAAGTTTCGAACGCTTTTTTCTCTTCCTTTTCTTTAGCCAATTCCAAAGGCGCGGGCACCGCAGGTATATTGTTTGTATTAGATATAGTTATATTAATATGGTTAGGGGTTCCGTCAGCACCCCCCTTACCGACAGGTTTTGAACCCCCTGAGGTCTCCGATTCGGACCCCCTGAGGGTTACGCTCGTATCCCCCAGGGGGGTAATTCTGGAACCCTCATAGTGGAAGGAAAAATGGTACCGGGTCGAGGTTCGTCCATTGCCGGGAACTTGGTAGAGTAGGCCCGCACGTGTGAGTTCCTTTTTTGCTGAGACAATGGATTTTTTGGTTTTGAAACCGGTGAGCCGCATCAATGTTTCTGTATTGGGCCAAACCGGTTTGAAATTATAGTCACTGAATTTCAATAGAACCGGGTAGAGTGTTTTGGCGGCATGGGAAAGGCCAGCCCAAACACCAGAATCTATGATGTCGGTCATCAGTCGGATATAGGGATGCCGCTGGTCGCTCACAAAAGCTCCTCCGCTTTTCTGCAAAAATTAAACCAAATTTAAGCAAATTTTACGAAGGAGTTGACATTATCTGACATAATGTTAATTATGTCTCATCCAACAACATTCCTTCGGGAAACCCCGACCCCCTGGATCACCAGGGGAATTTTTTTATATTTCGGGTTGGGATACTACAAATCCCCCGTCTCTTGGGTTACAAGAAACGCCTGCTCAAACTCAAATCAGTTTTATTATGTCACATTATTGTCGGATTCCGGCAGATGTCAAGTTCGTACAGCATTTTTCCTGAGCTGTACTATAAATTTTTTTCCTAAGTACTTGACTGCTTAGTACTTGTCTAGGTTACGCCGAATCCCCGTATTTTTTGACTAATTCTTTGCGGATGAATTTGTAGATGTCTCCGAGTAAAATTTCGTCGTCCGACAGAATCTGAATTCCCGTCCCTGTTCTACGAATTTTATACCCAGAAAAAAGAGAATTTTTCGCGGAACCCGGTTCCCCTGATTTCACTTGTTTGTTGAAGTCTTTGGCGTCCTTGACAGTCTTTAGAGCCCCTTTGTGGAATAGGGTTAAAAAATCGTCGAGACTTCCTTTTTTTGCGGCCTGGGCTGCTTGGACAAGAAGGTTCTTATTGTAGATTTCGTTCTTTTTGCATTTGTCCAGGTCTTCTTTCGACATCGAGGTGATGGAAAGGACTTCTGTCATATAACTGCGACTTTTCCCAAAAAGGTCACCTAATTCCTGATCGGTGTAGTTATGGGAATTTTTGAGAAAGAGTAGGGCATCCACTTCTTCGTAGGGGGATAGGTTCTCCCTTTGTAAGTTTTCAATGACAGCGAGTTTATAGATTTCTTTATCAGGGCGGTTTAGGATCTTACACTCGATCTCGGCCCAGCCAAGGGATTTGGCGGCATGGTATCTTCTTTCTCCCGCGATGATTTTATAATGCCCTTCCCGTTCCCCTTTGGACACAATGATGGGTTGTAAGAGACCATCGACCTTTAAGGTTTGTGCGAGCTCTTCGATTCCCTTTTTTCTTTCTTGTCTCGGTTGGTGTTCGGAGGGTAGGATTCTGTCCATACGAATGGTTCGAATGGTTCCATCCAAATTTTCCGCTTGGTAGATATCGGCTAGAGTTCCGAGGCGTTTACTTTTTAAGCTCATTTAAAACCTCCTCAATAAAACCTTCATACTCTTGGGACTGGCGAGAAGTTCGGTTGTAATCAAATACCGATTTTTTGGCCAGATGGCTTTCTCCGATGGCCACTCCATCCGAAATCGTATGTTCAAAGATGCGGAAGTATTTGGTCAAAACCGGAAGGATGGTTTTTGTGAGAAGGGTTTGGGGTTTGAGTTGGGTGATGAGAGCCCCTAAAATTTCTAGATCGGGATTGATCCTCTTTTTGATCGAGGAAATTGTCTGTTGTAATCCCATGATCCCGTCCATAGAAAACTTTTCTGCTTGGAGGGGGATGAGGACAAAGTTTGCGGCCACAAGACTATTCACTGTGAAGATGGAAAGGGAAGGAGGGCAATCAATAATGACAAAATCAAATTCCTTTACCGAAGAAAGTGAGTCCCTTAAAATATAAGGGGCCTCCACGGAGTTTACGGAAACTGTTTCCATTTCCGCCAAACGCATGCTAGATGGGGCTACCCACAAATGCTCGTTATACGCCGGCGTTATAATTTCTTTGAGGCTGGCAGAATTTTGGAAGAGATGGGCAAGGTCTTTCTCAACGGTCTCTGGGTTCAGAAAAATTCCTGTAGAATTCGCCTGAGGATCCATATCGATGAGGAGGGTCTTAAGATTCCGACGGGCCAACCCCATGGCAAGATTCAAAGAAGTAGTCGTTTTTCCTTCTCCGCCTTTTTGGTTCGCAACTGCAATGGTGATCATCTATCTCTTTTTCCCTTCCCAAATGGTATGCTTTCCTGCCGAAAATTTGGGATCAATTGTATTTTTAGAATGGAGCAAAAAAAGGATTTTTTGGTCTCTTCTCTCTCCATTGTCGGACATCCGACATACTGAAAATTAGCAAAAACTATCTCCTTTCTTTTGGTCGGACATCCGACATTCAAATAGGTACGTACTTGACAAAGTGATTAAATTTAAACAGTTTCATAGCATGCCTTCTCAAGCCATTTCCCTACTTGCCTCCGAAAAAATAGGCAAGGATTGGATGGATTCTGTCCTTCCTCTTTTGTGGGATGGGTTATGTACAGAGCTTGGTTTTTCTGCCGGAGTGGTTGTTTTGAAAGCAGAAGATGAAGATTCATTTTATGAGTCTGCCAGTTTTGGATACGGAGAAGACGGCTTCTATTATTCATTTTTGAATCGCGGTTCCGAACATTGGGAAGAGTTAATGCGCTCTCAGGAACCTATCTTTTTCTCCGGAACCGAGTTTGAATTGTTCAGCAAAAAAACAAATGCGATGACCATTCGGATCCGATCCGCCCAAAAAGAAATCGGTTTTCTACTCGCCGAAATGGACGATTCTCTATCGCTTCCCGCAGGAATTTTCCTCACCCTCCTTTCTGAAAAAATTGGGAATGAGTGGGGTAAAACCAGGCCCAGTCTCGTGGCCAAAGAAACGGTCTTTGTAGACAATTCACTTTCCTTATCTCGCAGAGAAATTCCCAATTTAGATTTGGCAATCTCGGAATTTACTAAACAAAAAGTCCTTACCATCCTTGGTCCCTCCGGTTCCGGAAAGAAGACTTTGGCCAAATGGATCCACCAGTCCCAGCTGCCCGGAGCCCCCTTTCTCGTTGTAGAATCTTTGCCAGACCATTTTGGGAAATTGGAAAAGGCCCTTGCCGTTTGGGGGAGTGAGTCTCGCCAGGGAAGTTTGGTCCTCGTCGGAATCCATGCTTTGAGTTTAGGCCAGCAGCAAATCCTTTCGGATTGGTGGTCAAAGTCTGGATATTCTGGGTCTCTATTTTTACTCGGGCCTGAGGAAATGAGCCAGGAATTATTACCCGAGTTTGAAAGATTTTTGCGAAAAAATTCGTTGGTACTACCATCCCTCAGGTTCCTTCCGAAAGCAAAATTGCAAACTTTGGTCCAGGCCATATTTGAAGAATTGTGTAATTCCCAGAACCGGTCGGGTTTGAAATTAGGGGCTTTGAGTTTGCAGGAATTGGTATTTAGATCGTATCCGGGAAATTTTACTGATTTGCGAAATGCAATTCTCACCGGGATTTTAACTTGTCGTTCAAACCAGGTGGAACCCGCAGACTTGGAACCCGGAAAATTCAAGATGGATTTAGAGATTCCCGATGCAGAAGATTTAGACTTGCGGCGTGGAACAGAGGCCTTAGAAAGGCAGAAGATTCTTCTGGCTATGCGGATCTTTTCTGGCAACCAAATCCGGATGGCAAAGGCCTTAGGTATTTCGAGGGGATCCCTCCAATATAAAATGAAACAACTTGGTTTAATGTAAAGATGGATGATACTGTATACGAAGAGCGGAAAACCCCTGCTGGCTTTCTCGTCAAAGTCCGACTTTCCAAGCTCACCTACGTCGTTTTTACGGAAACAGGCCCAGAAGTTCCGAAGGGTGCCAGGAATAATTCCATCGTCGTCAATGTGCCCCGGGTTGGGTTTTTCGGAGACGATTTTGATGTCTCCCATTTCCATTTGGGAGAACTTTCCTTTGTCAATGTCAAAGCAAGTAAACTCGTCATCCCCTACCAACATGGATTTTCCAACGAAATCAAAACCATCTATTTAGGCACGGGGAGTCTTAGCGATGTTCTACCCGTTGTCATCTATCATTACAAAAATAAAGAAGAATTGATGGCGGCTTGGGAGAGGGGAGAGCAGGCCCAGTTTTTGGTGGTCGATGAAGAAATCCCCCGCTCGGACATGGTTTCCTTTAAGATCCGATACCCCAGTATGAACATCCTTGTGATCAAAAAAAGGATCAATACTTCGGCAGAATCGCAGTCTCCAAAAACAGACGAATCCAAAGACAAGGGTGTGGTCGATTATGATAAGGTCCGTGCCACTGACGTTGCCAAAAACCAGAACTTAAATACCTATAGCGAAAATCCGGTCTTCTTGGCCAGAATCCACCTCCGAGCTATGGAGCTGGATAAGGTAAAACAACTCCTTCTCGATTTCCATCTCTCGTCCGATGATGTTATGTTCATCCGAACCTTCTTGGATGTGATGATCAAAAACGAATTAAAAAAACCAGAATTGGATGTAGTCAAACCGCAACTCATTGCTATGACAGAAGCCTTTCGGTTGGCAGTTCTCATTTTGGAATATCGTGTGGAAGGTTTCGAAAAGGAATTGGACTCAGGTTTTTCCAAAGAGATCTCTCATATGATTTATGCCTTACTTGCTAAGGAACAAGAGACGGCCCAAGACCTGGAACATGAAATTGTTCTCTGGGAATGGAAACTTCGGGTCCGCTCCCAAATCCTAAAAAAATAGCCAAAATCGACTAAAAAAAGCTTTATTTTTCCCTGATTTCGATGAAAACTGAGGATAATCCTATGATTTTCTCGGAAAAAATAAAAAATCTGGCACAAAAGTTGCAAAAGAGCGCCCTTCTGGTTCTGCTCTCTATGTTTTTTATTTTTCCTATCTCCGGTCTTTTCGCAAACGAAGCCGACCTCCCTGTGATCATTCCAAACGATGAACTTTTAACACCAATTGAGCTTCGCGATGGTTTGGTTCTAGAAGTGGTTGTGACAGCAGAAAAGGAACTTGCCTTTGATGCAATTCCCGCTTCAGAAATACAAACAACAATAGCCTTCGTTTCTTCCGATGCATCGGCGCAAGAGTTAACTCACCTTGGGATTCTCCCAAATGCAGAGACGGTTTCCTTAAATTCGAATGGTTCATTTTCCCAAATGGAAGACAAAGTGATCTTGGAAGAGGCTTCTGTTTTTGAGAATGGCCCAAAGCATTTCTCTGTAAAATCGATTGCCAGCCCAGGACTTTTTGGTTTTCTGGGGATATGTCTCAGCCGAAGCGAGTTGCCTTCCAAAAATTTCTCAATGCTATGCGAAAACTCTCTACCGAAGTCAATGACTCGGAGATCTGCAAACGATTGGAAATTCTTATGGCAACCAGTAAGGACGACCTCCCTTTGGCCGTTGTCAACCAGCTCCTCCAAGATGCTAAGAACTTCGACCCCAAGACCATCCCGGAACCATACACACAGTATGTCCGACATTTCATCTACATGGTCAAACGCAACGGTCGGGTTCCCAGTGACCTTTTGGCAGGAGAAGAGGACAGATCTTCTGCGGACCGCTCGGGCTCTAAGTCCTCTAGAAAGCAATCCAGCAGTAGCTCTAAAACCAAACGTACTACATCCAAATCTGCAAGTTCTGTAAAGAAGGGGAAACCTTCCCCCAAATCTTCTTCTAAAAAGTCCTAAAAGCTCTCTATATTTCCTAGTGGCAACGCTTCCTGTGCTGCACACAGGGCGGAATCCAGAATTCTGTCCTGTAGGGGACATAGCATCAAATTCAACAAAAATGACCATTTTTAAGCATTTATGGAAGCTTAAAGGTTCCTCATTCACTCGAGAACACCAATCAACCCATCTATCGATAAAAACTGCCGAAATTTAGGCATTTATTGAGAAAGCCGATTCTGGGGCTATCTGCCTGCCCACCGCCACCTAGCTTTTGTTTTGTGCCTATCATCTGTTCGCGGGACGGCAGCTAGTGTTCTGTCCTGGGCAACCAATTCTCGGCATGTTGGTCATCCGGCGGACAAGGGGTAGGCATTTGGGTCGGTGCCCAGATTTTGCCAGAAAATACTGGTTTGGACAAAGGCCCGTCTTCTTTTCAAAAGACCGCCACATCCAAAGCAAGGCTCTAAATGAAACTAGGAAAGCCTGAAAGCTGCCGAGAAGCGGGCAGTTTCGATTCTATGCTAAATAGTTCCATTTAGGCAAATTTAGGGGTAATTTCGCCATTTTTGGAGCCATTAGGCAAGGGGAGGCTTTGTTGTTTATAGAAAGCTCCGAATTGGGTAATGGGTCAGATTGTCCTGTAAAAACTCCGGAAAAGGCTACTGAAACGACCAATTTCCGGCATTTGTGCAGGGCAGATCCATTCGGGTAACTAAAACCTGGGCCGATATCGATTCCCTAGGATTCAAGTGGGAATGGTGATAAATCCTATCAATATAGTGACAAAATGTCATGTGTAGCCAAAATGCATCCGTATGTAAAATTGGCAGTAGTTTGAATAGTGGTTGCCACCAGGGTGTTCCGGCCCAACGTTCTTTCTATTATGGCGGAAACGATACGACTTAGGGTGAAATGCCATGCCTGCTCCAATTTGATCGAAGGAACGGCTAAATACGGGTCTGGGCACTTTGTTCCAGAGGGAATTGTCTTTGATTTTGTGGCGGTGGGAAAGGTGGAAGGGGCGCAAGGGCGTCGAGTGAAGGCAGAAGTGACTTGCACCTGCCCCAATTGTGGAGTTAAATGCAAGTATAATGTATAATTGCTTAAATTTAATCTAGTTTATGCTTTTCAATTCTGCAGTTTATGCTCTTTTCTTTTTCGGATCGTTTATCCTTTGGCAAATATTACGCAATTTACTGCTTATTATTAATCCAGGATACAGCTTCTACAACGCACTTAGCCGTTTAATATTGGTCAGTTATTTGCTTATTGTTAGTGCTTTTTTCTATTGTTTTTGGAATCCTTTTTACTTTTTACTACTTGTTTGGGTTGCTTTTGTTGACTTTTCCTTAGCAAGACTCCTTGGAGTCGTGATTTCGGAGAACTGGCGCCGGTTTATTTTAGCAATTTCTCTAATAAATAGTCTCGGAATCTTAGGGTTCTTTAAATATGGACAGTTTGTTGCTGAAAATTGGGCAAATATATTTGGTTTGTATCCTACGAATCCTGATTTCTGGAGCCATTGGCTTTTGCCTGTGGGAATTTCTTTTTACACCTTCCAGTCGATTTCCTATTTGGTGGATGTATACCGGAAAGAATTGGAACCGGAGAGACAGTTTTTGTCCTATCTCCTTTTTTTGTCCTTTTTTCCGCAGCTAGTGGCAGGTCCGATTGTGACCGCAAAGTCCTTTTTGCCCCAAATTCGAAGGCCGCTTCCCTTTTTCAGAACCCCCATCCTCTTTGCTGTTTTTCTCATCCTACTTGGTCTTTTTAAGAAAATGGTGCTCGCCGACCATTTGGCAGAAACTTCGGACTTTGTTTTTATGCGACCAGCAGATGTTTCGACCAAGGCACTATGGATTGGTATGTTTTCCTATTCCCTGCAGATATATTGCGATTTTTCGGGATATACGGACATTGCCCAAGGTTCGGCACTTATGTTTGGGTTTCGGTTACCGGAGAATTTTAAAATGCCCTATCTCTCGGCCGGGTTTTCTGAGTTTTGGACCCGGTGGCATATCTCTCTCTCCCAGTGGTTAAAAAAGTATATTTATATCTCTCTCGGCGGAAACCGAATCGGGGAACTTTTCACTTATAGGAATTTATTTCTCGTAATGGCCATCGGTGGGCTTTGGCATGGAGCTTCTTGGAATTTTGTCATTTGGGGGAGCTGCCACGGAATTTTACTGATTTTGGAAAGATGGTCTTCTGGAAGATCCAAGTTATGGTGCCTTTCTTGGATGCGGCCGATTCGTATTTTGGGAACCTTCCTTCTTGTGAGTTTGCTTTGGATTTTCTTTCGGAGTGTAAATTTTGATAGTTCACTGTGCTACCTACAGGGGCTTTTTGTTAAAAAAGAGGGTTTTTCTCTCCCCTACACAATGGAAATGAACTTTCTTTATTGTTTCTTGATCATACTTCTCGGGCATCTTTTCGGTAGTTTTTATTTTTCTGACAACAAGCGATTGTTAGGTTTGTTTGAAAAATGGCAAAATTCCTTAGGAAAAACTGCTTTTTTTGGAGTTTTGGCTTCCGTTTCTATCGTTCTGATTGTTTTGTTTTCGGCGGATAGCAAACCGTTTGTGTATTTTGTATTTTAGGTAGGTATATGAAACAACGGATATTATTTATATGCCTCTTTCTTATTTCTCTATTTAGCCTAGATTTTTTAGTTTTTAGGAAACTTCAGTTTTTATTACCCAACGAATCTCCTTGGAACACGAACCATTTTTTCAATTTTTTATATGAGTATGAGAGGATTCGTCATCTCCCCAAAACCAAAAAAAGAATCATCATTGTAGGAAGTTCTATTGCTTATTATTCGATTGATGCCGGTAAACTAAAAGAAACCCTCCAGAAGGATTTTGCCCTGGACGTGGATGTTTTTTATTTAGCGTATGCGGGGAATAGTCCACTTTATGTATATTTACTACTGAATTGGTTGGATCCTTTGGAGCCGGATCTTGTAGTTTACCCGATTAATTTTATTGATTATCGTCTTCACCGAACTTATGTTATGTTCCCTGATGGCGGGAACGATTCTGTAGATGAATCTGTTGTGGTAAAGGACGCACTTACCTTTACAGAAGCCCCGCAGTCTTTGTGGGTTTTTCCTTGGGAAACATTGCCTGAGGTCGGCTCTTCCATGGATCTAGAAACTTGGTCAAGATACTTAATTTCCTCTGGGTTTTCTTTTTATCGATATAAAGACATTTATCTGCAAAATCTACAGAATTTAGTCCAACACCGCTTTGGGCGAAATACCAGTTACCATGCCTACGCCGGTGTCCTCATTCCAGAGGGCATCAATGGACTCGGATGGACAGGCCAAAATTTTAGTTTTTTCCCCACAGAGAAAATAAAAAACAAAGGGTTTTGGGTGGAGGTCACCTCTTTTCTTTTGGCAGGGAAACCTTGCCGGATGGAAATTTCGAATGGGACAAGCAACCAGGAAATTTTGCTCACGAAAGAAGGTTGGGTTCATTTACAGTTGGATTCAAAATTCTTCGAAGATAAAAAGTTAGTCACTGTAAAACTTGAGCGAGTATGGTTTGCCAACCAAGCGACGGGAGCTTATTTGGATTACCATTTTGACCCAATGGGCGTGCGACTCGAACAAACCTTTGGATTGGAAGAGGCCCGGTCGGGAATCCAATACGAACGTGACCCAAGAACGGAAGACTTTCGGTATTTGGGCATGAAAGACGATGAGTATCGGAAGTATTTTAATTACCGGTTGCTCGAGGGTTTGGAAAAAAGGCCCGGAATTGGATACCTAGTAGCTTTGAAATTGGCGAAAGAAAGAATTCGAGAGGAATCGTTTCGACCATACTTCCACTTTCGGTATCTCAAAAAGATTACAGATCATTTCCGAGAGCGAAATGTTCGTTTTTTACTCATCAACAATCCGGAGAGTCCCATCTCACTTGACTGGTATGAAGATTCCGAGTGGTATCGGGACCACCTAGCATATTTGGAATCTTTGGCCGGAGGGTCTGTCCATTATTGGGACATCCACCGAGGTTTGCCCATGCAGGGTTTTTCCGACTTCCATCACTTCACATATACCGGAA
Source organism: Leptospira chreensis (assembly GCF_016919165.1). GTDB lineage: Bacteria > Spirochaetota > Leptospiria > Leptospirales > Leptospiraceae > Leptospira_A > Leptospira_A chreensis. The sequence goes on from NZ_JAFFPS010000031.1 coordinate 79,652, forward strand.
TGGAACAAATGAATCCGATTTATGCCAAAAGAATTGGAAATCTCTTTCCGAAATAGGATGTTTTTCAATCCTTACATTAGATAAGGAATTTTATGGAAAAAATCAAAGTTGGAGTCCTGGGAGCAACAGGATCCGTCGGTCAAAGATTCATTCAACTTTTGGAGAATCACCCTTATTTCACGGTGACTCATTTGGCAGCTTCAGAAAAAAGTGCCGGCCAAACTTATGGTGAGGTAATGAAATCTCGTTGGAAGATTTCATCCGATATCCCTGCTTACGCTAAAGACATTATCATTACGTTACCAAATCCTGAATTGACGAAGGGCGTGCAACTCGTGTTCAGCGGTCTTGATGCTTCCATTGCAGGAGAAGTAGAAACGGCCTATGCAGAAGCGGGTGTGATGGTTCTTTCCAATTCTAAAAATCATAGAATGGATCCGAACGTTCCGATTCTTTCTGCAGAAGTGAACGCACACCATTTGGATGTTTTACAATTCCAAAAGACCAAAGGTAAAATCATTACCAATTCTAATTGTACGATTATGGGTGTTACGATTTCACTGAAACCTCTGATGGATGCTTTTGGACTGAAGTCAGTGATGTTATTTTCTATGCAGGCAATTTCCGGAGCAGGTTACCCTGGTGTTCCGACTATGGACATCCTTGGAAATGTTGTGCCTTATATTGGTGGCGAAGAAGACAAAGCAGAAGAAGAACCACAGAAATGTTTGGGAATAGTGAAAGATGGAATCATCAAATCTGCAGATTTTAAAATTTCGGCTCATTGCAATCGGGTTCCCGTTTTTGACGGACATACCGTTTGTGTCTCTGTTTCCTTCGATAAAAAACCAAAAAAAGAAGAGATTCTTAAGGTTTGGGCCGATTTTCAAGGGGAACCGCAGAAATTGGGATTGCCGTTTGCACCAAATCCGGCTATTCTCTACCGCGAAGAAAATGATAGGCCCCAACCACGTCTCGATTTAGAGACAGGAAGAGGAATGACTACCGTTGTCGGAAGGCTTCGGGAAGATCCAATCCTAGATTGGAAATGGGTAGTACTGTCGCATAACACGATTCGAGGTGCAGCTGGTGCTGCGATTTTGAATGCAGAGTTATTGTATAAAAAAGGATTTTTTAACTAAGGACTCACCCAATACATGTTGGATCCAAACCTCCCGGAATTAAAAGTAATGGATTACACCGCCTGCCTCCAAAAGGTGCAGGCTATGGATTCACGGGGGGATTTTTCGTACAAAGGGATCTATAAAGTTTTACTTGTGATCTTTGAATGGACGGATAAGTTTTTACAGAACAAAGTCCTTCCCAATGTAGAACAAATTGAACGTGATAGTTCGATTGACAGAGATCGTACAGAAAACTATGTAATCGATCTCAGTTATAAACAAAATCCTGCGATCATCAGAAAGATGAATGTCCTCGAGTTTCATCCGAATGAACCAGGGGATCCTGAAAATCCAAAGACCTTTATCAAACACAATACTGTATTTGCAAGACCCACAACCTCTGATGGGGGCACTGCGTTTCGTTATGCACTGGGTCTCAATGAACTTTCTACTGCCGCTATTAAGGGTTGGTTTAACGAAAAAAGAAAGTATGTGGGAAAAGAAAAAATGCGTAAGGTCATCAAGGCGGCGGTGGATTCCAACCGGTTGTTTGATACCTATGCATCTACTGAAATTGGAAATTTATTCCAATGCCCCTATGACAAAACAAAAGTGCAAAAGGATGCCACTATCATCATCCATTTAAAACCCATTTTGAAACAATTGGTGGATGATAAGGTTTTGTTTTTCTTTCGGAATGATTCGGCATCAAGACCTGCCAACAAAAGTGTATTTCTCTACAATCGCCCTTCTGAAATTGCAGATCGTTATGATGGATACATTGATTATACAAAAAATACCATTTACCCGGCCCTAAAGAATTTAGGGGTTATGGGGGAAATTACGGAAGATTCATGGAATAACCCTCGCAACCTCTTAACAGAAATTAAAGGGTATATGAATGATTCTTACGGAGACCAAAAAACTCTTATAGAAGAGTGTTTGGTTTTAAATGAAATTATAGAAAAAGATAAAGAAAGAGAAGAGAAACAGAAACGCAAACAACAAGTTGATGATTTGATGGCGTTTTTGGCAGAGGCCGGGCGTATTGTTGAGGTCAACTTACTTCGTGTGAGTGGGGAACCACTTACCGATGAGTTCCGTGCGAACCTTCTCTCACAACCAGAACTTCTATATACAGAATACGCAGACAACAAAGTTTATAATGAATTTATCCTTCATAAGTCTTGTATTCCTCAGGCCATTGAGTCTGCCAAAAGAACTTTTCAAATCAAACATTCTGATTTAGAAATTCGAGTTCTCAATCAAATGAATGTCACTCTCCATTTGAATGATGAAAGTCCTAAGCGACTCTTAGAAGAGATCGAGGCACAAAGTCTGTTCCAATTCCTCCCATTTTTCACAAGAATTTGGAGAATGATTATGGGCAGTATGACGGTTCATAAATTTGAAATCCCTCCTATCAAAGCAAGGTTGCAACAACAGTTAAACCGAGATTTGGCGAATCAAAAAGTCAAAAAGATAGCACAGGAAAAAGACCGACTTGTGAAAGCTCGTTTGAAGGATCGGGAAGAAGCGGAGAAAGATGCAGAAAGAAAATCCAAACAGTCACAACAGACTTCTGCATCTACAGCCGGTTTTAATGGTGGAGAAGAGGATTCTTCGGAACCAGTCAAACAGGGAAGTCCAGAAGAAGAGAAAAAATGGAAAGAATCCATTGAAGCCATCATTCGTATTTTAGATGAAGCTTGGGAGTTTGGAGTGTATCCAGATCGTGAGTATGTCCTTTCCAAATTGAATGGGAAGTTTACCGAAGAAAATCTGATCTTTTTTTTGAAGAAGTTTGGGGGAAAGGAAATCTACAGTTTTCCTATCCGAAACCAAAGAGAAAAATTCCCTTGGCCCATTCTTATTTCTACTGGTTACCTAAAACGGCACGGCAAAAAACTTTTAGACAAAGTCAGTGCCGAAAGTGACCGCCAACGGAGCGAAAAATTTCCGAACCAAGAGAAATTTGACATTGCGGAATCGCAATTAGAGTTTCTGAATAGAATCTTACCTAGATTGAAACCTTAAAATTATGCCTGCTATTGAACAACTAAGAGCTCGAAAAACAAAAATCGTTTGTACCATTGGTCCTGCGACCGCCTCCAAAGATATGATCCGAAGTTTGGCTTTGGCTGGAATGAATATCGCAAGACTCAATATGAGCCATGGGGATCATGAGTTTCATAGAAAGATCATTCGTATCATAAAATCTTTAAACAAAGATGAATTACACAAACAACCCATCTCCATCCTTTTGGATACCCAAGGGCCGGAGATTCGAACTGGGGATGTACAAAATGACCTCCACTTAAAAGTGGGGGAGACTTTTACTTTTCATATCATTCCTGGTATGGAAGCTGAAGCCCAAAGTGTCTTTGTAAACTACCGTGATATTGTTAAAGATTTAAAAGTCGGTGACAAGGTGACTGTGGATAATGGGCTGATCAACTTGGCGGTGCAAGAGATTCGTGAAAACGAACTCGTTTGTACCGTGTTAGATGGTGGAAAACTCGGATCTAGAAAACATATCAATTTGCCAGGGATTCGCGTCAACTTGCCGTCAATCACTCCGAAAGACCTCAAAGACATTATCTTTGGGTTGGAAGAGGATATTGATTTTGTGGCGTTATCTTTTGTTCGTTCCCAGGAAGACGTGATCCAACTTCGCGGAATCATCGATGAAAAAAATCACCATGCACAAATCATTGCAAAGATTGAAGACCAAGAAGGTTTAAAAAACTTAGATGCCATCATCAAAGAATCTGATGGGATCATGGTCGCTCGCGGGGATTTGGGTGTTGAGATCGAGATCGAAGAACTTCCGATTGTACAAAGAAGAATCATCAAACGTTGCCAAGAAGAAGGGAAACGTGTCATTGTTGCTACCCACTTATTAGAATCTATGATCCAGAATCCTTCTCCTACAAGAGCAGAGGTAACAGACGTTGCCAATGCGGTTTATGAAGAGGCCGATGCGATTATGTTGTCCGGCGAAACGGCGATGGGGAAATTTCCTGTGCGTTGTGTGGAAATGTTGGATAAAATTGCACGTCGTATGGAGATGTCCATCAACCTAGGACTTGCGGCGCAAAGAAAACCAAAAGACCAAAAAGAAGAAATGGCTCGTTCTGCGGCAAACTTAGCCGATTCCATGCAAGCTCATGCTATCATTGCTATCACTCGTCGTGGGATTACGGCCAATAACTTAGCATCGTTTCATCCGAAATATCCCATTGTTCACGCGTTTACAAATATGACGTCCGTTAGGCGGAAGCTTTGGCTCACGAGGGGAGTGATTCCTTACCGAGTTGATTTTTCCTCCGACCCAGAAAAGACCATCAAACTTGCCATCCAAACTCTTGTGAATAATGGTTACCTCCAAATGGGAGAAAAAGTGGTAATATTATCTGATATTATCGCTGGTGAAGAAAGAGTCGAAACCATCCAAGTCCGCGAAGTCAAATAACTCCAATGATTTTTCGGAATCTGATTTCTGTGTTGGTCGTTGTATCAACATGGATATCCGTTCCACTCGTTGCCGAAGAAAGAAAATCCGATGTACCCGAGTGGCTCGGTGAGTTCAAAAAATTAGACGAGAAGGAACTGACCAACAAAAAAGAAGGTTGGTATGCCACGGGCCTTCCACGGTTTGGAAACGATGCCGTGAGTGGTGCTGGCCTTGGGGTAATCGCAAATATTTTCTATAACGGAACCAAAACCGATTCTTCATTCAAATACACTCCCTACGAACATATGTTTAATATAGGAGTGTATAATACCAACCGTGGAACACAGAGCCACTATTTGGCTTGGGATGCACCATATTTTGCGGATACTGCCTACAGACTTAGAGCCTATGTGGGGCGCGATGTTAGTTTATACAATCAATACTTTGGTGTGGGAACGGAGAGTCTGCAGCCACTTTATTTCAAAGATCGGAATATGGATGGAAGCCGGATTACCCGTAATGCTACTTTCTCCGATTTCGAAAATGCAAATTCCTTTGCACGCAATCGTGGGCCAGGTAAAGAATTCACATCGAACCAACGTTACCATGACTACCAATTTGAAACTACCTATGGACAATTTGCTGCGGATAAAACCATATTCCAGGTCTTTCGAGTTTGGGGAGGAGTGGAGTTCTCGAAAAATTCCGTTAGGCGGTATGACGGAACTTCCACAGAAGCATTTGACCCAATAACAGGCGCCAAAGTTCCCGCAGTAGAAGATAGTTCTAAAATCACAGAAGATGCGAATGCAGGGAAAATCATTGGTATCAATGGGGGACATCTAAATTATGTGCGCGGGGGGATCGCTTATGATACGAGAGATTATGAGCCGGATCCGGATCAGGGTTGGCTTGTTGAATACAATATCAATAAAGCAGAACGTACGATTGGTTCGGATTTTAATTATATCCGACATTTTGCACAGGCAAAGAATTTCTACCAACCATTCCCAAAACTCTTTGAAGAGTTTGTGATCGCCCAACGTGTGGCTTTGACTAAAATTGAAGGGAATGTTCCTTTTTTTGAATACCGGTATCTATTTTCCATCGATGGTCCGTTTGGTGCTCTCGGAGGGCAGAATACACTTCGTGGGTACAGACAGGAACGATTTTTTGGCCCTGTGATTGGGTTCTATAATATTGAGTTACGATACCGTGTGGGAAGTTTTTCTCTTTGGGGCCAGTTCTTTCAACTAAGTATTGTTCCGTTTTATGATGTCGGCCGCGTTTGGGACAAACTTCGCGATGTGAATGCACTTGGTTATAAACATGCCCGTGGGGTAGGACTCCGCCTCATTTGGGACCAGGCCACAGTGATCTTAATCGACTACGCATCTTCCAAAGAAGACCAATTGTTTTATATAGACATGGGGCATACGTATTAGTTTTCACTCCTCTAGATGATAGAGGTTAAAATCTAAAATTGGTCAGGGGAAATCTTAATCTGGGAAACAAAAACAATACAGACCAAAGAAATTTCGAACTTCCTTAACTCTGTATTGATTCTATCGAGAAGGAGAAAAAATAACTTCCTCCCTCTTCGAATGTTTGTCTTTCACTTCATCGGAACTTCAATCACTAGAAGTTCGGATTTCACTTCTGCATGAAACTTGTATTCATCCTTTCCGGAAAGTCCCACGGCATCTCTACGTTCCAAAATGGTATCCTCCACTTTGAGTTTTCCATTGATGAGGAAAGTAAAAACCCCTTGGCCCGGTGCATGGACTTGATAAGAGATTTCCTTTCCTGGATCTAAAGTTGCCAAAGAAAAGTAGGCATCTTGGTTGATCCATACGGCTTCTTCATCAATCGGGGAGACTACGGTTTGGAATCGGTTTACCCTGCCTGCTTCCGAAAAAGTTTTTTGGGCATACCTGGGTTCGATGCCTGCTACTTTCGGAAGGATCCAAATTTGTAAGAAACTCACTTTCTTTTCACTGCTATGGTTGAATTCCGAATGCATAATTCCTGAACCAGCAGACATGATTTGCACATCCCCCGTCTGAATGATCCCATTCGTACCTGTACTATCTTTATGGGCCAACTCTCCAAAGAGAGGGATGGAAACAATTTCCATATTTTGGTGCGGGTGCATGCCAAATCCCATACTCGGTTCCACCATGTCATCATTCAACACACGGAGGGCTCCAAAGTTTGTTTTTTCGGGATGGTACCAATGGCCAAAACTGAAAGAGTGGTGGCTGTCCAACCATCCGAAATTGACATGGCCACGCTCGGATGCGGGGTGAAGTTTTTTTTCTACGGAATTGCTGTTGGTTTTTAATGTTTCCATATTGAATAGTTTAATATTAAACTATAATTTGTCAACAGAGTTTTGTTTTCAGGGAGTAAAAAAAGAAAATCACTTCCCTTTCACTTTCCTTTCCCGATCATCATCCTATGTCGACGAGAACTAGTTTAGAATCAATAAAAACCAAAAAGAGCTGGGTAGAATTGGGTCCGGTGTATGTAAATCGAGTCAGGTTTCTTTTGGCGGGATTTTATATCATAGCGACTCTCGGTTCCTATAAAACCTCAACCACATTACAAACCACAAGTTATTTGGTGGGGATTACTTGTATGTTTTTGTATGGAGGGCTCCAGGCCTACCTGTTCAAAAAGGAAAGGTTAAACGCGTTTTTCCCAAAGGTGCTCATCCTTATGGACATCACAGTCCTTTTTGCAGTCACAGCTTCCGGCCTTTTGGGTGGGAGCGGGGTTGCTGCCGACTTAATCAAGTCACCCACTCTCTATGTGTTGTATTATTTTTATGTAGTTTATTCTGCGTTTTTATTTTCAAAACGAACTCTACTCATGAGTACCTATTACTCTGCTTTTTGTCTGATCCTAATTTTGGTAATTGGTTATACACAAGGGGTTCAGTATAAAGAGGTGGAGGGATTCCAAAGCCAAAAGAGTACGGTTGGTATCTCAAATGAAGTTTTCAAAATATTATTTTTGATTTGTTTTGGATACCTAACTTCTGCCGTTCTCAATTTATTAAATGAAATCAAAAATGAATCGGAAGAAAGACAAAAGATTGCTGAGATTGAAAAGTCTACTGCCGATAACTTAAATCGTGATTTGGTAAAGGTAGGCTCGGAACTCATCAAAACTTTAACATCCATTCGTGAAATCACAACTGACTTTAACTTACAAATTGAATCTCAAGATAAATCCATCCATGAATTGACCGAGTTTGTTTCTTCCTTTTCGGAAAGTATCCAAACCTCAGTGGATAATATTGGAAAGCAACACAACCAAATCAGTTTATTAAATCATAAATCAGATACGCTTAAATCAAGTATCACTGAAATTGGAACCGTTGTAGAAGAATTGAATTCCAATATGAGTGATTTCCAAGATAGAAGTAATGTTCTTTCGGGAACCGTTAAAAATTTAGAAGAAAGATTAAGATCAGTGAATGAATCTCAAAAAGAAGTGAGTGAAGTGAACGATATTATGGCGGAGATTGCAGACAGAACCAATCTACTCGCTCTCAATGCATCCATCGAAGCCGCAAGGGCCGGGGAACATGGAAGAGGGTTTGCGGTTGTGGCTCAGGAAGTTGCCAAATTGGCTGAAAATTCGAATGAAAATGCCACAAAGATTAAAAAAATCATCACCACTTCCAATCGCTTCATCCAAGAAGGTACCGAACTAGCTTCGGTTTCCCTCAAACAAACCGAGGCGTTGCAGTCCAAGTATGAGCTATTGAGTGGAGTCATTAAAACCGCAACGAACAAAATCAGTTCCCAAAAAGATGTGAATAATGAAGTTTTAGAATCACTGGATTTGATCGAGTCCATTTCGCGGGAACTGGACCAAGAATCTAAATTGTTAAATAGGGACAAAGACCAGATGGTGGCAGTCGTTCAAAAAATGGCTGAAATCAACAGAGAAGTAGTGATTAATGCTAGAAAAGTAGGTGAGAATACTTTAAGTTTGGAAAAACAAGCTGCCGATTTGGCTTCCAAATAATAAATAACCATTATTCATGAAATCAAAAATTCTAATATTCTTATTTTTGACTACACCTACTATTTTGTTTGCAGATTCGACCTCCAAACGATTTGGGTTCGTCGTTGGAGTCAGCGAATATAAAGAATTGAGTTTGGGTGATTTAAAAACAGCCAAAAGTGATGCCTTGGGTATGACTAAGATTTTGTTTAGTTACGGTTCTTACAATCGAATTCAAACCTTGGTTCAGGAAGGTTCCGTCAATTCAACACCAACAAAGTACAATATCCTATCAAACTTTGAAGCATTATTAGAAGAAACGAAACCCGATGACCTATTTGTTTTCTATTTTTCGGGTCATGGCGTGGTTGATTATAACGATAAGGTATATTTGCTTCCAGAGGATGCAAACCCCTTAAAACCTTTTGAGTCCGGAATTGCAGTGGAACAACTTCTGGAAATGACAAGAAAGTACAAATTGAAACGAGTTGTTTTCTTTATCGATGCTTGTCGTAACCCAGAAGACGGGAAAGGAGAGGAAGGTCGAAAGTATTTGGATGCAACTTCCTTTCGTGATTCAGAAATTGTATCTGTGTTTTATTCTACCAAAGTTGGGTATTCTAGTTTTGAAGATCCAAAGTCTGGATATGGTGTTTTTACCAAATTTCTGATCTATGGATTGGAAGGTAGAGCTGATTCCAACTTTAATGGTGAGGTATCTTATTCTGAATTGTCGAACTATGTAATTTCTTCTTTGAAAGAGTGGTCCAAAGCCAATCAGAAATTACAAAAGCCATACACCAAGGAATATGCGGAGAAATCCGAAGATACCATCCTTACCTACGCAGTCAATCCAGAGACATCCCTTGCCGATGCCCCTTTGTTCAATCCGTACAATCCGACCTATGCCTTTCGTTCTTTTCTTTTTCCTGGTTGGGGACAATATGCACGTGGCCAAGAAGAAAAAGGGAAGGTGTATATGTCGATCTTTGCCTTGGGAGTTTTGTATGCAGGATATCAGTACAATACCTATAGACATGACAAGGCCGCCTATGAATCGGCAGTAGGAATCCCACCAAACCCGCGCATAGCTGAAACAGTCGCTCTAAACTATTATTTGATCGAACCTCACCGCCAAAGGATGGAGGCATCTCGAACAAATCTTTCCCAGGCCCTCACGGCACTTCTGATACTTTGGTCGGCAAATGTGTTTGATTTTTATCTGTTAGGGCCCAATCCTAAAGAAAAGTCGGGTGTTTGGCTCGAATTTCATTGGGAAAACCAAGGTTATATGGGAATGGACAGAATAGGGAAGTTAGGATATGCGATGCAGTTTTAGTCTATTCATAACTTTAATATTCTGCCATTGTACAATCCCTGGCGAATCTAAGAATGCTTTTGATCCTACAACTTTAACTGGCGGTTCGGTTGCGGTTTTATCTACTTTAGTTTTTCCCAATCAAATTCAAATTACATCCAGATACCAACCAAACGATTATCCATCTTTTATCAAAACAGAAATATTAGATTTAGATCTCAGTGAACCTGTTGCCTATCATTTTACAAAAAATAACTTCCATGTATCAGAAAATTATAAAGACGATTTGGTACTTAGAGATGTATTCCCACTTTCGGAATCAAAGATTCGTGTTTTGTTTTCGGTATCCTCTCGTTCCGAATGGCGAGAACCCATTTCTTTATCCATCCAAAGACCAGAGTCCTTAGGATTTGATTCTTTTTCTGGAAAAGAATTCGAGTTCAAATTCCCTTACCCTCGTTATATTGGTTCGATCTCTGAAGCAAAAGGCAATATCACGTCCACATCTTTGTTAGATGGAAGGATATTACTTGTAGGAGGAGTTTCGATTGCGGGGAACACTGTATCCACTGTCGAAATTTTTAATCCTGAAACTGGGTTATCTACCCTTCTCCCTCCATTAAATCAAAGTTTGGTGGGAATGGCAATCTGTACTGACTCAAGCGGTTTTGTTTATGTGTCGGGTGGTAAAACGGTTGCTGGAACTGCCACAACCAATTCTCAGATTAATAATCGAATTTATCAAATCAATGGAATTGATCAAACAGTAGTAGAGCTTCCTGTTCTGATGCAGAAGAGAAGGTATGGTCATACTATGGTTTGTTTGCCGGATGGGAACTTACTTGTTTCTGGCGGACAGTTTCAAGTAGGGAATGATCCATCTGCCATCACTAATGACCATGAACTCATATCCATACAAAATACAACTTTCACAGTGATGAGTTCTAGTTCCAATTTTCCAATCAATACTTTCTTTCAATTTGTAGAGTATGATGCCAATAAAAATAAGGTATTGTTTTTTGGAGGAAGGGATCGCCTCGATCCTTATGCTCTTTATTCCAATGTTATTTATAGTTTGGATGTTAATACTCAAACGTTAACTGCTTCTTCTGTTGTTATGCCTACTTCCAGATCCAATGTTAAAAGCATCGTGATGCCTGGAGGGGATCGATTGGTTTTGGGTGGTGTTATGGGCGGTGGTGTGGGTTCTCGGAGTATTGAATCTTGGAACGAGGGGAGTTTAGTAACAAAAATCCATGGGTTCACAACTCGTTTTAAAAATGGAAGTTCCATTGTTCCTTTTTCCAATTCTCAAATCCTTTACACTGGCGGAGTGGATACTTATTATAAATCTGGAATTTTGGAATTATACGATCATATAGAAAAGAAAAATTTCATAGTCGATACAATGATGGATGCACGGTCGGAACATACTGCCATCCAAACTAGTCGAGGGATTGTTATTTTTGGCGATTCCGTATTAAATGACAGAAGAGTAGAATTGTATGGAAAAGATTAAATTCCTATTTCTACTTTTATGTTTTGTATCCTGTAAAGTGACTCCAGGTAAAAACATATTTGATCCAAACTCACAAACCAGTTTAGGGTTACTTCTTTTGGGTGTTGAACCTATAGTGAATATGGAGTTTTCAACAAATCGCGTGCAACCTGGCGGCACCATTTATGTATCCACTAACCATGATTTTACGGGAAGAATTGACGGTTTAAAATTACCAGTTTCTGGACCTGGAGTGAGTCCTATTTCCCAGATCATTCCTCGAAGTCGATATTTATATGAAGTCCGCATGAAACCATCCATTACAAATGGTAAGTTCAGTATCAACCTGAAGGATTATTATTTAAACGAATCACTTTTGGTGAATCCAGAAAACTTTGAGTTTGAAATTGATTCACAACCGCCGGGTTTAGAACTCCGTACTGGAAATGGAATCGATATTTCTGAATTGCAGTCTGGTTTTTTGGATATTGTTTCTAATGAAGACATTGTATGGGATGGAAACTTATCCCAGGTTACATTGACTGGGACTGCTAAAAACAGTCTTGTTGTTTCTGATGTTATTGTTTCATCGCGTAATATACGTTTGTTGTTTGCAGGAAATCCTAATTCGAATGGTGGTATACTGACCATTTCATTGTTGAATGTGAAAGACAAAGCCTCTAATTCACACGGGACAATGATGGTTCCAGTGAATGTATTTGCATTCAAAAGTGGGCCTAATCTACATGTGGCGAGAAGGTCTTGTGTTGGTATTGAACTGAATGATGGACGGAGAATCGTTCTTGGTGGAAGGGCCAAAAAAGATGTTCTCATCAATGGCAATGGAACTTTGAGTCACGCAGAGTTTTATGATTCGGTTTCCAAACAGTTTGTTTCTGCCCCTGAGATGATTTACCGCAGGCAAGAATTTGATGTGGTCAAACTTGCAGATGGAAGACTTTTTGTCTCTGGTGGGTTTGGTGGTAAGGTGGGGGACCCATCCAATGGAAGTCTCACATCCACTGAAGTGTATGACCCGGTCACAAATACTTGGACTGAGGGTCCCCAGCTGACAACACCTCGTCAGTTACATAAAATGACCGTTCTTCCGAATGGAGATGTTTTGGTAGTTGGGGGTTTAAGTCCCTTTAAACCATTCCAATCCGTTGCTATGGTAGAATTAGTTCATATTACCCATAACCCAGCCGCTATGACGGTAGAAACCATTGGGGATTTGACCGATTCTCGGGGCAAACAAACCCAAACTCTTTCGCATTCCTCTGGTAAGGTGGTGATTTTTGGAGGGGAAAGATCTGACGTAACGGGCCCCATGCCGAACGATTTTAATGCATATGCTTTGGATTCAATTGCAGTCTACGATATCAATTCTAAAACTCTTACCAACTCCTCTGCCAAAGTTTATAAAAGATTCAATCATTTCTCCCATGAATTGGCTAATGGAGAGATATTGATTCTCGGTGGTGTGAATTCTCGTTTTGATATTAGCCAACCAGTATTACGTGCTCAGATTTATAATCCAGTAACAGATACGATTAGAGATCATAAAAATTTATTGTTTGGAAGAGAATGGGGTTCTTCCTTTCTTTTTCCTTATGGAAAAGATCAACTCATCGTTGCAGGTGGATTGGAATACCGAACCATCAATGGCTCCACTTTTGATTCCATTCATGATACAGAGTCATGGTCGGAATCAATCAATCGATTTTATATGACAAGTCGTTCCTTAAATGCTCGTTGGGAAGGATGTGATATCCGTTATTCTTCGGCCGGTGGAGGAATGATTCTTGGTGGTAGGATAGGTGAAATTCTTGGGAACACGGAGGAATATAGTTTTGAATAAATTATTTTCTTTCATATTTCTGTTTTTGATTGGATGTATGTTCCCTTCCGAATATAGGAATTTGTACGATCAAAAATCCACAGCCGGGGTAATCCTAAGTGCGTTTTTTTATTCCAGTCCTTTTAGCTGTTCAACGAATGCAAATGGGAAGTCTCTCGGTAATGTAGACCAGGTTCTTTTGCAATGTAACCGAGAACTCGCAAGTTTAGATACCAATTATCTTGCAGAGTCAAACCAAAGTATTTTTTCAAACATTCAATTTTCTAAAATTGAATCGGATCGACTGCTCATCACCTTTGACCCCCTAACAGATGATGGTCGCTACGAATTGGTTCTCTCTGGAATCGTTTCCTCAGCAGGAGAAACTCTGCTTGAAGATAAACTCCCTATTATCATCGATACACAAATTCCAACGGTTTCCTTAAATGGATATATACCAATTACAGATTATACATTTTTCTCGACTCGGTATTGGGACTTCACCAGCTCTGAACCCTTGGCCAATTTTGGACCACCTATTTTAAGTGGATCGCTTGCTTCCTCCGTTGTACTTCGCTCAGTACAAAAGATAACTGAAACGAGTTACCGAGTGTATTTCGAAACTAATTTTTCATCAAATGGGCCTGGTTCTCTTACTTTACAGTTTTCGAATTCAAAAGACAATGCATCCAATCTTGTTTCGAATTCCGTCACGGTTCAGTTCATTGGGCTTGTACAAGGACCATCCTTAAATCGTGGTCGATCTGAGTTTGATGCCTTTCAGAACGACAACGGAGATGTGATTGCCATTTACGGAAAGAATTCGAGTGCTGAAATTTTGCGTAAAGGAGCCACTAGTTTTGTCCTAACAAACCCCAGCCTTCCTGAGAATCTTCAAGGAGAAAGAGGAGTGATGTTGGATGGGAAAAAATTACTCATCACTGGTGGACTTCCATCTAACACGGCCTATACAATGACCGCTAGTTATATTTTTGATACAGAAACAACAGCCTTTACCCCTACCGGGAGTATGAATGGGGGAAGGCATTTACATAATATTGTCAAACTTCAAGATGGCAAAGTAATTGTACTTGGTGGGATTCGGGATTATGCGCCCGTAGGACCTGCTTATTTTACTTCTTCGAATACTGCTGAGATATATGATCCGGCAACAGGCAATTTTCGAGAAATTACCAATCGAATGATGACACCTAGATCATTTTCTTGTTCGGTGTTACTCGATGATGGAAGAGTGCTCGTGATTGGTGGTACGGACGGGATTTTTTCACCGAAAGATACAACGGAATTTTTTGATCCGACGACAGAAACGTTTTCCTGGGGTCCAACCTTGCCGGTTCCTGTTGGTGCATTAAAATGTATGAAGTTATTAGATGGAAATATTTTGATTTATGGTGCTCAGCTATCCAACTTAAACAACTCTACCATGTTATTTGATAAAACACGAAATCAAATATTTACCATAGCAAATTCCAAAATTCGTAGAGAGTGGAGTATTGCATCAGAACTTCCCGATGGTGGGATTTTGTTTTATGGTGGTGCTTACCGTTATAATACAAGTGAACCAAGTCGAACCATAGAAAAACTGGATTATGGAAAGAGTAATAGTTTTTTTGATATGGGTATGGCCAAGTATAGTGTATCAAAACATAGTGGTGTCAAATTTTCGGATGGAACATTGTTTTTTCTTGGTGGGGAAATTGGTGGAATGTTTCATCATGAAACGGAATATTACGGACTTATCCATTAGAATTTATGCCTCATGATAATGGCCGTATCTACGGCTCCTTTAAAAAAATTTGTATTCCCGAATCGGACTTAAAGATAGAAGCAGAATCCATTCTCCCTAACTTAAAATCGTTGAAATTCGATTGGGAGACAGGTCAGATATCCGACAGCCAACTTAGTTTTCAAATTGTACTATTATATTTAGAACGTAGAGTCAAAAAACACCCTTTTCTTAGAATGGGAAAACCATTGCCGAACCGAACCCAATCGAAAGAATTTTTAGAAGTAGTTCGATTTTATGGAATGCCTGATACCGTACGATTTGCACTTTGGAAATGGCATATCGGAGAGTGGGATATCAGACTCATAAACTACAACCCAAGTTCATTAGAAATGTTAGAATCCCAAAGTAGAGGATATCGATATTCAACAATCAGTTGGGATCACGCTATGGAAGGAAGTTTGGTCGAAGACAAAAGAGATGCCTTCGAACATCTCCTTCATGACTTAGCTCATGCCTATATGTTCTTTCGAGAAGATTATGATTTTGAAGGACAGAAACAATTTTTTAGTGAGATGTGGTTGGATTATCCAAAATACGAGTCCGTATTAGAAACAAATCCAGTGTTTCGATCTAAATTTGATTATTGTATCTCAGATATGAATTCGCATCCGGCCCATTTAACTTCTTATTGGAATGCCATTCGAAGAGAAGCTGGAATTCCCATTCATTCGGATCTTAGAGTTTAGGATTGTTTTTGTGTCGATTGATATCGCGTTTTGTATTTTTTTGAATCGTGGTTTGGATGGCATCTTGTAAAGAGATCCCCATCTGATTTGCTAAACAAGTGAGTACAAATAAAATGTCACCAATCTCACCGGGAATATTGTCTGCGGACTCTCCGGCCTTGAAGGACTGGTCTCCGTACTTTCTTGCCATTAATCTAGAAAGTTCACCCACTTCTTCCATTAGAATTGATAAATTGGTGAGTTCGGAAAAATATCTAACCCCAATGGTCTGAATCCAATCGTTAACCTCTGATTGTAATTGGTTTAGACTGATGTCATCGTTTCCCAAGTTTTTTCTCCAGCGCATCAGCAAGGATTCCGGAAAACTCTTTCATACCTGCTTCATTTAAATGGATTAAATCAAAACAGTATTTGCCGTTAGTGGCACCAAGGGAATCTTGTAAGTCCATTTGATCCAGAGTTTGGTGAGAAGACAAAGCTTCTTTTAATCCATCTAACCATACCTTCATTCTCCCTTCATTGTTTACCTTTCGAATGACATCGGAATAAGGAGCAAAGACATTAACGATATGAATTTTTTTATTCCCAATGAAGTCATACATCTTCTTTAATCTTCGAAAATACCTTCTGGTATCGTCTGTAGCATTTGAATCTTGTGGGACTACACTGGCAATACCACAAGTTTCAAATAACATACGTCTGTGATCTGGATTGGAGGCTTTGGGAATGTCCAAAGGAAGGTTTAGTGCCAATCGGTTCAAACAATCATCTACACTGGTTAAATTGTATTCATCGATGGATTCAGGATGATCATTTTCATAATCCCAAGGATTGGTGTTTGGATTTTTGTTATTTCTGGAAATTGCTTTCAATCGTTCATTAAAATTGATCACAAAATCAGACAAATCTTTGCGATAGGCGACAGATTTAAAAACAAGATAAAGATAATTTGGAAATTGAAGATTGTATTCAAAATCGAGAACGGTAGGGATTGCTTTAAAGTTTCCAAGTTCCGATAACATCGCTAAGGTGGGATCTACGATATAATTTCTATCAACCCAAGGCATTCCAGGTTCCATTACATGTAAGATGATTTTTACATTAGGAAACTTTTGTAAATATTCCTCTAAAATTCGGTGTTGGACAACAAGTTCCGAACCACGAACTGCTATGGATTGAGTCTTCCATCCTGATTTTTGGAGCCTTTCATTGAGTATCCGAACACTAATCCCTTCAAAGGCCACAGAAGTCCCAACAATCAAAATATCTGGATCTAGGACATCTCGTTTGGAGACTACATGTTCTGTAACACGGTTGATATTGGAGGCATAGGAATTCTTTTTTAAAAAGGGTTTATAAAATCCCAATTGAAGGATGGTTTCGAATATTAGTAGGAACAGAACTGCGACTACTAACTTTTTATCAGTAAGAAATGAGATGGTTTCTTTGAGTAAGTTCATAATTAAAATTGAAAGTAGAGGAAGTTCTGACTTTCAGTGACTCCAAAAAGTAGTAATAATAATATATTCACAATGACGAAGGTTGTATACTTCACCCAACTTCCCGTGAGAAGGGTAGGGATTTGTCTTTTAGAAAAAATGTAACTCGCTGCAAAACAAATCACAAGTAGAATCCCAAATCGATAGTTGGTCCACCTTGTGAGTGGCGCTACAGAATCACCCAGAAAAACAAGAGCTTTCATCATTGGGATCGCTTTTTCCATTGTCTCTGCTCGGAAGAGAATGAAACCAAAAGCCAAACAAAACATAGTAAAGATACGAGCGAATAAATCATACACTCTACCGCCTCGCCCGTTTAGGAATTTAGCTAGTTTGGTATCCCCATAGAACTTATGCGAAAGTAACATGGTTCCTTGCCAAATTCCCCAACCTACATAGTGGTAAGCCGCTCCATGCCAAAGCCCTGCAAAAAGCCAAGTAATCATAATGTTCCGAATATACATGATGATACTGACCCTTGAGCCACCTAACGGAATATAAATGTAGTCTCTAATCCATGTAGAAAATGATATATGCCATCTGGACCAGTGGTCGGCTATGTTTCGGCACGACATGGGGAAGTTGAAGTTTGGATTGAATTGGAATCCAAATAACCGGGCCACCCCAATGGCGATATCGGTATACCCAGCAAAATCAAAATAAATTTGCCAACCGAAGGCAAGAGCTCCGGTCCAAATTTCTATTGTATTTAGATTTTGATAGTTTGCAAATGTGGAGTCCACAACGCGAGCAAGGTTGTCAGCAAAAACAATTTTTCTTGTAAACCCAATCAAAATCAAAGCAAAGGCAGCTTCGATATGTTCTTTGTAAACACTGAGGCGAAAATCTAAATCGCGAAAGAAAGTTTCGGCACGAACTATGGGACCCGCAACAAGTTGTGGAAAGAAGGCAACATACAAAGCAAAATCGAGAAATGATTTCCTTGCTTCAATTTTGCGATTGTATACATCAATGGTATAACTCATTGACTGAAAAGTATAAAAGGAAATTCCAACAGGAAGGATGATGTTTTGTTTCGGGAATTGGTACGCACCTAAGAGGTGAATGTCGTTGATGACCCCGAGAAGAAAGTCTGTATATTTAAAGAATCCCAGGGTTCCAATGTTTACAACTAGGGAAAGAACAAGTAACCAACCTCTTGTGCTATCACTATCCTTTTTTTCTTCGATCAGTCTAGCTGCAAAGTAGTCGATAACAGTTGAAAAAATCAGAATGAAAACATAAGGATTGATTTTGAAATCACAGTAGAGCCGATCTGTATAAAATTTGAATCCATCTGTCGCCATCGCCGTACAGGAAATCGATGATGGTTGCCAAGCCATGTAAAAGTAATAACTGGTGAGTAAGAAAAAGAGTTTCTGCCAGCGATTCTTTAGAAGATTACCAACGATGATCGTTAAAAAGAAAAATACTAAAAATTCAAAAGAGTTAAATAACATTGATTTGATTCCTAACGGTAAATTGATTCTTCGGCTAACTTTTCAACAGGTCCCTGAATTCCTTCCGTGTATCCAAATTTTGGGCCGATGGAACGGGGAAGAGTCGAAAAGGTAAAATTGGTACTGAAGTAAAAAAGAAATAATACTAAGTAAATTGTATGAAGGATGGATTTTGAAAATCTAGGTAACATAGGGATTGATAAAGATTGTAAGGTATAGGAATTCAAGATCCAAAGACCAATCGTTGTTCCCACCCAAAATTCAAAGAAATATCCTTCCCACCATGTATAAAATCCAATCGAAGGGATAAGCCAAAACACCATCACCAATAGTTCTTGTTTGTATCGGGCCCACATAGTACGGAAATTCAAAATTCCCAGACTCAAACTAAAAATCCAGAATAAAAGATTCAAATTGTAGGGAAGGTGTTTGGGGTTTTGGAAGTCAAATAGGTTCACTCGGAATTTCGGAATGATGTTCTGGAATACTAAAAATGCGTCTCCGATCCCTCGGTAAAAGTACAATACATAGTTTTTTTCCTCTCCGAGACTTGTTCCCCATCGGTTGATGGCCGCATACAAAAACATCCAAAAAGAAAAATGTTTTTCATCCAATGGACCAAGTCCCCTTTTTAAGATGACGAACCCAACAAATAAATAAGAAAGGATAGTCGCAACTCCAAGGCAGGTCAGATAAACAAAAATGATTCTGAGTTTTTTGCCTAAACTTCTGTTAGGGGAGAGGAAGATTGCCATAGGAACCATTCCAAAGTGGATTACATTGGATTGGTGGAAATAGATGCTAAAAAGTTGGATGATCCATAATATAAGGATATGTTTTGTTTGTAAACCTTGCCTTAGATAATAAATCGTAAATAAAAATAACAGAGCCATCAAACAGGAATGGATGAGGGGAGTGTCATTGTGCAAACTATAAAACCAAAAGGCTTGTGTGACTTGAATGACAAGAGCAAGAATGACCCCGAGTACTAAGTCCTTGTAGAGTTTGTAATAGAGCCAAATAAAAAGCCCTAAAAAGAATAAGGAAAAACTTAGGATCCTTAATCGTAAAAAGAACATAATGTCCGTTGTCGGATAAATATTACGAATCATCTTCCAATAAAGTAGTCCTGAAGATTCAAAGCCCAAATGGTGCGGATTGAAAAATGCTGATTCCACTCGGTCTTTTTGAATATTGAGTGCATAGACACAAGAATCCCAATCAAAGGCCCGGGATAGGTATCTTAGATGGAATAAAAAAAGAACGAGTAGTAAAAGAAGAATGAATAACTTTTTCAAGAACCCAAGTCCAATTTAGCGTTTTAAGATTCGATTGATAATGGTTCGGTTCTTTTTGTAAGGAAAAAAATAAGGAGTGGTAAATATAGTTTCTCCATCCTTTTCCCAAACCATTCGATTCCATCCCAAATAATCGTTAAGACCACCATGTTCGAACCCAAATTGTAATCCTTCTGCTTCTAAATTAAATTTGTTTAGTTTTTTTCCAAACCCAAATCTTTGGATTTGCCAAATTTCATTTTTAACAAAAACAGTTCTTCTATTCCATTTGTTTAAGAGGCGGCTAACATCAATTAATAAGGAAGTCGCGATGTAAAAGTATACAAAAACAGAAAGATAGTGGTAGTATCTTAGTTCGTCCAAAAAAGGAATTTTTAAAACTTTAGTAATCTCAAGGACTCCCACAAACCAATAGAAAAACTTACCCAAATAAAAGGCATAAGGTAGGCTATAGGTGAAAAAAAGTATAGAAGCCACAACAAGTAATAAAGAGGGGATGGGGTTTACCGTCAACTCATCGTATAAAGAAGTTCCAAAGTAGGCGATTTCTTTTTTGCTTTGGATTTCTTTCCATCGGGAGATCCATTTTTTGATGACTTTCATTGAAAGAGTACCTCTTCTATTTTTTTGGCTGTTTCTTCCCATGTCCATTGTTTGGCGGGAAATTTGGGTGATCTGAATTTTTTTGGCCCTGACATCAATTCAAAACTTTGGGTCCAAAGTTTTGTTTCTTTGGGAGGAACGTAGAGATCACATTTGTCGGATAAAATTTCTTTAAATACGGGAATGTCGGAGGCAACACAACGTTTGTCATCCAACATAGCTTCGAGTAAGGGAAGTCCAAATCCTTCGTGGAGAGATGGGAAAAAGAAGGCCTTACATTGTTTAAAGGCTTCTGCCAATGTTGCTTCCTCCGGGTTTTCTAAAAATTGAATCCCTTTACTTTGAATTTTAGAGTCCTTTAGTTTTTGATACAAAAACTCACCTTCCTCACCCCAACCCCTTCTTCCCATGATCAGGAGGGAGTGTTTGTCTTTTGGGTGTTTGGTTTTAAAATCTAAAAACGCATCTACTAATCGATTGATGTTTTTTCTTGGTTCCAAAGTTCCAACAGTTAAGAAAAAATCTTTTGGAAAATTGGTTTTGACCTTTGCTGTTTTTTGTTTAGAAACACCGGGATAAACAACCAGGCATTTTTTTTCGTATTCGGGGCGGAAGGTAGCAATTTCTACTTTTGTGTTCTTTGACAAACAAAAGATTTTGTCTGCGTTTTTCAATGTGACGGGAGAAAGAAGTTTGTGTTGCCAATAGTTCCACTTCGCCATAGTTTCCGGTGCTGAAATGAAGTTCAGGTCATGATAATTCACATAACTTGGAATGGGGAGTTTTTTAAAAGGTAACATTTGTATGGTGCCCCAAAATACTTCCACTCCATCTTGTTTTAGGCGCCTTGGTAGAATGAAGTTCAAATAGATGGGACCCGGAATGTTTTTTGGTTCCAAAACTACTTTGGTATTAGAGATCAGTAGGTCATGAAACACCGGATGGATTGGTTTATTCGTATAAAGAAAAAATTCTTTATTTTTGTGTTTGGGTAAAATGACCCTAAGAACTTCTGCTAAATAACGGGAGTTTCCTGTAATGCCGTAGGCTAAGGGCCTGGCATCAATTCCGATTTTCTGTTTCATGGAAGGCAAACCTAACGAGATAAAAATACAAAACACTAGTTGTATAAAACAAAATGGAATACATAGAGAGTGCAGCTTCGATTTTAGAACCCACAAAAGTTCTATGTGTGACAATCGGCAAACTGAGAATCAAAAGTAAAATATACATTTCCTTCTGATTGTTTTCTTTATGAGCTGTTCTATACAAAATAAAATAGATGGGAACCAAACAAATAATAAAACTATGAATCCAGCTAATCCCACTGAAGAGAGCCGATACTAAAAATAGTAAGGAAATAATTTCCCATTTTTTATTTTCCTTTCGTAAGAGAAGTAAGAGTGGAATTCCAAACAAAACCATAAAGAAGAGTTGAATGATTTTCAAACTAGAAAGAGAAAGATTGATAAAAGGCATTCCGTAGCTGGGTTGGTTGATCATATCCGCCCCCGAAACAAAATACTTAGCTAAGGTGGAACTCAGAGATTGGTTGTTCTTCCAAGAGCGAAGTAGAGGATTACTAAAGGCATTTCCCAAAATTTCAGTGAGCCATTCCGTTGTCATTTGGATGGTATAATCAAAATTGTAGAGAAGAGGGAGAGCGTTCCAGAGAAACATCCCAAGTACAAACCAAAGGATCCGTTGGTATTTTTTTTCATAAACAAAGACAAAAAGAAAAACTAAGGGAGTGATTTTGATACTGACTGCTAGGGCCAAAAGGAGTCCACTCAGCGCATGAGATCTAATGGTTAAGGATAGTAACACAAGTAAGATGAGAAGAAATCCCACTTGGTTGTTTTGGATATGGCTTTCTAAAAATCGAAAGTTAAATACCAAGGTCCCGAGTAAAATCAAATACGGAAATGCGGATTTTCTGTTGGATAGTTCTTTGTTTTGAAAGATCAGGTATAAGATAAGAACTAAAGATAGAAGACTCAAAATTTCAAAAACGAGAGCTGCATTTGGTTCTGATAGATAAGTGAAAGGAATCAGTAAAAAGGAAAATAAAGGAGGGTAAATGTAGGTGGCAGTTTCGTTTTGAAGGGCCGAAAGTAGGTGTAGGTTCTCTGGTCGGAAGAGGTCTTCCATGGTTTTGATTTTTGTTTGGAGTTCGAAGGCCACATCAAACCGGTAGAGATTTTCCCCCGTTCCCCAACGTTCCGCCGCATGATAATAATCCAAAAAATCCGATTTTTGTTTGGATCTAGAAACGGAAAGGGCAAGTAGAATCAAAACAAACACAGTTAAGACCCATTTTCCACGTCTCTCTAGGTTTTCTAAAAATTTCCACATAGTTCTCCTACCATTCCCAATATTTCTGGTTAATTGACAAGGTTTTCCCAAGGCTATACAAAGATGGATTTTTTACAGGAATTCGATTTCCACCTTCCCGACGAACAGATTGCTAAATTTCCCTTAGAAAATCGGGACGAGTCTCGGCTTTTGGTTGTAGATAGAACAGAGGGTAAACATTGGGAAGCACCGTTGTTTCGGGACATTGCGGATCTCGTACGCCCAGGCGATGTTTTTGTTTATAATGAGACAAAAGTATCTTACCGTCGAGTGTATTTGCAGGTGGAGTCAGGGCGGATTCATGAATCCATCTTTTTAGAACCAGAAGATACGGCAGGCCAAACTTGGTTATGTATCTTAAAAAATAGAGCCAAATTAAAGTTAGGTGATATATTGTCTCCCGTTGGTTTTCCCAACTTTTCCTTTTCTTTTCAAGGGCCTAAAGAAGAACTTTCTGTTTTGCATTCGGGAAAACCAATCTCTGATTCTGATTTCGAAATTTTTGGAAACATTCCAATCCCTCCTTATTTGAAACGAAATGTGACAGAGGAGGATAAGGTTCGATACCAAACTATTTTTGCCAATCGTTCGGGCTCTGTAGCAGCACCAACAGCAGGCCTTCATTTTACAGAAAAGTTAAAAGAAGAATTACGAACCAAGGGTGTCGAATTTTTGCCAGTGGAGTTACAAATTGGTTATGGGACATTTCGTCCTCTGACCACCGAACAATGGCAGACTAAAACTTTACACAGGGAGAACTACTCAGTTTCTGTAGCCACTGCCGCAAAGTTGAATGAGGCGCGAAGTGAAGGAAGGCGAATCATTGCCGTCGGTACAACCACTCTTCGTGTATTAGAATCTGTATTTGATTCTCAATTGAAGACATATAAGGTAGGATCAAGTCAAACTGACATCTTTTTGTCGCCAGGTGACAATATTCAATCCGTACAAGGACTGATTACTAACTTTCATCTTCCTAAATCAAGTCTCTTGCTCCTTGTCAGTGCTTTTGCTAACACCCGACTTGTGATGAGTTCTTATCAGTATGCATTGGAGAACGGGTTTCGTTTTTATTCTTATGGAGATTCGATGTTCCTATTTTAAAAATAGATTTACATTCATTGGAATTTAGGAAATATGTTTCTACAGTTTCTTTATGTACTCCCCGAAATCTTCGGTATTTGTTTCCTTATTCTCAGGTTTAGGTCTTCTTGGGGTGGTTTATATTGCTCCCGTGAAAGAACCCGCCGTGAGAGAATTAGAATCTCCAAGCTCACTAGAGTTAGGTGAAGGGTATGCACACCATCCAGGTCAAGTCAAATTAAAGTTTAGAAGTGGGGATTCTGAAGCTTTAGAATATGCGAATACTCTGAAATCATTTTCTCTCGGTTTGTTATCGGGCACCAAAGGAGAACGAACTAAGCCTTCTAAATGGAATCCTTTTGCCAGCTCCGGTTCTAAATTGGACTTTGATTTTACTCCTCAGTCGGCTTATATTTGGGATGCAAAACTTTCAGGGGAACCATCCTTATCACAAGCGAACCTTGCGACACCGGTTCATCCGTCAGCAACAATGATTTTTCGTCAAATGGACGCCAATAGACGGTCGTTAGTTGATCCAAAACAATTGTATGAATACCAAGGAAATTTTTCTCCATCAAAGTTTGTCAAAGTGCAGACGGCAGTGTATAATGTGAAAACGGAAAATCCTGTGGCAGCCTATGGTGCAGAAGGTGGTAAATTTTCTTTTTTTTTCGGCAGTGATAAAGTTCAATTAAACGTAAAATACAATTATGTAAATGCAAGGCCCGGCTCCGTAGCAAGTGGGCACATGGGATTTTCTCCCGCCCAAGACATTGCTTCTCTTGGTCTCGTTGTTTTTTTAGGTTCTTCAAAGAACTATTCTCTTTATGTGGGGAATCAAATTTTCAATGTTTTTAACGATCCACTCCTACAAGTCAAAGACCAAAATGGTAGATCTCCAGAAACATTCTCTGCTTCCTTTCGCGGGAAACCTTCGGGAAAACTAAAAACTACATTTTTTTTGAATTTCCAGAACCAATTCTATAAAGACGGTATGCTGATTGGGGTTCCCGGTGGTTTTATGTATGGAAATGGCTTTAATGGAAAATCGTTTTATGAACAGGTCACTTCACTCGGGATGGAACTTGCGTTTTAGAATATTCACTGTATTTGTTTTTTTATTTAGCGTTAGCGCTTGTTACTTGGGAGAGGAAAGAGAATCCAAACCAAAAAAAATCGGGATTCCCCCACTAGAACAATTGGCCGTTTCCCTTTCTGAAAAAGGATTCTATTTCCAACCGCAACGACTCGTTGTCCTGACTTTCTTAGATAACGAGGGTAAAAAAAGCCCCTACGGCGAAATCCTTGCGGAAAAATTGACTACGGAACTAGTAAAAAAAGATCGCTTCCAAATTTTAGACCGTCTTGCCAACCAAAAAGTTTTAAAAGAAGCAGGGCTTGGACTCGACGCTCCGACAGATACCGCCACCTTGCGGAAAATAGGCGATGTTTTGAAACTGGATGTCATCATTACAGGAATTGTGACACCATACCAAGACGGAGTTTTTGTCAATACCAGGCTCATCGAAATCAAATCAGGCCTCATCCTAAAAGCGGACGAAGTTTATGTCCGTATTGACGGTTAGAAAAGATACTCATTCTCACTTAGAGCCAAATTTACTGATTTTAATACTTGTAGTTTAATTTTCGATTGATTCCCTTTTTTCCTGCGTTCTGATAGGTATAAGAGGTTCAGATGGCATTTGATATAGAAATGATTGCGGCACGTTATTCCAAAATGGAAGCGGCCATCACACAAGCCAGGAAGGTAGTGGGTCGACCCCTCACACTCACAGAGAAGATTTTATACAACCACCTTTGGGAAGGAAACGCAACAAAGAGTTTTGGTCGTGGTGTGGATTACGTAGATTTTGCTCCCGACAGAGTGGCGATGCAAGATGCAACAGCGCAGATGGCGCTTCTCCAATTTATGCAAGCTGGTCGTAAAAAAGTAGCGGTTCCATCCACCGTTCACTGTGACCACTTAATCACAGCAAAAGACGAATCCGGTGTGGATCTCGGTATCGCTGTTAAAGAAAACAAAGAAGTATATGATTTTTTATCCTCCGTTTCTAACAAATATGGAATTGGTTTCTGGAAACCAGGTGCAGGTATCATCCACCAAGTCGTTTTAGAGAATTATGCTTTCCCTGGTGGAATGATGATCGGAACAGACTCCCATACAGTGAACGCCGGTGGTCTTGGAATGATCGCCATTGGTGTTGGTGGAGCTGACGCTTGTGATGTAATGGCAGGACTTGCTTGGGAACTCAAATGGCCCAAAGCTATCGGTGTCAAACTCACAGGAAAACTCAATGGTTGGACTTCCGCAAAAGACGTGATTTTAAAAGTTGCCGGAATCCTCACTGTGAAAGGGGGAACGGGTGCCATAGTAGAATACTTTGGTCCTGGTGCCGAAGCCCTTTCTTGTACTGGAAAAGGAACCATTTGTAACATGGGTGCGGAAATTGGTGCTACCACTTCCACTTTCGGTTACGACGAGTCCATGGAAAGATACTTGAGATCCACTAACAGAAGTGATGTGGCTGATCTTGCCAACAAATACAAAACTCATCTTACTGCAGACAAGGAAGTGTATGCAGATCCATCAAAATACTTTGACCAAGTCATTGAAATTGATCTCAATACTTTAGAGCCTTATGTAAATGGTCCTTTCACTCCAGACCTTGCGACTCCTATTTCCAAAATGAAAGAAGAAGCAGCAAAGAATGGTTGGCCCCTCAAAGTAGAAGTGGGTCTCATTGGATCTTGCACCAACTCTTCTTATGAAGACATTTCCAGAGCCGCATCCCTTGCCAAACAAGTGGCTGCCAAAGGATTAAAAACCAAAGCAGAGTTTACCATCACTCCGGGTTCGGAACTTGTTCGTTACACCATCCAAAGAGACGGATTCATTGATTCCTTCCACAAAATTGGAGCCAAAGTTTTCTCCAATGCTTGTGGACCTTGTATTGGAATGTGGTCTCGAGTGGGTGCGGATAAAAAGGAAAAGAACACTATCGTTCACTCCTTCAACCGAAACTTCCAAGCCCGCCAAGACGGAAATCCAAACACATATGCATTTGTGGCATCTCCTGAAATCACAACGGCTCTTGCGATCGCTGGGGACTTAGGATTCAATCCACTCACAGACACTCTTACCAATGAAAAAGGGGAACAAGTCAAATTAGACCCACCTACTGGCGAAGAACTACCTAGCAAAGGTTTTGCGGTAGAGGATGCGGGTTTTGAAGCTCCTGCGGCAGATGGTTCTGGAGTGCAAGTGATTGTAGATCCAGCGTCGACAAGGCTCCAACTTTTAGCACCTTTCAAAGCATGGGAAGGAACTGACATTAAAGGTTTGAAACTTCTCATCAAGGCTAAAGGGAAATGTACTACAGACCATATCTCTATGGCAGGTCCTTGGCTCAAATTCCGTGGTCACTTGGATAATATTTCCAATAACTTACTCATCGGTGCGACAAACATCTTCAATAGCAAAACCAATGAAGTGAAAAACCAATTAAGCGGAAACTATGAACCAGTTCCGCAAACCCAAAGAGCTTACAAAGCCCAAGGGATTGGATCGATCGTTGTTGGCGATGAAAACTATGGAGAAGGTTCGTCTCGCGAACATGCAGCCATGGAACCAAGACATCTTGGTGTGAGAGCAGTGCTTGTGAAGTCCTTTGCTCGAATTCACGAAACTAACTTGAAAAAACAAGGGATGTTGGCACTTACTTTTGCAAATAAAGAAGACTACGATAAAATCCAAGAAGACGATGTGATTGATATTGTTGGACTCACAAGTTTTGCAGAAGGGAAACCACTGACACTTGTATTCAACCATAAGGATGGCAAAAAGGATGAAATTCCAGTCAACCATACTTACAATGCACAACAAATCGAGTGGTTCAAAGCAGGTGCGGCTTTGAACTTAATGAAAGCATAACCCAAAATTAACAATTCGAACAGTCGCCAGATGGGATTCCTCTCTGGCGATTTTTTTTACCTCCATGCCTAAACAAAAATCCAAACCCATTGACGTGATGACAGAGGAAACTTTGATTTGGACGGGAGTTTCTTCCAACCAAACCAAAGCCCAAAAAGAATTTAACGACGCTCTCAAAAAACATAAAGAAACCTTAGAACGTAATAAAGAAATTGAACCCTTGTTCCAAATGGTGAATGAGACCTACTTAAAAGATGTTTTACCTGAATTAGAAAAACAAAAGAAACTAGAACGAACACGTTTTGAATTGATGTGTGCCATCCTACTCGAAGAAAAACTTTCTTTTGGCAAAATGCAAAGGGAATTTTTACGTAGGTATTTACTCGATATCTGTACTGATTCTATTTTGGAAGATACAATCTTCTATGGAAAGTACCGCGATGTATTGGAAACGAAGTTTGAACGGATGGAACGCCTCCGGTATAAAAACCAAATGGAATCCAAAATCAAAAATACATTTGGAATCGATATTGATTTAGATGATATGAATCGAACTGGGTTTGATTCAGAAGAGGAAAGAGAGTCTCACGAAGAAAAGTATAGAGAATTTCGTGAAAAGTATGAAGAATACCGAGCGGAATACTTTAGAGGTAGAGGTTCTAAGTCTAACGACCGAAAAAAATCTAAATCACAAACAGATAAGGAAAAAAAGATCCTAGAATCGGAACGTCTCCTAAGCACAGATATCAATACTCTATTTAAAAATTTAGCCAAACTCATCCATCCTGACAAAGAACAAGATCCTGTTTTACGCGAAAAAAAATCCAAACTGATGACCAAACTCTCCGGTGCGAGAGACAATATGAACATTGCAGAAATTTTAGAAATCAAACTGCAAGTGGATGAGTTAATGCCCAACCAACAAACAGATGTTTCCTTTCATGATACATCCATCAAACGGTTTGTAGGTATTATCAAATCAAAAATTCGGGAATTGGAAGATTCGATCCGCCAAAGGTTTTTTTCCCATCCACTGATGGCAGATTTTTCAGAAAGAAAAATTACAAAAGAAAGTCTCACTTCCTATCTGATCCGAGTGAAAAAAGACAATCAAATGGTCACAAAAGCTTTTGAAGAAGAAGTGGAGCAACTCACTAAAGAACCAAAATACATCAAAGAGATGATTAAAGAATTACAAAGTTTAGGAGTTCAATTTTAGTGAAAGGGTTTTTGAACAAAAAGAACTTTGGTCTTGGTAAAAATGGCAAAGAGTTTGATGATTCCTATTGGTCAGATATCTACGGAAATGGACTGGATGTAGATGGATCTTACAATGCCAAACAACATGCCGAATATTTAAAATCACTCTTTCAATTGATGGAGATCCCTGTATACAAGATGGCAGACTTTGGGTTCGGAAAAGGAATCTTACTACGAGAAATGGTAAAAACTTTTTCTCCGGTAAAAGTGTATGCGGTGGATGCATCCAAAGAAGCCTATGAAGACCTCAAAAAAAAAGACTGGGTCAAACGTTCTGACAAATTCCATCTCTATCATGAATCTTTGGAAACTTTCAAACTCCCAAAATTGGAAAAAGAACCAGTGGACCTCGGAATTTGTAACTCTGTCATCCAATACCTACCGGATTCCATGATCCCAAGTGTTTTGGAAAAAATGGCAAAGTATTGTAATTACCTATATTTTACAGTGCCAACAAATGAAGATTATGCGGTCATGAAGGAAGAAATGTCTTTTCACGACCCTTATGCATTTTCCAGATCTAAGAAGAAATACCAAAAATGGATTTCTAGGGATTTTGAAATTGTAGGTTATAACCTTTTACAAAGTAAATGGTTAGGTGAGAAGGGATTTAAGGAAGATTTCTTTCGGATTTAACCAAAAATACTTTGCAATTTATTTCAAAATAATGTTTTTAGAGGGAAATGTGGTGGTTTCTTCGAATATCAGTCTTTTGTATCCTCTTTAGTCTGAATTACTGTAGTCATAGTGAGTTTGGTAATGTATGTGACACCCGATCTTCCACTTTTTTCGATACTTTACTTTTTAAAATCGCAGCAAATTTAAGATCACCCCATTGCGGGATCAATGTGGATCTAAAACTTTCTTCTATTAAACCTCTCTATGAAGGTCGCACCCAGTTATTAGATTATATAAAAAATGATGGAACATCAGCTCTCACTGCGTCCAACACTAGCTGCACGGGGCTTGAATTAGGTGGGTATAGTGCTTGTTTGCATGCAGGTCTTATGTTGTCGCTCCGGAGGAATTTTTAATTCCAATTCCTGTGACGGGTATTCTGCAGAGGATCATTTGGGTATTTTACAATTTACTTGTTTTGAAAGAGCAGGTGGTGGGCTTGTTTTTGTTGCCACATCGATCAAACAAGGAAAGTATTTAGGTGATTTTGTCATTTTAGAAAATGGGAGTTACCAATTTCGTCCTATCTCGATTTCTGTTTTTCATACAAACCAATTTGTTGGAAAAACAGAATTTGCAAGTACTTGGAATAATCCAATTCTTTCCTATCCTTTGGCAGGCGGAACACTCAATAGTCCAGGCACACTCTATTTATTGGACCAACCCACTGCTTCTTTAGGTTCGGCTGATATTTCATCCAATCGAACGGGAATTTTATATAAATCAAATACAAGTTTAGCTTTAACAAACACAGCCCCCTTCTTTCGGTTTGGTGGAAGTTTCCAGTTTTTGGAAGGTGAATTTTCTGCAATCACCAATGTAAATCCACTTGTATCTGTCACAGAGGGGAATCGATTTATGTGGGTTCCCAATTTGATTGCGGCCGTCGGGGGGACCACCTTGGCGGTACAGGGCTCTCAAGGATTATACCAATCGTTACGAGTTTCGATTCAAAACAATGGAAATGCTGTGAGTTTGAATTCTTCTGGAATGGGTGCAGGCAATGTACTTCAGAACAATACGTTTTCAGGTTTAATGGTCGGAGATGTTGATGGAGGTGCCATTTACATCTTAGCTGCTGGAACGAATAACCATGTTTGGAACCATAGTTTTATCAATTCAGTCATTTATTCTTCTACAGATGAAGGGCTCGCAATTTCGGCAACAAACTCTAATATAGGGGGGATTGCTTTGAAAGATACAGTTGTGGCAAATAGCTCCACCATTTCGGGGTTACATGTAACCGAAACTTCGCCAGCAAAGATATTTGGTTTGACAATTTCAAATCAGATTTTAGTCAACATAACGTCTGGTATGCGATTTAATAGTTCCTCTGGATCGGACTTCGGACTAACAATGGAAAATTTAGGAATCTTTCGGGTTTCTAATTTTGCAATTGAAACATCGTTAGTAAATAATCATTACTTAACAGGGAAGGTACAATTTGCGAGTGGCCAAACCTGTAATCTTCCTAGTGGAACCAATATTGGTTTTACGACAAGTGGATCTCCTGCAGGAAAATCTGATTATGATTTTATAAACAATATTCCTTATGAAAATAGTTTTGTTGGATTTTTATTTGAAGATGATAGAGTGAACCCCAACGACAATTCTGGCATTGTTCCTACTGCTTTTCGTGATAGCAGTTATGTGAAATTCCAAAACTTTTACCGTGCTTTTAATAATTATGACCCACCGAATGTATTTTCGGATGGGACTCGTGGGTTATGTTCAGGGAATTGTCGTATCTTCGATTGGTCATTAAAATCCTCTGATGTCTATTTTAAGAATGCCAACTCTTGCCCTGATCCGTCGCGACCGCTTTTACATATTGTGGGTGGAGTTGCGAGTTCCGAATCCGACTGTCAAAATTTGGTAAGAGGATCTATTTATCTTGGATCCAATGTGTGTGGGATTTATCATCTTAGGAATGCAAGTGAAATCATTGGAGATGCCAAGGGAAATGAAAATGGGCTTTGTGAATCCAAAGAAGATTGTCTTTTTACTCCGAACCTCGGTGCTTACCAAGGTCATGGCCTTTTAAGAAAGGCTAATGCTCTCCGGCCTTACTATTGTGGGGACATCCCTATTCGGGAAGGGAGTTTGAGCCAAATTCGATTATTTGGATTTGAAGAAAATGGTTATTGAAACTAATGTTAGTAAATGACAATCTTAATCTCCTATCTCTCGATTGAATTCCAACTCTTCTCTGTATTCGGATACTCTATCAGTTTGATTGAACTCCTAGGAACCAGCTCGGGTCTTGTCTGTGTGTATTTGGCCTCTCGCAATCATATCCTCACTTGGCCAATTGGAATATTCAATTCGATTTGTTTTTTCTTTTTATTTTTTCAGATCCAATTGTATTCGGATATGTTATTACAAATTTATTTTTTTGGATCGAGTATTTATGGATGGTGGATTTGGCATAAGAGAACCGGATCTTATGTTCAGATCCAATCCCTTGGGAAACCAAAAAATATTTTACTTCTACTTTCTATTCTTTTGGGAACGTATGTCCTCGGTGAGATTACGAGCCGTTTGCCTCTTTGGTTTCCAAAAATATTTGAAAAACCACCCGTGTTTTTATATTGGGATGCCTTTACCACTGTGGCAAGTATCATCGCCAATTTTTTGTTAGCGCAAAGAAAATTGGAATCTTGGTTTTTATGGGTTCTTGTGGATGTAGTTTGTATTGGATTGTACTCATTGAAAGAGATTCCCTTCGTCACCGCAGAATACATAGTATTTTTACTCATTGCGTTCTACGGTTGTTATCATTGGTACAAGGAATACAAACTCAACCAGATTACTTAAGTCAGTTACGAGGCAAATCGTTAGAATTTACGTTCTACGATTTGCGGGCCGTAAGTACCAAGAGATCACAGTGAGCGCCAAAAGAAGGACGGAAGGAAGAATCTCTCCTATGGCGTGGCCTGAGATGATATGCGAAATCGCAGCTCCAGACATGGCAAAGAAAAATCCAGCATAAGCCCATTCTTTTAACAAAACAAACTTTGGTGTTAGGACAGCAACCACACCGAGTAGTTTCCAAACCCCAAGGATTGTGAGAAAATAAGTGGGATAACCCAATTGGTTTATCTTTTCTACTTCTTCAGGAAGTTTCATAAGTTGTACAATCGCGGTGGATACCATACCCAATGACAACCAAAGGGTGAAGAACCAATAAGCAATCTTTTTTGTTTTTTCTGACATATATCTCTCCTAATTTAAATATAATTCCAGTTTGTTCGCTTTGTTCGTAAAATCGATACAATCGAATCGGTTTAATTTCCTAACTCACATCTCAATCGTTCAAACCTTTACCGATTAAGATATTCGGTATTTGTTTATTGATTCTCTCTTCTCTTGTCTCGGATCGTTTGGCCCCAGAAAAGTGAAGTAGGTATCCTCTCTGTCTACCGGGGGTTAAAGATAAAAAAGCAGTGTGTAACTTTGGATTGGATTCTAAATGTCTTAAAAATTCTTCAGGAACCTCATATTCTGAGGTCTTTTTCATCACTACTTTTTTCCCTGACTTTTCCAATTGTATGGCTTCTTTGATAAAAGATAGAATGGTAGATTTTAGTTTTTTGATTTCCGAAGGATTTTGAAATCGCATTTGTCTTGCTGATTGCACGTTTTTACTTTGTTGGATCAGAATTTTTTTTGGGTCTTTGAGTAAAGCACCTTTAAAGAATAATAGGGCACAGTATTCTTTGAAGCCATGAATTAAAAATACATTTTGACCATTGTATGTATAACAGGGTTGTCCCCATTTGATTTCTTCTACTAGTTTCGTTTCTAATGCAATGGAACGTAGGATTTGGAATTCGGATTTCCAAGTTTTGGTTTTTTCAAAAAAAGCATTCGGATCATTTGGCATTGTTTTTTTTGGTTTCATAAACTTAACCTTTATCTTTTAAGATTTCTTCCATTCGATTGTGAGCCATATTGATTCCTTGGATAAAAGGCATTTTGAGAACCTGGTCTCTTTGTTCCGCCGACTTATAGATGATATGCATTTTGAGTTTCGATTTGTTTTCCGATACCTTTTGGAATTCAAAAAATTCAAGTTGGACCGCAAAACCGGTATTTTCCATCTCAAAGGTTCTTGTGAATCTTTCATTTTCAACAAAATCATGTAAAACTCCATTGGCACGAAAGACAACCATCCCTTCGGGATTTTTGATTTCATAAATCCAACCGCCATGATTTTTTGCTTCAAACTTCAAAACTTTGTTTCCCATCCATTGTTCGATGAGCTCAGGTTCTGTGTGTGCTTTA
This sequence comes from Leptospira chreensis, assembly GCF_016919165.1. Lineage (GTDB taxonomy): Bacteria > Spirochaetota > Leptospiria > Leptospirales > Leptospiraceae > Leptospira_A > Leptospira_A chreensis. The sequence goes on from NZ_JAFFPS010000031.1 coordinate 113,880, forward strand.
AAAACTAAAGAAACAGGTAAATCAAATTCACGTTCGATCGTTAACTCTTGTTTGCCGTCCTCGGCAAAAACTTTTGTTTTTAGTTCCATTTCCCTTATCCTTTGGTTTGGTAATTTTTCATCACAGATTCTAATTTGTTGAACCGATCATCCCAAAGTTTCTGGAAGGGTGCGATGAAATTGGCGATCTCTTTCATTTTGTTTGGATTCAAATGGTAATAAATCTCCCGACCACTAGGTTCTTTGGCGAGTAATTCACATTCCGTAAGGATTTGTAAATGTTTGGAAACCGTGGGTCGTTTGGTGTCAAAGTGGGAAGCAATACTTCCCGCTGTCATAGACTGGGTGGCCACAAGTAAGAGGATGGCTCTCCTTGTGGGATCGGCAATTGCTTGGAATACGTCTCTTCTTAAATCCATTGTGTAGTCATTTGACTAATAAAATACATGTAGCCATTTGGCAACACAATTTTATGGGATCGGGGTGGGCTGTTTTCTAGTTTTTTTGAGGGTGAGGGATTCGAGGCGCCCCCCACGAAAACCATACAATAGATCCTTCGATTTGTTAGAGAATCGATGGCTTAAGGAGTAACCCTCTTTTTTGCAACTAACGAAGTATTGGTGGGAGTAGAAGGATTCTTATTCTTTGGGAGATTTGTTTTGTAAGTAGGTTTGGATTCCTTCTCTCACTTGGTCTACCATTCCCGATTCGCGAACAGATCTGACGACCCGTTGCCAAAATTTGATTTTGCCTTCAAATTCATTCCAACCAATTTGTAAGTCCATGCGTTTGATTTTCAGTAACATTCGTAGTTCGGTCAGAGACATGTCTTTGGGATCTTTGTCCAAATACCGTTCGTGGTCTGTTAGGGGGTTGAAATTCATCGGGTTATTTTTTTCGAAGCACTAAAGATAAAAACAAAATGGCAAAAACCAAAAATCCAAATCCTGTTCCGAAACTCGCAAGGATGGGATCGCCTGCGGAGAGAAATTTTTGAAAACTTAAAAACACTCCATAGGAAATGTAAATGAGTCCTAAAAAGATAAGGAAAATAGAAGTAAAAACCCAAACAGAAGAGAGAACCAAATTTTTAATATAAACTTGGAGGTTCTTCTGGATATAAACCACCATCACTTCTGCATAAGCAACTGTCTTAGTGATTAGGTCTTCGAAGGCGGCTTTGATCCCGCCTTTTTTACGATGTTTTGATTCTTTATGTTCCAATTATTTCTTCTTAAAAACCCAACCAAGAGCAAGACCAAGTCCAAGCCCTACACCAAATCCAATCACAGCAGCTTTTTGCGGATGTTCTTTTACATAAGCACCCACAGTATCAATCACTTCTTTTGCTTTGATAGAAGCCTCTTCACTGGCTTTACCTAACTTTTGTTTGATGTCGCTTACTTGTTCCATATATTTCTCCTTGGCTATTTGTTCAATTTCTTTGGCTTTTTTCTCATACAACTTAATTTCGTCGATGAGGGACTTGTCTTTTTTCACTTCTTCCATAAAAGTTCTTTAGTCTGGAACAACAATGTTCTCAAAGTTATCAGTGAATCTGTATCCGATTCCCCAAATGGTTTCAATCCATTCTGGTTGTGCGGAGTTTTTTTCTAGTTTGGAACGAATGCGTTTGATATGACTATCGATCATCCTTTCAAATCCATCCCATTCCACACCCCAAACCGATTCCAAAATCATTTCGCGAGAAAAAACTTTTCCCGGAGAACCAGCTAATAGTTGTAAGATGTCAAATTCCTTTCTAGAAATATTGATGATGTTTTCGTTGAGAGTGACTCGTCTACGAATGGAATCAATTTTAAGAGCACCACGAATGATTTCTCCGGCTTGTCCCACATTGGGTTTGATCCCAATTTTTTTATCCCATCTACGGAAGAAAACATCCACTCGGGTTTTTAGTTCGCGCACCGAAAATGGTTTTGTGATGTAATCATCAGCACCTAACTCAAGTCCCATGATGCGATCGATTTCTTCTGTCCTTGCGGAAAGGATAAAAATCGGCGTACTTTCGTCGGCCTTTCGGATGCTACGGCAAATTTCCATACCATCGATGTCCGGTAGAGAGAGATCCAGAATCACTAAATCAGGATGATTGGACTTGTAAAATTTCAAACCTTCTTCGCCATTTTCAAAAACGGAGGTTGTGTAGTGAGCAGAATCGAGAGATTTCCGGATCAGGTTGCCGATATCCGGATCGTCCTCAATTACCAAAATATTTTTCATGTTTTTCCCTTGAGTTCTTTCTCAATTTGGTTCTTGTAGTAGAAAAAAAAAGTAAAAAATGGAATCGGGAACACAAAGAGAAGCAAAATCGTGGGCGATGTTCGCCATCACAGGTCCAAGGCTACGGCCTCTGGAAGTGACGGAGAAACTAGGCATCCAACCGGACTATTATCACGGTGCGGATGTAAAAGACATCGAAAATATGACAATTCCGAGTCATTGGCAGCTGAATTCGAAGCTTGGACCGGAATTCCCATTACTCGATCATATCTGGGATCTGCTTAAAACCTTAGCACCTGTTCGCAAAGACTTAAGAGAATTCACAGAAAGTTATGAATCCACCATCTATGCCTCGGTAGAGTTTGCGTCTGAGTTCACAAAAGGTGTGGTTCTCGACAAAAGGACTATGCTTTTGTTAGGTGAGATGGGAGTGAATTTGGAAATTATCCCCTGGGCTGCCTCTGAGATTCCCTAAGGATCGCCTCACTTGGGAAAACGAGTCGGATGAGGCCAAATCGTTTTAGATACATATAACTGGAAATGGGGAGTCCGAGAAGGACAAGGACTCTTTTTTTCAAACGGAGATCCCGGGCGATGTTTAAGAGTTTGGTGAGAAGAGTGATTGGAAGGTAGGGAAGGTTAGAAAGATCCATTTGGATATGGGATCTAGTTTGGAAGAATAACATATGCATTACCGAATCCATTTCTTCTTCCAGTTCGTTATGTACCTTCTTCGACAAAATGACAATTTCATACGCATTCTGAACTTCGCGCACATTCAGGTATTTTGTTTTTTTTGCCATTGGAGGTAATGTATGGTCTCACTCTCAAAAGATACACTCATTTTTCGTTCCCAAGTGATCCGAAAGGTCCGTGAGATTTTATGGCGGGATGGATTTTTGGAAGTCGATACCCCTACCTTAAAACCCATTGTGGGGATGGAGCCCTATTTGGATCCTTTTGAAGTTCGCTCTCCCGATGGTCGTGAAAAAGGATACCTCATCACTTCTCCTGAATACAGTTTGAAACAGATGATGGCAAAAGGGATGACTCGGATCTTTGAATTGGCTCATACCTTCAGATCCGGAGAGATGGGAAGTGAGTTTCATTCCAAAGAGTTTCTGATGTTAGAGCTCTATGCCAAAGGAATGAATGATAGTTCCTTACGTCATTTTATAGAAACTTTTTTACGAGAACTGATCCACTATTTTGGGAAGGAAGAAGAACATAAAAAAGCATCCGGTCCCGATTGGATCCGTCATCTTTCTGTGGAAGAGGCCTTTGTCAAAAATGTGGGACATGGATTTTCTCGCGCGGATTTGCTCGAGACAATTGAAAAACGAAAACTATCCACATCCAGTTTGGCAGAACTTGGAACTTGGCAGTATGAAGACCTTTTCTTTTTGGTATTTCTCAACTTAGTAGAACCGAAATTAGGTGAGGGAATTGTATTTTTATACGATTATCCTCCGGAATGTGCGGCTCTGGCGCGAGTGGTGGAAGGGGTTGCCAAACGATTTGAAATCTATTGGGACGGGTTGGAACTTGCCAATGCCTTCTATGAACTAAGTGATCCAAAAGAACAAAGAAAACGATTTAAGGAAGAACAGGAATTACGAACAAAATTAGGAAAAGAAGTTTTTCCGATGGATGAAGACTTCCTTCGGTGTTTGGAAAATGGATTTCCGGACTGTGCAGGGATATCCATTGGAATGGACCGGTTGTTATTGAAGTTGTCCGGTAAACACGGGCTAGGTGATATTAGCCCGTATTGGATGGAAGTTTAGAAAAAAATTAGTCTTCTTCTTGGAACTTCTCGCAAGACTCAGGGACTTTTCCATCTTCTAAGTCCGCACAAGAGAAAGTCGCCATTTCTTTGGCACATTTTTTCATGTTCTCTAAATCTTCTTTGGTGAGTTTTTTGGTAGGTTTGTCATTTGCCGGTTTTTGTCCTTCCACTACATAGTTTTTGTAACGTGCTTCACAGACATTTCCATTCACAAACTGAGCTTCGATCATCTTCCTTTGGTCTGCGGGAAGGTCTTTCAGTTTTTCCTTCATACATTCAGAAGTTTTGGCACACATTTTTTTAGAGAACGCTTGGAATTCTTTAGCGTCCTTTACTGTTTGTGCGGTGATGAGGAGGGGGGCTAGTATGAGTAAGAAAATGGAAATTTTTTTCATACAAGAATTTTATAGGTCGTCACCATTTGGTAAAGAAAAAAATGGAATTACCGCAAATAGCGTCAGGATTTTCCCGCTACTCAAGTAGCGAGTATCCACAATAGAATTTTCCTTATTTATAATAACTATAAGCGAATTCCGTTGTTATTGCTACATTCGGAATTTATTTGTGAATCCGTGGATGCATCATAATAATTTCGGGTGATCAGTCCATTTCCATATGTGTTGCCATGACCCATACCCATTGTGCAGGCTCCCCGGTAAACCTTTGCACCATTCTGAGTGGCACAAGTGTTGGCACTGTATGTACCAGAACTTACTGAAGTTGTACAGTATGACGCATTAAAAAGATGGTTCACTGCAAAATCATCACAACGACTTCCACTTGCTGAGTGAGTACAACTACCACCGCCACTTACTGCTGTTTTGGAGCCAAAAAGCCGTATGCCACCACCAAAAAGGCCAGATAGATAATAACCTGCCACACGTACACGATACGTACCTGCATTAGTGAAGTTAAAGGTTCGTATTTGATAATTATTCGATGCATTTCGTATTTTGATGAATACTGCATTTTTTCCTGAGTCCGGAAAGACGCTGATTTCTGGTTTTGGAGTATTAGATGGGATTCCTCCGACGGAAGCTAGAAAAGTATAACTCCCAGGAGCAGTAATGGTTAATGAAAAATCTGCCACAGGTGATGCGCTCGTGAGATTCGCATTTTGGCCTGATCCATTGCCCGTGATTGTTCCAGAAATGGAAGGGACTACTGTACAAAGATTGTATGTGTAAGGAGTATATAAGTTATATGCATCTCCACAGAATAAACCAGTTGCACATTCATTATCTGAAAAACATCTTTCATCAACACCTTTACCGCCACCACCTGCTGTAAGCGCGAGTAAAGGGAGGAGCATATCGGATTCTTTTTCTGTTTTTGGTTCTCCACAGTTAAATATTGTAAAAATCAGAATAAAAATACTGAAGACTGTAATTATTTTAAAATTATTTTTATTCATTTAACCTTCTGTTAGCTTATAGCCTGCTAACGCATATTTATTGGTAATTGTTCGGTGTCTTCTTTTTTTTCAAAAGCCTACGGAAAATAAATTGATAAATATCAGGAATTTCCCTACATTCAGAGATTATGAAAAAAGTCCCAATACTAGTGTTTTGTTTTTCTCTCGTAACAGGGCCAATCTTTGCCCAGAATTTAACTTCTCGTAATGCGGTAGTGATCCCTTCGGAACCCACAACGATTGAAGAATTCAAGTCGTTACAATCGTCCCTTGCCACTACACCGGAAGGAGGGGCTGCGATCCTTGTCCTTGCGATTTCTCTTTATGGGAAAAACCAAGACTTTGGTAGAAAAACAATCACACTTTCTGTTCTTATCAAAAACAGGCAGAAGTCTACAAAACCAACAGCAGTGGAGGGAGTGGATTTAGGTAACGGGGATCAGTTCTTACTTGGCCAATTGGATAAATATAAAATGTTAACGAACGGATATTGGAAAGGTGCCGAACCGTCTAACGGGTATACTCCGAGTTTACCCTTAACCGTAGAAACTTATACCAATCCCTATTCGGGAGATGAATCTACAGGTAAAATCAAACTTTTTGTCGCGACTCGTGGGGCGTCCAGTTTCCGTCCTGTTTCTGTGGAAAAAGATTCGGATGGTCTTTGGCGATCGAAAGAAATGAGTTCCCTTTTTGTTGGAATGATGCCAGCCAAATAGATGTTAGATTCGATTATGTTTTGGCACCCTGTGGCATTGGCTCTTCTGGCAACAGGGTTTACTTGGTTTTGTACGGCCTTTGGTGCTGGTTTTGTTTTTTTCTTTCGAACTGTGCCAAGACCTGTTTTTAATGCGATGCTCGGGTTTGCCTCCGGCATTATGATTGCTGCCAGTTTTTGGTCTTTGTTATTGCCCTCCATTGAACTTTCCGAGAAGGCAGGCCATCCCGCATGGCTCCATTCGAGTCTTGGGTTTTTGTCTGGTGGACTCACTCTTTATGTTTTGCACAAACTTCTTCCGCATTTGCATGTGGGTTTGGAAGAAAACCATTTGGAAGGAGGGAAGTCTTCCTTTCAAAGGAGTTTGCTTCTGGTTCTTGCCATCACTCTCCATAATATTCCCGAGGGATTGGCAGTAGGTGTCGCCTTTGGCGCGCTAGGTGATGGATTTACCTATGAAGCTCTGATGGCGGCGGCGGTTGTTGCTTTCGGGATTGGGATTCAAAATATACCAGAGGGAGCTGCAGTTTCCATTCCTTTGTTACGTGAGGGTTTTAGTGCACGAAAGAGTTTTTGGTATGGGCAACTTTCTGGATTAGTGGAACCGATCGGTGGACTGATTGGTGCGGCTCTTGTATTTTATGTCGAAAGCCTATTGCCCTTTGCATTGTCTTTTGCTGCAGGTGCTATGATCTTTGTCGTTGTGGAAGAATTGATTCCGGAATCCCATACAGGCAAAGAAACGGAAATGTCAACTCTCGGTGCCATGTTTGGATTTGTTCTCATGATGGCTCTGGATGTGGGGCTTGGCTGAAGTTTTCGAAGGATGATGACTCCAAATTCTTTTCTTACCAAAAGTTTATTGTATGATTGGATTCCTGATTCCGAATTTAATACTTATGATCTTTCTGACCTGGTGGTTTTGGATCAAGGACTAGAGAAAGAATGCAAAGCAATGGGAGAGCAGTTTCATACTTTTTTAGCTATTTATAAAAAAGGAACCATCGCAAAACCGAAAGGGTTATGTACAACTTTCAAATATGCAAATTTAGATCCTAAGGCATTAGATGTTTGTCAAAAGTTTGAGAAAAAATTAAATGGAAATATTCTCGTCGCCTATTCCAAACCATTATTACGTTGGTAATTTATTAGAATATGATCCTATCTAAATTTTCTCCTTTTGTAGGAGCCCACTGCGAAACCACAGCCACCGGAACACTTTTAAAACATATTGGGATGGACTTTTCGGAACCAATGTTATTTGGACTTGGGGAAGGTCTTAGTTTTATCTTTTGGAATATGAAGTCGATGGATTTTCCTTTTATTGGTGGAAGGGTAAAACCTGACCAACTAACGGCAAATATATGTAAAAATCTAAATCTGAAATTAGAAATTCAGGAAACCGCTTCGAAAACGAAGGCTTGGTCGTCGGTTCGAGATTTAATTGATAGGGGAACTCCGGTAGGTTTGAAATTGGATTCATTTTATTTAGAATATTTTTCCAAACCATTTCACTTTGCCGGCCACTACGTAGCCCTTTACGGTTATGATGAATCAAATGTCTATTTGGTGGATACCAAACAACAAGGAACCAAGGCCCAAACTTCAATCAAAAGTTTGGAATTGGCAAGAAGTGAAAAAGGACCGATGGCTTCCAAAAATCTTTTTTATACAATCGGCCCGGGGAAAAAAATACCAGACCTCGCAAAGATCGTAAGAGTCGCGGCAAAAAAGAATGCAGAAGAATATTTGCATCCACCCATCACGAATGTTTCGTTCCAAGGAATCAAAAAACTCGCCTCCTATTTAGAAAAATGGTTTCATTCATCTGCCGATCCTAAAAGAGATTTTACAACCACAGCGATGATGATGGAGAAGGCAGGCACGGGGGGAGCTATTTTTAGAAACTTGTATCGCGATTTTTTATTAGAAGCTGATTCGATCACAAAAGATCCGATCTTTCAAAATGCTTACAAACAATTCAAAGAGATTGCAGACCATTGGACAGAAGTTGCTTCCTTATTTGATTCTTTAGGTAAGACGGGTGAAGCTCATCGATTGCTTCCGATAAAAAATCTTTTGAATCAAATTTCGGATTTAGAGCATAAGGCGATGTCGGGACTATTAAAATTGAAAGATTGAAGCGTAAAGCGCGGTCGCGTTATGGAATCCATTTTTAATTTAGCTAAAATTTGCGAGGCGCCAAAAGATTTCGGCACCTTGCTTTGATAGGTAAATGTAATTGTTTTTTCAAATTTAAAACTGAGCAGTCACCATTAGATAAGCAAACTGTGCATTTTTGGAAAATTGATTGGTATATACTTGGGAGTTGATCGTGCGATCGTTCACACGGTTTTGGATGGCATCCCCAGCAAATAACATACTATACCCACATTCTAAAATTAAATTTTTATAAGGGACATTGTATTTGAAATCAAGCTCACGAAATAAACTTTTCCCGAGCATAGAAACTGGGCGATTGTCACCGGCACCTTTTTCTGTTAGGACTTGGCTTGTATCGTAACTGTTATTTGAAATTGATTCCGTACTCGCTCCCGTTTTGGCAACTCCTGCGACATCATACCAACTATCTTGGAGTTTGTGTTTTTCGATGGCAAAGTAATCGATACGGAAATTTCCATATGTCCCTAAGTTGTAAGTGGCGTTTACTGATTTGGATTTCATATTGACCCAACTGACTTGGTCGGCCATCCCATAAAATAAATGGTTGGTGTGAAACAAGTTTTGGAAACTGGCGATCGATCCATCCGTCCTATTGGGATCTCCACTTCCGATATCGTAAGCTACACCTAACCTAAATTTATCGATTGTATATCCAACATCCGCACCAAAAGCAAAGGTTTTGTATCTTTCTTTTTCTGCATAAAGGTTGTGGTTATAAGTTCCATTGGTTAAAGGATCGGTTAATGTAATTTCGGTTCTTTGGTTGTCCCAACTTGGACGGATGGATTTACCAGTAGTTCCGGTTTGCACTGCATATTCGAAGGAATAGTCAAACGCCTGAAGGGCTTTTTTATTGGGTTGAGTTTTGTTGGTAATACGGATTCCATACGTGTGTAAGATGTCCCATCTGCCAGCTCGGGATGTTGGTGTTCCTGTTTCTCCTGTAGTGAGAACGAGAGATTGGTTTGTCCGCAAATATTCTTTTTGTAAACCTAAGTAGTACAAATCAATATGAAAATAATCGGAAGGTTTCAAAGTATTATAAAATCCTGTAAAATAAGAATCACCTAACTCTTGTCTTTGGGCATCTGGTTTTAAAGTGCATGCTTTGGTTCCGTTATAAGGACAATCTAAATAAGGACTATATTGGTTTTTGACTCCAAAGGAGGTTGTGTTCCCGGCAATATCAGAGTGGCGTTCACTCACGGAGGTTACGAATATATGGGAAGAGATGTATTTATCATCCCATTTCAATCTAAGTCCGTCAAAACTTCGACCTACATTGGTCCAATCCAAAGATCCCACCAAACGTTCGTCACCGTATCGCAAAATTTGACGGCCAGCCTGGATATGAAAGGGAAGGTTGAAGTTATTTTTTACTTCGATATAAGCTTCACGAACATCAGTGCTTTGTCTGGTTCCATCATTAGCAGTCGCAAGCCCTGTGAGTGAGCCTTTTTCTGCTCCCCAAAGCCTTGCATCCTGGAAAGTGATTTTAGCAATCACATCTTTGGTAAATTCTTTCTGAACCCAAAATTGAATTTTCTGTCCTGTAAAATCTACATTGTCATTAGTGGTTCGATTGAAATCTAAGTTATACTTCATTTCGGGACGAAATCGTACAAGGGCTCCTGCGGAAAAACCATCCGACCATGTCGGTGTTGCCATAGGTTTTGGTGGCTCCTGTGTCGGTGGGGGAGTTGTGTTTGGATTTAGGTTCTGCTCTTTTGGAGCCTCCGTGACCGGCGTAGCGGTTTGGCCCAAGAGTCCAAAACCAAGGAATAAATATAAAGAGAGTAGAGTGATTGGTATTCTTCGCATCTGCATTTTCTAAAAGACCGCGCCTTGCGGACTTCTCCTATAAGAAACCGAAATGCAAGAATCGTACACTTTGGATCAAAAGTAGTAAAAATTATGAAGAATGCTTAAAATACTAAGCAAATTGTATCTTTTGTTAGAGCTTGTGAAAGATACAAGATAGTTTGATCTTAAACAATTGGTTCGATAGATGGTGAAATTGTTTTTGAATTAATGGATTTGCGTAAGAAACGTACGGAATGTATTGTGTGCATATTTTGATGATGCATTTCACTACTCTAAATGCCAAAACTAGAATACTACCCCTGCGCCAGCGATTGCAGCGGAAATCCTTTCGCGAAAGCGAAAGATTGGAGCGTAAAGCGCGGTCGTTATTGAATCCAATGTGGATCTACTAACTCATTCGAGGCGCCCCAATCTTACTAAAGATAATCTTTACTAGCCTACGCTCGCCAGTCGGAACAGGCGTTACAATCTAGCCCCAGCTCACCACCACTTTCCCAAAATGTTTCCCTGTTTGTAAATACAACAAAGCTTCGGGAACTTCATTCCAACCGAACACTTTGTCCACAACGGGTTTGATTTTGTTTTGTTCGATGGCACGGTTCATTTTCTGGAAGTCGACGCGGCTTCCGACAATCACTCCTTGGACTTTTACACCTTGCATCAGGATAGGGTAGAGAGAAAGAGTCGATTCTCCACCGGCAAGAACTCCGATAAGAGCAATGGTTCCGTAGGGTTTCACACTCATCATTGATTTTGGCATGGTGCCAGCACCACCGACTTCGATGATGAGGTCGGCTCCCACCATTTTGGTATGTTTGCGAATGTCTCGTTCCCAATTGGTTTTTGAGGAATAGTTGATGGTTTCATCGGCACCAAGCGTTTTAGCACGGGCCAGTTTTTCATCACTGGAAGAGGTGATGATGACTCGGGCACCCATCATCTTTGCAAATTGAAGGGCAAATAAAGACACACCACCGGTTCCAAGGCATACGACATCCGATCCAGGTTCAATCCCGCCAAAACTGACGACAGCATTATAAGCTGTTAGGCCGGCACAACCTAAGGTAGCAGCTTCTGCATCCGTTAGGTGGCTCGGTGTGGCAACCAGGCCGGTTTCAGAAAATTTTCCATACTCCGCCAAACATCCGTCATTTGGCCCGCCGAGAGTGGATCGAAGGTTGTCCATATTGGGTGCTCCATCCATCCATTTTTGGGCAAAGATGGGAAGAACTCGGTCTCCTTTTTTCCAAAGAGTAACTTCTGATCCGACAGCTTCCACAACACCAGCTCCATCGGAACAAGGAATGAGGGGGAGTTTTTGACGGGGATTGTAAGTACCAATCACCATTAAATAATCTCGATAATTCAGTGAAGTCGCTGTTAGGCGAACGAGGACTTCTTTGGGGTTTAGCGATTCAGAAAGATCCCTTGTGGATTGTTTTAGGTTTTCTAGTCCAAATGATCCTTGAATTTCCCATACTTTGTTTAACATAATTCCTCTAAATTTTAAAATCAAAATTCACTCGTCAGATCCTCGGGTCTCCTTATCCTTTGTCGAGTGGGAATAGGGGATAAAGGCCGTGATGAATAAAGATTTTTGGAACGATAGGGTGGTAGTGATCACCGGAGCCTCGAGTGGGATTGGGAAAGCTTTGTACGAAGAGCTCGCCCTTTTCCCTTGCGAACTTGTGCTTGTAGCAAGACGTGCGGCAGAAATTGAAGAACCCAAAAACAAACACTTGGGTGCGACCATTCACCGAGTGACCTGCGACCTTTCTGACCCCACATCAGTACTCGATGCAGTCGAGTGGATCCAAAAGAAAGTTGCGAAAATTGATGTTTTGTTTAATAATGCAGGGATTACAGCCCATGGCCGATTCGATTCTCTTTCGATGGAAGTGTATCGTAAAACCTTTGCCACCAATTTCTTTGGACCCATCCAATTGGTAAGGGGACTTCTATCTCTTTTGCTTACGGCAAAAGGAAATATTGTGACTACTTCCACAGTCTCTGCTTTATACGGTGTACCGGGTCGGGCTGCTTACTCTGCTTCCAAGTCGGCCTTACATGCGGCTCTCGAATCGCTTCGGATTGAAACAAGGGAGGAAGGTCTCGGTGTTTCTTTAGTTTGTGTTCCTTATACAGACACTGCCCTTCGTTTATCGGGCCTTGATGCCGAAGGTGGAACCCTTTCCGAAGCACCTGCCAAAGGAAAACGAAAGACCGCACAGGAAGTGGCTCATGTATTAATGAGTGTGGCTCAGGACAAAGAAGCAAGGCTTGTAACATTCAATCTGTCCGGTCGGTTTTTGGAATGGATGCGATTTTTCTCTCCTAAGTTTTTAGAAAAAATTCTCTATAAAAAACTCTACGCGGACTTCAAATCGCACTGAGACCTGTCTAAACCAAAGTATAGAAAGAGGGACTATCCTTTGGACAATTTATTGTTTTCGTATTTAGCGACTGTTATATTTACATTTTTGTTTATGAGTCTGATGTGGTTTTGGGGAAAGTCTAGAGACAACTACGCAGTCATTGATGTGGGCTGGGGGCTTGTGATTGCAGGAATCGCTTCCATCCTTGTTTATTTCGGGAGTGGGAATGTTTTTGCAAAATGGGCAGTGCTGATTCCTGTTTGGATTTGGGCCCTTCGTTTATCCGGCTTTCTTTTCTGGACACGCATCCGTACAAACCATCCAGAAGACAAACGTTACACTGGATTTCGAAAAGACTACGGTGACAAAGTCCATAGGAAGATGTTTACCAATGTCTTCCTTCTGCAAGGATTTTTAGCACTCTTTCTTTCTCTTCCGTTTTATTTTGCCGCACAGTGGGATTTATTCCCCAACTCGGGAGCTCTCGGGCCTAACGGATATTTAATGGTTTTACTCGGTTGGATTTTGTTTGTTCTGGGAGTGGTGGGAGAAACTATTTCTGACCGGGATCTCCATAGGTTTGTGGCAGATCCGGCAAACAAAGGTAAGGTTTGTAATATCGGTCTTTGGAAGTATTCACGCCATCCCAACTATTTTTTTGAATGGATCATTTGGGTGGGGATTGGAATCATTCCGATTCTTTCTGCACCACAAGCCATTGTATCCCTATTCACCCCTCTTTTTATGTTTGTGTTGTTACGATTTGTATCGGGTGTTCCCTTTGCAGAAAAATACTCCCTCCTTTCCAAAGGAGATGCGTTTCGTGAATACCAACAGACCACCAATGCTTTTTTTCCCTGGTTTTCAAAACAAAAATAATAAAGGATAAAACATGAATTTTAATGATTCGCCCTCGAAAGAAGAGGGCTCGGCTTTTAGTATCAATTCCCTTTTAGAAAAAGATTTTTTTCCGGATTGGCTCATTCGGTTTCGCATCCGCCAACTTTTGAATCTGCGGATCAAACAAGAACGGAAAGAAAACGCCACAGCCCAGCTCCAACATAAAATGAATTATGTGAATGAGTTAAAAAAATCACCGATCGCCGTACATACGAAAGCGGCCAACGAACAACACTACGAAGTACCAAGTGATTTTTTTACGTATGTAATGGGCCCTCGGATGAAATATTCTTCTGGGTATTGGCCCTCCTTCGATACGAGTTTTGCGGAATCCGAAGAAGAAATGCTTCGGATTACTGTCGAACGAGCAGAGATCAAAAATGGAATGAAGGTTTTGGATTTGGGATGTGGTTGGGGAAGTATCTCCCTCTACATCGCGGAACATTTTCCGAAATCGAAAGTTACTGGTGTATCCAATTCCAAAACACAAAAAGAATTTATCGACAAACGTGCCAAGGAAAGGGGATTAAAAAACCTCACCATCATCACAAAGGACATGAACGAATTTACTACCAAAGATAAATTCGATCGGATTGTTTCTGTGGAAATGTTAGAACATATGAAAAACTATGAGAAACTCTTTGAAAAACTCTCGAAGTTTTTAGTAGCGGATGGAAAGTTTTTTGTTCATATCTTCACTCATAAGGAGTTTGCTTACCCTTTCGAAGTCATTGATGAAACAGACTTTATGGCGAAGTATTTTTTTACCGGGGGACAGATGCCGTCGGATGATTTGTTTTTATACTTCCAAAAGGATTTTTTAATCGAAAATCATTGGGTGGTGAATGGAACGCATTATGCGAGAACGAGTGAGGCTTGGTATGATAATATGATACTAAACAAGGATAAGTTATTACCTATCCTTGCGAGTACTTACGGCGAAAAAGAAAAAACCAAATGGTTTGTTTATTGGAAAGTTTTCTTTCTCGCCTGTGCCGAGTTATGGGACTATCGAAATGGTGAGGAGTGGTTTGTGAGCCACTACTTACTTCGAAAACGCTGAGTTTTTTTCCCAGCAGCCTTCACATAAACTCCACCTTCTTTTTTAGAAGGGGGAGCACTGCTGCGGCGACTTTCACCACCACGTTCACTTCGTTCCCCGCCACGTTCGCTTCTTTCGCTATTGGATCTTCCGCCACGGTAACCACCGCGACTTCCACCACCTTCACGTCGTCTTCCACCAGATCCACCACTAGGAGGAGTTTCACTCCATTCCCCAGGTGTTTTTCCGATTTTTTCCGGGCCAGAAATTTTGGTTTGGTCGAGCATATTCGAAAGAAGTTTCAAAGATAAAGAACGTTTGTCATCTAACTTCAAAAGTTTTTCTAATACTTCTTCTGCATCCGCATGGATCTCAGTTTCCACCACTTTGTTTAGGAAGTCTTCTTCTCTTCTTGCAAGAACTTCTTTTTTCGTAGGAAGAGCTGCAATCGTAAGATTGGTTCCAGAGGTTCCTTTCAATCTAAGAAGGGCACGAGATTCTCTTGTGGTTACAAGAGTCACAGCTTTTCCAGATTTTCCGGCACGACCTGTACGACCAATTCTATGTGTATAACTTTCGCTATCAAAAGGTAGGTGGTAGTTGATCACGAGTGACAAATCTTTTACGTCAAGACCACGTGCGGCAACGTCAGTTGCTACAAGGATTTTTACGCGCCCATCATGTAGGCTTTTTAAAACTTGTTCTCTTTGTTTTTGGTTTAAATCTCCATGAAGAGCTTCAACAGGATATCCTTTGAAACTAAGTGTTGATTTAAGATCATCTGCTTCTTTTTTAGTTTTTGTGAAGATGATTGCCTTAAAAGGGTTTTCATAATCCAAAATTCGAACTACAGAAATTTCTCGTTCTGCTTCATCGATCACGTAGTACACTTGTTCGATGTTCTTAGAAGATTTTTCTGTTGCTGCAATTTTTACATGAGCGGGGTGCGTTTGGTACTTACTTGCCAACTTCTTAATGGGCTCCGGCATAGTAGCGGAGAAAAGTAAGGTTTGTCGTTTGGTTGGCAGTAGATTAAAGATGGATTCAATATCATCCATAAAGCCCATATCGAGCATTTCATCTGCTTCATCCAAAATCACCATTGAAGGTTTGAAATTTTTAAGTTCCTTTCCTTTCAATAGGTCGAGAAGTCTTCCTGGAGTTGCAACTGCAACTTGGGCACCTTTGGCCACTTGTGTAATTTGTTTAGAATAGGAAGCGCCGCCATAGATAGTGGTGGTTTTGATTCCTAAATGTTTTCCCAATTTAAACAGTTCGTCAGATACTTGCAGTGCAAGTTCACGAGTTGGTGTGAGGACAAGCACTTGCATGCCATCATTCACATTAATTCGGTTCAAACAGGGGAGTCCGTAAGCGGCAGTTTTTCCGGTACCGGTCTGCGCTTGTGCGATTAAATCTTTTCCTTCCAATACGAGCGGAATCGCTTGTTTTTGGATAGGGCTTGGTAGTTCGAAGCCTGCATCAGTGATTCCTTGTAGTATTTCAGGACGTAATCCGAAGGATTGGAAGTCATTTCCAACTTCGGTGTCATTCTTAGTCATGGAAATAGGATACAATAAAAAAACGGCCTAAAAAAGAAAGGTAAAAATACCAGACTGGCTCAGGGGCGAGTCTTCGCGATTTCCTTCAGGTTTTCGTAGAGTTCCTCTTTTAGGTAGGGTTTGGGCATAAAGTAATCAAATCCTGAATCCAAGATATGTTTTTTCTCCTCAGGCATACAAAGGCCTGTACAGGCAAATAGAACAGGTCTGGGGGAAATTCCAGCCAAACCCTTGGCAATTTCAGTTCCATGTTTTCCGGGCATTTCGATATCCAAAAAGGCGATATCGAAGGAGGAATGGTTCAATTCCCTTTCCGTATCGATTCCGTTACTAGTTTCGGTAATTTCAAAATGTAGGGGTTTCAGATAACTTTTTAGGACTTTTCGGTTCAAATCATTGTCATCGGCAAGAAGGACTCTTTGTGGTCTAGAAAAAGTAGGCAGCTGGGATTCGTTGTTTGCATCGACCTCGGCTGGTTGGAATTTTCCTTCCTCCAATTTCCAAAGGACAGGGATTTTTACTTTGAATAAAGATCCTTCACCTAACTTGGATTCTACTTCTACTTCTCCACTCATCTCTTCCAGTGATAGTTTGACAATCGAAAGACCAAGGCCCGAACCGGAGATCCCACAACCTTCAGGAACAAATTGATTGTATTTTTGAAAGAGTCTATCTTTCACTTCAGGGGAAATTCCGGGGCCTGTATCACTCACTTCAATATGCAAAATACCTTCGTCATTTGCCTTGGTTTCTAAATAAACCGAACAATTGACAGAACCTTTGTTTGTGAATTTGACTGCATTGGCAGTCAGGTTCCAAAATACTTTTTCAATTTTTCTTTTGTCGGAATGTAAGAATATGTTTTTATTGACTTCGTTATTTAGTTTGAATTCTATTTTTTTCCGTTTGGTTTCTTGAGTAAAAAAAGAATCAAGGATATGCAGGCATTGGTGCAGATCAAACCATTCGTTTTTTAATACACTGGCATTTTCTTCTAACCTAGAGAGTTCGATGGTGTCGTTGACTAAATGTAAAATGACTTCTCCTGCGTTACGAATATGATCCACATAACTGATGATCGTTGGATTTAATTCTGTTTCCCGAATCATCTCAGACATACCAAGGAGTGAATTTAAAGGATTGCGAATGTCATGGCTAATGGCTGCAATAAAATCTCGTTTCGCAGCAGTGGCTCTTTCTGCGGAAAGTTTTTCTATTTCCAATCGTTCTGCGGCTTTTCGCATTTGTAACAACCGAATGGTTTGTTTTCCAAGGAGTCGCAACATTTGAAGTTGTTCTGCGTTTAGTTCTCTTGGTTTGTTATCGATGACACAAAGAGTACCAAGTTTGATTTGGTCGTCCAGGGCAAGTGGGATCCCTGCATAAAAAATAACATTGGGTGCTTCATCCACTAAGGGATTGTTTTTGAATCGTATATCTTCTTTGGCGTTAGGAACCACAAAAAGGTCATCTCCGAGAATGGCATGGGAGCAAAAAGCAAGGGATCTTGGGGTTTCGCGTGCGGTAAGTCCATGGTGGGATTTGAACCATTGCCTTGTTTCATCAATGAGACTCACAAGGGAGATCGGGACATTACAAATCATAGAGGCAAGTCTCGTGATTTCATCGAACATTTCCTCTTCAGGAGTGTCGAGAATCTCAAGTGCTTTTAAGGCCGAAAGACGTGCGGTCTCATTTTCCGGTTCCGGGGCAATGATCATACGAAGTTTAGACGAAATCATTTTCCCCTAAAGGAAAGCAAAATTTCCGTTTTCCTTTAGTCTAAAGTCTATGAAACGAACTACGATTTTGTCTTTGTTTTCTTTCCTTTTGGTGTTTTGTTTGTTTGTGACAACTTCTTGTTCCGAGACTTCTTCTCATTCTCCCAAAAAACCAGAGAATCCCGAACTACGAAAAAAATTGACCGATCTGCAGTACCGTGTCACCCAAGAAGATGAAACAGAACCTGCTTTCCAAAATGAATACTGGGACAATCATGAGGAAGGGATCTATGTAGACATTGTTTCGAAAGAACCTTTGTTTAGTTCCAAAGATAAATTTGATTCGGGAACAGGATGGCCTAGTTTTACAAAGCCTCTTGTCAAAACCAATGTCATCGAAATCGAAGATCGTTCCTATGGAATGACACGGACAGAGGTGCGTTCGAAAACTGGCAATTCTCACTTAGGCCATGTGTTTGATGATGGGCCAAAACCAACGAACAAACGTTATTGTATGAATTCAGCTTCGATGGAATTCATACCTAAATCAAAATTGAAAGAAAGAGGGTATCCATCCTTTCTTGCAGAATTTTAAACCTTTGGGTTTTACGCCCAAAGGTTCATCATAAACTCTTCATCATTACGAAGTGAGATGAGTTTGTATTTGGTTTCGTGGATGTCTTCTCTTGACACTTCTCGTTTCCAACGG
Organism: Leptospira chreensis; assembly: GCF_016919165.1. Classification (GTDB taxonomy): domain Bacteria; phylum Spirochaetota; class Leptospiria; order Leptospirales; family Leptospiraceae; genus Leptospira_A; species Leptospira_A chreensis. The sequence continues at coordinate 132,361 of NZ_JAFFPS010000031.1, forward strand.
ATATCTACTTTTAGTTTCCGAACGCGGGTTTGTAATTCTAAAAGTTCCCAAACCGAATCTTCCATTTCCTTTCTATAAAGATTGGTAAAAAGAGGCGCCATTTGGTCGGGGGTATCCATTTTCAAAAGTTCTACATGGGTTAGGTCGTGAATATTTTGTAAGGCCCAAATATGCAGAGTGAGAGTTGTGATTCTCTCAAGTTGAGAGATTTCATCTTTTGTATTTCTTGTGACTTGTTGTTTGAAGAAACGAATTCTTTTTTCTAAGTATTGGATGAGGTCGGATTTGGGAATCTCTCTTTGTTTCCATTTGTCCCAATCGGTACGCAAATCATCGATGATTCCTTCACCAAAAAATACAGAAGAAGCTTCCATCAGTTGGAGGCTTCCCGGTTCGGAAATTTTGAGCCGGTGGCGAAGAGAGTCCGCATCTCCTGCGATCATATTGACAGGAGCCACGTCCTCTAACTTTTGTAAGGCTCGTGAAATAGAATCGATGAACTGGGATTTCATTTGGTCTGTGGAATGTGCCACCAAATAAAAGTTGAGATCGGATTCCTCGTGAAAGTCCCCACGTTCCCGAGATCCATAAAAAAGAATTTGGTAGGGTTTTGTTGACGGGATGAGTTCTAATTCATCCAAAACTTGTGCATAGAGATTAGGGTTTAGTGCTTCAAATTCCATTGTTTATTCAAAGTATAATTTCATTCGGGATAGATTTTCTAAAATGGCTTTGAAGGCACGATCACGTTCTTCATTGCCCGGAAAAGGAAGAGATTTTACATTATTGAGATCTTGGTAAATGATTTCAATGGAAGGTTGGTTAGGATTTTTTTTGATGGAGGCAATGTAATCCAAATTGATAACTTCCGATTCACCGAGTTTTAACCACATAAAATTTCTCCTCAAAGCCTAACGGCCACTCCCTATTTGCCTAATCTTTTTTTCTAAAAAAACAGGCTTTGCCCAAATTTCCTGGAACTAGTAGAGATCCAGAGATTGGAGGACCATTTGGTGGAGAACTCTTGCGAGTTCCTTGGAACCGGTGGAGTTCGGAGTGATGGTCTCAAAAACGAGTAAAAATCCATTATGAATCCCTTCCCAGCGGGCATAGAGTTGGGAATCCCGGTAAGGGAAGACAAGGACACTGCATTTTTTCGTTCCCCAAACAAAGTAAGAAACATCGGGATTTTGCACTTCGTCTTTATAGAAGTAGGGAAACTGGGACTGGTTTTCTCTATCGGTGGAAGACAAACGCATCCATTGGATTTTTCCCTCGGCATCCAAACGAATTTCATAACTATTCCCGGTTCCAAAAATAGAACCAGATTTGAGGAGTTCAAAATTTTCTTTTGCCACCCAAACCGCATGGTAGGTGAGTCGTAGTTCTTTTGTTAGATGAAGTTTTTTGGGTTCCCCATTTGGATTTGGTTGGGGAGTCTCTGGACTAGTACTTACGTTGGTTTCCTTTGTCGATTGGCAAACCGTAATGAGAGAGAAAATCATAACCAGGAGAATCTTAATGGCCCACTTCATATTCATCTCCTAAATAATTTTGGAATAGATATCCGTTCTCCGTTTTCTTTTGTAGATAGTCGGGCGAGAGAAGAACTTTTCCACCACCACCGGTGAGGTCTTTTACATAATTGGGGATTGTGATTCCTGAATGGAATCCTCGCAGTTTGCGATAAATTTCAATCCCTCGTTCAATAGGTACAACAAAATCTGAACTTCCAAATACCTCATCACATTGGTGGAGGTAATAGGGTTTGATCCCGATAGAGATTAATTTGTAATTGAGCTCGGATAAAACTTTTTCGTCATCATTGATTCCGGAAAGTAAAACCGATTGGTTAAAAATAGAAACATGACCTTTTTTGATCAGTCGCATAACATATGTTTTTGTCTCATCCGAAATTTCATTCGGATGGTTGAAATGAGTGACCATATAAATAGGAAAGTGTTTTGCAAAAATTTCACATAGGTCTTCAGTGAGTCGCATGGGCATGGTGACGGGGTGGCGGGAGTGAATCCGCACTTGGTTGAGATGAGGGATGGATTTTAGTTCTGTCAGAAGGTAATCGATGGACGAATCGGCAAGGGTGAGTGGATCCCCACCGGACAAAATGATCTCTCTGAGTTCTGTATGATTACGAAAGTATTCGAGAGCCTTTTCCCATTCATTACGGTTCGGAGTTTCTTCTGGATCCGATACCTTTCGTTTCCTTGTACAAAACCGGCAGTACACTGCGCATACATGAGAAATATACCATATGGCTCGGTCTGGGTAGCGGTGAGTCACACCTTTTACCGGCATATATCGTTCTTCCGCCAGCGGATCTTCTACTTCATTGGGTTTTTTGGTCAGTTCCCCGGCCCGGGGGAGGATTTGTTTGCGGATGGGACAGTTGGGATTTTCTTTGTCGATCCTTTCTAAATAGTAAGGAGTGACGGCAAAACTAAATTCTTCTAATGCAGGCGCAAAACTCTCCCTCTCTTCGGGAGTGAGAGTCAGTTTTTCTTCCAAATCCTTAAGAGTAGTGATTCGGTTTTGTAATTGCCATTTCCAATCCGACCAAGTCATCGCTTATGACCATACTTCGGTTGACATATGGCCAAGTCCCTCGGATTTTGTTTACGAGTAACGAAATTATGAACTTAGGCATTACAGAAGTAAAAAAAGGAATGATTCTCAAGATTGACAATGAGCTTTATTCCGTCGTCAAAACCGAGTTTGTGAACCCAGGAAAGGGTTCTGCATTCATCCGTACCAAACTTAAAAATATTGTCCGCGATTCTTCTATTGAAAGAACCTTCAAAGCTGCAGAAAAATTGGAAAGTGTGGATTTGGAACGTCGCAAAATGCAGTATTGTTATGCTGACGGTGACCAAATCATTTTTATGGATGTCAACGATTACGAACAGATCCCTGTTTCTAAAGATTATGTGGAAGACATCCTTCCTTTTATGAAAGAAGAAACACCTGTGGAAGTTGCGTTTTATAATGACAAACCCATTGGTGTCACACCTCCTAACTTTGCTGTGTTGGAAGTTACCTATGCCGAAGATGGTTTGAAAGGGGACACAACAGGTCTTGCCCTCAAACGTGTGACGGTTGAAACTGGTGGAGAAGTTCAAGTTCCCATCTTTATCAAACAAGGGGACACTGTAAAAATTGACCTCAGAGATTTGACCTACGTGGAGCGAGTCAACAAATAGATTTGGAATCGCATTCTTTCTTACAAGAACTCACCAAACTTTCCCATACCTATTATGAAAGGCAGTGGATGTATGCCACTGCCGGCAATCTTTCTGCACGCGACCGGGATTCCTTTTGGATCACGGCTTCCGGAAAACACAAAGGCGAACTTACAGATAAAGACTTTGTTTGTGTCTCTGTCGCCGACGGGTCTTTAGTTTCCGCAAGGGATGGTTTAAAACCTTCTGCAGAAACTAGCATCCATCAGGTGGTCTATTCTCAGATTCCAAATGCGGGTGCAGCTCTCCATGTCCATACCTTAGATTCCAACTTACTTGAGTTTGGTGTAGGAAAGGAAGAGGGCTTTCGCGATTTTCCTCTTCCACCGATAGAAATCATCAAAGCCTTTGGAATTTGGGACGAAAAACCAAATCTAACCTTTCCTGTTTTTTACAATCATACCCATGTCCCGACCATTGCTTCGGAAATCAAACGTTACTTTGAAACCAATGGGAAACCGCAGGTTCCTTTTTTACTGATCGAAGGCCATGGCCCCACAGTTTGGGGAAAGTCGGTAGCCGAAGCCAATAAACATTTGGAAGCGGTACATTTTCTTTTGCAAGTGATGGCAAGGCGGAAATGAAAGAGAATACCCATGTGTATATTTTTGGAATAGGTTCCGGAATTGGACAAGGGCTTCACAAACGTTTTTTAGAAGACGCATCCGTTTCTCTTTTTGGATTTTCTAGAAAGGGAGAAGAGTCTTTTCAGTCCTTCCGGGACAAAGAAAGCGGAAGTTTTGTCTTCGATGCCAAAAACACAGACGATCTAAATTCTTTTCGAACATCGCTATTCTCTAAATACGGATTCGAAACCAATACCTCATCTCTGCCTCCACTTTTTTCTCTAAAGAATATAGACCTAGTGGTTTACTTTGCTTTGGGGGATGGTGTCTTTGGGCCAGTTGCCGATCTAGGCGCGGCCGATTTGAAATCCCATTTTGATCTGAATGTCCACTCTCTCATTTTACTTTCTGGAGCTTTTGCTTCCCTTTTAGCTTCCTTTCGCAGTTCCACCTTTGTATTTTTGGGATCCACTGCCGGAAAACAGGGATTCCCGGAATCCGTAGCCTATTGTGCTTCCAAACATGCAGTTCTCGGAATTGCGCGGGCACTTAGGGAAGAGTGGAAACCCTTCGGAACCAAGGTGGTGCATATCAGCCTGGGAGCGGTCGCTACAGAAATTTGGGACACAAGACCCCAGTTTGACAAGAATGATATGGTTACAATTTCGGACATTTCCGAGTATTTGTGGAGTATTTCCCACTTGCCTAAATCTATCTTTGTCGATGACTTATCCATTACCCCAAAAAAAGGAATCTTATAGTTCCCATGGAATTCAAGGAATCGATTGTACTCGTGACCGGTGGCAGTGGTGGAATTGGAAGAGAGATTGTGCGCACCCTCGTCCTTTCGGGGTTCTCTGTATGGAACTTGGACAAAGTTCGCCCCGCATCCCCCATTTTACAAGAGACCTATAGAGAAGTTGATTTGGCCGAAACTCCCTTTGTGGTAGAAAGAAGTCTTTCCAAAATCATCCAAGAGAGTTCAGAGGCTGGGGACATCTTTGGACTTGTCCACAACGCTGGATTTGGCGGGCCTTACCATCCCATTACCGAAGTTTCTGTTGAAGAATGGGAAAGTATATTTCGTATCAATGTAAATAGCTTATTTCTATTATCCAAATTACTTTTGCCCATTTTTAAAAACCAAAGTTTTGGACGGATTGTCGCCATTGCCTCTTCTTTATCCATTGTGGGATCAGCCAACTCAGTTGCGTATTCTTCCTCAAAACATGCGTTAGTTGGATTCATTCGTTCTGTTGCAGATGAATGGGGAAAGTATGGAATCACGGCCAACGCAGTGAGTCCAGGTTACGTGGACACAAAGATGGGAATCCAAGAAGACCAAATCTCCGATCATAAATCAAAAATCATAGATAAGACACCCGTTCGAAGAATTGCAGAACCTTCCGAAATTGCTCGTGTAGTCAATTTCCTCCTTCAAAAAGAATCCGGATACATTTCTGGATCGAATTGGACTGTCGACGGCGGACTCACAGCCATTTAACTTATGAGAATATCTCCCCCGCACGACCACTTCCTACAACTCACCACGAAAGAAACCTTAGGAAGGTCTTCCGGGATCATCTTACAAAAAGAAGCTTTGTCCATTATGAAAACAGTGGAGATCCAAAGTTCCCGTGAAAACATTGAAGCAGGGCATTTGTTTCGCCCAACAGATTCCAATTTTGAAAAACTAAAAATGGATCGGGAAACTGCTTTGGATGGACTTTGGCAGCTCATTGATTATGGACTGACCACCCAACTTTTTGAAATCAAATTTGATGCCGATGTGGGCGAATTACGATTTGTTAATTTTCTTGTAGGACTTCCCGGCGGAATGCCTTTAGAAGAACCTTATAAATTACTGATCGCAAGGTCTACCGAACATTTATTCCAATACATCCAAGCCAAACGAATTCTAACAGAAGATACTTGGCGTAATGTCCTGAACAAACTGGCAGACATTGATTATAAAGAAACAAAGGGATCTGGTGATGAGTTGGATCGGATGTTGGAACCAAAACAGTTCCCCTTACAACCGTCAGCGGAGATGTTATCAAGATCTCGTGGTCTTATCATTGATGAGTTGGAAGCGGATCCTCGGATCATTGTCCTTCCCCATGTAGGATTCTATTCCATACCAGAGTCGGAAGCCGCTAATTTTTTACATATCGCTAACGAGTATTTAATGACCAAAGTGGAACCTTTGGCAAAGGCATTCGATACAGAGATTCGTTTGGCCTTTGATAGAATCCATACATTGACACCTGTGAGTGGGAATGCTGAACCAAACGAAGTGGATCTGATCCGTTCTAAAATTGAAATGTTATATGGATTTAAAGAAATCCTGAAAGAAAATGGTTTTTATCCTTTAGTCAATAACCTACGGAAAGTGGCGGAGATTGCGGCCAAATTTGCTGAGGTGGAAAAAAAACGTGAGGTGGACCGACTTCTTAAAGTGTATATGAAGATGTTGGATAGCCAATTTGACTTTGATTCCAGGCTCCTCCGAATCAATTTAGAAAAAGACAATGAACATGATACCATCATTGTGGATCTCTTAAGAAAGAATCCCAAAGTTCTTTCTGCCGAATGGCATGACCAGGATTCCAAAATTGCTGTTTTTGTGAATAACAACCAAAACAATATCAAAGACATCAACCATCTAATCTTTCAAAATTATAGGTTCACTACAGAACATATTTTGTATCTTAAAGCCATCATTGAACTGAATGAAAAAGAACTAAAACCTCTATTCAAAGATGATGATTTTGTAAAAACCTATGGCAAAAACCTGCAAACGGTTTATTTTAATTATATTCCTTGGTTTTATAAACTTTTCTATTATTTAGGAGTGTCTCCGATCGTAAACTCTGGTTATGCGAAGGCAAAATCAATCCTTACTTATGCACAGATGGATCGTCAGTTTTTATACCAAAAACGTAGGGAAAATTTCTTTAAAAAGAAACTAAGAGAAAGAGAAGAACGGTTTGAAAAAGAAAAAAAACAACAACTCAAACGAGCTCTCATTTCTGCTTTGAGTGATGCTTATTTTCAAAAGAATTGTTTGCCTTCGGTCGATTGGCTTGGTTCTAATTATCCTGCATTTTCTGCAGAAACTTTGGAACAAATGATTCCTGATTTTGCTTTTATATCCACAACGGGAAAAACGGTGAAACCAAACTCTGTGATTTTGTTTCCGAACTCACCTGAGTTTGATTCGCTGAACAAACGTTTGAAGGAATTGTTCAACCAGTGGACAAGAGGTGAGTTGGATCCACCGGCAGAAGACAAAGAACTCCTCGTTCAAATTCGTGGTTTGATTTAATCAATACCAACGTTTGACTCTGAAATAAAGTAACATTAGAATCCCTAAAAAACCCATACTACCCAAGGCAGAGGCAAACCCGTATTCCCAATCGAGAGTGGGCACATGCCGAAAGTTCATTCCATAAATTCCAGCCACAAGGGACATCGGCAACATAATGGCTGTCATGATGGTAAGAATTTTCATGATTTCATTGGTTTTCCGAGTAGAAATGGCAATATGAGCTTCGAGGGCCGAGGATATGGATTCAATATTACTATCCACAAGTTCTAAAATCCTAAGGGAATGGTCTCTTACATCGCGAAAGAAAGCATCTGCTTCATCGCTAAAAAAACTATTTTTAATTTTTTCCAAATCTTCTAACACTTCTTTGTTTTGTAACATTCCTTTTTTGATCGATAGGAGACTGGCTCGCAGACTATATACGTTACTGATATCGAGTGATTTGGAATTGCTAAAAATTTGATCTTCAAAATGTTCAATCCGTTCTTCTATTTTTTGAGTTATGGCTAGTGTATGGTCTGTTTCGATATCTAAAATTTTGTGTACAATAAATTCATACCCACGAGCGAGAATTTTATTATTCACCTTCCATTGGTCGATCAAGTCACCAATACTATCTCGGTAGTCTAGCGTTAGAGAGATGATTTGGTTTGGTGTTAGGATGAAGTTGAAGTTCTTTTGAGTGAGTTGGTTTCTTTCAAAATGAAATCCTCGGAAAACAAAAAATATATAGTTAGGAAAGATCTCCAGTTTGATCCGGCTATTGGGGTTTAGAATGTCTTCTATAGTAAGTTGGTGGATATCATGTTTTTGAAAGAGAAACATGAGTTTTTCTTCGTTTTCTGCGGTGATATGAATCCAATGTTTCGGATGTCTATGGGAGAGGGGTAGAGGTCTGTCCAGAAGGACTTCATCTTTACTCGTTGGAGTTAAAATATAATTAAAGAGAGCTGGCATTTATACTATATTCCTTAAGAAAAATTCTCTGAGTTCTTTTCTGTCATCGGAAGAGTCTTCTGCTATCACAAATTTTCTTGTTTTGAAATATCCGGAAGCTGTAATCATCGACTCTTTTATTTTTCCAGCCCTAGATAGGATGAGATGGAATTTTTCTCCCGGGTGCAGGTTTTTTTCTAATTTTTGTAAGGCAGTTGGGGTGGCCCGTTTTCCGTTGATGGCAAGAATTTCATCATCTAACATTAAATCGAAAGAACCGATATCCGTTTTGTGTTGGAGTTTTTGAATGTATAGGTTCCCGTTTTTCTCTTTTGTTTTGAATCCAGTTTCGCCGGCTGGATCGGATTGGATCCTTTGGATTCCAATGATATCCAAATAATGGTCCACAGGAATTGGTTTTGGGTTTTCTAAATAATCATTAAATTCTGTTTTTAAATCCACACCTGTAACATCTTTTACTGTATCAAAAAACTCTTGTTTGGTGAATCCTCTGTTTTTGGTTTTGACAAATACTTCGTTTAATTGTTGGAATACATGGCGGATGGTTTTTCTTTCTTTTGACTCTTTCAGTAAAAATAAATTCATACACAAGGCAATGACCCCACCCTTAGTATAATAGGAAACAGTGATATTGTGGCTATTCCCGTTTCGTTTGTAATACTTGGTCCAGGCTGTAAAAGAAGATTCTTCTAAACTCATCCAGGAATCGGCTTCGTTGTCTTCGAGAGCAAGAATGTCCGATTGGAGTTTGGATAAGTATTCTTCTTTTGTGAGAAATCCTGAATGGTAGAGAAAATAAGCATCATAAAAACTAGTAAATCCTTCAGCAATCCACAACTCGCGAGTTAGGTTGGGTTTTTGGTAATCAAAAGGTCCAAGGGCGATCGGACGGATTCGTTTGATATTCCAAAGGTGAAAGTATTCATGAGATAAAAGTTCGAGTAACCTTTTGTATTCTTCTTCATCCGAAATTAAGTCTGGGTTGAAGTAGTTGATACTAGAGGCTCTATGTTCCAGGCCCCCGTAAGCCGGCAAACTCAAGTTCAAAACAAAAAGATAATAAGGATTGGGTGAGTCCATCATCCAATCGATTTGTGTTTCTGTGATTCGCTTTAAGTCCAGTGCGAGTTTTGTTTTGAAATCAAAATTCACATCTCCTTCCACAAGTAATTCATGTTTGGTGGTTCCCGCCGTAAAAAATACAGAGTTTTGTTTACTCAAATGGAATGGGGAATCAAATAGTTCGTCAAAATTTTCGGCAAAAAATAGATGAGAGTCTTCTTCGCTACGAGCCAAACTCGAATACACAAAAGGGAAAAATTGAGAAACTTGGAATCGAACTGCGGCTTGTGTTTCTAGTTTTCCTTCTGGGTATAAAAACAAAGCGGGTGGGTTGATGAATCCAAACTCTGTTTCTAAATAATTGGTTCGAACGGTAAAGTCTTCAAAGGCATAGATGATATAAGAAATTTCGAATTCGGAAGGTAAATTTTTTAATTTCCAACGATGTAAGTCTACCATCTCCCAAGATACAGGTTCTCCGGTTTTTACGTTTTTGACTTCGAGTTTATGGAGGTGGGTGGCATAGTCCCGAATCATATAAGATCCTGGAGTCCAACTGGGCAAACAAAAAGTCATCTCCGATTGGTCTGTTTGGACAAGGAGCCGAACCTGGAAGTAGTGTTTGTAGAGATCAAAAATGGAAACTTCAAAATCCAGCTTTAGGGCGTTAGACTGGCCGACATCACTTGCGGTTTTTTCCTGTTCTTCTTTTGCCATGGTAACCCCATCTTCTTTTATTTTTAGTTTTGATCAAATGTTTTCTTGACGTTATTTCTTTATAGTACTAGAAAAGGCATAGCTAAGGTATGAGCAGAGGAGGTGGTCTAATTGGATAGTAGTTGTTACGACACAAGATTTTTGACTCGCGAGGTGGCTGGGCAATAACGCCTCAAGCTTTGTTGCAAAACCGACCAGACACAGTCTTTCCAAGTTCCGAACGGGTGGTCTCCTTCGGGCTTTATGCAGTCGCTTGGAAAGATTCCTTTATTCCTTCGAAATCTTAAAACTTTTTAACAATTCATCCAGCGTGGTTGTCACTTGACTGAGCCTTTCCGCATTTTCTGACATAGAAGAAGACTGGTCCGATAACACTTGAGAACCGTTTGAAATATTGACTGTCATATTGGCCAATTCATTGGTCGCCCGTTGTTGTTCCTCTGTAGAAAGTTGGATGGCTTTGACTTGGTCAGTAATCTCTGCCACTTCCGAATAAATACTTTCCGTCCTTGCACTTTGGTCTTCAATCATCGGTCGTATTTCATTGGAAGAAACAAAGATCTCGGATACTTCATCCGTGATTTTTTTCAAGACTTCCACAAGTTTCTCCACCTGCACATTCCCACGTTCAATCGAATCGAGGGCCTCGGAAGAGAGAACATTAATTTGGGAAACCGATTCCGCGGATTGACTTGCGAGTTTTGTGATTTCCTCTGCCACCACGGCAAATCCTTTTCCCGATTCCCCGGCTCTTGCCGCTTCGATCGCAGCGTTTAACGCGAGTAAACCGGTCCTTTTGGCAATATCGGAAATGACATTGGAAAATGCTGTGATGGTTTTGGATTTGTCTTGGATCTCTCGGATGGCAAGGGAGGCTTCTTTTGCCATGATCCTTCCTTCTTCCGCATTGCGGTTGGCTCGCACGGAGATTTCTCCAAAAGAATTGACCTTTTCCAAAATTCGTTTCATCAACTGTTGGATATCACCTAACGACTGGTGAATGGTTTCTGTATTTTCAACGGCGCTGAGGACATTGCTATGAATGGTTTCGGAAGAGGCATTGAGTTCTTCCACAGTGGCGCTCGCTTCTTCCGAAGAGGCGGCCTGGTTTTGTGCTAAATCGGTAAGTTCGGTAATGGTTCCTTGGATTTTGTCCGTGGTTTCACTGATTTTACCGGAAGATTTTTGTGCAATCCGAATCAGTTTGCGTAAGTGTTCAATCATTTTGTCTAGACTTACCATGATACTTCCCAGTTCGTCTAACTGATCAATGGTGATGGATTCTCTCAAATCACCAGAAGCTACTTTGTCAGTGGATAAGTTGATGGCTTTGATCCTTCGGTCCACTAGTCGTTGGAAACTAAAGTAGATGGAGAGTGTCGAGAGTGCCACACCCAAAATTCCAAGAGTTATGGTAGTGATGAGGATGGAATTCAGAGTCGATTGGATTTGGGATTCGGGGATGGAGATCCTTGCAAACCAAGGGGAGTTGTCTTCAATGATGGTGATGGGAACAGCTACATGGTAGTACCCCTGATACCGATAAATGGATTTGTCTTTGTTCTTTAGACGGTCATAAAAAAATGCATCGGCTTGGGAGCGAAAGTCAAGGCCTTCGGAAAGGTTCGAGAATCCATCATACAATACCAAATGGTTGTCGGAGACGAGTGTGATTTTTCCTTCTCCGTCGGCAAATTTTAGAGAATCCAAATACTTCTTTATCGTGGCAAGGCTGATATCGATTCCAGAAATCCCAATGAATTTACCATTGCGTAGGATAGGCTCCATAATCGAAACAATGAAAGTATCTACGCCACCCACCTTATAGATATAAGGTGACGTGATGCTTGTTTTTAAAGTGGCTTTTGGTTTTTGGTAGAATTCACCTTGGATGGGATCATCCAAATCTTTTAACACTTCTGAATGAACTTTGTCTCCATCACGAAATATATAAGGGATAAACCTGCCGGTTCCGTCGTGGTCCGGTGCAAACTTAAACGCCGCATCCTTTCCGTCAAAGGCGTTGGGTTCAAATCCGCAGTAAGCAGCAAAAGCAATGTCTTTTTCGGCGATTAGCGTTTTTAAATACCGAATGGCAGCAGGTCTTGAAGTGATCACCCCATCTTCAAAGGATTTGCGGAAGGCAAAGGTTTTGTTTAAAGGGACTCTCAGTTGGTGGGAAATGTCACCGACGATTTTAGAGGAAATGTATTCTGTATCTTCCTCTAAGTTATGGAGAAGAGTGGATCTGACTACCAAAGACAATACAATCATAATCCCTGCGATGATGACAGAAATGACAGCCAGGGAAATTAGAATGATTTTCTTTTTGATACTCATATTGTGCCTATAAATTGAATTTCAATAAAACTTCTGAAATTTTGGAACTAATTCCTGTCATACGAAGAGAATTGGCCGACATGGTCTCCGATTGTTCCGAAAGAATTTGGGAACCATTGGAAATATTGATAGTCATATTCGATAGTTCGAAGGTGGCTCTTTTTTGTTCTTCTGTGGATTGTTGGATGGATTCAACAAGATCTGTAATCTCTTCAATCTCAACATAAATCTGATCGGTTCTTGTTTTTTGGTCTTGGATGAGGGGAACAATTTCTCTAGCCTTTTCAAAGATTACAGAAACTTCCTTGATAATTTCTCGGAGCAAATCAATGAGTTTCGTGACTTGTGTTCCCCCATTTTGGATGGAATGTAAGGCTTCTTCTGAGAGGGTGTTGATCTGTGAAACTGATTCGGCGGCTTGGGCGGCAAGTTTTGAAATTTCTTCTGCCACCACAGCAAACCCTCGGCCCGATTCCCCGGCTCTTGCCGCTTCGATCGCAGCGTTTAACGCGAGTAAGCTTGTCTTTTCGGAGATATTGGAGATGACTTCGGAAAACTCGGTAATGGCAAGGGACTTCTCTTGGATTTCTTCAATGGCTTTCGAAGTGAGCCCTGCCATATTGCGTCCTTCTTCTGCTTTTTGATTGGCAAGGACTGCAATTTGACCAAAGGATTCCACTTCTGTTGTGATGTTTTGCACCAGAGTTTGGATGGCTTGTAATGAAACGTGAATCGATTTAGAATTATCAACAGCTTGTACCACATTAGAGTTGATTGTTTCTGAGGATGCATTGAGTTCTTCCACAGTTGCGCTTGCTTCTTCGGAAGATGCCGCTTGGCTTTGTGCCAAATCAGAAAGTTCGATGATGGTTCGTTCCATAAATTTAGATGTCTCTGTGAGATCCGATCCGGAAGTCTGAGCGACACTTAAGATATGACGAATGCTTTCAATCATCGCAACCACAGCCTCTACCAAATTCCCAATTTCGTCTTTGTGGGTATCGTTGATTTCTTTGGAGAGATTTCCACTTGCCGCATCTTTTGTAAAAGCAATCAAGGTTTGGAGTCGGCTATCTACAAGTTTACGAAAGATAATGACATTGGCCAAAGTAGAAAATAAAATTCCAGTCACTCCAAGACCTAAGGCAATCCAAAAGATAAATTGAATTTCGTTTGTAATCTTTTCTTGTGGGTAAGAAATACGAAGTGTCCAGGGTGCTGTGTTTTCCACGAGTTGGATTGGCAAACTCACATGAAAGTATTCAGAATCAGAATAACTTTGCCTTTGTTTGGAAGACATAGCTAAATTTACATAGACGTCTTCTTTATCTTTCCACTGCACATCCTTCACATCAGGATGGAGTCCATTGAATAATACATAACCGTTACTTGCCACAAGTGTGATTTTTACAGCACCCTCTAGAATTTTTAGGTTATGCAAGTAAGCCCGAATGGTTTCTAAAGAAAGATCCGCACCGGCAATTCCAAGAAAGTTTTGATTGCGAATCACGGGATACACAAGAGAGATCATCGTTACATCTTTGCCATCCACCTTATAATCAAACGGTGGGATGAGTTCTACTTTTTTGTTTTTTTTAGGAAGTTGGTAAAAGTCAGACTCAGGTAAATCAAAACCCACCACCGGTTCGATGATGATTTTTCCATTGGATTTCACGGAATAGGGGATAAGTCTACCAGAATTATCATGATAATTCGCATTACGATAGTTAGAGTCTTTTGCGTCAAAGGCATTGGGTTCGAAAACAACATAAGTTCCGAGAATGGATTCATTCGATGCGGTCATCACATTCAGAATTCGAAAAATCCGATCCCGATCCAAAAGGTTCGGTTCTTGCAAAATTTGTTTTAGAAGGAAAGCTTCATTTAAAGGTGCGGAGAGATAATCTTCTACATCCAGAGAGATCTTATCTGCAAGGACGGAGATGTTTTCTAGAGCATTTTCTTTGGCATTTTTATATATGACATAAGAGATGAGGGTGAGGATTACTCCTAATGAAAAAAGTGTAATGACTGATGTTCCTAAGGCTAACTTCTGTTTGATGTTCATTCTCTTGGATTTACTTTCCTAAGTGAATGTTACGGTAAGTAAGTGAGTTGTTTTCTCAAACACAATTTACAAGAGAGTGAGTTTTTCTGGATATTGACTGAGTCCCAGTAGATTCCCATCACTGTCTAAAAAATATACAGTGAAATCAGTTTTGTTTTGGATCTGCACTTGGTTTAGAAACTGGATCCACTCTGATTTTTCATTTTGTTCCAAGGAAAAAACGAGTGCGCGTGGGGACTTGTTTACTCCTTCCTCTAACATCAGGATGGTTGGCCCAACCTCGATCCAAATGGAACGGATCGTTCCCGATTCATAATGAAATTCCTGGGTTTTCTTGGCCCCTGGAATTTGGAGGTAAAACTCTGCTAAATTGGAAGGGTTCGGAGTACCTATGGCAATGTGGTGAATCATTTTTTTGTTTTCAAATCCCTTTATAAAAAAGAAGCTATCATGAAATCTATCTCACGGAGTTTTTCATGAAAAAATCCCTCATCCTGGCGCTCGCTCTCGGGCTTTTTTTGGCTAATTGTAAATCCAAAGTTTATACCCAAGAAGAGTGTGAGTCTGCTCTCGCTAGCACATTCACTCAAATTGAAGAAGAAGCTAAAAAGAATCCAGCAGCAGCACCAGTCCTCGCAGGATTACAACAAGGTAAACAAAAAATGATCGATCAGTGTACGGAAGGAAAATTTGATCCTAACTGTTTGAAAAATGCTCCAGGTTTCGCTGGCATCATGGGTTGTGTAAAAAAATAATTTTACAAATCCTACCGGGAACTTCTGTTCCCGGTTTTTCCCTCTTCCTCTAAACTTTCAAATCCCCCAGGTTCTGCATAACAACCGTGAGTCCGGTAGGGCCCATGTTCATAAAATCGAATTTCCTGCGCATACCGTTTTCCTTCCCAGATACATTGTTTACAAATGAAAGGTCGGATCGCCCAGTCCTCACATTCTTCTGGTCGGAAACTGGGAAAGACTCGTAAAAAAGGTTTTGAAATTTCTGCTGCAGGCACAGCCCAAAGGACAAAACCAAAAATCGTAGAGATTCCTAAAACCAAAGTTAGTCTCATTCAATAAAACTATCGGGATTTAGTGCATTTTTCAGGATGGGTTTGTGAAAGAAAAATTGAGTACAGAATGGAAAGGGGTGGTGCTTGTTCTCATCGGGGCACTTTTGTTCAGCGCTAAGGCTGTTGTTGTGAAATTGACTTACCGATATGAAATTTCTGCCATTGGATCTCTATTTTTTCGGATGTTGTTTGCCTTTCCTTTTTTGGCTTGGATTGCTTGGAAGGCGGAAAGAGAAGAAGGAAAAACTCCGCTCACCAAAAAAGATGTGATTAATGTCATCCTGATGGGGGTTGTGGGATATTATCTCGCCAGTTTATTTGACTTCCTTGGACTTAAATATATCAGTGCGGGCCTCGAACGAATCATTCTTTTTATCTATCCCACTCTTGTTGTTATTTTATCGTTTTTATTTTTAAAGAAGAAGATCCATCTCCGGGAAGTTTTTTCTCTCATTCTCACTTACACCGGAGTGTCCATAGCTTATGGACAAGATGTTCAATTGGGTTCTGCGAAAGATGTGAGTTTGGGAGCCTTTTTTATTTTGCTTTCCGCTTTGACTTACGCCATATATTTGATGGGGAGTGGTTCCATCATTCCCAAGTTAGGTGCGAGGAAATTCACTGCTTGGGCTCTCATTATTTCTTCGTTTGCAGTGTTTCTTCATTTTGCCATTTTTGGAACTTATAAAGAACTCATCCAACCATTCTCATTCTATGCACTTGCTTTTATTATGGGGACTGTGAATACCGTTGTGCCTGCTATCTTTGTTTCCGAAGGAATCAAACGTGTTGGTAGCAAAACAGCCGCTATAGTAGGATCGATTGGACCAATGTCGACACTTTTTCTTGCGTATTGGCTACTCGATGAACCGATAACTATACTACATGCCATTGGTACATTATTCGTACTCACTGGTGTTTTTTGGATTAGTTCGGTAAAAAAAACAAAAGAAGCCTCTGTTTAGGAGAGAATTTTTCTTTCCAATTGTTACAGAAGGTAGAGAATCAAGGAACTATATGAAATTGCGAAATCTGCTGCTTCTACTCGTATTTGTCACAACAGTGTCTCAAGGGGAACTGTATGCACAATTTACTTGTGAAGGATCAGCCTGTGGTTTTTTACCATCTACACTTACGGAAGCCGGGAATGGTTCCCTTAAAAAATTCGAAACTGGGTACTTAAACGAAGTACTCAAAACCAATTTGGAAGCTGGTTTTCTTGCCAACATAGGCGCAAGTAATATCGGAACAGGTACTGTCCGTCGCATTCAATTTGGTGTGAGTGTCTCGGGTGCGGGATACAAAAAAGACGACATCCAAATCAAAGATGATTATATCAAATACCCAAAACTTCCGAACGTCGGTGGTGCTGTCATTCCTTCCTTTCATTTGGACATCAATCCTGGATGGTTACTCGGAACTTCTGAAGGTGGATACATTCGTCGGATCGGGATTTTTCTCCATGGGATGAACATTGCCGTCACAGAAGATCAAATCCAAGCTGCTTCTAATAATAAAAATTACGAAGGTCGCATCGCCGTACGCTCGTATGGTGGTATGGTCCGGTACCAATTGGTGGAAAAAGAAGGTTTTTTAATGAACCTCATCACTTGGAACGGGATCAATGTGGGAGTGGGCCATCATGTGATGGAACAAAACATGAGCCTCAGTTACCTAGAAGGTAAGGCTTCCCAAATTGAATTCCAAGGCGTAAAAGGAAAGTGGGGCGGAGACACGAACTTCATTTTTAATACCAAGGTTCAAACTACAAATGTAGATTTACGTACGGGTCTTGGCGTGTTTTGGATCGCCAATGTGATCGTAGGTGGGGGTTATAGTTGGAATTCGGGAAGTAATTCTGCCTCCCTCTCGAGACGTGGCCCTTTTCTTGTCACCCTAAACGATTCTCTTCCTTTGGAACTCCCTCGTGAATACCAATCTGTTTTGGACAGAGAACTTCTCGCACAAAATCCCAATGCCACTCTTGGATTTCGTGCGGCTGGCGAGTCTCATTCCAAACGTGGGATTGGATACGGGATTGTTGGATTGGAGTTGGATTTGTTTCTCGTAAAGGTCATTGCGGAAGGATTGTATGGTGGCAAGGATCTCTACTCTGCAAACCTGGGAGTCAAACTCTCCTTTTAGGAAAACTTCGGGGAAATCCATAAAACCTTGCCGTACCGATTGCGAAATTTACCTTAAGTCCTAGGTCTAAGTTTCAATGAAATTATACAAACGCTACGCAAGGGCATTCACGCTCGCCTCCCAAGTATTCTCTTTAGGAGTCGTGGTTCCCATTGGAATCGCTCTCATTCTTTTCTATGTTGATTTAAGTCCCACTCAGGTGAAGACCTTTATTGGGGCGACGATAGCAGCAGGACTTACCAGTCTCATTCTACCGGCTTTCATTTTCCCAAAAAGATTAAAGGCCATCAAAGACGGACTCGTTGCCCTCGAGTCCCAAGCAGAGAAAGATCCCAAAACCTATGTGGCCGTTTGGAACTTAATTGCCAAGATGCCTGTGGTCGGTGCGGTGGTGGGAAGTGCTCAGTGGATTATGGCTTTTCCTATCGTCATTGGTCCTCTCCTTTACCTTCCCGAAACTAGTAAGTCGGATTCGTTTTATATCGTTTGTGTTCTCATCCTCACAGCCCTTCTGAATGTAATTTTCTCTTTTATCCTTTTGGAAAAGGCCTCGCATTTGGTTTTGGAAGATGAGATTCTTCAATCCGAACTAAAAGAAAGAGTCTCTCCTTATTATCGAAACCTAAGAAATACAGTTCCAATTATGTTTTCACTTATGGTTATGGTGCTTTCTATTTTCCTTTTGATTTATGCATTCAATACGAATGCGAAGTCTTTAGAAAAAGCCTTTTCGAACCAACTCTACAACTTCAATCAAAGTAACGAAGCTGGGATTCATGTGTATTTTGAATCGGTGGAAACCAATTTAAAAGGATTGGTTGTTTCTCCTGCGGTGAAAACAGCTCTCGAAACTAAAAATTACAAACTCGCAGAACCGACCTTGGCAAAAGTTTTGGATGATTCTCAATTGCTCTTAGAAAATGCGTTTATTGCTTCCTTTGAAGAAGGAACCCCGATTGTAGCTTCGGGCCTTCCGAATGGCACCAGCGTGGGTTATTCTCTTTCTTCCAATCCAGAAGTTTTAGAAAATATCAATGCAGCCAAAGAGGGAAAAATCCATGTCGGTGTGGCTGTCAAATCTCCGATTAACGGTAGTATTGTGATTATGGTGACAGGCCCGGTCAAAAACGCAAATGGGACTATCATTGGAATGGTAGGGATGCCGTTTCTTGTGGGAAAAGCCATGGAATCCTTCCTTAAAAATGTAAAAATTGGAACTACCGGATATTCCTTTTTATTAGATAAACAATCTACGATGGTGTATCATCCCAATCCGAAGTATTTAATGCATAGTTTTAAAAATTCTGAATTTGAGGCCCTCGCAAAAAATGCAGGGGAATTAGATTCATTCCGAAATCCATGGGAAGGATCCACTTTTTTACTTAGAAGAAAGGTGAGTGAAAGATATGGTCTCCAATTCTTTTCAACCATTGATATCAAAGAAATCGAAGTTGAAAGTCTTTCTTCCCTTCGCGGACTAACAATCATTAGTATTGTCGGTGCTATTTTTATCGCCATAGCCATTTATCTATTGTTTACTGCAAGGTTCAAACCAATGAGAACCATTGGAAAAATCCTCCATGACATTGAAGTGGGTGACCTGCGTCATAATGCGAAAATAGAATCGTCGGATGAGTTTGCAAGACTGGCGCGCGGGCTCAATGCCACTCTAAAACAAATTTCAGAAGTTGTGGGATCCAACCAAGCATTCTCAGAAGACCTTGCATCATCCGCAGAACAGATGTCAGCTTCCCTCAATATGTTGTCTGGTAACGCCCAAACGCAAGCGGCTTCTGCAGAAGAAATATCGGCTTCGATCGAAGAGATTTCTGCGGCAGTCCAAAACGTGGATGCACAGGCCGAAGACCAGTTCCGCAAAGTTGATTTTTTGAAATTAAAAATGGCAGAACTTTCTAGTTTGATCGAAGCGACGGGAAGACAAGTGGGTAAAGCTTCGAAGGATGTAACTCTCATTTCGGAAGAAGCTCGCTCAGGCCAAGCTTCCCTTGATTCGATGAGAAATTCCATCACCAAAATCAGTAACAGTTCTGAGGAAATTGGAAGTGTCATTGAAATCATTAATAATATCTCAGAACAAATCAACTTACTGGCGTTAAATGCTGCGATCGAGGCAGCTCGTGCGGGAGTGTATGGAAGGGGATTTGCTGTGGTTGCGGATGAAATTGGGAAATTAGCTGAAAAAACGGCAAGTTCGATCAATGACATTGGGGAGCTCATCCAAGCGAATGAAAAGGAAATTGAAAGTGGTCGAGAAAATATCGAAACCACCATTTCCCTCATCCAAAGGATCATCCAAGGTGTGAGTTCCTTCAATGAAATGACCGATTCCATTGAGACAAGCACCAAAGAACAGCTTATCATCAACCAAAAGGTAGGGGAAGAGGTGGACAAGGTGAATCAAATCAGCCAGGCCATCCGACTATCCATGGAAGAGCAGAAAAATGCCATTGGTGAGGTGGCGCAGGCCATTTTCAGTATCAATGATTTGACCCAAGGGACAGCTGCAGGTCTCGAAGAGATGACAGCCACTTCCAACGGAATCGCGAATTTGGCAGAAACTCTGAAACGAAAGATCAATTTCTTCAAAATCTCCTAAAATCGGAGAAATTTGCTTGCCGGAGTCTACATATCAAGATTTCTTGATATGTAGATATCTAGGATATGGCGATAGAAACCCTCTCTACCTCTAGGCCCTCCGGCCACCTGCTTTCTGCCACAAAGGCCATTTCCGATGAAACTCGGATTCGGATCCTCCATATCCTCAGTTTTGGGGCTTTTTCCGTGAACGAAGTGGTGGAGATTTTGGGAATGGGCCAGTCGCGGATCTCCCGCCACTTGAAGATATTGACCGAGGCCGGTCTTATTGGCTCTCGTCGGGAAGGGAGTCTTGTGTATAGTTTCCTTCCGGAAGAAGAAGATACCAATTTAAAGTTCCCTTTAGAACTTACCAAACTACTATTATCCTACAAAGAAGACCTTCCATCCAGGGAAAGGGACCAAAAGATGGTCCACCAAATCCTCGAAACTCGGGAACGCAAATCAAAGTCCTTTTTTGATACCGTGGCCGAGAGTTGGGAGAAATTACAAGAAGAGACCTTACATCCCAAACTCTACCGGTCTTGGGTGTTACAAGAGCTCCCGACATGTGAAAACATTTTGGATTTGGGTTGTGGACCGGGTGGACTCATTCCTTTTCTTTTGAACAAGGCCAAACATGTGACAGGAGTGGATAACTCTTCGAAAATGATTGAAAGTGCTTCGTCCAATTATGGGAAAAATCCCAGTGTGAGTCTCATTCAAACGCCCATGGAACATTTGCCACTGGCAACTAACTCTTGTGACGCTGTTGTCGCCTCTATGGTCATGCATCATATTTCGCATCCACCCACAGTCCTCGAAGAAGTGTCTCGGGTTTTGAAACCAGGTGGGGTATTGTGTATTGTTGATTTAGCAAAACACAATGCAGAGTATATGCGTGATAATTTTGCAGACTTGTGGCTTGGATTTGAACCAGAACTATTTGAGTCATGGTTGTCCAATGCAGGTTTTAGAGTCGGATCTATGAATGAGATCCAAACAGAATCTAGTTTTAAAATTTTAACTATCAAAGCAACAAAGGAAGAAGGAGGACAATATGTCCACAGCAACTGAAACAAAAACGGAAAGATTGCCATTTAAAGTGAAGGATATCTCTCTTGCAGAATGGGGAAGAGAAGAGATCATTTTGGCAGAAAAAGAAATGCCGGGCCTTATGGCTCTTCGTAAAGAATTTGGAACTTCTAAGCCACTCAAAGGTGCTAGAATTTGCGGATCTCTTCACATGACAATCCAAACAGCGGTTCTAATTGAAACCTTGGCTGCATTAGGTGCTGACATTCGTTGGTCCTCTTGTAACATTTTTTCAACTCAAGACCATGCTGCCGCTGCGATTGCAAAAGCAGGAATTCCTGTATTTGCATGGAAAGGCGAATCAGAAGAAGAATACTGGTGGTGTATTGAACAAACACTATTTTTTGACGGTGGTAAAGGACCAAACATGATCCTTGATGACGGTCATGATCTAACTCATTACATTCATGAAAAATACCCACAACTTCTTACAGACATCAAAGGTGTTTCTGAAGAAACAACTACAGGTGTAATTGCACTTCATAAAAAATTGAAAGCGGGAACTCTTAAAATCCCTGCGATCAACGTAAATGACTCGGTAACAAAATCTAAGTTTGATAACCTTTACGGTTGCCGTGAATCACTTGCAGATGGAATCAAACGTGCAACAGACGTGATGCTTGCTGGTAAAGTAGCACTTGTTTGTGGATACGGTGACGTAGGAAAAGGTTCTGCAGCATCTCTTCGTAACTTCGGTGCACGAGTGATTGTTACTGAAATCGATCCAATTTGTGCTCTTCAAGCTGTAATGGAAGGATATCAAGTTCTTCGTGTAGAAGATGTAATCGAAAATGCAGACATCATTGTAACGGCAACGGGAAATGATGACATCATCACACTTGAAAACATGAAAGCGATGAAAGACGGTGCGATTCTTTGTAACATTGGTCACTTCGATACAGAAATTCAAATGTCTCGTTTGAATTCAGAAAAAGACGTAATCAAAAAAGAAATCAAACCACAAGTAGATAAATATACTTTCCCTAATGGAAGATCGATTATCGTTCTTGCAGAAGGTCGACTTGTGAACCTTGGTTGTGCTACTGGTCACCCATCTTTCGTAATGTCTAGTTCATTCACAAACCAAGTTTTGGCTCAGATTGAACTTTACACTACAAAATACGAATTGGGTGTTCACCGCCTTCCAAAACACTTGGATGAAAAAGTGGCAGCTCTTCATTTGGAACAGTTGGGAGTTCGTTTAACAAAACTATCTCAAAAACAAGCTGATTATATCAGTGTTCCACTCGAAGGTCCGTACAAACCTGACCACTACCGATACTAAAAAAATTACCCTTTTTGATAAAATTCAAGAAGGGCTTTGGAGTTTCTCATGGCTTATGTTGTAACTGAAATTTGCGTTGATTGTAAATACACAAGTTGCGCAGCAGTTTGTCCCGTGGAAGCTTTTCATGAAGCTCCGGACACTCTGTACATTGATCCGGACACTTGTATTGATTGTAATGCCTGTCAATATGAATGCCCGATTGATGCGATTTTCCCGGACTATGATGTTCCGGAAAAACACAAACCTTCTATTGAAGTCAATGCACAAGAAGCAACCAAATACCCGGTCATAGTAAACACGAAACCACCTCTTAAGGGTGCAAAGTGTTCTGATTCGAGTAAATAAATGATTTTACGGGTGTATATCGAAAGTTATGCACCCTTTTACTATATACTAATATAATTATATGAAATTTGAATATACAAATCCTTCTTCTAAAAACCTTTTAAAATTAATAAATGAGAGAATTCTCGTTTTAGATGGTGCTATGGGTACCATGATCCAAAGACATTCTTTGGAAGAAGATGATTTCCGTGGAGATCGTTTTAAGGATTGGCCTTGTTCCATTAAAGGAAATAACGATGTTTTGGCCATCACTCGCCCGGATATCATTGAATCTGTCCACTTAGAATACTTAGAAGCCGGTGCCGATATCATCGAAACCAATACATTCAGTTCGAACATTGTTTCGCAAGCGGACTACAAAATGGAATCAGCGGTTCGGGATCTAAATCTTGCTGCCGTAACTTGCGCTAAAAATGCAGTCGCCAAATACAAAGAAAAAACAGGGAAAACGGATGTATTCATTGCGGGTTCGATTGGGCCTACAGTAAAAACGGCTTCCCTTTCTCCCGATGTGAACAATCCGGCATATCGTGCGGTCACCTTTGATGAGTTAGTGGATTGTTTTCACGAACAAGTTTCTGCCCTTCTTGATGGTGGTGTGGATTTACTTTTACCAGAAACTAATATTGATACTTTGAACCTGAAGGCATGTATTTATGCCATTGAAAAGGTATTTGAAGAACGAAAAATTCGTATCCCTGTTGTATTGTCTGTGACCATTACGGATGCTTCAGGAAGAACCCTTTCTGGGCAAACAGGAGAAGCTTTTTACGTATCGATCAAACATGCAAAAGCTCTCGCCGTTGGAATCAACTGTGCGCTCGGGGCCGGGGAAATGCGTCCTTATATCGAGGAACTTTCTCGTGTGGCCGATTGTTATGTGTCTTGTTATCCGAACGCGGGTCTACCCAATGCCTTTGGTGGTTATGACCAAACACCAGAAGAGTTTGGTGGTTGGATGAAAAACTTTGCGGAGTCCGGTTTTTTAAATATCGTAGGTGGCTGTTGTGGTACAACACCAGATCATATCCGTGCGGCCAAAGAAGCAGTCGCAACCATCGCTCCTCGTCCCATAAAAGAACAACCAAAACTCAGTACTTTTGCAGGACTCGAACCATTGAAACTCACCAAAGACCAAGGGTTTATCAATGTGGGAGAGAGAAATAACGTAACCGGATCTCCTAAATTTAAAAAACTCATCTTAGATGGAAACTTTGAAGAAGCGGTGCAAGTGGCTCTCCAACAAGTACAAGCCGGTGCCAATATCATCGACGTTAACTTTGATGAAGCCCTCCTTGACGGCGAAGCCTCGATGACTAAGTTTTTAAACTTGATCTCAGGGGAACCAGACATTGCACGAGTTCCCTTTATGGTGGATTCTTCCAAATGGTCGGTTCTATTGGCAGGTTTGAAATGCATTCAAGGAAAACCCATTGTGAACTCGATCTCTTTGAAAGAAGGGGAAGAATCATTTTTGGATCATGCACGCACCATACAAAGATTTGGTGCTGCTGCTATCGTAATGGCTTTCGACGAACAAGGCCAGGCGGCAACGAAAGATGACAAAGTACGCATTTGTAAGCGGGCGTACGACCTTCTTGTGGAAAAACTAGATTTTGATCCCACGGATATTATCTTTGATCCGAACATCCTCACGGTAGCAACAGGAATTGAAGAACATAACAACTATGCTATGGACTTTATTGAGGCGACTCGTGAGATCAAACAAGTTTGTCCCGGTGCTAAGGTATCTGGGGGTTTAAGTAATATTTCCTTTTCCTTCCGCGGGAATAACCCGGTTCGGGAGGCGATGCACTCCGTATTTTTATACCATGCCATCCAAGCCGGAATGGATATGGCGATTGTGAACGCAGGGATGCTCGAAGTGTATGAACAAATCCCAAAAGATCTATTAGAACTGATTGAAGATGTCATTTTGAATCGTCGTCCTGACGCCACCGAACGTTTGATTGATGCTGCCGCTACCTTCCATGGAGAAGCAAAAGTACAAAAGAAAGACGATGTATGGAGGAGTGGTTCTGTGGAAGAACGACTCACTCATGCTCTGGTGAAAGGGATTGATGAATTTGTAACGCAAGATACAGAAGAAGCTCGCACTAGTTTTGCAAGGCCCCTGGAAGTGATTGAAGGGCCTCTCATGAATGGAATGAAAGTAGTGGGGGAGCTGTTTGGTGCCGGTAAGATGTTCCTTCCGCAAGTGGTAAAAAGTGCGCGGGTGATGAAAAAAGCCGTGGCTTACCTACTTCCTTACATGGAAGAAGAAAAAAGAAATCAAAAAGACGAAAGTAAACAGGCGAAATTCCTTATTGCTACGGTAAAGGGTGATGTTCACGATATTGGAAAAAATATTGTGGGGGTTGTACTTGCATGTAACAATTATGAGGTGATAGACCTTGGTGTGATGGTCCCTTGTGAAAAGATTTTAGAAACTGCTAGAAAGGAAAATGTAGCAGCCATTGGTCTTTCGGGGCTTATCACTCCCTCTCTCGATGAAATGGTTTATGTAGCCAAAGAAATGGAACGCCAAGGATTTAAAGTGCCTCTTCTTATTGGTGGAGCCACTACTTCACCTGCACATACCGCAGTGAAAATTGCCGAGCAGTATTCGAAGCCAGTCCTTCATGTAATGGACGCTTCTCGTGTTGTGAACGTGATGAATAGTGCTCTGAACCCACAAACAGCGGTGGATTATGCAAAGTCTATCGTGGAAGAACAATCCAGAATCCGCGAAGAATTTTATTCTAGAGAAAACGAACGAAACATTTTGCCGATTGCGGATGCGATCAAAAACAAGTTCCATGCAGAATGGGATTCCTATACTCCACCAAAACCAAGTTTTACGGGAGTGAAAAACATCGACGACGTAAATTTGAAAGATTTACTTCCGTTTATTGACTGGTCTCCTTTCTTTTTGGCTTGGGAACTAAAAGGCCGTTACCCACAAATTTTAAAAGATGCGATCATTGGAAAGGAAGCCACTTCTTTGTTCAACGATGCACAAATCATTTTAAAAGAAATGTTAGAAAACAAATCCCTCAAACCAAGAGCGGTAGTGGGAATGTTTCCGGCAGTTTCTCATGGGGAAATGGTAGAGATTTTTGAAGATGATGCCAAAACTAAATCTTTGGGTCTCTATCCTATGTTACGCCAACAGACTACCAAAATGTCAAACCAACCAAACTATAGTTTGGCGGATTTTATTGCTCCTAAAGAGAAAAATAAAAACGACTACATCGGTTTTTTTGCAGTCACTGCAGGGCATGGGATTGATGAACTAGCAAAAACATACGAAGCCAAACAAGACGATTATAATTCGATTTTGGTAAAGGCACTTGCAGACCGATTTGCAGAAGCTTTCGCTGAGTATATGCACCATAGAATGCGCGAAGAGTGGGGATTTGGAAAGGATGAAAATCTAACGACCGAAGACCTGATTCGTGAAAAATATCGCGGAATCCGTCCGGCACCTGGATATCCAGCTTGTCCTGATCATACAGAGAAAAAGAAAATTTGGAAACTTCTGGATGTGGAAAAAAATGCAGGGATCCAACTTACAGAATCCTGTGCGATGTGGCCGGCGAGTAGTGTGAGTGGGTATTATTTCTCTCATCCAGACTCAAGGTATTTTGCCATTGGTAAGATTAACGAAGACCAAGTGGTAGATTATGCAAAAGACAAAGCGATGGAAAAATCAGAAGTGGAACGTTGGTTGTCACCAATTCTCAACTATGACCCGTCGCGTAAGTCTAAGACTTAAAGAGTCAGTGTACATCTTTTAGGGGGAATCTTAATGGCTTTCATTCAAAGTAACCATAACCATGGATGGAAATCGGTCGCCAAAGGAACGCTTGGCGGCGGTTTCCCCTTTCATTCCAAACTCGCGACTTGGCTTCAGGAATATACAAACATTCCGAAAGAGACAGAGCTTGAAATTCTAGAAGTCAGTTGCGGGGAAGCCAGTTGTCCCACAGAAGAAACCTTAATTGTTTGGGACAAACACGAGTTTCGGATCTCTCGTAAAAAAGAAATGATTTCTAAGATGGATGTAGATTTGTCTTGGAAGCGGTTTTCGAGTCAAACCTAAAGTCCCGCACAAGGGATCGAAAGCGGAAATCCTTTCCTGTTAGTAAAAACAATATGGAAACAAAATCATTTTGGAAAGATTGGAGCGAAGAGCCCGGTCGGTCTAAAATCCGATTCTAGTATGGAATCAAATTCGATGTGCCCCAAAGGAAAAATAGAATCATGAAAGATCAATTTACGTTTTTAAAAAACAATCGCCGATACATATTTCTTGTGGATGGCCTCGGTGCCATCCTTTCGGCAGTGTTACTCGCTTTTGTATTACCTCTCTTTATCGACCTACTCGGTATGCCATTAGATACACTTTATATTCTATCCATAATACCTGTAGTGTATGCCATATATTCGTTGTTATGTTATTTTTTGAATCCGTTCCAGTGGAAATTTTTTTTACGGGTGATTGCGATTGCAAACTTTTCCTACTGTTTGGTGACTATGGTTTATTTGCTTTTGAATTTAGAACAAACCACGGTTTGGGGTGAGTTGTATTTTGTTTTAGAAATGATTGTGGTGGCGAGTTTGGCTAGTTTTGAATGGAAATTAACTAATTAGAGTGAGACGATGCCGCGACAGGCATATAGTATTTGAGACCCAAGTTCCCTTGGATTTCCGGTGCCCAAAGTTCATCTAAAGTGCGACCCGCTTCCCTTGCGTTGATGGGAACCCGAACCATCCCTTCGAAAGTTAGGTTGCTATTGGAAATGCTAATCCCTGGAGTTACGTAGACTTGTCTTCCCACGAAGTTGGTGCGAGAAGGTTCTTGGGCACGAATGGAAGAGTTGAGACGACTGTTGATATCGTTATCAAAACGGTGGAGTTCTGAAAGTTGTAAGAACAGTTCCCAACGAGAATTTTTAATAAAGGAAAACAAGTTGCGATTGAGTCGGTATTTGATTCGCACTCTTGACTCAGCAATATCCACATAACCAGAAGCCCCTTGGTTCATGGACATTCCCATACTCAGTCCCAAATCAAAAGTAAAACCATTGCGGTAATACACATAAGTGACGTTAGGTTGGTAGGAAAGTAGGGCTGAGTTCATTCGTTCAGGGCGAACATCAAAATTCCCTTCTGGATTTCTATAAGGGTTCGATGTAGAGAAAGGAATGATGGGGGAAAAAATTTGAATCCCCGCCATTGGGTCATCGGATTTAGGAAGTTTGCCATCATACCCGAGTTCTAGTTCCTTCGGGAAACGAAATGGGATTAGAATCGCCAAATTTCCGTTATGCGACCCGCCCACTTGGAATAAAGACGCTCTGGGGTCAGAGAAAGAATAACTCGAAAAAAAAGGCAAACCCTGTGCTAAAAGAGTAAGGCTCGTCATTGAGACGAGAGAGGTAAGGATTACTATCTTTTTAAGCATCTAAAAGCATTTATGCCTGCTTTTCCTTAGTTTGGCAATGAAATTTGCTTTCTTCTCTCTCTTTTTTTGTTATAAGTTTTATCGATGAATGAAAACGATACCAAGGTCGAACAATTTGGACCCTGTACCATCCCGAATCCTGCTGCCTACGACTATTGGACGGAAGACAACTCCGTCGTTCTTTTCCAAACGATATTTTCCGGTCCCGCCGACGCTAAAAAGACGGTAGAAACGAGTCCCGTATTCTTTGAACAAGCGGGCCCCAAAGAAAAGATCTACTTTCGACCGGAAGAAGTCACTGCAGGCATTGTGACTTGTGGCGGTCTTTGCCCAGGAATCAATGATGTGATTCGAGCCCTTGTGATGGAGCTCCATTACCGGTACAAAGTGCCCCGTATTTTGGGATTTCCTTTTGGATATGAAGGCCTTGTGAAAAAATTTGGACATAGACCTATCGAACTCACTCCCGACAAAGTGGCTCATATCATGAACTTTGGTGGTTCTATCTTAGGATCTTCGCGTGGGAACCAAAATATTGGAGATATGGTCGATACTTTATTCCTGTATGGAGTGAAGATGTTATTTTGTATTGGGGGAGATGGAACCCTTCGGGGAGCCCAGGCCATCCAAGAAGAAGTGCGTAAACGAAAGGAAGACATCGCCATTGTGGGCATTCCCAAAACGATTGATAACGATATCAATTATGTACAAAAGACTTTTGGCTTTTCGACTGCTTTTAGTAAGGCGGTAGAGGCTGTGAACTGTGCTCACGAAGAAGCCAAAGGGGCTCCGAATGGGATTGGGCTTGTGAAACTGATGGGAAGGCATTCTGGTTTCATAGCTGTGAATTCGGCTCTTGCCTCCAAAAATGTAAATTTTGTCCTCATCCCAGAACTTGATTTTGATTTAGAAGGGGAGGGTGCCTTTCTTACCGTCCTAAAAGACCGGGTGCAAAAGAGAGGGCATGCGGTGATCATAGTGGCCGAAGGTGCGGGTCAAAAATACTTTGAAGACAAAGGGGAAAAAGACCAGTCGGGTAACAAGAAGTTGGCGGATATTGGAATCTTCATTAAGGATAAAATTACCGAGTACTTCAAAAAAGAAGGAACCACTCTGAATTTAAAATACATAGATCCAAGTTATATCATTCGGTCTGTTCCTGCCAATGCGGAAGACTCGGTGTTCTGTGGGTTTCTTGCACAAAACGCAGTCCACGCTGCCTTTGCCGGTCGGACGGGTTGTGTGGTAGGGATTTGGAATAACGTATTTACTGTGATGCCGATTTCTTTGGCCATTGCAGAGCGGAAGGTGTTGCGACCTGAGAGGAGTACTTTGTGGCGAGCTCTTCTTGCCTCCACAGGCCAACCGAATTCTATGAAAGCGAAAGGCTGATCAATAGATCAGCTGTTTTCTACTTTTTTTTGGAACTTGAGGATATTGTCCCGGATCTCTTCTTCTTTCTGGTGGAGTTCTTTTAGAAACTCTGTATCCAAAATCATTTCTGGTTTTTTGATGAACTTACTTTCATCGTAGTTATCAATTTCATACAACAGATCTTCGATGTTGGATTCTACTTTCACAAGACTTTGGATGGATTCCACTACCTTCTTGTTTACAAATAGAATTTCTTTGAATCGTAAAATGTAATGTTGGAATCTGTTTTCGCGGATCATGGCTTGGCGTTGCATTTCACGCACCACTTCGCGTTCTTTCAGAACTTCTTTTTTCTCCACAAGGATCTGGTTTTTAAAAATTCGAATTAGATTTTCTGTTTCTAATTTATAATTTTCAAAACTGCTGTTGTGATTGTTTTGTAAATCTTCCATTTGTTTGCGAAATTCTTTTTCTCGCAAACGATCTTGTTCTTTTCGTAATTTGTCAGATGTTTGTAGCGCGTTTTTGACACGTGTTTCGATAACAGCATCTAACATGGCTTTGTGCAGTTTGTCCAATCGAAAGAACACTGCTATGGCATATAGAATGCGTTTCATAAAAACTCCTTACTATTAGTTTAGACGAATAATAAAGAGAGAAAGGTCATCGTGAGGTTCTGCTTCTCCCACAAATTCACTGACTTTTTGTAAAATTGCCTGTCTGACTACTTCTGGTGGATCATTGATATGAGAGAGAATCACAGATTCTAATCTTTCTTCTGAGAAGAGTTCCTCTTTCATATTCATTGCTTCTGTGACACCATCTGTATAAAGTACCAAAAGATCACCGGGTAAATAACTCACCGTATGTTCGGAGAATTCACAATTTCCAATTCCCATCGGTTGGCCTTTTCCGGAAAGGTGTTGGATTTTATGATGTTTTTTGCGGTAGATAATTTGTAAATTATGACCAGCAGAAGAATATGTTAATTCTTTTTTGGTCATATTGATTCTTACAAGCATCGCAGTGACAAACATAAGGAACCCAGTTTTGTCTTGTAAAATTTGATTGGCATTGAAGAGAGCTTCACTTGTGGAAGTAGTCTTCGAAACTTCTTGTTGTAAAACCGTTTTGGAAAATTCCATAAAGAGGGCTGCGGGAGTTCCTTTTCCAGAAACATCGGCAATGATCACAGAGACTTCATCTTTTCCATGGACCACCATATCATAGAAGTCTCCCCCAATTTCTCTTGATGCTTGGTAATACGTATCAAACTCTAAGAGAGAATATTGTTTTGGAATGATGGGGAGTGAATGTTTTTGGATCATGGCCGCAACTTGCATATCGCGGTCTATGTTTTTCAAACGTTCACTTTGTATCTTCACTTGTAAGGCAGTATAGGCTTCCCCGACTTGGTTTGTGAGGGTTCGCAAAATCCGAATGTCCATTTCATCGAAACGAGTGCGTGATGTTTTATCCGACACCACGAGAGACCCAAGCCATTCTTTATTTTTAAGAATGGGGAATAAGATCATACTGTGTTGGAATAATCCTTTGTGGGTAGTGAGTTGGATACCTTGAGGAGAACTAGCTGTTATGATTTTGAATCCCTTATACATCCAATCCGCTTTGTCAGCAAAGAGTAGGGCCACCACATCTTCATCTTGGATTTGGTCGGAAAAACCTTTGGATTTGGATCTGGGGAGGCCTTTCTTTTCGATTTTTTCGAAATTTAGGCATACTCTATCTACTTGCAAAACTTCCGAAATGGTTTTGACGGCAAGTTCCATAAATTCATCGGAACTTTGGATGTTGGCAAGAGCCTGGGAAATTTGGAATAGGCAATTGAGTTCGTTCGCGCGTAAATTGAGGTTGTCGATGAGAAGTCGGTTCTTCACCGCAATGGCAGCTAAGTTCGAAAGATACTTTAGAATTTTGATATCGTTATTATTAAATTCGCGGTTGTCGAGAGAGTTTACGGCTTCGAGTACACCTTGTACTTCCCCTTGGGCAATCATGGGAACACAAAGAAGGTTTCTTGTGACATACCCCACTTTTTGGTCAATGGCTTTGAATATCCTTGGGTCATTGGCAGCATCATTTACAATTTCTGGTTTGAGAGTTTCGAGTACCATTCCCGCAATCCCTTTTCCTCTAGGAACTGTTAGGTGAGCAAGGGATTCTTCTTTTAAACCGCTAGTGGTATTAAAAACTAACTGATCATTTTCTTTATCATATAGAAGGAGTGAGGAACCTTCTGTATGGAGGACATCACGGGTGATCCCCATAATTTCGCTGAGTAAGGTATCCAAATCTTCATGGGAATTGATCCGGCTTGTAATGTCTGAAATCAGACTTAATGTCAGTAATTTAGTAGGCATCCGAATCTATCCTTGTTCGATCAAACTTCCAATCCCTTGGTTCGTCAATATTTCAATTAAGACGGAATGGGGAACTCGACCGTCAATGATGTGGGCTCGTTTGACTCCTGAGTCAATAGCTCCCAAACAACACTCTACTTTTGGTATCATGCCACCAGAGATCTGTCCACTTTTTATATAGCCGTGAATATCAGCCTTTTTGAGACCCGTTACCAATTGGCCATCAATGAGAATTCCTGGTGTGTCTGTGAGTAGTATGAGTTTGTCAGCATGAAGGGCTTGTGCAATCGCACCTGCCATTGTATCGGCATTGATATTTAATGTTTGGCCTTCTTTGGACATAGCAACAGGAGAGATGATAGGAATAAAACCTTCACGTTGTAAGGTGAGTAAAATATTGGGATCTACTTCTGCAATTTCGCCCACAAGACCTAAGTCCACTTTTTGAACCTTGCCGTCTTCACCTTCCACTTCCATCAGATACTTTTCTGCGAGAGCGAGGCCCCCATCTTTACCCGATAGACCGACAGGTTTTCCACCCTTTTCTTGGATGAGAGAAACAATCTGTTTATTCACTTTTCCGGTAAGAACCATCTCCACCACTTCCATGGTCGCTTCATCGGTGACCCTATGGCCACGAATGAACTGGGTATTGAGGTTTAGTGACTTGATGAGAGCGTTAATTTCGGGTCCACCACCGTGAACCACGACAGGATTGATTCCTAAATACTTGAGAAGTACAATATCTTCAGCAAAAGACGCTTTTAATTCTTCTTCCACCATGGCAGCCCCGCCATATTTGATGACAATGGTTTTCCCCGAATATTTTATCAAATAGGGAAGAGCTTCCAAGATATGATTGATTTTTTCAGAATGGTGGTTCATAAAAGTCCTCATTTATGATAATGAAATTTAAAGCCGCCGCAGTGCAAGTCACAAGTACAGCAAGAGTCTCAAATAACCTAACTAAGTGTAGGCAACTTGTGGAAGAGGCGACTCGGGCCGGTGCCAAAGTCATAGGCCTTCCTGAAAACTTTTCCTTTATGGGAACGGAGGCCGAGAAAAAAAATCTCCTCGGTCAAATCGAAGAGGAAACAAATGCTTTTCTGAAAGAGACATCCAAAGACTTAGGGATTTTTCTTTTGGGTGGTGGGTTTCCCACAAAGGCACCTACGGGAAAGGTTTACAATACCGCTGTCATCACAAACCCCGAAGGCGAGGAAGTATTTCGTTATCATAAAGCTCATCTTTTCAATGCTGTTGTCGGGGACGGATTCAATTATAGCGAATCCAATTCCACTGAAAGTGGGGGAAAGGTTCCCGATGTCATCCAAACCGAATATGGAAAAATTTCTTCGGCAATTTGTTACGACATTCGGTTTCCAGAACTCTTTCGAACTCTTTCTGAGAAGGGAGCAGAACTTTGTTTTTTACCAGCAGCGTTTACAGTTCCTACTGGGGAAGCCCATTGGCATGTATTACTTCGTGCCCGCGCGATTGAAAATTTCATGTATGTAATCGCACCCGGACAAACGGGAACTCACGACCCGCATGGAAATCGTAAAACCTTTGGCCATTCTCTCATCATTTCTCCTTGGGGAGAAATTCTCGCAGAGATAGACAAAGAAGAGGGTTTTGCCATTGCCGATATCGACTTACAAAGATTAAGCGAAATTAGAAATCAATTACCTAGTCTAAACCATCGCCTGTTTTAAAAAAAAGTCTTCTTTGTGGTAGAAGCCTTTTTCATAAGAATGAAATCTTTCATTACTTTCTCTGCTGCTTTTTGTTTTTCCATATGTACAAAGTGTCCGCATTCGGAAAACAAAACTGCTTTTACGTGAGGAGTGGTTCTTTCTAGTTCCAATACATCTTTTCCTGGAATGACGGGATCTTCTTCTCCCCGCATAATGAGAGTGGGGACTTGGTTTCCAAAGACTATAGGCCGAATGTCGGTCCTGTCCAACATCTCAAGGATCATTAGGATGTATCTTGGATTCAAACATTCAAATTGTGGGTTGTATTCTTTTAAGAATTGTTTGATGTCTTCTCTTGCATGGAAGGCAGCAGAATCATAAACTCCATACGAAAATCCAATTTGTAAGGCTTTGGGAAGAGATTTCCCAATTTTAAATCCAAAATCAAAAAAACTACCTAAGTTGGCACGAAGTCCGATCACACCGATTTTTAAAAAACCGGGAATGGGGCCATGGACAAAAGGGGCAATGGAGATCACTTGTTTGATTCGTTGTGGGAATAGGGAAGCAATGGCTAGAACCGCCATCCCACCAGTGGAATGGCCCACAAGTGTGATGTCCTTTTCTCCCGCAGAAGCCCAAATCCCTTGTGCTTGTGTTTCTAAAAAATCTTGGAGGGTTAAACCTTTTTTTTGATCAAAGATTTCTGCAGGGTAATGACCGACTAAGTCGAGTTCGATGACGTCTCCTAGTTGGCGGAAAAAAGGAATATTGAGACCCCAATACCCTGCCGCCGAACACCAACCACCAATGAGAACAATGGTCTCTTTGGATTTGGGATTGAGCGATTTATGTTTCACATAAGTGAGTCTATGATTTTTCCAATTATAAATTTGTCTTTCTGACATACAGTCCTCTAGTCTTCAATGATACGGGGAAAAGAACTTAGAATTTTTGTAACCACTTCATAGTTGATGGTTCCAGTCCAAGCCGCATGGTCATCTGCTGATATGGTTTCGTTTCCTGACTTTCCAAGGATGACGACATCGTCTCCTAGTTTTGCGTCGGGAATATGAGTGATATCAAGCATGGTCATATTCATACAAATTCTTCCCAAAATTTTAGCACGTTCGCCGCGAACCAACATGTAACCATGGTTGGAAAGTTTTCTGTCGAGTCCCTCATAGTATCCGACGGGAACAACTGCCAATTTCGTATCGTGAGTGGTTTTATATGTGGACCCATAACCAATAAAAGTTCCTTGGTTTAGGTTTTGGATGTGTTGGATTTGTGTTTTCCAACTGAGGGCTGGTTTTAACATCCCTACATCTTTTTTCATTAGGGAGAGAGAGAGTTTGGTTTCCAAACTGGGCCAAAGTCCATAAAGAGAAATTCCTACACGAACTAAATCCATTCTCGCTTCTGAAAATAACATAGCAGAGGCTGAAGAAGCACAGTGACAAATAAGATCGATAAACCCGTGTTTGGCGAATGTGTCGATCGTGTCTTGGAACCTTCCTAGTTGTAACATAGAATAACTATGTTCTGTAAAATCTTCTGTACTCGCAAAGTGAGTGGCAATCCCGGAGAGGGGAAGTTTCTTTTCAAAAATTTCTTTGGCAAGGAGATCGGCATCACTCGTTGGGATTCCGAGTCTAGACATTCCTGTATCCACTTTCAAATGGATCTTGGGAGTGGGGGAAAGTTTACTTAAGATTTCGATTTCTTCGACACGAGAGACCATAACCCAAAAGTTTTCATCTGCTAAGGATTCCTTCCGGTCTTTCAGATCTGGGATACTTCCCATAATGAGGATGGTGGCTTTGGTAAATACCCTGCGAACGGATAAGGCTTCTTCCAGTGAATTGACCCCCAGATAATCAGCACCGGCATCGAGGGCGATGGAGGCCGCGGCAAGCAGTCCATGTCCATAGGCATTGGATTTGATGATGGCAGTAAATTTGGTTTTTGGCCCAATGAGTTTGCGAAAGAGGGCGATATTGTGACTAAATGCCGACCGAGAGAGGTAAATTCGTGAAGAGAGCACGGTCCCATTTTTTTTTACTTTTCTCTTCTGTCGCTTCAGATATTTCTATTTTTGCATGCTTCCTAATCACTCCGAACTTCCTTCATTTCCCCCTTTTGCCAATTGGAAAGGGATCTCCCAGTATTTCCCCGTACAATCTGATTCCGTCTGGTTGAACTATTGTGGCACCACACCTGTTTCCACCTATGCCATCGAGATGATGAATCTCTACTTTCAGGAATATGCAAGGTCTGGAATCTTTGCTCCGAGTTTTGCAGAGCCAGCGATCAAGGCTGCCATAAGAGAATACATCGCAGAAATTCTTGTTTGTGATCCTTCTGAGATTGGAATCGTACATAACACGAGTGAGGGGATAAATCTCTACTCTCATAGCATCCAGATTCCTAAAGGAAAACGGATTCTCGTTTTGGAAAACGAATACCCGAGCAATGTCTATCCTTGGGAACATTGGAAAGAGAAAGGTGTTGGTTTGGATTTTATCCCTGTGGGAAAAACACCAGAAGATTTCCTTTCCAATTTAAGTTTGGAATTAAAAAAAGGGGATGTCTATATCCTTAGCTTATCGCCTGTTCATTGGTGCACCGGTGTAGCATTTGACTTAGATGCCGTTTCTAAACTTTGCGAAACTTATCACACTAAACTTGTGATTGATGGAAGCCAAGCTGTCGGTCATATCGCCCTAGACTTTGGGAAAACCAAAGTGGCTTTTTGTGCCTTTGCTGCTTGGAAGTGGTTACTTGGTCCTTTGGGACTTGGGGTTGTGTATTTATCCAAAGAAGAATCCAAAGGATTCAAACTGATTTTCAAAGGCCAGGCCAGTGTGGTCAACGATTCCAATTATTTTCCTTATAGAAATGAATGGAAACCAGCCGCTGACCAATTTGAACAAAGTACCATCAACTTCAATGATTGGATTTATTTTTATGCATCCCTTCGGATGTTGTCGACTCTTGGATTTTCACGGGTGAGAGAACGTATCTACGAAGTAGCAGGGCTTTTTAAAAAGGTACTCCACGATTTAGGATTCACTTTAGAATCGGATGCGTTTCCATCAGTGCAAACAGGAATTCTTGCCATCACGGGTCACAAAGATCCTTCTAAGTTCCAACCTGAACGGATCCAAGCCTTCTTAAAACAAAAGAAAATCATAACAGCAGTTCGTTTGGGAAGACTCCGAATGGCACCCCATATTGCAATAGAAGAAGAACATGTGGCCCGAGTCAAAGATGCCTTAGAAGAATACTTAAAACAAAATTAAGTAGAGAACGAACAAAAATATGGTCACAAAAATTTTGAAACTCATTGTGAATGCGTTTCCTCTTGTCCTTCTTGTTGTTTCCGGTGTTGGATTTTTATATCCGGAAAAGATCATTTGGTTCAAAGGCCCTTGGATTACTTATAGTCTGGGTGCCATTATGCTTGGGATGGGTTTAACTTTGGAGGCAGAAGATTTCATTCGTATCTTAAAACAACCAAAACCCATTCTCATTGGCACTGTTTTACAATACACCATCATGCCCATACTCGGATATTCTTTGGGTTATGTTTTCCAATTGCCAGAAGCTTATGCTGTGGGACTCATTCTTGTCTCTTGTTGTCCTGGGGGAACCGCCTCGAATGTCATTACCTTTCTATCGAAAGCCGATGTTCCTTTGAGTGTGACCTTAACTTCGGTCTCTACCATCCTCGGAATTCTCATGACACCTTTCCTTGTGGCCCTTCTGATTGGCAGTCGGTTGGAGATTGATCGTTTGGGTCTTGTGATCACCACCTTCCAAGTGATTTTAGTTCCTGTTGCCCTCGGTCTTTTTTTGAAATCTTTATTTCCCAAACTCACAAAAGAGATCCAGGAAGTCTTTCCAGTTCTCTCTGTTTTACTCATTGCAATGATTGTGGCTTCGATCATTGCGAGTGGAAAAGAAACCATCCTAAAATCGGACTTCCGTATCTTTTTTGCGGTGGTACTTTTGCACCTAGGTGGGTTTGGACTCGGCGGGATCTTCAGTTGGTTCCTGACGAAAAATCCCAAAACGGCAAAAACCATTTCGATTGAGGTGGGGATGCAAAATTCCGGGCTCGGAGCCGTGCTTGCCAAGACCCATTTCCTAGATCCGAGCACCGCGATTCCTAGTGCTTTATCGAGTTTGACTCATTCGCTCTTGGGAAGTTTATTTGCGACCTATTTCAGAAAGGAGCCGAAAAAACCCGCTATTGTCGATTGACTATATATGGGGTCGGTACGTCATGGCATAAATTATGAGAGAAATCATAAAACTAACCTGTGTCCCATGTGCGATACCTGGGCGGTCAAATTACTTCCAGACTAAAAATAAGAAGACTAAGTCGGAAAAACTTGTGACTAAAAAATATTGCAAATTTTGCAAATCACATACTGATCACAAGGAATCCAAAGTCTAAGGATTAAGATGCCTAAACCAGCTGCAAAATCTTCATCAGCAGAGAAGGGAGTGGACAAAAAGTTCATCGAAGAGGTGCGTGAGCTCCTCCAAGAGAAAAAAGAGTCGCTTCTCATCAAACTCAATCAGTGGGAAGACACCAGTTCTCCTTCCGGATTGAAGGAAATGGGGGATATTGCGGATATCGCATCCGAACTCAATTCGGAAGCTTTGTCTTCTGTTTTGACTGAAAACGAAATTGAAACTCTACGTGAGATCGAACTTGCGTTAGAAAAGATTGAAAACGGAACCTATGGAATCTGCGAAGGAACAAAGAAAAAAATTCCGATCGCAAGGCTCAAGGCGCTTCCGTGGACAAGATTTACTGTAGAATTTGCGGAACAAATGGCGAAGAGCCGTAACCGTGCTGGATACCGCATGGATTCTTTGTCTGCTTATCCTACAACCGGAATGGACGTGGATTCTCTAGATTAAGAGAGTCCCCTTTATTCTTTTTTAAAAACCCCGATCTCCCTCCACGCGAATTCTCCCGAATCCTTTAAATTTACAATTGATTCACTAGGCCAGGCTCTAAACTCTTTCTATCGTGAATTTTCTAGGCCGCCTGCGTTCCTTACCTTTTTCTGATCTCCTTTTCATTTTCCTTAGTACTTTCTCCGTTTGGAGCCTCCATCGGTATGTGGAACCTGTTCCCGGTCCTTCCTTCTATCCTTCCTTTCTTTTGCAGTTTGCCTTTGGGTTCTTTCCACAGATGTACCAAAGGAAATGGGGAAGGATATTCACTGCCCTCGGCGTTTTTACATTTCTACGGCTTCCCTTTCTCTCTGGATTGCCGATGGTGGGCTCCTACCAGCTTGTAGGTTTGTTTCTTGGTTCGATTCTTGGGATATGGACAAGAGAGGTCATCCTCGTCCTTATGGGAAGGAATGAAACGGCCCTTCCCAAACAATCCGAACAAATACTCACTGATTGGATGATCCGTAACCCCACGGGAAAATCTGCCCTTCCGCTCTGGTATTCCACTTACTTTGGTTTTGTTCTTTTCCTTTGTATTTTGACCCTGCTTTGTCTTTTCCAATACCAAGGACTTGGTTTGGCCACAGGGCTTGGAATCCAAGAGTATTTGTATTTTCCTTCTCTTTCTTCCAGAGAAGCTATGGGCCTTTCTTCTAAGATCTTAGTTCCTATGTCCTTTGTTGTGTTGTATTTGTTTTCTGAAGAAAGGTCTATGCCGACACCGTCTAAGGACAGTTTGTCGGAGCAGATTCGATTTGGAATCTTTTTAGGTCTTGGAATCAATCTACTTGTGATGAGTATCCAATCAGTTGCGAGTTTGGAATTTTTTTCTGAAGGGACTTTGGAAAGTGTGAAAGCGGGGCGGACCACAGGACTTCTCCAAGACTCAGGTTCTGCTTCTTGGATTTTACCTGTTCTTTCTTCGCTTTGGATCACGAAACTGATCACCAATTGGCGTAAGTCCAAAGAAAGATTCAGTTTGATCCTTGCCATTCTATCTTTTCTTTTTGTGACTTGGCTCGGATTGAAACAAGGGAAAGCCTTTTGGGTGATTTGGACCATTACGAGTGCAATTGGAATTATCCATCTAACGACTGATTTGTGGATTATTTCCATCACTAAAAAAAGAATCACAAGGGTCGTATTGTATTTACTCATCCCGATTTTAGGATTTCTCGTCCTTTATGGACTTAGTTTCTTAAAGAAAGATTGGGACCTTGTCGCTTTATCCAAACGTTTTATGGAAGCATTTCCTGTTTGGAGGAGAGAACCGCTTTTGGCCCTGGAAAGAATGGACCATACCCGAACCGAACTTTTGACGATTTGTATCGAAGGAATTAAAAATAATCTATGGCTCGGGAATGGGATAGGATCTTTCCCCTTGGCTCTTCTCGATCCCTTTAGAACAGGGACAAAAACTTCGATTGGTATGATCGATTTTCCACCTAACTTTTATTTATGGCTCGTGCATGATTTAGGGTTTGTCGGTTCGTTTGTATTTTTATTTTTTATCGGAGTGTTTTTGTGGGAGAGGGGGCTCGGAAAACAGACCCTCCTTCTTATCATCCCATTCTTTTTTGGAGTCCAAATCCAAAATTCCGATGGGGCCTTTCTTTGTTTTTATCTAATCCTTCTTGGCGAAAAAGGATCGGGATACTCGCCGTCCTTTGATAAACTCAGGAAAACGATTTGGTTTTCTCCCTTACTTCTCATCCTTTCTGTGGGTTTTCCTTTGAATTATGCTCTCTTTTATTCGGGAAGGTATTGGGATTTGGGAATTGGATCGGAGTATAGAAAGACCCAATTAAAAGAATACCAAACTGCGGCAACAATCCCTCCAAGAGCACCTAACTATGAATATGAATTTCATGGGAAAGTTTGGGAATGGAAACTTTCGGAATTTGGATCAGCTAGGTCAGGTAGAATCTTTTTAGAAACTACAGATAAAAGCCCTGTGGTAGAAGTTCTATTTTTAAATTCTGACCGAACGACCATAAAACAAGAGTTATTCACCGAAACCAAATGGGGATATGTATGGTCTGGAGAATGTCCAAAGGGAGCTTCCTATCTTCGTTTAAAGTCTAGATCTAAATTGGAATTTCGATTGCCCAAGTCTCAGTTTGACGGGAACAACCGAATTCAGTTTTAGAGTTTTATACCAACCTTCGAATGTA
Organism: Leptospira chreensis; assembly: GCF_016919165.1. Classification (GTDB taxonomy): domain Bacteria; phylum Spirochaetota; class Leptospiria; order Leptospirales; family Leptospiraceae; genus Leptospira_A; species Leptospira_A chreensis. The sequence continues at coordinate 173,272 of NZ_JAFFPS010000031.1, forward strand.
TAAATCCTTTGTGATTTTGGCCACGGTTTTGCCGTCTTCGCCGACCACTTCGGTTTCATAGGTTCGAATGGTTTTTTTCTCTTTTTTTAAAAGTTCTTTTAGATCTTCAAATTCAGTATTAGGAATATGAAAGGTAGCAGTGACAGTACCTTCTCCCGGTTTGACAAAGTCAATTTTTGCTCCTTTGTCCCAAACCATATAATCTTTTCCTAAATTCATCATCAGTAAAAACATAAAAAAGGGATCACACATGGAATAGAGGGATCCTCCGAAATGTGTTCCCACATAATTCGTGTTTGATAGTATGAGTGGCATAGTCACCACCATTGTGTTTTGATCCACAAGTTTTGGCAGGATATTGGCACCCTCGTAAGGTTTGAACATACGGAAGGCTTGTTCGAATCCGTAAGTTTGTTCCAAAAAATTCCATAAGGGGTTTATTTTGTATTCCAGAAGAATATCTCTGTGTCTCATAAATACAAGAATTGAAAACATAGAATGACTGGTCTACTATTTCCTAATCTCTTTTTGTGATCCTATCAGATTTTCTCCTTTGGATTGTCGTATTCATTACTACATAATTTGGTGATGGTAGGATAGTCTATTTTTCCATTGGGCAATCGGGGAAGAGAACGGTTGGTCAGGATAACTTTTGGGATATGGCTTTCTGGCAATTCTCTTCTTAGTTTTGTTAAAACTTCATCCGGTCTTAGGTTTGTGGAACTAAAGAGTCCAATGGTATCTCCAAATCCATCGGAAAAACTGACAGAAACAAATTCTCCAGGTAGGGAAAGTCCAAGAATTTCCGATTCGATTCGGTCGAGGGAAACTCGTTTTCCTTTGTGTTTGATGATCCGATCCTTCCGTCCCAAAAGGTACCAACCACGTTCCGATAAGTTCCCTAAATCATTTGTCGCATAATATTCATTTTGTGGAATGGTATATTGTTTCCATCCTTTATCTTCTAATAAGAAGGATTTATGCGATAAAAAAGGACTTTTGATTTCTAGTTCTCTTTCTTCTGTTCCTTCCATGGGAACGAGTTTCGTTTCCACACTGCTTAGGATTTGGAATCGGTTTTGTCGGAGTGGGTCTCGAAAGCCTATGGCTCCGGTTTCCGTGGAACCATAGATTTCTAAAACAGAAAGATCCCCTCGGTCTCGGAGAGTTCTTGCGAGAGCCACCGGAAATTTCATTCCAGAAACCACTGCTTGTTTGGGTAAGTAGGTTTTAGAATCCAAGGCCATTTGTAATTGAGGAGAGGAGGTAATCCAAAGATTTGCTGTAACGGTCGGGGCTCCCCAATGAATCGGAACACCCAGACGTTTCGGAATCAAATACCCCCAAAGGAGACCGTACAAATGGCAGAGAGGGACAGAGACATACACTGCTTCGGATTTTGCATTTTGATACAGGGATTGGATTTCCGGTTCTTTGGACCAATATTCAATTTCCGTTTCGATTTCTGTCCACTCCTTCCAAACCATTTTGGGAATTCCTGTGGATCCAGAAGTCACAAGACAAAAAGAACGAGGAGAATTTAAAACGGGGAGGGGGAAGTTGTGGAGGTGATTTTCGAGAACGGTTCCGCGCCATAAAGGATCGACGAGGATGGGGTGGTTCGATTCTAAATCGAGTTCAAAGTTTCCAGAAAGGAAATAATCCGCATCGGCAAATCGGAGGATAGAGGCCATAAAACAAAAAATCCTCCCCCCATGGATTGGAGGAAGGATTTCTTTTAAGGGTAGGGATCTCTCTTAAGCGGCTTGTTGTTTTTCCAAACGTTTTTTCATGAGGAACCCAAGGGCAGCTCCAATCACAATCAAACTTGCCGAAACTTCCAAAGCGTTGTTACGAACTGCTTTGATTAAGTAGGCTGAAAAACCATTGTCAGCATAAAAGTCACTGACCCGCACTACATAGGACGGACGGTTTGGAGCAGGGATTTGGTCTACATGTAGATACCAATCTTTATGAGCCACACCGTTGGAGTTCATCCAAGAGTTGAAGAAAATATAACCCGAAGTAGACGGTTTACGAATATCCGCACCTTCTGTTGGGTGGTTGAAGATTCCTGGAACAATGATGGCCCAAGGAAAACCAGTTTTGTCGATAAAGGCATCTTTACCTTTGCTATCTGTGAAAAAACCAGGGCGATAGATTTGTCTAAACACTCCATCTGTCTTTTGGTTGAAAGCAAGGAAGTAGTTCAAATGTCCACCGACTAGGTTCTTTGTTACATTCAAATCTACAGGTTCATCGAAAGTAATGGTTACTTGTGCAGTCACACCACGAACAAAGTTATTGATAGTAAATGTAGTTCCTGCGGCAGGAGCATTTTTACTTCCGAATAAGGTTTTGTCAGAACTTGGAAGAAGAAGAACACCTCGTTTGAGTTGTGCTGAAGTTAAAGTTCCACCAGTACAGTCGCCTGTTGCGTTAGCAGTGTATTTTGATGCAGAGGCACAACCAGCCCATGGTTTACCACTACCATCTAAATAACTCACTTGCACTTTTGCATTCGTTGGAACATTCAAAGAAAGTCTGAGTTCATGGTTATATCCTGCACCTTTTGCTACATGGGTATAAGTTCCTCGAATCGTCTTTACTTTGTTTGCTGGTGTTTTATCCATCTCTGTGCTAAACACAGTCGAGTGGTCATTTAAGTCCGCGTCTCCTGCAGAAGGATACATGTCTTCGAAAGCGATTGTGTAACGACCAGAACGTGCAGTGGTTGCAAGGCTTGGATCTTCTGGGAATTCATCGTAAATGTTCGCAATTCCATCACAATCAGAATCAACCGCTTGCACACAGCCGTTCACTGGTTGGAAATTGGTTGTGTCTACATTGACTACGGGAGCAACAACGACTGTGTCTGTCGAGGATCCATTACCACCGTTAGCTGGTTGTTGTATTGGAGCTGTTCCTGTAAGTTCTACCACTTCACCAGTGGTTGGATTCACACCGATCACACTGATCTCTACTGTTGTGACAGTTGGTGGAACACTAATGGGAATGGTAACCGATCCATTGGAATCTGTAGTTCCCACTCCTACCACATTGGGCTCCCCTGTAGTGGTAGTTTCTGTGACTGTTACCGGTGCGTTGGCAACTGGGCCTGATTCGTTTTCTACAACAACGGTTACAGGAACTGTGATATTGGTTTCAAAATTAAAATTACCACCATTGGTTTGGTCTACGATTACAGTTGTAGTTTCATTAACGACCGTAGTAGGTGCTGGCGTGGGAGCCGTTACCACTGGAGCAGGAGTTGTGGGTGTTGTCACTACTGGCTCAGGGTTGCTTGGTTCTGACGGCGAAGGTGTAGGTGCCGCAACTTCTTCAGGTGTTGGCGTTGTCGTTTGTCCGCCACCGGTATTGGAACCACCATCTGTAGGAGTGGGTGTAGTTGTTTCTACGGGAGCCGTGATTTGGCCTGGGTCTGTGGTTTCGAGTCCTACGACTGTGAATGTGCCACCGCCAGTATTGGCAGTCTCAGGAGCCGTTTGAGTGGTTCCATCACCAAGGCCCAAAAATGGGAGAAGTAAAGCACCTTTCTTTTTATTGGAACAGTCCAATATTAAGAAGGGTATCGCTAGAAGAATGATCCATCGTTTCATGTTAAGATGTCCTACCTGTATAGGGAATTGAACGACAAAATGCTAAAAAAATCAACGGTGATTTCCAAAAATTTAGGGAAATCCATTGGATTCTTGGGGGGAAGTACGAACAGAGATCAAAAAAAGTGAACAAAACTTCCCCAAAATCAGCCAAAAATACCCTTTCTCTCTTTTAAAGTCTAGTTTTTTGCCACATGGGCCACAGCATTTCCAAAAACAAAATTTTGGAACCTTACTTCTTGGAATCCGAGTTCTTCGAGTATTTTGGCCAAAGTCTCTTGGTCAGGATAGGTTTTGGAGGAATGGGGGAGATAATCGAACATCTCATTTTCCCTTCCATAGAGCAAATATCCGAATATAGGAACGATTTTGAAAAAATAAAAGTCGGCAAAGAATTTCAAGAATTTGGGTCTCACTCGTCCCACATCCAAATTCACAAACACCCCACCTTTCTTTAACACTCGTTTGATTTCCAAAAGACATTTCTTTAAATCCGAAACATTCCTCAGTCCAAACCCCATAGTTACGATATCAAAACTTGCAGTGGGAAATTGGCTGAGATCCATAGCATCTCCGACAATCAGCCGAGCCCGATTGTCTCTCGGAACTTTGTGGATGGCAAAGGCCAACATCTTTTCGGAAAAATCCAAACCCACAATTTGTTCGAGATTTGGCTCCTTCCAGAGCCGCAGGGTGATGTCTCCTGTCCCACAACAGAGATCGAGTGCCGATTTTGCGGAAGGAACTGCCTTTTTGGCTTCTCTGACTACCCAATCCTTCCAAATGCGATGTAGGAAAAAACTATTCCAGTCGTTAAACCTGTCATAGGCCTTGGCGATTCCATCAAAATTAGTTCTTACATATTCCGGTTTCTTTTCTTGGGATGGCAGTTGGTATTGGTTCATAGAGGTCGATACATCCATGAATTGGACATTTTCAATTCCCGCAATTTTGATTTTTATCCTTCTTTTTTGTTTTTCACTCACTTCCTTTTATTTTTTCTTTCGATTGGTTCTAGGACTTCGTAAATTAGAGGATCGAAATCTCCGGTTGGACTTATTTCCGAAAGAACCCACAGAGGCTGAGTTGGAATTGTTTTTTTCTCCTTTGGAAAGAACCATCCAATGGTTGCCCACCATCGCTTCTCTTTCTATGCTTCTCGGTCTTCTTGGGACAGTGATTGGAATTAACTCCGCTTTTGGCGCTATGGAAGCCCAAGGGAAAGTGAGTTTGGAAGTACTTGCCGGAGGAATTAAAGATGCGTTGAATACAACCATTGTTGGACTTCTTGTTGCTATCCCTTCCTTATACTTTCATAGATTTTCAGAAAACAAAATTCGATATATATCGGAGCTTTTGGTAAAGGACTTTTCTAAAACTGATGAAACTCCGTAAATCGAATTCAAATTCCATCATTGATATTAGTAGTTTGATTGATGTACTTTTCATTCTATTAATCTTTTTGATGTTAGCCGTTCGATTTACAGAAACCACTTCTACTTTACAACTAGACCTTCCTAAAACCCAAACCGATTCGATTGGTGAAGAATCACCTAAGTTCAAAATCCAAATCAATCATTTAGGAACTATTTATTTTGATGGGAAAGAAACAGAAAAAGGTTCTCTAACAGTTCTTGTTCCTAAAAACGAAGATGGAAAATCTAGAATTGTTTTGGAAGTGGATAAACGAGCGGTATTTGAGTCTTTTGTTTTGGTGACCGATTTATTAAAATCAAAGGGCTATCAAAAAATCGACATCGTCACTCTGAAGGATTAGAGGTTTGCAATAGATCAATTAAAAACTTGTATCTTTTGTTTTGAACTTTTTGTTCTAATATTTTTTTTCCTTTATCATCAGTTTGAATTGCATTTAAAACTCCAGTCAGTTGGCCAAAGTTTTGGATTCGAATCAATTGTAAAATTTGTCGTTTTAGTTCTGGATCTGATGTATTCAAAAAACTAAGAACAAATTCTTCTTCGGATTCTTCCAGTTTTGCCACTTGTGCAATTTCGTTTGTATGAATAGGACCAATTTTTGATTTTTGTTTGATTTCCTCTGGAACTAGTTCTAATCGTGTGAGAGGAATTTCAAATGAGAATTCGGAACCCTCTCCAATGGTACTCCTTACATGGATCGTACCTCCTAAAAATTCAACTAACTGCTGGCAAATGGAAAGCCCAAGCCCTGTGCCTTCTTTATAGGAACTACCTTGTTCCGTTTGTTGGAATGCCTCAAATATAGAATGTAATTGGTCATTTGGAATTCCGATTCCAGTGTCTTTCACAATGAATCGAACTGAATCAAAAGACTGATCCGGATTACTTTGAATTTTGATTTCTAAACTCGCAGACCCTTGGTTTGTGAATTTTAATGTATTTCCAAGTAAATTAACAAGGATTTGGCGAATTTTTTGTAGATCGGCTTCGTAGAAAGAAGACTCAATTTTTTCGGCACCAATCAATTCGAAACTAATCGACTTCTCAGAAAAACGATAGGAAAACATAGAAAATAAAGTATCCCAAAGTTGGACTAGAGAAAATTTCTCCCTAGTTTCTGTCATCTTCCCCGCTTCAATTTTGGATAGATCTAGAATGTCATTGATCATTCCAAGTAGATGGACTCCATTTTCATAGAGAGAGTTTACATATCCTTTTAAATGATTGGGAAGGTTGGGATCTTTTTCTAAGATTTGAGAAAATCCAATCACTGCATGGAGTGGGGTTCTCAGTTCATGTGTGATTTTGGAAAAGAAAACAGATTTGGAGCGATTGGCTTTGATGGCAGCTTCCACTGCTTTTTGTAATCGTTTGTTTTGTAACTGGATTTTTTGAGAATAGTCGTTTAACTTATCTTCTGCGATCTTTCTATCGGTGATATCAAAAACTGTGGACTTACTGATAATGAAGTTCCCATCTTTATCGAAAGTAGATGTAGAATTCAAACTCACAAAAAAAGTTGATTTGTCTTTTCTAACAAATTCCAACTCGACCCCGGTTAAGTTTTCGTTTGGGAAAGAGTTGACAATCAGTCTGTATTTATCCTGACTACTTTCTGTCATTAAGTCGTTAAATGTAAAGTTTCCAACTATTTCTTCCCTTGCATAACCTAACCAATCTAGTTCGGTATCATTGATAGAAACTATGGTGTTGTCTTTGTCGAGAGAATGGTAACCGCAAGGTGCATTGTTATAAAGATCCAAAATCCTTTCATAGGATTTCATTAAATTTTCTTCGGCAATTTTTCTGTTGGTGATATCGTTTCCGATAGATAATACTTCGTAAGGATATCCAAATTCGTTTTTTAGAATTCGGTTGGACCAAGTGACGGTTCGTTTGTCACTTTCTCCAATAAAAACATCATACTCTTGGCGGATGTTTTGTTCGGGTCTATGGAAGATATTCCATAGTTGGGATTTCACTTCATTGGATTTTTCAATAGGGATTTGGAATAAATCCAAGACCACATCTTTTCCCTCCGCTAAATCTTTGTTCATTTGAAAAAATTCTTCAGCATAGGGGTTTATGGAATGGATTCTAAAATCAGGGCTCCAACGGATGATGATGGAGTTTGCGGTATCGTAGATGTCTTGGTATTGTTTTTCTTTTTCGCGAATGGTGCGTTCAACTTCTTCCGAGTTGGCCAAGTTTTTTCGAAAAAGAATGAGTCTTAGTTTTTTTTCCTTTCTAAAGGCATTATAATAGTAATACACCACAAATAATAATCCGAATCCGATTAGAATTGTAACGAATGTATCTATCATTTGATTTCTAATAATAACATGGTCATATCATCGGCGACTTTGCCACCAGAATACTTCAGGACTTCATCCTGGACAGATTCGAGAAATTCTTTGGAAGGAAGGTGAAGCCTGCTTTCAATGAGTTCCGTAAATTTATGGTCTCCTAAATATTCTTCTTTATCATTTGGAACCTCAAACATTCCGTCAGAAAAAAGAAACAACCTGTCCCCTGAATTCAAAAAGATATCTTCGTTGTCTGCATTGAGTTGGTCTGGAAACATCATGAGACAAAATCCTTTGGTTCCGAGTTTGATGATTTTTTGATCCCGAATCAAAAACATACTATGGTGACCTGCCATCGAATAGGACAAAAGATTTTCTTCAGCTTTGTATCGTAAGTAGATGGCACTGATGAAGTGAGTGCTGATCAGGGGGGTGAGAGTGTTATGAATCCAATACAAACTTTCACTTGGCGCTAAAAAAGATTTATCCATGGTTTTGAAAGTGATGATTGCCATAAGGGAAACCATGGCTGCAGCGATCCCATGGCCTGTCACATCACCAAATAAAATATCCAAATCTCCAGAAGGTAACAGATCATAGGTGATGAGATCTCCACCTACTAAATCCATCGGTTTGTAAGAAGTATAAATTTGATAAAGAGGAGAAGGCGGGAACTGAAATGTTACTAAATTCTCTTGGTTGGATTTTGCCAGTTCCAAATCTTTTTGGATGGCTTGTAAAAGATCGATTCGTTCTTTTTCTAAAGTTTTGATTTTAATATGGGTTCGAATCCGTGCGAGAATTTCTGTTTCCTGGAAAGGTTTTGTGATGTAATCGACCGCTCCTGTTTCCAAACCTTTTACAATATCAGTGGTTTCGTTTAAGGCAGATAAAAAAAGGATGGGTGTGTTTTTGGATCTCTCCATGGCAAGCAGTCGTTTGGCGACCTCGAGCCCACTGAGTCCTGGTAACAAAATATCGAGTAAAATTAGGTCAAAATCTAAAACTTCTGCAAGTTCTAAGGCATATTCCCCATCATAGGCAACTGCCACTTCATATCCTTGGTTTAGTAAAATATGAGTAATGATTTCAATATTGGTTTCGTTATCATCGACAACCAAAATCTTTGCTGCTTGTTTTGTCTGCACAATTCATGAAGGATTGGATGCAAAAAACATTTGGCAAGAGATTTTTAGTTTGGTTTGATTCTATAAGATAGATAAATGAAAAAGATCATCCACATCGATATGGACGCGTTTTATGCATCAGTGGAACAAAGAGACTTCCCGGAAATGCGTGGAAAACCAGTGGTGGTTGGTGGATCTCCGCATTCTAGAGGAGTGGTATGTGCCGCAAGTTATGAAGCTAGGAAATTTGGGGTTCGGTCCGCCATCCCTTGTTTTCAGGCTTATAAACTTTGCCCGGAAGCCATCTTCACTCCACCTCGGTTTGAAGTGTATAAATCCATCTCTAAAGAAATTCGTTCCATCTTTTTGGAATACACAGATTTAGTGGAACCTCTGTCTTTGGATGAGGCTTATTTAGATGTCACAATCAATAAATTAACAATCCCTCTTGCCAGTACAATCGCCAAAGAAATTAGAAAAAAAATTTTTGAACGCACTGAGCTTACTTGTTCGGCCGGTGTAGCTCAGAATAAATTTTTAGCAAAAATGGCTTCTGAGAAAAACAAACCTAACGGTCTTTATGTGGTTCTTCCAGGTGAAGAAGAAAAATTTTTAGATGAGATCCCTTTATATAGTTTTCATGGAATCGGAAAAAAAACATATGAAAAACTCTCGCAACTAGGGTATACAAAAGGATCAGAATTACGAAAAGCGGAAGAGTCGTTTTTAGTCCAAGAATTTGGTAAGATGGGTGGGGTTTTTTACCGAATGGCTCGGGGACTTGATGATAGAGAAGTGATCCCTTTCCGCGATCCCAAATCCATTGGAGTGGAAACTACCTTTAGTCATGACTCCGAAGACTTTTCCTATTTATTATTCACACTAGAGTCCTTGTCCAAAGAATTAGAAGAGAGGATGGGGCGTAAAAACAAACAAGGAAAAACTCTTACCTTAAAAATCAAATTTGAAGATTTTACAGTGAAACAAAAATCTATCTCCTCCGATTCTGTTTTCTACTTGGCAGACAGCCTTTTCCAACAATCCTCGAATTTGTTGGCAACTGTCTGGAAGGAAAATATCGATCCATTAAGGAAAATCCGACTTTTGGGGATTTCTGTTACCAACTTTTCTTCAGATACTACTACAAATCAGGACCAACCTTCACTCTTCGGTTAAACTATGTTAGATAATGAAAACGATCTAGAATCTCTAGGGCCCTTACAAGTACTTCGAGTCAAAGGGGATCCAGATGCACCCACTGTTGTTTTATTTCATGGATATGGTGCCAGTGCCTTTGATTTATATCCCATCCATGAAGTCCTAGTCACAGACCAAAAGTTCAATTGGGTTTTCCCTCACGGACATTTGAGTGTTCCTTTGATGCCTGGGTATTCCGGTCGGGCATGGTTTCCGATTGATATGGCTGCTTTGGAAGAAGCGATCCGAAAAAACGATTTCAGAAATTTTGCCGACAAAGACCCAGAAGGGATGGATGTGGCAAGGCAAGCCGCATATTTAATGTTAGATGCGATTGGCGTTCCTTGGAACCAATTGATTCTCGGTGGATTTTCCCAAGGGGCTATGCTTGCCACAGACCTAACACTCCGAAAAGAAGAATTATCCAAGGGCCTTATGATCCTTTCCGGGGCACTTGTGAATGAATCCCTTTGGAAAGAGTTGGCACCAAAAAAATCGAATTTACGTTTTTTCCAATCTCATGGTGAATTTGATCCTATCCTTGGTTATGCGGGCGCAAAAAAACTGGAAAAGTTACTCCGTAACTCTGAACTTCTGGGTGAATTCATCGCTTTTAATGGTGGCCATGAAATTCCGGCTCCTGTCATCCAAGGTGTCAGTCGTTATTTGAATAGTTTGTCTTAAAAATTCTCGTTGGCAGACTCGTTTGGATCTGTCTAAGTCATTGGGTGATCATCATGAAACATTTTCTCTTTATTTTCCTTTGTTTTGGTTTCTTACAAGGGGCCTCTGCCCAAACCTTCGATCATAAACATTTAGTTTGGGACTCTCTTTTGAAGAAGTATGTAAAGAATGGTCTTGTTTCCTATAAAGGAATCCAATCGGAAGAGGGAACCCTTCGCCAATATTTGGACAATCTTTCCAAGGTTTCCGAGACCCAATACCAAGGATTCACAGAAAAAGAAAAACAAAGTTTCCTCATCAATGCCTACAACGCCTTTACCATCAAATTGATTTTGGATCATTACCCCGTGGAAAGTATTACAGAAATTGGATCGCCTTTTTCCAAAATCAACTTAGCCCGAGGGATTCCTTGGAAAAAGGAATTCTTTTCCCTTCTTGGAAAATCAAGACATTTGGATTGGATTGAACATGAGAAATTAAGAAAGGATTTCAATGAACCAAGAATTCATTTTGCTATCGTTTGCGCTTCTATCGGTTGTCCGAGTTTAGTTTCTGAGGCCTACACACCCAATGGTTTGGAGAAACAACTCCAATCAGCAAAACTTGGGTTCTTAAAAAATCCCAAAAAGAATTCTTACGACAAAACAACGAACACTTTGTACATAAGCAAAATTTTCAATTGGTTCCAAACCGATTTTACGAAAAAAACCACTCTCATCCAATACCTACAAGAAGGGTTTGATGAGACAATCAAACCAGATGCAAAAATTGCTTATAACGAATACAATTGGGATTTGAACGAGCTAAAATAAAATATCAGATAAATATAGCGTATTTTGTTGCATAAGTAATTGTTGAATTCAATGGAAATTTGATGAATAAAAATAATGAAATGATCATCAAATCTTTTTCTTCCGCAACGAAATGGAAGGAATGGCTAATGTTAAATTTTGTAACACTTCCTGATGGTATTTGGCTTCGAATTTACAAGAAAGACTCCGGAAAAAAAACAATAACCTATGATGAGGCCCTAGATGAAGCTCTTTGCTTCGGATGGATCGATAGCCAGAAAAAAAAATACGATGAAATATCATGGATTCAGAAATTTACTCCACGCCGACCACAAAGCAATTGGTCAAAGCGAAATAGAGAGAAAGCAGATCTGCTGATCAAAGAAAAACGAATGCAACCAAAAGGATTATTAGAAATAGAGACTGCAAAAAAAGATGGCAGATGGGACAAAGCCTATGATTCTCCGAGCCAAATGGAAATACCCCCCGATTTTCTAGCAGAAGTAGTAAAAGATCAGGATGCCCACGAATTCTTTAAAACACTAAATAAAGCAAACTTATTTGCAATTGGTTGGCGATTACAAACGGCAAAGACGCAAAAGACAAGAGACAAACGAATGAAGACTCTTCTCGAAATGATAAAGAATCAACAAAAATTGCACTAAATTGTTTCCCTTATTGTTTTCTAAGAAATTCCTTTCAGGGAGGTGAATTGGTTTTAAGGAACTAATTCTAACTCATAAGTGATTTTTGCTGTTTTCTCTAGTGTTTTGGCAACCGAGCAATATTTTTCTAAACTGAGATCAATCGCACGTTTCACCTGATCTTCGTTAAAATCACCTTGAATTTTAAATTTCATATGGATGTTTTTAAAGAGATTCACTTCTTCGACTTTCTCTCTTTCGGCATCAACTTCGACTGAGTAGTCTTTCACTTCAATTCTGTATTTGGCAAGAATCATCAGTACATCAATGCTACTGCAACCAGCAAGTCCCATAATCAAAAGTTCCATGGGCCGTGGTCCAGAATTTTTTCCACCAATTTCAGGTGAGGCATCGATACGAATGGAGTTACCGGATTCATTCCAAGCTTCCAATCCGTAAGGGGATTCAATTCGATTCAGTTTGATATTCATAAGTTTTAGACAGGATAGAACGAGCGGGCCTTTGACCCGCTTTACTTAAAAACTACTTATTCGGTTGTGGAGTGTAACGTAAATAAGGTTTGATGGTTTTGAATCCCTTAGGGAATTTTTTCTTTGCATCTTCATCAGAAACGGAAGGAACGATGATTGTATCTTCCCCGTCTTTCCAGTTTGCAGGAGTTGCCACGCTAAACTGAGAAGTAAGTTGTAAAGAGTCAATCACACGTAAAAGTTCGTCAAAGTTTCTTCCAGTAGATGCAGGATAAGTGAGAGTTAATTTCACTTTTTTGTCTGGTCCTACAACAAATACAGAACGAACCGTAGTGGTTTCACTTGCATTCGGGTGGATCATATCATAAAGGTTAGATACCTTACGATCAGCATCCGCGATGATAGGATAATTCACTTTAGTCCCTTGTGTTTCGTTGATATCAGAGATCCAACCTTTGTGGCTGTCAACAGGGTCAACAGAAAGTGCGATTACTTTTACATTTCGTTTTTCGAACTCAGGTTTGATTTTTGCTACATATCCCAGTTCTGTTGTACAAACGGGAGTGTAGTCTTTTGGGTGAGAAAATAAAATTCCCCAACCTTGTCCTAAATATTCATGAAAGTCAATTTTGCCTTCAGAGGTTTCCGCTTGGAAATTGGGTGCTTCGTCGCCTAAACGTAGTGCCATGGTATGTCTCCTATAAGATGATCAGTTGTTCCCAATTTAGAATTGTTCTCTAAAAATGCAAGAGTTTGTTACACTTTATTGGATGAAATTTCCATTTTATTGAAATTTTTCGTAGATTTCCTACTTTTTTGTTCTGGTGAAAGCCCCGTCCCAATCTGGTTCTGGGGGAGTTTCCAAGTAATACTGGCAACGTTCCCAAAGGAGTTTGCAGGCCTCATCCCCAGTGGAAGTCAGGATGGTGTAGAATTTTTTGCCTGCTTCCTCAAACTTTCGGTTCAAATAAGAGAAAAGGGCACTTTCATAGGCCTCCACTAGTTGGTGGTCTGCTTCCGTTTCGTCCCCTTTTTTGGCACGAACTTCATAAAGTGTGACGGGTTTGGTTTTTCCCTTCACTCGAACAATATCTAATTTCCTTGTGAAAAAATGATCTTTGATTTCGTCCTGAACATATTCAGAAACCAAAATACAAACCCCATAATCTTTTCCTGCTGCTTCGAGCCTTGCTGCAAGATTGACTGTATCACCCATCATGGTATAAGAAGCCAAAGCATCAGTTCCCATAAACCCAACTTTCGCATAACCCATGTTTAATCCAATCCGGAACTTCATGGTATGGGCTTCCGCGATGTATTTATTATTGGTTTTCCATTCCTCTTTCAGAACTTCCAATTTGTCTCTCATCTCAACGCTGGCCGATACTGCCTTTAAACAATGATTTTCTACATCCAGTGGGGCATTAAAAACTCCAACGATGGCATCCCCAATGTATTTATCCAAAACACCATCATGGTGTTTGAGAATGATGGTCATGGCAGATAAATATTCGTTCAGTAGATTTGCGAGTTCCTTTGAGTTAAGTTTTTCAGAAATGGCACTAAAACCAGCGATATCAGAAAAGAAAGCTGTGATGATTTTTTCACTTCCTTGTTTTAGTTTTTCTAAGTCTTTGAGAGCTTCTCCGACCACCACTGGATCCACCATACTACCAAGCACTCCGCGCATTTTTTCACGATCTTTTAATCCGGAAACCATCTGGTTGAGTGCCACAGTTAAATTTCCAAATTCGTCATTGCCACCATCATCAAAATGGACATGGAGATTTCCTTCCCCGACATCTTCTGCACTGCGAATGATCTTTCTGATTTTTTGAACTACCACACCGGAGATAAAAATCGCAAAGATAATGGCCACCAAACAGATGGTAATGGCTGTGAATACAATTTGGTTCCTGTTATCTTTGATGGCGCGAATTCCATCGGTTCTATCCACAAGCGTGCGAATGAGTCCAGAAAAATTATCACGTAATACTAAGTTTGGAACATTCTCTGATTCCAAAAGATGGGTTCCATCTAACTTCCATAGGATCTCTTCTGATTCACTGCGGGAGTGGCCAAAACTCCCATCTGGAAAAAGTTTTTTTAATTCTTTTGTAGGGGTTTCTTGTTCGGCGGAGCTAATCCACTTACGAATGGCTTTCCATCGGTTCCTTTGGGTTTCTCTAGAATCCGGATCTTGGTAATAACGTTCGTATTCTGTGGGATCGGTTTTGAATTTCATTAAAATCCAATCTTCTAAAGCCACATCGCGTAAACTTCTTAAGGATTCGATTTTTTCCCAGTTTTCTAAAGGAATTGGGTAATTCGTTGTAACAGCATCAAAGATCTGATCTCTCTCGGAAATGAGTTCGTTATAGGATTTATAAAAACTTGTGAAGAGTTTGTCCTTTGCTGGAGGAATGGGAGGTTTTGCATTTTTTAAAAACTGGATGCGTTCTCTAAGTTTGGGAATCAGTTCATTCAGTTGGTTTGTGATTCGGTAATCTTCTTTGATGACTTCTCGGTAGTCACCAAGGTTTGCTTTCACACTACTTAAATGAAAAGCTCTCTTCGTAGAGTTTTGGTGGCGGAATAGGGGAGAGTGGAGGGCTTGGATTTCTCTATCTTGCCACTCGTATACATATTGTTTTTCATTTTCATCCAGAGATGATATATCGTCTGCTAGGCGCTGAAAAGACTCCACCAAACTTTCTTCCATTTGGTCAAACTGATCAATTTTTGCGAGTGGAGAAGTATTGTCGATGATTTGTGTATCAAAAGAGGCAAGTGAAGTCTCTCCTGGGATCATTGCAGAAAGTGGGAAGGTTTGGATCCGAAAGAGTTGGGTATCAAGGCCTAGTTCTTCTAGTTTGCGTTTTTTGGAATCTGCATAGAACTTAGCAATGAATAGATCTAATTGTGATTTATGATTTCGAATTTCTTTTTTTAAGTTTTTGACACTCGTTTCCCAATTGGTTTTTTCTTCCGGGTCTTCGGGAGGAGTTTGTTTTTGTGCTTCTACATACTTTTCTTCATTTCGCACATAAGAAGATGCCAGGTGGACAAGAGTATTCCATTCTCTTTCACTAATGCTTCGGTTGGCTGCTTCGCGGAGTTGTTGGCGTATCTCCCGTTCCAAAACCGCCACATCATCTTTGGTTAGATAAACGGAAAAAAATGTATCTACCTTCTTTACTACTTTGGATGTTCCAAGGGATCCAAACAAATTGGTTTTGAATCCAAACACAGAAACTGTCTTTTTTTTGGTCACCACTTTCGCGGTTCGGTATTTTTTTAATTCTTCTCTTTGTCTTTCGATCCTTAGTTTGAACTCTTCGATGCGGATTAAATTTTGCGATATATTCTCAATCTCCATTACCAAACTCGCGATAAAGTTTTTGGAGACGGCAGCTTGTTTTTCATAACTTTCAGAGAGGATGGCAGTTTGTTGGCGGACGGTGATGATCGAAAGTAGGAGGATGGTTAAGGCAATCAAAGTACCCGTAAACCATGCAAGTTTGGCTCGGATCCCTTCGGAAAGAATTTTCCAGACAAGAGTGAGCCCAGTTTGGATCATTTTAAAGAATTCCATAGGGATGGATGAAACATGAGACTATGAGTTTGCAACGCAAGATTTTT
The DNA here is from genome assembly GCF_016919165.1 of Leptospira chreensis. Taxonomy (GTDB): domain Bacteria; phylum Spirochaetota; class Leptospiria; order Leptospirales; family Leptospiraceae; genus Leptospira_A; species Leptospira_A chreensis. The sequence goes on from NZ_JAFFPS010000031.1 coordinate 189,211, forward strand.
TGTATTTCATTTGTTGCTTTGTTAGGTGAAAAATACGAAGAATTGGGAATGGGGTTGTTCTTTCAATTTTGCTTGCTATTTTTCACTTCATCGGTATTGTTTTTTTAGCAAATGTCCATCAATCGATTTGATTTACTCGCCATCGGGGGCGGTCCTGCCGCACAAAAAGCTGCTATCCAAGCAAGCAAAATGGGAAAAAAAGCAGCCATCATAGAAAAAGACCCTTACTTGGGTGGTGGTTGTGTCCATTACGGAACCATTCCTTCCAAATCCTTACAAGAAACGAGCCGGTTCTACCGGAACTTAAAATTGTCCAAACTGCATGGACTCCAGTCCCCGCAGACAGCAACACTCACATTACAAGAATTGATGTTTCGTGCCTCGACTGTGATTGAAAAAGAAGAAGATGTCACTCGCGAACAAATGATTGAGAATCGTGTGACCACTCTCACTGGTTGGGGAACAATTATCGATGCCCATCATGTGGAAGTCGCAGACTCTGCTGGTAGAAAAAAAGTTTACGAAACTGAAAACATCTTAATCGCCACAGGCAGTAGTCCTCGTAGACCCACGAATGAAAACATTCCTTTTGAAGAGGGACTCGTTTACGATAGTGATGGACTCTTTGCGATGAAAAAAATGCCTACCTCTCTTGCGGTCGTAGGTGCTGGAATCATCGGATCGGAATACGCTACCATTTTTTCTCATATTGGAGTTCAGGTACATCTCTTTGATTCCCAAAACCGGATTCTTGGTTTTTTAGATGAAGATGTATCCAGTGAAATGGCTCGTATCATGCAACAATCGGGGATATCCATTCATGTGGATTCTTCCATTACAAAGTATCATAAACTACCGAACGAGGATGGTTACGAACTCACAACTAACAAAGGTGAAGTGGTTCGTGTCCAACAAGTGCTGATTTCTCGTGGCAGGTTAGGAAATGTGGACAATTTAGGATTAGAATCTGTTGGGATTGTGCCAAACGACAGAAAACAAATCTTAGTCAACGAAAACTACCAAACGAATGTTCCTAATATCTATGCATGTGGGGATGTCATTGGATTTCCAAGTTTGGCATCGGTATCCATGTACCAGGGAGCTTACGTCGCCAAGCATATGTTTGGTCATCCTTCGGTTCCTGTGGATGCAGAAGAATTCCCGATTGGGATTTATACATTACCAGAGATTGCGACCATTGGTCCCACCGAAGAAGCGTTAAAAGCTCGCGGAGTTTCTTATGGAGTGGGAATGGCTCGGTTTGATACCATCACTCGTGCCCAAATCAGTGGAGATCAGGTAGGGCTTTTAAAAATCCTTTTTGATAAACACTCTAGGCGAGTTTTGGGCGTTCATATCATTTCGGACAAGGCCACCGAGCTCATTGCTCTGGGACAATGTGTGGTCAATCTCAAGGCCCCCATTGAGTACTTCACCGAGCATATTTTCAACTACCCGACCATGATTGGGGCTTATAAAAATGCTGCAAATGATGCCCTTTTAAGAGAAAAATAATCTAAGAAATTGAGAATCTGACCAGTCCCGGTTGTTTACTTTTACAGAGAGGAACGGGATTTTACTTGTCAGAGACTTGGTTTTACCAACACATACAAGATTGTGTCAGACAAAGCTGTCTCTATGAGTCAAATTTATGAAAGAAGCCATAAGCGTATTTATGACTTCCTTTACAAGTACACTCAAAATGCGGATACGGCAATGGATTTGATGCAAGACAGCTTCTTAAGTTTCCATAAACATTACGGCGAGGCCGGTCTCTCAGAAGAGAAGTCCGTCATGGTTTTGTATACGATTGCCCGCAATTTATCGATTAATTATGCTAAAAAATTTTCTACAACAAGAGAGATTGTCTCCGATGAAATCGAATTTCATAGTCACAATCCAAAACTCGAAATCAAAGCAGAATACCAAGATTTAGAAGATAGACTTTATTCTTTTTTGGTAGAGTTGTCCGAAGAAGAACGTTCGGCTTTGTTACTCAAAAATGTGGAAGGATTTCAGTTGGTTCAAATCGCTGAGGTTCTAGGGGTTTCGGTTTCCACCGCATCTCGTTTGGTCATTAAGGCCACAGAGAAGGTGTTAGCCATTGCCAAGAGAGAGAACCTGGTACCGGATTAGAAATTAATGAACGAATTTGATAAGCAACATACAATCGCTAAATGGGAAGAACTCTTACGTAAACCTGCAAAGGTGACTGAGTCCAGAGAATTCCCTTCTTGGGAGACAGTATCCAAGCGAAGTATCCAATTCGAATATTCTCCAGAGAAAAGTTCTTCATCCAATGTTATTTCATTCTTTCGTAAACCGATAGGTCTTGCGGTTGCTAGTGGTTCTGTTCTCTCGCTTGCTGCGGCATTATTTTTTGTTTTCTTTATCAATCCATCGCAATCAGACAAATCGGAATTAGCTGTCGCTTCTCCGGCAAAAGAAACAAAACAGGCGGTTTCGTCTCCGCTGAAGGTTCAAGTTTCTTCCGTAAAAGGAAAGGTCTCTGTGCTTCCTGTAGGTAGTTCCAACCCAGTCCCACTGGTAAAAAACTACCAATTGGCATCGGGGGATGTGATCCTTACGGAAGGTTCCTCTCAAATTGATTTAGATTTTGAAACTGGTTCTTGGATGCGGATCACTCCGAATTCGGAAGTAGTTATGGATCTCATTGAAAAAACAAATGAGGCCCAATCACAAAAGTTCTCTGTAAAAAAGGGGAAGTTATTTGCCTCTGTTTCCAAACTCTCGAAGGACAGCCAATTTGTTGTCCAAGCCGGCGAACATCTTACGCAAGTTAGAGGGACTGTCTTCAGTGTTCAGTTCGATGGAAAATCTGAAGTGGTCGCCGTTCGCGAGGGATCAGTGGCAGTCGGAGAACTTATCCTCACTTCCAAACAACAAACGGTGATTAAATCAGGAGAGGGATTGCCGACGGCACCGACTCCAGTGAGTCCGAAAGAAGATAAAGAACTCAAAGCCTTCCAAACACAAACCGTTCTTGCTCGTGAGTCCAAACTATACGAAGAACATGCTAGATTAGAACTTGTACGATTGGAAGATGGAACCGAATACCGAGGTGTGATTCTTGGGCAATCGGAAACACATCTGCACTTCCAAGGATTGGAAGGACCTATCGAAATCCCGATCCAAAAGATTTTAGAAACAGAAAAAATCCGTTAATTTTCATAAGTTTTTTGACAATTTTGTCTTTTTCTGAGAGGCTCTTTCCGAATACCCACGCCTTTGGGCACCTTAAAGGAAATCATGCCGCAGAATCACAAAAAGACCTTTCGCTTTCACTATCTCATCGATAAAGAATTCCAGTTAAAGTTTTTAGCTCATTATTCTCTTTTGTTTATATCCGGGGTACTTGTGACTTTAGGTTTTCTCTACTGGTTGAACCAATCCAAGTATGATGGTGGTGCGGTATTCCGTCTTCGCCAGGATGCACAAACTGTGTTTTGGAAAGTGGAAAATGAGGATCCAGCTCCTGGGGAACAAAAGGAAAAGTTTGTTCCAAGGGAGATTTATCTTCCGAACTACGACCACCAATTGAATATGTATACCATCCAATTTGATGCGGTGGTCACACTCTCCATCTTGTATCTACTTTTGATCACCGTGTTTTCTGTTTTTAAATCGCATAAGATGGCAGGACCTGTGTTTAGTATCAAACGTTCCTTACAGCGAATGGCATCAGGGGAACCGATTGAAACCATTCGAATCCGGAAGGGGGATGAGTTCCAAGAGCTTGTCGAAGTATTGAATGAGGTGATTCAAAAACGCGTGAGCGATAGCGCGAAGAAGTAAACATAACTATACTATGTCGCATTGCCGCCGAGAAGCCCCCGCCCTGAATTGGGTGGTGGAGGCGGGCTAGTGGGCTTTCCCAAAACCACTCCTACCAGAAATTTCCCCATCTGACAACTCTCACTTCCAATCCTTCGCTTTTTATTTTGGTTTGTTCATGTTTTGGAGTTTATTCCAGAACGAAGGACGTAATGAAACTCAAGATCCTTGTCCGAACAAAGTTCAGGAAAAAAATATTTTCCATTCATTACCATCATACATTAGTTTTCAATTCTTTCAGTTTGACTTTCTTTTTCTTTTCCTAAAAGATTTTCCATTATGAAAATGAGACAAAGTTACATTTCATCGGTTGTTCTGTTCGGTTTAGTGATTTTGGGAATTGGATGTAGCCAACCAACACTTGCTAGGTTGAGTTCCGATAATATTTTGGGTTCCGATGCTAAGGCAAAATTACTCGAAGCCTCTCGGCGAATCGATGGCGCAAAGTTTGCACCATTGGGAGCAGGATCGGCTGGTGCGGAAGCATCCTCGTCCTTATTAAACGGGGTTTTAATCCCTATCTTAGCAGAGATCAATCCAGACAAATATTATAAGAGAGAGACTGTTGACGCTTGTGAGAAGAATATTTATCTTCTCGGTTTGGCTCTTCCTAACTATGCTTCTGTTGAGCTTTCTTGTAAGATTGAAGAGGTGAAAACCTTCGATTTTTAAATCTTATGTAGTTATGCCAGTGGGCTCTTGCTAAATATTCTATACGCAAGATAACTCATTGGCAAGTAAGCAAAACCTAAATCCACAAGGGTAAACCAAAGAGGGGAAGGAAGCATCAGAATATTGGCGATCCCACCGACTAAAAAGAAAACTCCAACAGCAAACGAATATTTTAAAATATGATTTGCGACGAATCGGGAAACAAACCCCGAACCAACAAAAGTTCCGATGGCATGGGCGAGAAAAGGAAATAGAAAGTGTTTGGGTTCGAAAAGATGGATGGAAGCCTTTAAACCTTCCATTGTTGTGACATCAGCTCCTTGTGGTGGTGGGATGATATTTCCACTAACCATAACAAGCCCCATATTCACCACACTTCCGAGAAAAATTCCAAGGATGACCCAAAGGACATTTTTTACTATTTCTGGCATATATTACCTCGGTTTTTGTTTTCCAATGGGTTTCTTTTAAATCTTAAATGAGTTCGATTGTAAAGAATAATCCTTTGCCACCGATCGCAGCGGAAATCCTTTCGCAGATGCGAAAGATTGGAGCGAAGAGCGGGATCGCTTCTTGTTTAAAATTTCGATGTTGAATCCAATGGCGAGGCGCATGGGGAAAAAATGGATGCGATTGATTCAATCGAGGAATCGTTTCCTTTGTTAGGATTGGAAGTAGATTCAAGATGATGCAATGACGAGTGTTTCTAGTAGAGACGATTCCCTGAAGCAACTTGTTACTTCCCATAATTGATCTTATGTCGCATTAGAGCTGGCGATACTTGAGTGTACTCATACATCCTTTACAGTTCTGTCTTGATACATACTAATGAGATGTATTCTATTGCATTGCCGTCTTACTTACTGCACCGGCTCTTACGGGAAAATTTCATTTGGTTCCGCAGATTTTTTTCTTAATATCATCGCAAAGATAAGATCCCACCAAACGCTCCGCGTCACAGCGGAACTTTGCGGCCGCTTTCACTTCAGCACTACCAGTCACAGAAGATGCAGTTTCAGAACAATAAGAATAGGATTGGTAAACAACAAGGGAACAAGCTAGATAATCTAAATCGGCTCGTTCGCAAGCTTCATAGGAAGGATTGGTTTTGGTACAATGGACGAGAAGAAATAGAGAACAAATTGAAACAAGAAAGGAACGCACTTAGTCCTTAGACAGACTTTAGTGCGGTTTAGTTTTCGGTTTTTTTAATCTGGCGTAAGTATAAACAAGAATTACGGTTTTGAATTATATTTTTGAAGGATTCCGTTTCTTTCAATGTATCGAATTTTTCCAGAAGTCGTTGCCTTTTTTTCTAATATGGTTAGGCCAGGATCTTCTTTCAAAACGAGAAGATAAGTCCGATCGTGAACGACAAGAGAATCCAATTTGATAATACCAAACTCATTGAATAAAGAGCGTAATTCCTCAAGAGACACACCCTCTTTCGAAGAAAAGATATACTCTCCTTCTTTGAACATAGGTTGTTTCTCTTCCAAGGGTCGCATCTGTTGGTTTTGTTTTGGTTCACCAAACAAGGTGCAGCCAGTGGTTAAGGCTGCGATCATGAGGCTGTAACCAATTGTCTTATTGTAAAACAGCGGTAACTCCTGTCACTTGTTTGAGGTGTTTTATGGAAGCATTCGCATTGATTGCTTTTCCATACTGAGTTGTCCCAGCGAGGGCCGCTTCAGCCACTCCACCTTCGATGAGTTTTGTGATCACATCTTGGTAAGTGAAAGTTTGGTTGTAGGAACGGATGAGGGCTGCAACACCAGATACATTGGGAGTAGCCATGGAAGTTCCGTTTAAGTTAGTATAGGCAGTTGTAGATGGTGCCCAAGCAGTAAGGAATACGTCCCCAACAAGTCCACCAAAGTAGGTACCAGAAGTATCACTTACCAATCGGTAACCTACTGTACAATTTGTCCCAGCTGTTCCAATACAATTATTAAGTACCTTAGTATCTGCAGAATTACTTATAAAGGTATTTGAACCATTTCTACAAAGTTGAGATTGAAAATTGGAAAAATTGCTATCATACATGGTCAAAGTTGTAGCCGCTGCCGGAGACCCTGCCGTTGCAGAATATTTCGCTTGGATATAATCGTAACAAGCACTTGTAGATTGTCTTTCGCCATAACTTACTATGAAGTGGGAAAGGGAAACATTCGTAGCACCTGCTGGAATCGTAAAGTTTTTATAAACGATACTATTTGTATTCAAAGCAGTTGTTGTGATGGTATTTGCAGAGCTATCAAACAAAGCGTTTGCTAAAGTACAATCTGCCGTCACAAGCATCTTGTAATTCGCTAATGTGCAGGTGGAAGAGGCCCAAGCAGTTCCTGAAGTGGAATATGTCCAATCGGAATAACTTGTAGCGTTTTCGTTATAAGATACTTCTGTTCCATACCCACTATAGATATTGGTTCCTGGGGCACCGAAGTCAGAAGAGCGGCTGGCTACAGTTGCATTGCTGTCATAGTTTGAAAAATTTGCTAATGCATGTTTTTGGTCCAAAGCAGAAATGCAAATTAAGTTTGCATTTGTATTCTCACAAGGGTAAGCATTGCCTGTCCCACTTAAATTTAATCCATCATTTCCTGCCGCTACCACTACCAAAACATCATTGGTTCGGGCAAACTCGATTGCTGAATTGATGGCAGTGCTAAAACTAGAACCACCGAGACTCATATTGATGACTTTGGCACCATTACGAACGGCAAAGTAAATTCCATTCGCAATATTGTCGTTGGTTCCTCCACCGAGTCCTAAAACGCGGACAGCCATAATTTTTGCTGATTGGCAAACACCGGAAATTCCCACTCCGTTATTTCCAACGGCTCCAATTGTCATGGCCACATGAGTTCCATGTCCTTCTTCATCGCTGGGGTTATTATCTCCACTTGCAAAATCATAACCATGGTTAGGACAACCACCACCAATCGCCGTTCCGTTTTGGTTTACGCAACCACCAGAACCATCCCACATATTACCAACTAAATCTTGGTGAGTGTAAGTCACTCCCGTATCTAATACTGCTACGATGGTATTATTGCAACTAGTAGTCACATCCCAAGCACCAAGAACATTCATATCTTTTCCGGATGTTCCCGGGTTACTAGCGTTAGCAGTATAACTTGGAGTGGCTACAGTTTGTCCTGTATTGCTTAAACCCCAAAGTCTTGCAAATTCTGGATCATTTGGTGCAGAAGCTTGTTTGTAGTATAGGTAACGTGGCTCTACGGATTCTACATTGGGATCTCTTTTAATCCTTGCTAATCCCTCTTCCATCGTTTCCGAATCTGCTAGTTTTGCTGTTGTAAAATGTCCTTTTAGGTTGAGAACTCCAGTGTTACTTGCTAACTTTGAAGTTTGGTGCACTAACTCAGAATCTGGAACTTGTTTTTTGAAGGTAATGACTACTTCACCAGGAAGGTGAGGAAGTTTTTTACCCGCATTGGCTTTTGCACGCAGAGCATCCAAATTTAAAGTATTTTCATTTAAATTCCAAACAGGTTCGGAAATGAGAATGTTGGTAACAACTAACATGGTTGCTACGATCAAAATTTTTGAAGCAGTTTTTTTATTAATATTCATATGATTTATCCTTAACCTATGTACTCGGAACATTTACTGCAGAAGTTTGGGCGGAAGGACTCCCTCCCGTTGTGTTGTATTTCCCGTAAGAATATACTTTGAAATACCAATTGCCATAGGTTGGCACTGAGATTACTTTTGAGACAGGTGTTGTGCCACCAGTATTCGGAACATCCGCACAAATGATGGTAGTTCCATTGTGAACCGCAGTAAATCCAGAAGTCTGGCTATAACAAACTTTATAACCGCCGTCCGTAGCATTGGCTGCCTTTTCATTGGTGCCCGTCCAACTTACTAAAATATCGGCTCCTGTTTTTCCAGTACCAGAAACGTTCAGGTCAGCGCTTGATGCGGAACCATTACTTCCGTTCGTTGTGGCAACCCTTACCACGGCAGCTCTAGCACCTGTTGTGGATGGCGCAAACTGAATGGTAAATGTTCCAGAAGCACCGGCAGCAAGAGTTGCACCAGTACTGAAAGCACTGATTGTAAAATCTCCAGTATCGCCACTTGGTTTAGAAAGGGTGATTCCTGTCATCGTTGCTGTTCCCGTATTACTGATAGTAACTGTTTTTGCAGAAGATGTAATTGTGGGCCATACTACACCGAATGTGGGAATGGAACCGCCTGTAGTAAAACTACTGGAGTTATGAGAAATAGCGATGGTTGGTACAGGTTTTGGAGTTCCTGTTCCTGAAACAGTAAACAGGAATGCATATGAGCCGTCATAAGATACGGAGATATTCGATGTTTTGGATCCCGAGGCTCCCGTCGGTGAAAATTGAATCGTGAAAGTTGCCGAAGCATTGGCCGCAATGGTAGTTGGAAATCCACCCAAGTTTAATGCAAAATTTGCATTGGTGGAAGATACTGCCGGTGGTCCGTCTAAGTTCGCCACAGCACTCCCCGTATTTTTCACAGTAAAAGTCACAGCTGTCCCAGAAGAGTCGATTTCAACTGAACCCATTCCGTAGTTACCATTTTCGCTAATTTGTGTGGCTGCTACGGAAACTGCCAATCGAGGTCTTGCCGTTTCAGCAGTTCCTGTTAAGTTAAACTGGAAGGAAGCAACCGCAGCATCGCTTGATTGGATTTTGATGATTGCAGTTTTGGCTCCTGTTGTTGTTGGCTTGAAATTTAATGTAAAAACAGCGGAAGCACCGGCAGCTAAGGTAGATGTTGCCGGTTGAGTGACTGTAAATTGTGATGCATCTGTTCCCGATAGAGCAACAATATTGGGGGAACCAGGAAGTGTGATCGCGACATTGCCAGTATTTTTAATAGTGACTGTTCCCGTCTTACCGTCGGCAGTGTTAACTGGTTCAGAACCCAAATTCAATGTAGCACCACTTTCCCGGCTAACACCTTCGTATTCAACTTCGAGTTTAGGTGCAGGTACATCCCCACCTCCACCACCGCCAAGGAGTGCGATTAGACCGAGTCCAGCACCACCTCCGCCGCCACCTGGGCAACCGATCGTAAACAATGTGGTGAATGTTAATAATATTAGAAGATTCAGTTTTTGATTCATGGGTAAACAGCGCATAATTTTTTACCTATCGTTCCCTATGATCGTTTTTTTTCAATCGTACCTTCTGTTCTGTACTCGGGAAAAACCGCTAGAACTGTTTTTTCCTCGATTCTAGAACGTTCATTCTGTTTTGATTGATTTTTTTTTAAAAAAGTTAGGCGCTAGAGATTTAAAATCTACCTTTCCCCTAAGTTTGGTTCTATGGTCAGTCTTCTTCCGGAGGGCTAATCACTCCATTTTTAGGGATTTCCTTACGATGACGAATGTCATCTTCGCACTCCAAATGCCTGTAAGAGGAGAGAGATGGTATGGTTTTGTCCATAATTTCGCTATGATCGAGATCGTATTCCCAGTATTTGGTGAGGTTTCCTTGCCAATCATAAGGAATGGTTTTTTGAAAAACAAACTCATGTTGTGTGATCCATTTCATATGTTGGATCTCTAATTTTAGATTCCCTCTAAAAAAAATGGGAATGGGAAAGAAATACAAACACCCAACGAGTAACTCCCCCGCCTGATCGTTCGTTTTAGAAGAGAGAGGCAAAAAGAAAGGTACTTTGGATTTAGCAAGGGGTAGAGGATAAATTCGTAACGATTGTTTGGTGGTTTCGGAATGGTTTTCAAAAGTGAGAGAAACAGGAATTTCTTCCAAATTTCCCACGGTTTGGTCCTTCCCACGAACCAATCGCAAAACCAAATAACTTTCTTTATCAGAGGGAGAGGTGGGAGTTATGCTAGGTTCTTCTTTTTGTATGGACCGAAAGACCGTACAATGTAAATGCAAAAGAAGGAAAATGACAAGGAGACTGTGAGATCGTTTCATCAAACTTCCTGATTGCCTTTTCTTTAGAACCATGTTAAAATCAAGTATGGTATATTACTTAATTCTCACAACCATTCCTCTAGCCATTATTTCAGGCTTTTGTATTCATTGGTTTACGCTGCAAGAAGAGTCAAATCCACACAAACGATTGGAACATTCGCGAGGGATTTATCTGGGATTTTCCTTTCAAATCCTGCTTTTTGCTTGGTTATTATTCCAATTAGGCCATGCCAGATTTTCCTATCCCCTGTATGCGATTGGTTTTTCCTTTTTAGGAGATTGGTTCAATCTTCAGTTTCCCATCGCTAAAAAACGAATGGAAAACCCGGTTCTTGGAGGAATTTTTAGTTTTGCCATTGCCCAAGTTTTCTTTCTGTTATCATTTTGGAAATTGACCAGTTGGAATGAATTGTATACCGGTATTTTGCCTTATGTGATCACAGGTGCTTTGCTCGTTCTTCCGGCACTGGTCTTCTATTTCCGAGTGTACAATCCTAGAAGATCCAAATGGGTGATGGGATCGGCCTTTGTTTATGGCCTTATTCTTTGTTTTTTTGTTTCTTTATGTATCAACGCCTATTTCACATTTGGTGGAGTTTGGATTTATTTGGCGATTGGAGCTGGATTTTTCCTACTTTCCGATGCGGTGATGGGAGAAACCACCATCAATGGAACAAGACACCCCAAATGGGAATTCCAAGTTCCTTGGGTGACTTACCTCATTGCACAAAGTTTTTTACTCGTAGGTTTCTTTTTAGTATCTCATACAAGACATTTGCTTTAGATTTCCGTTAAAGATTCTAATGGATTTGTTCTGACAAATCATTGTTTGGTGCAGTTAGTTTCGACTGTTCCCAAGCAATGATCATTCGTTTTCGATTTGGATCCCATCTGTATCCACCAAATAGACCTGAGGTTTGAATCACTCGATGGCAAGGGATAAGATAAGCAATGGGGTTTTTGCCAATGGCTGTACCAACCGCTCTTTGTGCGGATGTTTGACCGATCGAACTTGCAATGTCTCCATAAGTACAAACACTTCCCATAGGTATCTTTAATAGAGATTTCCATACTTTCAGTTGGAATTCAGTTCCATACACATAGAGTGGAATGGGAGTTTTAGGAAGGATCCGTTTTTGAAAATAGTCTTTGATCTTCTGGTGTTCGGAGGATTCCCCTTCTTTCCATAGAGCATTCGGAAATTCGTTTTTTGTTTCTAGGATTCCGTTTTCCAGAGAATCAACAAACTGAAGGGATTGGATTCCTCGCTCGGAAGATACAAGAAGGATGTCTCCAAAGGAAGAAGGAAATACTTCGTATTGTAAAACGAGTCCTTCCCCTCCTCGTCTGTATTCCCCTGGTGTCATTGCTTCCATTTTAACAAATAGATCATGCAAACGACCCGTTCCAGATAACCCTAAAGAATATGTTGTATCCAAAAGAGTTGATTCTTTTAACAAACGTTTGGCGTGAGTTACCGTGACAAATTGTAAAAATTCTTTGGGAGAGACACCGGCCCAGGTCCGAAACACCTTTTGGAAATGGAAGGGACTTAGCGAAACTCGTTCGGCCAAAACATCCAAGTTGGGTTGGTCTTCGAAGTGCTCCAATACATATTCGATGGAGTCTTTGATGATTTCGTAGTGTTTGTGATTGGCATCCACAAAGATGATCCTAACGGATTTCCTTTCTTATGAAAACCCGATTCTTGTGATTTCTGAAAATAAAATACAATTTGTTTGATTTTTTTAAACCAAAATCCCATCCTCTTCTAGTAGAATAAAAGTGTCACAACATTTGTATCCATTTCCCGTACTTACCGCCTTACAATCCATTGTTGATTCCATTCGCATCAATCCTGTGACCATTTTGGATGCCCCACCCGGAACCGGAAAAACAACTGCTCTCCCTACGGAACTTCTAAAAGCAGGTGTTTCCTTCGGAAAAAAAATCTGTATCTTAGAACCCAGACGAATTGCCGCAAAAAATGCTGCCAAACGAATCAGCCAATCTCTGAAAGAAGAAGTAGGAACTACCGTCGGATACCGAGTCCGGTTCGATACAAAAGTAAACCAAGAAACAAAAATTGAATTTGTAACCGATGGAATTTTAACAAAGATCCTCCTTGCGGACCCAGAACTGAAAGATTACGGCCTCATTGTTTTTGATGAATTTCATGAAAGGCGACTCGATTCTGATTTGTGTTTTGCATTGGCACGTCGTACCCAAGAAGTCTTTCGTAATGATTTGAAATTACTCATCATGAGTGCCACACTAGAAGGACAAAATTTTGAATCCATAGGAATTCATTCGAAACCCATTCGAGTCAGTGCGGAAACTCATCCCTTAGAAATTTTCCATATGGGAGATTCCAATAAAAATACAAACCAAAGACTATTGGATCTCATTCCTAAAGCCGTAGAACAGACAGAAGGTGATATCCTTGTTTTTTTGTCTGGAAAAAAAGAAATTCAAGATTTAAGAAATGGATTGGAATCGGTCCCGCAGGTCAAATCGAACGCAGTGGTGATGGGTCTCTATGGTGATTTGGATTTGGCAGACCAGGAACGGATTTTTTTACCACAACCACAGGGCAAAAAAAAGATCATCCTTTCCACAAACATTGCAGAGTCTTCTGTAACCATCCCGGGAGTCCGGGTAGTTTTTGATACGGGGTATCACAAACATGTTGTTTTTGATTTTGAATCGGGAGTCTCTCACTTAATCAAAGATCGAATCAGTCTCAGTAGCGCCAAACAAAGAGCAGGGCGTGCAGCCAGAGAAGGAAAAGGTTTTGTGTATCGCCTCTGGTCGAAAGAAGAAGAAAAATCTTTTTTAGACAGAACCAAACCAGAAATTCTAGAAGGGGATATTGATCGTTTGGTTTTGGAAGTGAAGTCTTGGGGAGAAGAAATCCACCAGTTACCATTTTTAGATCCACCAAACAAAGGTTCCGTGTCACAAAGTGTCCACAGGTTGCAACTTCTCGGTTGTTTGGATTCCGGGTCCAATCTTACGGATCTGGGAAAAGAATGTTTGAGATACCCTCTTCCCATTCGATTGGGAAAAATTCTATCCATTCTACCAAAAGAAAAAGAAAGTATCGTTGCCGATGTGGTTTCGTTAGTGGGAAAAGAAAATTTGGGAACAGAGGCAAAGTCTTTTCCAGAAGAGAATTTTTCTAAAAATTTTCCTTATGATTTGCGTGCCGTATATGACCAAATTTTGCGTATTTACAGGGAAAAATCACAACTTTCTTTGATTTTACCTGGAAAAGATCGGTTGTTTTATCTCGCTTCTGGATTCCCGGATCGGATTGCTAAAACAAAAGTGCCGAATGGAAAAGAGTTTAAACTTTCGAATGGTAAATTAGGAATTTTGAATACAACATCCATCCAAATTCCAGAATACATTCTTGTTTTAGATACATTTTCTTTTGGTCAGGATCTTTGGATCACGAGTTTTCTTTCCATGGAAGAAAGTGAAATGGAAAAAATCTTTTCAAACCTCATTCAAACCAAAGTAGTCTCTGAAACAAGAACCAACCAACGCGGAGAATCCTTTCTTGTTGTGAAAGAAGAAAGAAATTTAGGGGAACTTGTTTTGGGTTCCAAGGAAACAAAATCACCCAATCCAAACCTACTCAGTTTGGCACTTACAGAATATATCACCAAATCCTCTCTGGAAGAAGAATGGAAAAAAGATCCAGAGCTAAAAAACTTTTACAACCGAGTTCGATTTTTAGAAACCCAAGGAATTTTGGATCTAAAAACAGACTTCCCTCATTTAAAACAAAATTGCAAAGAATGGTTATTTCCTTTTATCAATTTTGATTCGGGGAAACTTTCTTTAGACAAACTTCCCTATTTAGAAGCATTCAAAGCCTATGTAGGATATGACAAAATAAATCTAATCGATTCTTTGGCGCCCTCGTCCATCCAAGTTCCTTCCGGTTCTCGGATCCAATTGAATTATGAGGGAGTGGAACCTGAGTTACATGTCAAATTACAAGAGTTATTTGGTCTGAAATCATTGCCAAAACTGGCGAATGGGAAGGTAAGTATTCTCATCCACCTACTTTCTCCAGCCCGAAGACCAGTACAAATCACAAAAGATTTAGAAAGTTTTTGGAATCATGGGTACCATGAGGTAAAAAAAGAACTAAAAGGAAGGTATCCGAGACATCCCTGGCCGGATAAACCTTGGGAAGCGACCCCTACAAAACATTTAAATCACACCAAACGTTCGTAAGTGGACACCCATCCTTTTTTATTTACAAAAAATTTAATCTTACAATTAGGACAGAGATAATCACCTGCCATTTTCCATCTGAGGAGGGTTTGGCATTCGGGGCAATGAACCGTTTTTTCTTCTGATTTAGGAGTGAGTTCGTTTGCGGGAGTATCACTGACAATCTGTGATTCTAAATAGTGGATACAATCTGATTCTGTTGCATACAAGGATAATCCTTGGTTCAGTTCTTCTGGTATAGGAATTCGAAGTCCAAATCCTGCGACTTTCGAACCTGTTTCTTTGCAACGTTCTGTGATCTTTCTAAGAAATTGCCACCCTACTTCTGTGACTTCTTCGACTTGTGAAAAATCAAGGCAAAAAAGTGAGGGGGAAAGAGTCTCCTCCTTCAATTTCAGATAGAGTTCGGAGCCAATTTCCGCAGAAAATGTTCCCGCTAGGCGGAAAAGAAGTGATTTCAAACAGGTTTTTCCTCTTTTCTATTCTTCGGAAAAGATTCTGTATTTACAAGGAATTTTGTTCCTAATACCCTTATTTATCAGATATGAAAGCGATACCGAGACGGTACTGGGTTTTTCCAGTCGACATACTCTTTATGTTTTTGTCGTATTTTCTCGCACATCTCGTGCGTTTTGAGAACATACGATTTTTAGATAGTTATCCTGACTTTTGGGTTTGTGCCACAATTGTCGTTCTCTCTCGAAGTATGGTATTTTTCTTTTCCGGGATCTACAGATCCCTTTGGTCGTATGCTTCTTTGCATGATCTGCTTTCCATCATCAAAGCCACCGTTCTTTCATCCCTAGTTTCGACTCTGGCCCTGCTATTTTACAATCGGTTCTATCAACTTTCTCGGATGGTACCCATTCTCGATACCCTCATCCTACTTGGGTTTTTATGTTTACGAAGTTTGAGTTGGAGGATGTTACGAGAACAAATCTTTCATTCTGACAAATCCAAAGGTGGGACTCCTGTTTTACTCGTGGGAGCTGGAAAACTCGGAAGCTCGTTTTTAACAGAGATTAGACGAAACGTAGATTTGGACTACCAACCCATTGGATTTTTGGATGACAACTTATCCAAAAAAGGTGGATACATCCAAGGAATTCCGATTCTCGGATCCACGGATGAAATTGGCAAAATTTTAGTTCGTTATGGTGTGAAAAAAGTCATTATGACTGTCCCCCAACCCGATGGACGTGTGGTCAGTAAACTTATGAAAGAATGTGAAAGTGCCGGGGCAGATTTTAAAATCCTACCGACTTTCGGGGAATATTTATCTGGAAAACCGAATATCACACAACTTCGTGAAGTACAAGTAGAAGACCTCTTGGGAAGGCCTACTGTAGATTTAGAAATTGAATCCATCCGTTCATACTTAGAAAAAAAAGTAATCCTTGTTACGGGAGCTGGTGGTTCGATTGGTTCGGAAATCTGTCGTCAAGTGGCACTTTTTAAACCAAGTGTTCTTGTCATTCTGGATGCCGCCGAAACTCCGTTATACGAAATTGATTACGAACTTAGGAAAAGTTTTGCTGATCTGAATATTGACATTCGCCCAGTGATTGCCGATGTCAAAAATCTTTCCCGAATCTCCGCGGTGTTTGAAGAACATCGCCCTTCTGTGGTTTTCCATTCTGCAGCTTACAAACATGTTCCAATGATGGAAATCAATCCATCGGAAGCCGTTCTCAATAATGTGATGGGCACAAAGAACGTAGCGGATGTTTGTCGACTCATTGGAGTGGATCGTTTTGTTTTGATATCCACTGACAAAGCAGTAAATCCAGTCAACGTGATGGGGGCATCCAAACGAGCGGCAGAAATTTATTTACAACATATCTCACAAAACTCTAGAACCAAATTCATTACCGTACGATTTGGAAATGTTTTAGGTTCCAATGGAAGTGTAATTCCCCGTTTCCGTGAACAAATCAAACGTGGTGGACCAGTGACTGTCACCCATCCAGAAGTCATTCGTTACTTTATGACCATTCCAGAAGCCACACAACTTGTGTTACAGGCAGGAAGTATGGGCGAACATGGAGAAATTTTTCTTTTGGATATGGGAGAACCGGTGAAAATTCTTTCCCTTGCAGAAGAGATGATCCGTCTTTCTGGTTACACTCCTCACAAGGACATCACAATTGAATTTTCTGGCCTTCGTCCAGGGGAAAAGTTGTATGAAGAACTTCTTCTAAACCAAGAAGGGATTAAAAAAACACATCACCCAAAAATTCGCATTGCAGCGCCTTTGGAAAATTACAACCTCCTACTTTTCCAAAACAAATTGAATCGATTGTTTTCCCTTGCGAAAGCAAACAAAAATAGAGAAGTCTTCGGTGCCTTCAAAGATATCATTCCCGAATATAAAGTCCACGACGAATACATCGAGTGGGAAACATCACATGGTAAAAGGAACTTATGAGCGAAAAACTCACAGAGGAAGAAATCACAACATTACGTGAGTTTAAAAGAGATTTGTTTAATCTCTATTGGGAGCGGTTTGGAGTATTTTATATCCATGTTATGCCACATCCAAAACTAGAAATTGGAAAACGCGGATTACTCAATGCAGAAAAAGAATCTGGCATTGTACTCGTGTTTGGTGATAAAGCAGTGAAAGTTTTGGATAGCAAACCAGATTATTTATTTGCCGAACTACAATTTGGATCTGCTTGGGAACCCACTATGATCCCTTGGGATGCTGTATTTCGTATTTATGATAAGTTTCAGAATTCGGCCACCCAACTTAGGTTTCTCCAAGTGGAAGCGGCTCCCAGTGTAGAAGAAAATGTTTCCAAACCCAAAGTGACTAAACCGGAAGTATCGGGGGATGGAAATGTGATTCGTGTGGATTTTGGAGGGAAACGGAACGAATGAATTTTTTTACAATCACCAGAGGTGATCTCGACGGCTTTTTTGGTCTCATGGTAGACAATCTCATCCAACTTTTAGTTTTATCTGCCCTCTGCATCGGAGTTTGTGGTTTTCCATTAAGTTTTGTTACCTCTGTCGTATTGCCTGGTGCCGCCGTATCCTTACTTGTCGGAAATATATTTTATGCCTGGCAAGCTTGGAAACTAGGCCAAAGAACCCATCGAACCGATGTGACTGCCATTCCCTATGGAATCAATACGGTTTCTCTATTTGCTTTTGTATTTTTTGTGATGTTTCCCACCTATCAAGCCACAGGTGATTATGTAGCGGCATGGAAAGCAGGCCTTCTTGTCTCTTTTGTTTCCGGATGTATTGAAGTCATTGGTTCTTTTGTTGCGGCAAAAATTCGAAAGTACACACCAAGGGCTGCCCTTCTTTCGGCTTTGGCGGGGATTGCCATCACTTTCATTTCGATGGATTTTTTACTGCGTACTTTTGAAAGACCGATTGTCGCCTTTATTCCATTAGGTGTCATATTATTACAATACTTTGGAAAAGTTCGTTTCCCTTTCGGAATCCCTGGAGGATTACTCTCTGTGATCCTCGGGATTTTGTTATCTTATTTGTCTTTTTTTTGGGGAGATCCCATTTACAAACCGGGAGCCATAGAAAGTGGTCTAGAGACATTGGGAATATACTTTCCACAACTTTCGATCAGTCCTCTCATCGAAACACTTACCTATGCCAATATCAAAGCATACTTTTCCATCATCCTTCCGATGGGAGTTTTTAATGTCATTGGTTCTTTGCAAAACATAGAATCGGCAGAAGCATCGGGAGATAGTTTTGATACAAAAACTTCCCTACTTGTGAATGGATTAGGTACTCTTGCAGGAACTGCTTTTGGATCTCCTTTTCCTACAACCATCTACATTGGTCATCCAGGTTGGAAGGCACTCGGAGCTAAACATAGTTATTCGGTGCTTTCAGGAATTTTTATGACCCTTGTGAGTTTTTTCGGACTGATGGGTCTCATCCAAGCACTTATCCCTGTGGAAGCAGGAATGGCCATTGTACTTTGGATCGGAATTGTCATCACAAGCCAAGCCTTCCAAGCCATTCCCAAACACCATTCGCCAGCAGTAGTGGTGGGCCTCTTACCGGCGTTTGCTGGATGGGCTGTGCTTATCATTCAAAACGTATTTATCTTTTTAGATGGGAAACTGCAAGCCACCTTACATGAACTAGGTGCAAAACAGGTAATCCATTTTTCTTTATCGGACATCCCTCCGCATTTAAACTTTCTTCCTTATGCTTTGGGTGGAGTCATTGCTTTATCACAAGGATTTCTCATCACTTCGATGGTTTGGTCGGCGATGGTGGTTTTTATTTTAGAAAGAGAATGGATGAAAGCCGCTCTTTGGGCCATCATTGCGGCTGTCCTTTCTAGTGTTGGTTGGATTCATGCCTATGAATTACAAGGGAATGCAATCCTCAACAGGTTTACCGAACTTGCCAGTTGGGATTTTCCCATTGCTTATTTTTCCTTAGCGGCATTGTTCTTATTGATACAGCTTCTCAATAATCCAAAAGAAAAAGCGGATCAGTTCAGGCATTAATTTGCTTGTAATCTCTAGCCCAAACAATTACAGTTTTAGTCTAACAAACAGGTTCACTGGAGCCTTAAGGAGAACAATTTCCTATGACTTGGATCAAACGAATCGGTTTTTTCCTGTTAACCAATATTTTGATTATGACTACCATCTCCATCGTGACCACATTACTTGGTTCGATGGGATTTAGTATCCGTGCTTATGGCTTGGATCTAACGCAACTCATTGTATTCTGTTTGATGTGGGGTATGGCGGGGTCTTTCATTTCGCTCTTACTTTCCAAAATGATGGCGAAGTGGTCGATGGGTGTAAAAGTCATCGATCCAAAAAAAGCATCCGCTGCTGAGATGGATGTTTATCGTCGTGTGCAATCACTCGCACAACGTGCTCACCTTCCTATGCCGGAAGTGGGGATTTACGAATCTCCTGAAGTGAATGCGTTTGCAACGGGCCCAAGTAAATCCAGCGCCCTTGTCGCTGTGTCTACGGGACTACTCGGTCGTATGAACGCACAAGAATTGGAAGGGGTACTCGCTCACGAATTGTCACACGTTGCTAACGGAGACATGGTCACACTCACTCTCATTCAAGGTGTTGTGAACTCATTTGCTATGTTCATCTCTCGAATCATTGCCTATGTGGCATCGAATGCTGTGAAAGAAGAAATGGCGCATATCGTAAGAATTGCGGTTACCATCCTTCTGGACATTGTGTTCTCGATTCTTGGCTCCATGGCTGTGGCTTACTTCTCACGCCAAAGAGAGTTCCGTGCGGATGCCGGTGGTGCTAAACTTGCGGGAAGAGAGTCTATGATTTCTGCATTGGAATCACTCAGACAAATGGTAGAGATGCCGGAAGATCCAAGAGGAGAAGCTCTCGCTTCTTTCAAAATTTCTTCCAACAAGGGAGGATTTCTTTCCCTGTTCGCAACTCACCCTGCTTTAGAAGAAAGGATTCTTGCCCTCAAGCAAATGAAATAGAATTTTTCACAAAGTTCTATCGAAAGAAAAAAGGTCGGCGATTGTCGGCCTTTTTTTATTGCAAAGCACTCGTCTTCTTTGGTTTCATCCTATTATGTCCATTGTTAAATCTAAGATTCGTACCATTCCAGACTACCCGAAACCAGGGATTCTCTTTCGAGATATTACTTCCCTTCTCATCGATCCAGAAGGATTTCAACTCACCATTGGAATGTTTGTAGAACGATACCAAAATGCTAAATTGAATAAAATTGCCGCCATTGACGCCAGAGGTTTTATTCCCGGTGCTGCTCTTGCTTTCCAACTCGGTGTAGGATTTGTTCCGATCCGTAAAAAAGGAAAACTACCAGGTACTACCATTTCCGAATCCTATGCGTTGGAATACGGAGTGGACCATGTAGAAATCCATACAGATGCCATAAACCCCGGTGAAAGAGTTTTGATTATGGACGATTTGATTGCCACTGGGGGAACTTTGGAGGCTTCGATCAAACTGGTGCAAAACCTAAAAGGTGTGGTTCATGAATGTTCCACTATCATCAACTTACCAGATTTAGGTGGAGCAAAACGAATTAAGGATACTTACGGAATTGATGTATTCTCTATTTGCGAATTTGAAGGACATTAAAATAGAAATCTAATTTCTATTGAATATTAGAAACAAAGAGTTTTGGTTAGGTTATAGATTTCCAATCATTACTCTTTGTTTTATCCACACGAATACTCACCTCGTTCCCAAGAAAATTCCATCGAACCACAAATAGTTTTTTCAAAATATGAATCCCACGTCCGCTAGTGACTAACTTTCGATCCGATTCGATAGGGCTTGGGATGAGTCTTGGATTAAAACCTTTTCCGCTATCAATCACATAAACATCGATGTATTTACGGGATTCAAACACGTGTACGGTGATGATATCATCTTCTCGTTTGCCACCATGTTCCAGTGCATTGTCTAAAGTTTCATCTACTAAGATCTGAAACCAAAAACTGTCCATAATTTGGCGCCAATTTCTTTTTTCGTACAAATTCCAAAGATTCTCTTTGATCAGTCTTGAGTGAGATCTCGTGGCAAGAATTCGGTCTTCAAAAATCTTTGTCGACCTTTCAAAAATAAAGGAAAATGGATGGGTTAAATAATCTTCGGTGAAGGAGTAATGGAACAAAAAGACAACAAAACAAGAAAGAAATAACAAATTTACAAAGAGAAAAAAGTGCAAAAAATACTTTGTTGTTAAGGGAATGACATTAGGTAAAAAACAAAGGGTAATGAAGAGGATACAAGTAAGGAATGTTGCTAAATAGATATATTCCATAAACTTTTGAATGGCAGGAAAGTTATACCTGAGTTTGGCGATGATCAAATAGGAAAATGCAAAAAACGTGATCGTATAATAAGCGTTATAATAATATTTCAATAAAATTAGACTGGTTCCAGGATAAACTTCGTTTAGGATCCCTAGATCCACAAGTAACAACATAATTCCCATCCCGAGCACAAAGGAACAAATGACAACAAGTCTTGGGAAATTACGAAAGAAAGTTGGAAACTGTAATCCAAAGTAAAGTAAAACAAAGGATAAAAAGATTAAATATGAGGAAAGAATATGCGGTTGGTTTAAGGTAATATTTTCTAAGAACAAACTGTTAGCAAAGATTGTCAAATCTCCGATACAGAAAAAAGCCGCAAGGATAGAAAAACTTGTTTTCATTCTTGTCCGCGGATTCTTTCTAAATGAAACAATGCCGGCAATCAATGAAAAAAAGGCGGTAACTCCAAATATGATGGATTCAAACAAACTCATGCAAAAACAAAAAAAAATTCTCCTCTCCCCATCTCTCTTTGCGAGTACTATTTTATTTTTTACGAGTTTATTCCTAAGCCCCATATTTCCGGAAGAAAACAGACAATCCATCGACGAAATCAAGAAATCTGTAGTCCAAATCCGAGTGTTTTCCCAAGCCAAAGACCCCTTCTCTCCCTGGATATCTTCCGGAATTTCCGCATCCACTGGCTCTGGGTTTTTGATCTCTAAAAACCGCATCCTCACCAATGCCCATGTTGTTTCCAACGCTAAGTTTATGGAAGCCCAACGGAACAACCAAACCGAATGGTATGAATTAAAAGTTTTGTTTATAGCTCATGATTGTGATTTAGCACTTCTCGAGGTATCGGATCCAGAATTTTACAAAGATAGCAATCACTTGGAACTGGGGAACTTACCGGAGCTTGCAAGCCCTGTGGATATTATTGGATATCCGATTGGTGGGAGTAAAATATCTGTTAGTCGGGGGATTGTTTCTCGGATTGAACAATCAACCTATGCCCATTCGCAAATCGATAGCCATTTGGTAGTTCAAGTAGATGCCGCCATCAATCCCGGAAACTCCGGTGGCCCCGCCCTCCAAGATGGAAAAGTGGTTGGTGTCGCCTTCCAAGCCTCCACCAAAGGAGAAAACATTGGTTATATCATTCCCACGGCTGTAATCCAACATTTCCTGAAAGACATTGAAGATGGAATGTATCATGGTTACGTCGAACTCGGAATCCAAACACAACCTTCCTATTCTGAATCCCACAGACAATTTTATGGAATTCCGAATTTAGAGGAAGGTGTCTTTGTGACCAAGGTATTAAAAGCGGGTTCTGCCGATGGATATTTAAAACCAGGAGATTATCTAACCGCCATTGATGGGCGAAAAATTGGAAGGAATGGAAATCTTTTGGAGGTTAGCTCCATCGATTTTCTCGAGCTTGTAGACAATAAGTTTGCGGGGGAAGAGATTCGCTTTGATCTCATTCGGGATAAGAAAAAAATAAATGTTAAATTCCCTGCTAAAAAAATGCCTCAGATGGAAAGGCAAAGATCCAGGTATGGAGTGGATTACGATTATCTCGTGTTTGGCGGTCTAGTATTCCAAACGGTCAACAGAGACCTACTCGAAGCATGGAGTAAAAATGGGCAAACACAAGGTGGGAGTTTACTTGTTTACCGGTTTTATGATGCCACCACTCTTTCTGACGGACAGTCTGAAGATGTAGTCTTGTATCGTAAGTTATCCCACCCGATCAATTCCAATTCCGATTTTTATTTGAATATGGTCGTAGAATCTTTGAATGGAACAAAAATTAAAAATCTTAATCATTTAAAAGAAACTCTCCAATCTTCTACGGAAAAAACCATACGAATCCAGTTTTATGGAATCCAATTGCCTATGATTTTGGATCGAGAAGAGTCGAAAGCTGCCGACTTAGAAATTAAAAAAGCCTACCACCTAACAGGAAACTAAAAAATGCCTTTGATTCTTCAAAACTATAAACTCGGATTCATTCTTTTACTATTTTTTACCGGATCATTACTTGGAAAATCAATTCCGGTGGGTATGACAGATGCCTCCATCCTGCAAGTCAAAGTAACCGTCCAATACCCACATTTTCTACAACCTTGGAGGTTTAAAAATCCCGAGGTTCGTCATTCCACTGGAATCTATATTGGAGAAAATCAGATTTTGATCCCGGCCCAAGCCGTTTATTTTTATACAAGTATTGAAATCAAAAAACCCGATTCCCTGAAAGTATACACTGCGGAATTAGAACGAATGGATCCTGACCTTGGGCTTGCTATCTTAAAATTGAATGATCCAAATGCTTCTAAAGATCTCAAGGCTGTGATCTTTCCAAACGAAGTATTTTTGCCAGGCACTGGCCTTGTGATGGAAAGTAAAGACCAACGGACTTTGGAAGAAAAGAAAATTCGAATGTTAAGGTTAGATATGGATTCATATTCTAGCGGTTATGTGGAACTTCCCTTTATAGAAATCCAATCTGAAGAAAAACTAGATGGTGTAGGAGAACTCATCGTTGACGCGACGGCAAGAATTCCCCAAGGCATTTTATACCAATTCAAAGAAAACAATACAGGAAGAGTGATCCCCTCTTTTTCCATCAAACATTTCGTGGAAGGAAAATCCTTTCCATTCAAAGGTTTCCGGTTCAAACCTTTAACGGACACAGCCACAAGAAACCATTATGGACTCAGAAAAGATGATTTGGGAGTGTTAGTTGCGGAAATTTACCCAGGATCATCCGCCGATGGGGTTTTACAATTGGAAGATGTATTACTCGAAGTATCTAATTCTAAGGTAGATCCCAAAGGATACTTCGACCATCCGAAATTTGGAAAATTAAATGTATCTTACTTATTTCATAATACCAATGATACAGACTCTCACTTTGGAAAAAAAATAAAACTCAAAGTGTTCCGAAACAAAAAACCGGTGAATCTTGAATTGGATTTAAAACCACTTCCAGAGTCTGCGATTCGAATCCCACACGGGAACTCTAGATTTCAAACTCCCAAATACTTAATGTTAGCTGGGATAGTATTCCAGGAACTTTCGGAACAATATTTAACAGAACATGGAACCCAGTGGCGAAATCGGGTGAGTAAGGAACTACTCTACTTAAACGATTTTTATCGCATCAAAAGGAATGTAAATGAAGGGAATGTGGTATTTTTATCACAAGTATTACCCCTTTCCGGGAATAAAGCCTATCATACGGCCCACCAGATGATTCTGAAAACAGTAAATGGAACTCCCGTCAGCTCTCTCACTCAATTGCAAAGTTTAGTGCGCGAGTTGGAGGCACCGTACATTCGTTTTGTGATGTCCGACGGTTTTGAAGTCATCTTTAAAAAAGAAGAAATCCAAACACTGAATACGGAAGCAAAACAAAGTTTCCAGATTCCGAAGGATTCTAATTTTTAGAATCCAACAAATCCTACTTGGTAACCCAACTGTTTGGAAATGAATAAAACCTTAACAAGGAATAAAACAAGAATGAACAAAGTGAATAGGATATATTCTTGTTTTCTAACAGTTTTGTCCTCATTTAACAGCAGTAATAATATAGGAATGGAAAGGGTAAACATACGGGAAACGTTTTCATAAACGGACCAAAAATGATAATACCCGGCTGTTCCTACCATAAACATAACCAGTAATAACGAAATTCGAAATTCCCAACCTTTGCGAACTTGGCCTGTAAAAGGCAAAAACAATCCAAGAAAGAATAAGATCACAAGCGGGAACCGCGAGAAAAGTCGTGCTAGGTCTTTCCAATTTGAACCTGTAGCGATTTGTCTCCAAATGGACTCCATATAGGAAATCAGTCCCTCAAATGGCAAAATAAAATCCGTAAGCCTACCTGGTCTCCAATTTGGGAAACGATAAGCCAAATACAAATGCCAACAAACAGGGATGATGAGAACAGAACCAACAACCAAAATCCGTTTCCAATCTTTCCGAAAGAGAGCCGCAAGGCCCAAAGGGAATAATAAAAACAAAGCAGGCTCTTTGGTTAAGATGGCCAAACTCGAAAGTAGAATGAAAGGAATATAGTTTTCCTTTACATAGTAAAAGTAAGCGATTACAAGGATCGATACCATCACTGTATCACTGACGAGTACATAATAACTTCCCAAAGCAAAAGGACTTAAAAGATATAAAATGGCAAAGGGTTTTGTATCTTCATCCAAAAGTTTATGCAAATAGAAATAAGAAATCAGCGTTAAAACAATATTCCAAAAATACATTCCAAATATAGCAGCAGTTTTTCCTAAAAAACCAAACAGAGCAATTAACAAAGGATAGCCGATTCTTGGAGCTCGGTAGGACTCATCAAAACCTTTTGGCCAGTTGAGATTGAATTCAGAGAGAGGCCTTGAAAAATAATAAAAGATTTGGCCATCATACCCGGCTCCTAAATCCCCCTTCTCCCCTTTAAAGAGAATTGCTTGCTCCGGTGTTTCCGCCTGGTTTTGCAAAGCAAACTCATACCCGAAGTTCACCATGGAACTTGGATTCCACTCATATTTTTTCCAATACCCTAAAGTGGAAATTCCCCAGATTAAGAAAAAAGACAAAACCGTAAGCCACTGTTTCGAATTAAAAAATAAAAAGATCGGTAATAGACGTTTTTGAAACATTGGGTTCTCTCCAACTAAGGATTTGAATTTGAAATTTTAGGATCTAAGAATTGAGAAAAAATAGAATTATAATAATTGGCGCCTTCGTATGTTAGATGGTGCGGATCAAAAAAGTATCGAACCTCTTTTACAGCTTCCGTATGATCGATCAAAGTTTGGCCTCTGGTTTCTAAATGAGATCTTAGACTAGAAATCCAATCTTGTCTCCACTTTGAATCTTTATATAAGGCAAATTCGATGGGATTTTCAGGGCTTAAAACCAAGACAAAAGGAATATGATTTTGATAAAAATATTCAGAAATTTTAAGGATTCGATCAAATTCAGACCATGGAGAAAAGGTGAGCGAATTTACATTTTTTTTGGCTTCCCGAACAAAATGTAATCTCCAAAGTTCATTCCTTGTTCCCGCATCTCGAATCATACGTTCAAAGTAGTCTGCTTTGAACTCTTCTATTGTCATTTTCGCCAAACGAGTGTCATCCCAATAACTTCCGCGAGAGTAAGACCTATTTTCTAGTTTGGAATTTTTACAGAAAAAATGAGACAAACGAATACCAACAGATTCATCACGACCATAACGAATGAGATTCACTTCCTTCGCAGAAGATAATTCAGATAGAACTTGGATTTGTACGACTGACCAGTCCCCTGAATTCTGAACCAAAGATTCCCAGTCCAGATCATTCCAACCAGAATGTTCAAAAGTTCTTTCGGTTTCCAAAATCGTTTTTTGATTGGAAAGAGAGTCTGTATCTTTAAAAAAACGAAATTTTAGTTTTGTTTTAGATTTCTGAAAGAAGATGGATTCTTTTGATTTTTTTGCAGAACAAACAAGAGTAGCCGTTTCCTTTGTCCATCCCTTAGACCAAATCCCTTCTATTGGTTTTTCCCCTTGGTAGAGATGATACTTCCTGCCGCTGCGGAAGTGATTGTCGATATATACTTCGATCGGATCCCAGAAGAAAACGCGAAACCGACTTACATAGAACAATGATTTGGTGGCAAGTTTAGAAATTGTTTTTCTTGGTAACTCTGTCCAGTGGTCTTTTAGATAAGCCTTTGGATAAATTGTTTTTGCTGGATATCGTTCCCCAAATTCTTTTACCCATTTCTCTTCATTGAACTGAAATTTTCCTTCCGTGGGTTCTAAATATTCCCATTGTAAATCTGCAAAATTGTGAAGATATACCACTAAACTCGGATGGGAACGTAATAGATCTTCTTTATAATAGTCTAGATCCGTTGGCGCCATGGCCACATGTGAAAAAAATGAAAATTTGGTTTTGGATTTTTCTTTTTGGTTTAAAAGATCCGGTAATACCGAATACAAAGCCACAGAACTTCCGGTGATGATGGTTCTATGTTTGTCTTTCGTGGATTGTAACTCTTTGGTTTTGTGAATGAAATTATACCAAGGAGAGGAATCCCATTCGGTTTCATTTGGAAATAGAAAATAAAGTTCGAAAAACAACAATCGGTCCAATAGGAATATCCCACCAAACAAGCTGCAGGTGATGAGAAAAACTTTCCATTTCAGTCCGAAACGGGATTTATTTAGGGGTATTGTGGGATCAGTTTCCATTTTCGTAACAAAAGTTTTTTAGCAAATTGGATTGCCAGCTTCAATACCTTACGGTTGAAACTACTATTTGAAAAGATATAACGAATTGGTAATTCCTTAATAGAACCACCATTGTTTGCGACAATTGATAAGGCTTCCATATGAAAGTCAAAAGCAACAGACTCCAAAGGGTAAGCCGCAATTTTCTGAAACATAGGTTTCGAATACCTTCTGTATCCGCTAGTGCAATCTCGTAGACCCGCTCCCAAAAGATTCAAAACCCCTTTGGACAGGCAATAGTTCATTACTTTGGCAGCAAGCCAAGAAATAAACCTACGATAGATCGGAACATTGACTGTGGAGGTTCTAGAACCAATGACCAAATCACAATGGGGAAAGGATTGGAACTCTTTCAAGTAACCAGCATCATGCGACAAACCGGCATCCATTGTGATGACCCAATCGTATCCTTTTTCCACGGCATACTTCATTCCGTCTTGAATGCCTCCCGGAATATGGGTATTTTTTTCATGCCGAATGACGTGAAGCCTTTTCCCAAATTCTTTCTGCAGTTTGGCCAAGATGGTTGGTGTGGCATCTTTACTGGCATCATCCGTTACAGAAACATCTGCAAATCCAATGGCTCCCCGCACCACCTCTTCGATGGTTTCGGCTTCATTGTATGCGGGGATGATGACTAAAGTTTTGTTTGCCATTTACTTTCCTGCGATATTGAATACGTCTTGGTTCGCTTCAATCCATTTGAGGAGTCGAGTGACACCTTCTTTCGGTAGGATTTTTGGATTGAATCCGAATTTTTTTGCCTCTTTGATGTCACAGATAAAGTAACGCATGTCACCCGGTCTTTCTACTTCAAAAAGGATTTCTTGTTTTTTACCAAGAATTTCGCCTATCAGATGGATACACTCTAAAAGAGAAATTTTATGAGGACTTGCCCCACCAATATTGTACACACCAGGAATCGGATTTTTAAAGAATTCTAAATAAGACTTAGCACCATCTTCTGCATGTAAGATATCTCTTGTTTGTTTTCCCGTTCCAAAAATTCTAAGTGGTAATCCAAACACAGAACGAATTGCAAAATTTGCCACCCAACCATGATCTTCTCCACCAAACTGACGTTCGCCGTAGATCCCGGTAAATCGGAAACTTGCCGCCTTCACCCCATACATATCTGTGTAAGAACGAACATAGTGTTCGGCACTCATTTTGGAAGCATGTAACGGAGAAATTTGACCTACCATCGTTGGTTGTTCTACAGAGATTTCAACAGGATTTCTTTCGTAAGAAGTTTTACCTTCCGTCAAACTATCGTTAATGGAGTTTCCGTATACGTGAATGGAGGATGTATTCACAACCGGAATTTTATGTTTCCGAGCCGCTTCCATCACATTGAAAGTTCCGATAACGTTGGTTGAAAAATCCAACTCAGGATCTTCCCAAGAGATAGTCATCGCAGGTTGTGCTGCCGTGTGAATGATATAATCACAATCAGCAGAACGATCCATCAAATGTTCTAAATTTCGGATGTCACCTTTGACCATAGTGACACCGATTGATTTCAAATAATTCCAGTTATAATCTCTTGTGGCGTCACTTCCATAACCAGTTCGTTTTAATTCATATTTGGTCATGTTATCAAAACTAACAACATCCCAACCTTCTTTACGAAATAATTCACAAACATGGGATCCTAAAAATCCGCATCCGCCTGTTACCAATACTTTATTCGCCATCGCGACTTTCTCCTAGGAAAAACTTTTTAGAAATAATCAATTTCATTATGTGGATTACATCCGAAATCATATCACGTAATCTGTATTCCACCTGCCCTACCGGTTTGAAGTAGGATACAGGAATTTCAATACAACGCATATGAGACCGAACAATATCGATCATAAGCTCCACAATGAACTTACGATCTTGAGTATACAATTGTGGTTTCACTCGTTCATAAGACTCTCGCCAAACAGAAAAAAACTGGCAGTCCACATCGGTAAATCGTGGTTCTTGACCCCACCAAAATACTTCCACCAGTTTGCCCATGAGTAAGTTCACTAAACGATAGAGTGGTTTGAGGTTGGAACCTTGTTCGATCATCTGTCTTGTGGTGCGAGTACCAATCACCATATCAGAGTCTTTCATGTATTCGAGTAGTTTCGGAAAATCTTTGGACCTAAAAGATCCATCGGGAGAGACCACAACAATGATATCTCCTGTTGTGTATTCAATTCCCCTTCTCACTTGTTCCCCGAGTCTTGTAGGATCCCCATCACCAGGGAAAGTATAGGTTTTTACTTTTTCCTTTTTGCTGAGAGCCAAAGTTTCATCGGTGGATTCGTTATCAATGACTATGATTTCATTAAACTTGTCTTTGAAGTCAACTATCACATCAGTGATAGACCTTTCATTATTGTTTGTAGGGATCACTAAACTTGTTTTAAACTTATGGAATAAATCATTTCTTACTTCATAGACTGCATGGTAATAATCCTGCATGGAGTTGATATTGAAGTATTCACAACTAAGAGTAGTTGCGTAAACTCCGCCTTTGGACTCTTTTGCCATCTTATCGATAACATCTGTTATTTCCACAACGCCGGACTTAGCGGAAGCGGGAGTTTTTTTAAAAAACTCAAAGTATTCGGGTGTAAAAAAATAACTTCCCAGACCTAAAAGTTCATTGGGAGGGTTTTCTGGTTTTTCAACCAAATTTAGTATTTTATCATTCTCTAATACAACGGAATAGTTTTTTCGAATCCTGGAGAGTAAGGATGTTTTTACGATTCCGATGGAGGCAGCCATATTCGGATGTTTTTTTAGAACTTTTAAAAAGTGATCATGGTCGGTGCGGTAATAAAACTCATCTCCAAGGATGGTGAGAAAAGGTTCGTGGATGATTCTTTCGAGGCTTGCCACATCCGAAGCCAAGCCTTTCTGGGTCCATTCCACGGGTTCAATCACCACTTTGGGCAAAGCCAAACGGATATGGCTAATTTCTGTGATGATATGTTCTTTGAGGTGTCCCACCAAAACATAGATCTTCTCAATTCCAAAGGTTTTGACCATCAATTCCACATTGCGGTGGAGGATGGACTTTCCTTCGATGACGAAGAGGGGTTTTGGAATGAAGCTGGTTCGGGGATATGCTCGGGTTCCTTTTCCGGCAGCCGCAATGACCCCAATTCTGATCTTTTTCAATGTAAAAGGAAAGTCCCTGGAACGAAGCCGTGGGTCAATTAGAAAAGGTTCGTTTCCATCGGTAGAATTGCAATCCAGGCCCCGGTTTGTATCCTTGGAATGGCCCCCAGGCCTGCTTGGAAGGATTCCAGGACTTTTCCGGATCGCGTCCCCCGAGTCCATTCAAATGGAAGCCCCAAATGCCTTCCGTGGTCAAGAGAGGTGCCTCAAAACGAACCGCGACAGGATCTCCTGCGTGGTGTTCCAAAACATAGGGTAAGGAAACCTGTTTTTGGGTCCCCAGTAAAGACTCCGAAATTTTAAACAGACCACTAGAATCTGGCACCATCTGAAACTGCAAATGGTCACAATCAAAACGGCGTAGGAGTGCCATTTTTTTACCCCAGGTGTCCGTGGCGCGAATTTGGCAGGCTTCGGGAACGAGCAGGAGATCTCGGCCTTCAGTAGTGACCTTCCCGACAAATAAAACCTCTTCAAAGCCGCGGGAATTTTGGAACCTTAGCTCCTGGGCATTATAAAAAGACTTTCCCTTTTCTGTGAAGATCTCTATTCCTAATATTAGATAGCCATTCTCCGTAGCGAGTTTCTCGGAAAAATACAAGCCATCCACTGCCTTTGCAAAGTTTGGATTCGTCCAAAAGAATGTCAGGGAAATAAGACCCACTACCAGGAATTTATGCATTTGAAACGACTGATCCTTTTTCCTATTCTTTTCATAACATCATTCACAGCTGATTGCAATCTCCTAAATCCACAAATAGAAAAAAATAACAACCTCCTCCTTCTCGCCGCCTATTCCTTATACGGAGCCAGTTGTGTGAATGGTCCCGATATCTGGGCAAGAGATCTGACAACATCCAGTAGTGTTTGTGTCGCTGTAGACCTTGTGAGCTCTGGAACCAATGTAGAAGTTTATAAAGAAAGGTCTTTATCTATTAATTACGACTTAGTGAAGTTCGCTCGTGATTTTGATACAATCACATATCCTATATTAATCTCCACATTTGGAACTCCGAGTGATGTGGATGGAGATGGTAAAGTCAAAATTCTTGTGATGGACATTCGGGATGGTGCGACAGCAAACAGTGCTTATGTGGCAGGATACTACGATCCAGTGAACTATTTCCCCGACAATCTATTCTCTCGGATTCGCTCCAATTACGCGGAAGTTTTGTACTTGGATGGAAAAGAATTGATCACTGCGACTCTTAACTATGATTCCACTGCCTTTCCTTCCACTGCCGCCCATGAATTCCAACACCTACTGCGTTACCCCCGAATGCGGAATGCAAACCAAACCGACGAACTTTGGATCAACGAAGGAACCAGTGAAGTGGCAAGTGACATTGCCGGATACGGACCGCAAAATAGTCGTATGGATTGTTATTCCGGAGTGAACGACTCGCGATGTTCGGATGGAATCAACGGGATCTCCCTTCTCGACTGGGATAGTTCTAATTCTGATATCTTAAAACAATATTCTTATGCTTATGTATTTATGCGTTATCTCTACGATATCTCGGGAACAACCAATACACAAAGGCAAAACTTCTTTCGAGAAACGGTGATGGGCACTTCAGGCACTCGGGCCAATTCCACAGGGAATTTAATTACTTTATTTAGAACCACGGCTCCCAATTTTGATTCTGCTTTACTGGGGAACCAAAACTCCGATGTGTTCTTTCGCGTTTTTACCTTACTTAGCGCACAAAGTTTTGGAATCGGCGCCAGTCTCACCTCCGTAGAACAGGTGACAAGCGATGGTGCGGCGCCATCCACAATCAATCTTTCTGCCGCCCTAACCAGATATTCTTTTTCTGCGAATTTTGCTAGGATCATAGCCAATCCCGTCGCACCCACAACCGTAAAGGGTTCCATCAAACAGGGATCCACAAACTTCTATAATACGGGAACACCGTCCATCTCGGCAGGTTCTTCTAGAAAAAACTATGGCCGAGTGACTACAGGAACAACCAAAGGAATTTTCTTCTGGGCTGACTCATCTTCTGGGTTGAATTCTAATCTAAAGTATGTGCAGACAAACGAAGAAGGAACAACCTTAAACATTCCCAAAAAACCTCGTTCCCTAAAATCAGTGATTGAATCTTCCACTGGGCCCATACCCATTTGTGGAATTGAATTTACAGATGATTCGGTTCGTACTTCCGAAAGTATTCCAATAGAATAGAACGCATCAAACTGCGATAACAATCCTTAGCTACGTGGCCACCATCTGCAAACGCATTGCAGGTGTAAGACGGATCATTTTTTAATTTTAGAATAGAGAAATTTTTACTGGTTGTGAGGGCATCAATTTCTTTTTCCCAAGTTTTTACGAGGGCCTCTTTTTCGATTAAGGCCTCAAAGTCGGGAGATGAAAGTGGCCAAATGATGACCGTTTTTATTTTTTCTGCCTGCAAACGATCTAAGATTTTTTCATAAAATCCAAATTGCATGGGACTACGAACATAAGAGGCAAATAACCAATCCAAGGTTCTATGACTTGTCATCTGTAAAGAATTGGAATCCTTTTCCATATAATTGTCTATGGGTGAAAGTCCATTTCCATTATGAGTGAGGATATAGTCGTAAGTCGCCTGATGCATTCCAATGGCGTTATCCAAATATGGATTTTTATAGTTTTTCCACATTTGATCTAAATAGGGTTTATAAGTTCCCACAGCAAAAAGTTTCCGCCCCAAATAAAAGGAGACATGGTCTTTTCCAAACAAACTCAAATTGGAAAGGACATAGGATAAATCAAAACTATAAGTTAAGTTCGAACTTTTGAATACGGAATTTTGATTGAACTGATTCGGATCGGTTTCCATAACCACAAGATCCGGTTTGATTCCTGAATCTAAAATCTTTGTTAGTTGGAAATCGTAATAGGCAGGTGTGGTCACAGCCGATGAGAGATTATAAACATCCCAATCAGGATAAAAAGAAACTAGTTCTGCATGATCAAAATAAAGGAGGCGCGAGGAACCCAAAATGAGCATGATTTTTTTGGTTTTAGGAGAATGGACACCTGGTTTTTCAGTGAGGAGTTTTTCTAAAAAATCCGATTTGGCTTTATAGTTAACAGCCGTTAAATCAATCTTTGTGATCGTTTGAATGTAGGGAATTCTGAATATAGAATCAACTACAAACAAAAACAGTAAAAGGATAACCGGGTAAAAAAGGAACCGTGCCTTGAGCATATCTGAAAGGAGAAAGGAAACGGATTTAATTGTAAAGCGAATTGACACGCCTCCCCCGAGGTTTCGGTCGAGGGAGCGGAAACTTTAAGCGACTTGGATGCGAGCGAGTTTGCGTTTCTTTTTTAGATTTACAAACCAATCATCCGAATTACGAACATGGCTTACTAATTTTTTCACGTATTCCCGATTTTCCGGGTTCAAAATCTCACGTGCTTCTTGAATGATTTCTTCTACAGTCTTCACATGAAAGGTAAAATAACTAGTAAAGAGTTCGTAATACTCTCTGTCTGTATTCTCCCAGTCCTTTGACTGAATATCATTGTAAAACTCAGATAACTGTGGTATGTCGATCTCAGGTGTCGCATCAAAATGATTGTTCATCATAGCGATACGGTCTGTTATATCAGTTAATTTCTGGAAATAAGATTCCAATTCAGGATATTCCATCTTCCAACCCTCCTTAACAACCCTTACTTTTACCAGGATTTTAGAAAGGGTCTAGAGATCAAGTCTTTTTAAAAAATTTGGTGATATCTGGATTTTGTTTTAGGAAGTCTTTTAAGTGGATGGCTTGTCCGTCCCAGGCCTCTTTGGCTCCCTCAATCCAAACATCGGAACCATCCCCATCAGGGAATCCTCCGTTAATGATAGTTAGTTGAGACTGAGCCGTGCCCTTTGGTTCAAATAATAATTGTAAATAAATAGCACCGGCTGGATCTGCAGGATGGTCTTTCCACTCCATAACCAATTCTTTCAATGGTTCAATCTTTTTATAGATACCATGAGTGGTAAAATCGCCCTCGAGTCCCAGTTTCCATGTCCAGGAGAAGTCACCGCCGACCTTTGGTCTTCCCCTTACCTCATCTGCCAACCAATGTACTAACACTTCGTAGACGGTAACTCCCGACCACAATCGTTCTATTGGTTCATCAAAGGTAAATACGGACTTCGTTTCTCTCATAGACAGAGTAGTAAAGGTTTGGGTTTTCTTTGGCAAGATGTTTTTTTGAACTTAAGAACACTACCGGTATTGGTTCCTTACCGGTAGTTTGTGTTTTGTACGAGTTAGATATTGAGATTGTTGGGCCTAACATAGACAGATTGGATGACACTGATATTTCTCATTTGAAACGCAGCCGCACAATACGCTAAATAGTATCTCCACTTTCTGATAAAGGTTTCGTTATACCCTTGGTTTCTTACCTCAAGTATGTTTTCTTCAAAGCTCTTTAACCAAATCCTTAAAGTCTTCGCATAACTAAGACCCATATCTTCTAAATGAAAAAGATACAAATTTCCCGTACGATTGATGGCTTGGTTCATCCGACCAATGGAAGGCAAAAGAGAACCGGGGAAAATATGTTTCTGGATGAAATCGATTCCGTTTTTAAACGAAGTAAACCTCGAATCAGGACAGGTGATGACTTGCAAAGCCATAATCCCATCTTTCGTAAGAAGGTCTTGGCACTTTTGAAAGAAGGTTTCGTAAAACGCATCCCCTACTGCCTCTAACATTTCTACCGAAACAATTTTTGTAAATTCTCCTTCTAACTTTCGATAGTCCTGAATGCGAATTTCAATTTTGTCACTGAGGCCTTCTTTTTCGATTCTTTCTTTTGCAAAACTATATTGTTCTTCTGAGAGAGTCACTGTTGTGACACAGCATCCATAGTTTTTTGCAGCATGGATCGACAAAAATCCCCAACCACTTCCAATTTCCAAAAGATGGTCGGAAGGATTCAATTTCAACTTTTGACAAAGTTTATCTACTTTCTTAGTTTGCGCATCTTCTAATGTTTCTTCGAGCTCTTCAAAATAAGCAGAACTATAAGTCATTGATGGATCTAAAAATAATTTATAAAATTTATTTCCCAGATCATAATGCTCTACGATATTTTTTTTACTACCCGTTAGGGTGTTCTTTCGTAAAAAATGTAGGAATTTATTGCCTAAATTGAATAAATCCAAATGGAATAATTTCTTTTTGGCACCCGAAAGACTCGGACTATCATCCACATTCAAAATAAACCAAGAGATCACGTTTTCAATCGAATCGGTATCCCAATCTCCAGTTAAATAAGATTCTGAAAATCCAATATCACCGTATAACACTGATTTTTTGAAAAAAACAGGATCTTTGACATGAACGAGAGCCGAATGAAATTTAGGATCGAACGAAGAATTGGGATCACCAATAACTACTTGTTCTCCATCTGGAAGGATGATCCGAAGGGATCCTCTCTTCATGGAACTCATGGCTTTAAAAAAAATTTTCCTATAAATAGGGAACTGCTCTGTGATAGATTTGTTCTTTAATTCGGTAAAAAGTTTTGAATCAATCGTGTCTTGTAAGAGGGACTGGTTCTGTGATTTTTCCAAGGGGAACTCCTGTTTGTTTCTCTAAGTTTTGGTGTTTCTGAATGTACGGAATTTTTTTGATCCATAACAGGAACGCTTGCCAATGAATCAATGTTATTATTTTGACGGTGATGAATGGGAATCGGGCAAAAAGTTTTAATAAGTATAACGAATGAAATGGAATTTTTTTTCCAAGAAAGGAAGTGATGAGAATTCGTTTTCCATTTTCAAAAGAGTCGACACCAATCTGTAATTCTTCCTTCGGTGCATTCAATCGAAACTCAAATTCGGAATCTATCGGGATGAAAGGTGAGACATAAAAGTTCTTTTGTTCTCTAATGTATACTTCCGGATCAGCAATCGTTCCTTTTGCATTCTTAAAGTAACCCAGGTAGGGTTTGATCTCGCCAAATGTATTCCCTACTTCCGCAATGGATACTAGTGGTTCACCCTGATTGTCATAACAAAAATAAAAACTCACTGGATTGAACACATATCCTAAGATCCGAAGGTTGGTTAAGAGAAATATCTTTCCAATCGGCCTTGTGACCCCAGAGGCTTCGAGAAAGGCCTTAATGTTTTCATAAGCACTCTCTTTTCCAAATTGAATATGGTCTTTGTCATAAAAGGAAAACAGATTCCATCGGTTTCTGGAAAACCAGAGGCTTTTGTGGGATAACTGGTCTACTTCGGATAGATCCAAATAAAAATTAAAAATCCTATATTGAAATTTATTAGGCTTCGGTGCGGTTCGCGCATGGAACACATCCGCCTCATACATACAGGAATTTAAGTCCATGGATCCCTTCCGAGAATGCTCCGAGAGACATTCACTGCGGACAAAAATCCATCTTCATGGAATCCATACCGAAAATAAGCCCCCGCATAATAGATGGGACCAGATTCGTTTAACTCTGGCAGACGACTTTGGCCAAGAGAGGCTTCCACGGAAAACAGTGGGTGCTCATAATCAATTTTTTTGATGATTTTTCCTTTGGCCACACGGTCTGGATCATTGATGGTCACAAAATAATTTTGTTTTTTAGAAACATTTTGCAATCGGTTCATCCAATAGATGGTATACGGATCTTGTTTCCCGCTAGGTCCCTCTACAATTTTATAATTCCAACTCGACCAACAGGAATTTAGTTTTGGCATATCACTGACATCGGTATGGAGAGTGGCAGTATTGTGTTGGTAACGATAGAGTGGGAGTAATTCAGACTCCAATTTCGTCGGATTTCCTAGTAATTTCGCAGAAATATGGCCATGAGTGGCAAGTAAAACTTTATCAAAGACCTCTCTTTGATTTTCGCCAAACACAAGTTCCACCTTACTGTCTGCGGTTCGGTTCACTTGTTTCACTGGGCTTTTCAGACGAAAGCGATCATTGATTGCCGGAGTGATTCGTTTTATATATTCCTTTGAACCACCGTCCACGGTATACCATTGGCGTTGGGTACTCAGACCTAAAAATCCATGGTTATAAAAAAACCGAATGAGTGATTTGGCAGGAAATTCCAACATCAAATCGGGAGGAGTCGACCAAACTGCCGAACTCATAGGAATTAAATAGAAATTGAGGATGTCTTTTCCAAACCCAAAGGCCTCCATGTACTGGCCCAAATTCCATGTATCATACTTTGGATCTTCCAAAATCTTTGGGGCCGATTTGTTGAACCGGTCAATCTCGAGTAACATTTTTAAATACCGAGGTCGAAAAAGATTTTTTTTCTGAGCAAAAAGTCCAGTTAGGCCAGATCCACAAAACTCTAATTTGGTGGGATCATGTTGGACACTAAAAGACATATCCGATTTTTTAGTCGGAACATTCAATGTTTGGAAAAGTCTAAGTAAGTTTGGGTAGGTGACATGATTGAATACGATAAACCCAGTATCAATCGGAATGGAAACTCCATCCTCTTCCACCATAACCGTATTGGTATGACCTCCGATATAATCGGCGCTGTCAAATATGGTTAAATCAAAATCATTTTTTAAAAAGTATGCGGAACCGAGACCTGCGATTCCTGTACCGACAATGGCTAATCTTTCTTTCACTTGTTTCCCTGGTGGTGATTAGACCGTCAGAGAAAGAGTTGGTTCATTTGCAGATGGACTTCTTCTGCTTTCTTTTGTGCAACCTGTCCGAAATTTTCTTCTAAAGTACTGAGTGTAATCCCTCGGGAAGAATTGATTAGTGAATTTTTTCCAGAAGCTTGGATGATGGATTCTAAATCCCCACCTTGGGCCCCAAATCCTGGAATGAGAAAATACATTTCTGGATGACGCGCACGTAAGGCTTTGATTTCGGAAGGATGGGTTCCCCCCACAACAAGACCCACTTGGTTGGGATACTCCTCACCGAGCCTTGCCATCTGGTCACTCACATCTTCATACAAGAAGATATCCTTACCCACAAGTTTCTGTTTTTGAAAATCGGTGGAGCTGGGATTGGAAGTCAGACCAAGGACAAAAATATACCCACCTAAATCCAAATAAGGAACCAGGCTATCCCGGCCCATATAAGGATTCACTGTCAATGCATCGACTTTCAGAGTTTGGAAAAAGTATTTCGCATACTCTTTAGAAGTATTGGCCAGATCCCCTCGTTTGGCATCCATAACAATCGGTACTTGTGGCGAGACTTCCTTCATCACTTGAACCATATGTTCCAAGGCAAAATACCCTTCTGCTCCCAATCGTTCAAAAAAAGCAACGTTTGGTTTCCAAGAGGTCGCATAAGTGTGAGTGTAACGAATGATGGTTTCTGTGAAATGAACGAGCGGTGCCTTAGAATCCAAACTAACTTTTGGCAATTTTTCTAATTCGGGATCAAGACCAATACAAAGCAGGGATTGTAGCGTATCTCGTCTGAACTCGAATTTTTGAATGAAGTTGGATGAATGGTTCACTTAGGTTCCTTAATTTGGATCTTTTGTTTTCTTTTATCTAATTCCATATCAATGTCTCTTTTTTTATAACGACCGTAGATATGGCCCGGGATGACTGCAACGGCAGTGATGGGATTGGCCACCACATCACCAATGGCTCCTCCCACATAAGTCGAATAAGCTGGTGTGAGTAACTCGTAAGAAGATTCCAATTGTTCTTTATCATTTTTTTCTGCAAAATAATTTAAGGCATCATCGGAGGCTCTTGCTTCATGATAAAGTGCACCGATCACAGGAATGGCATAAACAGTAGCATATAAAGTTCTTTTTTCTCTTTGTGCAAAGTCTTTGGCATGTCCTCCTTCATGAATCACAACAGGAGGTAGGTCTGAATACACATTGATGGTGTTGGTAAAAGAATTGTAATGATCCCCACCA
Organism: Leptospira chreensis; assembly: GCF_016919165.1. GTDB lineage: Bacteria > Spirochaetota > Leptospiria > Leptospirales > Leptospiraceae > Leptospira_A > Leptospira_A chreensis. Next base: position 229,083 of record NZ_JAFFPS010000031.1, read on the forward strand.
ATCGTTCCCGCAAACAAACGACCAGGAAGAAAGGTATAAGCCAGTAAAGAAATGGATCCAAAAAAATACCGAACCACAGGATTGATATTTTTATTTTTAGGGAGTCGTTTCCATTCCGAAAGCGGGGCATATTGATTGAAACGCACCTTCACATCACGCAGGTTATTTTCTTTGATATATCGAATCAAATAATCTTTGGTTTCTTTCGAAATATGATGGTTGTCTGCTTTTAGATTGAGAAGCACAAGCTTAGAGGGAAGAGAAAAAATCCAATTCCCCGCTTGGTCCAAAATCCAAACGGGTTCTCCTTCTTCAAATTGTGGATCGTCTTCAGTAAATTCAGGGCTCGGAAGATACGGATTTCCATAATTATATGGTTTTTCTAATGAATAACAGTTTGTGAAATGAAATGAAATCCAAAGGAGAATGAGAAGGACGCGGAATTTCATAAACTTTCCATGATTTCCTTGAGTTTTGGATCGACTGGTTCTTGTTTTGCGGGACTTTGTTTTTGTTTTGTCGGCACGGGTTCCGATTGTGGCACTTCTTCCACCGGAGAACTTCCGTTATATCCAGATAATACTTCCAATCTTGCAAAAAACTCGGATAAAGAATTCCTACCCAATTGGTTGAGTTGGTCTTCCCGGTTCCCTCGAAATCCATTGTATGGCACATACCAAAGTAATGGAACGACGGTTAAGATACTTCCCGTCAAATAACAATTGGTCACACGGGAATCGATTTCATCATAGTAAGAAAAAACTTCTTCGGGACCGCTTCCAATCTGAATTCTCACTTTCAAACGCACAAAACTTAAATTTTTAGAACATCTGTCTAGGGAAACCAATTGGAATTCATCCACTAAAATCTTTCCACCTCTATCGAGTAACAAGGGATAACGATTCCCTCGCATAGAAAGTTCTTTTCGTATCAAATAAGTGAGTGGACCATATTCATTCGGAAGTCCTTCAGGACTTACAAAATACCCATCATACGTCGCCATCTTCATTCGGTTCTCTTCTTTGACTTTGATCTCAATATGATCCATTTTTTTGACAAATTCAAAAGAAGTTTCATTCGGGAAAGGACGATAGACACGAAGGGAAATCCCACAGCCCATAACAAAAAAAGAACTCAACAAAAGTAATATCGAAGAAATACGGATTCTAAAAAACATAAGTATATCCAAAGTATAAATTCTGAATTAGATAACTTCGGGAAAGACGTTTGTCCCGACCATCTGCTTCATAATAAGCAGAAGTTAAGTAATAATCTCTCGCTCCCGAATGAAACGAATCTTGATTTAAGGCCCGAATTCCAGGCGCATAAGATTCGTTAGCCCTCCAGATGTATTGGATGACTTGTAATCCCAAGTGAAATTTATGATGGTCTAAGGGTTGCCAGTTGAATTGTCCTACCAAATCAAGTCCAACAATCGTTGTTTGGACTGGTTTTTCTGAAAATACAGAATAGGCTTCGTCCCCAAGAACCGTGCCTTCCGCAAATCGGGGAACCCCACCCGTTTGGGTAAAAATATCCCTTCTGTATTGCAGTCGACCCAGAGGAGTAAAAAACAAATCTCCTCCCAATTCATAAGAAAAACCATCTTCTAATTTGTGATAAAATTTGAATCCAGTGCTTGGTGCAAGATAGCGCATTGAATCTCGCATAATTCCTGTTTGCCGCATGGTCTGAGAAGAAAAAACAGAATTGGTATGAAAAGACCCGGCTCGAATTCCGAAATCCCAACTATAACCAATATTTTTAGAAAACTCTTCGTAAATTTTTACAACTAATTTATGTTCTGCGCTATACAGACGATCCGAATGGTATGCCGACTGGGTCTCACCCAAAATTCCTATAGAAAGAGAATCATTCGTTGTTTGAAACTGGAGGTATACATATTCCAATCCCCATTTTGCCGACTTATGTTTGTATGCCACTCGAGGAGAAAAAGAACCAGAAACTCGATTCGAATCCTCAGGCTGGTAGGAATAAGGAAGAGTTCGAATGTTCTGGTATCCGATGGGAGACCTAGGATAATACGGTGTGCCTCCTTGGAAAGCCACACGACCATTATCAAGGGCCCAATCATTCCCTGGAGAAAACACTCCAAACTGAGCGAGTCCCCGAAATCCAATCTCCCAAGTTCCTTGGAAAAATTCCAAAGAACCCTCTTTGGTTGCGGGGATGTTTTTTGTGGGAGAAATATATTCCTTTTCCGGATTTCTCTCACGAAACTGATCGGCCCGAATCCGTTTTACCTGGGAGCGAAGTTCTTCCGCTTTTTTGGGATGCCCACGTTCCTCATAGGATTCCGCTTCTAATTCTAAGTCTGTGGCTTTCGTTTCCTCTGCCCAAAGGAAATGGGGAGTTACGAAAAAAGATAACAGTATTAAAACTAAAAAAACGAAAATCCGTTTCACAAAGAATCTATCCTTTTCTTTTGATATAAGCTTTTGCAAATTCAGGAAGTACAAAAGCGGCTTTGTGAATTTCTGGACTATAGTATTTGAGTCCTTTAGGAACACGTTTCGGATCTGGTGTTACAGAATAAGGATCAATCGCATTGGATAAAAAAGTAAACCCAATGATTCCTGACGGGTATGTCGGAATGGTTGTGTAATAGTATCCATACTCAGGAAAAATTTTCGGAATGAAATCAAATAGAGAAGAGATCACATCTCCATGATACCAAAAAGATTCCGCTTGTGTGGCAATGATTCCTGTTGGTTTTAAGGCACTTGCCATATCACGAAAAAATGGTTCTTTAAAAAGTACTTCTGCCGGGCCCACAGGATCACTGGAATCCACGAGGATCACATCGAAACGACCTTGATTTTCACGAGCAAATTTGGCACCATCATCATAATAATGAATGACTTTCGGATCTTTCATCGCATCCGCACATTCTGGAAAGTATTTATAACTAATATCGACTACGGCTTTGTCAATCTCGCATAACACAACTTCTTTGACGGAAGGGTGTTTTAAAACTTCGCGAACCGTTCCCCCATCTCCCCCACCAATCACAAGTACGGATTCTGGGTTTGGGTGGCTCATCATAGGAATATGAGCAATCATTTCATGGTAAGAATGTTCATCTTTATTTGTAACCATTGTTACACCATCAAGTGTAAACATTCGGCCAAAGGATTGTGTTTCAAAAATATCGATTTTTTGGAACGGAGATTGTAGGCTTTCGATTGTTTTTGTTACCCGGTAACTGACTGCGCGCCCTTTTTCTAATTCCAATTTTTCGGTATACCAAATCTCCATTGATTTCTCCTAAGGTTTCTCTCTTTGAACCAGATTTGATATAGGATGAGTAAGGTGTAGTTTTTTTTAAAGTTTCTTGGTTTGGAGAAGATTAAAAATTCAACTTGGCGGGAACTGGGTGCTTCGGTTCCATTGCCTTGTATGCAGAAATATTCCCGTGTTTTTTACCTAGTTGGTTTTTTATCCATGCCACTTTTCATTTTACTATTGGTGTATGGTTATATCAAAATCAACGAAATGGTGAGTGAAGAAATCCATTGGGGTCATAACAAATCCTTCGCTTTCGGACAGGCTTCCCGTGAAGGAAAACTCATCCTTCTTGCCGTGACCAAATCTCGTTGTGAGATGCTCCAAGGCCTCGAATGCGGCGAAGGAAAACCAGACCTCGGCACTTATGTCCTTCTCAACTATACACCCAGAGAACAGGAATTCCAAACCCTGATTTTGGATGACCGGTTTGCTTCTTTAAAAACAGAACCCCTTCCACAATATTTTCTCTTAAATTCTACCGGGGAAATCCGTCATATGTCAGCGCAACTTCCCAGTGTGGAAGAGATGCAAAAACTACCCAAAAAAGAATGAGCTTTTTTAAATCCTAAGGAAAATTCTCTTGCAAGTTGGTAACAACCACCATACCCTATGGGGTATGCACTTGCGGAGGATTTATGTTAGGACTCACCGTTCACAGAAAAAAAAGTTTTGAAGATACCATCACCGACACTACCGAAGCACTAAAAAAAGAAGGTTTTGGGGTCTTAACCACAATTGACGTCAAACACACACTCAAAGAAAAGATCGGGGTTGATTTCAAAAGATACACCATCCTCGGAGCGTGTAACCCCAGTTTTGCGCACAAAGCCCTTCAGACAGCCGATGAGATTGGACTTTTACTTCCCTGCAATGTTGTCGTTACAGAAGAAAAAAACGGGGAAACCAAAGTTTCTATCTTTGATCCCATGACCATGACAAAACTAGTCCAAAATCCCGAACTCGAAAGGATTGCGAAAGAAGTACAAGAAAAATTAATTCAAGTCATCCACCACTTACACGAATGATTTTGATTTTATAAAATAGGTGGGCGCCTCGCCATTGGATTTAAATTTCCACATTCGATCCATGAGGCGATCCCGCTTTCCGCTCCAATCTTTCTGGAAGGCTTGTTGTATTAGAATTAGTTCTTCCACCAGAAAGGATTTCCGCTGCAATCGGTGGCGCGGGGAAGTTTTCATTCTATCATTTTTCAATCCCCACACCTTTGACTTATCCGAAACTTACATCACTTACAAAAAGCAGGTAAGGTTTTTGTCCGAACATAACATACGGTAACTCCTTCCGTAGTCATACCAAAAAGATTGAGAGGGCCTCCTACTGGATACTGTGCCGTCGAAGCAGGACCTTCTTGCCAATTGATATTATAGTTTCCTTCCTTGCCGACGATCTGTCCCTTAACAACACTGCTTGTTTTTTTATAACAAGATTTGATATCCCGATTGTTACTGATGATCAGCCAAGCGATTGGATTCGGAGAAGGATTGGTTACACAATTGGATGTCAAAACCCAATTCCCTTCCAGGATGGTCTTTCCTTCTTCGGCCCCCACTTTTGCTCCTGACTGGCAATGGAACACAAATGCAGAAACAGCGAACGCTAATACAAAAGTTATTTTTTTCAAAACAGGCTCCTTTGCAGAAATATATTATTTCCACAAGGAGAGATTAAAGACCAGAAATCGAAAGGTCTGTCAAACTTTATTGCATTGATTTGGAATTATTTTAAAAATTTTCAAATAAAGTTTGAAGGTGCTTTTTCCTTCCTTTTATCTCTTTCGGCAAAATCATAGAACAGTGGTCATTCGGCACCTAACTGGTATGTCAAAATATAATAATATTTTAATTGTGGATTCAATTTTTATTGAAGGATGTGGATGGATTGGTGTAAGATGGCAGTGGATTGATGTTATACGCAAATCTAGAAAAGGGATTTATGAAAATAAAAAAATATAAAATTAAAAATTTCCGAAAACTAAAAGATCTAGAAATTTTATTTCAGGATTCTATAAACACAATTGTTGGACCAAATGGAGTTGGGAAAAGTACTATTCTAGATGGCCTTAGAATTCTAAAAAGCATAGCTTTTCCAAGTTTTGAAAATGAAGGTGTACAGACATTACAGAACATGGGACTCATTATGCCACATAATTCTAATGTTCTACTTTCTGGAATAATCGGAGATAGCAATTCTTCATGTGAACTATCGATAGAAATAGAAATATCTAAAGATGAGCTAGACTTACTAAAAAAGAATATTTCGCAATTTACTGTGATGCAGTTACAGAATAGGCAAGGAAGATTAGGTCAAGGAAACATCAACTTTTTGGGTTATCTTTCATCAGATGAAGGAAAAGCAAAGCTTGAAGAAATCAAAAGGAACACATTATCAGCATTAGAAAAAATGGAATCAAACAGAATACTTTCCGTCAACTTAACTTTTAATTATTCTGAAGAAATCAAAGTAAATGGAGGTTTTGAACAAGAAGCTCTAAGTTTTTTAATGCAAAATGTCCCTTACTCAAAAACACTCTTTTCAACATTTCCACCTGATAGACATTTCCCTACTGGCGACACAAATGTTCAGCTAGGACATGCAGATATAAGTCAACAAGTTCATTCTTATTCAATAAACCCACATTTAAAATTTCAAAGGTTTAAAACTTCGTTAATTTCGGAAATGATGCTTTCTGAAAATGGATTCGATAGCATTAAAGAAGAATTTACAAGTGTATTTAATGCACTTCTACCAGGTAAATCACTTTCAGGAATTAAACTCGAACAATTCACAGGAAGATTAAGTATTCTTATAAAAGAAGAACTGTCTAATTCTATCTATGATATAGACTTTCTAAGCAGCGGCGAGAAAGGTATTTTACTCACAACATTTCTTTTAAGAAGGACTTTAGCGCAAGGAGGGATCGCATTACTTGACGAACCAGAGTTACACCTAAATCCCGCCGTATGTCGTAACATTATCCCGTTTCTAAAAAACGAAATATCACTTAGCAATAATATTCAAATCATAATGACATCCCATTCTGGAGAGATTTTAACTTCGACGAAAGAAGATTCCGATTTGCGTCTTTTACATTTAATTGACTCAAATACTATCACTCAGATTTATAATAGAGATAAAGATGAAGCCCAACAAGCACTGAAAATGCTTGGAATAGATGCATCAGATATCCTATTCAACAAAGGAATTCTTTATTTAGAAGGCACAACCGACGAAGAATATATTCCAGAATTATTTAAAAAAGAAATTGATGGATTTAAAATACGTTCGCTAGGAGGCAGAACAGAAATCGAAAAAGAAATAGCGCGATTACAAGAAGCTGATAAATCCAATACACTAGATGGATACCATATTTTTATACTAGATAACGATAACAAACCAACCACATTAACAAGCTCCGATAGTGTTAAAATAATTCAATGGGATCGCTATAGCATAGAAAATTACTTACTTAATATTGATCTACTATATGATATCGTTAAGAAAAATTGCAGAGCAAACACGCCGACAAATCGAGCAGATTTCTCAAGAGAAATAAAAGCATTAGCAATGAATCAATTAAGCTCGATCGTTGTCTTGGAAAATTATTCTAAATTTTTTCCTGAATCAGTATCAATTTCTAAAAAAATCTTTAAGGAAAAATCATTGCAAGATATAGCAAAAGATCTCCTAGAAAAACTTAAACTAAAAATTGATGAATTTAAACAGATCACAATAAACGACTGGGAATCTGAATTCATTAAAAAAATTGAAGCAATTAAGACTGAAACAATGCAAGATTGGGAAATAAATTGGATAAAAAGATGCCGCGGAAAAGAACTTCTTACTTCAATCTATACTCATTATAATTTCAAAAAAGATTTTAAATCCTTTATTATTGAAATTATACGAGAGATGAGAGAAAACAAAGCCGAGGATCTTGGAATATTACAAAATAAATTGAAAGAAGCCTTACCGAAATAAATTTATACATCCACATAACGTCAACTAACCGCTTCGGTACGATCCCTGGTTCTCTATGCGCAATACTGTGTGGTTACAATAGTTAGAAAATTATTAACTAGATAAATCGAATATAGGCAAAAAAGGAATATGATTAAAAAGATAAAATATATAAAAAATCTAGCAGTCTTCAAAGATTTCCAATGGGACTCGCTCGTAAAATCTAAGAATGGAAATATATGCGAATTCAAAAAAATCAATATAATCTATGGCAGAAATTATTCTGGTAAAACTACCATTTCACGAATAGTAAGATCCCTCGAAACTGGATCACTGTCCGAAAAATACGAAAACCCAGAATTTGAAATTGAATTTAACAATCAAGATAAAGTAACACTCCAAAGCCTAACATCTCATGGGAAAGATATCAGGGTTTTCAATGATGATTTTGTTAGAGAAAATCTAAAATTTATTTATGATCCAAATGAAGACATAGAGTCATTTGCAATTCTAGGAAGCGATAATAATCTTATAGAAAAGGAAATCGAAAAGTTAAAAAATGAATTAGGATCTAAAGAAGAAGGACAAGAAACGGCTTTATACAAGGAGCAAAAAGAAGCTATCGCTGCCACAACAAAAGAAGCAAATACATATAAATCAGCACAGACTAGCTTGGATGAAAAAATAAAAAATAAAGCAATAGATAGGAATATAGGAATTAAATATAAATCAGAAAGATTTGGTGATCAGAATTATTCTACTAACAAACTGGAAAACGATATTCAAACGATTCTTAAAGATGATTTTCAACCAATCTCAGATGAAAAAGTAAAGGAATTAGATAAACTCCTGGCTGAAAACCCTAATCCACCAATCTCTCCCTTTACAATACCTATCCTTTCTTTTAATTCATTAGCGGATAAAGCAAAATCGTTAATTGAAAAAGAAATAGCAGGATCTGACAAAATTGCAGAGTTTGTGAATGACGCAATTTTACACCGCTGGGTGAATGAAGGCCGAACTCTACATCAGGAGAAAAAAAATAACTGCTTATTTTGCGATAATATCATAAGCCAGGAAAGGTGGGAAAAGTTAAATAAGCATTTCGATAAAGAATCTGAACAACTTGAAAAAGATTTAGATGAATTAATCAACGAAATAGAAAATGAAATAATTCAAATCAATTACAATCCACAGAAAACCCAATTTTATTCTGAGTTTCATGAGAGATTCGATGAAATATTGACTGAATACAAACAAATTGAAATACAATATTCAAGTAATTTGAATAACATTACAACTCAGCTTACAGCAAGGAAAAAATCCCTTCTTAAATCTAAATCATATATTGACCAAAAAGATGTATCGAATGATTTGAAAGTTAGTTATGAAAAGTTCGAAGTCCTCAGAAAGGAGTCAAACGAATATACAAATAAACTTAACTCAAGACAGCAGGAAGCAAAACAAAAACTAAAGCTTAAAGAAGTTTATGACTTTGTTCTTACTATAAATTATAAAGACGAAAAAAATAATATCGAAATCCTGAAAAGCAAAGTTAAGGAAAAAGAGGATATTAAAAATAATATACTTATCAAAGTAAAAGAAAAAGAAGAATTAATTGAAGCCAACAAGAGATTATTAAATGACGAAGAGGAAGGAGCAAAAAATGTCAATAAATATTTAAATGACTTTTTTGGGCACAGATTTCTCTCTCTTGAAGCGATTTCAGATGAAGAAGATGGCGATGAAAAAGAAAAAGAGATTCGCTTTGATCTCAAACGTGACGGCAAAAAGGCTCACCATTTAAGCGAAGGAGAATGTAGTCTAATCTCTTTTTGCTATTTTATTGCAAAACTAGAAGACATAAAGACTAAGGGGCAAAAGCCAATCATTTGGATTGATGATCCTATTTCCAGTCTTGATGGTAACCATATATTTTTCTTATATAGCCTAATTAAATCGGAAATAATCGAGAAAGGTTCTTTTGAACAAATTTTTATCTCAACTCATAGTTTAAATTTTTTAAAATATTTAAAACGATTAACCGGAGGGGCGATCGGTATTAACGGGAAACTTCAAAGCTATGAAAGAGGTTTTTTTCTTGTTAACAGAGAAGATAAAATTTCAAAAATTTTAATGATGCCAAAATATTTAAAAGAGTATATAACTGAATTTAACTTTCTATTCAACCAAATTTATAATTGTTCGCTAATAGATGAAGTTACTGATAAAAATTATACTACATTTTATAACTTTGGAAATAATGCTCGTAAATTTCTCGAAATTTATTTATTTTATAAATACCCTGATGAAACGGAAGAATTTGAAAAATTAAAAAAATTCTTTGGTACCCAATCTATACCAGCAATTCTTACTGAAAGAGTAAACAATGAATACTCACATTTAAGCGCAAATTTTGAAAGAGGCGCAGTCCCTATCGATGCACCGGAAATGAAAGCTGCCGCTCAGCTACTTATACAAAGAATCAAAGTAATCGATAATGATCAGTATATAGCATTAATGAATAGTATCAAAGAGTAACATGGATTTTTGCCACTCACTTCTTAGCCGATTCTCAATAAAATTCAGCGAGGTGAATTATATCCGTCACAGTAATACGACTAATTACCGCTTCACCTCGGCGCGCAGACGCCTTATCTCTCAAGAAGCCTAACCCACGAACCAAGATACAACCTTATTAAAACATATGGAAATTTACGATAAAATCGGAACCAACTACAACCAAACAAGAAAAGCCGACTTACGAATTGCTTCCTTGATTGAAGAGAATCTTAGTTTAAAACGAGAGGGAGCGACTCTACTGGATGTGGGAGCAGGAACAGGGAACTACTCCCATTTCTTTTCTTCCAAAGGTTTTCACGTAACGGCAGTAGAGCCATCCGGAATCATGATGGCTCAAGCCGCAGAAAATCAAAATATCAAATGGATCAAAGGTTCCGCCGAAGAAATTCCCCTTCCCACTAGCAGTTTTGATGGAATTTTTTCTGTACTAGCATCACATCATTTCCATCGCCTTGAAAAAGCCATCTCTGAGATGAATCGAATTCTAAAACCCGAACATTTTGCCGTTATTTTTACCGCTGATCCTTCGACAGTCAGTAAACAATCTTGGTTATTTGATTACTTTAAAATCGTTTTTGAAAAAGCAATTTCAACATATCTACCTATCAATGATTTTAAACTGATGATTGAGCGTGTCACAAAAGCAAATGTAAAAATGATTGATTATTCATTACCCGATAACCTTACAGATCACGTCTTTGCTTCTGGTTGGAAAAATCCTTCTCTCTATCTAGACGAAACTTTCCGATCGAGTATTTCCCCCTTGGCAAGCCTAGAAACCAGCACATTAAACCAAATTTTAGAACGACTGGAAAAGGATTTGAAGAATGGGATATGGTATAAAAAATACGGAAACACTCTAAAAGAAGATTCCTTCGATGGTGGATACAGATTCTTAGTTTGGCAAAAAAACTAACTTTCCCAAAGGCTAACAATCTCGTATCTTTGACAAATCCAACAAACCGTTCTTAGGCACAAACATGACAACAAAAGTGAACAAACTAACACCGATGATTTATGCTACCGACGTGCAAGGGACTGTGGACTTCTATGTAAAAACATTAGGGTTTACTTGTTTAGCAAACGAAAAGGATTGGGGTTGGGCCACAGTGCAACTCGGCAGTGCAGAGTTAATGATCAGTAAACCCAATGACCACATCGCTTTTGAGAAACCAACCTTCACGGGTTCCTTTTACTTTCATGCAGATGGTGTTGATGAGATTTGGGACCGGGTCAAAGACAATTTGAAAATTTGTTATCCCATCGAAAACTTTGAATATGGAATGAGAGAATTTGCCGTTTACGATAACAATGGTTATTTATTGCAATTTGGACAAGCGGTAACGGCACCGGCAAACTAAGAGAGATCCGCTTGGGCTACCCCGCACCCACCTCTTCTCGTGTTTCCGTTTCCGCTTTTTTTCGAAACACTTCTAGGATCGCAGAAAACAAAATCACGGCACCACCTAACCAAAGTCTGTCTGGTGGCACCTCTCCGAGAAAATACCAGGCCGCCAAACTTCCGTATATCGGACTGAGTGTGGACAAAGTACCCGCAGTGGTTACGGATAAATTCGATAAACTGCGAATCCAAATGGTATGGGCAAGGGAGGTAAAGATCCCGGCAAGAACCACTTGAAAGAGAAGGTATTTGGGTTCGGCGAGCATCACAAATAGTCCATCAGCGAAGGGGAGTAAAACCAGGGCCGTCGCAATCAGTTGGGTGAAAAGGATTTGGGCACTCGGATAGTGGACATGCATTTCTTTTGTGAGTAAATTGCGGATGGCATAGAGAACGGCCGAAACGACACCCCAAACCACTCCCTGGAACAATTGGTTGTCCCAAGAAAGCTCGGGCACAATGAGAAAAAGTCCAAATAAAGAAAAACAGGCCAAAAAGAAAGCAAAAGGATCGGGACGTTTTCCACCAAACAATGGTTCTAGGAGGGCAGAAAACACAGGATAGGTGAAAAGAGACAACATCCCCACAGCCACAGTAGACACTTGGATGGAGTGAAAGTAAGTCACCCAATGCAGAGCAAAAATAATCCCAATTCCAAATACAAACAAAAAGTCCTTAAAACTTCGGTAGGATACAGACTTACCACGAAGCCAGAAAAAGAGTCCGAGTAGAATGACAGAGAATAGTGCCCTACCAGAAATGATCGTGACCGCAGGGAAAGGAAGGAGTTTGGCAAACAAAGTGACGTTCCCCATAATGAGGATCGTCAAATTGAGTTCCAATACGGATCGTAAAAAAGAAGGAGAAGAAGACTTCACTTCTTACTTAAGGCTCGACCCCCAGAAATTTGGCGATGGATTTTCTGTCTTTTTCCAAACTATGTTTGTGAATTTCTTCAATTGCCTTTTCTACAATCGGAGAAACAAATAGAAGACTCGAAATCACATCCACATCGTAAGAACGTTTGGACTCGGAACCGTCCGCTTCGTATTTACTTTTGCCTTTGATCACAAACACATTGTCTTTTCCCGGAGGAGAGATTTTGAATTCGTGAGTGTTGGTAGTGATGTCAAAAGTAGATTCTTCCAAAAGAGAAAGGTCGTTGAGGGCCGCCGAAAGAACGGCAGGCATCGAACCTTCCAAACTCACTTTACGTTTTTGGCGGATGATATTCCCGTCTTTGGTTTCTTCCAAAAGAGTTACATTCTTTAAATCAGGGAACTGATCTAGATGTTTGTATCTCTCCTCTCTCGCATGTAGAAGTTTATCGAGGGGAACGGAAAATGTATGAGTCACTTGGTATTTCACTATTTTTTCTTACCTTTTTTCTTAGCGGGTTTTGCTTTCGGTTTTGGTGCTGATTTTTTTACGGCTTTTTTGGCTGCCTTTTTCACAGCTTTCTTCGCCGACTTCTTGTTTGCTGGTTTGGCAGTTTTTTTAGCGGATGGTTTTGAAACAGTTGCCTTTGGTTTTGCTGCCGGTTTCGCCACTTTTGGTTTTCCAGAAGACTTGGTCGGACGGTTCACCTCTTCCATTAACTCTTCATCTTCCCAATAGAAAACTTGGTCTGCCGGAGTGGACTGTTCCATTGCCATTGCTTGTGCTTCTAAGAGAGAATTATTCGACTCGTTGAAGTTGGCTAATTTTTGGAATAACAAATTGATTTTAGGATCTTTGAATTTGTTTCGGATGGTAGCATAAAAATTACGAGCATCTTCCCCTTCTCTAATGGCAAGTTCCAATGCTTTTTTTTCGTCTGCTTTCACTTCTGCGTGTTTATTTCGATCCAATCTGTCCATCACCTTTTGGATGGTGGAGGAATGAAACTTTTCAATTTCAGAAAGTTGTTTTAGGTTAGGAAGTTCTTTTCCTTCCGCACCTTTATAAATTTCTTTAATGAATTTAATGTGTTCGTCACCATCTAACGCGAGTTGGCTGAACAGTTCTCGGATTTGGCCTTCCGGTAAACTTTCGGAAAGTTTTAGATAAAAATTGAAACATTGAACTTCGTGTTCAATCGCGGCGGCTACTGCCTCGATAAAGGATGTTTTTTTAAGTGATTTCATAATCCCATTCCCCGGTTTTTAAAAACCATAAATACGATACTCGCGAGTTTTATGTGAATCAAGTATTTTTCACTGATTGAACATCCAACTCTTCCGACTTTGTGGCAGCGTATATGAGGACTTGGGCAGTATAATAGGTTACCATAATTCCCATGGATGCAGTGAATCTGTCCATTTCTGGTTTTAGAAACATAGAATATGCGATAATGGAATCAGAAAGGATAAATACCAAAGCACCGAGTAGCCCTAGATAAAAAGGTTTGGAAACCGAATTTCTTGCGGCAGCACGCCAACCCATAAGACAGATGGCAGAGATATAAACTCCCACAGGAATGAGAAGTGGCCCAAGTTTTGGCACGAGAACTAGGAAGAAAGAACTACCAAACAGTAAAAAAGGAACTGCGAGTAAGGGTTTTACTTTCGAATCCAATGTGAACGCATACGAGTAGATCAACTGGGCAACAAGAAAGGAACCAAGCCCAAATACAAAGTATCCTTCCTTAGGAAGGGCAAGAAAAGCATCCCCAAAAAGAGAGAACACAAGACCCACTGCCACCAATTTCCCACGTTTTTCCAAAGTAGGAAAGTAGCGAAAGAGTGCTACGATGAGAATCAATATAGGAATGATTTTGGAAGGGAGGAAGAAGGCATCATGTTTTGTGATCGTAGCGATCGCCAAAAGATGCACAACAGAATAGAGAACAAACAAAACAATTTCTTTAGCCATATTTCTTACTTTACAGGGATATCATTCTCGAGATTTCATCAGATGACAGCCCGAGTGATCCAGCCTATGAAACAAACACGACCCTTGTCCATCCTTTTCTTAATCTGTCTCCTATGGACCCAAACTTTATCAGCAAGAGAAGTGCCATCTGGTGGCGAAATGTTGATTGATTTGATTGTGGCGCGCCCCATGGGACTTGCCGGTACCCTTCTCGGAACCGCAGCCTTTATTGTGGCCTCCCCTTTCACATTGTTGTCGGGAACTTTCATACAATCAGGGAAACGCCTCGTTGTTTATCCAGCGAAGTTCACCTTCACACGAGGGTTAGGCGACTTTCCAGGTTACATGGAAGACTACCAAATCGTAGAGGAATAAATTGAACGAATTTTTATTTTCAGACTTCCCTGAAGTTTCCACCGAGGATTGGAAAAACCAAATCCTCAAAGATTTAAAAGGTAGCCCTTGGGACAAAGTCACTTGGGAAACAGAAGAAGGATTCAAAATCGAACCCTTCTATCGCAAAGAAGATATCCCCGAACTTCCTAGAGTGTACAAACGGAACCCCGGTTGGAATATCACAGAAACCGTTCTCTCCGAACAAGAACTGAATGACCTTTCCAAAAAAGGGGCCGACGCTGCGATTCTTATCTCCCATGAAGAAGAGGGAAATCAGTTTGGATTAAAAATCAAATCTGCCGCTGACCTAGAACGACTGGCTGGTCTTACAGGAAACCTTCCTCTTGTGATCTCTCTTGCAACAAGGACTCCTTCCTTTGCCGACTCACTGAAAAAACTCGTATCTTCGCATAACATTGTACTCGGCGATCTAGACCCTTATGGAACCGCACTCTTTTCTGGGGAACTCAAAATCGAAGAAGGGGCGATTGGAAAATCCTTTGCCGCACTTTCTGGAACCAAAGGTTTTGCTGGTGTCGGGATTCACAGTTACTACCTGCGAGATGCCGGTGCCTCCATTGGACAGGAGCTGGCCTATTCCCTTTCCTGGGGTGTGGATTATATAAACCGTCATTTGGATGTGGGAGTTTCTATCGAAGATGCTGCTGCCAATATCTGGTTCTGGATGGGAATTGGTTCTGACTACTTCACCGAAATGGCAAAATTCCGAGCGATGCGCATCCTCTGGACAGAAGTTTTAAATGCTTATAAACCTGGCCTCGGAGAAACAACTCCCGCACTGATTGTAGCAAGAACTTCCAATTTCCAATTCACGGCTTACGACCCTTATGTCAATATGTTACGCGGAACTACAGCGGCTATGTCTGCTGTCATGGGTGGGGCAGATTTTGTTTCTGTATTGCCATTTGATTCCGAATACTCCGCACAACAAGAGTTAGGCAAACGAATTGCACGAAATTCCCAGCTCCTCCTTCGTTACGAATCCTTCGTGGACAAAGTGGAAGACCCAGCCGCTGGATCTTATTATTTAGAAGTCCTCACCAAAAAACTGGCAGAAACTGCCTGGACCAAATTCCAAACTTTGGAAACAGAAGGTGGATTTGGAGAGGCTTTGAAAAAAGGCCAGATCCAAAAAGAAATCTCTACTCGTGCTGATAAAAAAAGAAATGCACTGGCCACCAAAAAAGAAATTCTCCTGGGAACCAACCAATACCCTCTCCCTTCAGAAAGGCATCCGGAACTTGTCAGCTCTATAGAAGAAACGGCAAAACAAATCGGACAGGCCAAGCCGACAACTTATGCGCGTCTTCTTCCCGTTCGTCTTTCTTACGAATTTGACAAATGGAGAAATATCACAGATGCCCATCTCGCTTCTGGGAAAAAACTTCCGAAGATTTTTTTACTTACCATCGGGGACTTAACCATGCGAAAAGCAAGGGCCGGATTTAGTTCCAACTTCCTCGGTTGCCTTGGGTATGAAATCATCGATAACCTGGGATTTGCTTCTGTTAAGGAAGGAGTGTCCGCGGCCAAAGAACTCGGTGCTGAGCTTGTTGTCTTATGTTCGTCTGACGAAGAGTATGCGACCTATCTTTCCGAATTCGCTTCAGAGATGAAAACCCAATTGCCAAACTCCTGGAAATTACTCGCTGGATATCCAAAAGATCTCATCGCCGAGGCCGAATCTCTCGGGATCGACGACTTCATCCATATGAAACGAAACATCGTGGAATTTATGGAAAAAGCCCAAACCAAATGGATCGGGAAATAAAATGAACAAACCCAATTTTGCCAATACTCCTCTTTCTTTCGGTTCGACAAAACCAGACCCCAAGGCCATTTCCCTTTGGCAAACGGCAGAAGGGATCGCCATCCAGTCTCGTTATGCGAAGGCTGATTTGGAGGGAATCGAACACTTAAACTACGCTGCCGGAATTCCACCTTATTTGCGTGGGCCCTATTCCACAATGTATGTGAATAAACCTTGGACGGTTCGTCAGTATGCAGGATTTTCCACAGCGGAAGAATCCAATGCTTTTTATCGCAGAAACTTAGCGGCCGGCCAAAAGGGACTTTCTGTTGCCTTTGACCTTGCCACCCACCGCGGTTATGACTCCGACCACGAACGAGTGGTAGGAGATGTGGGAAAAGCCGGTGTGGCGATCGATTCGGTTTTGGATATGAAGATCCTCTTCGACCAAATCCCTCTGGACCAAATGTCGGTTTCCATGACCATGAATGGGGCCGTCATTCCGGTCCTTGCTTTTTATATCGTTGCTGCCGAAGAACAAGGGGTCTCCAAAGACAAATTATCTGGCACCATCCAAAATGATATTTTGAAAGAGTTTATGGTGCGTAACACATACATTTACCCACCGAAACATTCCATGAAAATCATCGCGGATATTTTTGGTTATACTTCCAAGTACATGCCTAAGTTTAACTCCATCTCCATCTCAGGGTATCATATGCAAGAAGCCGGTGCCACTGCCGACTTAGAACTTGCTTATACTCTCGCCGACGGTTGGGAGTACATCAAAACAGGGATTGCTTCTGGACTTTCCGTGGATGAGTTTGCACCAAGGCTTTCCTTCTTTTGGGCTATTGGAATGAACCATTTTATGGAGATTGCCAAGATGCGGGCGGGCCGCCTCCTCTGGGCAAAGATTGTCAAACAGTTCCAACCCAAATCGACTAAGTCTTTGGCTCTCCGAACCCATTGCCAAACTTCTGGTTGGTCCCTCACCGAACAAGATCCGTTCAATAACGTGGGAAGGACCTGCATTGAAGCAATGGCTGCCTCTCTCGGTCACACACAGTCCTTACATACAAACGCCCTAGATGAAGCCATCGCACTCCCGACGGATTTCTCGGCAAGGATTGCAAGAAATACACAAATCTACTTACAAGAAGAAACCAATATCCACCGAGTCATCGACCCTTGGGGTGGTTCCTTTTATGTAGAAAAACTCACAAACGATCTAGTACAAAAAGCTTGGGCCCTAATCTCCGAAGTACAAAAGTTAGGTGGAATGGCAGAGGCAATCGAAACAGGAATTCCTAAGATGCGAATCGAAGAAGCATCTGCGAGAAAACAAGCCCGTATCGATTCTGGAAAAGATGTGATTGTCGGAGTCAACCGATTCCGTTTGGATAAAGAAGCTCCTCTTGATATTTTAGACATTGATAATACTGCTGTTCGTATTGCCCAAATCAAACGTTTGGAACAAATGAAAAAAGATCGGGATAACACGGCCGTAGAAGCTGCGTTAAATGCCATTACCAAATGCGCAGAAACCGGCGAGGGAAATCTTTTGGAACTGGCAGTGGATGCAGCGCGCAAACGTGCCTCTCTTGGTGAAATTTCTTATGCCATGGAAAAAGTATTTGGGAGGTACAAAGCAGTGATTCGTTCCATCTCAGGAGTGTATTCCTCCGAAATTTCCGAAGACAAAGGGTATCTGGAAGCAAGAGATCTTGCCGATGAATTTGCCAAACTCGAAGGACGTCGTCCGAGAATCATGGTCGCCAAAATGGGCCAAGATGGACACGACCGGGGTGCCAAAGTCATTTCCACCAGTTTTGCAGATATGGGCTTTGACGTTGATATCGGGCCACTCTTCCAAACTCCAGCAGAGGTGGCAAAACAAGTCGTAGAAAACGATTGCCATATCTTAGGAGTGTCCTCTCTTGCTGCCGGCCACAAAACACTGGTCCCACAAGTGATCGAAGAATTAAAAAAACTCGGGGCAGAAGATGTACTCGTGGTTGTGGGGGGAGTGATCCCTGCCCAAGACTACGACTTCCTCTATAAGTCTGGTGCGACTGCTATTTTTGGACCGGGAACTGTGATTTCGGAAGCAGCCAAACAAATTCTAAACATCCTCCTCGGCGAAAGAAGAGCCGCTTAAGTTCTAAATAGGACAAGGAGACAACTCCACCAAACACCGATTTGTCTAAATAGACAGTCGGTGTTTTAGGATTTTTCGCAGGCAGGCAAACACCATTATGGATACACCGAACGAGGACATGGGCAAAAAGAAAACACCGAAGGAAGAATCGAACCAAAAGTCGGCTCTTTCGGTAAACCCAGGTGTTGCCGATGCCCCTGCCATTTCTCCCTACATTCGTGACCAAAGAAAAACCCTCGTTCGCAAAGAAACCACAGCAGAAGAATTAGCAGAAGGGTTACTCTCAGGAAACCGAACCCACCTTTCCAAAGCCATCACTCTAGTAGAAAGTAACTTAGAAGCACACAATGACAAGGCCCAAGGCATCTTGGAACTTGTGATGCATAAAGTTGGCAATTCGATTCGGATTGGAATCACAGGGGTTCCCGGTGTTGGGAAATCAACATTCATCGAAAGTTTTGGAAGTTATCTCCTAGAACAAAATCACAAACTCGCAGTCCTTGCCATTGATCCCAGTAGCCAAAGAACCAAAGGTTCTATTTTGGGTGACAAAACTCGAATGGAAATTCTCTCCAAATCGGCGAATGCTTTCATTCGTCCATCACCTAGCAGTGGTTCCCTTGGCGGTGTTGCTAGGAAAACTCGCGAATCCATGTATCTCTGTGAAGCGGCCGGGTTTGATACCATCATCATTGAAACGGTCGGTGTCGGCCAATCGGAAACCCAAGTCCACTCCATGGTGGATTTTTTCTTGTTACTCATGCTTGCCGGAGCGGGAGACGAACTCCAAGGAATCAAACGGGGGATTATGGAGATGGCTGATCTCATAGCCATCAACAAAGCCGATGGTCCAAACGAACCCTATGCTATGCGAGCCCGAGTCGAATACGAATCGGCCCTCCACCTTTTCCCAGCCCCCGAATCCAAATGGACACCGAGAGCCACCACATGCAGTGCGATTGGTGGGAAAGGAATCGAAGAAATTTGGAAACTGATTTTGGATTATATTTCCACAACAAAAACAAACGGTTATTATGCGAAAAACCGCGAAGCCCAAACCCAGATGTGGTTCCACGAAACGCTCCGAGAAGTAGTCCTCGATGAATACTTTGCCCGTCCCGGCAAAAAAGAATCCATTTTGGAATCCGAAAAAAAACTAATGAATGGCCAGTCCACTCTCCTCAAAGAAATCAAACGTTTGATGGGCATTTAAAAAAATACCATCGCAGTTCGTTACGATGGTATTTGCCAGGAGCAATCAGATTGTCTAATGGAAATCATACGCTATTCGGCCAATCAAAGAGCAGGAAAGATTGGTGAACGAAATCTAATTCTACTGGATCCGCCGGGTTTTGTCTATCTACCAAATGGTATAAAAGGGTGAAGGAACGGAGTTGCGAGAGGAAATGGTAACCTAGGGAGCTATTTTCCGTTGTCATCTCGATCCCCATTTTCACACTTTTTGGTTGAGGTAGGCTTTGTTTTGGAATTAAAAAACCCAGTTCATAAAGAATACGAGGGCAAAGTAAACACCAAACCACAGAACCAGTCTTAGTTTCATCAAAAGAGCAGAAATCCAATCGATATACTCTAGTCGGGGTTGTATGTGTTTTGGCGAGTTGATCCTATTAGGATATCCGATTCCCTAACCTTTGTCCATTTACCAGATGGTATAAAATGATTAGCTACCGCCCTTCAAAAGATTCCGAACTGCCGGGCTTTTTTGAGCATTTGCACCCGGGTATTCACCTGGAGTTTTTTATAGATCGTTTTGATTTGTTGGCGTACGGTTCCCACTGTGGTTCCAAACAGCGAAGCAATCTGGTGGGGGCTATCCCCTTCTACAATCAGTTCCAAAATTTGGCGTTCCCTCGGTGTTAACACTTCCACCCCAACGCCCGTTGGATCCAAAATGGTTTGGGGTTTACGAAAACTTAACAAGACTTTTGCGGCAATGGACGGAGAAATCACACTCCCCCCATCCAGTAAGGTTTGGATGGTATCGTGCAAAGAATCCAGTTCTGACTTCCAGATGTACCCAGATGCCCCATTTCTTAGCGCGGAAAAGATAGCATCGTCAGTTTGTAAGGAAGAAATCACAAGACTCTTTCTGGATTCAATGGTATGGTAGGTTTTCAGTACATCGATCCCACTCATACCGGGAAGGCCAATATCCAAAATGAGAAGATCCCATTCCTTAGCTTCCTCGGCCGCCCAAAATGCTTCTGCGGAATTCCAAGTGGTTAGATGTAAGTTGGGATTTTCTTCTAATACCCCGCAAAGGGACTGCAAAAAATCTAAGTTATCTTCAATGATTCCAATAGAAACGGATTTCATAAATCAAAAAGTCCCATAGGAAGTTTCATATGGATTTGGTAAGGAAATTCGTTGATGGTGAGTTCTCCATTTAAAGATTTGATTCTTTGGTGTAACCCTCGTTCGCCAATTCCCGATTCAGACAGAGTGTTTTGTTTTGGCTGGGACTCGCGAAAAGAACTTTCTTCTTTGTCTGGCAATCGATTTGATTCCGTGGAAAATCGAAATTGTAAATGTTCTGGCGTTCTTTCCACCTGCCAAGTAGAGATCCCACTTCCATGCCGTAAATCATTGGTTGTTACTTCTTTAAAGATTTGAAGGATATGATGTGCCACTTCTGAATCTCGAATTTTAATGATGGCTTCTTCTCCCAAAGATTCCCATTTTAATTCTATATTACGACCGGCCAGTTTGTATCTTTTTTTAACCAATAACCTCAGACCGTCTAACAAGGATTCTTGAAACAATTCTCTTTGGTCTTCTTCTTGGACTTGAGTTCGTAAGGATTGAAGTGCGGATTCAGAAAGTTGTTTTAATTTTTTTAATTGGAGGTCTGTAATCTGTGCGGAATTTTTTTCCATCTTTTGGGACAGTAGGACTAAGTCCGTGAGTTGAGAACCCAAACTATCATGAATGTCTTGGAAGAAAGTCCTTCGTTTTTCCTCTAATAACATACCGCGGTAGGCGGCAATGTACCGCGTTCGAAACCACCAATGGTTCAAAAAGAAGGCCACAAGAAATAATGGGAAAATTGTCGACATCTCCCGCCACGTTTCCTCGGGGATGACAGTGTGATTTGTAAAATAAACTCGGAAAATATAAATGAGTAAAACAAAAGACCATTCCAAAATGTACTGCCACACAAGTCCCGGATAAAAGAAAGAAGAGGTTCCGAGTAAGGCAGTGATGGTCAACCAATTCCTGGGATCAAAATAAGGAATGGTAGGGTCATGAAATCCTGTTTCGATTTCTACAAGTACCAGAAGGAAAAAAGTCAATCGAACAAGAATTGGTGCGAATCGGAAGAACCTTCGATAGAAAAAAGAAGTACAAACAAGGATGATACTTAAAACTAATTGAATGGCAGAAAGAATACAATTGGTTTGGTCAGGTGCATTCCATTCCAAATACACACTCTGGATATAAGCTAGGCAATAAGCAAAACCGAGAAAGTAAAGTTTGCTAATGATTTCCGAATAAACGGCAAGGAGAGAAATCGGATCCAAAGGGATCCCTCGAAAAAAAACAGAAATCCTTTGGAACATACAAGTTCTACCTGGGTAATAAACGTTTTAAGGAATACAGACTTTTCAGTTTAAACTTCTAATCGACTGATATGTTCTAACAAAAGTTTTTCATCATCGAGAAAGAGCTGATTGAACTCAAGACCTATTTCGTAGAAAGCCCCTTCTCCAAACTCTTCCAAACGTACGACCTTTGCTTTAGGGTACAGAACGTACTTTACATCAGGGAATCTTAATTCTAATTCCAACCTAGTTCCCAGAGGCATAGGTTCCTTCGTGCGAAAGAGTAGTCCCCCTTCCGAAATGTCTTGGGATTCCCCTTCCCCTTTGTCTTTGGGTAAAAACTGGGCCGAACCGGAACCTGATTGGATCACCCGGTAAGTGAGATGGACTTTTTCAGAGATTCGTTTGTAGATTCGGCGTTCGCTGGACATGTAACCAAGAGAACGCCGAATTCAAAGTTTGGGCAAGTTTAAATTTATACCCTAGATTCCAGAAGTTTTGGAGTTAGTCCTCTAAATCCTCTGGTCGGATTTCGAAATCAGGACGGAAAGCACCCTCAATCTTTTCACGCAAACGGTCAATGTATCCAAATACCGCAGGCACCACAATGAGAGTGATGAGAGTGGATAGGACAAGACCCCCAATGATGGCAATCCCCATGGCAGTTCTTGATTTGGATGCTTCTCCAATCCCAAGGGCAATGGGTAGAGTTCCCGCAATCATCGCAAGGGAAGTCATAAGGATGGGACGCAACCGTTTGGAACCCGCATCAAAGATGGCTTCGTCTCTTGTCATTCCATGTTCTTTCATCGCAAGGATAGCGTGATCCACAAGAAGGATGGAGTTTTTGGCCACAAGTCCCATAAGGAGGATGAGTCCAATCATACTGAATAAATTCAACATCTCCCCCGTAAGAGCCAAAGCAAAGAAGGCTCCAGAAATCGCAGGTGGGATGGCAAAAAGAATCGTAATCGGTGTGATAAAGGACTCATAAAGAGAAGCTAACACAAGATAGATGAAGATTAAGGCCATTCCAAAAGCAAGAACAATGTTTTGTAAAAGTTCCTTAAAATCTTCCGATTGACCCACAAAGGAATACGTGATTCCCGGAGGAGGAGGAAGTTTGTCCTTTAAGATCTTAGTGGCAGCTTCCGATGCCGAAGCAATGGCTCCGCCCGGTGCAAGGTTGGCGTTGATCGGAACCACACGAGATCTGTCTTCTCGAATGATCCTTGCCGGAGAACTACTTTCCTTTCCTTCCGCAATGGCACTTAGAGGAATGAGGCGGTTTTGGATGTTTGGCACTCGAGTTTCAAAGAAAGACCTACGTAAATTTCGTTGGTCTTCTTTCAAACGAAGTCTTACATCATACTCAATTCCGTTTTCCAAATATTTGGCCACTTCTCCACCTTCAATATGGTAACGAAGCTCAGCCCCCATCACACCGGCAACCACACCGACGGTTTGCATTTTGGCACGGTTCGGTACCACTTGGAATTCTGGTTTTCCGGTTCGGTAGGATGTATCCACATCCGTTAGGTCAGGAACCTTTCGAAGTTCTTCCATCACTTTGAAGGAATAGGTTTCTAGATCTTTTAAGTTCTCCCCTTTTAAGTTCAGGTTGAACGGATATTGCACCCCACCACCGATCGCCGAATAGTCGTTCACTTTCGGTCTAGCTTGCGGGTATGCCTTTAGGAACTCACGGATTTGGTCTTTTACATCTCCTGTGGTTCGTTTACGATATTCTGCAGGAAGGAGGGCCACACCGATGGTAGCAATATTGGATTCGCCATCGCTATTTCCCACAACCGTAGCAAGAAGTTCCAGCTCAGGAATTTGTTTTATGATTTCGTTTTGGATTTGTTCCACCGTTTCTGATGTGCCATGGAGTGAGGTTCCTGGAGCCATCTCCACATTCACCATAAACTCACCTTGGTCGTTGGCAGGTAAGAAGGTCTTTTTGACAAAAGCGAGGGAAAAGATACTGGTAACCAAAGTTAGGAAAGTAAGTAAAATGACGGCCCATGGTTTTTTTAGGGCAAACTTCATGATGATTCCGTACATTCTGTCCAGAAAATCCTGGAACTTATCAAAGTTACGAAGAACAATGTTTTTCTTTTTATGAATGTCCGTTTTCCCTGCAAAATAAGCAGATAACATCGGTGCGACGGTCAGACCATCAAAAAGTGAGATGATCATGGCAAAAACCACAGTCAGACCAAATTGTTTAAAGAACTGGCCTACAATCCCAGAAAGAAATCCGATCGGAAGGAAAACGGCAATGACCGTTAAGGAAGTTCCAATGACGGCAAGAGTCACTTCTTCTGTTCCTTTCCTTGCCGCAACAATGACAGATTCCCCTTCTTCGAGTTTACGGAAGATATTTTCCCGAACCACAATGGCATCATCTACAAGAAGTCCAACCGCAAGGGATAGTGCCAGGAGGGTCATTACGTTCATGGTAAAACCCATGGCATACATAATGATAAAGGCACCTAACATGGAGTTGGGGAGGGCCATCCCTGTGATGAGAGTGGAACGAACGTTTCCGAGGAAAAGATACACCACGATCACAGCAAGTAAGATCCCAAGGATGATGGCGATGGTAACGTCTTCAATGTTCGCACGAATCCATTTGGATCCATCCCGAATCAGAATGACCTTAGGTGCCCCTTTGAGGTCTTTGATTTGATCGTTGATGGTGTCGATTTTTCCAAGGATTCCATCGGCAACTTCTACAGTGTTGGCTCCCGATTGTTTGTACACATCGAGAAAGAGCGCTTTCTTTTGGACTCTTTCTTTTTTAGGAGCATCGTATTTGAATAATAATTTCCCGATGATGGATGGTTCATCGTGTTCTTCGGCACTGATAGGTGCATACAACATACCCACTGTTTGGCGGTCTTGGAGGGTGTCTTTTACTTGTCCTAAATCTTTGACAAGAACCCCTCGCCCAAACTCTCCACCAAAGGAAACAACCGTGTTTTCAATTTGAGATAAAGATTCATACTTGGCAACGGTTCGAAAGGAGGTTTCTTTATCTCCCCCTTCTACCTTTCCAGCGGGGATGTTCACACCAGAGTTTTTGATTTGGTTTCCAATGGATATGGCCGGAACTTGGAAGGCATTGATTTTGTTTCGATCCAGCTCGATATGAATTTCTCTACGAGATCCACCGATGATTTTTACCGCACCGACGTTGTTGACTTGTTCTAGTTTAGTTTTGATTTTCTCTTTTGCCAAATCATAGAGTTCCCCTTCCGGGAGATCAGCAAAAAGGGAAATCCGCATAATGGGTTGGTCGGAGGGATCAAATCTTTGCACCAGAGGTTCTTTGGCAGAATCAGGAAAAAGTGGTTTCACACGAGCGGTTTTATCCCGCACTTGTTGTTCGGCGTATTTGATGTCTGTGGTGAGACTAAATTCCGCAAACACCATAGAGATCCCCTCTTGATTCCTTGAGGTGATCCGTTTCAAACCAGAAATGGAACTGAGTTCTTCTTCCAATGGTTTGGAAATGGAAGTTTCAATTTCTTCCGGACCGGCACCAGGATACACGGTCGAAACCACAACGAAGGGGATGTTGATATCAGGGAAAAGGTCAACACCGATTCGTTTTAAGGAAATAAATCCCGTGATCACCATGATGATGACAAGCGAGGATATGAAAATGGGGCGTTTGATGGAAAAGGAAGCAATACTCATAAAATTTTTTCTCTATTTGAGCAATTTATATTCTTGGAGACAAGCAATACCGGAACTCTCTCTATAAGTAGACAGCAACGTTGACTTACTATTCAAGATTTTTGTTCTATTTTCAAATTTTTCTTCTACAAAACTGTCGGGGCAAACATCACTCAATAAAAGAACGGAATCAAAATCCGTCCATTCTTTCCAACGATATTTGTTATCGTTTCGTACCATTCCTTGTTTATAGGTTTTTAGTTTCATAGCAAGGTCAAAATCGGATGCAAGCACACGACCACGAGAACCATATTTTTCCTCAAAATGGAATGCGTTGATGAGAATGTATTTTTTGTCAGGTGATATCTGTTCGGCGATCTCTCTTGCCGGTTGGAAATCACTTGCATTCATTCCCCGATAACAAAACATTTTCTTTTCATAAAACTCACCAGACAAAATGCCTTGGGAATACACCGCATTGGAAAATACAAAAACGGAGGTGAGTAAAAATACGGAAACAGAGGCAAGTCTTTCTATTTTGGTATCAGCAAGCTGGTACAGACGTAAAATCCAAAGGTACCCAACAAGACCGATGGCAGGGATGAATTGCAAAACATGTCTTGGTTGTTTGTTTCCCGTTGTGAGTTCTAAAATCAGAAGCTCCAAAAACAAAATGAGAGTTCCCGCAAGGAGTGGGTCTTTTAACTTCGTTTGGAATTTAGTTCCCGATCGAAACACAAAGTAGAGAAGGGATAAAACAGAAAAGATAATGAGGGTGCGAAATCCCCATATAAAATCAAAAACTCCCGGTGTGGAGGGATCAAGTCCCGGTTCCGTCCAAAGGGTTAAGAAAAAACTGCGAGTGTATGCATTCACAATCATTTGGGCATCGATGAGGGCATTCACACGATCCGGATTCATAAACAACCAAAGAAAAGCAGGAAAAATGGCATAAACCCAAAGGACAACCGCTGTTTTTGGAAATACTTTTTGTACCGCATCACGTTTACGGAAAAAATAAACGGAGAGATCCACAAACAAAAGAAAGGTGATTCCAAACATAAACTGTTTGAATCCTTTTTGATTTAGGTTGATCTTTGTGACCACTCGAAGCACAGGTAAAGATAAAACCATAAGCACAACAAAGATCAGATAAACCAACCGAATGCCTTTGGCATAATTCTTTAAAAGATATAGTAAAGCATCTTTATAAATGCCTGGTGACCTTACTAGTTCATAAGCAAAACAAGCCATAAAGAATAAAATTCCGTATGGATACTTAGTGAAATAAAAACCAAAGAGAGAGAAAAATACAAGCCACTTTGTCCCTGAATCAATTTCTGATTCTTTGTTATCCACATCATACAACCGGTAGATGGCATAGATAGAAAACAGAAGGAAGAACATGGACTGGGTTTCTAACATCGAAGAAAGAGAATATGCAGGCACCTCCCCTGTTTGGATGGTAAGGATAAAAATGAGTCCTGAAAGAATTCCAGACCATAGTAGTGACTTTGTTATGCGAAAAGAAATATATAAAAGAGCCGGATAGACCAAAATCAAAAACAAAAGTCCTAAAAAAGAATCGCGATAAGTTTCATAAGCATCTATCGGCAAATAAAGCGTAACAAAAGTTAGGATGGAGCGGAGAGGTGGCCAGGTAGGACTTTCCAAAAAGGGCATAACCCCGCGGAACCAACTTCCACTTCGAAAGTCCACATACTGATCCAATACCTGATTCAGTCGGATATTCTCATCCCAAGATAAAAAATCTTTGTTGGGACAGAAGTTGAGGAATGTCTCCCAAGACCTTGTAGCATAGAACACTACCAAAGAAACGCCTAAAATGATAAAAATGAACCCCAAAAAACTGGGAAGAATGTCTTTTGCCTTCATACCAA
This sequence comes from Leptospira chreensis, assembly GCF_016919165.1. Classification (GTDB taxonomy): domain Bacteria; phylum Spirochaetota; class Leptospiria; order Leptospirales; family Leptospiraceae; genus Leptospira_A; species Leptospira_A chreensis. The sequence goes on from NZ_JAFFPS010000031.1 coordinate 256,687, forward strand.
TCCTTGAAATCATTCTTTCAACTGGGCCGACTTGGAAGCAACCGAAGTTCTTTTTCTGTAATTTTTCTCTTTGATTGCAGTCCAAGGTAGAGAATTCTGTCCGTTAGAAGGTTCCCAAAATGCAAGATTTCGTAGACCTTGGGGAAAAAATCATTTTCCTCGTTATGTTATTTGCGAGTATTCTCGCGATAGCCGTATTTATCGAAAGGTTGATTGTTTATAAACGTAATTTTAACAAAGAATCAGAATCACTTCTAGATTCACTCACTCTCCTCATCCGACACCGTGACCTAAAAGGTACAGAGAAACTATTGGAAACCCATCCTATGGAAAACTCTTATACCAAGTTCATTCATTTTGTTTTGGAACGGGAGAAGGAAAACCATAAGGGCCTCCAGGAACTGATGGAAGGAAAAATTCTGAAAGAACGTTTGATTTTGGAAGAAAGACTCCCCATCCTCAACACTCTTGGAAACAACACACCCTTCATTGGACTTTTAGGAACGGTTCTTGGGGTCATCAAAGCCTTTTATGGTTTGGGGACTCTTGGAAATTCGGGAGCCGAAGTGGTGATGCGAAGTATTTCAACGGCTCTACTCGCAACCGCTGCGGGACTTGCTGTCGCGATTCCTGTAGTTATGGCAAATAACTACTTCACTCGCAAAATGAAACTTGTGCTTGGTCACTTGGAAATCCTTTCCAAAGAAATCCATGCGAGTTTTGTCACCAGTGGAAAACACAACCAAACTTCTAGTTCAACGCCCAATATCCATCACTAGAAAGTAAATTCGATGAAGTCATTTACCTTATACCTGCAATACAAGCTCCGACGGTTCGGACTCTTCCGTGCCAGTCTATTTGCCTCTGTGGGATTGCATGTATTTTGTTATCTGATTTATTTTATACTCACCTTACCAAGTAACGCGGCCTTCCAAGAAACATCTATGGAAGATATGGATGTTTCTTTTGAAGAGATTCCACCCGAACTCATCGGGGGAACATCAAGCCCCGCTCCTGTGGAAAAACAAGAATGGGTAGAAGGATCAAACAAAGACGCGGAAGAAAAGCCAGATAACTCTGATTTGAATCCGAACCAACTCTCTGGAAATGGAACTGACAAAGATGGGTATTTGTTTTCCTTCAATGGGGACCGCCCACCCACTCCCATTATCGATTTTGATTTGAAAGCCTATTTTCCAGAAGCTGCCAAGGCCGCTAACATCAGTCAGAAGACAGTGGTTGTGATGGTGCAAGTGGATGAACATGGCCAACTCCAAGGAGTTAAAATTGTTTCTGGTCGGGCGGGATATGGATTTGATGAAGCGGCCATTCGCATCATCCAAAGAGCAAGGTTTTCCCCTGGATATGACAAAGGGAAACCCACACGAATGGCACATAGACTTCCTATCAGCTTTGATTTAGAAGAGGATTAAAATGTTACGGAACAACAAACATCGAATTGCGATTGGAACGATTATCATTGTAGTTTCGCTCATCACATACGGATTTCAAACGAAACCCATCACTGGAAAAACAGAATCCAAATCCTCTTCCAGAAAACCCGGCCTCATTCCCGATCCTTTCGAACTTTACCAAACCATTCCACCCTTCCGGGCCGAAATGACAAGTTCTGACTTGCCCAGTAGTTTTGATTTTACTTCTGAATTCCCCCTTCCGACTGACCAAGGAATCTACAAAGATAGTGTTGGTTATACCGTTGGGTATGGTCTCATTTCCTATTTGGAAGCGAAAAAAAAAGGGATTCGGAATCTTTCTTCGATTGGTCCCACTTCCGCAAATGGACAGAAAGTATTATACTCACCTAACTTTATTTATAACCAGTTAAACAGTGGCAAAGACCAAGCCGTTTCCCTTTTGGATGCCCTAGTCCTCGCAGAAAGCCGAGGTTCCGTTTCTCTAGAACTAATGAACGAATCTTCTTCTAGTTTTAGGACAAGACCCAAAGCAAATGTCGTCGAATCAGGAAGAAACGCTCGATTAAAAAGAATCTATCGAATTGAACCTCACGACTTAATCTCCATTAAACTCGCATTAGCTGAAAAAAGACCCGTCCTTATTGGGTATTTAGTTTATGAAAATTTCAGAGATCCCAAACCGGATAGCATCTTTGAATCAGGAACTGGGGAAATTTTAGGGGCACAGTCCCTTGTGATTTTGGGTTTTAACGATAAAAAGAAAGCATTCAAAGTTTGGAATTCTTGGGGACCTACTTGGGGTGACCAAGGGTATCTATGGATTTCTTATGAAACCTTTCCAAAATATACAAAGTCAGTTTATGTTGCTGATTCAGAAACGGAAAATGAACTCCTAACACAGAATAAACTACATGATGCTTTAGAATCTTTGGAATACGGAGAACACAACCTCTTTCCACCGAAAGAAGTATTTGCATCTCGCGGTGATTTTTCCGATCGCATTCGAATCAGTTGGTCTAGAGAAAAACGTGCCATCGGCTATGAAGTTTACCGAAAACGTAAAATAGATAGTAAATACCAACTTGTAGGACTTTCCAAACAAGCATTCTTTGAAGATTTTGGAATTCAAAAAAGCACTGCCTACAATTACCGAGTGGCAAGCCTCGATGAAAATTTCCTCTCCAAAGCCTCTCTTGATTCAAACGATGGTTTTGCGGTTGATCCGACAAAACCGGCTGGAATTTTACCTGTGACAAACCTACGTGCATCGGTGGCCGCCACAAACGATCGGATTTTACTCGAATGGGATCCGCAGCCCATATCCACAACCTATGCCGTTTATAAATGGAATCCCATGGCGAGGATCTACCGGTTTTTAGGAAAAACAGAAAAGACAACGTATATTGATTTAAAAGCCAGTCGTAATGGTGATAGCGAAATTTACCAAGTCATTCCTGAACGAAATCAATTGGTTGGTGAATCCAGTTATTATGTATCTGCTCATTTAGACCCTTCAGAAGTTTTAAAACCCAGACCCAAAAACCTAACCGCATCCAAAGGATTGTATGCCGGTGCCACCCTTCTACAATGGGAAGGTTCTCCTAGTGCAGTCGCCTATCATATCTTTCGTAAAACCAACGGGCAATGGAAAGAAGTAACAAAGACAACAGAGCTCCAGTTCAAAGATGACAACTCATATAACAAAGAATCGTTCTATGCAGTAGCTTCTGAATTTGAAGGAGAATTGTTTAGTTTGCCTTCAGAACCAGACATTGGATTCCCATCACTTGTGGCAGGAAGGTCTGTCGGATTAAAAACTCCGGAACTCAATGTTTCTGAAAATAGAAAAACGGGAGAATTTCTATTTAGTTGGAATGCAGTTCCCAAAGTAACTTCATACAAAATCTATATGCGTAAAAAAAATGATCCGGAATGGAGTCTTGTCAAAGAAACCTCCGAAACAAGTTTTAAATTACAGAACCTAACCAAAAACCAATTCTATTTTTTTGCCATCCAATCCACTGCCAAAGGAGTGGGAGAGAGTTTATTCTCAAAACCAGTCACATCCGTCATCTCTGACACAGTGGTTGACGTAAAAAAAGTAAAAACTTTTGGAGAGTCCGCCATACAAAAGTTTATCGGTCCTTGGACAGCGATGTATTGGGATGGGAAAAACAAAGTCAAACCAGTTCGTTTGACCATTGAAGCAGAAGATGTTGAGGGAAACATCATCATGAAGTGGAATGAAAACGAAATCTTTCGAGGCAAAAACATTGTAGATTCTGATTTACTCGAAGAAAAAGGAAAATGGAAAATCAAACTTTCACCTAATTACGAATCCTTGTCAGGCGAATTTGAAGACCAAGGACTCGTTCCCGAAAAAAGCCAACTCTCCTTTATCAGAGAATAAACTAAAACAGAAGGCGAAGAAGCAAGTTCGTTACGAATTCGTTTTCTCGTCTGCTTTAAACCTTTCAAGGAAGGTATCGGGAATTTTCCACGGCCTGTTCCTTTCAAAATCGAAAAAGAGAGCAGAGAAAATAGCCTCACAAACAAGAGCACCATCCGAGATCCGATACATATTCTGTACGACCTTGCCCTTTATTTTTGACATATCCCGAAATCCTGTTTCGATGCGAACCGCATCGGGATGGTGGAGGGGTTTGTGGTAAGACAACTCAGCCTTTAACATCACCGGCCCGACCTTCTTTTCTCTCATTTCCTGGATGGAAAATCCTTCCTGTTCTAGGGCTTGGATCCTTGCTTCATCAAAATACGATTGATAAACCCCATTGTTGACATGGCCGTTGGCATCCATATGGCTCCAAAGGACGGGGATTTCGGTGGTGTGGGGCATGGGGGGTTGGCTCCTGTTGGGGATAGATTCCCTCAGACCGTTCTGTCTGTAAATCAAAAAACAGACAGAACGGTCTGCAATGATTGACACAATCCCCCCTTCCCCAATACTCAAATCCAATGAAAGGCTCCCCGCGACACCGCATCCTCGAAATTGCAAAAAAACGATTCTACCAACAGGGCTACTACCACACAGGCATCAACCAGCTCATTCGAGAATCCGGAACGGCAAAAGCCTCTTTCTACGACCACTTCCCATCCAAACGAGATTTGGGAATTCGAGTCATCCAAGCCTATGGAGCCGATGTTCTCGTTTGGTTTCGCCAAATTCTACGAGAGTCTCCTACTCCTGATGATTTTATCGCAGAATTGTCCCAGGCTGTTACCATTCAGATGCATGAGGATGCTTCTTATTACCAAGGTTGCCCCATTGCCATTTTTTCCTGCCAATTCCCAGTCGGCGAACAACCATTTAGTGATGAATTCAAATCCATTGTGTTTCGATGGGAAACTATGTTTGCAATGTACATAGGAAGATGGCAAGAAAAAGGTTTATTAGATGAAACGGCCAATGCAATGGAACTTGCACGGGATCTAATCAATATTTACGAAGGAGCGCTCATCAACTGGAGAATTTCATTAAACGAAATTTATGTGAATCGTATGCTCGCTCAGATGAAACAAATACTTGATTTGAAAGCTAAAAAATAGTTCCGCTCTCGCAGTTTTTACGACAAGTTTTCTCTAGTCCTAGGCAACTCCCCGCAAGAGCTGTGAGATCCGCGGCACTATAACTGGGGCTACTAGTTGAAATTTTATAAAAAGCATCATTTCTGAGAAAACATTCGCCTTCAATCGTTGAACATTTGTTACGTTCGTAACAAGCAGATCGAAAAGAAAAAGGTGCACCACAATGAACGAATACTACCAAAGAACAAAAGAGAAAGATTCTTTTCATAAAAATCATAAAGAAATAGTTTCGTTTTCAAATTCCTTTCGGTTTAAGGAAGAGATTGTTTTCAATCCACCCGATAGATTTTGAAATTTCACTTTGCCTTTTAGAGTGATAGGAAGATCAAATAAAATCTCACCAGAAACCACTAACTCCTCACAATAGAGAAGAGAAGGATATTCCTTAAACAAAGAATCAAACTGATGAATTTTTTTATAATGTGTTTCATCCAGAAGCACCAAAATCTCACCAAGGCCTGCGGACTTTCTTTCCTTTGCCATTGTCAGTGAAAAGTCAGAATTGAGCACATAAGCATCCGAACGACGGATGAGATAGTCTTCTGTTTTTTTAACCGGAGCAAACCTGTCTCTCGGAATGATGATTCCTTTGAATTTAGGAAAATTGCCAACGGCACTTCCCATCGCTGTTTCCAATTGGATCACCGCAGTCCCATCCACTTGTTTGGGATTCACAATGAGTGATAAAGAGAAATTCCCTTGATTGAATCTTTCTTTTAAAGCACGAAGATTGATCCAAAGGTTATTAGTAGAGAAGGTTCTAAACTTTCCTAGACCGCTAAATTCGTTTTCATGTTCTTTCGGAACTTGTGCTGTTTCTAACAATTCATATTTGATAAACTTTCCACCGACAGTTTTCCGGTAGATGGCTCCGCCTTTTTTATCAGCGAGAGTTTTCGGAGTCATCTCCATCGCAAAATGAATGTCTTCTTTTAAAAGATAACTCACAATATGTGGATCAACTGTAGCCCCTAAGTTATCTCCATTGGAAAGGAAGGCGATTTCAAAACCTTTGGAAAGTAATTCATCCAAAATCCCTTCCTGTACCATAGTGAAGTAAATATCACCATGACCCGGCGGGCACCAGTTTTCTATTTCGTTTTTGTTTTGGATGGGAGCAAAGGTTTTTGCATCCAAACGAGGAACTTTGTTTTGTAAAAAACTAGTGCGGAGTGTCTGTTTGAATCCGTTTTTCTCTAATTCCTTTTGTGAATCTTTTTGTGTGTTGTAAGAATCCATAAAGATAAGAGGAACATCGATCCCATATTCAGAACGAATGAATTCAATTTGTTTGGACATCACCGCAAGAAAGGACATAGAATCTTTGATGGGGATAAGAGACTTTGCTTTGTCGAGGCCCATACTAGTTCCAAGGCCCCCATTCAATTTAATCACCACCAATTTGGAAAGAAGCTTTAGATCTGTTGGATAAGAAGAATGGATGGATTCTAAAGAGATTTCATCTGTTTTGGGATCCAAATCTCCGACTTCTTCCCAGTGGACCATTCCTGTTTCGCCGTTTCGCACAGCATCTACTTTGGTAATAAAATCGGCAATGAATGCCTCCGATAGGCCGGCAGTCTTCATCGTTTCTCTGATCAATTGATCCGATTTCTGTTTCTCCATATCATTTCCCTTCGTGTGGTTCCCCGAGTTCGATCCTATGTGGTTCTTCCGATACCGCAGGATTCCATAAAAAAAATACGAGGATATTACGGCCGTCTTCCTTCGGAACGGCTACCGTCTCTTTCCTTTCGTATTTTGGCATAAAAACTTCGAAATTGTACATCCAATACTTTCCCTTTTTACGGGCCACTTGCCGGATTCCTTGTTTCAAAGGGTCCTTTTTCGTAAGTTTTCCATAAGGAAGGGGGTATTTTGTTTCCCAAATTTGGGGCAAAAGCTTCGCTGCTTCTTCATAATTCCCCGGATCGGCCAAAAGAACCGCAGGAAAAAAGCCTAAAAGAATAATAAGAGAGAAACTATGACGCATACGATTCTAAAAGGCAATCCTATGTGAGTACGGTAATCGGTCAATTCAGGAATTCTTCTGGCGCTGGAATTGATTTTCATAGACAAGAATTGAGTCAGACAGAATCATTTAATTCATGTTTCGATTCATAGAATATCTGGAACGTTTTTGGGCGTTATTGTCGTTTTATCTTCCCAGCCATTTGTTTGTGGAGAATAATAAGGATAAAAATATATTGATCGTTCCTGGGTTTCTCGCCGGGCGTTCCTACTATTCTAGACTTAAATCCAATTTAGACAACTTGGGATTCAAAGTAGGAATCCTTTCTACCTTGCGAGACCCTTTATCTTTAGAAGAAGCAGTTCAGTATCTTGCGAGCCAAATCCTGACAGCACCTAACGAAGTGACTTTGATTGCTCATAATACGGGTGGGCTTCTCGTTTTGATTTTGCCTGATGAAGCCAGAAGAAAAGTCAAACGCCTCATCACTCTTGGAACTCCCTTTCATGGTTCTGACCGGTTTACAAACACAAGACAGTCGTATTGGGGTTATGAATCCGATTGGGTCAAAACAAATTACAAAAATGCCCTCTTCTTTCCTCTATTCCAACCTCTCTCTGCCATTGAAGATTTTTCCTTCCCGCCGCAAGAGAGCACAGAGTTTGGCCAAGGCCGTGACTTATGGTTTGATATCCCTGGAAATTATAACTTAGTCCGACGAAATGAAAACATTCGTACACTCAGAGAATTTTTAGGCACTCCCAAAGATAGCATCGCCATTCATTCTTCTCCCAAAGCAAATCCTGATTTTGCAGTCCCTAAAAAGATTGAAGTGGATTTTTCAAAGTATGAACCATCGGTTTATAAAAAGAAGCAGAAACAACTGGCAGTAAAGAAGCAGTCGGCAGTGAAAAAAACAACACCAGCCAAAAAATCAAAACCAGTAGCGAAACCAAAAGCAAAGAAAAAGACTAAAAAACGTTAGTGATTTGATTCTAGAAAATTCGATTCAAAAACTGCCCGCCAAACGGCGGACAGTGGCAAATTTGGTCTAGCCGATGGTTAGACTTTCTTTAACTCTTTAATACAAGCAAGGCAGCTGTCCCTACACTCTTTACAGATTGTGTGGTGGTTCGCATGTTTATCACATTCCTTCGCACATGCTTCACAAACTTCAATACATAAGTTAGCTAACTTCTTTGTGAAAGCAGAAGACTGGCTTGCTAGTTTCACAAAAGAATCACATAAACTAATGACCTCTCTTGTACTTACGGCACAAGCCGCGAGTGACTTATCCCCTTTTCCAAGTTCTGTCAAACAATGGCTGAGGCATACCTCAGCAGAAAGTTGGCAATGCATAGCTGCCATCATTGCTTTAGCATACTTTGATTTTCCTGCTGTTGGCATTGTCATCGTAGAATGGTCATGGTCTTCTGCGGAAAGTGTAGATAAAATTCCGGAAACGGCAACTGCCATTCCTGCTTTTTGTAATAATTCTTTGCGATTCATATCGTATAACCTCTGTTAAAATATCAATAAATTTGAAATGTAAAAATCCATTCACCGAAATTCGGTGTGGTCATCTCAAATCAGAAGTCGAACGGTGCGAGTGGGGAAATAAGGAGGAGAACTGCGGAGGCCCGAAACGAACCACTGCCCCGAAGGTTTGTGTAAGGAATGCGGTTGTTTAGAAGCCGTAAATCCATCCCAAACCACAACTTTGACTTGTTTCCAAATCGGGAAGTCAGTCGCACTGGACGACTGGAGTTCTTCATGTATGATGGGACATTCACAAGAGTCAGAGTTGGCAGAATTTTCATCGGACTCTGCCGATTGGTGGCAAGGGGGAACGGAGGCCCGTTCCACAAACTTTTCCGCAGAAGTACAGAATCCGAAAACCGAAGATTTGCATCCTAGATAGGTTAGGAAAATTAGAATGAATCCAATGGCAAACTTTCGTTTCATACTTTCTTACTACAGTGATTAGACGAAACTAATCCTACATCTTAAAATAAATTCTTCAAGCCTTTTCCGGCTACGATAAAAGTTCCAATCGTAGACCCAAATTGGGGAAGGAAAAAAACGAGAAAGATATGGAGGACACGGTTCTTCCAAAATCCCGCCACTGTCTCTGAGTCTTCCGCAATGTGTTCGAAATCTTCCACAAGGGGTTTGCGTAAATACGATTCCGAAAGAGCACTCACCCAACCGGCCTTAAAGATAGGAATAAAAGTTCCAATGGGTGCGGTAATGAAGGCAAGTAGGATGGAGATGGGATGGGCCCAAGCAATGAGTGCCCCGAGAGCCGCAAGTCCACCTTTGATATAAATCAGTTTGGAAAACAAATCCATACCGGCTTCCCCACCTTGGCTCCAAGTAGTGTAACCAATGAGTCCTGCAAAAAACACAGGATATAGAATGATACTAATATTGTCCCACCACTTGCGTTTCGGAACTTCGTCTAACACAGTCAAGTCGTTTGCCTGATGGAGATTTCTTTCAATCCCTGCTAAGTGACCAGCACCTACAACAGCCAAAACTTTTTTGACCGACTTACCTTCTGCCGCTTGGCGAATTTTTTCCGCTAGATACACATCCCTTTCATCGATGATGACATGTTTAACAGACTCATATTTTTTAGGAATTTGCGAGAATAGATCTTTTAGAATGTCATCCGACTTCATCTCTTCAATTTTATCGTCTGAAACATCCTCACGAACAAGAAGCGATGCAAGAAGAGCACTGAAAAGATACATCTTAGAGAAAAAACCTACGTTCCCCCAAGACCTTTTGAGTGTGGTTTGGATTTCCCTGTCGACTGCCACCACCGGTTTCTTAAGCGCACGACCAATAGTGATGGCCTTACGCATTTCATCACCAGGTTTGATATCTTTATTGCCGATTTTTTTCTGAAAAGAAGAAAGGATGAGGCTGGATAAAAGTAACCACATCTTTCTTTCTTTAAATACTTTGAATATATCTAATTTTTTTAAGTAATCGGGATCTTCTACCGACTTCATCCGAGATTCACATAACTCAACACAAATGAGATCGGGTTTGAGTGTGCGGATCATTTTTTCGACTTCATCTACACTTTGTTTGGAAACATGGGCCGTTCCCAGAATGTGGACTTCCGTTTTTCCGATGGTTTGGAAGAGATAAGGTTCCGTTGTTTTGAAACCTTTTTTGGTAGATTTTCTTGGGGGAGTAGTTTTTTTGATTGAACGCATAAGGAAAGGTTACTATCTATAATACCTAAGTAACGGTTCCACTCTCCAGAAACAAGTAGAATGTCTATAAAATCCAAAATCATCAATGTAGGAATAGCTGACATCAAAGTCGGAAAAGATACGGATGTGCTCCGAACTACATTGGGTTCGTGCATAGGAATCGTTTTGTATGATCCTGAGCAAAAAGTGGGAGCCATTTCCCACATCATGCTTGCCAAAGATCCAACAGGTAAAGACGCCACAAAGTTTCCGCATAAGTACGGAGAAACCGCCCTACCCATCCTCATCGAAATGATGAAACAACAAGGATCCAACATTGGTCAATTCTCTTGTCGAATGTTCGGAGGGGCGTCCATGTTTAAGGGAATCAATTCCCAGTTTTTACAGAACATTGGGGAACAGAACATCGCTATTGTCAAAAAATTTATGGAAGAGAAAAAAATCCCTGTCATAGTGGAAGATGTGGCAGGGAACGAAGGAAGAACCATCAGTCTTTACTGTGACGACGGACGTGTTTTGTTAAAAAAAGCTGGTATGGAAAAATACCTTTATAAGGTGCGTTAGGCGAATATGCTAAAATCAAAGGTTGATGAAGTATTACAAGACGTAAATAAACTACCTGCCATTTCGTCGGTTGTGTCTAAGGTTTTGGAAAAACTCCAAAAACCAGATGTAAATATTGCTGACCTTGCACAGGAAATTTCGAAGGACCCGGCCATCACGGCAAACGTGATCAAACTTTCTAATTCTGCTTACTACCGGGCATCCAAACCCATCCGAACTGTCCAAGAGGCGCTTATGACTCTTGGAATCAAAACGGTAAAAGAAATTGTCCTTCTCACAGCAGCGAAAGGCATTTTATCCCAAGATCTAAATAGTTACCAATTGGAAGCGGCACAACTTTGGACTTCTTCACTGCTTGTTGCAGAACTTTCCAGTAAAATCGTACAACATAAAAAACTTAAAATTGATAAGGACCTTGCCTTCACTTCGGGACTCCTTTGTAGTGTTGGTAAAATCGTTCTCGCTCAGTTCTTTAGCCCTGTCATGATGCAAATCAAAACCGATTTAAAAGACAACCAAGAACCCTTCCCTGTTTTAGAGAAAAAATACTTTGGATACACACATATGGAAGTGTCCGAAAATCTTTTGAAACGTTGGAATTTCCCACAAGAACTCACTGATGTTGTGGCAAATTATCTAACCCCAGAGAACTCAAACAATAATCCCCTCCTCACTTCCGTGGTTCATATTGCCAGTATCCTGATTGTGGTTTCTGGAATTGGAATCGATATCGGTGGGGAATCCGTTCCGATTTCTCCTTTTGCGCTCAGTCAAACAGGCGTTACAGAAGCAGATATCGAAACTTATTTTGTTCATATTCCTGATTTACAAGCCGGCCTTGCT
>NZ_JAFFPS010000008.1 GCF_016919165.1 Leptospira chreensis
CTGATGAATCTTACAATTGTTATGGGCTCGAATACTTCTGTTTTGAGGGGGACGGCCTTTGGACTTCTTCAGATGAAGAACTTGTAAACTTGGCGAAGAAGGAAGTTGTCAAGTTAGGATTAACAAAAATTGAAGATATAAAAGAGGGTTTCGTTGTTCGCCAAAAGAAAGCCTACCCGGTTTATGATGATGTTTATCAAGATCATATTGATATCTTAAAAACTGAGATTCAAGGCAAATTTCCTAATCTTCATTTAGTTGGTAGAAATGGGATGCATAAATATAATAATCAAGATCATGCGATGATGACTGCTATGTTAACTGTTGAAAACATAGCTCAGGATCGTAATGTGTATGATGTCTGGAATGTGAACCAAGACGCTGAATATCACGAAGGTGGAGAAGCGGGTAAAATTAATATTGAAGAAAGATTGGTTCCTTTAAAAGTTTAGGGCAATTTCTTTTAGTTAAGTCATAAGATCGATATTATCAATAGGATAATATCGATTTGTGGTTAAGATTTTTTTTACTTCATCAGTTAAATTTTCTGATATGAGGGCTTTGATTAGATCCCTTTTTAGGAATGGAAATCCATGATCCTTAATGATTGTATCCCAGTATACATGGGTAGGATTCATGTAATGCTTGTGGTCGATGATTTGATTGAGTTTTTTGTATTCAACGTAAGATCCCACTTTGAATCCATGATCCAGCCAATATTTGGTTCCGCCTACCTCATACTCAAGAATTAACAGTTTTTTAAAGCGAGTAGGGTAATAACACAGCCCATTCCAAAAATCTTTAAACAGCTTGGATTTCGGTGTTCTGTTTTGGAATACTAAAAAATAGCTCATAACATGATAGCCAAATTCGTATGAATCTGTTAGTCCCCAAACATCATAGTCTGACTGATTAAACTTGTCAAAGATTGGTTTTAATGACTGGAGTGGTCCATAAATACTATCATTTGTGAATACGATTTGTTCGTATTCTTCCCAGTTTTCAGTTTCGAATAAACCGGTCTTCCACGATCCAAAATCATATCCAATGTTCTCACGCCAAATGTAGTGTTTTAAATATGGTTTTATAGATTCAATTTCCTTTTCAATGGAAACTGGTGAAGTGTCTACCAAGACAATATCTGAACCAAGTTCGAATAGATTTTTAAGATAAAATCTAAGATTCTCAGTGACTTGACCTTTAAGATTAAATGTGGAAAATAGCACCAAACGAACATTTTGTTTTGTATGGAATTTTTGGCTGACAAAGACCTTCGGTTTACTACTTAGAAAAAGCCTTTTAAAAAGGTTAAACTTGTGTAACTGATACAAGATTTTTAATAAGAATTCCTTAATCAGGATTTTATTGTTTTTTCTCTCTATTTTAATCATCTCTGGTCAAATCTCTTCATTTTCCATTTTTAATTGGATTTTACTACTCAAACTTGTGTAAAGTGTTTTGTGCAATTAAAGAAAAATAAATTGAAAATGGAATGCTAAAGTTATTATTGTTCTATAAGCACGTTTATGGATTATTCAAAATACTCAGTTGTAGTTGTTGGATCTGGTTTTTTTGGCTCGGTCATTGCGGAGAGAGTTGCTTCTGAACTAAAGAAGGAAGTCCTCGTAATAGAAAAAAGAAATCATATCGGGGGGAACTGCTATTCCGAAATCAATCCAGAAACGGGAATTGAATTCCATACTTATGGAACTCATATCTTTCATACTTCGAATCAAAAAGTTTGGGATTATATTCATAGGTTTACTGAATTTAATAATTACTATCACCAAGTTCTAACCACTTTCAAAAATAAAGTCTACCAGATGCCGATCAATTTGGAGACAATCAATCAATATTATGGTTTGAATCTAAAACCATATGAAGTGGAAGCTTTTTTGGAAAAAGAAAAGGCAAAGGAAAAGTTTGATCACCCACCACAAAACTTTGAAGAAAAAGCCGTATCTTTAATCGGTCGCCCGTTATACGAAGCATTCATTAAAGGTTATACCAAAAAACAGTGGAACAAGGATCCAAAGGAATTACCTGAATTTATATTAAATCGACTTCCTATCCGAAAAAATTATAACGAAAGTTACTACTATAGTCGATGGCAAGGGATTCCCAAAGATGGTTACGGAAAAATTTTTGAAAGAATGCTTTCTAATCCCCTCATCACTACTTCTTTAAACACCAATTTTTTTGATGTTAAGGATCAGATTCCTAAAGATACAATTCTCATCTATAGTGGGCCTATTGATCAATACTTTGATTATAAGTTTGGGAAATTAGAATATCGTACCCTTCGTTTTGAAACGGAAATACATTCTGTTGATGATTATCAAGGTACATCTGTTATGAATTATGCTGAGGAAGAGGTTCCATTTACAAGAATTCATGAACCTAGGCATCTTCATCCAGAAAGAACATACGGAAACTCAACGCTAACAATTAAAGAGTTTTCTTCCTTAGATGATGGGTCTAATCCTTATTATCCTATTAATGACAAACGGAATACAGATTTAGTGAAGGTTTACAGAAAGGAAGCTGATGCATTAGAAAATGTTTTTATCAGTGGAAGATTAGGTGACTATAAATATTTCGATATGCATGAAACGATAGACGCTGCTTTAACCCTTTTTGAAAACAAAATCCGTTCCAAACTCGGGTAATCATTCAGGACTTACTTAAAATAAAACTTTGTAAGTTCTCTTAACATAATCAATCGCCCTCTGATAATTTGAAACATACTTCGCTTGGTACCTCCTAATCCTCTTAAAGTGAAGGTGTTTTGGTGTCTTCGGTAATAAATGTAGGGAGTTTCGAGAAGTTCTACCTTACCCGTTAATTCGGCAACAAGGCCCAACCAAAGGTCATGACCGATTTCTTTGGTTTTGGGGAAGGGAATTGCCTGATCCAAAATATTTCTGCGAAAGGCCATACAAGATCCATAATAAGAACTTCGAATGATATTTTTGATAATCCCTTTTTTTGATCCAAATAATTTGAAAAATGAAGGATGGGTCGGATTCAAATTTTCGTCAGTTACGATGGAGTTATGCAAAACTAAGTCATAGTTTTCTAATATTTGATTAATTGTTTTTACTTTGTTCTCAATCCAAAGATCGTCTTGGTCTGATAGATAAATATAATCTCCTGTTGCTTGGACTAAAGCATTCTGAAAATTTTGAATTGGATCTCTGAATTTTTGGAAGAGGAAAAGTTGGATTCTTGCATCTTCGGAAGCAAATTTTTCTAAGATCTTTACCGTTCCATCAGAAGAGGAATCGTCGGAGATGATCACTTCATCGTTATCTGATAGTTGTGTCAGGATGGAGTTAAGTTGCTCTGCAATATATTTCTCACCGTTATATGTTGCCATACATACTGAAATTTTTGGTTTCATAAATGTTACTCCAACTCTATTTAAGTTTCGTTATCTGAAAACAAAATATTCGAAACTGTTCGGTTAGAATCCGGTATTATTTTCTTCTATTGACATGTCGCTCCTCGGAAAAGAACTTGTTCGAAGAGTTCGGTAAAGGACATATAAAAGCTTAAATCTATGAAAACTCAAAATTTTCCCATTTCTGGTCCCGTACTCATTTTACCAACGGTTCATGGAGATGATAGGGGCTTTTTTTTGGAATCGTTTAAGGCTTCCGAATACACGGCTTTGGGAATCCCGGAACTTTTTCAACAGGACAATCATTCTAAATCCAATAAAAATGTTTTGCGTGGACTTCACTTCCAAGCTCCCCCGATGGACCAAGGGAAATTGGTTCGAGTGGTAAAAGGATCTGTATTGGATATCGCTGTAGATATTAGAAAAAATTCCAAAACATATGGTCAGTATGTCTCTGTAACTCTCACAGAAAAAAATCATGAAATATTTTGGGTTCCGTCAGGTTTTGCCCATGGGTTCCTTGTTTTGGAAGACAATACAGAATTTTTGTATAAAGTAACCAATGAGTATTCTAAGGAATCTGAGGGTGGGATATTGTTTAATGATCCAACAATCGGAATTGATTGGGGTATCAATACGGACAGTTGTATTTTATCTGAAAAGGATAAGCAACTAACATTATTTAAAGATTTTATTAGTCCATTTTAGTTGATAAACCAATTGCTTTTAAGCAGATTTTTTATTCCTAGTTATAACATGATTGAAAGGACAGTATAGGTTAAAGAATGAAACAAAGAAAGATTCTTGTCACAGGTGGGGCCGGTTTTATCGGTTCAAATTTTGTTCACACGATACTCGAATCCACGGAGAATGTATCAATCACTGTTGTTGATAAGTTAACATATGCTGGTAATTTAAAAAATCTAGAAAAATGGAAGGACGATTCACGACTTCAATTTATAAAATTGGATATTACCGATAAAGCTGAAGTTTTCTCTAAATTGGAAAATATTCCTGTGACAGAGATCGCGCATTTTGCAGCCGAATCTCATGTGGATCGATCTATTCTTGGCCCGGAAGAATTTGTGAAAACAAATTTGATGGGAAGTTTTTACATGTTAGAACTCGCGAGAATGTTACATGCTAAAAAACAATTGAGATTATTCCTTCATGTCTCGACCGATGAGGTGTTTGGTTCCTTGAGTGCAGATGGGGCATTCACAGAACAAACTCCGTATGCACCTAATTCTCCTTATTCGGCTTCAAAAGCTGGGTCTGACCATTTAGTTCGTGCCTATTTCCATACCTATGGATTACCCGTAATTACAACTAATTGTTCTAATAATTATGGACCATTTCATTTTCCCGAAAAATTAATTCCTCTTATGATATTAAACTGTCTCCAGGGAAAACCACTCCCGGTTTATGGAACTGGTGAAAATATAAGAGATTGGTTGTATGTAAAAGACCATTGCCTAGCCATTGATTTAGTAATGAGAGACGGTAAGTTTGGTGAAACTTACAACATTGGGACTCGAAATGAAAAAAACAATTTAGACATTGTTTATAAAATTTGTGAACTAATGGATGAAAAAAATCCCAAGGGTGCACCTCATAAAAAATTGATTCAATTTGTTAAGGACCGTCCTGGGCATGATTTTCGTTATGCGATTGACCCATCGAAAATAGAAACTGAATTGGGTTGGAAACCAAAGTATCAATTTGAAGAAGCCATCGAACAAACTGTGGATTGGTTTTTGGAAAATAGATCCTGGTGGGAAGAAATTCTTTCTGGCGAATATAACAAATATTATGATTCACAATATAAGGAATTAAAAAACAAATGAAGGGTATCATTTTAGCAGGTGGTTCGGGAACACGTCTGTATCCAGTAACTAAGGTCGTGAGTAAACAATTACTGCCGATCTATGACAAACCAATGATCTATTATCCTTTAAGTACGCTTATGCTTGCAGGTATCAAAGAAGTTTTGATTATTTCAACTCCAGAGTCGACTCCGCTTTTTCGAGAAATGTTAGGTGATGGCTCCCAGTGGGGAATTTCTTTACAATATGAGATACAACCTTCTCCCGATGGATTGGCGCAAGCCTTTCTCATAGGGGAACGGTTTTTGAATGGTGGGGAACCTTCAGCGTTGATTTTGGGCGATAATATTTTTTTTGGTCATGGTATGGAAGAACAGCTGAATGCGGCAGTATCCAAAAAAAATGGAGCTACTGTTTTTGCCTATCATGTGAATGATCCCGAAAGGTATGGTGTTGTTGAGTTTGATGGTGAGAGAAGGGCTGTGTCGATCGAAGAGAAACCTCTAAAGCCCAAAAGCAGTTATGCTGTTACTGGATTGTATTTTTATGATTCTAATGTAGTCGAATATGCAAAACAAGTGAAACCTTCCAAAAGAGGAGAACTTGAAATTACTGATCTGAATAAGATCTATTTAGAAAAAGGTAGTTTAGATGTCCAACTGATGGGAAGAGGGTATGCCTGGCTCGACACAGGGACTCATGAATCTCTTCTAGAAGCCTCCACATTTGTTGAGACTGTAGAAAGGCGACAGGGCCTTAAGATTGCTTGTCCCGAAGAAATTGCTTATCGCAAAGGTTATATTTCTAAAAAGGAATTGGAAAATTTAGCAGAACCTTTGAAGAAAAATGGATACGGTCAATATTTACTTCGTATCTTAAATGAAACTATCTATTCATAAGAATTTAAGAACTAAAAGATAATGAAAAAAATTCTAGTTACAGGATCTACCGGACAGTTAGGAAATGAACTCCGATCTTTATCTCAAGTAGAGAAAGAGTATCATTTCGAATTTGTAGATCGCTCCCAGTTGGATTTAGGTTCCGAAGTCAGTATCAAAGATTTTTTTTCCAATCAATCCTCTTCTAATTATTTAGCAATTATCAACGCCGCGGCTTATACTGCTGTGGATTTGGCGGAGAAAGACAAACAAAACGCAGAGTTAGTGAACGTGGATGGACCCACAAGAATTGCAAAGTATGCAAAATCATTGGGAGCAAAATTCATTCATGTCTCAACGGATTTTGTTTTTGATGGAAATCATTCTCGTCCTTATAAAGAAGTAGATCTTAAAAACCCCATTTCTGTTTATGGAAAAACAAAATCTGATGGAGAAGATTCCGTTTTAGATACCAACCCAGATTCGTTAATCCTTAGAACATCATGGGTTTATTCTAAGTTTGGAAAAAATTTCTTTAACACCATCGCTCGGTTGTCCAAAGAAAAGGATAGCCTTCGCGTTATAGACGACCAAATGGGAACTCCAACTTGGGCCGGAGACCTTGCACGTGTATGTTTTTCTGCTGCCATCTCAAAGGAGTCTGGAATCTTTCATTTTTCGAACGAAGGTGTTGCCAGTTGGTATGATTTTGCTTATGAGATTGTTAGGTCATTTGGTTATGATTGTAAGGTGATACCTATTGTTACCGAAGATTATCCGACAGATGCCAAACGACCTTCCTATAGCGTCCTGAGTAAACAAAAAATCAAGAAGACCTTCGACGTTCAAAACGTACATTGGAAAGAAAGGTTGTATCGTTTGGTGGATGAAATAAAAAACCAGAAGTAAGATTAGTTTTCCAAACGCTTTGATTTGTCTGAAATACTAAATTCATTTCCAGTTCTATTTTGATTTTTCCTTTCTAATAAACCAATCTCTTTAAAATGAAGTAAATTTTTATGCCTAAAGTATCTGTAATTATGCCAGCCTACAATGCGGTTTCCTATCTTGAGGAATCTGTAAATTCTCTTAAAAATCAAAACTATACAGATTGGGAATTGTTACTTGTGGATGATTGTTCCAAAGATGAAACAGCAGCTTTGGCCAAAAAAATTGCGGCTTCGGATTCTCGTATCCAATTCATAGCTAAAGAAAAAAATTCGGGATCTGCTGATACTCGTAATACGGGGATACGATTAGCAAAAGGTGAATTCATTGCTTTTCTTGATGCCGATGATTTGTGGGAACCTAATTTTTTGGAAAAGATGATCCCATTTATGGAAGAATCGAAAGCTCCATTTTCATTCGCATCTTACCGCATCATTGATGAGGATGGTTTTGAGTTTTGTGAACCATTTCTGGTAAAATCGAAGAAGTATTCTTATCGTGATTTGTTACATTACAATCGAGTGGGTTTACTGACTGCTATTTATCATGTTCCCAGTGTTGGAAAAAAATTCTTTGACCCAAGTTTGAAAAGTTTGAGAGATGATTACGCACTCTGGCTCGATATCCTTCGTGATGGTAAAATTGCCTATGCTAATTCTGAGATACTAGCGCGGTATCGGGTGCGTAGGGGAGCTGCAACGTCTAACAAGAAAAAAGTGATGTTAGCCCATTTTCGTATGTTAAAAAACCGTGAAAACATTTCTGGCTTTTATGCCTTAATTCTAACATTGGTTCATGGAATTATGGGCCTTCGTAAATATAGAAATAAATAGCGATTCCCCCATCTCATATATCGCTTTTTACCGCTTGACTTTCATTTCTCTCCGTAATTCCTAGATAGTAGCTATGGTCGCTAGACGTAACCTCGTAAGTCCTGAGAAAGCAAACAAAACATCCCTAATCATTCCTATTTACAATGAGTCTGCCCATCTGGTAGATTTCTTAGGAAAGATTGATTCCCTCCAATTGCCGACCAAAAAAGAACTTGTATTCATCGATGATGCCTCACGCGACCACTCGCTTGCCATCCTCAAGGAATTTCGGTTTCGTTCGGAATATAAAATCTTGATCCAAGAAAAGAACCAAGGAAAAGGCGCTGCCCTCCACCGTGGGATTGCTGAGGCAACGGGAAATATTATTATTGTTCAAGATGCAGATTTTGAATATGACATGGATGAAATCCATATGCTCATTGAACCAATTGCGAAGGGTAAAGCGGATGTTGTGTTCGGTTCTCGTTTTAAAAAAGATGGCCGTCAAGTACACCGCACTTTCCATTATCTGATCAATCGAATCCTCACAATCCTCTCCAATTTCTTAAGTGGGCTTTACCTCACCGATATGGAAACTTGTTACAAAGCGTTTCGGTCAGAAATTGTTCAAAATATCAACCTGGAATCAAAGCGGTTTGGATTTGAGCCAGAGATTACCGCTAAGTTAGCACGTCTTAAAATTAGGGTATTGGAATTTCCAATTTCTTATTTTCCAAGAAATTATTTAGAAGGGAAAAAAATTACATGGAAAGATGGGGTTGCGGCACTTCGTCACATTCTCTATTTTAATCTCATTGTTTCTAAAAAAAGTTTTTTCTATAAGTCGATGCCTGACAAATATATTCCTAAAACTGCCAACTGGCTTTAAGATGAAGAGAATCCTACTTCTCCTTTTTGATTTTTTATTCTTCTTTGGTTTTTTAAGTCTTTTTTTTGGAGAAACAAACCAAAAGTTTTTTAGAAATGATGCAATTGGTTTAGGGTTCTTTCTTTTTTCTATTTATTTCATCTGGAATTACAAAAAGAGGAAAAGTTCTTTTTCTTCTTTGTTTCACCTGCTATTTGTTATATTACTTTCTAATTTTGTATTTTTTAAATTAGCTGAGTATGACCCGATTCAACTCCTCCCTGAAAAACTTGCGATAAAATTGTTTATGTTTTTCTGGGCCGTTGGTTTAATTTACCTTCATTCCAAATATTCGGAAAAAGACTTTTTCTCCTTCGGTAGTATTTTAGCGATTCTACCTTGTTTTGTAACATCCAATTTTATGAGTTATCCTGTGATTCCGATTGGATTCGCGCTAGCTCTAACAATCAGACATCAGGAAGCACTTCAAGAAAGGATTTCTTGGTTTCTTGTCATTGGAATGGGGGCCTTTCTTTATTGGATTATCAAAGATTGGTATGATGATTTTGCATTAATTCGAATTTTGCTACTCTTTGAGGTTTTGATTTTTGTTTCTATTGCGAAGGCCTGGAAAGAAGAAATCAAACAGACTGTGGTGGATGGATTACTCTTAGGATTTCTCATCAATGCCGTCATTCTTTCCATCAAAATGTTTCTGGAGCCGAATTTCAGTATTAGCGCTTATCGTGAGGAATTGTTTCTCATCCCAGTAAGTTTGATTGGTTCAAACTCATTTTTGGTATTAGGTCTTGCTGTTTATTCGATTCATTTGGGAAACAGGTACAAAAACCTATTTTACTTTGCTGTTTTAATTTTTGCTTCTTTTCTGTTGATGATATCGGTTTCACGAATTTCAATATTGTCAGTAGGTTTACTTGTTTTCCTAATTATGTGGAACCAACGATCCAATTCTGTAAAAAAGATTTTGCTTGTCGTTGGGATTCCGGTAATCCTCCTCTATGTTTTGTTTTCCGTTTATTCTGAAAAAATACTTTTAGATATAGGAACCATTGGAATCCGATTATCGATTTGGAAGTTGCATTTTTTTTCAACGTTTGCCAATGCCCCGGTGTTTGGTCTGGGCTTTAACCCGGAGAAAATTATCCCATTTTTAGATGTACGTTATTTGTCGATTGCTGATTTTGAATCAGTAAAAGATTATATGATTCACTTTCATACTTTTCCACTAGCGCACAATTTGTATTTTCAAATGTTAAGTTCTGTCGGTATTGTTGGAGTCATAGTTTTTTTCTATTTTGTATTTACCTTTCAGTTCCGATTTTTTAAAAACTATAACAAGTTTTCTTCGAAAGAAAAGTTATTAGTTTCTGTTCTTTCTATTTGGCTCGTTCACGAGTTTCTAGATTTTAGTAGTTTGGAAGTGGCAAATGTTTTCTTTCTAGGAATGGTTGTTGTTTGTCTTTGGAATTCTACATTTGATAGAGAAAATAAAAAAGAGATTACTAATCCCATTTTTTCAAAACTCTATCTAACAATTTTCTTTTTCATCCTCTTATTATTTTCCATTCGTTTTAGTTTTGTAGAACAATCTATTTTTAGATATTATAAAGATGTACAACTTTCTGCATTTTATGAGTTTCAACCTAAAACAAATTCCTCTCTGCGTCCACTTCGAGATATGAATCTAGAATTGTTAAACAATTGGAAAGTGCGTTTTTTGGGCGAACGTTATTTCTTTCTTGAACTTGCCTTGGCTGCGGGGTCGGAGACTGAGTCGGATTTACTTGTTCAATGTTTTGAAACCATGCCCCGTAAGGAACTTTGTTCTGCTAATTTAATGGCTTATGTGATCAAACAACAAAATATGGAGAACGCGCTCCATATGAGTCGATATTTTCTATCTACGAAAGATCCATTTGGAATCTATACTCGGGACTTTTTATGAAAAAAAAGAAATCTGTTTCCTTTGTCATTCCTTGTTTAAACGAGGAAAGGACCTTACCTTTGGTTCTAGAAAAACTTGTGACCATTCAGAGAGATTATAAAAGTCTCTATGATATTGAAATTTTAGTTTCTGATAATGGTAGTAAAGATAAGTCTGTAGCCATTGCAAAGAAGTTTGGTGCGACTGTGGTTTCCGCAATGGAAAAAGGTTACGGGTCAGCCCTTGATACAGGGATTCGTAGTGCCAAAGGTGAGATTGTTGTTTTTGCTGATGCAGATGATACCTATGATTTTTTAGAATCACCTGCTTTAATTGAAAAACAGATCGAAACTGATTGTGATATGGTCATTGGTTCTCGTTTGGATGGCAGAATCCATAAAGGAGCTATGCCTTTTTTACATCGTTACTTAGGGACACCTGTTATTAACTGGATCATCAATTTGCTTTATGCAAAAAAAACAAAGATCCGCGATAGTAATTCTGGGTTTCGTTGTTTTAAAAAAGAAAGTTATTTGAAATGGAATGTAAAAAGCAAAGGGATGGAATTTGCCTCCGAACTTTTGATCAAAGCATTGATTAATGAATCTACCATGTATCATGTTCCTGTTTCTTTATACCCTGATAAGGCAGGAAGAATCCCACATTTACGCACATGGCGTGATGGTATGAGGCACTTGTTAAGGATTTTGTTTTATGGCCCACACCTATTTGAACGAGTAGGGGTTTTGATATTTTTAGCTGCCTGGTCGCAACTCCTTGTTTCTGTTTTTGTTGGAAAAGTAATCACCTTGTTTGGTGCTAATTTGTATGGCTTACATTCCATGGTATTGTTTTCCTTCTTTTCTATTTTGGGTTTGAGCCTTTGGGGTACGGGACTTCTCATTGCAACCAAACAGCCAAGAATTAGCCGAATTTATCAGTCGATTTTAGCAATGGAAGAAGACCGACTTTTTTTTGTTTTGTTAAGTGGTTTTGGAATCATTGTTTTGGCCATCATTTGGATTTTTTTGCAATGGCAAAAGTCCGGTTTCGTTTTTATTAATTTTGAACGCGAGTTTATAGTAGCGACTAATTTAAGTTTAACGTTACTTATCTTTGGTTTGCAAGCTGTAACAGCACATATCATTAAAAGAGATTAAAATGGGTTTTCCCAGAAGGCTGTTTATCTATTTTCTCCTTCTACTGATTCCCATTTTCTATCGATGGAAGTGGAATGACAATACTGTATTTGTTTCTAGTGATCCTGAAATTAAATACTACCAAGTAATCCAAAGCCTTGAAGGTGGTTCCGCTTGGGAATGTTATTTCCCAGCCAAAGATTTGGGATTCGATGTTTCTATGATCCCTTTTGGTTATCCATGGGCTTTCTTTTTGAAAGATGGAAATTGTGTATTTCAATACCCGGTATTGTTTACCTGGATCCAGAAACTGATCATTACCATTTCATCCAAGAAATGGATAACATACATTCCCCTCTTATTTTTCTTTTTTAATTTTTATCTTTTGGATCGCATTTTGGGTAGGTACGAGAAGAGGGGATACCTCTTACTGATCTCTGTTGTTTTTATCCAGTTTCTCACTCCAGTATTTCTCTCTGCCTTAGATTATTCTGAACTCACGTTAACCAATTTTTTCTTTCTTTCCGCTATACTGTCATTTCTGGAATTCCAAAAGGAAAAAGGTTTTCGTTATGGAATCCTTCTTGCGGTTTCCGTTATATTTAACTTTCAACTTCGTCCTGAATCCACAATCGCACTCATTTTCTTTTTAGGAATTGCCTTTAGCTTGGAAAAGGACAAATGGATGTTAACGAAGAACCTCATCCCTTATATCATTCTTTCTTTTGGATTACAATTAGCATTCTTTCTTTGGAATCATCAGACATATGGTCACATCCTTGGAATGCGAGGTTTGAATACAGTGACTGATATGGGATCAGGAGCCATTCAAAGGCAACTTGTTAAGGAATGGGTAGCGGATCTTTGGGGGAATGAATTCAAAATTGGAATATTTAAAGGATACCCAGTTTTATTTTTAGGTCTCATCGCATTATGGTGGGAGAGGAAATCGGAAATTTTTCCATTTCTGTTATCGGGTTTGTTGTTTGTATTTCTTTTACCAATTCTATCACCGTACCGAGCGGGTGTTGATATATTCGGAATGCGTTACTATGAGAGTGGCGTTTATCTTTTGATGATGGGTGTTTTTCTATCCCTAAGCAAAAGAGATGCGAGTGTTTCTTATTTTCTGATTCTGTTACCTTTTGTATATTTCTCTTATAAATCTGATTCTAGAGCCATCAAACAATGGTCATCTTCTGCTAAATTATACCATCAGGTGATGAAACAAATTGAAACATTAAAACCTGACTTAATTGTCCAACGCGGACTTTCTTTGTCTTATCTGGTTGGTGATAGTTATACTAAATACCCTCAGGTTGCTGTTTATTCCAATGAAGATTGGAAAAAAGTGGAAACTGTTTTGGGAAATCAAAAGAAGAGAATATTGTATTTAGAATGGGAAGGGAATCAACTTGTAAATGAAGAATTTCCTTCTGCTATCTGGAAAGCAAAATTCGATATCAACTTTGAACTAAAACCTGTGCGATACAAAATTCAATCGGAACATTCTTTGGCTCACTTCAAAGGTTTTCTTTTGGAGCAACATAAATGAAGAAAGTTCTCGATTGGGTAAATCAAGTTCAAGAAAAAATGATTAAAAAAGAAGTTATTATTTTTGTTTTAGTTTTCTGTGTTGGGTTTTTGGTTTTCAAACGAATCGGGTGGGATAGCGGACTTGGTCCATTAATGCAATCCGATTCACAAATTAAGCTGTATCAAACGATTGAATATAAAGAAAGGGGGATCAACTCCCATCAATGTTATTCCAAATACAGTGACTTCGATTCTGAGCTTCGATTTTATCCATTTCGTTATCCATGGACATACTTTTCAACGGATTCCAATGGTCAGAAGACTTGTGTTTTTCAGTATCCGAGTTTTTTTGCTCAATTTTTCTCACTTTTCCCCATTCCGTATCGTGCGTTAAATTCGATTATAATTTTTCTCTATCTGCTTTTATGTTTTGGCTTTGTTTTGTTTTTACGTTCCGTTTTTAACATTAAGAAAGTCGATCATTTGACCTTAGCTGGGCTTTTGTTTTTAGTCGGCTATGGTATCTCGAGTGCCATTGAGTTTTCAGAGAGTGTTCCATCTCATATACTTCTCCTTGCATTTTTTTATTCCGTTTTTCGATTGGAAAGTAACAAAACTGTTTCCTTTCCTCTTGATTTTCTTTTGGGTTTTTGCGGTGGTGTTTCTGTTTTTTTACGTTCCGAGTCGATCATATATATTGGATTCCTTGGTTTGGTTCTCCTCTATTACAATCGAAATCAGTTCCTTAGTTGTTTAAGAAAATACTATCCTCTCGTTTTGGGATTCAGCTTAGCATTGGTTTTATTTGGATATTATAACTATTCCGCATTCCAAGAGGTTCTTGGAGTAAGAAGTAAGGTAAGTCTAAACGATTTTTCTAGATTAGTTTTAATCGAGCGAATTCATTTGATTTCTGAATTTTTCTTTGGAGATACCAACCGTATTGGTTTTTTATTCTATTGTTTACCGATTGTCGCTCTGATTATTTATTCATTTTTGAAATTGAACCTATCGCGATTGCAAAAATTAATGATAGTATCAGCACTACTTTCGTTCTTTAGTGTTGTATTCCTGAGCCCGTATTCATCGGGTGGGTTGTATTTAGGCCTTCGTTTTACTGAGTTTTCCTATTTTATCTTTAGTGTTTTTGTCATTTCGTTGCTCTCTACAGTCAGCTTTCCAAAGGAACGTCAGATCATCCTACTATTGGTATTGTTACAAATTGGATTTGGGGTTTACCATGTTAGGCGAAATTTCAAAACCATCGATTATGTAAAAAAATACCACGACGTGTTTCAGGAAAAATTAGAAAAATATCCAGAGGCACCGGTTGTCCATTTAAGCACTTTTGATTTGTTACTCATTTCTGATTCGTTTCTGAAAAAACCACATTGGATTGCCAATAGACAAACAGAGTTTGCTGCTTTGGAATCAAAGTTTGTAAATTCTGGAATAAAACAATTCCAAGTATTTGTTTATAATTTTAAACCGCCGAAAGATGAGAATGTAACTCAGGAATTTTATGAAAATTGGATCGATACTAAATACGAAATTGAATCTAAATATTTTCAAAAAATATCGGATGAAGAAATTGCTGGGTTTCGACTTATGTTTTGGGAGAAAAAGTGAACCAAATCAATTCTAAATTACGTGAATATCGATTCGAAATAGGAATCCTTTTGGCTTTGGCCATTGGGATTTTTTTGCGATTCTATCAATTGGACCGCCAAAGTTTATGGGGGGATGAACTATACTCTGTATATGCGTCTTCTCTTTCTAATTGGTCTGATTTTTGGGCCTATCTTGCAGAGGATCCGCATCCACCTTTGTTTCAGATTTTACTTTCTTATTGGATTCGGTTTACGCCAAACTTCACTGAATATTCTGTGAAATTGTTTCCCGTTTTTATTTCAATATTGAATCTATTGATACTTTGGGTTTTGACTTCCTCTTGGGAAAAACCAAAACGATTTCTTTTTCTATTCTTACTTTCTCTTTCCCCCGGTGCGATCTATTATGCGCAGGAAGTTAGATCGTATTCATTATTACTTTGTCTATCCTCTATTATACTCGTTTTATTCATTAATTTAGAAATTAAAGCCAATAGAAGGATTCGTTTTCTTTATTTGATCTTCGCTTCTATTTTGATCTCTTACGTTCATTTGTTCGGGTTTATTTTTGTTGGTACTTTATACTTTGTGTTTTGGTTGCGTTTTTTTTGGAACAGAGATATAGAAGCCAGGTATATTTTTATTCTTGGTATTTTAACCTTATTTGCTTTTATTCCTTTTTTATACCAACTGGTTAGTGGCTCCAAAATTGCCACTGCTAGTTGGATCGATCCACCGAATTGGGTTTTATATCGCACTTATTATTCCCTGTTTTTTTATACCTCTAAGAAGTTTCTATTTCTAACAGCGATTGTTCCGATTTCAGTTTTCATCTATTGGATAGGGAAGGACATTCGAGACACAAAATCTAGCGATCCAAAACAAACGTTTTCTTCTTCACGGATGATCCTTCTTGTTGCCTTTTGTATTGTGATTTCCACTAGCTTATTTTCCTTATTCAAACCCATTGTTACCAATCGGAATTGGATCGTAACTCTTCCTTTGGTTTATTATTTTGTGGCAGATCACCTGAAGGTTTCTTTGCATCGTTGGTATGTCGTTGCAGCGTTGATTTTATTGACTTTATTCTCCCTTCTTGATTTCAAAAAGAACTACTATTTTGTATTTAAGGAAGATTGGAGAGGCTCGGCTCAGTTTGTGACAAACCACTGCCAACCGCCTGTTGTATTAGTAGACTCGTACCCGGAATATCTTGGTTTGTATTTGCGATGGGAAGGTCATAATGAATTTTCACCAATTCTTACTGGGTCCGATTCTGAAATTTTACAATCCAAACTTTGTATAACAAAGCGTTTTTTAGGTGGGAATGGAGTCGGTTTACCTCCTTCGGTTGCTATGGAAAAATCAGGGCAGTCTTTATTTTATGGATTTACTGTTGAGGAATACAAAAAATCAAAATAAATTTTAGATCTGAATCGCTAGACCATGCGATGGAATTGATTCCTAACAGATTGTGAATTATATAAATTGGAAGTTTTATGAAATATTATTTAGAAGAAAGAAAAAATCCGAATCTTTTGTGCATCATCATCCCTTGTTATAACGAAGAGTCGGCTCTTCCCTTTTTAAAAGAAAGATTAACGCAAGTCTTGAAACTACTTTCTATGAAAACAGAAATTATTTTTGTCAATGACGGTAGTACAGACGAAACCATTTTTCAATTAGTGGATTGGTCTAAAGTGGATTCACGAATCCACGTTGTGAGTCTTTCTAGAAATTTTGGCCATCAAATTGCGGTGACTGCGGGAATGGATTATGCGAAGGGAGATGCCGTAGTTGTAATGGATGCTGATTTACAAGATCCACCTGAAGTTATTTTGGAAATGTTAGCTAAGTATCGAGAAGGATACGATGTCGTTTATGGCCAAAGGCTTGCTCGTTCCGGAGAATCGTTTTTTAAGAAAACAACAGCTTGGGTTTTCTATCGGGTAATGAAAATTTTAGTTCATAAAGATCTTCCTTTAGATTCTGGTGATTTTCGCCTAATCTCAAGAAGGTGTTTGGATGCATTGAATGGACTTCGTGAAAATCATCGTTTTTTGCGAGGAATGAATGCTTGGATTGGGTTTCCACAAACCCCCGTATATTACAATCGTGACCCACGTGTCGCAGGTGAAACAAAATATCCTTTGCAAAAGATGTTAAAACTAGCGATGAATGCTGCGGTTTCGTTTTCGCCTTTACCATTAAGGTTTAGTTTGGGTTTAGGAATCGTTGTTGCCATCATTGGTTTTGGAGTTGGGGTTTATGCACTCTTTCGTGCCTTTCAACATTTTATTTTAAAAATGCCAATCGTGTATAACCCAGGATGGGCTACGATTGTGACTCTAATTTGTTTGATTGGTGGATCCATTTTAATTTCGATTGGAATTTTAGGGGAATACATCGCTCGTATCTTTGAAGAATCCAAAGGGCGACCTTTGTATGTGGTTGAGTTTGTAAAAGGCGGAACATCTCTTAAGCGGAAATAAATTAATATTCCGCTTATGGTTTGATTTGTTATTTAGATTTCACTGTTCCCACCCAAATGCGATAGGTCTGCCGATCTAGAATTTGGAAATCATTGGTCAATAATCGCATTTGAGTTTCTAGTTTCATTTCATCCCATTCGGAGATACGGTAACCCGATTTCCGTTTATCTTCATTGATTGCTTCTTTCATTTCCTTCGAAAATAAATCTGGATTCCAAGTGATAAATGCAATTTTGGCATTGTGATTTGTAGTAACAATGCGATCCAATAACTTAGAATTGAGATCGGATGTATAGGAAACAATTACCGTATGATCAAAATAATAACTTCCACTGGTGTATAAATTTAGGTAGTCCTGAAATACGAGGATATCTGGTTTTATTTCCGTTAGGATCGGAGTGAATTTTTTTTCTAAGTTTGTTTTTGCTTTTTGTAATTTGGCACCAAGGATACCCAAAGAAAAGGTAAAGAGGCCAAAGGTAAGTAAAAAAGAAAAGAACAATGGTTTTCTCTTATGATAATAATAGGAAACAAATGGTTTCAAAAGTAAAAGATAAGGGAAAATTAAAACCGTATAAAACCTTGGCCCCCAGTTGTTGAATCCGTCATTGGGAGCAAGGAAAGGTATGACAACAAGTGTTACCGTTGTGGCGATGAGGAGATTTTTTTTGGAATCAGAAATGGTTTTGAACTTATACCAATAAATACTCAGCAAAACGAATGCGAACGGGATGTATCCAAAAAAACCAAGCTTTCTATCTGAATAAAATAATAAACTTTGAAACCACTGCAATCGTTCCGAAAACCCAGCCGAAAATCCGTTAGCATTGGCTAGAAATCGTGTACCCAGAAAATGGCCGTACAGGATTTGATTGATGCTTAAATAAAAAATGAGAAAGACTACAGTAGAAATCAAAAATACTAAATAGGTTTTTATATAACTTTGGATTTTGTTCCACCCATTTCTTTTTATGTAAAAGTAGAAATGGCTAAGGAAAAAAATGCCATAAAATGGGACTGTGTCTAGCCTGACTATGATGCTCCAAGCAAGGAAAGCTCCGCTTAAAAATTGAAAGTTTACTGAACGTTTCTTTTTTAAGAAAGGATATAAAGAGATTGTGGAGAAGGCAAATAACAAAGGGAATTCAGAATACTCCCAACTGAGTGGCCAGAGAAAAGTGGTAAAAAATGAAATGGCGATGAGTAGAATCGAAAAATGGTAAAACCTTCTTAAGATCAAAAAGGTAAATGCTAGAAATAGTAGGGATGTGTAGGCCAGAAACGAAACTGGTAGGATTGAAAGGAAAGGTGCCATTAAATAAGCAAACTGAATGGGAAAGGCGCTGACTAAGTTCCTGTTATTTTGTATGTATAAGTTTTTAGTCAGATGAAAAAACTCTAATTCAGGATCAAAAGCTTTCGCAGGATAATACAAATTGTCCGACAAAAAATGGTTCTGCCAAATGGAGTAGGTTTGTACTGCTTTGTCGTGGCTGTCTTGAAATAATGAATAACGCGGTTGGGTATATTCAATAGAATAGAAAACGGCAAGAATCAATAAAATCCAAAGGATCCAACTTCTAATTTTACTATGACTTCTTTTCATTCTTTTGAAATTTCCTTCCAACCTTTAATAAATTCAACTCGGTTTGTATGAATAATCGATTGCTTTCTAACGATTTATCAAGACAGTATGCCAATATCGTATCATTATGAAAGAATATTTTTTAGAAATTTTTAAGAAAAACAAAAAGGAAATAAATGAGTTGTACGGGATCCGTGCACTTAGCTGTTATCTGGTAATCCTATTTCATTGTTTTGCATTTTCCATTGATGCCTTTCCCAGTCATTATGCTCCCTATTTGAACAACGCGCAGAATGTCGAATTTTTGATGAGTTTGTTTTTTGTGATTAGTGCTTTTTTGGTTTCTACTTCCTTCTCAAGAGAACTGGAAAGAGCGAGTTTTCTGGAAAGTTGGAAAAACTTTGTAATCAAACGTAGTTTGCGAATTTTTCCGGCATTCTATGTAATCTTGTCGATTACGCTTCTCATTATGGCAGGAGTCTTAAAGAAAAGCCAAGAAATGGAAGGAGCTTCCACCTTTGCCGAAGGAATTGTTGGTTTAAAATTAAAACTTTCTTTTTGGTGGACGGACTTAGCTTATATTTCTAATTATTTTCCAAACCGTATTATGGTGCATGGTTGGTCTCTCTCCATGGAAGAACAATTCTATCTGGCTATGCCCATTGTGTTTTTATTTTATACAAAAGTTCTTGCCAATCGAAATCAGAAATTTGTTTTTTTAATTCTACTTCTTTTACTTCCTAATTTCATTCGTTATTATTATTTTCAAAATTCTACTTTTGAATCGTTTGATATTTATGTACAAACATTGTTTCATCCCATTCATACACATTTCGAACCCTTTGTTTATGGAATTTTGCTGATGGAGCTTTGGAGGTCCAGTAAGATCTCCACTGAAATTAAGGGACTCAAAACTGCTTTTTTTAGTATTTTCACTGTTTTGTTTTTGATTTTTTGTTATGTATGTACATTAGAATTTTCGGAAGCAAAAGAATACTTTATTGTTTATCGAATTAGTTTTTATTCCTTTTTTGCTTTTGTGATTGTTTTTGGGTCAGTGGGGGGATTCTTTTCGAAAATCTCTTGGTTTTTAGCGAACCCATTTTTAGTATTCATCGGGAAACTCAGCTACGGAATTTATTTGGTTCATATGCTCGTGAATGCAACGGTTATGTTGACCGTACTCGATCATAAAATCGTAGAAAATAACGATGTGGGTAGGTTGTTTAAAGCATCCTTTATCAGTTTGTTTATCTCAACGATCATTGCTCTTGTCAGTTATCTTGTGATCGAGAAACCATTTTTAAAAATCAGGGAATGGACCCAGGCCCGGTTTGATATTTCTACCAATACGTTTTATTATGTAAAAGGAAATGCCAAAGAAAGGGTGCTTGTCTCTTTGTTTTTAACCTTTCTTTCCTTTTTTCCTTACCTGATCATCAAACAAATGGTTGCTGTTGATTTTATCCCCAAAGGGACTTTCTCCACCGCTGTCATTTGGCTGTGTTTGATCATTCCTGTGTTCATCAATCTCGTAAGCTTAAGCGTTAAGAAAAAACTGTTTTTCTATTATTATTTAAGCCGCTTTCAAGATTAAACAAAGTTCTAAAGAACTTTATGTATTGTAAAGTTCTAAGACTTAAAGGCAGAAACAAGACCTTCTTTTAGTTTCTGTCTTGCTCCTTCTGCTGCTTTGGGGATTGTCAAATCCTCAAGTAGCTTTAACAGAAACCCTTCGTCCACTAATTTCCCCTCTAACACCTTTCCAATCATTCCCGCCACCACAGCTAGATTTTGTTCGATGGTAAAATAACCTTCGGATTCCAAAATCAACGCCATTCCTATTGCACCTTCCGTTCCATAAAATGCTTGGTTGGTCCCAAATACGGACTCATACATTCCCGCCGGAAGTGCGTCCTTAACTTTTTCACGCATTTCCTGTTCGCTCGGTCCATGCCCCGTTCGATTGATGATACTCAAATTAACTGGATTTACGTTTCCGTGAATTCTATGGATTTCTTCCGCAAGCAAACGAATTTTTTTGGCGGCATCCCTTGTGATCGCATCACGACCAAGGAAATTTAGTTTATAAAGATATTCTTCTAATTCATCTCCAGTCAGTTTTCCCATACAGATGATTTGATAGAGAGTGAAGATCATATAATCAGATTCTGTATTATCACCGAGTAGAATTTCTTTGGATTCTATGGGTAAGTAGATCCGGTCATAAAGCAGGATGGAAAGTTTATAGGACATTTGGTCAAAGAGACTTTGGTAGGAGGCACCTAAGAATTTTTTAGTCCGAGACCAAGCTGGTTTGAATCCATTTTGTAAAAATTCGATCGGATTAAAAATCGTACCGAGCACTTTATCGAAAACACCTTTGATGGTTCCTTCTAAGTATTTTAAATGTAAGGATTCGATTTGGATATTGTCTTTGGCAATGGTCGCAAGCATGGTTCTGCGAAAGAAGTGAGGGCTTGCGGAAATAAAAGCGAGTGGGGCGTTCGAGAGGGAAGTTCTAAGTTCCCTATACAGTTCTGGCATTCCCGGCAGTGCCTGCTTTTGGTTCGGTGTTTCAAAGACGGCTGTGAACTTTCCCTTCCCCGAATGGATGTCGGTGGCCAAATACGTTTGGTCGATATCGGATGTGACCACAAGTCCTTTGTAGTCTTCGGAAAGGATACGGAGTTTGCCCTTACCCACCATGGTAGTCTTTCCTAAAATGGAATCTTCTGTGGAATTGAGATGGGCTAAGTCTTTGGAGTATTGACGAAAACTATCCAGACCTTCTAGAATCACTTGGAAGTCATGAGATCCTACGGGAAGTTTGTCCCTGATTTCACAGGAAAAAAATCCATCCTCATCGGCTTTGATTTTTCCCGAACTATAGATTTTGTTTCCGGCCAAATCGAAAACTTCCAATTTCAATACGGGTTTTCTGACCGGTGCCAAAGAGAAATCGAGAAAGGGGGTGATTTTTGTTTCTTCTCCAATAAAGAGTCCGGTCATAAGATCCCAAAGCCCTTCGGCTTTCATTAGATCGGTAATCCCTACATCCACCACCTGTCCTCTGACGTAAGATCGCCTCTCTCTTCCTAAAGATCCTCCGCAGACAGCAATTCTTTTGATATCGGTAATGATTGGTTGTGTGGTATTTGGTTCTTGGGACATAGAATTTATGCCCTAGAGCATCTAAGAAAACAAGGAGCCGTCTATTCCTTTTTATGGTTTCACTACGATCCACCAATGATTTTGTCCGACTTTTGCAAAAGGAAGGAGAGCTCCATGTAGTTTCCGATCCTGTGGATCCTTATTTGGAACTAGCAGAGATCCAAAGGCGTGTGGTCGCCAAAAAAGGCCCAGCCCTCTTATTTACCAATGTGAAAGGAACTAAGTTTCCGGTGGCGACCAATCTCTATGGATCAGAAAAGAGAATCCATTTGGCTTTTGGGCCAAAGCCGGTCGCAACCATAGAGCGTCTGGCCAAACTTGCTAAAGAAATTTTCCCGCCCCGGTTTTCTAAACTTTGGAAAGAACGTTCCCTTGGGCTTTTGCCTTTCCAAGTGGGTTTAAAACAAGTGAGAAGAGCTCCTGTGCTCTCTGGTAGCGTTCTCTCGACAAATGACTTACCCCAACTGGTTTCTTGGCCCAAAGACGGAGGAGCCTTTGTGACCCTCCCTTTGGTTTATACCCAACATCCAGAATCAGGAAATGGAAACCTAGGAATGTACCGTGTCCAACTTTTCGGTGACAAGACGGTAGGGATGCACATCCAAATCCATCGGGGTGGTGGATTCCATTATTATGAGGCCGAAAAAAATGGCCAAGCCCTCCCGGCCCATGTGTACATCGGCGGACCTCCGGCACTCACCATTGCTGCGGTCGCTCCTCTTCCCGAAGAAATCCCCGAACTTGTTTTTGCTTCCTTTTTAATGGGAGAAAAACTTCGAATGACAAAGGACAAAGCGGTCTCCCCATATCCCATTATTGCTGATGCTGACTTTGCCTTGATCGGAACCATTCCTCCTAAACTTCGAAAACCGGAAGGTCCCTTTGGAGACCACTACGGATACTATTCGTTGTTACACGACTATCCCTATTTGGACCTAACCCATATCCGACACAGAAAGGATGCGATTTGGGCCGCCACTGTTGTGGGAAGGCCTCCCCAAGAAGACCACTACATAGCTGAGTTCTTACAAGATTTACTCTCTCCTATGTTTCCACTTGTTATGCCACAGGTGCTAGGTGTTTGGGCTTACGAAGAGTCAGGGGTTCATTCCCTGGCGGCAGCTGTCGTGAAAGAACGCTATTTCCGAGAAGCTTTTATGGGAGCTCTTCGGATACTGGGAGAAGGGCAGTTGTCTCTTACCAAATGTTTACTTGTGACAAACGAACGAGTGAATCTTAAAAACTTTTCGGAAACCTTCAGAGTCATTACAGAAAGATGTGATCCAAGAACTGATTTTTTTATCTTTAGCCATATCAGCCAAGATACTTTGGATTATACCAGTGGAACGGTGAACAAGGGAAGTAAGATGCTTTGGATGGGAATCACGGAAGCCAATGCCTCTTTAAAGTATCCCAACTTACCGAAGGAATTTTCTGGAAATTTCAAAGACAAACGTTTCCAAAATCCGAAAGTGTTTTTGCCAGGAGTCCTTGTGGTGAAAGGTTCAGCTTATGTTAAAGAGGATCATTTGGCACTGGCTTTATTGCAAGAAGACTTAAGTCGTTTCCATTATGTATTCCTTGTGGATGATGCAGAAGATTCTGTGCGAACTGATTCGGATTTTATCTGGACTATGTTTACCCGAATGGAACCGGCCTCCGACGTTTATGCCAGAACGGAAACCAAACAAAACCATATTGCTTATGAAGTTCCCATTGTCTTTGATTGCCGGATGAAACCTTGGATTCCCGAAGTTCTGGTTCCTCTTTCGGAAACGGTCAAACAAGTGGACGAGAAATTTGGAAGGATGATCGACTTGGTCTGACTTCCTCTGATTTCATGTAATCGGATTCTTTTGGATCCGCATTTGTTTTTCTTCTTTGTAAAAAAAGTGAATGGTAAGAAACGAAAGGTTATAAAAACTAAAACGAAGACATGGCAAAAAAATTAACTTTAGTCACTGGCGGTGCGGGTCTCATCGGTTCGCAAATCATCGAAGATCTCAATCACAATGGGAATACGGATATCTTGGTTGTGGACCATCTGGGAACTACAGAGAAATGGAAAAATCTACAACGAAACTTTTTCCAAGACTATTATGAGAAAGATAAATTCGAATCGCTTTTGGATGCGGGACATTCTCTTTTCAATGAAATTTCGGAAATCTATCACTTAGGTGCCTGTTCTGCCACAACAGAAAAAGATGCTACCTATCTTATGCAAAATAACTTCCATTATACGAAGAAACTGGCTGAGTTTGCCGTCGCGAGAAACATTCCCTTTCTTTATGCATCGAGTGCGGCTACTTATGGGGAAGGAGAATTTGGATACAACGACAAAGCTCCTATTGAGAATTTAAAACCGTTAAATATGTATGGGTATTCCAAACAACTATTTGATCTTTATGCTAAAAAAACGGGGATCGCTGACAAAGTCATTGGACTCAAATACTTCAATGTCTTTGGGTATGGGGAAGCACATAAGGGAGATATGCGTAGCCTTGTTTTGAAAGGTTATGAACAAATCCGCGATACAGGGAAATTAAAGTTATTCAAATCCTATAAACCGGAATACAAAGACGGGGAACAAAAACGAGACTTTCTCTATGTAAAGGATGCCAGTAAAATTAGTATTTATCTTTGCAGTGAACGAAAGTACGGATTGTACAATGTGGGACGAGGGGTTGCGGAAACTTGGAATGAACTAGCGAACGCTTTGTTCGCTGCCATGGGTAAACCCGTCAACATTGAGTATGTGGATATGCCTGATTCCTTAAAAGGCAAATACCAATACTATACCTGCGCGGAAATGGAAAAGATAGGGCAAACGGGTTATCCCTTTGGTTATACCAACCTCCGGGATTCAGTGGGAGAGTATGTTCGTTTCCTTGTGGAAGAAAAGAACTAGTGTTTACTTTTTATACACTTTGACAATGGTTTGGATCAAATCTTTGAACTTTGGATCTTTCAAACTATAGAATACTTGGTTGGATGATTTGCGGGATTCTAAGATTCCGTTGTTTTTCATCTTACTTAAGTGTTGGGAGGCAGCCGATTGGCTCGTTCCTAACAATTCAACAAGCTGTCCGACTGTTTTTTCTTCTTTGGCTAGGGTATAAAGAATCAAAAGGCGGATAGGGTGGGCGATCCCTTGGATCCCCTTAATGGCTTGTTCCAATTGTTGTTTAGTGAGTTCAGTTTTTATTTTCATCAGTAAGAATTCCGTTATATCCTTATGACGAATCTATCCTGTATTTACCTACGAAATTTTTTTCGTTTGTAAAAAAAATGACAAAGCCATGCAATAAATTTTGAACACCCCCGGCGGCAACCGAGGGCAAAGTGATTAATCGAAGTTAGATTCGAACTCCACCGGAGATTTCTAAAACAACACCGGTAACCAAATCATTGGAGATGATGAACTCTGCAGTGGATGCAATTTCATCTGGTTCCCCTAGTCGTCCCACAGGGATGATGGATTTCCATTTGTCTAATGCTTCTGGGTTCATATCTTTTAAGACCATTTCCGTTCCGATAAAACCGGGAGCAATCCCTGCCACTCGGATTCCAAATTTGGCAAGTTCTTTGGACCAAGTCACTGTCATTGCCGCCACTCCGGCCTTCGCTGCACTGTAATTGGTTTGTCCTGAATTTCCGTGCATAGCAATCGATGCGATGGGAATGATCACTC
The DNA here is from genome assembly GCF_016919165.1 of Leptospira chreensis. GTDB lineage: Bacteria > Spirochaetota > Leptospiria > Leptospirales > Leptospiraceae > Leptospira_A > Leptospira_A chreensis. The sequence goes on from NZ_JAFFPS010000008.1 coordinate 25,908, forward strand.
CCTTTTTTTGTTCTACCATCTTTGCCGCTGCTTCTCTTGCCGTAAGGAAAACACCTGTCAAATTCACATCAATGACGGATTGCCATTGGTCGATTCCCATCTTTCCTTTGACCTTTCCTGTTTCTTTGTCCACGCGGATGAGAAGCCCGTCTCTTAAGATTCCAGCGTTCAAAATGGCCACATCGAGACTTCCTTGGAAAGCTACCGCTTCCTCAATCAGTCGGATGCTGTCTTCTTCTTTGGCCACATTGGCGATGATACCCGTCGTTTTGATTCCTTCTTTTTGGAAGAGGGCGACCGTTTCGTCGAGTTTGTCTTTTTGAATGTCAGAGAGAATGATATTGGCTCCGGCCTTTCCTAAGCGGTAAGCCATTGCCTTTCCGAGTCCACCGGCCGATCCGGTGACGAGAATGTTTGCACCTTTTAATTCCATGTCCACCAGTTTCGAAAATGGCGAACATGAGGTCTATTCAAATCGGGGTTTGATTTTGTTAGATTTCTGCGAGTTCCGCACTTCGAAACGACACATAATTGTCGTTAAATGGAATTTCTACACGAGCGACCGTTCTGTCGGAATGAGTGATGATTCGAAATAGGTTAGGGTCCACTCCTTCATTTTTCAGAAGGATCATAATCAGAGCAATTCCAAGACCCGCACCTTCCGTATTGTCCATATTGTCCATATAGAACTCGGCGATGTCGTTATAGTTCATGGACTTTTTCATTTTTTCACGCATCCGGGCTTCTTCGGTTTTGATTACGGGAGTGTTGTTTGTAACTTCTACAAGGAGGCCATCGGGGCAGTAGTGGAATTTGATTTGGACATAGACACCACGAGCGAGGCATCGTTTTCCATATTCATCAGCCATCTTCTCAGAAAACTTTTTGGAATAGTCTTTGATTCCTTGGAAGTAGTCGTTTTCGTCAGTGATGTCGAGTCCCTCGTCTTCAAAGAAAACTCGTTTTTGATTGGCTTTGATTCCGTTGATGGTTAATTCTTTGGAGATGGTGTAAAGCATCTCCACAAATTGGGTTTGTCCCACTTCCGCAAGAATGTTTGTGATGAGTCCAAGGACGTATTGTTCTAGTTGGCGATTCATCCGCGAAGAACGGACGACTATTTTGGATTTTGCCTTTACCAAATCAGGGATTTGTGTTTCTAATTCTATAAATGGTTTCGCCACGAATCATTCCTTAAAGCGGGGATTGTTCCCACATGGTTCTATTATCGAACGGGGAAATCCACAACTAAAATCTCAAGGGAAATTCACTGTTTTTCTTGTTTTTTCTCCATTTCCATGAAATAAACTCATTTTCCATTGACCAAAGAGCCTCATTTAAAATAGTGTAAAAAACCTAGCCTTGCTTGGAAACCCGCGCTTGGGTGGGAAACGTTTGCCCTCTTAGCTCAGTGGTAGAGCACTTCCATGGTAAGGAAGGGGTCACCAGTTCAAGCCTGGTAGAGGGCTTGTTTAGGGCTGTAGTTTAATGGTAGAACTAGGATCTCCAAAGTCCTTGGTGGGAGTTCGATTCTCTCCAGCCCTGCCAGATACTGCAGAATATATAGAATTAGAGAACAGGACAAGGATCAATGAAAGCTACGAGTTTCATTCAGGAATGTAAAGCAGAACTTGAAAAAGTGCATTGGCCTACGCGCCAAGAAGTGGTGAGTTCTACCGTTGTAGTCCTAGTTACAGTATTTATCTTTTCCCTATTTTTATCAGCTTCGGATTTTGTTTTCCTGAAACTGTTAAAGTGGTTCTGGGCATTAGGAACATAGGTAGGGAAGTGGGCGATTCTTTAGATAAAAAATGGTATGTGCTTCAGACCTATTCCGGACACGAGAATAAGGTGAAGACAAACATTGAAAAGATGGTCCAACAACAAAAGCTGGAAGACCAAATTTTCGCGGTAAAAATTCCTTCAATGGAAGTTGCCGAGATGAAAAACGGCAAGAAGAAGGTTACTAAGAAAAAACTCATGCCGGGTTATGTTCTCGTTGAGATGAACATGACGGATGACCTTCGATTTAAAATCCAGAACTTACCTTCTGTGTCTACGTTTGTAGGCGGAAAAGGAAAAGGGCCGGAGCCACTTTCACTTGATGAGATCAAAAACCTCTTCAGTGATGTGGGAAGTGTGGAATCGGAAGAAGTTTCGAGACCTCGTTTCCTATTCAAAGTGGGCGAAACATTGAAAATTATAGATGGTCCGTTTGCTAATTTCACAGGACTTGTGGATGAAATTTTCCCTGATAAAGGAAGACTCCGCGTTCGTGTAGAAATTTTCGGAAGATCCACTCCTGTAGAGTTGGATTACCTCCAAGTAAAATCGGAACAATAGAACTGATAGATTGATTTGAGTAAGGAACTATAACGAGATGGCTGCAAAGAAAGTAGTAAAACAAATTAAACTCCAAGTGGAAGCAGGGAAAGCAAACCCAGCTCCTCCAGTAGGTCCCGCTCTTGGTCAAGCCGGACTCAATATTATGGAATTTTGTAAACAGTTCAATGAGAGATCAAAAACTCAAATGGGACTCAAACTTCCTGTAGTAATCACTGTTTATTCTGACAGAAGTTTTACATTCGTAACTAAATCTCCTCCAGCGGCTCTTCTTGTATTGAAGGCGCTTGGCTTACAGGGTGGATCTGCCACTCCACACACTGTAAAAGTGGGAACAATCAAACGAGCTCAACTAGAAGAAATTGCAAAAACTAAGATGGAAGACCTCAATGCGAACGATATGGATGCAGCAATCAACATCATTGCTGGAACTTGTCGTTCCATGGGTGTAAACGTCGAGTAATCATAGGAAACGGGAACTGAAGTCATGAAACGCGGCAAAAAGTATATCCAACTCAAAGAGAAAGTCGATCGCACAAAGGCTTATACCCTTGGCGATGCAGTCGGTTTGGCAAAAGCTACTAGTTTTTCCAAATTCGATGGAACATTAGAGATTTCGACTAAAATCAATTATAAGTCTCTTCAAAACGTTAGAGGAACAATTTCTCTTCCACACGGAACTGGTAAAACAATCAAAGTTTTGGTTTTCTGCAAAGGAGACAAACAAAACGAAGCAAAAGAAGCGGGCGCTGACTTTGTAGGAGATATGGATCTCATTGAAAAAGTTGCTGGTGGTTGGACTGATTTTGACGCTTGCGTTGCTACTCCTGATATGATGAAGGAAGTAGGAAAGCTAGGTCCGGTTCTTGGCCGTAAAGGTCTTATGCCGAAACCAAAAGCAGGAACAGTGACTACTGATGTATCAAAAGCAGTAAAAGAACTAAAAGCCGGCCGAATTGAATACCGCCCTGACAAAGGGGGAGTGGTTCACTTAGGGGTTGGAAAATGTTCCTTCTCTGATGATAAACTTTCTGACAACATCAATGCAGTAGTGGCAGCACTTATGAAAGACAAACCTTCCGATGCGAAGGGTGATTATTTGAAGTCTTTCTCTGTTGCGGCAACTATGGGAATCGGCGTGAAAGTCGATGTGAAAGAACTAGTAAACGCGAACATATAACGAGTAAGAACAATGGCAAATTCATCTAAAATTGAAGCAGTAGCGGAACTTAAAGGTCGTCTTGAAAAAAGACCCAATTTCATTTTAGCATCTTACAGTGGTTTAACTGTTGAAGATATGTCTAACCTTCGTGCGAAACTTCGCAAAGAAGGATCGGAGATGAAGGTAATCAAAAATAACCTGTTTCTCCGTGCTTTAAAAGAGTCTTCTGAACATAAAAATAACTCCATTGATTTTGGAGATATTTACAAAGGCCCTCTTGCAGCTATTTTCTCTCTGGATGCACTTCCAGCAGTAGCGAAAGTTTGTAAGGACTTTGCAAAAGATAAGAAGGAACTCGAAATTCGAACCGGCTATATGGACGGGGAAGTTTTGGGTAAATCTGGAGTAGAAGCGATTGCTGGACTTCCGTCCAAACAAGAACTTCTTGCGCAAATTGCTCGTGGGGTCAATGCTCCTGCAACACAAATTGCTTCTGGAATCAATCAAATCATGGCATCATTGGCACGCGCCATCAATGCTGTAGCCGAGAAAAACGGCAATTAGTAATCATAGTGATTAGTAGGATAAGGAGAATATAGATGTCTGTTGACGCGCTATTAGAACAAATTGGAAGTCTTACACTGGTTCAGGCAGCTGATCTAGTGAAAAAGATGGAGGACAAATTCGGGATTTCTGCTGCTGCACCAGTTGCGGTAGCGGCGGTTGCGGGTGCAGGTGGTCCAGCTGCTGCTGAAGAGCCTGCTACTTTCAATATCATCTTGAAAGCACACGGTGACAAAAAGATCGACGTTATTAAACTCGTTCGCGAAATCACTGGTCTTGGATTGGCAGATGCGAAAACGCTTGTTGAAGCTGGTGGAAAATCAGTGAAAGACGGTGTTTCTAAAGACGAAGCTGCTGATATTAAGAAAAAACTCGAAGGTGTTGGGGCTCAAGTAGAAGTTGCTGCTGCCGGTTAATCGGTTGCCAATTTTTAAACCCAGTCTTCAAAAACTTAGAGGCAGGGAGGCCGTAGGCGTCCCCACCTCTATTTTTTCGTTTATCATACCATCTATTATTTTGACGTCTCTAGGGAGAGTATTCCATGCATACCCGAATGCAAATTAGAAACCGGGTAAATTTCGGTAAAATTACCGACCTCAATTTACTTCCTAATCTTATCTACGTACAGAAAAAATCCTTTGATTGGTTTCTCCAGTCGGAAGTGAAAGATCCGACGAAACGTTTGAACCAAGGGTTGGAAGCGGTATTTCGCGAATCCTTCCCAATCGAATCGCCAAACAACGATATGGTCATGGAATATGGCCATTATATCTTGGGAGAGCCGAAACGCGATCCACAAGAGTGCAAAGACACTGATTCTTCTTTTGCTGTTCCTTTAAAAGCAGTCATTCGACTCATCATTAAAGATACCGGAGAGATCCGGGAGCAAGTTGTCTATATGGGAGACCTTCCTGTGATGACAGACCACGGAACTTTCATCATCAATGGTGCGGAAAGGGTAGTGGTTAGCCAGTTGCATAGATCACCTGGTATTTTCTTTTCTTACGACCAAGTGCGAGATACTTTCTCGGCTCGGGTCATTCCATACCGAGGTTCTTGGTTAGAATTCGAGATGGACAATAAGGGAATCCTTGTTGCGAAAATCGACCGTAAGAAAAAATTCCCAGCTACCTTACTTGTAAAAGCTATGGGTATGGGAACAAACGAAGAAGTACTTCGTTTGTTCTACGGATCTTCTAAAATGAAGATCGCTGGTGCGAATCCAAAAGACCTCAAACGTCTGATTGGTCGCCGAACCATCGCTGATATCATCAACATGGAAACCGGAGAGGTAATGCTCGATGCCGGTTCCAAAATCAACGAAGATAATATCTCCATCCTTCGTGAAATGAAGGTAAAAGATGTGGATGTCATTGAATTTCCGAAAGGAAAAGACAACCCAGTTCTTATCAACTGTTTGGAAAAAGACGGTGTCAACGACTACGAAGACGCAGTAAAAAAATTCCACACAATTATGAGACCAGGGGAGCCTTCTACGATTGAAAACGCAGAAGCGGAACTCCGACGCCTCTTTTTCTCTCCTAAAACTTTTGATTTAGGAATCGTGGGTCGTTACAAAATCAATAGTAAATTCGAATTCAATAATCCGAAAGACTTTGCTAAGGCAGAAGATCGAGTACTACGTAAATATGACATCATTGAAACAGTTCGTTACTTAGTGATGCTTATGTCAGAAGCGGAGAACTACTACCCGGATGATATTGACCACTTAGGAAACAGAAGGATTCGTTCTGTTGGTGAGCTTATTGCTAACCAATTGAAACTCGGATTCTCTCGGGTAGAACGAGTGATCAAAGAAAGAATGACAGTTCAGGAGCCGGAACAACAAACTCCTCAACTTCTCATTTCGATCAAACCAATCACTGCTGTAATCAATGAATTTTTTGGTTCCTCACAACTTTCTCAGTTTATGGACCAAACAAACCCACTTGCTGAACTTACTCACAAACGTAGGTTAAACGCACTTGGGCCTGGGGGACTTTCTCGTGATAGAGCAGGTTTCGAAGTTCGTGACGTTCATTATTCTCACTATGGCCGTATGTGCCCAATTGAAACACCGGAAGGTCCAAACATTGGTCTCATTCTTTCCATGTCTAGTTTTGCAAGGGTCAACGATTATGGTTTTATTGAAACTCCTTACCGCCTTGTCAAAAACGGTAAAGTTCAAAAACAAGTCGAGTATCTCACTGCAGACAAAGAAGAATACCATTACATGGCACAGTCGAATTCGACTGTAGATGATAAGGGAGAATTCACTTCCAAACTCATTTCCACTCGCCATAGAGGGGACTTTCCTTTCCGTAGCCCAGCAGAAATCCAATACATGGATTTGGCACCACTCCAAGTAGTGTCTGTGTCTACGGCTCTCATTCCGTTTTTGGAACATGATGATGCGAACCGCGCACTTATGGGTTCCAACATGCAACGCCAAGCGGTTCCATTACTCACGGAAGAAGCTCCGTTTGTAGGAACTGGTATGGAGGCTCGTGCGGCTTATGACGCAGGTGTTTGTATCGTTGCGAAAAAAGACGGTGTGGTTTCGAAAGTAGATGCTACAGGTGTTTGGATCAAAGAAGACCAATCTAAAGAGATTGTTCATTACCCACTCATTAAATTCAAAAAAACCAACCAAGGAACTTGTTTTAACCAAAAACCAAACGTGGCTATGTTACACACAACCACTGGTGGAAAGGTAAGTAAAGTATCCAAGGAACGTGTGGAACTTACTTCTCCTAACGGAGAAAAAGAAACACACGAACTTTTCCATTCGGAAGAAGTTCAGTTTGTGGCCGTTGTGAAAGAAGGCCAAGACTTAGGAATTGGAGCACCAGTTGCCGGACAAATCATCAAAGGTGAAAAATACGGTGACTTTGGTCAAATCCTCCAAAAAGGAACTGTTCTTGCGAATGGTCCATCCACTGATGCTGGTTATTTGGCACTGGGACGTAACGTTCTTGTTGCATTTATGCCTTGGGAAGGTTACAACTTTGAGGATGCGATTCTAATTTCTGAACGAATCATCAAAGACGACGTTTTCTCTTCGATCCACATTGAAGAATTCGAAATCCAAGCTCGGGAAACCAAACTCGGACAAGAACAAATCACTCGTGACATTCCAAACCTTTCGGACAAAGCGTTCCGTGATTTGGATGAGTCCGGTGTGATCCGTGTGGGTGCCGAAGTAAAACCAGGAGACATCCTTGTCGGTATGGTAACACCAAAAGGTGAAACTGACCTCACTCCAGAATACAAACTTTTACACTCCATTTTTGGAGAGAAGGCAAAAGAAGTAAGGGATTCCTCACTTCGTATGCCAAACGGTTTTGAAGGAACTGTCATCGATATCAAACGTTATTCCCGTGAAACTGGCGATGAACTCGCTGCTGGCGTGGAAGAAATGGTGAAAGTCTATGTAGCTCGTAAACGTAAACTCCTCGTGGGTGATAAGATGGCGGGACGACATGGAAACAAAGGGGTCGTGGCTCGAGTGATGGCACAAGAAGATATGCCATACATGGAAGACGGATCTCCTGTTGATATCGTGCTAAACCCATTGGGAGTTCCTTCACGGATGAACCTCGGTCAGATTTTCGAAACCCAACTTGGTTTCGCTGCGAAAAAACTCGGAATCAATTTTGAAACCCCAGTTTTTGACGGAGCAACCGAAGGTGACGTAAACGAGTTCTGCAAAAAAGCAGGATTACCGGAAAACAGCAAATTTCAGTTATACGACGGAAGAACGGGCGAAAAATTCATCAACCAAGTATTCTGCGGTTATATCTACATGTTGAAACTGGCCCACTTGGTGGATGATAAAATTCACGCAAGATCTACTGGACCTTACTCACTTGTTACGCAACAACCACTCGGTGGTAAGGCGCAGTTCGGGGGACAAAGGCTCGGTGAGATGGAAGTTTGGGCTCTTGAGGCTTATGGTGCATCACACACCTTACAAGAGTTACTTACTATCAAGTCAGACGACATGTTAGGACGTGCAAGAATTTACGAAGCAATTGTGAAAGGAATCCACTCGATCAAACCGGGAATTCCAGAATCATTCAACGTTCTTGTACAAGAACTCCGAGGACTAGCTCTTGATATCATTATCAAAGACTCCGAAGGATTGGAAGTGGATATCTCTGATTACGAAGATGAATTCTCGAAGAACAAAAAGAAAATCAAGTTCGAGACCATTGAAAACGTTTAGGGAAGGGAAAAAGTATGAGAAATTACAATAGTTTTGAATCGATTACGATCCGTTTGGCTTCGCCGGAACGGATCAAAGAGTGGTCGTTTGGGGAAGTTAAAAAACCTGAAACGATCAACTACCGTACCCTAAAGCCGGAACGAGATGGTCTTTTCTGCGAAAAAATCTTCGGAACCACTAAGGATTGGGAATGTTACTGCGGTAAATTCAAATCCATCCGTTACAAGGGAGTGGTTTGCGACAAATGCGGGGTTGAGGTAACTCACTCCAAAGTTCGTCGTGAGAGAATGGGCCATATTGAACTTGCGGCTCCCGTATCTCATATTTGGTATTACCGATCGGTTCCGTCTCGTATGGGACTACTTCTCGATATGACCATCAACCAACTCAAAAGTGTTCTTTACTTTGAGAAGTATGTGATCATTGATCCTGCTGATTCCGGAAGGAATCGCGGAGAACTCATCGATGAAGATGAATACCATAATTATTTAGATGAATACGGTGATAAGTTTATCGCAGGTATCGGTGGGGACGCCATCAAAGAACTTCTCGCACGCATTGATGTGGATGCAGAAGCTCGGGTGATCCGCCAAAAGATCCAAGATAAAAACAAAATCTCCGACAAACGTATTTTTAAACGCCTAGAAGTTTTGGAAGCGTTCCGGGATTCCGGAAACCGTCCTGAATGGATGGTGCTTGATGTAGTTCCCGTGATTCCACCAGAACTACGTCCTATGGTGCAACTTGAGGGGGGACGTTTTGCAACTTCCGACCTAAACGACTTGTATCGTCGTGTGATTAACAGAAACAATCGACTCAAACGCCTTCTTGCATTAAAAGCTCCTGAGATTATCGTACGTAACGAAAAACGTATGTTACAGGAAGCAGTAGATGCACTTTTTGATAACAGCCGTCGCAAACGAACTGTAAAAGGAAAAGGAAATAGACCACTAAAATCGATTTCCGATATGCTCAAAGGAAAACAAGGCCGGTTCCGCCAAAACCTACTCGGTAAACGGGTGGATTATTCTGGTCGTTCCGTAATTGTTGTGGGACCTGAACTCAAATACCACCAAATGGGTCTTCCTAAAAAAATGGCTTTGGAACTATTCAAACCATTCATTATGAAACGCCTTGTGGATTTGGAACTAGCACCAAACATCAAATCTGCGAAGAAAAAAATCGAAGCAGAAGACAAAGAAGTTTTTGATGTATTGGAAACAGTTGTTAAAGAACACCCTGTACTACTCAACCGAGCTCCGACTCTTCACAGATTAGGAATCCAAGCATTTTTACCTGTCCTTGTAGAAGGAAAAGCAATTAAACTCCATCCTCTCGTATGTCACGCGTTTAACGCCGACTTCGACGGGGATCAAATGGCGATTCACGTTCCACTAGCTCCAAAAGCTCAGCTCGAAACCTGGATGTTAATGTTATCACCACATAACATTTTGAACCCTGCCAATGGACAACCGATCTGCGGACCAACACAAGATATCGTTCTTGGAATTTACTACCTCACATCCGAAGTCAAAGACGGAAAAGGGGAAGGGAAATTCTTCACTGGGCTCGAAGAGGTAATGTATGCAATTGAAACGAAAACCGTTGAAATTCGCTCCAAAATCTCCGTTCTCCATGAAGGAAAGATCATCGAAACCACACCGGGTCGACTCATTTTCAACCAGGTGATGCCAAAAGGTTATGTTTATATCAACAGAACCCTAGGTGATAAAGAAACAAACAAAATCATTGCAGACGTATACGAGAAGTTTGGGCCAGGAATCACAGTTGTGATGCTTGATGAAATCAAACGACTTGGTTATCGTTACGCGACTGTATTTGCTCCGACCATTTCCATTGATGACATCCGCGTTTCTCCTCAAAAAGAGGGACTCGTAAACGATGCCAACAAAGAAGTAGAAAAAGCGGATATGGAGTATCGTAAAGGTATCATCACTAACGAAGAACGTCGTAAAAAAGTAATCGAGATTTGGACCAAAACCAATGACCGCATTACCGACGGGATGTTTAAGGAATTGGAAAAAGACCAAGGTGGGTTCAACCCAGTATTCGTGATGGCAGCATCCGGAGCTCGTGGTTCCAAACAACAGATTCGTCAGCTCGCAGGGATGCGGGGTCTTATGGCGAAACCGTCTGGGGAAATCATCGAACTTGCGATTCGTTCCAACTTCCGTGAAGGTCTCGGAGTCTTAGAATTTTTTATCTCTACACACGGTGCGAGAAAGGGTCTTGCGGATACGGCGTTAAAAACTGCCGATGCCGGTTACCTCACTCGTCGTCTTGTGGATATCTCTCAGGACGTAATTGTTTCTGAAGACGATTGTGGAACTAAGGCAAACATCACTCTTGGAATCGTAAAAGAAGGGGAGAACGTCATTGTTTCCCTGGGAGACCGCGTATTTGGTCGTTATACGGCAGAAGATTCTGTGGATCCAGTGACTGAAAAAGTTGTTTTCCCGAAAGACACACTCATCACAAGAGCGATTGGCCAACAAATCGAAAATCTTGGTTATGATAAAATCAAAGTAAGATCTCCCCTCACTTGCCGGTCTCGTCACGGGATCTGTACAAAGTGTTACGGTATGGACATGGCTCGCCTAGTTCCTGCCGAAATTGGGGAAGCCGTAGGAACCATTGCAGCACAGTCCATCGGGCAACCAGGAACACAGCTGACAATGAGAACCTTCCACGTGGGTGGAGCGGCATCTGCTACCATTCAGGAAAAAGAACATAAAGTTCCTTATAGGTCTCTCGTAAAATCCATTAACGGACGTTTGGTGACAAACGCGAATGGAGCGAAGGTATTTGCTCGTCGCGGAACCATCATCGTGAATCGCCTCATCCAAGAATTCAATACAGAATCACTTTCCAGTGTTCGTATTGTGGATGGACAAAGATTGGAGAAAGGGGAAGTATTCGCAACGCAAGTGGGTGAATCCACAGAACAACGAATCACTTCAGACCAAGCGGGAACTGTTTCTCTTGTGGGAACTACACTTCGTATTTTAGGTGATGACTTTGTCATTCCAGTAAAAATCGGAACCATGCTTCGCACAGAAGAAGGCCAAATCGTAGAAGAAAACAAAGCACTTGCTGAGTTTGACCCTTACAACGAAGTCGCAGTTTCTGAAACTGCGGGAACCATTGTTTGGGAAGATTTGGAAATTGGTAAAAACGTTCGTCGTGACGTGGATCCAAAAACATCCAATATCATTCTGAAAGTTGTAGAACAAAAGAAAGATCGTTTGGTTCCGAAAGTGGTTGTAGGATCCGATGGATATTCCGTTCCTGTGGACGCACTCCTCCAGTTCCAAAATGGGGACAAAGTGCGAGAAGGGGATGTGATCTTCAAGATTCCATCAGTTGCTGAAAAAACACGAGATATCACCGGTGGTCTTCCAAGGGTAGATGAACTTTTCGAAGCTCGTCGTCCGAAAGATGCCTGCACACTCGCAGAAATCGATGGAAAGATCGAAGACAAAGGTGAGATCGTTAAAGAAAAACGAATTCTATATATCGTTCCAGAAACTACTGAACTTGAAAAAGTAAAAGTAGCAATCCCAATCGGAAAACAAATCCGTGTTCGCCAAGGGGACTTTGTGAAACGAGGAGACCAGTTGGATGAAGGAAACTTTGACCCGCATGATATCCTAACGATCAAAGGGCCAAACGCACTTCACGAATACTTAGTTTCTGAGGTTCAGGAAGTTTACCGCCTGCAAGGGGTTCATATCAACGATAAACATATCGAAGTTGTGGTTCGCCAAATGCTTCGTAAGGTAATCATCACTGATAGTGGGGACACATCTTTTGTGAACCAACAACAAGTGGATAAATTCCTTTTTGATGAAGAAAATGACAGAGTGGAAAAAGAAGGGGGATCTCCTGCACAAGGAACTCCAGTCCTTCTTGGTCTTACAAAAGCGTCCCTCAACACTGAGTCTTATTTCTCTGCAGCGTCTTTCCAAGAAACCACCAAGGTTCTAACCGATGCGGCAATCAAAGGAAAAACAGACAATTTAGTGGGTCTCAAAGAGAACGTAATCATCGGTCATATGATTCCTGCGGGAACTGGTATGAAAAAATACCGTGACATCGAAGTTTTCAAGGAAATACCTGGAGACTTAGATTGGGATCTCGAAACCGAAGAAGAGGAAGAAGAAGTTTCTGAACTTTCTGAAGCAACTCCTGTTTCTGCTGCCACATTGACTCGACTCGTTGCCGAAGAGGACGAGGATGAAGACGAATTGGAAGAAGAAGCTGAGGAAGCGGAAGACGACGACGAAGATTAATCCCTAAGACCTTTGTCTCTAGATACTTGCGAGAGTTTCTAGGGACAAAATTATGTTTTCGTTTACAAAATGTCCCTATCTGGAATTTTGGACGAAAACGTCATTATTTTTTAAAGACAGAGAAATAGAAGAAGGAATCGAATGCCTACAATTAACCAGCTCATCCGTATCGGAAGAGAAGACCAAAAGAAAAGAACTAAATCTCCTGCCCTAAAGGCATGCCCACAAAGACGTGGAGTTTGCACACGGGTAATGACTTTCACTCCAAAAAAACCGAACTCTGCTCTTCGTAAAGTAGCAAGGGTTCGCCTCACTACTGGAATTGAAGTCACAGCTTACATTCCTGGTGAAGGCCATAACCTCCAAGAACACAACGTGGTTCTCATCCGTGGGGGAAGGGTAAAAGACTTACCAGGGGTTCGTTATCATATCATTCGTGGAACACTGGATACACTCGGTGTGGACAAACGTCGTAAAGGACGTTCTAAATACGGCGCTAAGCGTCCTAAAGCGTAATCGGAGTAAAGGTATATGTCTAGAAGAAGAGGAAAAGTTGAACCGCGCCACATCGAAGGCGATCCTAAATACAATGACAAAGTGATTTCTAAGTTTATCAACTGCCTAATGGTAGATGGTAAAAAAAGTGTCGCTGAAGCCGTGTTCTATGATGCTTTAGAAGTGATTTCTAAAAAAACTGGTCAAGATCCTTTTGCTGTTTTCCAAGAAGCTTTGGAAAATGCAAAACCACAAGTGGAAGTAAAATCCCGCCGAGTGGGTGGTGTGACTTACCAAGTTCCGATCGAAGTTCGTCCAGAAAGACGACTTGCACTCGGAATCCGATGGCTCATCAAATACAGCCGTGGTAGAAACGAAAAATCAATGAAGAATAAATTGGCTGCTGAATTCATGGAAGCTCAAAAAGGCACTGGATCTGCAATCAAGAAGAAAGAAGATATCCGAAAGATGGCAGACGCCAACAAGGCATTCTCGCACTACCGCTGGTAGTCTCATCCATTCGATTCCATACATTGACAAGCCAGGTGGTTCACCTGGCTTTTTTATTTTCTGAAGTACCAAATTTATGAAATACCGCACCGTTGGAATCTTTGCTCATATTGACTCTGGGAAAACCACCCTCACCGAACGAATTTTATTCGAAGCAGGCAAAATCTCCGCGGTCGGCTCCATCGAAGATGGGAATACGGAATCAGATAGTCTGCAGGAAGAAATCGAACGGGGAATTTCCATTCGCACCACCTTCCATTCCATTCCTTGGAAAACTACCTTTGGTGAATTTCAGATCCAGTTAGTGGATACTCCGGGGCATATTGACTTTCGAAACCAAGTCACAGACCTTTTGCCCGCAATGGAAACGGCGATTGTGGTTTTGGAGGCGGGAACTGTGGTCCAGTCCCAAGCTCGTCTTGTGATGGAGGAGCTCCTTCGTGCCGGTGTCCCAATGGTTTTTTTTATTAATAAACTCGACCGGTTTGATGAAGATTACTTGGACACACTAGTCTCTTTGGAGGAGATTCTCGGTGGGGCTCCTGTCTCTCTTTTCCAAAAAGACGCGAAAGGAAAAATCGAATACTATCTAAAATCTCCATCCCGATTTCCCAAATTGGTAAAAGAGGAGCTTATCGCTTGGAATGATGATCTCACTATTTCTTCTTGGAATGACTCTTCGGGCCAAACTGATTTTTCCATGATTGGCCTTCATTCTGGACCAAAGTCAGGGAAACTCTATCCTGTGTATGGCGGATCGGCCAAAACAGGGGAGGGGGTTCGGGAACTTCTGGACTTAGTCCTCTGGACGGATCCAAAAGATCCTCCGGGGGAAATGGGCACCGCCTTCCCACTCCTTGTCCTCTCTAGAAGGACGGACGAGGTTCTGGGTCGGTATGCTGTCGTTTATCCCACAGAAGACAGGAGAAAAGAGGAGATCCTTCACTTTTCAAAAATAGTGAATCCAGAACGAAGGGGTAAAGAAGCGGGCCCAGCGGAATCTTGGGTTCCCTTTCTAGATCCGGAAACGGGGGAACCAGTTTTCGATTTACAAAAAGGAAAACTGGTCTTCCTAAAAGACCATCCCCATTTGGTTTTGCTTCCGGGAAGTTCCGTAGCACTTTCGAGAGCTGCCACAGAGGGTGAAGCCAAACCCTCGGATCGAATTCCCAGTCCCTTTTCAATGGTTTTAGAGCCAGACCATTCTACCGAAAAAGAGTTTTGGTTATGTCGCTTGGAGGAATTAACTTGGGAAGATCCGGGATATAGTCTGCAAAACAAGGATGATACCGGACAATTGGTACTCTTTGGGCGAGGAGAGCTCCATTTAGAGATTGGAATCCGCAGAATTCAAGAAAGATCAGAAAAAAAACTCAACTTTAGTTCGATAAACATTGCCAAAATAGAGCTTCTAAAAAAAATGTCTCATAAGGTTGCCCTAGAGCATCGTGCCTTTGAAGACCAAAAGTCAAGCGGCGCGCTCATCGCAGTCCTGGAAGATACTGCCGACTTTTCGAAGCAAATTGCCTTCGAGGTAAGTCTTCCGGAAGAAGTAAAAAATTCGATAGAAACGTCCTTTCTGGAAGCCTGCTTACACGGGTTTTACGGCGAGGAAGTTGCCGGTCTCAAATTTCGTATTCTCTCGTATGAGATGCCAAGTGGAGATTTGCAAACCACTTTAACGTTATTGAAAGTAGCGATACTTGCAGGCGTAAAGGAATTGTTTCCATCCAACACATACTTGGTCGGACCCCTCACGGAAGTAGATGTGATGGTGGACGCGGACCACTTAGGTGTAGTTCTTTCTGATCTAAGTCGCAGAAATGCCAAGGTGGTATCCACCTGGGAAGCTGTGGCAGGGAAGAGTCACTTAAAAGCCAATGCGCCGGCCCAAAACCTGCTTGGCTTTTCAGGGGCTCTTAGAAACATGACCAAAGGGATTGGCATTTCTTGGGAAAGGACTGCTTTTACCTATGAATTTCATGCAGTTTTAAAGGAGTAAAGAACCGAGGATCGGGTCTTGCACCACGATTGAGGAGTAGATTCTAACAATGGCTAAAGAAAAATTTGACCGTTCAAAACCACACTTAAACATCGGAACAATTGGTCACGTTGACCACGGTAAAACAACCCTAACCGCAGCGATCACAACAACGCTTGCCAAGTTAGTGGGTGGAAAAAACAAAGCGATTGCTTACGACCAAATCGACAACGCGCCCGAAGAAAAGGCTCGTGGGATTACTATTGCAACGTCTCACCAGGAGTATGAAACTCCTAACCGTCACTACGCACACGTAGATTGCCCGGGACACGCGGACTATGTTAAAAACATGATTACTGGTGCTGCTCAGATGGACGCTGCGATTCTCGTAGTATCTGCAACTGACGGTGCTATGCCACAAACTAAAGAACATATCCTTCTTGCTCGCCAAGTAGGGGTTCCTTACATCGTGGTTTACCTAAACAAAGCGGACATGCTAGCTGCTGATGAAAGAGACGATATGGTGGAGATGGTTAAAGAGGAAATCAAAGACCTTCTTAACAAATACAACTTCCCTGGTGATAAAACACCTTTCATCTCTGGTTCTGCATTAAAAGCACTTGAAGGTGAAGATTCTGATCTAGGTATGAAATCCATTATTAAACTAATGGAAGCAGTTGATACTTACGTTCCAAATCCTACACGTATTGTTGATAAACCTTTCCTAATGCCAGTTGAGGACGTATTCTCAATCACTGGTCGTGGAACTGTTGCAACTGGTCGTGTTGAGCAAGGTGTTCTTAAGATCAACGACGAGATCGAGATTGTTGGTATTCGTGATACTACAAAATCAGTGGTTACTGGTATTGAAATGTTCCGTAAACTACTCGATCAAGCAGAAGCTGGAGACAACATTGGTGCTCTTCTTCGCGGAACTAAAAAAGAAGACATCGAAAGAGGTCAAGTTCTTGCGAAACCGGGTACTATCACTCCACACAGAAAGTTTAAAGCGGAAGTTTACGTTCTTACTAAAGACGAAGGTGGACGTCATACTCCATTCTTTAACAACTACCGTCCTCAATTCTACTTCAGAACTACAGACATCACTGGTGTTTGTAACCTTCCTGGTGGAATGGAGATGGTTATGCCGGGAGATAACGTTACGATGTCTATCGAACTTATCCACCCGATCGCCATGGACCAAGGTTTGAAGTTCGCTATCCGTGAGGGTGGAAGAACAATTGGTTCTGGTGTTGTTGCGGAGATCGTCGAGTAATACAATGGCTGGACAAAGAATTCGCGTTAAGTTAAAAGCTTTCGATCATCGGTTGATTGACCAATCAACCTTTGAGATCGTTGCGACTGCGAAGAGGACCGGGGCAACTGTCTCCGGTCCAATCCCGCTTCCAACGAAAAAAGAAATCTACACGGTATTACGTTCTCCGCACGTGAATAAAAAAGCTAGAGAACAATTTGAAATGAGAACTCACAAGAGACTCATCGATATTTTAAATACGAATGAAGATACGGTAGAAGCCCTGATGAAGCTTCAACTCCCTGCTGGAGTTTCCGTAGATATTAAATCCTAAGGATAGGATCCATGGCTAAAGGTTTAATCGGCGAAAAATTGGGCATGGCCCACATATTCAATAACGAAGGTAAGATGGTTACTGTAACCGTTTTACGCGTGGGTCCTTGTTTTGTGTCCCAGGTAAAAACATCTGCTAATGACGGCTATGAGGCTGTTCAATTAGCATTTGGTGATGCCAAGGAAAAACACATGACGAAGGCCGAAGTTGGACACATAAAAAAAGCAAGCATTGCTGCTCCGAAAAAAACTCTGATTGAATTCAAAGGTTTTGAAGACGTAGCGGTTGGCGCAGAAGTAAAACTGGCTGATATATTTGCTTTGAACGACACGGTGAAAGTAACCGGAACTTCCAAGGGTAAGGGAACTCAAGGTGTTGTAAAACGCCATGGATTCGCTGGTGGACCTGCGGGACACGGTTCTAGGTTTCAAAGACACCCTGGTTCTATTGGTTCCAACACAACTCCTGGACGTGTGTTCAAGGGTTTGAAAATGGGCGGAAGAATGGGTTCTGAACAGAGCACTGTTCGAAACCTAAAAGTAGTAAAAATTGATGCAGACGCCAATTTGGTATTTGTATCCGGTCCGGTTCCAGGAAGAGAACGCGGTATCGTTACGATAGAAAAAATCGGATAGATAGGTAGAACATGAAAGCGCGTAAATACAATAAAGAAGGCGTATTCGTAAGCGAAGTTGAACTTCCGGCAGAACTTTTTGCTACCGGCATTTCGCTTGGAGCCATCTATGATGCGGTAAAAGCTGAAAATGCGAACAATAGACAAGGAACACATTCTACTAAGGATCGTTCTGAAGTTCGCGGTGGGGGAATCAAACCTTGGGCTCAAAAAGGAACTGGTCGCGCACGACAAGGTTCCATTAGAGCTCCACATTTCGTTGGTGGTGGTATCATTCATGGACCAAAACCAAGAGATTATTCCTCTAACCTGTCACGCAGCGTAAAGAAAAAGGCTGTTCTCTCCATCCTTAACAAAAAGGCAGAAGAAAACAGAATCGCGATCATAGAAGACGTAGAACCTTCTTCTTACTCCACGAAATCCATTTACAACATTTTGAAGAACATGGAAATCGCAGAGAAGGGTAACGTGGGTTTTGTAGTAGCTGGTGAAAACCAATTCCTCAAAAAATCCACTCGCAATATAGAGAACCTCAAATATGTGAACAGCAAACGAGTCGTTTGCCGAGACATCCTCTATAATAACAATTTAGTAATCTCTGAAAGCGCTTTAAAAGAGCTTCAGGCACAGTATTCTAAGAAAGGATAAGACAGTGAACCTAGAGAATGTAATCTTATCACCGGTTGTTACAGAAAAGTCGCAAGACCTTCAAACAATTGGAGAACGTATGGGAAAAAGAACTGTCAAGTATACGTTCAAAGTCCACCCGGATGCGAACAAAACTTTGATCAAACAGGCTTTGAAACAAATGTATAACGTAGTTCCAACAAATGTAAACGTCGCAGTTTACCGTGGGAAAATGAAACGTTTTAGAAACATGCCGTCCCCAAGACCGCACTACAAAAAAGCTGTAGTGACGTTTGCTGACGGAGCAAATTTGGATTTTGCTAAGGTTTAATTATGGGAATTAGAAAACTTAAACCCACTACGCAATCTAGCCGCTTCTACTCGGTTCTAGATTTCAAAGAAATCACAGAAGTGGTTCCTTACAAACCGCTCACGGCTAACGTTTCTTACAAAGCGGGTCGTGACAACAAGGGACGAATTGCTGTTAGACGGAAAGGTGGACGTAACAAAAGAAAGTTCCGGATCATCGATTTCAAACGCAATAAATTTGGAATCCCAGCGACTGTAAAAACAATCGAGTATGACCCAAACCGTTCAGCGTTTATCGCACTTATTTGTTATGCTGATGGTGAATACCGTTACATTTTAGCTCCTAACGGACTTAAAGTGGGGGACAAAATTGAATCAGGTCCCAATGCAGAGATCAAACTAGGAAATACACTTCCTTTAGATAAAATCCCTGCAGGAACAAACGTTCACAACATTGAACTACATATCGGAAAAGGCGGTCAAATCGCCCGCACAGCAGGATCTTTTGCTGTGATCTCCGCGAAAGACGGTGACTATGTATCTCTCAAACTTCCTTCTTCGGAAATCCGAAAAGTTCGTAAAGAGTGTCTAGCAACTGTTGGAGAACTTTCCAATAAAGACCACAACTTGGTCATTATTGGTAAAGCCGGTCGTAACCGCTGGTTAGGAAAGAGACCGAAAGTAAGAGGGGTCGTTATGAACCCTGTGGACCACCCACTCGGTGGTGGTGAAGGTAGAACTTCCGGAGGTCGCCATCCAGTGACTCCTTGGGGTAAACCTACGAAGGGATTTAAAACACGTAAGACGAGGCCGTCTGACCGTTTTATCGTCCAAAGACGTAAGAAAAACAGGAATAGGTAGGATCTAGATAATCATGGCTAGAAGCTTAAAAAAAGGTCCGTTCATTGACGACCACCTCATGAAAAAAATAACCAAGTTAAACTCTGAAGGGAAAAAAACTCCCTTCAAGTCTTGGTCCAGAAGAAGTACCATTTATCCAGACATGATCGGTCACACCGTAATGATTCATAATGGCAAAGCGTTTGTTCCTGTTTATGTTAACGAAAACATGATCGGTCACAAACTCGGTGAATTTGCTCCCACTAGAACCTTCAAAGGCCATGGTGGAGACAAAAAAGTTGCGAAGAAATAGGTAGAGAGATGGAAGCAAAAGCAGTAGGAAAACACCTCAGAATTTCTGCCAGAAAAGCTCGCCTGGTTGCAGATGAAGTTCGTGGATACGATTACAAGGAAGCCATTGATATCTTGCGTTTTACAAATAAAGCAGCAAGTTCAATGATCATCAACCTTTTGAACTCGGCAGTGGCTAACGCCGTCCAAATGAACGAAAGTTTGGATCCAAGTTCATTATACGTGAAAAAAATCTATGTGGATGACGGCCCTATTATGAAACGTTTCCGTCCAAGAGCACGCGGTCGTGCTTCTAGGATCCGTAAACGTCTTAGCCACATCACTGTTGTAGTATCTGAAATCGAAAAGAAGGCAGTTTAAACTATGGGTCAGAAAGTAAATCCAATCGGACTACGAATCGGAATCACACGTAATTGGGATTCCATTTGGTTTGCCAAACAAGATTACATTAAAAATCTTCACGAAGATATCAAGATCCGTAGATTCCTTCAGAAGAAATTCAAAAACGCATCCGTTGTGAAGATCATAATCGAAAGATTCCCTGAAAAAATCAACGTGAACCTCCATACTTCTAAACCAGGTATGGTGATTGGTCAAAAAGGCCAAAACATCGAAGCGGTAAAACAAGAACTTAAAAAATTCGCGGATAAGCCGATCGGAATGAACATCATCGAAGTGAAGAAACCAGAAATCATTGCGCAAGCAATTGCAGAAACGGTAGCTCTTCAAATCGAACAAAGGATGCCATTTCGTCGAGTGATGAAAGCGGAACTTCGACGTGCGATGCGCGGTGGAGTGGAAGGTGTAAAAATCCAAATCTCCGGACGTTTGAACGGAGCGGATATGGCAAGAACTGAAAAGTATATGGAAGGACGAGTTCCTCTTCATACTCTTCGTGCCAAAATCGACTTTGGATTTAAAGAAGCCCTCACAACTTTCGGTCAGATCGGTGTGAAGGTATGGACTTATACAGGTGACTACTTCCCGACTAATAAGGAAGAGACCGATGAAGACAAATACGCTGTAAAACGTAGAACGAGTTAAGAAGTACTAAAGAGATACGATAATGTTAGCACCTAAACGAGTAAAATTTAGAAAACGCCAAAGAGGGCGCTTGAAAGGTAAGGACGAAAGAGGTTCTTACGTTGCGTTCGGAGAATATGGTTTAAAAGCTATTTCTTCCGGTCGTATCACAGCGCGACAAATCGAAGCTGCAAGGATTACTATCAACCGCCAAGTAAAACGAGGTGGGAAATTGTGGATCCGTATCTTCCCTCATCTTCCTATCACTAAAAAACCTGCCGAAACTCGTATGGGTAAAGGTAAAGGTAACCCGGAATTCTGGATTGCAGAGATTCGCCCGGGCCGCGTTCTTTTTGAGATGGCGGGGATCGATGAAGAAACAGCAAGAAAGGCTCTTCATTTAGCAGCTTTCAAACTGCCAGTAGAAACTTCATTTGTTAAGAGGAACGTTCTATGAAAGACGATTTTAAGTCACTTTCTCCAGAAGATTTAAAGAAAGAAATTCTCTCCTCTTCCGAAGAAGTAAGAAAAGCAAGATTCCAGTTTGGTGTTACAAGATCTCTTGAGAACCCTAAACTAATCCGAAATCATAAGAAGAGAATTGCCCAAGCATTGACTGTCCTTCGTGAGAAGGAACTAACAGCAAAAGGCAAACTCAAACAAATCGCACCAAAAGCTGGTTCAGCTCCGAAAGCTGCTAAAACTAGCAAAGGTAAGAAGAAGTAGGTTATGGAAGATAAAAACTCTAAAAAGTCTTTAACCATTCAGGGTGTAGTAGTGAGCGATTCTATGGATAAAACCGTAGTGATCGAAATCATCACAAGAAAAGTACATCCACGGTTTAAGAAGATTATGACCAGAACTTCCCGCGTGAAAATTCACGATGAGAAGAACGAGTGTCAAGTTGGTGATCGAGTCATCGCTGTGGAAACAAGACCACTTTCTAAACAGAAACACCATAAACTTGTAAAGGTAATTGAGAAGGCTAAATTAGTATGATTCAACAAGAAACTATTTTACAAGTAGCCGATAACTCGGGTGTGAAAAAAGTCATGTGCGTAAAAGTGCTTGGCGGTTCCAAAAAACGCTACGCAACGCTTGGTGACGAAATCATCGTCGCTGTTAAGGAAGCACAACCTGCATACGGTCTTCGTGACGGTCAGGGTAAAAAAGTGCATAACAAAGCGGTTCAAAGAGCAGTTGTTGTGAGAACGAAAAAAGAAGTTCGTCGTCCAGACGGAACTTACATTCGTTTCGATGACAATGCCGTTGCCATCATTGATGACAAAGGGAATCCCAAAGGAACCAGGATCTTCGGACCTGTTGCCCGTGAACTTCGCGATAAAAAATACATGAAAATTATATCTCTCGCTCCGGAGGTTCTCTAGAATGGCAGCTAAATTAGCATATAGAGGCTCCGAGCCCACTAAATTCAAAAAAACGAAAATCAAAAAGGACGATGAAGTTCTTGTGATTTCCGGAAAAGAAAAAGGGAAAAAAGGGAAAGTTCTAGCTATCGACAAACGCAAAGACCGCGTTTATATCGAAGGTGTGAACAAAAGAAAGAGATTCGTAAGACCTACCCAAGAGAACCCTCAAGGTGGCGCGATCGAAATCGAATTCCCAATCCATATTTCCAATGTGATGTTTCACGACACCAAAGCAGAGAACAAAGCGAAGCCAAAGAAGAAAATTAAGGCTGTACGCTTGGGCTTTGCCAAGAAGGATGGTAAATCCATCCGAGTGACTCGACCTGAAGGGAAAGAAGTATAAGTTATGGTACCTAGGCTTAAATCAAAATACGAGAAGGAAATCCGTCCTACACTCCAAAAGTCACTCGGCTTTCAAAGTGTAATGCGAGTTCCCAAACTTGAAAAAATCGTAATTAACGTTGGTATGGGTGAAGCTCACACCAACCCAAAAGCGATGGAAGCTTGTTTGTTAGAAATTGGTCAAATTACAGGCCAAAGACCAGTAAAAACTTTCGCTAAGAAGTCCATTGCGGGTTTCAAAGTGAGAGAAGGAATGGTGCTTGGTTGCAAAGTTACCCTTCGCGGTCATCATATGTATGAGTTCCTTGACAGATTTATAAACGTGGCTCTTCCACGGGTTCGTGACTTTCGCGGTGTAAACCCCAAAGGTTTCGATGGTCGAGGAAATTACAATCTGTCCGTAAGAGAACAGATCATCTTCCCTGAGATTCATTTTGATAAAATCAATACGATCTACGGGATCAATATCACTTTCGTAACGAACACGGAAGTGGACAAAGAAGCGTTCGAATTATTCCAAGCCTTCGGTATGCCTTACCGAGCGGCAGGTAAGTAGGAGATTATTCATGGCGAAAAAATCAATGATGGAACGCCACGCCAAAGAGCAAAAATTCAAAGTGAGAGAGTACAATCGTTGCCCTCTTTGTGGTCGATCACGCGCTTATTTGCGCCGCTTTGATATGTGTCGTCTTTGCTTCCGGGACCTTGCTAGCAAGGCTCAGATCCCCGGTGTGAAAAAGTCCTCCTGGTAATTAGGTTAAGGTAAGATATGAGTCTTTCAGATCCAATCGCAGATATGCTAACAAGAATCAGAAACGCACAACAAGCTAAACATGAGCTTTGTGTGATTCCTGGTAGCAAAATCAAAAAATCCATCCTAGATCTTCTTAAAGAAGAAGGTTTTGTAGATGATGTTCAAACTGTAAAAAATGGAAGTTTTGATGACTTCCAAGTGAAATTAAAATACGACACGGAAAAGAAACCGGTAATTCGTATGATCGAGAGAGTATCCACTCCAGGTCGTCGAGTTTACATCCAATCCGGAGAAATCAGACCGTTCCGAAATAACATCGGAACACTCATCCTTTCGACTTCGAAAGGTGTGATGACTGGGAAACGTGCTCGCAAACTCAGAGTAGGAGGGGAAGTTCTCTGTAAGGTATTCTAGAGAACGATAACACCATGTCTCGAGTTGGAAAAAGTATTATCAAATTACCTGCAAAGGTAGAAGTGAAAGCAGAAGCTGAGGCCCTTACGATTAAGGGGCCTTTAGGGGAATTAAAAACTCCACTTTACGAAGGTGTCAGCGCAAATGTTGAAAACGGCGAATTGGTTTTTACTCGTAAAAGTGAAGACCAAAAGACTGTGGCTCTCCACGGTCTCGTTCGTTCCCTTGCGATGAACTGCGTAAAAGGTGTCACTACTGGTTGGGAAAAGAACTTAGAAATCACAGGGGTTGGCTATCGTGCTCAAAAACGCGGTAAAGATCTAGTGATGGCTCTTGGTTACTCTCACGAAGTGGTTTTCCCTGAACCTACAGGTATCAAAATTGATGTCGCAGATCAGCTAAAAATCAAAGTATCGGGAATTGACCGACAACTGGTTGGACAAGTTGCGGCTGACATTCGTTCTAAAAGACCTCCTGAACCTTACAAAGGAAAAGGAATCAAATATCAGAACGAATACATCCGTAGAAAGGCCGGAAAGACCGGTAAGAAGTAGAACGTCATGATCAATAAGACAGCTAAAAATACGAAAAGATTGAGAAGAGCGGAACGAGTTCGATACAAACTCCGCTCTACATCGGAAAGACCTCGGTTGGTTTTCAACAAAACAAACCGTTACCTCACCGCACAAATCATTGATGACGCGAAGGGTGTAACGCTTGTTTATGCAACCACTCTAGAGAAAGATTTTCCGAAACATGAAAATTCTAAGAAGAGTAAATCGGCTGCGACCGAACTCGGTAAAGTAGTCGCTGATAAGGCGAAAAAAGCAGGAGTTTCCCAAGTGGTTCTCGACCGTTCTGGAATGGTTTACCATGGAAGAATTGCCGCTTTTGCTGATTCTGCCCGTGAAGGTGGATTGGAGTTCTAAATGATGTTAGAAGAAGAAACAAAAGAATTTACTGAGAAGGTCGTAAAAATCGACCGAGTTGCCAAGGTAGTGAAGGGGGGACGTCGTTTCTCCTTCAACGCACTTTCAGTCGTTGGTGACTCTAAAGGAAAAGTAGGAATTGGATTTGGAAAGGCGAATGAAGTTCCAGATGCGATCCGAAAGTCCATTGAATCGGCAAAAAAGAATTTAAAATCCATTCACTATATCGGTCATACCGTTCCTCACGATGTTGTGGGACAGTTCAAATCCGCTCGAGTGATTTTGAAGCCAGCTTCTCCGGGAACGGGGATCATCGCCGGAGCTTCTGTTCGTTCCGTTTTGGAAAGAGCAGGAATCCAAGATGTTCTTACAAAGTCATGGGGATCTTCAAACCCAATGAACATTGTAAAAGCGACTATGGACGCATTACAACAGTTGGAAACACCGTCAATGGCGGTAAAACGACGTGGTGTCAGCCTCAAACACTTGTTTGGGCAAGATCTATAAGAAGGAATCTGACTATGGAAGACGTGATTGTAACGCAAGAAAAGAGTTCTATTGGTATCATTCCAGTACACAAAAAAACTCTAATTGCACTAGGCCTTAAAAAGAAAGGCCAATCCAAAAAACACAAAATGACTCCCCAATTGAAAGGGATGTTACGACAAGTAGGTTACTTGTTGAAAGTGGAAAAGGTATAATTGTATGGCACAAGACAGAATTGAACAAGGTCGTGGATTTGGTGCGAAACGCCCCAAAAAATCTACTTCTCTAGGAAACAAAAACTTGGTTCCGGTTCCGGAAGGTGCAAAAACCTCTCCGAAACGTGTGGGTCAAGGTCCAGGATCCGGGATGGGAAAAACTTCCACTCGTGGTTCCAAAGGACAAAGAGCACGGGCCGCTTCGATGAGACGTGGATTCGAAGGTGGACAGTTGCCTCTCCACAGACGTTTGCCAAAACGTGGTTTTACCAATATTTTCTCTGTGGAGTTCCAACCAGTTAATTTGATCTCTTTATCTAAAGCAGGTCTTTCTGGAGAAGTAACACCAGCAGTTCTCAAAGCAAAAAGTTTGATTAAGTCCGAAGCTGGACCGATTAAACTTTTGGGAACGGGAGAAGTGACAGTTGCCATCACCATTACGGTAGATGCTTTTTCTGCCTCTGCAAAAGAGAAAATTGAAAAAGCGGGTGGAAAAGTCATCATTAGAGAAAAGAAAAAAGAAGAGAAAAAAAACTAGATAACCCATGTTTCAAACCATCGCTAACATCTTTCGAATCCCGGAATTAAGATCTAAAATCCTATTTACGATTGGTATGTTGTTACTTTTTAGAATGGGAACTCACGTAACCATTCCTGGTATCAACAGCCTTATCGTAACGGGTATTACTGCCGATCCGAGTGAAGGTTTCCTCGGAATGGTTGATTTGTTTGCAGGTGGTGCTCTTCTCAAATTTTCTATTTTTGCACTAGGGATTATGCCTTATATCTCTTCTTCCATCATCATGCAGCTAGTTATGGTTCTCATTCCTAGTTTGCAAAAGATGCAAAAGGAAGGGGAAGAGGGTAGAAAAAAGATCCAACAGTATACAAAATACGGAACTCTGATCCTTTGTGCGATCCAATCTCTTGCTGTGATCCAACTTGCTAATTCTTGGTCTACAGGATCGGGAACGGCGCAAGCGAAGTATCCAGGTCTCATCAATCCATCCGTGGAAGGTTACTTTCTGCCGATAGCGATGTTATCCATCACTACGGGAACAGTACTACTCATTTGGCTTGGGGAACAAATTACGGAACGCGGAATTGGTAACGGGATCTCTCTCATTATCTTTGCCGGGATTATCGGTCGTATGCCAGAAGCACTCATTGCTATGTTTACTTCTGATACCTCGGATGCTCTTAGCATTCTCATTCTTATCATTATTTTTATCGTTCTTATCTCCTTAACTGTGATTTTAACCCAAGGGGTTCGCCGGGTTCCGTTAAATTACGGAAAACAAATGGTGGGAAGAAAGATGGTTCAGGCACGTAGCCAATCCATCCCTTTTAAAGTAAACAGTGCCAATGTAATGCCAATTATCTTTGCATCCTCTTTGATTTTGTTTCCACAAACAATTGTTCAGTGGTTATCATCTAAGGGTGGTCAGTGGGCAGGTTGGGCAGTGATTATGGACTATTTTAACCCATTTTCACAAATCTGGTATCATGCCCTTTTTTATTATGTGATTTATACCTCTCTAATCATTTTCTTCGCATATTTCTATACAGCGATTCAGTTCAATCCACAGGAACTTGCTGATAACTTAAAGAAATACGGTGGGTTCATCCCGGGTGTTCGTCCAGGAAGCCAAACAAAAGATATGATTGAGAAGATCTTGAATCGAATCACCCTACCGGGTGCTCTTTTCCTTGCCGGTCTTGCTCTTGCTCCGTATCTCATCATTAAGTTCTTAAACCTCGGTTCTAACACCGGTGGGGGAACCTTAGTGTATACATTCGGAGGAACTTCGCTTCTCATTATGGTGGGTGTGGCTCTAGAAACATTGAAACAAATCGAAGCCCAACTCCTTATGAGAAACTACGAAGGATTCATGAAGAAGACTAAAATCAAGGGAAGAGTGTAACCAATGAAGAGACTCATTTTTATGGGCCCCCCAGGTGCTGGGAAGGGAACTCAAGCTGACATCATCAAAGAGAAATACCAAATTCCGCAGATCTCAACTGGAGACATTCTCCGTGCTGCCGTAAAAAACGGTACCCCAATGGGGATTGAAGCAAAAAAATATATGGACGCTGGAGACCTTGTTCCAGATGCTGTCGTTATAGGCATAATTCGCGACCGTTTGGTCGAAGCTGATTGTGCGAATGGATTCATTCTGGATGGATTTCCTAGGACGGTGGAGCAAGCAAAGGCTCTCTCGGAAATCCTCAAAGAGCTTCACATGGAGCTCGACTCCGTTGTCAACCTAGACGTTCCTGACGAAGAACTCGTCAAACGGTTGCTAGGTAGAGCGATCAAAGAAGGACGCTCGGATGACAACGAAGAGACCATCAAAAACCGTCTGCATACTTACAACACCAAGACGTTGCCCCTGATAGACTTTTATAAAGGCTCTGGGATCCTTCGGCAAATCAATGGTTTGGGAAGTATGGAAGAAATCACTAACACTATTTTAAAATCGATCTAGTAGGAGATAGACCCTGGCTAAGGAAGAAGCAATAACCATCGACGGAACCGTTTTAGAACCGTTACCGAATGCCATGTTCCGTGTGGAACTGGAGAACGGTCATAAAGTTCTAGCACACATTTCGGGAAAAATGCGTATGCATTATATCCGTATATTACCCGGCGATAAGGTTACTGTAGAGCTTTCTCCTTATGACTTAACTAAGGGCCGTATCACTTACAGAAAGAAATAGGGAACTATAATGAAAGTTAGATCATCAGTTAAGAAAATCTGTCCAGAATGCAAAGTCATTCGCAGAAAAGGTGTAATCCGAGTGATTTGCACGAACCCAAAACACAAACAAAGGCAAAGATAGAAAGATATGGCACGTATCGCGGGTGTTGATTTACCATCAAACAAAAGAATAGTGATCGGTCTTACATACGTATTTGGTATTGGTAAGACATCCTCTCAAAGTATCCTGAAAAAAGCAGGAATTGACGAATCTATCAGGGTGAAGGACCTTTCGGACGAACAAGAAGCCGCGATCCGTAGAGTCATTGAAGAATCATACCAGGTAGAAGGGGATCTTCGTTCAGAAGTCAACCTAAACATCAAACGATTGATGGACGTAGGTTGTTACAGAGGTTTCCGTCACAGACGAGGACTTCCAGTCAACGGACAAAGAACAAGAACCAACGCTAGAACCCGTAAGGGTATCAAGAAGACTGTTGCCAACAAGAAAAAGGCACCAGGTAAATAGAGGACTCATCCATGGCTGAAAAAGACGCTAAGAATAAAAAAGATACCAAAAAGGTTAAGAAAAAAGAAAAGAAAAACGTTCCACGCGGTAAGGTTTATATCCAAGCTTCGTTTAACAATACAATCGTATCCATTACAGATATGGTTGGAAACGTTCTTTCTTGGTCTTCCTCTGGAATGATGGGATTTCGTGGATCCAAAAAATCCACTCCGTATGCTGCACAAGTTGCGGCTACCAATGCTGCTGAGAAAGCGATTGAGGCTTCTGGTATTTCAGAAGTAGACGTAATGGTTTCTGGTCCTGGAATTGGACGTGAGTCTGCCATTCGTTCTTTAACAACGAAAGGCCTTGCAATCAAACTCATTAAAGACGTAACTCCGCTCCCTCACAATGGGTGCCGACCACGAAAAAGAAGAAGGGTGTAGGAATTAGATTATGGCACGTTACCGAGGTCCAGTTGTTAAATTGATGAGAAGAGAGGGGCTTAACCTCTTTCTCAAAAATAGTCATACTTTACATAAAGAAAAATCTTCCCTAGAAAAGAGAAAGTACCCACCAGGTCTTCCTCCAAAGAAAAAAGGAAAGATCACTGAATACGGAGCTCAGCTTCGTGAAAAACAAAAAGTAAAACGCGCATACGGAGTTTTAGAAAAACAATTCCGTAGATACTTCGAAGAAGCAACTCACACTCCAGGGATTCCTGGTGAGAACCTACTTCAATTCCTCGAAAGAAGATTGGATAACGTTCTTTATCGTATGGGTTTTGCTGTTACTAGAAGACAAGCACGTAACTTTGTTGCACACAGACATATTCTAGTGAATGGCCACCGAGTAGACATTTGTTCTTACCGAGTGAACATAGGTGATAAAATCGAAATTCGTGAGAAATTCCAAAAATCTACGTTTATCGAGGAAAATATCAAACTCGCTCAAGCAATCAATCGTACTGCTTCTTGGGTTAGTGTAGATTATACCAAGTTCTCCGGAGAAGTGTTATCACTTCCAACAAGAGATCATATTGATATCCCTGTGAAAGAACAGGTAATCGTAGAGTTGTACTCGAAGTAAGAATTTAGAGAAGAAGGATACGACATTGTCTCCAAAGAATTTATTAAAAGGTTTTAAAAGACCCAAAAAAATCGAATTCACTACCGATGTGAATACACCAAACTATGGTAAGTTTGTTGCAGAACCTTTCGAAAGAGGAATTGGTACAACGATCGGAAACTCCCTTCGTCGTACACTCATGTCCTCCATCGAAGGTGCTGCCATTTCCGCGATTCGAATTGAAGGAGTCTCTCATGAGTTCTCTTATATCGAAGGTGTAGCAGAAGACGTTACTCGTATCATTCTTAACTTAAAACAAGTTCGAATCAAATACGAGCCTGAAGACAAAGAAGCAAGTAAAGTAATCCACTTAGAATTAAAAGGTGCTGGTTACTTTCGTGCAGCGGATCTCGCTGTAGATTCTTCTATTGAAATCATGAATCCAGACCTTCATATTGCAACTCTCAATGAGGATGCAAATTTGATTATGGATTTGGAAATCCAAAGAGGACGTGGTTACGTTCCTGCTGAGGACAAAAAGAAAGATATCGAAGTTTTAGGAACTATCCCAATCGATTCTATCTTTTCACCAATCCAAAAAGTATTGTTTGAAGTATCGGAAACTCGTGTTGCACAACGTTCTGATTACGAAAAACTTACTATGGAAGTTTGGACTGACGGTTCTGTTTCTCCTGAAGATGCAGTAGCGCAAGCAGCAAAAATATTAAAAGACCACCTGACTGTTTTCATCAACTTTGAAGAAGAAATTGAAGAAGAAGAAGAAGAATTGGATGAAGCTGATGAAAAACTAAAAGCAGCTTTATCTAAACATGTAGAAGAATTGGAACTTTCTGTTCGTTCTACAAACGTTCTTCGTAGTTTGGAAATCGACTTCATTGGTGAACTCGTTAAGAGATCAGAAGACGAAATGACTAAATCAAAACATTTCAGCGAACAAAGTTTACAAGAGTTGAAAGCAAAACTTTCCTCTATGGGACTTTCGTTCGGTATGAGAGATTTTTAAGATGAACAAACGTAATAAAGTTAAACAACTCAACAGATCCGCAGATCATAGAAAAGCTATGATCCAAAATATGGTAATCTCTCTTCTTCGCCACGAAAGAATTGAATCTTCCGTTGCGAAATTGAAGGTGGCTCGTTCTTATGCAGAACGAATCATCACTAGAGCAAAACGCAACTTAGATGCTAACCTTGCCAATCTTGACGAACAAAAGAAAAATGCAGCCATCCTGCACAATACTCGATATCTTTATAGCCACCTAGGTGACCAAGAGATCGTAACTAAACTTTTGAAAGATCTTGCTAATCGTTATGCAGAAAGAGTCGGCGGATATACAAGAATTATCCGTTTGGTAAACCGTCCTTCTGACAACACAGCAATGGGAATTTTGGAACTCGTGGACCGCAAAACTCAAGATGAGTTAAAAGCGGAGACAAAAGCAAAACGCGAAGAAAAGAAACCTGCTAAAAAAGAAGAAAAACCAAAAAAAGCCAAAAAAGAAAAAGTCGCTTCTAAATAAGAAGAATCCCTAATCTAACTTGGACGAAAAGCCTGCTCATCTTGAGTGGGCTTTTTTTTTATTGCATTCGTTTGGTTTTCCTATTAAATTCTACATTCCGAACGAATGACTCCCTCCCTTTCTACATCTAATTCTATTTGGCACACCGCCTTTAGTTCGAGTCCCATTGGGATGGCTCTCACCGATATGGAGAATGGGCTCTATGTCGATGCCAATGATGTGTACTGTTCTTGGCTTGGGCGGACCAGGGAAGAGGTGATTGGTAAATCCACTCTAGATTTAGGGATTTATTCCAACGTCAATGACCGCGAATTCATATTAGTTGGCCTAAAAAAGGATGGTTATGTATCGAATTACGAGGTTCCCCTGATTTCCAAAACCGGAGCCACTGTCACCATTCTTTTTAGCGGGCGTATTGTCGAAAATGGTAAGTATCTTCTTTCTGCCGGGCAAAATATTACGGCCTTAAAAGAGAAGGAATACCTCGCTGCTGTTTTGCAGAATGAACTTGTGATCAGCAAAGAGTTATTCGAAAGTGTTTTCCGTTTGAATCCCGCAGCAGTCAGTCTCTCCAATGCGGAAACAGCTGTTTATGATGATGTCAACGACGCCTATTGCCGACTCATTGGGTATTCTCGGGAAGAAATCATCGGACGAGCTTCCTATGATCTAAACATTTGGATTACTAAATTTGATCGAGAACGATTGTTAGGAGAGATTTTAAAGAAAGGTTGGAGTACCGGAATGGAGGCGAGCATTCGGATGAAATCCGGAGAAATTCGTCACGTAGTATCGGGAAATACTATCTTACATACTAAGGGCCGACCGACACTTCTCGCCATTCTCATCGATGTTACAGAGTCCAAACAAAGCAAAGAAGCTCTTGAATTTGCTGTAAAGGAAAGGACTAAGGAATTAAATCGGATTTTGGAAGACCTCCAAAAAACCCAGGACCAATTGATTCTTTCTGAAAAAATGGCCACCTTGGGACAGTTAGTTGCAAGTGTAGCTCACGAAATCAATAACCCACTTGCTGCCATCGCGGCCTTTAGTGAACAAATCCACAACCGTATGGGAAATTTTGGAAACAGGTTGTTTCAAATCAAAGAATGTTTTTCTAAACATTCAGATACAGAAATCAATGAAACCATATCCTTTGTTATTGAATTATTTACGATCAAACCGAAGTCTTATGCGTTTGCCGAATCAAGAAAGGCCAAAAAAAACTTAGAAGGAATTTTTGTTCAGCTTGGAATCGATTCTGCTTATGATTTGGCGGATCGGATTGTCGATTTAGGTGTTTCCGATTTCTTTTTAGAGAATGAAAGTTTTTTATCACATTTTAAATCTTCCCCCTTACTCGAGTTAGTGCTTTCTGAACTCAATACCTTACGAAGTATTGAATCAATTCGTTTGGCGGTGGAGAGAACTTCCAAAATTGTGTATAGTTTAAAGAATTACGGGCGAGTTGATCGCAATGAAGCAAAATCTCAAATCAACTTGGTGGATACAATTGAGACTGTGCTGACTCTTTACCAAAGTAAAATGAAATCAGGGGTGGAGTGCATCCGATTGTATAACGCAAGTCCTTTGATTGCAGGTTATCCCGATGAACTCATCCAAATTTGGACCAATCTCATTTACAATGCCTTACAAGCGATGGCATTCAAAGGAATTCTCACCATCCAAGTGGACGAGTTAGAAACAGAAATTGTCGTGCGGATTATAGACAATGGACCGGGAATTCCGGTTTCCATTCAAAAGAGAATTTTTGAGCCGTTTTATACAACGAAGGAAAAAGGGGAGGGAACCGGGCTTGGGCTTGGGATTGTGAAACAATCCGTAGAAGAAAGGCACCGTGGCCGGATCCAATTCCAATCGGAACCCGGCAACACAGAGTTTTTGGTTTTTCTTCCTAAAATCTAGCCAACTGCATTTGCAGTTTTTCTGCCACTAAATCAAAGTCTTCGTTTTGGATCACAGTTCGGTAGGCTGCGGTCACAATTGGATGCCTTTTTTCATCTAGTTGGATTAGGTTTGGTAGGACTTTTAATCCATAAAATCCATTGGTGATCTTTTCTGGTCTTGTCCCGTAGGCAAGGTCGTAGCCATACTTTCTATCTCTTGTATCTGAGCCGAAACAAGCCAACATAAAGTCGGTCATTCCCGATAAACCATTGAAGGTCGTTGGATCCCCCCCGAGTAAAACTCCAATGGATACCATTTCATTGAAAAAACGATTGCTCAAATGAAAGAGAGTATTGTCCACATTACCACCTAACTCTCGTTTGAAATACCCTTCCACGAGACCCATAGCAACGGCATAGACTGTTTTTAAAGCACCACCGAGTTGGACTCCTTTGGTGTCACGGGAGTTAATGGCAGCTCTTGTAAACACATAGTTATTACTCAGTAAGTCTTTTAGTTTGGGAATGAGCGAATCTTCAAAAGCTGAGATTTCAAATCCGGAAATTTTTCGTTCCATAATTTGGTCGGGGTAACACGCACCGGATACTACGGCAAGGCGCTCTCTTTCGATCAGTAACAATTCATGTAAGTCCTCTAAAATCAGGCCTTTTTTGGAGCCAGTAAATCCTTTGATCACATTGACCATAGGGGATTTATTTTTTTGGAGGTAGGTTCTGATTT
Source organism: Leptospira chreensis (assembly GCF_016919165.1). Classification (GTDB taxonomy): domain Bacteria; phylum Spirochaetota; class Leptospiria; order Leptospirales; family Leptospiraceae; genus Leptospira_A; species Leptospira_A chreensis. The sequence continues at coordinate 59,876 of NZ_JAFFPS010000008.1, forward strand.
TTGAGTAGATGGTATCAAATTCCCAAGGATTGGTTCCTTGGATGAATAAGGTCGCTGATTCGAGAATTTCTGGTTTGTCCGAAAAATCAATGTTTGGTGGTAATTTGTAAATAGGATAGTGAACCACATCCCGCTTTTCTTCATTACACTGCTGCACCATTTCTGAATCAGGGCTGTAGATGGTCACTTTTACATTTTTATTTGCCATTACACAAGCAAAGGCGACGGACATATTGGAAGAACCGATGATGACAACATGTTCCTCTGGTTTTTTAGCCAGTGTGATGAGTTGGTTAGTTTCCCTCACGTCTCCCTTGTATAAGTTACGATAGGTGCCATGTTTGTGTTTGTTTAGATTACTTCCCACAAGAAGTGCTAAGTTATCGATGATGAACTGTTTTTTGTCTCCAATCCCTGGAAAAGAAATCTGTTCAATATGAGATGGGAAGGTTAACATTTCCTTCTTTGTCAGTTCCCCCACAAGTACTGGTTTCCCGATGACAAGTTTACCAACCGCTTGGTTGAAGAGTAAACCTTCAATGGGGAGAATTTTTTCTGTACCTTCCAGGGAGATGGGGAGGATGACTTTATTGGCAACATAGTGGTACACTGTGTCCACAAAGGGCATAAGCCTTCCATCTCGAGAGCGAGTTCCTTCTGGGAAGATGGAGATCACCTTTCCATCAGCTTGTAATTTCTGCGAATTCCGAAAGGCACGCATATTGATTTTGGTCATCACATCAGAAAGAGATGGATTATCGGCCATATCCTTTTTGGAACAAACAAGAAGGGTTCCAAACATATAGAGTCCAAGCCGAGTAAAGTCTGGTTCAAATGCCAAACGTCCCGCAATGAACACTAGTGATTCAGCAATCTTTCTTCCTTCAGGACCAGCATTGTACAAAAGAGTAAAGATGGCCGGAGCATCTAAATGACTTAAGTGGTTGGAGATGAGAGTGACAGGATATTTGCCAATGACTCCATCCAAAAGTTTTAAGTTTTCTGCCCCTTCCACTTTGAATTTCTTCATAATGGGATCGAGGAACTTCAACATAAAATCGCGAGGTTGGGGGCGAATGTCGGTAAAGACCCCAATTTCTTCCAAACGTTCCGGCTCTTGGAAGATTTCCATGACCTTGGGTTTGGGTGTGCTTTGTGAAAGAACTAAAAACTCTTCTAAAATGGACTTTGCTTCGGATTCAGAAAGACCCGATTTTACAAATAGGTGAATGTTCTCAAAAAATTCTTTATGCCAGCGTCCCAAAGTGGCTTCTTTTTCTGTCATGTATGCCTCTAAACCGACATTAAATTACTGAAAACTTTCGATTTGTCTATTCGATTTTTACAATTGATTGCGTAAATCCAGGATTTCTCTAAGCTGACTTCTTGGGTGATCGAGATCCCGGTATGAATCAAAAAAACAAATCAATTTCCTCGGAACAAAAATGGATTCCGGATGGATTTCACTTTCTAGGCCCCGAAGAAAGCAAAAACCGGCGGATTTTACTACAAAGATTTTCGGATCTCTTTCTCGGCGAAGGGTATTCTGAAATCAACCTACCTTCCTTTGATTATTCTAATTCGTTTCGTTCTCATCTAGAGCAAGGTGTGGAGAGTTTACTTGTCGCCAAAGATTGGGATGGGAATGAACTTTCTCCTGGAGTTGACTTAACCCTACAAGTAGTGAAGGGAATGGCGGCTCGTTCCCATTGGGAAGAGAACCAAAACGTATTTTACTTTGCTCGCAAAATTCGAGACCACAAAAAACGCAATGCTTCCCGAAGAGAGATTTTACAAATCGGGGTGGAGTCTTTAGGAAAGAGCGATACAACTCATATCATTTCACAGATCCAGATTTTAAAAAAACTTTGGAATCTTTCTGTGCCAAAAGTTCCTTTCACCATTGTTTTTGGTCATTCTTCTTTTTTTAGAACGGTTTTGGATATTCTTGGTTGGAATGAGGAACAAACAAAGGTTCTACGCCAACTTCTCTATACAAAGAATGTACAAGAACTGGTATCTCTTGCGGCTCGGGCCAATACAAAAGACTCCCATATGCAGATGATCCAAATCCTTCTGCGACCGATCCCTGTGGCTGAAATTGCTAAGTTCAAAGAATCTCTACACCAAATTTTGGATTCCGCGGAATGGGAAAAACTAAAAGGGGACTTAGAATCCATCACTTCCTTTTTTGCCGAATGGACAAAGGATCGGGATGGAATTCCTAGCATTTGGGATCCCTCTCTTGTCCGAGACCTTTCTTATTATACCGGGTTTATGTTTCAAGGTTATGTGGCCGGGGATCCGGAACCGGTATTTGCCGGTGGTGTTTATAATGAATTGTATGAAAGTTTTACCGGAATCCCAAAAGATGCCTGTGGTTTTGCCCTGCATCTCGATTCCATTGAAGAATTAATAAATAAAGTTAAATGAGGGAATTATGCCTGCAAATTTAGTTGTCGGAGCACAATGGGGTGATGAGGGAAAGGCAAAGGTTATCGATTACCTTTCCAAAGATACAGATATCATTGTTCGATACCAAGGTGGTGCGAACGCAGGTCATACTGTGGTGGTGGGTGGAAAAAAATACATTTTCCATTTAGTGCCATCGGGAATCATCTATGACAATACCACTTGTGTGATTGGAAATGGAGTGGTTCTTGATCCTGAATATTTTTTGAAAGAATGTGCAGACTTGGAATCCCATGGTTTCCGAGTGAAGGAAAAATTACTCATCAGTGATTCTTGTCATATCCTACTTCCTTACCACCGTCTGATCGACGAAGCAAGGGAAGCTGGTTCTTCTCCTGAAAGAAAGATCGGAACCACTAAAAAAGGAATCGGAATGTGTTACGCAGACAAGATGCTTCGTAACGGTGTTCGTGCTGGTGACCTTCTCGACAAAGAAAATCTGAAAAAGAAACTCACACATATCTTGGAAGTAAAAAACCAAGAACTAGTGAAATACTATGATTTGGAACCTGTGAATATCAATGAAATGTATGATTTCCTTTTGGACTTTGCTGACAAAATCGGAAAAAACATCGTAAACACAGTGTACTATTTAAATTCCGAATTGGAAAAGGGCAAACGAGTCCTTCTCGAAGGGGCGCAAGGAACAGGACTTGATATTGATTTTGGAACGTATCCTTATGTAACAAGCTCCAATCCGACCACCGGTGGAGCTCTTGCCGGTTCTGGTGTGAGTTTTCGTTATTTAAAGGATGTCATCGGAATCACGAAGGCTTATGCCACACGAGTGGGAGAGGGTCCTTTCCCTTCTGAAATTTTTGGAGAACCGGGAGACGTGCTACGGAAGTTAGGTGGTGAGTATGGATCTACTACCGGAAGGCCTAGACGTTGTGGTTGGTTTGATGTACAAATGATCAAACATGCTGTGACTGTGAATGGAATCAATTCCCTAGTTCTCACTAAAATTGATGTACTCAGTCATTATGATTCGATTCCTGTTGTCATCGGTTACGAATACAAAGGTAAGAAGTTAGATTTTTTCCCATCCCAAGGATTGGAAGACGTCAAACCGTTGTTTGCTGAGTTCAAAGGTTGGAAGGATGATATTTCGGGAATTAGTTCTTTCTCTAAGTTACCTCCACTTTGCCAATCGTACATTAAGTCCTTACAGGAATTGGTGCATACTAAGATTGGTATTGTTTCGACCGGACCGGATCGTGAGCACACGATCATCATGGATTAAAAAAAACGAGGAGCTTTGAATCTTTTTTTTAAGTAGTTGTTGACCGAGAAAGGTCGTTCGATATTCTTGGCTACAGAACGAGTCGTTAGCTCAGCTGGTAGAGCAATTCCCTTTTAAGGAATGGGTCCGGGGTTCGAATCCCCGACGACTCACATAAGAGTTCCAACAACTCTTTAGAGCGTTCTCCTAAAACGGTGCCATCGTCTAATGGTTAGGACACAAGGTTTTCATCCTTGCAATCGGGGTTCAATTCCCCGTGGCACTACCAAACAAACCTCCTTTAAATAACAATTCTCACAAACTCTTTTCTGATACTCAGCTTTGCATTTTTCTATAATACCCACTCTCGTTAAATAGAAGTCGTATAACAAAGGATCGTCGGGTTTGATTTTCAGAAAAAAATCTTTGATAAGGTATGCCTCTTTCGATCCAAAACTTTTGCGATTGGTGATCCCTAAGATCTGGATTAATTTTTGGATATGAACATCCAAAGGAAAGGGGATTTGGTTTGGTTTTATCTTTTTGTAGATTCCAAAATCAGGATAGGAGGTTCGCACCATCCATCGTAAAAATAAAGAGAGTCTTTTTTTAGGGGACTTGGATGTAGATTTACCAATTAAGAATTGGAGGCCGTAAGAGAGGGGTTTCTTCCCAGTTGTTTTCTTTAGTTCCTCTTCCCAAAAACTCTGAAACTTTTGAAAGGAGACTGTGTCTTTAAATTCTCCGTTTGGACCTAGGAAGAGAGACTCCATTAGAGGGGATTTTTGTTTTGTTTCTCCGACGACTCGTGCCAATGTTTGAAAGAAAACCTGATTGTCCTTTTTGGTTTGGAAGCGGTAGACATTTAAGTCTTTTAGAAAAGAGTGAAATGAGTTCCCGGATTCTTTTAAAGTTTGGTAGGGCGAGGGCCCAAGTGTCGCAAAGATAGGTTTTAAAAATCCTTGGATGCTTTTGACATTCCCATAGGCATAAAGGCAAGCGATTAAGGAAACTACCTCGATATCCAAAGGATCTTTGTATTGTTTGGGAAAACAAATGGGATCGGTATCGAGATAGGTAAGGTTTTGGTATTTGTTTTTTAAGTCTTCTAATTTAGAATGGAGGAGTTCTAAATCAATCGGCATTTTTCATTGCGATATAAGTTCTTGATGTCAGTTTACGTCCTATCCTTTCTTCCATAAACCGACTGGCATGGAGAAGTGAATTGAGGCTAATTCCTGTATCATATCCTTCCTTATGAAGAAAATAGACCAGATCTTCTGTGGCCACATTGCCTGCAGCACCTTTGGCATAAGGGCAACCTCCGAGTCCTCCAGCGGAACTATCAAAACTTCGGATTCCCATACTCAGTGCTTGTTTGATATTGGCAATGGCCATTCCGTAAGTATCATGAAAATGACCTGCGAAGTAATCCTTCGGAATTTTTTTCAAAAGCACTTCTAGGAGGGACTCCACCTCAGAAGGAACAGCAACTCCAATGGTTTCTCCAAGTGAGATTTCATAAGCACCAGCATCTAATAATCGTTCTGCGATCTCGAGAGTTTGTTCCGGTTTGATTTTTCCTTCATAGGGACAGGCAATCACTGTGGAGATGTAACCTCGCACCTTGATTCCATCTGCTTTCGCTTCGGCGAAGATAGGTTTAAAAAAATCCAAACTCTCTTCGATGGACATATTGATATTTTTTTTGGTAAATGTTTCTGAGGTTGCGGTGAAGACGGCAACTTCGGTAAAACCAGATTCTTTGGCTCCTTGATAGCCTTTGGCATTGGGAGTTAGAGATGAGAATTGGACTTGGTTTTGGAACTTAGGAAGGACAAGACCTGCCAGTTCGATCGCATCGCCCATTTGCGGAATCCGATCCTTGCGGACAAAAGAAGTGAGTTCTATATTTTTGATTCCGCTTTCTACTAGACGAGATACGAATTCGAATTTATCCTGAGTGGAGAGAATGGTTTTTTCGTTTTGGAGTCCATCTCTTGGTCCCACTTCTGTGATTTTAATTTGTTCCAATTCCCAAGTCTCCTTCCCTTTCACCTTCCCTTTGGAAATAAGAAACGCAATGATTTTATGGATTGAATCTGATGTTTGCTCTTAAAAATATTTCTGTTAAAATCGGGACTCGTTCGTTGTTAACGGATATTGATCTCTCAGCGGAGTCTAAGCAAATCACGGGCCTTGTGGGAAAGTCCGGTTCGGGAAAGTCTACCTTGTTTCGATTGGCACTAGGACTTTTGGATTCGGCGGACGGGTATGAGTGGACTGGTTCCTTATTATGGAATGGGGAAGGGCTCACGGCAAAACAAAATCCCAAACTCCAACCAGTCTTCCAAGACCCGCATGCTAGTTTTTCTCCCTTTGGCAAAATGAGAGATTTGTTACTGGAACCGGTAAGAATCAAAAATCATTATTTTTTAAGCGATGAAATAAAAGAGAAAGAACGGGAAAGGATCGAATCTTTCTGCGTCCGACTAAACCTTTCTAAAGTTCTGTTAAGTAAAACAAAGCAAGAGTTAAGTGGTGGTCAGTTGCAAAGATTTGCCATCCTTCGAGCTTTACTTATGAATCCCGAATATTTACTTTTGGATGAACCCGTCACTGCTTTGGATGTGCTTGTCCAAAAAAAAATTGCCGAAGAACTGAAACAAATCAACAAAGCAGAAAGTCTCGGAATGTTCATTGTGTCCCATGATTTAGGATTTTTATCTTATATGTGTGATCAGATTTTTGTTTTGGATGAGGGTCGGATCGTCGAGTCGGGTGCGACAGAAAAAATCCTTTCCCATCCTAAATCTCAATTGTTACAAAGTTTACTGAATGCCAGAAATCATTCGTTTGGCGGTGCGGTTTCTTCTTCCGAATCATCCAACTGAGTTCGTTTGGCCTCGGCAAATTTTTTGGCAATGTCTCTTCTTCTTGCGATGACTTTGGAAGAGACGGTGGCAAAGAAGGGATCGTTGGTAAAACTTAACATCTTAGTATACTCTTCTTCTGCCGTTTCATAATCAGTCACTTTCGATGCCGTCTCTGCAAAATAATAATGAAATTTTTTATCGTAAGGTTTGGGTTTCCCTTCGGCCGTTGTGAGTGTGGTTCGGTTGAAGATTTTATAGGCAATATGGAAATTTCCCTTTTCCATTTCCAATCTTGCAAATCCTAATTTGACATTCGGACTTTCTTCTTCTATGGTGAGCGCTTTTTTTAAATAGAGAAGGGCGCGGTTTTTAAGTCCTGTCGCTAGGTAATGATCGGCAAGGCGGATGAGAGCTTCTGTATCATAAGGATTTTTTTCAACCGCCAATTTGTAATTCATGATCGCATAATACACTTGTCTTGTGATCTCCGAAAGGATCGCAATGTGGAGATAGGTTTTGAAATACTCAGGCATTTCTGCTTTGGCATATTCGAATTCCACGAGTGCCTTTTCATACTTCATCTCGAGCGAATACAAGCGTCCTAAATTGTAACGAAAGGGAAAAAACTGGGGATCAAAACGAATCCCGGCTTCTAAGCGTTTGATGACTTCCGCCCGCATGTTTGGTTTTCCATTCAGTAAAATTTCTATGGTATCGTTATTCCACTTTCCGGAATTGGTGATGGTTTCTGCTCCATAAGTAAAACTTCCATTGGATTTGGGTGGGTCTCCTTGGAAGAGTTTTCCCCGCGCCAGAATGAAGTCTTCTTTGTGGTAAATAAAGGAACCATTCGGAAAGTCAGAGGTATCAAACTCCTGGTCTTTTCCCCAGAGGATCTCTGGGTATTCCTGGTTCCCTATGAGTTTTTGTCCCCAAATGATTGTGGGAAATAAAAACAGAAGTGCGAGACTGAAGCTACGGAAGAACATGGTGTAGAATGAACCAAACCCTTTTGGAAACAAAAGCGCTTACTATTACTGTCGGCGAAAAGGTCTTACTGAGAGAGATCAATCTTTCTTTTTTTCAGACCGGTCTTGTCGCAGTCATTGGTGAGAATGGAGCTGGGAAGTCCACCCTTCTGAAAGAAATCTATCACCATTCGTCTTCTTCAGCAAAATGGAAATGGAATCAGGGCAAAAAAAAACTCGCCTACCTTGGGCATGAACTCGGATTCTATGCCTCTCTCAGTTTAGAAGAAAATTTGGACTATTTTTCCAAGTTAGATGGGACCACACCCGATCTTACCAAAAGAACGAAAGGATTAGAAGCTTTCCGATTGCAGAAACGAATTTGGGATCCCATCCATACTTTTTCCCGGGGGATGAAACAGAAAGCGGCAATCCTTCGTGTTTTTCTTTCCTCTGCTGAAATCATTCTCTTTGATGAACCGTATACAGGTCTCGATGCCGATTCCTCAAAAATCCTCACGGACCTTTTGAATGCCGAATCGAAATCCAGACTCATTCTAATTGTCCTCCATTCCATACCGCAGGACCTGCAGTGCACCTCTCAATTAAAGATAGAGAAGGGAGGCGTTTATGTTACTGACCTTACTTAAAAAAGAATTTTATCTGATTGGCCGATCTCTTGGGGGAATTGTCTCTCTTTTCACTTTAAGTGTCTCTGTGGTTTTTATATTTTATACCTCGATCGAAGTGAATGAGATGTTATCCGAAAGAAGCATTCGCGGAATCAAATGGGCGATTATCTTTTTACTCAACTTTGTGATTGTGAGCCAAAGTCTTTGGGAAGAAAGAGAGTCCATGGGATGGGAGGCGAGTCTTTCCTTTGTGAGTCCCATTTCCCTCTATCTGGCAAAATCTTTGGCCATTTGGTTTTGTACCATCATAGTGAACGCAAGCCTTGTCCTCGTCCTTTCTGTTTTTTTTCAAAACATGAGTTTGGATCGGTACTGGGGAGAATGGCTATTTGCTAACTTGGGGAGTGGGTGTTTGGTATTTCTCGGAGTCTCTCTCGGCCTCATAGCCTTTGAAAGCCGCCTCAAAGAAATCATCATTCCTCTCTTGCAACTTCCCTTTTCCATCCCGCTCTTTCTTTTTGGATTGGAGGCGGAACATCGGTATTGGCTGGAACCCGGGTTTTACCTACCTTCGGTCGGCCTCCTTTTGTTTTTTATGTTATTTTATGCAACTCTCGGTTCGGTGATGATTGAGATTCTAAGGAATGAGCATTGAGACCTTGTTTTCTCCTCGAATTTCTGCCAATCTTTGAAAATCTGGAAAAAAATGGAACGTAAGATTCGGATATTCCACCCTGTTTTCGACATCGGTTTTTATCTCGTTGTATGTACGTCACTGGTCTTTGCCGTGATTGTTTCGTTAGTTTATCCGAATGTCATTTTAGAGCAGGGCCTAAGCCACAGAATTTTTTATTTACATGTTCCGGTCGCCTGGGTCGCGTTATATGGCCCTATCCTTTCCTTTCTTTTTTCTTTAATCTTCCTTTTTACGCGAAATATGATTTGGGACAGGCTTGCTTTTACGGCAAACCAACTTGCCTTTTTGTTTGCGCTTGGAGTTTTGTTTTCTGGTCCCATTTGGGCTTACAGTGCTTGGGGAGTCCCTTGGGACAAAACGGATGCTAGGTTGCAGTCCTTTTTCATTCTTTGTATTTCCCTTGTTAGTTATTTTATCTTTCGTTATCTAGTTCCTGCAAAAACAAAAAAAGCCATCCTTTCCGCTTACCTTTCCGTACTTTGTGCGGTGAGCGCCATTCTCACTTGGGGAGCCATTCGTTGGATTGAAAATCCAGGAAACCACCCGGGCAGTGTGCTTGGGAAGGGAGGGATGGACTCGGATATGAAACAAAGTATGTGGCTTGGGGTGATTGCCTTCCACTTCCTGTTTCTTTTTCTTTTTCTTGTATCCAACCGCAGTGAAAAGATCCAAGATATCAGATCGAAACTGAAATCGGAACTGGACTAATCCATGGCAGAAGTCGAATCCATTCATACCATCCTCATTGTGGATGATGTTCCCGAAAACGTGGAACTTTTGAAATACCTTTTGCAACAAGAAGGATTCAAAACCTATACAGCTTATTCTGCAGAAGAGGCACGCCTTGTTCTTTTAAATACTGCCATAGATACACTTTTGTTAGATGTCAATATGCCGGTTCAAGACGGGTTTTCTTTTTGTCGGGAACTGCGCACTATGGACCAGTTCAAACTCCTTCCTATACTTTTTATCACCTCCATTGAAAGAGAAGTGGGATTCCAAGAAGCGATGAAAAATGGTGGGGATGATTTTATCAACAAACCATTCAACAAAAGGGAATTGGTTGCCAAAATCCATTCCGTCATCCGTTTGAAAGACCTACAGGACGAGTTGTACAGACAAAAAAGTAAATACGAAAAAGAATTACAAACGGCAAGACGGGTCCAAGACCAACTCATTCCAGAAAAAAGTTTTATTTGGAATGGAATCAAAGCCCAAACCTTATTCCATCCTTATTTACAAATTGGTGGCGACTTCGTTGATTCCTGGATTGAAGAAAAAAAACTTCATATCGTGATAGCCGACTGCTCGGGACATGGACCGAGTGCGGCCCTCATTGGTGCCATGTTCAAAATGCAATTATTCAACTTGGTATCGACTATGGGCCTACGGGAACGAGTGGAACATTTACGAAAAAACATGGAGCTCGTACTTCCTGAAGACTATGCCATTACTTTTTGTTATGCGATCATTGACCAAGAACTCAAACTTTCTTATATCAATGGGGGTCATCCCGCACCCATTGTTTATATCGATGGCGAAACAAAATTTTTAAAAGGGATGAGTCCGATGATCATGGGGATCAACTTTACAGCTAACGATGAAGTACAAACCGTCCAACTAAAAAATGGATCTTTGTTTTTTATGTACACGGATGGGGCCAGTGAAGCGATGAATTCTAGATCGGAATACATTACCGAAGAAGGAATGAAAGAGATCTTCCACGAGTCAGTAAAATCGGGAACGGACATTTTACCAACAGTGCAGAGTAAAATTTTAGAATTCTGCGGAGCTTCGACTCCGAGTGATGATATGGCTATGGTGTGTATACAGTTATGATTCCGACCCCTACGTATAAAGGTAAAGTCAGAGATGTTTATGATTTGGGAAACTCCCTCCTTCTTGTGGCAACCGATAGAATCTCTGCCTTTGATGTGGTTTTTGAAGAACCAGTTCCCGACAAAGGAAAGATCCTCACTCGTATTTCCACTGCCTGGTTTCATCATTTTCCTGAAATTGCCAACCACTTGATTACCGACAATGTCTCTTTGTTTCCCCCGCCTTTTCAAAATAATCAATCATTGGAAGGTCGCTCGGTGCTTGTCAAAAAAGCAAAGCGAATCGACTTCGAATGTGTGGTGCGTGGGTATTTGACAGGCTCAGCTTGGAAGGAATACAAAGCAGATGGTACCATTGCCCATGTTCCTTACCCCAAAGGAATTTTGGAATCTCACAAGTTCGAAACTCCCATCTTCACCCCGGCTCGTAAAAATGACTCCGGTCACGATGAAAACGTAAGTGAATCCACAATGGAAGCGGAAGTCGGAAAAGAACTTTTTTTGGAACTAAAAAACCTCTCCTTGAATTTATACAACAAAGCCCATGCTCTGATGGCCAAACAAGGAATCCTACTTTGTGATACAAAATTTGAATTTGGTCTTATCGATGGAAAACCCATCTTAATTGATGAAATCCTAACTCCCGATTCTTCTCGGTATTGGGACGGAACTACCTACGAACTCGGAAAAACTCCGGCAAGCTTCGATAAACAAATCCTCAGGAATTGGCTCGAATCTACGGATTGGGACAAAAATCCACCGCCTCCCGCTTTGCCCGAATCCTTGATCCTAGAACTACGTAAAAAATACTTGGAATTGGAAGATAAAATCACGCTATGTTTGTCGCAAAAATAAACGTTACTCTCAAAGAATCCGTTCTTGACCCGCAAGGCCAAACGGTTCTCCGTACCCTTCATGACCAAGGGAAAACTTCTGTCTCTGACCTAAGAGTGGGAAAATACATCGAAATGAAGATAGATGCCAGCTCCCCAGCGGAAGCAGAAAAGTTGGCAAAAGAAATTTGTGAATCAGTGCTTGTGAACCAAGTGATTGAAACTTACCGTTTGGTTGTGGAAAAGATATGAAAGTCCGTGTGGTCACTTTTCCTGGTTCCAATTGTGATAAGGATGTGGGAACGGTTTTCGCATCCGAATTTGGTGCTACGGTTGAGTATACTTGGTATAAAGATTCTTTTTCTGACCTTCCTGACCTTGTAGTTCTTCCCGGTGGCTTTTCTTTTGGTGATTATTTACGCTGTGGTGCTATGGCAAAGTTTTCTAATGCTATGGAGTCCGTTGTTACTTATGCAAACAAAGGTGGAAAGGTTTTAGGAGTTTGTAATGGATTCCAAATTTTAACAGAATCCGGCCTCCTTCCTGGAGCTCTCCTTCACAACAGAACCTTAAAGTATATTTGTAAAGATGTAGATCTCGTTCCTGTTGCAGAAAACAAAATTGCAAAAGGACTAAAGGGAGATTTAAGCATTCCTATCGCTCATGGAGAAGGGGCTTACTTTGCTGATGCAGAAACTTTAGAACGATTAGAAAAAAATGGCCAAGTGGTCTTTCGTTATAAAGAAAATCCGAATGGATCCTTACATGATATCGCAGGCATTTGTAATGAGGCGGGAAATGTTTTAGGAATGATGCCTCATCCGGAACGTGCCATCAATCCCTATACAGGAAAGATGGACGGAAAACAAATCTTAGAAGCTCTATTAAAAAAATAAAAATCTTTTTAACCTTTTCTTGCTTTTTCGTCAAATTCGAATACAAGGGAAGGTATGCGTTTTTTAGAAGACTCCATTGATTGTGTCGACTTCATACTCAAAAAAGATGAAGTATTGACTATCATTTTGGGTGGAGGGAAAGGAACTCGTTTATTACCCCTAACAGAAAAAAGATCCAAACCTGCCGTAAGTTTCGGAGGAAAATACCGACTCATCGACATTCCCATTTCCAATTCGCTTAACAGTGGTTTTGAAAAGATATTCATCCTCACCCAGTTTAACTCCTATTCGCTAAACCGTCATATCAACCGAACTTACGCGAGTAACAATATCCACCAAAAGAGTTTTGTCGAAATCATTGCCGCGGAACAAACGGTATCCAGTGCCAATTGGTTTGAAGGTACTGCCGACGCGGTAAGAAAAGTCCTTCCTTATATCCGAGAACAAAAACCCAAATATGTTCTTATCCTTTCGGGGGACCAACTTTACAATATGGACCTTTCTGATTTTATGCAAAGCCATCTTATGGATCCCGAAACAGAAATCTCTGTGGCAACCAATGCCATTCCCGAAGACCAAGTCTATGGGCTAGGGATTGTGAAAGCGGGAGTGGGTGGGTTCATCCAAGAGTTCATTGAGAAACCACAAGAGATCTCTCAAGTAGAATCCTGTCGGACACAGAATGGATCCTTTCTTGCCAATATGGGAATTTATATTTTCAATACCTCCACTCTGATCGATGTATTGGAAGATCGCAGTATGGCTGACTTTGGAAAGGAGATCCTCCCCAAGGCCATCCGTGAACGAAAGGTAAAGGCTTATACTTACGATGGTTATTGGGAAGATATTGGAACCATCAAAGCATTTTACGAAGCCAATTTGATGTTAACCGATCATATCCCCAAGTTCAATCTCTACTTAGAAAAAACTCCAATCTACACCAGGGCACGGGCTCTACCTCCGTCTAAGATCAATCAGGCGGTGGTCAACCAAGCTCTGATTTCGGAAGGAACCATTCTAAACCAATGTGAGGTGCACCGGTCTATCATTGGGGTGCGCCAACTCATTGATTCGGGAACTAAAATCTACGACTCCATCATTATGGGCCTCGATCATTACGGATACTTTGATCGGAAGTCGGGAAAGATTCCCATTGGGATCGGGCCTAACTGCGAAATACGACGGACAATTGTCGACAAAGACTGCGCGATCGGTGCCAACGTTCGGCTGTTAAACGAACAGAACCTCCAAGAATACGAGGATGAATATGTGCGGATTCGGGAGGGAATTATCGTGGTTCCTCGTCATACGGCCGTTCCGGATGGGTATACAATTTAGGATAAATTGACATATTTAGGTCAAAATTAAGTCAAAATTCCTTGGTATTGTCTCAAATTTAGGGATTTTGACTTGTCAGTTTTGAACTTAGTTCTAAGGTGGACGAAAGGGAACCATGTTCACAACGGAATCAACGGAAGGAAACCAGTTTTGGAACGAGACATATTTTGTCCCTCATTTCCAACCCATAGTCAACGCCATCAATCGCTCCATTTCTGCTTACGAAGTATTGGGCCGGCAGTTCAATCCTAAGGAAAACACTTATGAGTCTCTCGGGAGTCTTTTCCACAATCGGGATCAGGATCCAGTTCCAGTTTATAATATTGACCGCATCCTTAGGGAAAAGGCAGTCCAGACACTAAAGGAAAGTTCTCTTCGCACCAAACTCTTTTTCAATATGATGCCGAACTTCCTCTCCAGGGTGCATCATACCGATTTATTTGCCGAAAACTTCCACATCATCCAACTCATCGAAAAGTATGGAATTGATCGCAACCAAGTAGTCATCGAAATTACAGAAGATGAGTTTGACGGATCCATCGACCGCCTCATCCAAATCGTTCAGATCTTTCGGGATTATGGACTGAAAATTGCCATCGATGATTTGGGAACTGGATTTTCTAATTTAGAGAGAATCGGTTATTTACATCCCGATATCATGAAGGTCGACATTCGGATCATGAGAGAGAGTTTGAATAAAAATTCTTTCAAACAAGTTCTCGGAGCCATTTCTGAAATGTCCCAAAAGCTCGGAAGCCAACTTCTTTTTGAAGGGATTGAAACCGAAGAAGAGGTGAACCTGGCCCTTTCTATGGGAGCCAATCTCTTACAAGGATTCTACTTTTCGACTCCGAATCCTCATTTTCTCAATCGCAATACTTTCTCTGATAAAATGAAAACTGTTTTAGAAAACTTCTCCGGTGTCCGCTCTCGGGAACTTCGGGAAAAGGGAGTTCGGGAACAGAGAATCATTGACCAACTCCAAGACCTTTTCTATGAACTTTCCGATGCCAAAGAAGAGGACTTTTCTTATCGTTTCGGTCAAATCCTGGGTTCCTTACCAAGAGAGATCTTAAAGGTCTTTGTTTGTGATGCAGAAGGGTATCAAATCACTCCTACTTACGACTTGGATCGGCTGAATGGTGGGTATTTGGAACGTTCTCGCCAAATTGGCAACAACTACGCTTGGAAACCATACTTTCTGAAACACAAAGAGGAGTCGGAGCGGTTCCGCAAAAAATGGGGGGTGACCTACCCATTGTATGATATTTCCAACCAAAACCAGTATGTGATTTTTACCTTCTCTCTGATGGACGGAAAGATCCTCATCGCACAGGTAGGTTGGTCGGAATAGAATCTTGTTTTTTTTGAGTGGTGCATTTTCCTGGTAGAAGGGATTCGTCTAAAATATAGAATCATTCTAAATATATACAAAACAGGAAACCACCTTGTCCGCTATTCTCGAAATTAAATCTCTACACGCTAATGTAGGGGACAAAACGATCCTCCGAGGGGTCAATCTGACCATCGGGGCTGGTGAAGTTCACGCCATTATGGGCCCCAATGGATCGGGAAAGAGTACTCTTTCCAACGTAATTCTTGGCCATCCAAAATATACCATTACCTCGGGAGATATCCTCTTTCGAGGCGAATCCATTTTAAATAAATCCACAGATGAAAGGGCAAGACTCGGACTCTTTTTGTCCTTCCAGTATCCCACAGCACTTCCGGGAGTTACGATTGGAAACTTTCTAAAATCCATCCTCAAAGCACATAGAGGAAAGGATGTTCCGGTGAAAGAATTCAAAGCGGAACTAAAACAATCCATGGATCTTTTGGATGTTCCTCAGTCGTTTATTGGCCGTTATGTGAACGATGGGTTTTCTGGTGGTGAAAAAAAACGTGCTGAAATTTTACAAATGAGTTTATTAAAGCCGGTTCTTTCTATTTTGGATGAAACCGATTCTGGGCTTGATATTGATGCTTTACGAATTGTATCGGAAGGAATTAATTCCAATAGAAATCCAGAACGTTCGATTTTACTCATCACTCACTACCAACGGATGTTGAATTATATTGTTCCTGATTTTGTACACGTGTTTGCTGATGGTCGGATTCTAGAAACCGGTGGCAAAGACCTTTCCTTAAAATTAGAAGAAGTCGGTTATGACTGGATTTTGGAGAGAGAAGGAGTCAAATGAATTCTTCACTCACACGCAATCGTTTTGTTCTCTCAAAAGAACGAACCGAAGTGTTTCGTAAATCTCTGCTCGAAGTTTGGAATGAACTAACAATCCCGGCTGACACAAATGAGGCTTGGAGAAAATTTCCCATTGGATCTGTGGATTGGAAAGAATTACAGTTTGATCCCAAATCCATTTCTACGGAAACTAAAGGGGAATGGGAAAGCGAACACTCGTTACCAGAAGAAACCATAAACGGAATCCTCGCTGATATCGTAAAGTTTACTCCTAAAGATTATTTTGCTATTTTAAGTTTGATTGCGGCACCTTATATCGAATTTTTTCTCTTAGAAGAAGGAGAAAGTGAGTTTGATTTTGAAGAGTTGGGTGATGAACCTAAATTTTCAGTTCGTATCTTCTATTTGAAATCGGGACGAACTGCGAAAACCCAAGTGAGAATGGAAAGTATCCATGAAACAGAAGTGCTTCATATGTCGTCATCACTTGACTTTTATATTGCAGAAGATTCTTCCTACTTAGAAATTTTGGACAAGGAAACCAGCGATTTAGATTTATACCGGTTTCGCAATGTTTGTATTCTTTCTCGTTCCGATTCCCATGTGAAATACCATCTTTATCCAATAGGTGGGTTTCGTTCTAAACTGTTTTTACATGCCCACTTGCTTGGTAAAGGTGCTGATGTCATTGTGGATGGTGTTTCGGCCCTTGGCGGACGAAATCTAAAAGATTTGGATATGGGAATGTACCACCATGCGGACCATACCACAAGTAAAATCACTTATAAAGCCATAGTTACAGATAAGTCTCATCATATCTTTACAGGGAATTTGATTATCCCACCAAACTTAAAAAAGGTGACTGCCCACCAAGAATCTTTCAATCTTTCTTTGAATAAAAAAGCTAGAGCGGAAGCCAATCCAAAATTGGAAGTTCTGGCGGAAGATGTATCTTGCACCCATGGCGCCACTGTGGGTGATATTGATGAAGAACAGTATTTTTACCTTCTCTCTCGCGGCCTAACGCCTGCAGAATCCAAGTCCTTACTTGTGACTGCATTTTATGGAGAGACCATCCACTCCATTGGATTTTCGGAAGAAGTGAAATTGTCTTTGGAATCTAGAATCAAAGAGATTCTTGTGGGAGGCAAGTAGTGGCCTTTAAAAAATTGATCTCCGTTTCAGAAGTAGCAGAAGGTAGTCTTGTCGTTGTCAAAACTCGTAACTTCAATGTGGTTGTGACCCGCGTCGAAGGAGACTATTTTGCTTTCGAAGATTCTTGTACCCATGATGGGGAAGAAATCTCTTGCGGAAAATTAGAAGGTTCTGTCATTACTTGTCCTAGACATTTTGCAAAATTTGATATTCGTAGTGGAAAGGTTTTGGCCTTACCGGCAACCGAACCACTTGTGATCTTTCCCGTTCGTGTGGTTGGGGAAGATTTGGAAGTGGATTTGGAGGCGGTATGAGTTTAGATCCTTACCAAATTCGAAAGGACTTCCCGATATTATCTCGGATTTTGCCAAATGGAAAGCCACTTGTGTACTTAGACAATGGTGCCTCCTCTCAAAAACCGCAGTCTGTGATTGATGCCACTAGCGAATATTATGCGAACGACAACGCCAATATTCACAGGGGAGTGTATTACCTTTCTCAACATGCAACAGAGATGTTTGAACGTACAAGAATCAAAACCTCTCATTTTTTTCAGGCACAATGTGCCAAAGCCATTATCTTTACTCGTGGAACTACAGATGCCATCAACTTAGTGGCTCAAGCCTGGGGTAGAACCAATATCAGTGAAGGGGATGAAATTGTTTTATCAGTTCAGGAACACCATTCCAATTTGGTGCCTTGGCAGATGTTGGCCTTAGAAAAAAAAGCCTTCTTAAAATTCATTCCGATCAAAGCGGACACCACTTACGATTTATCGAACTTAAATGAAATCATTACCAAACGAACGAAACTGGTAGCGATTAGCCAAATGTCCAATGTGACAGGAACCATTCACGACCTAACAAAGATTATTGACCGAGTCCGCCAAGTAGGAGCAAAGATCTTAGTTGATGGAGCGCAAGCCGCTTGCCATATGCCGATCCATTTGGTAGATATGGATGTAGACTTTTATGCATTTTCCAGTCACAAGATGCTTGGACCCACAGGAGTGGGAGTTCTTTTTGGAAAGGAAGAAATTCTAGAAGCCATGCCTCCTTGGCTTGGTGGTGGGGATATGATTGAATCAGTGGAATTAGAAAGTTCTACTTATGCGGCCCTTCCTGCCAAACTCGAAGCCGGTACTCCCAACATTGCTGGAGTCATTGGATTTAGTCATGCTTTGGATTATTTACAAAAAGTCGGGATGAAAAATATCAAAGAACACGAACGTATGTTAGTTGAATATGCGTTGGAACGATTGAATCGAATTGGTGGTCTTCAGATTTATGGAACGGAGGATTTGGACAAAAGGGGTGGGGTGGTATCATTCACTATGGACGGAATCCATCCTCATGATGTCGGCTCTATTTTAGATGAAGAAGGTGTCGCAATTCGAGTGGGTCACCACTGTTGCCAACCACTGATGAAACAATTGTCGATTCCGGGAACTTGTCGTGCTTCGTTTTATCTCTACAATACAAAAGAAGATATCGATGCACTCGTCCATTCCATTGATAAAGTAAAATCAATATTCGGTCGTGTCGCAAGAAAGTAACTTTGAAGATTTCCTTCGTTGGAAATCCTTTGCGGTTTGGGAAAAACCATCGGTAGACCACAAAGTAGTGAAGGGTTTAAATCCTCTTTGTGGTGATGAAATTCTTATCTACTATCATATCGATAAAAACCAATCCTTGGAAATTTTAGGACTCGGTGGTGAGTCCTGTTCTATTTGTTCTGCCGCCGCAGGACTTCTTTTTCGAAATAAAACCGCACTGCAGTGGAAAAACTATCAGTCTTATCTGCAAGAGCGGAAAAATTTTTTGGATGGGGTGGATTCTGACTTGTTTCAAGATCCAGAAGAGATATCCTTTTTTAGAACTCTTCGAACACATCCTGGTCGTTATCGTTGTGGACTTTTGCCTTGGCAAACCTTAGTGAAATTGAGTGAGGAAATGAGATGATTCGTGATCCTGAAACAGAGAAAGAATGGGAAGTATTCCATAGTGTCCGTATGGTAGAGGATCCAGAAATTGGAATCTCACTGATCGAACTGGGTTTGATTTATGATATCAAAGTGGAAGGGGAAAAGGCGGACATCACCATGACCTACACTTCTCTTGCCTGCCCGGCCGGTCCACAAATGAAACAAGACATTGAAAACCATGCCCTTCGTGTGGATGGAATCAGTGAGGCTGTTGTGCATGTAGTATGGAATCCCAAATGGGAACCTCGCGCGATGGCCAGTGAAGAAGCCAAAATGCAAATGGGGATCTTCGATTGAAATTCAATTTCCGAACTAGTATTTTACTAGTTCTGTTATTTTCCTTTAACAGTTGTGAGTCGATTCCCTTCTTTCGAGATTCCTTTACCTCAAAGATCACGGAGTTTGGCTCCGTCCCTCAAATTGAAGGTGCCAAAAGCAAACGCGATCGTTATGAATTTTCTGGACGGGAAATCATCATCTCCTCCGACCATCCTCTTGCCTCCCAAGCCGGAATGGAAGTTTGGAAACAAGGGGGGAATGTGGTGGATGTATTTTCTGCGGCAAGTTTTGCCATCTCCGTCCTTCGACCTCATTCCACTAGTCTTTTCGGGGGTGGGTTTGCCGTAGTGTATTTGCCATCGAAGGGTAAGTGGGCTTATGACTTTCGGGAACGTTCTCCGAAAAAAGGAACCGCTTCTTTTTACGTAAATGAAGACGGATCTGTCATTCCTGATAAAACTTTAAAAGGTCCTTATAGTGCTGGGGTTCCAGGAACTGTACAAGGGATTTTACAAATCCAGAAACAACATGGAAAACTTCCGTTAAACGCAATCATAGCACCAGCACTTCGTTATGCGAGAAATGGATATTCCGTATATGGAGATCTCGCGACTGCCATATCCAAAACCTGGCCACAAATGAACCCGGCCATGCAGAAGGTATTTGGGATCGACAACCGGGCCATCAGAGAAGGGGAACTTCTCATCCAAGAGGATTTGGCAAAAACCTTAGAGCGTATCATTGAAAATCCAGAGAATGAATTTTTGGATGGGGAGACGGTTCGATTGGTTTCGGGATATTATTCTGAGTTTCAGGATTTTATCACAACAGAGGACTTTAAAACCTACCAAGTCAAAACCAGTGATCCCTTGGTCAGTTCTGTTTGGGGTCATACCATTTTCACCATGCCACCTCCGAGCTCTGGCGTACACCTTGTCACAATGATGAATTTGTATTCGGAAATGCAAAAACGAAATACTTTTCCGAAAGGGGATGTGGGTGAAATCATTCGCATTACGGAAGCTATGCGAGTTTCCTATCGGGATCGTGCGGAACTTGGTGGTGATCCACTTTTTACAACGGTTCCTGTAACCAAACTTTTGTCCCAAACTTATGCCAAAGAAGAAACGAATGAAATTGAAAAGAAGGTAGTCTCTGGAAGTTGGCCTGCGGTAAAGGAAGAAGAAAAGAAACCGGAATCCTATAATACCACTCATATTTCCATTTTAGATAAAGATGGAAATGCTGTTTCGACAACCCAGTCAGTCAATGGGATCTTTGGTGGGGCAGAGATGGTTCCAGGAACGGGACTTGTACTGAACAATACCATGGACGACTTTGCCGTGGCCCCCGGGGTTCCGAATCTTTACGGCCTTGTTGGATCGAAAGCCAATGCTATTGAACCTGGGAAAACTCCTCTTTCGAGTATGAGTCCGAGTATCCTTCTGGATGCTTTTGGGAAAACGAAAATGGTGATCGGGGCTCCCGGTGGTTCCCAAATCCCCACTTCCATTTTTAATACCCTCTATCGGTATTTGATCCAAAAACAGGACCTTTATGAAAGTGTCTCCTACCCAAGGATCCACCACCAATTCCGGCCCGATCGGATTTTTTTAGATCCTGAAATAAAAGAGAGTTATCCCCAGTCGGATTTACCATTTTATCAAGTCCAATATATTAGGCATCGTGCTAAAGTATTTGCCGTTACGAGAGAGGGCGACCGCTTGATCGGTGTGTCTGATCCCAAAGGGGAAGGAGTCCCTTTAGGTTTTTAAACCATGAAATCAAAGTTATTAACATCAACAAAAAAGAATTCTACACGTAATTTACTATCAGAAGAATATAGAGTTTGTTTACTCAGCGCCAAACATGGATTAGAACGAGAAAGTGTAAGGGTGGATGGGAAATCCCAAATTTCCACAAAACCCCATCCAAAAGCCTTGGGATCTAGTCTCACCCATCCATTGATTAAAACCGATTTTGCCGAAGCTCAAATTGAATATGCCACCAATATCCATAAGTCCATTCCGGATGCGCTAAAAGAACTCACTGAGTTACATGCGTTTACGGCGGGTCAGTTGGATTCGGAATATTTATGGCCCTTCAGCATGCCACCAGTTTTACCTGGGGACAATAAAATCGAAGTGGCCAATTACGGAACCTCGAGCGAAGGAAGAAAAAAAATCATCTATCGCAATGGACTCGGACATCGTTATGGAAAGAAGATGCAAACCATCTCAGGAGTACATTACAATATTTCCTTTGATACCTGTATGTTATCCATTGTTTCTGAAAAGAGGTTCAAAAAACCTTTAAGCCCTGCTACAAAATCACAGATTTATTTTGATACCATTCGTAATTTTTACCGGATCTCACCCGCGCTTTTGTATTTATTTGGATCTTCTAGTTTAACCGATGTTACCTTTACGGAACCAACAAAACAAATCCAGAAATTGGATTCGAAAACACTGAAGGCACCTTATGCCACGACCCTTCGTTTGTCTGGTATTGGTTATACTAGCAAAGTGCAAGGTAAGTATCCCATATCTGTAAATTCACTCGAAGAATATGCTTATGGAATGTGCCAAGTGGTTTCGAAACCCTATGCCACCTACAAACAGTATAATGGGAAATCGACGAACCAATTGAATGATCATATCTTACAATTGGAAAACGAATACTACTCTCTCGTTCGACCCAAACAAGTTCCGAAAGGTGAGGAACGAGTGGTGGATGCCCTTGTGGAACGAGGAGTGGAATATTTAGAAATTCGACTTTTGGATTTGGATCCATTCTCTGCGATTGGAGTCGAAGAAAACCGCCTATATTTTATCCATATGGTTCTACTCTATTGTATGTTGAACGAATCACCTAAATCTGATTTGGTGGAGATGGCAGATTGGAGAAAAAACCAAGAAGTCACCACTTGGTTTGGAAGAAAGGAAGATATAAAGATTAAATTTTTAGGGGAAGAGATGCCTCTTCGGGATATGATTCACCAACTCTTTGTGGAGATCCAACCCATAGCCGATCTATTAGATGAAAATGATGCGAGCGGGCCTTTTAGCAAAGCCTGGGAAGCCCAATGGGAAAAATGGGATGATCCGAGTCATTTGGGTTCTGAGATGTCTGAATTGGATTTAGAAATTCACAAATCTAGTTTCCGTGAATTTGGGCTCACTCTCGCCAAATCTCATAAGGAAGAATTACTCCAATACCCACTTCCACCAAACAAAATCAAATATTACGAAGACCTAAGTGTTCAGTCCATTTATGAACAACAAAAGATAGAAACTTTGGAAGGCAGTCATCTGAAAAAAAACCAAAAGCCAATCCAAATCAAACCCTTAAAACTTTGTAGCGGAACCTAATCGCAGTGCCAGAGACAAAAGCTTTACCTCTCGGATTTGAGGATTTAGAAATCTCTACGCAAATCATCATTCGCGATGCCTTGGCCCGGGGAATCGAAGTTGCGATGGTAGATCGGAAGGAAAACTTCCTTCGTCTAAAACAAGGTAATCATTTTGAATTTGTAAAAGAAGCAAGTAAAACCCGCCTAGATAGTCTTATGACTTACCTTGTGATGGAAAATAAAATTGCCTCCAAATTGGTGTTAGATGAAAAGGAAATCCGAGTTCCTATCGGAAGAAATTATTCTGCGTTAGAAGAGGCAATGGCTGATTATGAATTCTTTTTAGACAAAAAGAAAGTAATCAAACCAGTGACCACAAATTTTGGTCTTGGGATTGGAATCTCTGATCCTGGTGACAAAATCGAAAAATTTGAATCCTTTGTAAAAATTGCACTGGGACTTTCGAACTCCATCATCATTGAAGAGTTTATTGAAGGCCCTGAATATCGTTTTTTGGTATTAGGTGACGAAGTGATCGCCGTTTGTAATCGGGTGCCAGCCAATGTGGTGGGTGATGGAAAAAGTTCCATTAGGCAACTGATTCAAAAAAAGAATGACGACCCGAGACGCGGGGAAGGTCATAAAACGGCCCTTGAAAAAATTCAAATGTCCGAGGTGGAAGCTGCCATTCTCAAAGATCAGGGACTGAATTTTGAATCAATCCCAACGTCCGGAAAACAGATTTTCCTGAGAAAGAATTCGAATATTTCTACGGGAGGGGATTCACTTGATGTTACCGATCTCGTGCATCCGGAATTCAAATCCATCGCGCTTTCTGCGGCAAAAGCAGCAGGTGCTGTCATTTGCGGAATTGATATCATATCATCCCAAATCGAATCGAAACCAGACCCAAAAACTTATGCCATTTTAGAAATTAACTTTAATCCAGTCTTATACATCCATGAATTTCCATATTCCGGCAAACCAAGGTTTGTGGGTGATAAAATTTTGGATTTACTCGGGTTTGATTGATCGTTGGACTTACCGACGGAATGTCTTAAAGATTTTAAAATTTAAAAATTAGAGATATTTTTTGATTCAAGGACTGAAAGCTAAATCGAAAAAGAAAGTCTGCGATTTCCGAGACTCAGGTCGGCAATCGAATAGGAATTTAAGAATATTTAGATCTTAGGTAGGCGATAATGTCTGCTGATTCATACATATGAACCGATCCATCCACAAGAAATGGGACTTGGGATTGTCCTCCAAGTCGAACCACTTCGGCCCGACCGGGAGTCCCTTGAAAAGCCTCTACGTATTCTATGTCTTTCCCTGCGACAAGGCCTAGAGATTCCGCAGCGCGAATCACTCGTTGGCAGTAGGGGCACGTATCATATTGGTAGAGGCGAACCATTGATTATTAACCTGCTTTTTTAGTCAATTCACCCGACTGGGCCATTTGGATGGTGATGTCATGACCACCGACAAATTCACCCTTAACGTAAAGTTGGGGAATGGTGGGCCAGTTGGTGTATTCTTTGATTCCTTCTCGTATTTTCATATCTGAAAGAACATTAAAGGACCCAAAAGGAATTCCTAGTTGTTTGAGTGTGGTCACAACACCTGCAGAGAATCCGCATTGTGGCATTTCCGGCGTACCTTTCATAAATAAAAATACGTTTTCCGATTTGATTAAGGATTCGATTTTATCCTTTAACTCTTGTTCCATGGTTATTCACTCCTAGTTTCCAATGCCAAAGCATGGATTTCTTCTTTTAATTCATCTTTCAAAGTGGCATACACCATTCGGTGTTGCTCAATGAGACCTTTGCCTGAAAATCCGGAAAAGGTCACCACGGCTTTGATATGTACTCCGTCCCGATAGGGATCTAAAATTTCCACTTTGGAGCCAGGAAGGCCCTCTTCAATTTTCTTTTGGATCTCAGGGATTGTCATCCTATAGTATTCCTCCCATCCAGGAATGGTGGGCTTTGATAAATTCAATATATTCTTTAGGCACTTCCGGTAAAACAGAATTCTTTACCGAAGGCAGTGAAAGTAGAGTTTCACTCCATTTTTGAATCTTGGGAAAATCACCGAGTAGATAAAAATCAGAGTTATGGTCAGCCAAGAATTGTTGGCGCATAAAGAAAGGAGCAAAGGCGGTGTCGACTAAATGCATCTGAGAGCCTGCAAAATAGAGTTGGTTTCCGGAAGGAGTGGGAAGTGTGGCTTCCAAAATTTTGAATTTAGAAATTAGTTCTCCCCGTTTTTTATCGGAGTCGGCTTTTTCCTTGGCCATAGTCCAGCCGTATTGGTCGACAAGAAGGGCACTGGCAAATTCTGTCCAAGAGCGGTGTTTGGCTTTTTGGATGGGGTCACTCGGATGAAGGGCAGGTGCATTGGTTTCATCTAGATATTCATTGATGACAGCGGATTCAAAAATAACATCGTCTCCTACTTGTAAGACGGGAACCTTACCAAAGGGAGAGATTTTTAAAAACCAATCTGGTTTGTTGGCAAGATCAACGTATTTGATATCATAATCGACCTTTTTCTCTAAAAGATTGATTACGGAGCGTTGGACAAAAGGGCAGAGTTTAAAACTAACAAGTACGGGTTTGGTCATAATATTTAGACGGTCTTTATGGGGCCGAAAGATCCATTTCCAAGGCATGGAGGCCTTTTTTGAATTCCGGGGCGAGTTCCGAGTAGACCGCTCGGTGGTTTTCCACTGTGGATTTACCGGCAAACTTTGCCGATACCATTTGCAACCGGAAGTGGGTTTCTTTCGAATCCTTAGTCATTCCCGGATGCCCCGCATGTTCTAAGGAGACATCCTTAAGGTTTAGAACCTTTGGTGCAAATTTCTCTGTTAGGACGGATTCCATCCTGGTTTGTCTCGTGGTTTTAGTTTCTGATTCCATAACCGATTTTCATTAACCTCACATTGATCAAAAATAAAATTACAGAAAGTAGGATGATAAATCCAAAGGAAAAAAATAAATTCACATCGGTAACTCCAATAAACCCGTAACGGAATAAATTTACCATATAAAGGATGGGATTGAAATAAGAAACTGTCTGCCAAAACCCAGGTAAATTTTTTACGGAATAAAATACTCCCCCCAGATAAGTGAGAGGGGTTAGGATGAAGGTCGGAATGATGGTGACGTCATCGAATTTTTTAGCGAATAGGGCGTTAAAAAAACCACCGAGAGAAAACAGAATCGCTGTCATGAAAACTGTGAAAAAAATCACTAAAGGGTTATGGAACCGAAGGTTCGTAAAAAATAGAGAAGTGAGAGTAACAAGGATTCCCACAAAAAGCCCACGAACCACACCGCCAAAGGTATAACCAATTACAATCGTATAAGGAGAAGTAGGCGAGACCAGTAACTCTTCAATATTTCTCTGGAACTTACTGGAGAAAAAAGAAGATACCACATTGTTGTAGGAATTGGTAATCACACTCATCATAATGAGGCCAGGGACAATGAATTCAATATAAGTGAATTCACCTACCTTCCCAATTTGGCGACCCACAAGTTCTCCAAAAATCAAAAAGTACAAAGCCATGGTAATGACTGGTGGGATGAGAGTTTGTACCCAAATGCGGATGATTCGAATCCATTCCCTTTTCACGATTGTTTGTAAGGCAGTAAAGTTACGTTTCCACATATTTAATTTTTCCCTGTAAGAGATAAAAAGAGTTCTTCCAAACGATTGGATTTGTTCCGAAGGCTTAAGACTTCTAAGCCAAGATTTGTGAGTTCCGTAAACAATTGGTTTATGGAATCATTTTTATCTAATTGCACTTCTAAACTATGATCATCGAGCCATACCCAAGTAAATTTTTTGGACTGGGGTTTTGTTTTGATCGATTTCTTTAAGTCGATGATAAAGGTTTCTTTATCCAAACGATGGAGTAATTTTTTCATCGAAGTGTTTTCTACGATTTCCCCTTTGTCAATGATTGCAATGTTCTTACAAAGAGATTCTGCTTCTTCTAGGTAATGGGTGGTAAGGATGATGGTTTTTCCGGCTTTGTTGAGTTCTTTTAAAAACTCCCACATAGACCTTCTGATTTCAATGTCTACGCCAGCGGTTGGTTCATCTAAAATCAAAAGTTTGGGGTCGTGAACGAGGGCTCTTGCAATCATAAGCCGACGTTTCATCCCACCACTAAGTTGGCCCGCCGCAGATTTTCTTTTGTCGATAAGGGATAGTTTTTCTAAATAGTATTCAACTTTGTCTTTTGCTTCGCGGTAAGGCATACCATAGAATCCTGCTTGGTTGATCAGGATTTGTTCTACAGCTTCAAAGATTCCAAAATTAAATTCTTGGGGAACAATTCCCAAAAAAGTTTTAGCAAGGTCTGGTTTTAAATCAATATCGGTTCCAAAGATTTTTGCCTTGCCTCCCGTTTTATTGATAAGGGAACTTAGGATTCCTATGGTAGTCGATTTTCCGGCACCGTTTGGGCCGAGGAGAGCAAAGAAGTCTCCTGATTCTACTTTTAAGTTGATGGAACGAAGGGCCTTGACCCCAGTTGAATAGGTTTTTTCCAAACCTTCCAATTCGATTGCATATTCTGGCATTTATTTCCCTACTAGTTTTCTTGTTAGGTGGTGTGTGGGATACTTTTTGTTTTCTCTATTTTCTTTGCGTAAGAGTTTTTGTTCCTCTTCTGGTAATAGAACTATGTTTTTACATTCTTCGGAACAACAATTGAGAAGATCCTTCGCGCACTCTTCACATTGCACAAGAAGAACATGGCATCCAAGATTGGCACAATTGGTATGGCGGTCACCGGGTTTCCCACAGACATAACAAACGGTGAGGACATCTTCTGTAATCCTTTCTCCAAGCCTGTCATCAAAAACAAAGTTTTTCCCTTTGAATTTGGAGGAGATTCCTGCATCCTGAATGGCTTTTGCATAATTGATGATTCCACCCTGGAGTTGGTGCACCTTGGAAAAACCTTTGTATTTTAAATAAGCACTGGCTTTTTCGCAGCGAATCCCACCGGTGCAGTAGAGTAGGATTTTTTTATCTTTATCGTCAGTTAACATATTTTCGACGATTGGCAATTCTTCTCGGAAAGTTCCGACATCGGGTAGGATGGCATTTTCAAAATGTCCCACTTCTGATTCGTAATTGTTGCGAAGGTCTACAACAATCACTCCTGGTTCTGCTAGGGCATCGTGGAATTCTAAAGGTGTTAGGTGGGTTCCTACATCAGAAGGATCGAACTTTGAGTCGTCCAAACCATCGGCCACGATTTTTTTGCGAACTTTGATGGCGAGTTTTATAAAACTTTCTTTTTTATCTTCCACAGCATCATTGAAATAAATTTTTGTCAGTTCGGGAATGGAATCCACTACGGATCGGAGAGCATCGTAGTTTTCAACAGGAATCGACACTTGCGCGTTGATCCCTTCTTTTGCTAAATAAATTCTCCCAAGGATAGAAAGATCTTCAAATACATCGTAGAGTTTGTCTCGGAAAGCGAGTGGGTCTTCAATTTTTACATAACGATAAAAGGATATGACCCTTCTTTCTCTTGGATCTTTGGAAACTTTTTTGAGTAAGGTATCCTTGTCATAACGATTGAATAAAAACTTTTTCATTTTTTTATCCTTTTCTTTTTCTCTTCTCTTACTTTACGAAATGCATTTCTAGTAATTTCCGAGATGGCAGGATGGATGTAGATCATTCCTAAATAGTCGTCTAACTTTGCTTTGAGATACATACCGAGAACAATTTGATGGAGTAGGTTTGCGGCTTCTTCCCCAATGATATGGGCACCTAAAACTTCCTCGGTTTCTTCGGAAACAAGGACTTTTACAAAACCAGAGTTAGACATCCTTGCCATACCCGTGGCACTAGAGGAATAGGGATTGACCCCTTTGTAATAAGGAATTTGTTTTTGGATGAGTTGCTCTTCTGTAAAACCGACACTCGCAATTTGTGGATGGGTGAATACCGCTTCCGGCATGGGTGGGTATTGGATGGGACCTTTCGCATCCGAGCCATACAAATGTTCGAAAAGATATTCCCCTTCGAAGTTGGCACTATGTCGAAAAAAATACCTTCCAATCACATCCCCAAAAGCATAAATCCCTGGCTCTGTGGTTTCCAAAGTATCATTAACAACAATGTATCCGGCATCATTTGTTTGGATCTTTGTATTTTCTAATCCTAAGTCATCAGTATTCGGACGGATTCCAGTGGCCACAAGCAATCGTTCTGCTGTATGCACTGTTGTTTTTCCTTCTTTGGAAAGACCTGTGACAGTAAACTTTCCATTTTCAAATTGGACTTTTTGAATTTGGTAATGGGATTCAATAGGGAAAGGTAGGTGGCCTACGAGTTCCTTTTGGATATCACCATCAGCAGTTCGCAGAATGTCTGTTCGCGTGAGGCCTGTCACTTCGCAACCGTAAGCGCTGTATGCCGCACCAAGCTCCAAGGAGATAAACCCTGCACCAATGATGAGAAGTGATTTTGGGAATTGGTCTGGAGAAAGGGCTTCTCTGGATGTCCAAAAAGGAGTTCCTTTTAATCCAGGGATTTCTGGAATTTGTGGCCTAGTTCCAGTAACAACAAATATATGTTTGGCGGTATAGGTATCGGTTCCGTCAGTTAAAACACGTTCACTCACAAACCGAACTTGTTTGGAATAAAAATCAATATTGGGATTTTTATCATAAGCTCTGGGAATGGAATCAGAATCTTGTTTTACCGAAGCATTCACTCGTTGAAAGATTTGTTCCACATCGGCAACGGGTTTTTCTTTAAAATGGACGGGAAACTTTTCTGTGTCCGTCGACATCCGAATGAGTTCGGAAGGATAAATGATCATTTTAGAAGGGATACAACCTCGGTTGAGGCAAGTCCCACCAGGGCTTTCTTTTTCGAAGACAGCCACTCGTTTGCCGATTTGCGATGGTGGGGTGACGAGTTTTGTCCCGGCACCGGCACCAATGACAATGATGTCATATTCTTTCATAGCAATTCCAGAATCCAATTCCGTAGTTTTCTGTAAATGAAGCAAAATCTCTTTTGGCAAATTTAAAAAAAACTAGGAACCTCATTCTCTCCTTTAAATGGATTTATAAACCCCTCCGTCGGCACGAACCGAAGCACCATGGATCATCGATGCCAGTTCACTGGCCAAAAAGACAATCACATTGGCGATTTCTTCTGGTTTGGCAAACCTCTGGACAAGAGAACTCGGGCGGTTTTCCCTTATGAAATCTCTCGCCATATCTTCGTTGGATTTTCCTTGGGCTTTCGCCAAACTTTGGATGAACTCTTCCACTCCTTCCGAAAGTGTGGGCCCGGGAAGAACCGAATTCACCGTCACTCGCGATCCCTTGGCAATTTCGGCGCTCCCTCGAGAAATAGAAAGTTGTGCGGTTTTACTCATCCCATAATGCACCATCTCCGCTGGAATGTTCAGCGCAGATTCACTAGAGACAAAAATTATCCTACCAGAATCCCTTTCTAACATTCCCTTGAGATAATGCTGTGTGAGTTCAGCACCACTGAGGACATTGGTTTCGTACATCTTTTTCCAATCCTCTCTTGTGATTTCAAAAAAAGGTTTGGGTTCAAAATACCCGGCGTTATTGATAAGAACATCCACATTGGGAATTTCTTTGATAAGTTTCAGGATTCCTTCTTCGGTAGCAAGATCTGCTGAAGAACCACCTAACTTTGATTCCGGTAGTTTGGATTTGATTTCTTTGATTGCCATATGAACCGCATCATCCTTTCTACCATGAATGATGACTTCTGCTCCTTCTTCTGCAAACTTAAGTGCGGTTTGGAATCCGATTCCTTTGGTAGATCCTGTGACTAAAACTTTTTTATTTTTAAGACCTGTGTTCATTTTGTAAATCCTCCGAGTACAATTTTACCGATTGTTTTTCCTGATTCTAATAGTTCGTGTGCCTTCGTCAGTGTTTCTTCTGTCATCTCTCCTAAATCGATATGATTTGTGGGGCTAATTTTCCCTTCCTCCACCAAATTTCCCACTTCTTCTAACAATTGTTTTTGTTTGATTCGATCTTCTGTTTGGAACATTGACTTTGTAAACATAAACTCATTTAGATATCCATTACTTTTCGATTTTAATAAGTTCATATTGAGTGGGGAGTCTGTTTCCACAATAGAACAAATATTTCCAAAAGGTAGGAGGACTTTGCTTATATTTTCAAAATGATCTTTGGGATCGCTGAAAAGTAAAACTTCATTGACCCCATTGAATCTCAAATCTTGGACTTGTTCCAGAAAGTCTTTTTTCGGATGGATGGCATAGTCAGCACCAAGTTTTTTTACCCAAGTGATCGACTCCTCTCTAGAGGCAGTGGCAAACACAGTGGCATTTGTCATTTGTTTTAAGATTTGGATGGCGATACTTCCCACACCTCCTGCACCGGCTATGATTAGAATCTTTGTCTCTGTTTTTGGATCTAATTTAAGTTTTTCAAAAATGGCTTCGTAGGCTGTAATCGTTGTTAAGGGAAGAGAGGCCGCTTCTTTGAAACTTAGATTTTTTGGTTTTTTACCTACAATCAATTCATCCACTACTTGGAATTCAGAGTTGCTACCAGGGCGTTTGATATCTCCCGCATAGAATACTTCCTCTCCTAACTTAAGGGTAGATACTTTTTTACCTATTTCTGTGACCACACCACTCGCATCCCAGCCAAGAACTCGTGGGCCTGGGTTTTCTGAATAGATGGATTTTTTAACTTTATAATCGACTGGATTGACCGAGACCGCTTTGACACTCACTCGAACATCATGGTCACCAAGAGGTAGGGGTTCGGCATCTAATGTTTGTAATATGGTTTTCTTTTGTTTGGGATCAAAAATGGCCGCTATCGTCTTCATCATTTCCTCACTGTTTTTCCGGGCGGATCAATTGCCTATAAGACCCTGTCTGGAATTATTTCTTAATTTGTAAACAAAAAATAAACTATAATAAAGAAAGTTGACTGATTGGATACTATTGGGATACAGTTAGATATATGATCGAGAGTATCCGGGACATAGAAGACCTAAAAACCTTCGTATTGGTAGTACAAGAGCGTAGTTTTACGCAAGCTGCGGCCAAAATGGGGATAACGAAAGCTGCTGTTGCCAAAAGGATTTTGGGGCTGGAAAAGATTTGGAAGACCCAGCTTTTCTACCGCAATACCAGAAAGGTGGTTCCGACAAGGGATGCAGAGATGATCTTACAAAAGGTGGCTTCCGTTTTAGACAGTGTCAAGGATCTGGAAAATTCCTTCGCCAACAAAGATGTATTAGAGGGAACACTTCGCGTCACTTGTGTGAGTTCGATGTCTAGTAACTTTGTTTCTGATATGATCGAACGGTTCCAAGAACAAAATCCCAAAATCAAAATTCAGCTCATCGTAACCGATAGTCTTTTGGATCTTATGGAAGAATCGATTGATATAGGAATTCGTGTGGGAATGGAAGTTCCCATTAACCTTGAAGGAACTTATCTTTTCCAAAATCGAATCGTTGCTGTCGTGAGTCCCGAATATGGGAAAACAAACCCCAAGGTGCAGTCTCCAAAAGATTTAGAAACTCATAACCTTTTGTATTTAGATTTCCATAAAGAGGTGCGTTTTTCGGAAACAGAGATTCGCCTATCGGATGTTACCAGGAATCGAAACTTTCTATCGAATGATGCGGCAAGTTTAGTGCAAATGGGTTTAAAGGGAAAAGGGGTTCTGATCCGTTCTTTTTGGGACATTGAAGATCATATCCAATCGGGGAGACTCATTCCCATCCTAAAAGAATTTCCTTTGGAGAATTTTGGAAGTGTTTGGCTTGTGCATCCCATGAACCGAACCCCGTCCCGTCGAGTCATGGCACTACGCAATTTTATAGAATCGGAATGTAACCTTCGGTTCAATCAATAAAAGGATTTTTAACAGACTGGATTTTTTCTATGATTTCGTTTTTACGAATTTCAAAGGTATCGGGTGGGTCGAGTTTGTTCCAGGCTTCATAGAGTTTACGCCTTCCCGCAGGAATTGCGATTCCATACTTCCATTCCATATAGAAATACGTACGAGCAATGTCTCCGCGAATCTTTGGCTCCGGTTCTGCCGTTTGTTCTTTAAAGTTCACTTCAAAATCACAAAGTCCATAGTTTCTTTCTTCGCCTTCAATTTCTCCATAAGAAAAAATGCCGCGGTCTGCGTTGATCTCTCCGGGAACAGGAACGATATTGTGTAAATCGGCTTCCATTTGGTTGAATTCTGGATCTATGGCTTGGCAACATTTACGTCCGCGCACGTGCTTTCCATTCAGTTCGCATTCTTTTTTAGTCCAACATTCCCGGTCTTTTCCAAAACTATGCGCAGGAACAATATGTTCCCATTCAATCCATGTTTGGCGGTGATTATCTTTACGGCTACTAAGCCCACAAGATTCAAAATTAATTTTGAGTCGTCCAGGAACCTCTGTGTCTTCTGCAAAAGAACAACCGCAATAAAAATCCGTTCCCACTTTTTTATAAAATCGTTTTAAGATTCGTTTGGCTTTTTGGAAGTCAGTGACTCGGTTTTGTTTTTCATTGAGCGGAGATTTTTCTTCTGTTTGGGAATACACAAAAAAACTCACAAAACAAAATAGGAAAAGGAAAATGCTAAAAGTTCGTAAGTGTTTCAATGTTTTCGTTTGGATTTTGTAAAATACAAAAATTACCAGTGGTCTCGCATTCTTCTTAAAGTCAAAAATACAGAACGGTCATCGGTGATGGGTTCATTCAATTCTCGAAGTCGGTCGCCCACAGAACTTGTTTTCCTTCTGAAAAATGGATTTAAGTTCTTTTCTGCACCCATTTCGGATACTTGAAAGGGTTTGAGAGAGGACTTATATTCTTCCCGGAAATCATTGTTTGGATCTACATGTTCAGCAAACTTGAGATTGTTTTCCCAATAATCATGACCTGGATACAACAAACAACTGTCAGGTAGTGTTTCATAACGAGACTTTATGGTATCATAAAGGGCATTCGGATCCCCACCGCGAAAACAGTTTCCTACGCCCACATTGAATAGGGTATCCCCAGAGAAAATTCCAAGAATGGTTTTGGGATTTCTATGAACAAAACTCAGATGAGAGAATGTATGTCCCGGTGTGTCCCAAACAAGAAGGGATTCTTCCTCTGCGGAGAAGGCAATATCACCTTCCTTAAGAATTTGATCGAGTCCCGGGATTTTATCTTTGGCATTCGAATGTCCGTAAACGATGGCCCTAGTTTCCTCTTTTAGTTCCAAATTTCCTTGGGTATGATCCCCGTGTTCATGGGTGTTGAGAATTCCCTTTATTTTCACACCCAATTGTTTTGTATGTGTTAGTATGGATTTTGCATCGAAGGGATCGATGGCATAGGCCTCACCCGTTCGGTTGGAATAAACAAGATAACTAAAGTTTCTAAGGGGAGAGTTTGTAAAGATGGGAAGGATTTCGATCATTTGGATTTTTCCTCCCCATCATTGTTAGTAGAGAATTCGAGTGCGAATCGAATGTTTATGGGCTTTGATTTTATCTTTTAATTCATCACCCAAGTTTTTGTCAATTTCCATACTCAAATAACCAATATTAGACGAGGTGCTTAAGTTTTGAGTTAAGATATTTCCCCCCAAATCAGAGATGATGGAGTTGATATCTCTTAAAAACCCTGGTTGGTTTTGGTGGATATTGAGGATTCTGTGGTATCCCGATTTCAAACTTCCTAGTTCAATATTGGGAAAGTTCACAGAGAAGGTTGTGGATCCATTGTTTACATACTTCAAAAGTTTTTCTGCGACTTCTGATCCAATATTCCTTTGAGCTTCTTCCGTAGAACCACCCACATGCGGTGTTAGAATGACATTCGGTAGGCCTTGGAGAGGGCTTGAGAATGGATCATCGTTAGACTTGGGTTCTTCCGGAAATACATCCACTCCGGCCCCAGCAAGTTTCCCGGATTTTAATCCTTCCACTAGAGCATCAATTTCTAATACCTTCCCACGAGAAAGGTTCAGTAAATAAGCACCTTGTTTGACAACATTCAGGTGTTCTTTGCGGAATAGATTTTTTGTTTCATCAGTTTCCGGAACATGAAAGGTAATAAAATCAGATTGTTGTAGTAGTTCTTCATAACTATGTACAGAAGAGGCATTTCCGAGTGGAAGTTTGGAAATGATATCAAAAAAGACAACCTTCATTCCCATAGATTCCGCAAGTACAGAGACTTGAGATCCAATATGTCCGTAACCAATGATTCCTAAGGTTTTTCCCCGTACTTCAAAACAACCCTTAGCAATTTTATTCCATTTTCCTAGATGAACGTCCCTGGACTGATCGGTTGCTTTTCTTGCAAGCATGATGATCTCAGCGATCACAAGTTCTGCCACAGACCGAGTATTGCTGTATGGGGCATTGAAAACAGGAACGGCGCGTTTTTCTGCGTCTTCCAGTTCCACTTGGTTGGTTCCAATACAGAAACATCCAATGGTCATTAATTTTTTAGCATTCTCTAAGGCCTTAGTTGTAACATTTGTTTTGCTACGAATGCCTAAAACATGTACATCGGCAATTCTTTCGATGAGTTCCGCTTCTTCCATCGCATCTTTGACGAGGGTAACGTCAAAACCGTCTCGATGGAAAAGTTCATATGCATCCTTGTGGATGTTTTCCAGAAGTAGGACTTTTATTTTTCCTTTAGGATAAGATACCATAGGAACAGGATTTTTTCCTTTGCTAAACCTTGCACCTCGAAAAAGGTTGAGCTTACCATGGAAAGAATTTTGTCCTTCACCCGAATTTCCGCCATTTTCCTCACTTTTCTGGTTTTTGTTTCCTGTTCAGGAACCAAGGCCTACGTGGTCACACCGGAACCAACCCTAGAGCAACAAACTGCCATTTCCAATGAGGTTTGTTTGAGAAAGTTTCTATTCGTTTTTGGAAAACGACCTTGTGTCTATTTCAAAGCGGAAAGGGACAATACCTCTGGCCTGGTTCAGTATTTTTTACTTTATGAAATTGGAACCTTTGATGTGGACCTTCCCATTGGTGTTTCCTTGAAACTAGGAGATACTTGGTACAATCTCAAACGCACCAATACCGACTATTCCGATACCATCATCATTACCTCAGCCATTTCTTCGGAGATCATTCCGAAAGTGGGTGAGAGTCAAAATATTGGAATCAGTTATACCAACAGAAAGGAAACGATCAACTACCACTTGAGTTCGGGCCAAACGGCTACCTTCCAATCCAATCTATCCAAATTGATCCGCACCATCGAATCCGAGCCAAAACTCAATATCAACAAAAAGTAATATTGTTAGTCTGCTAAAAAAGAAAAAGCCTCCAGGGATCTAATCCAGGGAGGCTTTTTTATGTTTAGAACGGATCTCTAAATTGTTTTAGTGAGCCGTTCCTTATCGTTTTTAAATCTTTGTAAGATTCTATTCCGGTCTCATCAGAGGGAAGAGAATGGTGTCACGGATGGAGTGAGAGTCTGTGAGTAACATCACAAGACGATCGATTCCAATTCCAAGTCCACCTGTGGGAGGAAGGCCATATTCCAAAGCGCGGATATAGTCATCGTCCATCATAAAGGCTTCGTCGTCACCGGCTTCTCTTTGTTTCACTTGTTCTTCAAATCGTTCTCTTTGGTCGAACGGATCGTTTAACTCTGTAAATGCGTTTCCAATTTCCCGACCAGCCACATAAGGTTCAAATCGTTCCACATATTTCGGATCATCTTCCCTAGATTTTGCAAGAGGAGAGAGTTCTTTCGGAAAATCTGTGATAAAGATGGG
The DNA here is from genome assembly GCF_016919165.1 of Leptospira chreensis. Classification (GTDB taxonomy): domain Bacteria; phylum Spirochaetota; class Leptospiria; order Leptospirales; family Leptospiraceae; genus Leptospira_A; species Leptospira_A chreensis. The sequence goes on from NZ_JAFFPS010000008.1 coordinate 96,465, forward strand.
TTGGATGAGGTGGGGTTCCACAAGGGAACTAAAAACATCATCACATACCTTCCAAATCGAAACAGAATCAGAAGAGTCCACATCTTTGGCTTTCGCCTGAGCGATAGCATCTTTTAAATCAGTGATTTGGCTAAAATCAATTCCTGAATAGTCTTTGATGATATCAATGTATTTCACACGTTTCCATGGAGGAGAAAGATCGATTTGGTCTTTTCCATAAGCAAATTTCAAACCTTTGCCAATGGACTGGGCTACGGAAACAATCATTCTCTCGGTAAGAGACAACATGGCTTCCATATCACCGAATGCCATATAGGCTTCCATCATCGTAAATTCAGGATTGTGTTTTGTAGAGATTCCTTCGTTCCGAAAGTTTCTGTTTAGTTCAAAAACCCGGTCAAGGCCACCAACGATGAGTCGTTTCAAATAAAGTTCAGGAGCAATGCGAAGGAAAAGTTCCATATCCAATGTATTGTGGTGAGTGACAAATGGACGAGCCGCAGCACCACCAGCAATGGGTTGCATCATAGGAGTTTCTACTTCTAAAAATCCTTCATTTGTCAAAAATTTTCGAATTTCAGAAATGATTCGAGAACGCATTTTGAATGTTTCTCTTACGTTTTCATTCACAACCAGATCCACATAACGCATACGGTAGCGTTGTTCTACATCCGAGAAGGCATCATAAACAACACCGTCTTTTTCTTTCACAACAGGAAGAGGGCGAATGCATTTTGCAAGAAGTTGAACGCTTGTTAAGTGAAGCGTAGTTTCCCCTTTTTGGGTTTGAAAAAGCCATCCTTCAACACCAATCCAATCTCCCAAATCTAAAGATTTAAAAATAGAATAGTTTTCTTCTCCTAAATCGTCTCGAGTGGCATACAATTGGATGAGGCCTTCTGCGTCACGTAGGTGGGCAAAACTTGCTTTTCCCATCACACGTTTTGCATGCAATCGGCCACCTAATTTGAAGGATACTTTTTCTGTTTGGTTCGGATCAAATCCTGCAATCAGAGATTTGGAATCGGCATTGGGAAAAAAACGAAGTGGGTAGGGGTTGATTCCTTTTGTTTTTAAATCGTTAATCTTTTGAATGCGTTGTTCAATGAGTTCGTTGGAATCTTTAATTTCATCCATTTACAGGATACCTCTAATATAAGAATACAGATAACGTACAAATTCGCTGGTAATTTCTCGAACTCCATCTTCAGTCAAAAACCAATTGGAAACGGAGACGTCCGATGGAAACCCGTAAGCTGTCACCTTGATTGGCAAACTGGCTAAGGTTTTGCGATAGGTTCCTAAAACTCGTTTGGTTTCATATTCCCGACAGAGGAGTAAAATGCTTCCCAGATTGTCAGAAACAGCGATTTTTAATAGGTTTTTGGATGCCTCGTCTGTGTCACCCATTTTGGTTCCAGGGATGATGAGAGAGGATACTGTGCTTGGACTAATTCCTATCGAATTCAAATGTTCTTTGATTTTTGATTCGCGTTCCCCTGGCGAATAGAGAAGGTTTTGTGTTTTGTCTTCTCGTATAACAAGGAGTAGCTTTTTGAAATCACCACGTTGTGACAAAGTCGCGACTGCTTTTAGGATTTTTTTGGAAGGGAGTGGACTCGTAACTTCCAAAACAGCAAGATCTGATTTTTGATAGGTTTCGGATGATTTTAACCAATAAGGAGCAGAAAGGGTAAGGCCTACTAAAACAAGTAGAGGAGAAAGAAAACCCATAAATAGGAGTTTGAGTCGAAACGTAAGATCGGATACTTGCATACTTGACCCCTACAACCTACCTAATTGTGAGTGCAAGTGACAAGAGAAAATTCATCTCCTTGACGAAAGAACCTGTTTTCCTAACCTGTCCACATACACACCCGCTCGGATGGTGGAATTGGTAGACACGCTACTTTGAGGTGGTAGTGCCGCAAGGTGTGGGGGTTCGAGTCCCCCTTCGAGCAAATTCCCTTTTATCATAACCCAAACACTCAAATATACATAAAATCGACTCGAACAGTTTTGTGAGCCGAATCGTTGCGACCCATAGGGAGCAATGATTTGGACAAGCCGACCCGGAAGGGAGGCGACGAACAAAACCGCGCCTCTCCGCTGTTTGGACAGGATGTCCAAACAGCGGAGAGGTCGAAGTCCCCCAGCATCATTTACTCCTATAAACCATATAACTCTGATTAAATATTCCTTTTCATTCCAAACACCTACTTCAAATACTTCTGAAAGAAACCAACCGCACGCGATTCCGCCTCTTTCGGATCAAAATTCCAAAGCCTTTCATGCCGATTGCATTCCGGTGACCAAAGAGATTTCGGTTCTCCTGCTTTTGCGAATAGATCCTTCGCATGGTGGTAGTCCACGTAATCATCCATAGTACAATGGAAAAGAGCGACAGGCCTTGGACTAATGCTGGCAATTCTATCAATCGGTCTTACTGTATCGATGTCCATATCTCCTCGTAAATTGAGAGCCAATTTGACTACAGGGATGAGGGGATAGTAGGGAATTCCAAAATCACGATTGGCCGACTCTACAAGTACATCAATGGCACTCCCATAACCGCTGCTAAAGAGTCCGGCTTGAATTTCTGGATGGTCTGCCATGGCGATGATACTTGTTGCCGCACCCATAGAAAACCCAAAGATTCCAATTTTTTCATAACCTTTCTTTTTTAGAAAGTCGATTGCAGCTGATACATCCTTTTGTTCATGGAATCCCATAGAAGCAAAGCCACCATGGTTTCTTCGTAAACTTAGGAGGAGTAAATTGTATCCGGCAGCATGTAGACTTTTCGCAAACCGAATGCCTTCGTTTCGTTGTCCCCCATGTCCATGTACAAGGATGATAGAAGCTTTGGATTGTTTGGTGGGAATCCAGTAACTAACAAGGTTCAGTTTGTCCTCAGTTTCGAATTGGACTTCTTCGAAATCAAGACCCACTTCCTTGGGTCCTTGGCAAAAAACATGGTGGTCCGCTTTACAATTGACTTTGGGATATAGAACCAAACTAGAAAAATAATACGCAGCGGCGATGAGTAAGATGATACTTATAATCAATCCAGAAATTGTGAGTTTTTTGATGCCTTTCATGTGCCAATAAAAAACAGGAAATTCCAAAATTCTGCAAGTAAAAAATAGAGATCTGGATTTTTTGGAAGTTATGGAAGCTGCATTGAGTGTTTTCTTTATCTGTTGTATGAGTGTCTTAAGCCCACTCTCTGGAGTGAGTGACGGGGAACTACGGGGATGTCCACCATCACCTAACTGCGTTTCTAGTCAGAGTATGCAGTACAATATTGTTCACAAAGTAGATCCGATTCCATACACAACCTCACGTCGGGTGGCTTATGAACGGATTTCCAAATACTTTCATGAATCTGAAAACATTTGGATCAGTGAAGAGAAGGATGGAGAATACATCCGTGTGATTTTTTTTACAAAAGTATTTCGATTTCCTGATCGCGTGGAGATTTATTTTCCCGAAGACAAACAGGAAGCCCAAATTCGTTCCCAATCGATTCTCGGGTTATGGGATATTTTTGCCAATCGCAGGAGAGTGAACCAGTTTCGAGAGTTACTCGCCAAAGAAGAGTTAGAGTAAATTGTTGTGTGATAGAAAATATATCCCACCCACAATCCTTTCGATCTTTGCACCAAAGAACCAATCTCCAAGGATTGTAATTCCTGTTTGTTTACAAAGGTCTTTCCATTCTTCAAAAGTGACGGAGTCAAGTTGGAGGGGACCTTCTCGACCCAGAAGAGGCATCTGGGCTTGGGCATACTTCCACCGATGGTTCCAAATCAAGTTAGGTTCCGGAGCACCAAATTTTTCTTTTAATCCTTGGATGAGATATTCTTGAATCTCTGGATTCGGTTTTTTTTCCGAATCCATCCAATTCCCAAAATGAGATTCCGAAAAAATAGCACCAAATTGGACAAGGAGTGCGGAACCTTCCCGAAATTCGTTGGGATATTTTAAACTCTCCCAACTTTGGTATTCCCAATCACTGCCTCTCTGTAAAGAGGTGGTGATCGGAATCGGAGAATCGGGGTTTAAGTGGAATGCTTTCCAATTTGGTTTCCATTTGTCCCAGTAGAAGTAACTAACTAAAGTTTTGCGGTAGTCGTTAAAGGGTTCTAAAAAATCGGCCCAAAGTTTTAGTTTAGAATTTGTATCCGATCTATCGATAATTTCTAAAATTTGTGGTATGGGGAGGGTAAGAACCACAGAATGAGAACATACAGTCTCGATTTGTTTGGTTGCCGAGTTATGAAATTCCAAATTCCAAGTTTCCTCTCCTGATGCTTCTAGTTTTTTTAGAGTATGGCCTTGGACCGGTTTTACTTTGCCAAACATTCCCAAAACCAAATCCGACATACCGTTCACCGGATAGAAATGCAAGGGATCATAAATCGGTTTCGTTTGTATATCGACGGATTCGGACTTCCAAATTTCGGATAGGGAATACTTTGTTTCCTGACCGAGCCAATGTACATCCATAAGGTCACGGAACATGGTGGCTCCAAAGTCATAAGAAAGGGAATCGGATCCGAACTTACCAGATACCCTTCCTCCATAGGACCTTCCTTTGTCGTAAATGACAACACTCGGATCCAACATGGCGATGGCGGCACCCGAAATTCCAGAACCAACCACAACGGGAACTTGATAACAAAAAATGGGTTTCACGGCATTAGCGTAAGACGAATGAAATAAGAATTATAATTGTTTGATCAGGGCTTTCAAATCATTAATGAGAGAAAAGGGAACAGGTTTGATTTCTTCTGCCAATTGGATGGTTTCTTGGATGGTGCGAGTGAGAACTTGTTTTTCCGCAGCATAAGCAGCCTGCGGTAGTTTGGACTTGTTTTTCTTAAAAATGGTAACTTTGTTATCAATGATCTCAATCATTTGGTTCAAATACTGAATCTTTTGGTCCATAGGCCAATAGATGTAACACAAGGGAAAAAATGAGAAACCAATTTTTGGATCAGGGAAAGAAAATCAACGTAGGGGAACTGATGACAGATTCCTTATGGGATTCGTTTTTGCCAAAAAATTTCCAAACTCTTTCTCCTTTTCAGTGGACTCCGATTTCAGTAGTCGAACGGACATGGAAGTATCTGCAAACAGATATGCCTGAGTCCATCGTGGACTTGGGTTCGGGAGTGGGAAAGTTTTGTATTTATCTTTCTTTACTTTCGAAATCTACCATCAGTATTACTGGTGTGGAAGATCGCAAAGACTTAGTTCTTGTTTCCGAATCCTTAAAAGAACGTTGGAATACCCCGAAGGTGGAGTTCCAAAACATAAATTTTTTAAAACAATTTCCTTATGGTCATTCTCATTATTACTGTTTCAATCCCCTGTATGAGACGATGAAGGGAATTCATTCCATAGATACCCAAAAAGAAAAATCAGCGAATCAATTCCTAAAAGATTTACAAACCTTAAAACAAAACCTTTTGTTATTAAAACCAAAAACGAAACTCATCACCTTTCATGGATTTGGTGGAAATTATCTGCCGGGATTTCGAGTCATTATAAAAGAAGAAATATCGGGTGGTGAGTATCTTGTTTGGGAAAGGGAATAAACGCAAATCCCAAACAATGTAGAGAGGTTTAAATTCGAGAGAGAATCATTTGCTCTTTTTTAGATGTGGTTTAGCAATCAGTAAGTAAAGGAGTCCTGAGGAGATCACAACAAGGGTTGTAAATATCATTCCATAATTGATGTACCAAGGTTCTTCCGGAGTTCTTGGCCAAACCATATTGGCAACCGCTGTCACTCCATAAAATAGAGCCAGACCATTGATGTACACTCCTAGTTTTCCCAAGGTAAAGGACCCTTTGGGTTTCCAACCTTTCGATCGTGCATACAAAGCAGCGATGACAACCATTTGGAAGGCTACATAGATTCCGGCAGAAGCAAAACTAATGATGGTTGTTACCGCATCTTGTAACCAATGGCCCATACTCGCAATGATGATGGGAATGAGTCCCGTAATAATGAGTGCATTTACCGGAACCTTTCCCGATTTAGAAAGGTGGTTTAGGTGTTTACTTCCAAAAATCATTCCATCCCGTGCGAAGGAAAACAGAAGGCGACTGGCAGCCGCTTGTAAACTTAATAGGCAAGAGAGAAAGGAAACCATCACAACAACGATGACCATTCGGTAGCCCGTAACCCCCATAGCCGAAACCAGAGTTGTGGTCACAGGATCATTGTCTTCCCCTGAGATGGCTTTGTCTATATTGGGAAGGGCCAAGAGTAGCGCCAAACAAACGAAGGTGGCAGCACCCCCTCCAATATAAATCGTCATCCGCATGGATTTAGGGATTGCTACACTGGCGTTAGGTGTTTCTTCTGCCACATCTCCGCAAGCCTCAAATCCATAATAACAAAACATAGCTGCCACGGAAGAGGCAAGGAAAGCCGGGAAGTAGTCCACTCCTTCGCCGAGGGAAAATGTATTCCAAAGGATAGAAATGGAATTTACCTTAGCAAAGAGTAAAAGGTATCCACCCACAACAATGGCACCAATGAGTTCGCATAAAAATCCAAAAAATGCTACCTTGGCAAGAAGCCTTGTTCCACTTAAATTGAGAAGGGTGGAGATAAAAATCATGATGATGGCAATCCAGATAAAACCGGAATTTCCAAATTCGATTCCCAAAAGTTGGCTTAAGAAAGGGGCACCACCGACGGCAACAGCAGCGACTGTTGTAAACAGGGCCCAGGCATAAACCCAAGCGGACATCCAAGCCCAACGTTCTCCCACCAAACGGAGAGACCAAGGATAGATCCCGCCAGAGATGGGGTATTGGGATACAATTTCACCAAAGACCAGACAGACGAGGAATTGGCCAAAACCTACAAGGAGATAGTTCCAGATCATCGGCGGCCCACCGGCTTGGATGGCTAGGGCAAATACGGAATACACTCCGACAACGGGGGAGAGGTAAGTAAAACCGAAGGAAAAGTTTTCCCAAAAACTCATACTACGTTCAAATTCGGATTTGAGTCCGAGTGCTTCTAATTGTGCAGAATCCTTGTCATGAGCATTTTGATTCATGAAACATCCTTATACTTTCCTTGGAGTTTTGGATTGGTTTTAGAAGGAGCCTTGTTTTCTACAAACGATTTTGTTTTTCCATTGACGCAAAGACTTCGGAAATCTAAATTTTTTCCAGTTACGGATACTAGATATGAAACAAACAATATTTTTAGCAATGATGCTATCACTGGCACTCAGCTGTGCCAGTTCGGAATCAAAAGATGCGGGTTCGAATGAACCAGGTCTTGTGAATAAACTAATCGAAAAAGCCAATTCGGAAGAAGGGCAAAAAGCCATCCAAATGGGAAAGGAAAAACTCCAAGACCCGGCCACTCAAGAAAAACTCAAAGGTCTACTCTCTAAAGAGAAAAAGAAAAAAGAAGTTCCTGGCGTTCCCGCACAGTAAGTTTTTTTAACCCTTTCTATCCGCCCTATCTGAGTCTCTCAAGGCAAGATGGGGTTTGGATTTTCTTTCTAATTTAAAACCTTCCCAAGTCTTCATTCCCACCCGATTGTTTCGCAATTTCTTTTAAGATCCAATTTCGCACCAATCCCATATCACTGAGCTCGCAAAAGAAATGTAGCGAATAGGTTTTTGCGGAATGGTCATTCACAAGGTAAAGTGTATTGTTTTTCAAAAGGATCTCTTCATAGTCTTGGAAAGGATAGGCTTTTCCATTAAAAAATAGAGTATCTTTAGAAATTTGAATTTCTTTTCGTTTCCTTCTGTTCCACCAAACATAAATTAGAGGAGAAAAACCAATTCCTAAAGACAGGATGAAAAAGACAATCTGTTCGGTGTTCGGCGGAATTGATTCCCAGGAATCAAGAGATAAGTCTACAAGAGATCCAAAAACAAAATGAATGATCAGTGTAAGGGCTAAACTCACCGTGATGGCGATGATTGTATAGATCTTAGGACTGTAGTTGGATTTGAGTAGGGAAGTCCCACCCGTGCTCTCCATTAAAAGTTGGGACTTAGGACTAAAGGTTATCTCTGAGTCTAAAATCTCTTTAGGAACTTTTCGTTTGTGGATGGGAAGGTCGAGGTCTGTATAGGGAACTAGTTCTCCCGATTCCTGCTTGATGGATGTTTTTAATTGTTTGGCAATACTCTCCCCAAAGAGTCGCACTTCCGGATAGTTTGTAGATTCAGCGATGGCAAAGCTCTCTCCTTCTAATTGACCCATTACAGTATACACAGTTACAGTTCTTGATCCATTTTTTGATTTCACAGTGTAGCTGTATTCCGAGAAAGAAAGGAACTGGATACGATCAAACGGAATTGTTTTTACCGTTTTGTTTTTTTCCACCAAACGAATGGTTCGTGCATTCGAATCGATATCACTCCCTTTGGGTTTTTGTAAAACTTTGAGAAGGATATGAGGCATGATGCAGAAAGCAAAAATGATTCCTCCCACGATCACCACCAGAATGGGATCTAAAGTCAATAGTTCTGCTTCATAGAAGGTGGGGACAAAAATCCCAAGAACCACAAGGTCAAAAACAAACAACACCCAGTGGATGAGGGCATTGTGTTTGGACCGATGGTCCCTGTAATGTTTTACTAGTTCCACGGCGACTTATAGCTGTAAACTGCTCGCTTCCGGGAGTGAAGGCGAAGGTTTCATAAATAAATAACCTTGGGAGTATTCAATTCCTAAGGTTTCAATCATGTCTTGGATGGCGGGACGATCCACAAACTCCGCCACAACTTTGGCACCAATCCCACGTGCCAGTTCCACAATCCCTTGGACAAGAAGATAGGCAGTTCTGTTTTCCGGCAGGTTTTTGATGAACTGTCCATCAATTTTTAGATAGTCTGGATCCACTTCGAGCAAACGAGAAAGGTTGGAATATTGAACTCCAAAATCATCGATGGCAATTTGACAACCAATGGTTTTTAAATCGCGAATGGTATATAAACTGTTTTTATTTTCGGAAAAACTAATATCTTCTAAAATTTCAAAAGTCACTCGTTTGGGTTCAATTTTGTAATGTGTCAATCGGGTCTCGACCCATTTGCTAAAACTTTTGTATTCTAACTCGGACTCGGTCAGGTTGATTGAAAAATCATAAGGTTTGTCAGAGAAAAAATTCATAGACTCATCAATCATTTGCAAACCTATCATTCGAATGCTTCCCGTCACCTTTGCTAGTTTTAAAAACACGTCGGGTGTGAGGATGGTATCTTTGTCTTTGATTCTTGCTAGACATTCAAACTTTCGTATTTGTTTTGTTTGGTTGTCTAAAATGCCTTGGAAATATGGCACAATTTGTTTGTTCGTGATCGCAGTTTGAATCTTTTGGCTTCGTTGGAAGTTTTGTAAGTGGTGGTCTGTAGAAAGGTCATCCGTATAGGAAACAAAATCATTGGAACCTTGTGTTTCCGCACGGAAAAGGGCAAGTTTGGCTTTGTAGTAACAATCTTCTTGTCCAGAAGCAGAGGAATACCGGCATTCCAAATGGAATCCTACTTCATCCAAAATCAAATCGTCGGATTTTAGAATCATCCGAAAACTGCGCATCTTTTCAACGAGACCTTGTTCTGAAAGATTGGATAGGATGGCAATTTCATCGGAATAAATATGGTAGACCGTTTCTTCGTTTTGTAAGTGGACGGAGAGTAGTTGGAGGAGTTTTTTAAATATTTTTCTGTAAACTTCGATTCCGAAAGTTTTGATGATGCTCGGAAAACTAATAATTTTTATGAGCAGGATGGAATGTTCCGGGCGGTGACTTCCATCTCCCTTTAGTTGTTTCACTAAGGATTCAAAATTAGGGTATTTGGAGTCTCTGTGAAAGTACAAAGAGTCCGCTAGTTCTTTGTTTTTTTCCTCTAGAGATTTTTCCTGAAAGTAAGCATCGATGGCTTGTTTGATGGTAAGTTCTAAATCATGGGCATCCCAAGGTTTGGAAAGATACCGGTACAAACAACCATGATTCAGGGCATTCCCTATGGCTTGTGCGGGTGCTTGGCCCGTTAACATAATCTTTTTGGTACGAGGGTGGGTTTCCTGCATTTCAATCAGGAATTCGTCCCCTTTTTGTCCAGGCATCACATGATCGCAAATGACAACGGCTAAGTCTGCGGATGTACCCGCAATTTCTTTCATAATCTCTTTTGCTGTCTCTGCACTTTCTGCAGTTTCAATGGTGAAATTTGAACCAAACACTTTTTTTAATTGTTCTTTCAGGTTCCAGAGGATAAAGAATTCGTCGTCGATACAAAGGATATAAGGTTTTTCGTTCAAAGGGGTACCTAGAGAAGACATACAAATAATCTCTATCTTTCAGAATATGCAAGAAATATTTGATGTTGACAATTTCTTTCCATTGTGTCTAATCGACCCGTTCCAAGGACATTGGAACCTGCAGTTGGTTTTACGAGGACAGTAATGGTTTCTAACAAAATTTATGTAGGGAATTTAAAATTTTCCCTTAAGGAAGAAAATATACGCCAGATTTTCTCCGTTTACGGAGTGATTCAAGATCTGAAAATGATTCATGACCGGGAAACTGGTAATTTTAGAGGGTTTGCATTTATAACTTACGCCAATCCGGAAGAGGCAGAAGAGGCTGTCACCCAAATGAATGGCCAGCCTGTCGACGGGAGAAATCTAAAGGTGACCTTTGCCGAGGATAAAAGAAAAGAGAAACAGAACTAAAATTCACTTTTCCGATAGGGCCTATCCCTTAAAGAAGGAGGATGACGTTATCCTCCTTCTCTCCGATTCACAAACTAGAAGACTACCGCCCAAACCCATGGTTGACTCCTAAGTTAGATCTACGTTTTGATTTAGATTTGCACCTGACAGTTGTCAGGGCTGATTATGAAGTTGTCCTCCAATCAGAAAAAATCGAACCTCTCTTTTTGCATGGAGAATCTTTAGAATTTTTATCCCTTAGAATCGATGGAGCCATTGTGGATCCCGAAGATTACGAGGTTTCTCCCACTGGAATTCTCATTCCCGATCCCCCCAAAGAAAAATTTCGCCTCACTGTAGAAAATCGAATTTGTCCTGCTAAGAATACTTCTCTCGAAGGATTATATAAATCTGGTTCTATGTTGTGTACCCAAAATGAACCAGAAGGATTTCGTAAGATCGTTTATTCTATTGATAGACCAGACAATATGATGCGTTTTCGCGTGACCATTTCTGGAGAGGAAACACTTTTTCCAGTGATGTTGTCGAATGGAAATTTGGTCGGCAACAAACAACTAGAAGGTGGAAAACGAGAAGTAATTTGGGAAGATCCATTTCCAAAACCATCCTACTTATTTGCTCTTGTGGCAGGGGAATTACAAGAAACCCAAGATTCCTTTATTACAAAATCCGGAAGAGAAATTACCCTTAAGATATTCATTGAAAAAGGAAACGAGGAGAAGGTAGGTTTTGCTTTTGATTCTTTGAAAAAAGCAATGAAGTGGGATGAAGATACCTTTGGATTAGAATATGATTTAGATTTATTTATGATTGTGGCAGTGGAAGATTTCAATATGGGTGCTATGGAAAATAAGGGACTCAATCTCTTTAACGCCAAACTCGTACTCGCCAATAAAAAATCCGCTACCGATGAAAGTTTTGAAGCCATCCTTGCTGTGATTGCTCATGAATACTTTCACAATTGGACGGGAAACCGGGTCACACTCCGCAATTGGTTCAATCTAACTTTGAAAGAAGGACTCACTGTATTTCGGGACCAATGGTTTACAGAAGATATGACAGATCCTGCGGTCAAACGGATCAAAGATGTATTGTTTTTGAAAGAGTTCCAATTTCCGGAAGACCAAGGCCCCATGTCTCATCCCATCCTTCCTAAAACTTATAAGGAAATGAATAATTTTTATACAGTGACTGTATATGAAAAAGGAGCAGAAGTCATTCGGTTGATCTCGGAGCTTATCGGTCGGGAGAATTTCAAAAAAGGATTACAACTCTACCTTTCTAAATACGACGGACAAGGGGTGACCTTTGAAGAATTTGTTTCTTCTATGGAAGAAGTCATTGGTTCCTCCATTCCTTATCTTCGCAATTGGTACCACCGTAGTGGCACTCCTTTATTATCCGTCAAAGAAACTTATTCCAAAGATACAAACGAATGGATTTTGGAACTCGCCGATACTGGATCCAGCGAATATCCGTTAGTTTTTTCTAATTCTTTTGCGGTATTTGATAGGGAAGGAAGATTACTGACAGAAGAAAAACGTGTGATGTCCGGTGCCCGCGACCAGATTCGAATGCCAGCCCTTGACAACAAGGGAACGAAACCCATTGTTTCTTTGTTTCGTTCTCTTTCGAGTCCTGTGCGTTTGGATTACAAACAATCAGAAGAAGAAATCAAAATTTTAGCCAAAGTAGAAACTGATGGGGTCTCTCGATTTTTTGCCTTTCAGAATCTAATCTTTGAATGGTTTCGTCAGTCGATCCTTCTCGGGAAAGAGGAAAACTTCGAAGCCATACTAGAAACCATTGGAGAGTCCTTTGGGAGAAATTGGGATAAAACTTACCATAGTTTTTATCTTTCCTTTCCTGGACTCGCACAGATTAGCGAAAGTATCGGTTGTTATGAATTCACTAAAATTCAAAACTTAAGAGTTTGGGCCATCCAATCCATCTCTACAACCTTTACAAAAGAATTCCAAAATCTATTGGAAGAAAATCGGAAAACCATTCCTGTGCAAACCAAAGAGGAGATTGGGAAACGTCGATTGAAAAATATTGCTCTTTATTATCTTCTACATGATCCTTCTAAAAAGTTTGAACGATTGGCGGTTTTGGAACAAAGAGAAGCCAAACATATGAGCGAAGAAGTTTCTGCTATGAAGTTTCTTTTGGAAGTGGATTCCAAAGAGAAAGAGGCTTCTGTGAATTTATTTTTTGATAAATGGAAACAAGATCATTTGGTTTTGGATGTTTGGTTTGCCGCTCAGGTGGCTACCGGCGAAGACAGATGTACACTTGCGGAACGTTTAGAGAATCATCCACAGTTTAACATTCGTAATCCGAATAAGGTTCGGTCTTTGTACTTTAGTTTGGCAAGAAATCCACTTACATTTCATAAACAAGATGGAAGTGGGTATATCTTTCTCGCAGAACGAATCAAAAGATTGAATGAAATCAATCCGCAAATGGCCGCAGCTCTCACAAAACTTTTTTCCCCTGTTTCGAAACAAAAAGGGGATTTGCCAAAGATTGCCAAAAAAGAATTGGAAGGTTTGTCTAACCTCCCCAACCTTTCTAAGGAACTGGGGGAAGTTGTGGGAACCATTCTTAATTCACTTTAGTTGTACATTGATTTGATGAGATCTTTGTATTTGTCGTGAATGATGTTTCTTTTCATTTTAAAAAGATTGGTGAGTTCATCTCCCACTTCCATGGCTTTCGGTAAAAACCGGAAGTCAGAGAGTTTCTCAAAAGATTTAAATCCATTTTCTGAAGATATTTGTTTTTTGATGATATTTTGATAATACAATCGGACTTCTTTGTTTTGGTTTAGGTCTTCGCCTTCTTTGGGATTTAGACCTGCTTCTTTCATCCGATCTTTATCCGGCCAAACGAGAGCCGTGAGTGACTTTTGGTCTTGGCCGACTACAATCACTTGGTTGATGAGAGCATTTTCTAAAAGTAGATTTTCGATGGGAACTGGCTCTACGTTTTCACCACCTAGTAATACAATGGTATCTTTGACACGGCCACGAACAGAAAGTGTATCGTTAAAGGAAATGAATCCAAGGTCTCCTGTATTCATCCAACCGTCGTTGATCGTCTTCGCAGTGGCTTCTTCATTTTTGTAGTAGCCTTTCATGACCTGAGGCCCTTTGATATGGATGACACCCATTTTCCCTTTCGGAACAGATTCCCCTTGTTCATTGACTATTTTAACAGCCGTTCCATCTGGCCATTTTCCCACCGATCCTTGAACTACCTTTCCTACAGAACGAACGGAAATGATGGGAGCACATTCGGTCATTCCATAACCTTCATAAACTGGGATTCCGATCACGTTAAAAAACTCATCCACATGAGCGGGAAGGGCTCCCCCACCAGATATAGTTCCTGTTAGGTGGCCACCCAATACATCCCGAATTTTGGAAAACACAAGTCCATCTAAAACCTTAGCGAGTAAATACAAATTCAAAACATATCCAAGGGATACTGCTGTGTTCTTTGCTCGTTCAAATGGAGATTCTTCTTTGGTAAGGAGTTTGTTTCCAGCTAGATAGTCTTGTCCGTCTTTGAACTTTTTACAAATATCATAAGCGAAATCAAAAAGTTTGCGTTTGTTTTCCGGTGCCTTCTCTAACTTCTGTTTGATGCCAAGGTATAGGTTTTCCCAGAGCCTGGGAGCGGAAGCCATAAAACTAGGTTTGATTTTTTGAAAGTCGTCTCGCAGATCCCGAATGTTGGTATAAGCGATGGAGGCTCCTTCTGCAATGATCGCATAGTCGATGGCACGTTCAAAGATATGCCAAACAGGAAGAATGGAAAGAGTGCGATCGGAACTCTTTAATCCCACTCGGGCGGGAACTTTTACCACGTTGTAGACCATATTTTGGTGGGAGAGCATCACACCTTTCGGCATTCCTGTGGTTCCTGAAGTATAAATGATGGTAAATAGGTCGTCCGGTTTGACTTGTTTGGACCGGAGTTCAAGTGATGGTAAGTTTTTACGAAGTGGTTCGCCATCGGCAATCAGTGTATCCATGGGGATCGCTAAGTTGTCTTTGGATTTGAATCCTGGATCTAAGATGATGACCTTTTCTACTTTGGTATTGGAAAGGACAGGTTTCAAACTATCGTATAGTTTTTCGTGTTCTACAAAACAATACTTACTTTCTGAGTGGCTGAGGATGTATTCAATTTCTTGTGCTGTCGAGTCGGAACCACGAGGAACATTGATGGCTCCGTTTAACAGAGTGGCGATGTCGGCAATGGCCCATTCGGTTCTGTTGTCTGCCATAAGGCCCACTCGGTCTCCCGGTTGGAGGCCCAATTGTAAAAGAGAGAGGGCTAAGTTTTCCGCTTTGTGAAAGATATCTGAGAAGGTACGACCAATAAAGTTTTTTCCCGCATCCTTTCCAAGGAACATTTCCTTGGATCCATAAGTCCGGTTTGCATAATAAAAAACATCATTCAGGGTCGTAAAATTTTTCATTGATCGTGTATTCTCCGTAGGAGAACGACTATCATTGTTTTTTTTGTTTATTCAAGTAATATTTTCTTTTGTGCGTTTTCCCGTTAGGGGATTCAAAGAATCGTTCAAAGAAAGGATCGGAATCCATTTGTTCCATCAAATCAAAATCATACAATAAGGCTTGGTGGGTCCAAAGATTTCCTTCTTGTTCTCTGTTTGTGGCAAAGGAGGCTCTGCCTAATTTGTAGTAAACTACTGGTAAAAATTCACGTTCCCCACCGAGGATTTGTGCTCGTTTTAAATTGGTATAGGCATCCTCATAACGTCCAAGACTCATTTCACAGGAACCTCTATAGTAGAAGAGAAAAAAACGAGGGTAGGCTGTGAGTCGGCGACTATTCAATTTTTCTAAACTGGCCAAACAAGAGTTAGGGTCTTTATCCATAAATTGAGAATAGGCCAAATTCATTAAAATTTCTGGACTGATCTCGCCGTGGGTTTTGCGATAAATTTCAGCTGTTTTTTGGTAACTATCTTTAGCTGTTTTATAATCCCCAATTACATATAAATAATAATAAGATTTGTAGATGAGTACATCCAAAGAATCGGATTCACAAGCTCTATAAGAAAAAAACTCATCTAAGGTTTTGGTAAAAGAAACAAAATCTCTTTCGTTGTATTCGATGTTTGCAATTTTTTTTAAGAGAGAACAGGTTCGGGAAGTTCCATTGGATACTTCCTTTTTGTATTCTTTTAGAGATTTTCGATACGCTTTTAAAGCCTCAGTAAACTTTTGGTGAGATTCTAACTCGATGGCTTCTCTTTCTTCTTTTTCACCCACTCCTTCGCAGTAGGATTCTTTTCCATTTTCATAATGACAAATTCGCTCTCGAAATCCATTTTCATTGGAATCGTATTCTACCCGAACCAGTTGGCAATTTTTGAAATACCACCATTCATCCATGGCACCGAAATCATTTTTATCTTTTGTGATTTCTTTGGGGCAACCTGATTGAGAGTAATAAGTGAAACTATCTTTTTTGCCGTTTTTGGTTTCGTCCTCTTCGGTTAAAAACAATTGTCCTTTGGAATCATAATAATCCCAACGATAAGGGAAAAATTCTTCCTCGTTCAAAAAGAAAGAAAGTTTCAAAAGAGAACTTCCTTCCTTCCAACCCGAAAAACAAGAAAAGGAAAGTTTTCCGCTGAGGAAGTTTTGCGCCGGATCTCCGTATAAATCGGTTAGGTGAGATCTGATGTCTTCTTTGAATCGGGGGTAAGGGTAGTTTGTATGATACTTATCCAAATACTTTTGGCAGAACCAAAAAACTTCATGGTTGAGAGATTCTTTATGAAGGATTCCCGGAATTTCACCACCCAATCGAAAACTAAATCGTTTGGGGCTATGGTCAGAAATTTCGAATTTTTCTTTTGTGTTTTGAACTGCTTTCCAATAATCCTCTAAGAGATTGGCACTTAAAGGAAAACAAAACAAAACTAAGGTTGTGAAACTTAAGTATAAAAATCTCAAGATTTACTTTTTAGATACAAATCGAACAAAATGGGATTTTCGTAAGGGTTTCCTACTTTGCGGATAGAAAATAATTGGAGGAGCGGTGGTCCATTTTCTATGTAAAAAGCACCGTGTTCATTGTTGTACCGTATAATGCCTGTATGTTGGGTTAAATTTCCCCCTTTGGCAACGGTATGTTCGATGATGTCTTCTTCGAATAAGTCTTTGTCGTATTTGTCTTTTAAACCGGTAAAACTATTAACAATATAATTGTCTTCGTTAGGGATGGGTTGTCCAAATTTCAAAAGTTTCCCTTCGAGGGTTAGACTAAAGCCTTTCTGAGTGAATTCTTTTTCTTGTTTGTCCCAAACTCGGAACCGAATTGTGAATGCCATAACTGAACCCAAATTAAGTACTACGAAGTCCTTTCCAAGGAAAATTCAAAAAAAATCAGTGGCCAAAGGAAGAATTCAGAGAATTCTATGCCCCATGAAGGTCATCTCTGTTTCCAATATTAAGGGGGGAAGTGGGAAATCCACGACGGCAGCCCACTTGGCCTGTGCTCTTGCCCGGCGAGGAAAAACCCTGGTTGTAGATATGGACATGCAAGGGGACTTGACTGACTACTGTTTGCCCGATTTGGATCTCGCAAAGTTGGAAGAATCCAATGTCATGACGGTTTTACTCGGAATGAAACGGATGACAGATTGCATTCGCGAAACCAAACAATTCGATGTTTTGCCTTCCACTCTCAGTTTGGCCAAACTCACCAAATACAATCCCGATTCCAGTAGCCTTTGTTTGCAATTCAAACGTGCTTTAGACGAGGTTCGTAGTATATATAAATTTGTGATTATCGATACTCCAGGTTCTGCCAAACATGAACTCACCACTGCCATTTATAATTCTGAACTCATTCTGATTCCTGTAACTCCGAGTAAGTGGACGATCCGTGCAGTGAATTTGCTTCTAGATGAAATCACACAAACAGAAACTATTTTTAGCCAAAAGAAAAAAACTGCCTTTGTTCCCTCTTGGTTTGGCCCTTCCAAAAAACATAGAGAACTTCTCGAACGGCTCAAACAAATTGAAGAGATTCCTTGTTTGGGAGAGATTCCCAAATCAGAATCCATCAAAACCAAAACAGAAAAACAAGAACCATTAAAGAAAGATAGCAATGCTTGGCATGCCTTTGATCGTTTGGCAGACGAATCCATTTCCCTTGTGGATCCTGAAAATTCGATTCTTTCGCTAAAACCTTAATTATAGAATCCTATTTAACTAAGATTAGGTTTTTGTTTTTTGAATTCGTTTAGTCGATTGGCTTTTTTTACGTTCCTTGGCAATGTTTTGGATGTGTTTGGCAAACCCTGGATGGTGTTTTAGGATTTCTGCGAACCTATCTTTTCCTAAGGTATACACATCACAATAAGATCCTGCTTTGATCGTTGCGGTTCGCAAAGAATCATCTATCAAACTCATTTCTCCAAAAAAAGATCCAGAGTTCAGAGTGGCGAGTAACTCACCCGATTTTTCTTTGAGTACTTCCACATGACCTTTGGATAGAAAATACATATTGTGCGGAACATCGCCCTCTTTAAAAATGATATCTCCCTTCATATAGAAGGCTGGCTTTAATTCCAAAACCACTTCTCTTTTTAATTCTTCCGGAGCATTTTTAAAAAAGGGAACTACGGAAATCAAATGGTTGTGCAAAAAAAGTGACACATCAATTTTAATTCCGGAAGGAAGGTTGTCCCAAATTTCTGTTTCATCAATCCCGTGTTTGTTTTCCCAAAGATTGACATAGTAGGAACGAATGCGATTAGCGAGGTGGGGTGGTAGTTTTTTATATTTAATGAAACTATCTATGGTGTTTAGTTTTTCTTGAAAGGTAACACGGGAGACATCTAGGTTCGATAATAGTGTAGCAATATTACCAATCACATAACCATAAATACCGACTCCTAAAATCATCACACCCATTGTATATACCGTCTGTTTGTTGGTTATGGGAGTGATGTCTCCATAACCAATAGTGGTAAGAGTGGTCACAGACCAGTAGAGGGCTCGGATGTATCTTGTTGTTATATCTTTGTCTGGTAAAAATTCAGGACCCAGTTGGATCCAACCGCAAGCCACCCAGTGGGCAAATAGACTTGTCCAATACACAAAGAAGATTAGGCGGAAGGTCATGGGGTTGATCACTTCTACCAATTTGAACCGGTCATCCGAGTCCGCACCGAGGGCAAGGAGGCGGAGTGATTTGAATAGTTCAAAGACACGAACCGACCTCAATAGCCGCAAAATTTTTAAGCTATCAGTCACTCCAAAGTATTGAAAGAAAAATCCACCAAAAAGATCGAAGGGAAAAGCAGATAAAAAATCGATGAGGAACCAGGTACGTAAGTAGGTTTTGGTAACAATCTTGCGATTGTGAATCAGAAGGCGGTCTTTTAGAATCGCCGTATTAAAATTCAAAATGACATCGATCCCAAATACAATTTGGATGAACCGTTCGAAGTAATTGACCCCGGCGGAAAGTTTATAATGAAAGACCAGTCGAATCGGAACTTCTATGGCGAAGTAAGTGATACAAATAAAAACAAAAAGATCCCAGATTCGTTTGTATGGAGAATTGGGATGGATCATAGATTCAGTATCGACAAAGACATGTTTTATATTTGCCTTCTTTTAAAGAAAAATAATCCTGAAAGGAAAAGAGGTGCTTATGTTCGGTGGAGCGGGCGGAAACAAGTTTGATATGCTCAAACAGATGAAAAAGATGAGATCGCAGGTGAAAACCATGGAAAAGGAACTTGCCGGTCTCAATTTTGTAGGAATTTCCAAAAACAAACTTCTATCTGTGACTTTGGATGGAAAATTCCAAATGAAATCCATTCAAATCGAAGATGAATTGATTGATAAAAAAGATAAAAATCTTCTAGAAAAGTCCATCCAAGAAGCCTATACCAAGGCCTTACAGGATGCGCAGGCTGGGGCCGCAAAACAGATGCAAGCTATGGGTGGATTCCCTGGTCTTGGAATGTAACTCGAATCATTCTAGATCTTAAAATAGAAAAGCCTACAAAAATGTAGGCTTACTAAAACAACCAAAGGGATCCAGAATCGGATCCCTTTTTTTATGTCTTAAAACTCTTAGCTTGCTGGAACGATTTCTACTTCCACACGTCGGTTGGATCCGTCTTTTGGATCTACACCTTTGATAGGAGTCGTAGAACCTAGTCCTTGAACGGTTCCAATTCGTTTTCCTTCCACACCGTTTTCAGTGATTGCATTCTTTGCAGTCACAGCGCGGTCTTGAGACAATCTTTGGTTTAGATCTTCTGCACCGGTTCGGTTCGCGTGGCCAGAGATATTGATTTTAGTTTCTGGGTAAGCTGCAAGTGCTTCTGCCAGTTTGTCAATGTTCTCTTTTCCTTTTCCTTTAAGGTCTGCCTTTCCATCTTCGAAAGCAATTCCGCCATCCATAGTTGCTGTGAGAGCCACTGTTTCGCCGCCTCTTTCGCTTTTTTCAAGAGTGATTCCTTGTTTTTTCATCTCTTCCGCCATGTTGTCGTACATAGTGTTGAGATAAAAACCAGTTCCAAGTCCTGCCAAACAACCAGCACCAAGACCAACAATCTTACCTTTGTTTTGCGGTTTCTTTTTTTCTAATGCCAAAGAAGATTTGATTTGTCTTTGGATGTCGTTCTTTTTGTCTTTTGAATCTTTTTTTCTTTGTGCTTCATCATAAACGGCACCGAGTGCAAGACCAACTCCGCAACCGATGGAAGTACTAAGAATTAGCCTTTTTGTGTTTTCGGATAGTCCACATGATATAGTGGAAAGTAATGATAGGGAAAGAAGTCCCGAGATGATTTGTTTCAAAGTTAATGTCCTCGCTTACACTCTTCTGTGAAGTATAAGGACAAAGTTTGAAGAAATCCTCCCTGTTTGCAAGGAGGATTTCCGTTTCTTTTTCGGTCGGATTAGTATCTGTCCGTGAGGAGTTTTACTACGGATTCCGGTCGAAGGTTCGCTTGTGCAAGCATTGCCACACCTGATTTGGTTAGGATTTGGTTTCTGGAATATTCTACCATTTCCGTTGCCATGTCGGCATCCCTTACTTGCGATTCAGAAGAAACAATGTTCACATAGTTGTTACTCAGTGATTTCAAAGTTAAATCCAATCGGTTGTAATAGGCACCTAGGTCAGACCGGAGTCGGTTGACTTTGGTGATGGCATCATCCAAAACCTGGAGTGAATCGGAAGCTTTGTTTGGAGTTGAGAGAGTCAACTTGTTTCCCGCTTGTTTCAGTTTGAGGGAAGAACTGGTCATCGTATTGATGTAGAGTTCTATTTTCTCTGAACCGTTTGCACCCACTTGTAATGTCATTGGATTTTTAGAGGAACGTGAAAACCTTCCATCCAATGGTTTGACTTTGTTAAACTCAGCAGAAGTTCCGATCCTTTCCACTTCTTCCACAAGTTGAGATACTTCTAACTGGACAAGTTTTCTGTCTTCGTTAGAATAAATCCCGTTTGAAGATTGAACGGAAAGTTCGCGTAACCTCTGTAAGATCGAGTTTACTTGATCCAAAGATCCTTCGGTGACTTGGAGGAACGACATACCATCCTGGGTATTTCGTTCTGCTTGGCCGAGGCCCCGAATTTGTGATCTTAGTTTTTCGGACACAGCAAATCCCAGAGAATCATCCCCTGGTCTATTGATTCGCATACCCGTTGCTAGGTGCTCCATGGACTTGTCCATGTCACGACCGGTGTTTGTGAGCGCCCGTTTCGCAACTAGCGCGCTGATGTTGTGATTGATAATCATTGTCACACCCTCCTGTGTGTCCATGACCCGCTTGTTTCCCTACATGCGGAGAAAAGTAAAAACCACTGTCCCGGGTATCCGTTCCCATCGAGAAGATAAGGGGTTGCCTTCCCTTGGTTCTTCCGTGAATTTTGCCTTTCCAGAATATTCTATACCAAAAAACTTAAGCCTGTAAAGAAATTTTAGAGCTTAAGGAGTCGGAAATTGAAAATCTACACCAAATTTGGCGATGGTGGCCAGACCTACCTTGCCTCCGGAATCAAGGTTTCCAAAACAGATCGTAGGGTAGACCTCTACGGAAGTTGTGATGAATTGAATAGCACCATTGGCCTTGCTCTTTCTTTTACCAAAGATCTAAACTTAGAAACCGAATTTCTCGATTATGTAAAAAACATCCAAAGTTTTCTTTTTGAAATTGGTTCCGAGCTTGCCGGTTATGTGCCGCGGGAATCCAAGGAAGGAACAGTCGTTTTGCGATCTGATGTAGAAAGTTTGGAAAAGGAAATCGACCGCCTGATGGAAGTTCTTCCAGAAATTAAGTTTTTTATTTTGCCTGCGGGAAGTCCTACCTCAAGTGCCCTTCATATGGCTCGTACCATTTGTCGGCGTTTAGAAAGAGACCTTCTGGTTTACATTGAGTCTGGTGGGGAGATCCATTCTGACTTACGAATTTATATCAATCGACTCTCTGATTATCTTTTTGCGGCGGCGCGGTTTGTTAATTTTTCTATAGGACAAGAGGAAACTATTTGGAAAAGCAGAACCAAATAGAAGCTCATATGCATCCCAAGGGAATCACACCTCTTTTTCTTACGGAAATGTGGGAAAGACTCAGTTATTATGGAATGCGAGCACTTCTTGTTTTGTATTTGGTGAAGTCACTTGGATTTTCTGATGTGGATGCCGGTGCTGTGTATGCATTTTATACTAGTTTTGTATATCTAACGCCTGTTCTCGGGGGATACCTCACCGACCGGTTCCTGAGTTACAAATTTTCAATTTATCTCGGAAGTTTTCTGATGTTTTGCGGGCATATCTCGCTTGCTTTTTCTGATTTATCTTTTTTCTATTTAGGTCTTGTTTTATTAGCCCTCGGAAATGGTTTTTTTAAACCCAATATGTCTACCATCTTTGGAAGATTATACGCAGGAAAACCGGGACTTCGAGATAGTGGATTTACCATTTTTTATATGGGAATCAATTTGGGTGGTCTTATCGGTCCTATCGTCTGCGGGAGTTTAGGCGAACGAGTGGATTGGCATTTGGGTTTTTTATCGGCAGGCCTTGGAATGGCTATCGGAATGGTTGTATTTTATTTCGGTAGCAAACGCCTACCCAATACCATTTGGGAAAAACAAAGGGATTTGGGAGGAACTTTAGCCAATACGACAAACGATTCCCAAACAAAACCGAAGATTCTACTCATTGTTCTTCTCTCCTTTTTTAGTATCTTCTTTTGGATGGCTTTTGAACAAATGGGATCTTCTCTCAATCTATTTGCCTTACGTAATACCGATAGGTCTTTGTTTGGTGTAGAAATTCCTGCATCGGTTTTACAATCCATCAATCCACTCTTTATCTTGTTATTTGGTCCGATTGTTTCGACTCTTTGGGCAAGGCTTGCCAAACGAGATCAAAATCCCAATCCTGTTTTGAAATTTGTTTTCAGTTTGATACTCCTTGGAATCGGATTTTTGGTGATGGTGGTCGCAGCAAAGTATGCAGAAACAGGCATTGCTGTTTCGATTCTATTTTTGGTTTTTGTTTATTTTTGGAATACCTTAAGTGAACTTTGTCTTTCTCCAGTGGGACTTTCCTTTGTGAGTCATATGGCACCGGTAAAATACGCATCTCTTCTTATGGGGATTTGGTTTTTATCCAATGCCTTTGGGCACTACGCAGCAGGAATCCTTTCTGGATATCAAAACCGATGGGGAAGTATGACAAACTTCTACGGCTTTTTTGTTCTTTGTTCTTGGTTTGGAGCCATTCTTTTGTATGGAATCTATTCTTTGAAAAAGAAATCCATTTTAGCTTTGTTAAAAGGGAAGGAAGAAGAAAGAATCATTCCTGTTGCTTAACAAAAAACAAAACCAATGAATCCGTTGGTTTTATAAGTTCTTAGTTAGATCCTGTCTATTGATTTTCGATTTACCATTAGCCCTTGGTTTCTAAAACCAAGGCTTCTATTTCATCAAATTTTTCTTCACCGGCAAGGTTGATCACTTGTTCGGCGAGTAGTTTTGCTTTCCAACTGGAAATCTCCTGTACTTTTTCACCGACTTCTCTCATCAGAGGCAAAGCAGAACTCAAATCCCGAAATCCAAGCCCAATGAGAACTGCGGTAAACATGGGATCACTTCCAATCTCTCCACAGATACTAATGGGTTTCTTTTGTGAATTGGCCACATCGGCAATATTCTTTAGAAGTAACAAAAACACCACTTGCCAAGGATTGTATAGATCTCCCACCAAATGGTTGTTCCGTTCCACGGCCAAAAGATACTGTAAAAGGTCGTTGGTTCCCACACTATAAAAGTCTACATGATTTCCAAGAAAGGGAAGGTTGAGCGCACAGGCAGGAGTTTCTACCATAATCCCTAAGGGAATTTTTTTGGTGATCGAAAGCCCTGTGGTTTTTAACTCTTCCAAACATTCGGCAAACAATACTTTGGTTTGTAAAATTTCAGACCTGGTGGTGATCATCGGAAGCATGATGCGCATGGTTCCAAATTCGCTGGCACGAAGCAGGGCTCTTAATTGTTCCTTAAAAAAATGCGGATGGCGAAGAAGGTAACGAATCCCTCGGTTTCCGAGAAAGGGATTGGCCTCTTCATATCCATTCTCCATTTTATCTGCCCCGATATCCCAAACTCGAAAAGTTACAGGCCGGCCTACCATCTTTAGTAGAATTCGTTTGTAGACTGCAAACTGTTCTTCTTCCGTGGGTTTGAATTCTACATAACGAATGAAAAGGATTTCGGTTCTGACAAGTCCAATCCCATCGGCTCCTTGTTCAAAGGCCAGATCCACTTCATCTTCCGAATCAATATTAGCACGAAGGGAAAACTTTTTCCCATCTTTGGTTTTGATTTCTTTTGGCCCATCACTGATTTCACGAATCGGTTGGACTTTATGAATTTCGCTTCTGATTCCAGCTAGTTTGATTTCATCAATCCCTGGAGAGCGGTTGAGGATTCCTTTCGTGGCATCTAACAAAATGTAGTCGTCGTCTTCTACATGTGAGGTGATATTTTTTAAACCCACAATGGTGGGGATTCCATAATTTCTCGCAATGATGGCAGTGTGACCAGTTTTCCCACCAAAGTCTGTGGCAATTCCTCGGAGGCGTGATTTTCCGAGTTGGATCATTTCCGAAGGAGTGATCTCACGTGCGATGAGGATGACATCTTCTGGAATTTTGGTTTGGTCGGCTAGTTTATCGGGATAAAGATTGGACTCAATTCGTTTGCCGATGTCCAAAATATGGTCGGCCCGTTCCCGAAAGAATTCATCAGGGATGGATTGGAATTCGTCGTATAACGAACTAACTGCGGTTTCCAGAGCAAGGCCCGCCGATTCATTGTTTTGTGCAATTCGTTCAAAAACCCGGGCACGAAATAGGGGATCATTCAAAAAGACAATTTGGGATTCTAAGATTTCTGAAAGTTCGCGATTTGTTTTTGATTTTTGGACGAGGTCGGCAAGATCATCCTCGGTTTTTTGTAGGCCTTTTTTTAAGAGTTCTACTTCTTCTCTGATTTCATCGGGAGATAGATCCGTGCGGTCTTCTCGTTTTCGTTTGGATTGTTTCCAACGAAAAACCTTGCCATAAACTGTGCCTGGATAGGCAGAAATGCCTTTGAATGTGGTTTTTTCTTCCATCCGTCCCTTTGCCAAAAATACTTTCGGCAAGGCCTCGTTTGGAAAGTAAAAAAAGGCGGATTCTAACGAGCTGCTTGTTTTTTAGCGAAAAGTGGAACTCTTTTGCTTTTGAACTGAGTGAGTTCGTTTCCTGTGACTTGGCTCATAATGCACTTGGCAAGAGAGATGTCTAGAGCGTGACCCGCTTTGGAAGCAATCAAGTGGCCTCGGAAAGGGCGACCCATCACAGCCAAGTCCCCAATGAGGTCGAGGATCTTGTGACGAACGCATTCATTGTCGTAACGCAAAGTTTCGTTCAAATACCCATCATCGGTCAAAACTACAGCATTGTCTAGAGATCCACCCATGGCAAGGCCACGAGCTTGGAGGGCTTCCACGTCTTTCAAAAACCCAAAAGTCCGGGCAGGAAGGATGTCTGTTCCCAAAATGGATTCGTCAAGAGTGGTGGTGTAGGATTGGCCTCTGAGGAGAGGATGATTGAAATCGATGCTATAAGTGACTTTGAGTTCGTCGGAAGGTAACATAACGAGGTATTTGTCCCCGTCTACCACCCAAATGGGGTTGGCGATGGTAATGGGTTCAATGGTTTCATCCAGAACCCGGATTCCTGCAGAACGAATCCCTTCCCAAAACGGCAGGGAGGAACCATCCATAATCGGAACTTCTACGGAATCAATTTCAAAAATACAATCAGTAATGCCTAGAGTGTGAACGGCGGCGAGAAGGTGCTCTATGGTTTGCACCCGGTTGGAACTTCCATCTCCAATGGTAGTGGCGTTACTTGTGTCGACAACATGGTCGAGGGAGATGGGGATTCGAATCTTTTGGATGCCTTTGTAAAGGTAGAAAATAAGTCCTGTATTTGCTTCTGCCGGATGGAGCCGTAAGGTCACCATTTTTCCGGAATGTACGCCAATTCCCCGAAGTGTGATCGAGTTTTGGATCGTTTTTCTGTGTATCGCCGTTACCATAAATCAGTTCCTACTTACAAATTTGTAGAAAAGGGGGGAGGGACAATTCCAAAACCGTGGACCCAAGTCAAAAAAATGTCTCCTTTTTACAACAGTGTGGTGGGAATGTGACGGCCCCCATTTGTGCACCAAACCAAAGATTTTTACTACAAAATGGGTCGTATTTTACGTGTTAGCGCTTAAAAAGCACTGAGGGCAGAGCGAATGAAACTGGTCACAGGTGCTTGTTCCCTTGTGTCTTCTAGGCCTTCCCGGAGCTCTTTCAAAACGACCTGAGCATCCCCAAGGGTGGTATTTACCGACTTGTGGACATCGCTTTCGTTGATGAGTTTTCCTAGAGTTCCCTGGCCTTCGTTGATTTTCCCCGTGATATTGGCTATATTTTGCACGGTTTTACGAATGTCAGAGCGGTTTTCGGCTATGAGTTCAGATAGAGAAACGAGTGGGTCTTGCGTGACCTTTCCTTGGATGGGCATCAGTTTTCCTGACCTAGGAGAGATCTCTACTTTGGTGAGGGCCGGTTCTGCGAGCATGTATTCTTTGGTTTTGGGATCGACCGGAAACTTGGAACCAGGATCGAGAGCCACGACACGACCAGAAAGGAGGCTTTCGTTTTTGATTGTGATTTCGTAATTGGAGAAGAGTTGCACCTTTCCTTTCAAAAGGAGGGTGAGTTCCACCTTGGTTCCAATCCCGGTTTCGCCATCCGGAAGAAGAGTTCCATACTCATCAATCTGCACCAAACGAATTTTGGAAACATAACCAAAGGGAACCCCGTGGATTGTTACTTTGTTTCCAATTTTAATCCCTTCGGCATCAGGAAAGTAGACGGGGAGTTGGTATCCTGATTTTTGGAAGGGGCCACCTTCTGTGACGATGGTAAAGTAACCCACAGCCAAAAGTGAAAAGATAAAAAGTAGTCCGACGATGAGAGCGCGACCTATGGTAGGCATTCCCTAAAGTTCTCCTAAAGTTAGAGGCAAAGTCAATTGGATTTTCCTTTTTTTAATTCAGAATGATCGAGAATCATTGGACCTACTGTATTTCCATGAATGAACTGTTGGATGATGGGATTCGGTGAATTTTGGATCTCTTCCGAAGTCCCGCAAAACAGAACTTTCCCGCCGTAGAGAAAACTAATCCTGTCAGCAATCCTATAGGCTGAATTCATATCATGAGTGACCACAATGGATGTTAGACCTAATTCTTTTTGCAAACGGATGACTAAATCATTGATGACATTGGACATCACCGGGTCAAGGCCCGAGGTGGGTTCATCGTATAACACGATTTTAGGTTGGGAGGTAAGAGCTCGGGCAAGACCCACACGTTTTTTCATCCCTCCAGAAATATTACTGGGTAACGTGTCTTTGGCGGGAACCAGATCCAACCATTTTAATTTTTCCATTACAATGCGATCAAGCTCTGCCCCTGATGCAATTTTATGTTCTCGCAAAGGAAGGGCGACATTTTCATAAACAGTGAGCCAATTGATAAGGGCGCCTGACTGGAATAAGACGCCAAGCTTAGAACGAAGTTCTTCTCTTTTCCTTTCGTTCCCATGGACAATGGATTCCCCAAAAATATAACAGTCTCCTTCATCGGGATCAAGTAATCCCGTGATATGTTTGAGACTGACGGACTTTCCGGTTCCAGAAGGACCAAGGATGACCATAGTCTCTCCTTGTTTTACCTGTATGTTCATTCCTTGTAAAATCTTTCGTTTGCCAAAAGTTTTATGGACGTTTTTCATTTCAATGGCAAAGGTTTCCATACTTTCCTTCATTTATAAAATAGAGCTGTCAGCACATAACCAGAAAAAATGACCATTAGAAAAGAAGTGACCACTGCTTTTCTTGTGGTTTGGCCCACACCAATGGCTCCACCTTCCGTGCGAAGTCCTTGGCTGCAAGAAATTGTGGAAATAGCGATTCCAAAAACATATCCTTTCAAAAGTCCGACATACAAATCTTTTAGGCCTGGAACCGAGGAGATCCGATAGTATACATCTTGAAAGTAACTAATCATATCAATACCGAGTTGGAAATGGCCTACAATTCCTCCACCTAAGATTCCTAAGGCGGCAGAATATACACAAAGTACAGGAACCATGAGTGAAAAACCGATAATCCTTGGCATCACGAGATAACGAACGGGATTGATAGACATCACTTCTAGGGCGTCAATTTCTTCCGAGACTTTCATGGTTCCAATTTCTGCGGCCATAGCAGAACCGACGGACGCCGCAAGAATCAGAGAGGTCATAAAGGGAGACATCTCCCGAGTGAGGGTGATCGTAAGTAAAAGTCCAATTTGCCCTTCTGCCCCAAAGTCCCGAAGGCCAAGGCCGGTGTTCAGACCCAGGATCATTCCCGTAAAAATAGAAACAATGGAGACAACAAAAAGAGAACCTACACCCGCAATGAACATTTGTTCCAAGATTTCTTTTCGTTTGAAGAAGAGATGGTGGGACTGGCCAATGGATCGAAATAGTAGGAGAACCGTATAACCAACGGCATAGAGTAGTGGTTCCAATGTTTTGGAGTACAGACGTTTCATAGTTCCCACCAAAGGATTTTGTATTTGTTTTTTGTTTCTCTTGTATCAATGCCGAGAAAACCGTAACCCAATTCATACCGAAAACCTGATTGTGATTTTGAATATTCCACAAGGATCGGTATATGGATATGAGTTTCTTCCTCTGTCCATCGATGGCTATAGAGTCTTGTGATTAAATGCAGACGTTTCTCTCCATTGGAGGACCTTTTGTATTCAATAATGGAAAAAATGGGTTCCCAAACATCTTCCATCACTTCAAAACGAACCGGAATGATGGCAAGGGTATTCCATCCAAAATTTCCATCGGGGTCTTTGTGATACCGAAACAGAGGCCAAAGTTTCCAATAATAATCTTCTCTACCTGTTTGGACATATTCACTTTTCATATGGGAATAAAAAGGTAATAAAAAATGCGAAGTTGCTTTTAAGTGGGAAGTATTTTGCGACAAACGGATGTAAAACGGAGTGATGAATTCGGCTTCCTTGTTTGCAAAATAAGAAAATCCATAGAAAGGAAAAAACACGAGTTTCTGTGTATCCTTTTTCTCCGAAGTTGTGTATTGGAAAAAGATAAAGAGCGCCGTGTAATTGGTTTGTCCTGTTTTTTTGTCATACCCATAAGAAAATAAGGAATTGAGAATGGGAAACCAAAGATAGGCCCGACTTTTCATATTCCCATCTTTCGAATCTTTGCTGTTATACAGTGGAAAAAAAATCGAATAGGTTGTGGGTTCCTTTTTATCCAACCGTTCTTCCCCCCATTGGAAAAAAGGCCAGAGAAAGGATTGGCGTTTGTATTTTCCTTCATGTTCTTTCTTTGAATATAAAGGAAAGATCCGAAAGTCACTCCTTGTTTCGGAACCACCCCACATCACAAAGGGCCAGAGGATGGATTTGGCTTCATAGGTTTTGTATTTCCATTCGGAATACACTGGAAATAAAACATAACTTAGTTCTTGGTAAGAAAGTTTGTTTCGAATTTTGCCATAGATCGGAAAGACACTAAAATAGTTTTCTCTTTGGGACTCACCCTTACCCCAAATGAAAAGGGGAGTGAAAAGGATGTCTTCGTCTTCGTCTCCCTCTTCATGTTTGAATCCCGTCCCACTAAAGAAAAATAAAGAAGACCAAGTATACCAGTAATTGGTTTCTTCTTTGTAATAAAAAGGAGAGAGATAACTTTTAAATCGGAAGGCATAGGTTTTGTCTTGGAAACCCATATAGAATGGACGAAAGGCTAAATAACTTTGGCGGCCCCTCTTTTCCGATTCATATAAAAACCAAAACTGGTGGTAGTCGGATTTGATGTCTTCGGTAAAGGAATTGGGAAGTTTGGCAAAAAGAGTGGCACTCTGAAAGAAGAGACAAAAAACAATTCCGAATTGAATTTTAAAGCGGGAATCCACGTAATTTCAATATCTTCAAGTTTCAAGAAAAGGAATCAAGTGATTTCATGATCCAAACCAAAATCGCACTGCTTTTCGGAGGTATCTCCGGGGAACATATCATCTCCATTCGTTCTTCTTATTTCATTTTCAATACAATCGATCGGGACAAATACCAAATTTGTCCTGTTTACATTGACCAAACCGGAAAATTTTGGATTCCCCAAGGTAACGATCCGGTTTACCCAGACCCCACAGGCAAAACAGAATCGGAATTTTTAAAAGAATTTTCTGCGCTCAACCAAATTTCCGAACCCAAATCAGGGGCTGGACTTCTTGAATATGGATTTCAGGCCGCCTTTCTCGGATTACACGGGGGAGCGGGAGAGGACGGACGGATCCAAGGATTTTTAGATGTATTAGAAATCCCTCATACAGGATCGGGTGTGTTGGCTTCGGCTCTGGCCATGGACAAATTCAGAGCCAATCTTTTATTCCAAACCATCGGCATTCCCGTGGCTCCTTTTGTGGATTTAGAAAAGGGAAAATCTGATGCGAGAAAAACAGTTTTAAATCTTCCTTTTTCTTTTCCTGTTTTCATTAAACCGACGCTAGGTGGGTCCAGTGTCAATACGGGAATGGCAAAAACACCAGAAGAGGCCATGGTTCTTGTGGATAAAATTTTTGTCTCTGAAGACCGAGTGCTCATCCAAAAGTTGATTTCAGGAACAGAAGTATCCATTGGTGTTTTGGAACGAAAGGAAGGAGGAAAACGAATTCCTTTTGCACTTGTGCCAACAGAAATCAGACCCAAGTCCGAGTTCTTTGACTTTGAAGCCAAGTATACCAAAGGAGGAAGTGAAGAAATCACTCCCGCACCGGTGGGTGATGAGATCACAAAAAAACTCCAGGAGTATACATTGCAGTGTCACGAGGTGCTTGGTTGCAAAGGATATTCGCGTACCGATTTTATCATAAGTGACGGTGTGCCTTATGTTTTAGAAACAAACACTCTCCCAGGAATGACAGGGACAAGTCTTATCCCCCAACAAGCAAAGGCTCTCGGGATAGAGATGAAAGATGTGTTTACTTGGCTTCTAACGATTGCTCTTTCTTAGGAAAGAAGTACATTCCGACAAGGATGGCGATAAGACTGGCTATGGTTCCATAGAAATGGCTTGTCATATCGTCGCCGTAAACTTCCAAAACAAGCCAAGTTCCGATTCCCACAAATAGAGAAAAGAGAGCGGCTCTTTCATCAGCCTTTTGGCTCATCAGTCCAAAGACCATCGGGATAAATAGTGTGACAAGGGAGATGCCACCAGAGTCTTCCACAAGAGCGTAGATAGATGGTTTTCCCACAGCCAGTAAAAAAGAAATCCCCGCAATGATAAGGACTGATGTTCTAGAAAGCAGGAGTAACTTTTTATCATCCATATCTTTAAATGCGTATTTTAGAATATTCTCAGATAGGATAGAAGACGGAGCAAGGATGGCCCCGGAAGCCGTGGAAAGAATCGCCGAGATAAGGGCAGAAAAAAACAAAACCTGAACCCAAGGACTGGAAAACTTAGAAATCATAGTGGGGATGAGGAGTTGTCCCGTTTCTCCATGTAAGTCAAAGTCAGGAAGAAGGCTTTTGGCATGGAGTCCTAAAAATAAAGGGATGAGAGCAAAAAGAAGATAAAAAATAGAAGAAAGATAGGAGGCGGTGATCGCGACTTTTTCCGATTTGGCAGACATCACCCTTTGGAAAATATCCTGTTGGGGTAAAGATCCAAAACCTACGACCATCCAAGCCGAAAGATACAAAGTCCAGGCATGGTAATTGGATTCTGGAAAAAATCGAAAGAACCCATCTGGCTTTTCTTGGATGGAAGTCCAAATTGGTTTTACTTCGTTTAACTCGTATATAACGATCACAAGTCCGACAACGATGGATATGGATTGGAAAAAATCAGTTAAGGAAACCGACCACATTCCCCCGAGATAAGTATAAAAAACAACAAGACAGGCTCCAATGACAATGGCTGTGAATTGGTTGATTCCAAAAAGAATCTGCACCATAATTCCGAGGGCTACAAATTGTGCGGCGACCCAACCAAAGTAGGAAAAGATCAAACAAACTCCAGCAATGAGTTCCATTTTTTTCCCATACCGGTTTCTATAAAAATCCCCAAAGGTAAGGATTTGCATCCGGTAAAGATACTTAGCAAAAACAAGGCCAAGTAAAAAAAGACAAAGCGCCCCACCAAACGGATCTTGGATGACAGCTAAAAATCCACCTTTCGCAAATTCAACAGAAGAACCAAGGATGGTTTCACTTCCAAACCAGGTAGCAAAAAGGGCCGCGGTGGAGATAGGGAGAGGAAGGCTTCTACCGGCTAAGATAAAGTCACGAGAGTTTTTTACTTTTCTTGCCGCATAAACTCCGATGGCAATCGTGATGAGTAGATAACCAAGAATGAAAACTGCTTGGAAACTCATTCTTTAAAATAAATCTTCTTCCACAGGTTTGGACGGACTATCGTCTTTTTTCTTTTTGACGGCAGATTTCACAATTTCACCACCAGGTGCTTTGGACAAAAATTCAATTTTTGCTTCTGCATCCACAAGCCGTT
The DNA here is from genome assembly GCF_016919165.1 of Leptospira chreensis. Taxonomy (GTDB): domain Bacteria; phylum Spirochaetota; class Leptospiria; order Leptospirales; family Leptospiraceae; genus Leptospira_A; species Leptospira_A chreensis. The sequence continues at coordinate 129,449 of NZ_JAFFPS010000008.1, forward strand.
CCGAACAAACTTTTTTTAGTTCCATTCCTCTTTCATAGGCTTTGATGGAGTCTTCTAAGGAAAGTGTTCCTCTTTCTAATTTTTCAGCAATGTCTTCTAATTCGCGAAGGGCTTCTTCAAAACTTATCGATTTTTTCTCTACCATTTTCGATTCCTAAATTTTTTCTTTTACTTCTACTAGAAGTTTTCCATCAGAAAGGAATACTTCTAAACTTTCATTTTCACTGATATTATGAATGGAGGATATGACTTGTTTATTTTTATTTCGAACCACAGAATACCCGCGTTTCAACGTCCCTAGTGGCGAAAAATGATCTAATCTTTGTTCTGCGAGTGTGAATTTGTTATGAATTCGTTCCAGATACGATTTCCAATTCTGTGATAAACTATCGAATTTTTGGAATTCACTTTGTTTGCGAACTAAATAGTTTTTACCGAGTAGGGAAATCTTAGTCATCAGTTCGTCAAGGGCAGTGGACCTAACTTCCAATAATGTTTTTGGATTTTGGAAGACTGGCCTTCCTGTGATCCCAACCCACTTTTCTTTTCCAATTCGCACAACATTGGTTAGGGCTGCTCTAATCCTATCTTCCATTTCATCCAGACGCATGAGAGTGTCCGAAACATTGGGAATGGCTAGTTTTGCGGCCGCTGTGGGAGTGGGAGTTGTGGCATCGGCTGCCAGGTCAGAAAGGACACGGTCGATTTCATGTCCCACGGCAGAGATAATGGGAATCCTAGAATTGTAATAAGCCATCACCACGGCTTCTTGGTTAAAGGCCATCAAATCTTCAAAAGATCCACCCCCTCGTCCCGCAATGATTACATCCACTTCCCATTTGGGATCATTGATTTCTTTGATGGCTTCGATGATTGAATTTTCAGCCCCATCTCCCTGGACTAGGCAAGGAGAAACTAATATCTGAATGGAGGGATTGAGGTCGGTCGCAATGCGGATAATATCTTCTACGGCGGCACCTTTGGGAGAGGTAACAATGCCTAGGCGTTTGGGGAATTTGGGAAGAGGGCGTTTGTGTGTGGGCTCAAAAATCCCTTTATCATAGAGAGCTTTTTTTAGTTTTTCTATTTTGAGAAGGATGTCTCCTTCACCAATTTCTTCCACCTTTTGTACAGTTAGGCTATAATATCCACCAGGTTCATAAACAGAAACAGAACCATACACCAAAATCTCCATTCCATTGCGAAGTGGAGTGCCCTTATAATTCTTTGCTTGGAAGGAAAAAAAAGCACATTTGATAACACTCGCCGTATCTTTCAAAGAAAAATACATATGCCCTGAACTATTGGTTTGAGAATGGTTGGATATCTCTCCCCGCACCCAAATGTTTTTGAATTCGGACGCATCTTGGAGTTTGGCTTTGATTAGCCGATTGACATCACTAACACTGAGAGAACTATCTGCTTCCATCTAAATTGTTTGAAATCGAGTCTCTCTAAAAATTTTCCAAAAGTCCCAAAGGATGATGACAAGGGTAAGAGCCATAGGGCCAATGATGATTCCGGCAACACCAAACTCTTGTAATCCGCCAATCAGGGATAAAAAGATTAAAAATGGATGCGTTTTTAGTTTTTTATCTAAAATTTTTGGTTTTACTAAGTTCTCTAAAATCAAATAACTAGCCGCCCCAGCAATCATAAAGAGAACACTTCCTGTCCAATTTTCTTGGACAAGACCAATGTACAAACCAATGGGTAACCATACAACGGAAGTTCCCACAACGGGAATGAGTGAGAAGATGGTCGCAATGCTAGAGAGTAAAAACTTATTCGAAACAGAGGTAAAGAGTAACAATACATAGACGAGAGCCCCTTGGATCAGTGAGACGAATAAATTTCCCATCATCACCGTGCGAATGGCTTCTTCAATACGCCGACCCAGTCTTTCTTCGATTTCTGTGGGAAAGGGAAGTAATACAAAAAGTGCATGTTCCAACCGACTTCCTTCTTTATACAAAAAGAAAAGTAAAATAAAGGTAAAAAATGCATTGAAGATGATGGCTCCCGGCACTTCAAACGATCCGAGTAAAAATCCAGAGGAATTCTTGAGCAAACTATAAATGGAATCTAGGTTTAAGACGTCCATATGTTGGCCCACATATTCCCGATACATCAAAGGAAGTTTGATCCAGAAAAATTCATTTTCAGTGAAGAAGTCTGTGAGCATGGGACTATTCAAAAGTAAAGAAACAATGGATTCTTCGGTGAGTTGGTTTCTGATATAACTGACTAAGTTTAAAGATTCCCGAATGAGAGTGGAAACAATCAAGTAGGAAGGGATAAACACTCCGGCAAGCATGAGAAGAACCATAATATAGGGCGAAAGACCATGAAACTTAACCCCTAAAAGATTTTTTAGTTTTTTATGAATTTTTCTTGTTGTGAGGTAAAAGAGTAAAGCAAGGAAACTGGCCCAAAGAAATGGTTTGAATACAAAAAATAAAGTAAGACAGGTACCTATAAATATGGCACTGAGCAAAAGATAGACGATGATTTCGTTTTTGTTTTTAATCCAATTCATAATTAATAACTGGAATGTTTTCTAAAGTAAAAACGTAGGTAGTTTGCGGAACCACCACCTTCGGAAACAACAATCGAAAGAGATTTTTTAATAAAACCTTCGAGTAAATAAGTTGTCTCTCCGTTTTTTTCCGTTTTATCCACGAGTTTCCAATCCCCTTGGGCTGCTCGAGTTTCAATTCGTTTGCGAATGGCCGCGATCGTTTCTTCCGACTCGAGTAAAATATAAGCTTCTTTGGTATGGATATGACTTGTTTTGAATTCACTCGAATGAAGGAACTTTGCATTTTCGGGAAAGAAGGACTGGGGGAAGGCAGGCGGCGCGTTCGTGGGGTATCTTGTCACAATGATTTGATCAAACCGATAGATTTCGGTTTGGGTAGTGGGAGTACAAGCCCAGAGAAATAGCAATAAAATTGGCAAAAATCGAAGCATTACGGAAAGCAAACGGTGGACTATTGATTCCTTCCATTCATTTTTTTAAATCTTTGTTGCTATCAGGCTAGATGGCTTATCTTTTTCTTTGTGTTGGATTTCCTACAGTTTGATGCCTTTTTGACTCGAATTTTAGAGTTACCACCCCTTGTGCTATGGGCTTTCTTTTGTTTCTCTAATTTTTTGGAGAATGTTTTTCCCCCTTGGCCTGGAGACACAGTCACTGTATTTTCCGGCTTTCTTTCTTCCAGTCCCGGCTCCCCACTTTCTTTTCTTTCTGTAGTGATGGCCACCTATTTGGGTAATCTCCTTGGAGCCCTTGTGATGTACTTCTTTGGGGAAAAGTTTTTAATCTTTCTAAAAAGATCACGGTTCCCTTTTCTTTCGGCCCTCTATGAGGAAGAAAACTTACACAAAACTCTAGAATGGTTCCGAAGGCATGAGATTGTAGTGGTTCTATTGTCCCGGTTTTCTGCAGGAATCCGGTTCTTTGTTTCCATTGTGGCTGGAATGAGTAAAATGAACGTGATTAAATTTGTGGTTTTATACACAATCGCCATTTCCCTATGGTGCGGGCTCCTGCTTTTGGGTGGGTCCGTGATGGGAACTCACTGGAACCAAATCGTTGTTATGCTGTCTTACTACAACCGAGCCATCGGCTTCTTACTCCTATGTTTATTTTTGTACTTTCTGTATCAAATTATGAAGAAAAGAAATACAAAGTTGACATGATTTCCTTTTCTGTTAGGGTTTTCACCGATGAACTCTTGGGGAAATATAGCGTTTGATTTTTATACTTTCGGCTCTCTGGTCGGTGTTATTTTTACTTTTTACAATGCACAATTTTTTTTAACGGTCAAAGAAAAGTCGGAGGCCACCTACCAGCTGGGTATGGGAACACTTTGGCTCGGGCTTTTCCATTTTGGTTATATGATCAACTTCTCCTTTATGGGGCCGGCCTCTGCCTATATGAGATGGCTTGTGATCATCGGAGCCATGGCCGGTGCTTCTTACCTCACAAGTTTTTTTCTAAGTTATCCCGAAGTCTACTTTCCCAGACTCAAAAAATATCTTTTTTGGGGAATGAATACGATTGTTGTTACTGTCACCGGTTACTTTGTTTATCTTAGTTTAACAGCCGGTAGATTGTATTTCTTTAGTGGACACTATTGGGATTTCCCCGTTCCTGTTTTTTATAAAGCCTATGCTTTGATTGTTCTTGGTTTTTTTGTTACCTTCTCTTTGGTAGCAATTGTTCAGATTTTTAAAATGCCAAAGGAGTCAAGGTTTGCTACGGCTAGTATCTTGATTGCTTTTATACTGGTAACCATCATCCCAGGAATTATGAATGCACAGTCAAGAGATGGTGCAATCGGCCGCGGTATTTACCAAACAATAACAGATCTTGTTTTAGTAGTGGGACTTTTTGTAGCCAATGTGGTGTATATCAATAACACCAAAGATAAAACAACGATCATTTCTCGGATCATTGGAATCTCCCTTGCCTCCTTCTTACTTGTTTTACAACTCGTAGCTTATTCCGTCATCCAACAGTCAGAAGCTAATTATGATATGGTGCATACAGCCCGGGCAAAAAACTTTATTGCAGGGCTAGAAACAGACCAAGTCCCCAGTTTCCACTATACCTTTGATACAAACCAAAAAGAGTTCATTCGTAAAAAGGGGATGGATGAATCCTTTGTCGATCCCGCCGGTTATGAAGCCGAGTATTGGAACTACTGGGCACTCGAAACCATTCTCTCATACAAACAAAGTAAAGATTGGAAAAGTAAAACAGAAGACTTACTTTCTTCCCTTCCCGAAACAAGCAAAGGTTATGCGGCTGAAATCAAAAGGCTTTTGGGATCCGAGAAAGTAACGAATCCCGAGTCTCTCATCCACGAACTGGAATCCGAAAAACGAAAGATTCTCTACACAAGAAACAAACTCAGAGAAATACCGATTAAGAATTTTTCGGACAGTGCCGAGTCACTCGTTTCCAAAAAAGAAGGTCCACTTTCCGGTTTTTATGGAGCGGCCCGTTTTGTTTTAGATTCCAACCTCTCGGAAGAAAAAAAATCAGAGGCTCTCGACCAAATGTTTTCTCCCATGCCGAATCATGGAGATAGAAACTATCGCGGCCGTGTGAAGTTTGCTGAAAACAATCCAGAGTATTCGTTTTATGTAAGTTATCTGATAGTCGATAAACCGAAAGGGCTTGTACATGAAATCGGATACCCATACCTAGATTACCGGGAGTTTCAGGAAGAGGTAACACTTCCCTGGATCATCGGCGTTTTATCCCTAGCAGTCCTAGTGATTTTTGGATATAGACTCTTCTTTTTAATTGCACTCCTTAGGCCCATCGAACAAATCATTGAGGGTTTGACAGAAGTAAATTCCGGAAATTTGGAACATCGCCTTACTGTTCACGTTGAAGATGATATTGGATTTATGGCTCGCTCCTTTAACCGAATGGTTCGTTCCATCCAAGCGGCGAGAAAAAAATTAGAGCAGTATGCAGACCAACTAGAAGTTAAAGTACAAGAACGTACCAAGGAATTGGAAAATACCTTGAAGGAAGTCCAATCCTTAAAACACCAACAAGATGGTGATTACTTTTTAACTTCTTTACTCTTGCAACCGTTTAACGCCAATCATGCGAAACATGACAATGTCCATATTGATTTTTTATTAGAACAAAAGAAAAAATTCACCTTCCGCCAGTATGAAAAAGAAATCGGTGGTGATTTGAATATCGCAAACCAAATTTTTCTAAATAATCGTTCTTATACGGTTTTTCTGAATGCCGATGCTATGGGAAAATCTATGCAAGGAGCTGGTGGGGCCTTGGTGCTTGGTTCTGTTTTTGAGTCCATCATCACAAGGACCCAACTCCTCGGAGAAGCGCGCAATACCTATCCCGAACGTTGGATTAAAAATACATTCTTGGAACTCCATAAAATCTTTGAAGGTTTTGATGGATCCATGCTTGTCTCTCTAGTCCTCGGACTCATTGATAATGATACGGGCCTATTATATTTTATCAATGCCGAACATCCATGGATGGTTCTTTACCGAGATGGGATTGCTAGTTTTATCGAAAACGAATTGATGTTTCGCAAACTGGGAACCTCTGGAGTCCAAGGAAATCTTTATATCAAAACCTTCCAACTAGAACCAGGAGACATTCTCATCGCGGGCTCCGATGGTCGGGATGATTTACTCATCTCCCACACCGCCGAGGGAAAACGAGTGATCAACGAAGATGAAAGGTTATTTTTAAAAGTTGTGGAATCAGGAAAAGGGGAACTCGACAAAATTTATGATGAATTGGCTAAGTATGGAAGTCTCACAGACGACTTATCCTTGTTACGTGTTTCTTATATTGAAGAAAAAGAACGCTACAAAATTGAAAAGGAACGTCTGAAAGAAATCCAAGCCCTCCTACTCAAAGCAAAGGAAGCCAGTGAATCTTCTGACTTACAAGAAGCGGTATCTTATCTGGAAGAGGCAAACTCCCTAGAAGAAAACATTCCAGAAATTAAAAAGAAATTCATCCAACTCTATCTGAAATTAAAAGACTATGGGAATGCCAAAAAGATGGCTAAGGACTATAGTTTGTTAAAACCAATGGATACGGAGATTATGTACATCACCGCTTTTTGTGCCCGTAAAGTCGCCGACGTCAAAACAGCCATAGATTTTGGGGAAAGGGTTCGACTTCGCGATCCAAACCATGTCAAAAATTTGATCAATTTGGGGCAGACCTACCTGGCTGATAAAAATCTAAATCGGGCGGAGAATATCCTCAGTTCCGCTTTGGAACTCGATCCCGAAAACCCAAGTTTGCAAAGGCTTTTGGATCACATTCGAAAAAAACAAAATAAACAAGATGCCGTCAGTTAGGGTCTAAGGTTTACATTGAGTGAACTATTTGAGATCAAAATCTCGCATCGGTTTGGGGACTTCCAAAAGGAAGAGTGGAATCTTTTGGTTCCCCCGGATTCGGTCTTTCAGGAATACGAATTTCTCGCGGGTTTAGAAAAGACCGGTTGTATCGGAGATTCCGATTGGAATCCTGTCCTTGTCTTTACCAGGCGAGAGGGAGTTTTATTCGGAGTCCTTCCGGCTTATGTAAGATGTGATTCTTATGGTGAATATATTTTCGATTTCCAATGGGCCAATGCCTTTCACCGGGCAGGGATTCCGTATTATCCGAAACTTACTGTGGCAGTTCCCTTCACCCCAGTAACGGGAAGTCGGATTTTACTCCATCCAAATCTTTCAACGTCCGAAAGGGATTCGTTAAGTGCAGAACTTTTGCAAAAGTTACTCCAGTTCGGAAAGGAAAAGGAAACATCTTCCGTTCACCTTTTATTTTGCAAAGAGGAGGAACAAAAAACAGGAATCCAAAACTCCTTTGCTCCGAGACTCTCTCACCAATACCACTGGTTTAACAAAGGTTTTGCGAGTTTCGATGAGTTTCTATCCACACTTGTAAAGGATAGAAGGAAAACCATTCGCCAAGAACGTCGTAAAATTTCGGAATCTGGTCTTACCATCCAAACGCTAACAGGCGATTCTATTACGGAAGACCATGCTCATACATTCTATGAATTCTACAAAGATACCCATTCCAAAAAATGGGGCCAACCTTACTTAAACCGTCAATTTTTCTTAGAGATGTATCATACCTTTCGCCACAGGCTATTGTTAGTTCTTGCCTCTGATCCATCCGGAAGACCAATCGGTGGGTCTTGGAATGTATTTCGAGAAGGTTTTTTATTTGGTCGGTATTGGGGGGCTCTGGAACACATTCCCAATTTGCATTTTGAATGTTGTTATTACCGATTGATCGATTATGCCATAGAGCATAAAATGGAACGAGTGGAAGCGGGAGCCCAAGGGGAACATAAATTCCTTAGGGGTTACGAAGCAGTTCCCATGTACAGTTTGCATCATATTTATAATGAACAAGGCCGGGCCGCCATCGAATCCTATTTGGAACGAGAGATCGCTATGGAAAGGGAAAATATTTCCGCCTACAATGCGCAGTCTCCTATTAAGGCTCTCCGGGAGGGATAATGTCAGATCCAAAACGAAAGTCCTACACGGACATGAACGTAGAACTTCTCGAAAGAGAAAAACAAAAACAGAAATTAAAGAAACCAGATCGGTATAAGGTGATCCTCATCAACGATGATTACACCCCTCAGGAATTTGTGGTTTATGTTCTCGCCAATGTTTTTCGGAAATCTATGGAAGAATCTCGTCAAATTATGTGGAAGGCACATACTTCAGGTTCCGCGGTTTGCGGGGTGTATTCTCTAGACATTGCAAGAACCAAAGTGGCAGAAGTGCACAAACTAGCGGACGATGCGGGACATCCATTACAATGCCAATTGGCAAAAGAGGAGGACGAATGAACCTTTCCACTGATTTAGAAAAAAGTCTGGAGCTTGCAGGAAAAGAAGCATCCAAATACCACCATGAATTTATTACATTAGAACATTTGTTATATGGTCTCACCTATAACGAAAAAACAAAAGAAGTCCTAGTGAGCGTAGGTTGCGATTTGGACCTTCTTAGAAAAGAACTCACTGAATACTTTGAAGAGGATTTGGCCACCATAGCTGTTCCCAATTTAAAAATCCAACCTCGCTACACTGTGGGAGTTCAATTTGTCATCCAGTTTGCGGCCTTCCATGTCCAAAATTCCGGGAAAGAGGAAGTGGATGGAAACAATGTCCTTGTGGCCCTTTTTCGAGAAGAAGATAGCCAAGCCTATTACCTTCTCGCCAAACAAGAAGTCAACCGACTCGATGTGATCAAATACATCTCCCATGGAGTGAAAAAAGAAAAGGATTCCGACGAACATGAGTTTAACGATGAAGCTTTGGCTGAGGAAGCGGATGGTGGATCTCGTAAATCAGCTTTAGAAAAGTTTTGTGTCAACCTCACCGAAAGAGCCAAACAAGGAAAACTAGACCCTTGTATTGGACGAGAAGTAGAAATCGAAAGAACCATTCATATCTTGTCACGCCGTCGTAAAAACAATCCCATCTTTGTGGGAGAAGCCGGTGTGGGAAAAACTTCCATAGTAGAAGGAATTGCCGAACGTGTGGTGAAAGGCCTTGTTCCTAAAAGTCTTTTGAATATGGAAATTTATTCTTTGGATATGGGTCTTGTCATGGCCGGAACCAAATTCCGAGGGGAGTTTGAAGAACGCCTGAAAGCCATTTTACAAGAAGTTGTTGGAAAACCAGAACGAATCATTTTTGTAGATGAGATTCATACCATCGTAGGTGCGGGCGCTGTGTCTGGGGGAAGCCTAGATGCATCCAATCTGATGAAACCAGCTCTTGCCAATGGAGAACTCAAATGCATTGGAACTACTACTTACAAAGAGTATAAATCAATCTTTGAAAAGGATCACGCCCTTTCTCGTCGGTTTCAAAAAATCGAAGTGACTGAGCCGTCCAGAGAAGATGCGATTGAGATCCTAAAGGGTCTAAAACCAAAATACGAATCCTTTCACGGTGTCACTTATAGTGTAAAGGCGATTGAAGCTTGTGTAGATTTATCGACTTTGCATTTAAGAGACCGGTTTTTGCCAGACAAAGCCATCGACCTGATGGATGAATCGGGCGCCTTTGTTAAGTTACGCGACGAGAAAAAAGAAAAACCAAAAAAACAAGTAGGGATTCTGGAAATTGAATCTCTTGTTGCAAAGATTGCCAAAATTCCAGAAAAAACCGTGAAAGCCGATGACAAAAAGAAATTGGAACATTTGGATTCGGAAATTAAATCCGTTGTTTTTGGCCAAGACCATGCCGTAGAACAAGTGGTGGATGCCATTCACTATTCTCGTTCGGGACTCAGTGACGAAGGAAAACCCATTGGTAGTTTTCTCTTTGTGGGGCCAACCGGTGTTGGAAAAACAGAAGTAGCCAAAACTTTGGCGGAGAAAATGGGAGTGGAGTTCCTTCGGTTTGATATGAGTGAGTATATGGAAAAACATTCTGTATCTCGTTTGATTGGAAGTCCACCCGGTTATGTGGGATATGACCAAGGGGGCCAGCTTACAGATGCCATTGCCAAAAATCCTCACTGTGTTTTGTTATTCGATGAGATCGAGAAAGCCCACGAAGACATATACAATATCTTACTTCAGGTGATGGATCATGCTACGCTTACAGATAGCACCGGAAAAAAAGCTGACTTTCGCAATGTCATTCTTATCTTAACGACCAATACAGGAGCTCAAGAGAGTTCCAAACCTCTCCTTGGTTTTGATACGGAAAGGTATGATGATCGTTCCATGAAAGCTATCGAAAGGACATTCACACCGGAATTTCGAAACCGGTTGACTGCCGTGGTTGAGTTCCATGCTCTATCAATCCCTGTGGTGGAACTTGTGGTCAAAAGAATGTTTCGTACCTTACAGACCAAAGCCGAAGAAAAAGGAATTCATTTGGAATTATCCGAAAAGGCGGTTCGTTACCTAGCTGAAACGGGTTACGACAAAGCCATGGGAGCAAGGCCGATCCAAAGGATACTCAATTCAGAAATTGGAAAACCGCTTTCCAAAAAGATTCTTTTCCACAAAGACAAAGTGAATCGTTACCTTGTAGATGTGAAAGAAAAAGAAGGGAAAGAAGTTTTAGAAATTTTGGAAGTGAATGTTTAAATTCTACCGAGAACCTCATCTTCTTTTTTGAAGGTGAGGTATCCAAATACAAAAGCCCCGAATACCGATCCTAAAAACAAATAAAACGGTATATGGAGTCCTACTTCTTCTGGTTTTACAAAATCATAAAAGTAACGTTTGGGATCCAAATACCCCCAGATCACAAATACGATCGAAACCATTTGCGCAGAAAAAAACCAGATCCTAGTCCATGGCGATTTCCAAAATCCAAGGAAAAAGAAGTTCAGTAGGCTTAAGAGAATGAAAACGGAATTCAACTTGGGCCCAAGAGAAACCGATTCTTCCACTTCAAAAAAACTAATTTGGTAGGAAAACCAAGGAAGGATGGAGAAGAGAAGTTGTAAGAACAAAAAGATAAAAAATATTTTATCAAAAAAAAGTTTGGTTGTCCAATAACGGTAAAGCGAAAGAAAAATTCGTTTGGATAAATGCCACCAAGCAAGGGTTAGCTCAGGAACAAAGGTTACGGCTTCCTTGGTAAAGGAAACTAGATCTATCAATTTTGAAAAAATGGAATTTGTCATTCGACTTCGGCAACCACTTCCAATTCCACACTGGCATCCAGAGGGAGAGAACTCACTCCAATTGCAAACCTTGCATGTTTTCCTTTTTCTCCGAAGATCGCAGCCACAAGTTCAGAAGCCCCGTTGGCCACCAAATGTTGTTCTGTGAATTCAGGAGTTCCTGCCACAAAGACACCTAACTTTACTATGGATTTGATATTGTCTAAGGATGGAATTTGAACTAAGATTGCCGCTAGAGCATTGAGAAGGCATTGTTTGGCTTCTTCTTGTGCTTCAGCAAGAGTCAGGTCCTTTCCGACCTTTCCTGTTTTTCGTAATTTCCCTGCCACCAGAGGCAATTGGCCAGAAGTAAAGATTAGGTTTCCCACTCGTTTGGAAGGGATATAGACGGCAAGTGCTGCAGGAACGGGAGGGATTTCTAGACCCAATTGGTTCAAAGTATCTTGGATAGGCATTGGATTCCAGGCTAGGCGGGTCGGCTTTCCGGGACAAAATTTTTTTTCTCAAATCCTATAAATTTGAAAACATTCTTGACGATTGGCAGTCAAACATTAAGAGTGCTAATGAAAATGGCAGTTCGATAGATCGAGTGCTAATAAGGAGAATGAGCATGTTGTTCCGAATTCTAGACCCACAAACGAAAGCAAATCAATTCTGGCGAGACTTTGACCGATTGAACGATGAGTTGACCCGTTCCATTTTGGACAGCCAATTCGGTTCCACCTCTAATTTCCCTCCGGTAAACGTTTATACGAAGGAAGACGAGGCCCTGGTCACTTGTTTACTTCCAGGCTTGGAACCAGACCAAATCGATATCAATGTAAAAGACAATGTACTTTCCATTCATGGAAAGAAGAAGGCAGAGGAACTTGCGGAAGGAACAGAAGTGCATCGCCGTGAAATCTTTAATGGAGAATTCCATAGAACATTGGAGCTTCCATTTCGAGTGGATCAGGAACATGTTCTTGCTAAATTCACAAACGGAGTTTTGAACATCCACCTTCCTCGTAGAGAAGAAGATAAACCTAAGAAAGTATCCATCATTGCAGGTTAAGGAGAGAATTATGAATACACTCACTCAAGAAAACAAAAAAGAAGTTACAGAGAAAGTAAGTGATAAAGAGAATCATCAATCAGCACGTGTTTACTCACCAAACGTGGATGTGTTGGAAACAGAAGAGGATCTTCTTTTCCGAGTGGAGATGCCAGGTGTCGACCAATCTTCAGTAGAAATTTCCATCGAGAAAGACCAACTGATTTTGGAAGGTAAGTTTCTTCCCCCGCCGGAAGCTCGAGGCCAAGTGCGACTTGCTGAGTACAGAGAAGGAAATTATTTCCGCAAATTTTCTATTGGAAAGGCGATTCATTCGGATAAGGCTATCGCAAAGATGAAGAATGGGATTTTAGAACTTACCATTCCGAAGATGGAGCCGAAAAAAACAAAAATCGAAATTCAAAAATAAATGAATCTTTGTTAGGTGTTTGGTAATTCCTAATTAATTTTTTTTCAAACCCGGTTTGCCCATTCAGGTATTCCGGGTTTGTTTTTTTAGATCAGGTTTTATTATTTTATAAAAGGGTGCGGATCGTTTCCAAAAGTTTTTGGTTTTCTTCTGGGGTTCCGATCGTGATCCGAATGTAGTCTTTCGAAATTCCTGTGGAAAAATAACGAATGAGAATATTCTTTTCTTTTAGTTGTAAATACAGACTTTCCGGAGAGATGCCTTGTTTTGGTTTACAAAACAAAAAATTGGTCGAGGAATTGGGAATGGTAAATCCTAAGGATTCCAATTCCTTTTGTAATTTTGTCCTTTCGCGAATCACCGCCAAACGTTTTTCCAAAAAGTATTCTTTGTCGGCATAAGATGCTTCTGCAATGACCTGTTCTAAGATTCCCACATTATAGGAATCCTTTAGTTTCCGAATCCAGGAAATGACATCGAGAGATCCCACAATAAACCCAACCCGAAGACCCGCTAGCGCATAGGATTTGGAAAAGGTACGAGAGACCACAAGGTTTGGATGATTTTTAATTTCTGAGATTAAACTTGTGTTCGGTTCTGTGAAATCGATATAAGCTTCATCAGAAAGAACAACTCCGGAGAAATTTTTCACTAAGTTTAAAAGCTCAGACTTTTCTTCTTCCACACCTGTGGGAGCATTGGGATGGGCAAAACAAAGTAATTTGCCCTTTTCTTTTAATAAAGATTCGAAATCAAAATGTAAGTTAGGAAGGAGGGGAACTGCTTTGTAAGTAGCACCCACCATCATTTGTTCTGTCAGCACTGGATAATAGGAATAAGTAGGATCTGGTGCTACCACAACGTCACCTGGACCAACCAGAGTATGGAATAACATCCGTAATGCTTCGTCCGAACCGTTGGTGACTAAAATTTGGTTGGGATCCAAATCGTAATCTTTGGCAACAAGTTCTTGTAATTTCCTGGCATGGTAGTTGGGATACTTTCGCAAAACGCCTGTTTGTAAAACTTTTTCTACGGCTTCTTTGATTTTGGGAGAAGGTGGGTAGGGGTTTTCGTTGGTATTGAGTTTGATGGTAGAGGTACTAAGGCCTGGCTGTTCCCCCGGTGTGTATGGTTTGAAGGCAGGTAATTCCTTTCGCACCAGGGCTTCCATAGAAAATGTTAGGTTCTGATTTGTCACAGGATTATAACCGGTTCAGGGCATTGATATAGGCTTTCGCACAGGCTTCAATGATGTCTGTGGAATCTCCTTTTCCTACCACTCGTCTTTCTCCGTCTTCTAAGGTGACGGAAGCTTCTGCCATGGCATCGGTTCCTTCTGTCACGGGAGAAATCACAAGCCGAGATAGAAGGGGAGAAAGTCCAGTCACTTGGTTTATGGCTTTGAAGATACTATCCACTGGCCCATCTCCATGTGCTTCTCCCTGTTTGGTTTCCCCTTTGACAGACAAAGTGATTTTCGAATCAGGAGTTTTGTTCGTTCCTGTGTTTTGTTCAAAGGAAACGAGTCGGTAGATTTCATCGACTTGAGAACGACTGATCTCTCCTTGGAAAAGAGCCGCGATGTCTTCATCGAAGACTTCCTTTTTTTTATCGGCAATTTCCAAGAACCGGTTGTAGGCATTGTCGATCTCTTCTGGTTTCGGATCAAATCCCATACGGATGATGCGATCTTTGAATCCCGCTCTTCCGGAGTGACGACCAAGGACCATACGATTGGATTTCAGTCCTACCGATTCGGGAGTCATAATTTCATAAGTTTGTCTGTTTTTGATCACACCATCTTGGTGGATTCCGGATTCGTGAGCAAAAGCATTGGCACCCACTATGGCTTTGTTAGGTTGGACAACCATACCAGTGATCGTTTTTACTAAATGAGATCCGCGAGTGATGAGAGTGGAATCAATTCTTGTTTCCACACCAAAGGCATCCTTTCTTGTTTTTAGGGCCATCACCACTTCTTCCATGGCTGTGTTTCCCGCTCGTTCTCCGATCCCGTTGATCGTACATTCAATCTGACGACCGCCCGCAAGAACGGTTGCTAGGGAGTTTGCCACGGCAAGGCCTAAATCGTTATGGCAATGGGCAGAAAAAATAACTTTGTCAGCACCCTTCACTTCTTTTTTTAAGAAACGAAATAAATCCATATACTCTTGTGGGGTTGTATAACCGACAGTGTCTGGAATGTTGATGGTGGTAGCGCCCTCTTCAATTACGGCTTCCACTAACTCGCGTAAGAAGGCCCATTCGGAACGTGTCGCATCTTCTGGTGAGAACTCTACATCAGTAACAAAGTCTCGTGCCATCTTGACTGCGGTTCTTGCCATCTCCAAAACTTCTGCAGGAGACTTACCCAATTTATGTTTCATATGAATGGGAGAAGAAGCGATAAAGGTATGAATTCGTTTGAGTTTTGCTGGCTTCAGTGCATCGCGTGCGGCTTCTAGGTCAGGACGAAGGGCTCTAGCCAAACCACAAATGATGGGGCCTTCAATTTCACGAGCAATTCGTTCTACAGCTTTGAATTGGACAGGAGAGGAAACTGGGAATCCAGCTTCGATGATATCTACTTTCATTCGGGCAAGGTGTAGGGCAATTTCCACCTTTTCATCTTCGCTCATCGCAGCCCCGGGGCATTGTTCCCCGTCCCTTAGAGTGGTATCAAATATGCGTACGTAATCTTCCATCTCCTTCCAGATCATAGGTTCGCTTCACTCTGTCAAGTGCGTATGGAATGCTCCTGTGATCCAGTGATAGGGTTTCCCGTCCTTGCCGATGGGAATGGGGGTTTGGTTTCCCTGGCTCCAAAATCGGATGGGTTTTTCTAAGTCGTAAGGCACTTCTTTGTCTGTGATCGAGGAAAACTCGGAGCGGACTCTTTCCCTAGGGAATGGTAGCTCGGAAAGGAAATAGGAGGTTCCGAAAAATACCAAAAGAAACAGGGAGGCAGATATCCATCTGGTATAAGAAAGCAAAACCCAAGTGAGGCCCAAGATTCCAAAAAACCAGATGGGAAATAAATACCGAATCGGATAGGGATGTAAATAAGTGAACCTTCCTACAAGAAGGAGGAGTCCTAGAAGGACCGGAAAAAACACAACGAGAAGGTGGCGGACGAGTTTTGGAAATTTGGGAAAACTAATTAAGACCAAACCCAAAAGGAAAAGAATCGATTTCCCTTGGTAGAAGATATGTTTTGTAAAATCCCAAAGGTAAGTCGCCGAGAGGGAAAAGATTTTCTCGAAAGATTGGTTGGAAAGATAATTCTTTAAGATCTGAAAACTTCCAGGAATATGGAAGGTCTGTCTCAATCCCCAAAATACAAATTCATTGAAGATGAAAAAGGAAATGGCCAAGATCCAAAACCGTTTCTTTCGGAAGTAGGAAACTCTTTCTGACAGAGGAAGGTTTGAATCCCAAATCCGAACGACAAAAAAGGAAATGGCACCCACAGAAAAAGAAAACCGGTCCGAAAGATACAAGAGAGAAAACCCAAAGAAAAAAAATAGAGTTAAGGGTAGAGAAAGATAAGATACAACTCCATTCTCATTTTGATTTGGCTCTCTATCGTTTAACAAAGAATAAAGATAGATGGCAAGGAGAAGGGAGAAAAAAAATCCCGTACTATGGTGGGCCTGGGAAAGGAAATAAACAAAGGGAAGTGGATGGTCGGAAGTCAAATACCCTAGAAGAGATAAAAAAATAAAAAGAAATTCCAATCGATAGAGAAACTGAAGGGAATCGGTTTTGTTTGTATACCGAGAAATAAAAATAGAAATTCCGAGAAATACCAAAAGCATTTGGAGAGTTCCATAGGCTGAAGGAAGATAGCAAAGGGGAACCAAGGGATAGAGGATAAGATTCAAAAATAAATCAGGAAAAAAATAGGGTGATGGCGGAAGGAACCAGTGGCGAATTCCCTCTCCCGATACTAAATCTTTCACAAATAAGGGAAGGTATAAATGATCCGCGGAATGGATGGATTCAAAATAAATCGTTTCGCATAACAGGAAGTTTATTGTCGTGGAGCTGAGAAAGAATAAAAAAAAGGACAATCGCGATGGGGATTGGATCGACATAGGATTCTAAAGAGAGAACCTCAACATAACGAAGCGAGTCATTTGCATAATGAATACCACAAAAAACATGGATTTAGTCCTTCCTCAGTTCTTCTCTGTGAATTTAGACGGTGGTGAGAATACTACCATTCCACTCCGATTCTACCTATCGTTTCTCGGGGGGACTGTCCTAAAAGAAAGTTTTGGTCATTCGGAATTGAAATTGAAATCGGGAGAGTGTTTGGTTTTTTCCAAAATCACGGAACATTGTCCTGTTCGTCCAGGCACCATCACTCTGAGTTGTGATCCCTCCATTCATCAACATCCGCAGTTTCTATCTCTGAAACTTCTGCAATCAGTGCCTGAAAAAACCTATTCTTTGTATGAAGACCCTTGGGGGAATTGGGTTTGGATTTATTTTTTGGATTCTAAAAATTCGGCCAAACGGTCGGGATAATCTGTGATGAGACCCACCACTCCTACATCCATTAACTGGTTCCATTCTTCTTCTGTATTGGTGGTATAAGGAATCACAAGTAACGACCTTTCCTTTAAACCTTGCACAAATTCTTTAGTGCAAGCAGAAAGATGAGGAAGGATCAAATCGGGTTCATAGTCCATATAATCCTTGTTTAGCGAATCTCCCTTTTCGATGAGTAGACCTCGTAACACTTCAGGTTCTTCGATTCGGATTAAATCCACAAGATCCCAGTCAAAACTACTCACCCAAATCCGATTGGTCAGTTTGTATTTTCGAATGAGTTTGACAAGAGCTGTGGCAAGTGCCTTTCTTTCTTCCGCTTTCCCTTCGCTTTTCATTTCGATATCAAAGACCGTGTTTTCCGGAAGGGTTTGGATTACTTGCGAGAGTGTTGGAATTTGTTCTCCCTCAAAGGCTTCCTCAAAAAAACTTCCTGCATCCAGTTCCGCCAGAGCACGGTATTTATAACTCGATACTTTTCCTTTTCCATCGGTAGTGCGGTCGACTGTAAAATCATGGATGACCACAAGTTCCCCCGAGGCACAAAGCATGGTATCCAATTCAAAGTAATGTGTGGACTCAGATCCCACAAGAAACGAAACGAGAGTGTTCTCGGGAGCCAGACCCCGCGCACCCCGATGCCCAATATTGGCAGGAGTTTTTCCTAGAATGGTTTTTAGTCTTTCGATTCTTGGTTGGAACATATTCACCTTACCCGGGTTGGATGGTCGATTCCAGCCCTTCTTCTTCCATCGCCGATCGGAACATTTGGTTTTTCAAAGTTTCCCCTAAATAACGATCAATGTAGATATGGATGGCATAAAGAAGTGGTGTGATGAGGATGGCCACTCCCAGTTTGTATAAGAAGTTAGTATTAGCAATGGCAATGAGTTTGGAAACCGGATGGTATTTTCCGAGAGCAATGAAGATCACCACATAAGAGTCAATCAGTTGGGAAATGATAGTGGAGCCTGTGGCACGAAGCCAGATATGTTTTCCTCCCGTTTTTTTGCGAAGGAAATGAAATACATGTAAGTCAATCATTTGCCCAATCACATAAGCAATGATAGATCCAAGGATGACAAGGCCTGAATTGGCAAACACGCGTTCAAAGGAGGCATCATCAATCGGAGACTCGGGACTCGCTGGAATTTGGATATCGACAACAATGAGAAGATAGGCAAATCCAAGCATCACCATACCGAGAAAGGTTGTAGCTCTGACGACTTTCCTGCCATAATATTCGTTTAATAGGTCAGTGATGATAAAAGTGACAGGAAAAGGGATAACCCCCATAGTCATGGTGAATCCGAAGGCAAAAAATAATTTACTACCGGTCAGTTCGGCAAGTATCAGAAAGGTTAGAAAAAAACTGAGAAGAACCGTGTAGAGAATGACCGGTTTTTGTTTGAGAACATGCATAGATTTCTTTTTCCTTTCATTTTAATTTAGGCTAGGAGAGAATCCCTTCTAAAAAATTATGGGATGAGAAATAGGGTGATGAGTGTTTTCAATATTCTCTACTCTTTTTTTCATCCGCGTTCGATAATCATACTAGAAGTAATATATGCCCGAATCTCAAATCCCATCCTCTCCCAAACGTCCGCTTTCCAATGCGGCTAAATATTCCTTATTGTTTGCCTCTTGGGTCTTTTTATCCACAATCTCCTTCTATTTAGGAATGAATTTGATCCAAACAAGTGGTTCCGCCCTTGTTTTAAATGACCGTCCCAAAGCGGGAAATGCCAATCCTAGTGTTGTGGAAGCCTCGACACCTTCTCTCGGCACTCCCTCTGAGATGGAAACCAAAGAAAACTCTGAGCCCCAAACCACACAAACTGTGGAAGAATCGGCGGAATTGCCAAGTTTCCTTCCGGATGAAAACGTAACCTTTCGTTCTTCTGCTTGGTCCACCGATTGGACAGCGATGAAAAAAACAGTTCATTTGTATAACGAAATCCATCCTTTCATTTATACGATGAAAGGGGGACTTTCTAATAATGGGGAATTGATTTCCAGTTGGTCTAGCACTTCCAAAAAGGAACGTGTTTTGGAACTTCGTGCTCTAAATCCAAAAGTCAAAATCATTCCGACCATCTTTCGTTGGGAAAACCCAAAAGAAAAAATCCAAGAAAATATTGGAATGGGTGGCAGAAACGATATCCGTGACCACCACATCCAAGTCATCGTGAATGAAATTATGACTTATGGTTATGATGGCATTGACATTGATTATGAAGGAATGTCCTGCGATAAAAAAGAAAAGTTTGAAGAGTTTTTTGTCCTTCTTGCCCGGGAAGTTCATAAGAAAGGAAAACTCATTTCTGTTGCGGTTCACCCAAAAACTCCAGCCGAAAAAAGTAAAAAGAAAGAACTGAATTGTCGTGGTCTTTCCAAGCCAATCGCACTGGACTTCCGTGAAAATTGGAGAGGGCCCACAACTCATGATTATGCCTTCCTCGCCAAACACGCGGACCGCGTCAAAATTATGGCATATGAACTCCACCCACGGAAATACCATAACCCAGGCCCTGGTCCCCAAGCACCGAATGTTTGGTTGAAAGACATCATCACTTATGCCAAAAAAAGAGTGCCAATGCACAAACTCTATATGGCGATTCCGACTTATGGATATGATTGGGCGTTAAATTGTAAATCCTCAGCTAAAGCCATTTATCATTCCGATGCACAAAGGATCAAAGCAGGAGCACATAAAAACCGCCAACCAACTGATATCAATCGTATCTTAAACGAAGAAAACAAAGTGGCAAGTTGGAGAAACTTATCTAAGTTCTCTGATATCCATAAAAATCGTGCTTATGAAGATCCTTCGCTTTGGTATACCAGTGGTGGCTGTGACCGAGTTGCTTTTTATATGAACCGTAAAGCCTTTGAAGAAAAAATGACCTTACTACGTAAGTATGATTTGGGTGGATTTTCATTCTGGCAACTGGTTACAGACAATGATCCAGAAATCAATGTTTACTTAAGTAAACTAGTACAAGGCCAACTTCCTCCTGTAGAAAAAGCGAAAGAGGAAGAAGAACCAAAAGAAGAAACAACAGCTCCTTCCAATGATTCTAAAGAAACCTTAAAAGTTTCCGATTCTAAATCCAAATCAAAAACTAAAAAGTTTTAGAATGAAAACCTTAATCTCTTCGGATGTACGTTTGCTTGCGAACCTCATCCAAGAGGGAAAGGTCGTTATTTTTCCCACAGAAACAGTCTACGGGATTGGGGCTTCGACAAAGTTAGAGGTCGCTTGTCTTCGGGTTTATGAAATCAAAGGAAGACCAAAAGACAATCCTCTCATTGCCCATTTTCATTCCATAGATGCCATTGCCGCTGTTTGCGAGTTAGGTGAAGTAGGGAGAAAACTTCTGGAGGAATTTTCCCCAGGCCCCCTCACTCTCATCCTTCCCAAAAAAGACAAATCTCTTTTTCCAAAAGATTTGGAGACACTTGCGGTGCGAATTCCGAAAAACCCTGTGGTTCGGGAATGGATCGAACTTTCGGGAGGACCGGTCTCTGCTCCTTCGGCCAATCTTTCGGGGAGACCTTCCTTAACAAAATTAACAGATGTTTTGCGATACTTTGATGGGGTGGTAGATGGAATCCTTGAGGCGGAGGAACCAAGTTTTGGAATTGAATCCACGGTGGTAAGTCTTGTGGGGAAAACACCCGCACTTCTACGACCCGGATCCATTGAATCCAAGGAACTAGTCTCCATTCTTCCGGATCTTTGGATTCCTGAGACAACTTTGAAAAATGATAGCAGGACCATACCTTTAAGTCCCGGAACCAAATACAAACACTATGCTCCCTCAGCCCGAGTCATCTTAGCATCCACCGAAGAATTTACCTATAGTTTAAAGACAATGAAAGAATCCAAAACGACTGCTTGGATTGGGTTTATCGAAGAAGCTGTGGAACCAAATGGCTCAAGCGAAAGATTCGCTAAACGGGCTTTAGGTGGAATGGCGTGGTTTTGTCCTGTATCCTCTAATGAAGATTATGCGTCAAAACTCTATGCATTTTTTGAATCCTGTGACCTCGCAGGAATCGAAACCATCTTCTGCGAAGTTCCCAAATCAGGACGGGGAGAAGAGGGACTTCGCAATCGATTGGAAAAAGCTACCGGTGGGTAGAGAAAGCCTATTGAATTCTTAAGTTACCTTCTATTTTTCCAAGCCAGCCGAACGGGGGATAGGAGAGAAATTTCATTCAATGATTCCAAGGTTTTTAGCTCGGCAATAAGGCCCCCAAGGATAGGAATTTTATTTCTTAAATTATAAGCCGGAAGTTCTTCCGAAAGAGTGATGGGTCGACCACCCAAACGTTCTCTCACTTCATGCACGGCATCTAAAAGTCCACCAAGGGCATCCACAATTCGGTTTTCTACCGTCGGCAAATACACCCGACCCATTCCAATTTTTGGCATTTCTTCCAAAGGAATTTTTCTTCCTTCAGCCACACGTCTGTAAAACAAACCTTCTGTTTTTTTGATTTGTGATTCTAAATACTGAACACTTTGTTTGGAGAGAGGTTGGAATTCGGAATGGATGTCCCGAAACGGATAAAAACCAACGGCCTCTTTATTCAATTGGAATTTTTTATATAACTTTTGTAAGTTGGCACGAATGCTGACTGCTCCAATGGAGCCGGTGATACAAACAGGAGAGGCTGTGATATGATCGACCGCCGAACCTAGGTAATATCCCCCGCTTGCCACTGTATCTTTAAAATAAGCAGTCACAATCTTGGTTTTCTTTAATTCTAGAATTTCTTGGTGGATTTGTTCGGAGTAAAATGCAGAACCACCAGGCGAAGAAATTTCTAAAATCACTGCTTTGATTTTTTTGTCTTCGGCAAGGGCTTTGAGATTGGGGATGAGGGAGAAGGCTTCGATTTTTCCGTTCTCTCTATTTTTATGTAAAAAATCTCCGCCGGAGATTCCACCTTCTAAAGGAAGAATCACAATCTCGGCCTTTCTTTTGGGAAGGATTCGAAATTCTTTGATACTGTAATGAAGGGAAGGATAGTTTCCAGAAAACAACTTTCGATCTTCTGAAAAAAATTCCGTTTCTGTTTTGATCCCATCAATGATTCCAGCAGATAAGAGTTCATCGGCAGATAACATGGGTTTGTAAAAAACAGATTCCAGTGATTTGTTCCCATTGGTTAGGGCTGTGAGTAAAACTTTGCGCAGATCTAAAATTAAGGTTTCTAAATTCTTTTTTGCTTCTTTTGAAAATTCACCCCGTGTGAAACTTTCTGCAAAGGATTTGTATGGGCCAGAAGCAAAGGCTTGCACTTCAATCCCCCAAGTTTTTAAAAACTTACCGAAAAACATGGGTTCGGCGCTTGGGAGTAAAACCATAAATTCCGATTCCGGAGCCAAATACTTTTCCGTAGCTGCCGTTAGGAGGAGGAGAGTACCTACACCACCTTCCTTAGTAAAGATTCGCACTTTTTTTCCCGATTCTTTGATGGCGATGAGTTGGTTTCTCACTTCATAGAATTCAGAAAGAGTCCATTCGAGAGGGGGAAGTGAGATATCAAGAGTTTTGATCTTCCCATTTTTTTGGATGAGTTTGAGAAGGATAAGGAGTTCTAGTCTAGTGACTGTTTCTTCCTTACCTTGTAATTTTTTGACAAAATAAGACTTATATGAATCTTCAAAAACAGCCGGAAATTCGAGTTCATAGACCTCTCGGCCTCTTTGGAAAACAAGGCTTAGACGTAGGTAAATCTGGTACAGAAGGCGAAAGGGTAAGAAAATTACCAAAAAAAGAATTCGAAACACGGGCGAACCTCTTCCGTCATTTCTTAAAATTCTTTCCAGAATGAAAGAGGAAAACAACCTATCCGATGTGGATTCCTTTATTCGTATTCGCGGCGCCCGAGAACATAACCTCAAAAACTTAAACCTTGACATACCCCGAGACAAACTTGTGGTCATCACCGGACTTTCAGGCTCGGGTAAGTCCTCCCTCGCTTTCGATACCATCTATGCTGAGGGACAACGCCGGTATGTAGAGTCCCTTTCCAGTTATGCCCGGCAATTCCTCGGGCAAATGGAAAAACCGGAGGTGGACCAAATTGAGGGGTTGAGCCCTGCCATCTCCATTGAACAAAAAACCACACACAGAAACCCGCGTTCGACGGTGGGAACTGTGACAGAAATTTATGATTATTTACGGCTGTTATACGCCAGAGTGGGAAAACCTCATTGTCCTAAATGTGGAACGGCCATCTCAAGCCTCTCTGTAGACCAAATTACAGACCGAATCAATTTATTTCCCGAGGGAACCAAACTCCAAATTATGGCTCCTGTCATCCAAGGGAAAAAAGGGGAACACAAAGAGGTTCTCGAACGTTTCAAAAAGGAAGGATTCAATCGGGTTCGTGTGAATGGGGAAGTGTATTCCCTGGAAGACGAAATTCCTTTAAAGAAAAACTTCAAAGCAGATATCGATATCGTTGTGGATCGGATTGTGATGAAACCAGGAATCCAATCTCGATTGTCGGATTCTGTGGAAACCGCTCTCAAGACCGCGGATGGAATTGTGGTGGTGGAAGACGGAGAAAAAGACCATCTCTTCTCACAGAAACTTTCTTGTCCCAAGTGTGATGATGTCAGCATTCCAGAACTCACACCTAGACTATTTTCTTTCAACTCTCCCTTCGGTGCTTGTTCCAATTGCGATGGACTTGGTGCGCTCTTAGAGTTTGATGAATCCCTCCTTGTGACCGATAGAGAGGCTTCTCTTGCCGAAGGTTGTATTGAGGCGTGGGGAGGATCCAAATCCAATTCCTATTGGTATATGGCCACCATACAAGCGTTATCCAAAAAATTGAAATTCAATTTAAACACAGCTTGGAAGGACTTATCCGAAAAAGTGAAAAGTACCATTTTACATGGGGATGCTTCGATTCATATTGATTATGATTTTCGCGGTGCCAATTCGCATTATGAATTTTCCAAAAATTACGAAGGAGTGATTCCTAACCTCAAACGTCGTTATAAGGAAACCAAATCCGATTCGATGCGCCAGTGGTTTGAATCCTTTATGACAAATCATGATTGCGATGAATGTCATGGAAGACGACTGCGCCCCGAAGCCCTGGCGGTGAAAGTTCAAGGAGTGGGAATTGATGCCTATACGGGTTATTCCATCGAAAAGGCTTTAGAGTTTACTAAGGCTTCCGAATACAAAGGAGCAGAAGATACCATCTCCAAACCCATCTTAAAAGAAATCCTCCAACGCCTTCACTTCCTAAATGATGTCGGTGTGGGGTATTTGAACCTAAGTCGTTCCGCAGGAACCCTATCTGGCGGAGAGATGCAAAGGATAAGGCTCGCGACACAAATTGGTTCTCGCCTAATGGGTGTTTTGTATATCTTGGACGAACCTTCGATTGGTCTCCACCAAAGAGATAATACCAAACTTGTCCAAACCTTGAAAGGCCTTCGCAACTTGGGAAATACGGTTCTTGTTGTCGAACATGATAAAGAAACTATGGAAGAGGCCGATTTCATCGTGGATATGGGCCCTGGTGCCGGAGTTCATGGTGGGGAAATTGTGGCGTTCGGTACACCCGAACAAATCAAAAAGAACAAACATTCGGTTACAGGAAAATTCCTTTCTGGGGAAAGAAGAATCTCCATGCCGGAAACAAGACGAGTTGGGAATGGAAAGTTCTTAAAGATCACGGGAGCCACACATAACAATCTAAAGAATGTGGATGTCTCTATTCCATTAGGGAGTTTAACCGTTGTTACGGGGGTTTCTGGCTCCGGAAAGTCCACTCTCATTAATGAAATTCTTTATAAGGAACTGGCAAGTTCTGTGATGGGAATGAAACTCATTCCGGGAAAACATAAAAAAATCCTGGGAAAAGATCAAATAGATAAGGTGATTAACATTGACCAGTCGGCCATTGGAAGAACTCCTCGCTCCAACCCAGCAACGTATACAGGTTTGTTTACTTTTGTTCGGGACTTATACAGCGGACTCGAAGAAGCAAAAGTTAGAGGGTATGGCCCGGGAAGGTTTAGTTTTAACGTGGCTGGCGGGCGCTGTGAAAAATGCGAAGGCGACGGAATCTTAAAAATTGAGATGCATTTTCTTCCTGATATTTATGTGGAATGTGAGGTTTGTAAAGGAAAACGATACAACAGAGAAACTTTGGAAGTCAAATACAAAGGAAAAAACATAGCGGATATCTTGGAGATGACCATCGAAGAGGCGGTTGTTTTCTTTGAAAAAATTCCAAATCTCAAACGTAAGTTAGACACTCTGATGGATGTGGGTCTTGGGTATATCAAACTCGGACAAGCGGCCACCACCTTTTCTGGGGGTGAGGCTCAACGGATCAAACTTTCCACAGAACTATCCAAACGCCCTACGGGAAAAACTCTTTATATTTTGGATGAACCAACCACTGGACTTCATTTCGAAGACATTGAAAAGTTACTTTCTGTTTTGCAAGTCCTTGTCGACAAAGGAAACTCTATGGTCATCATCGAACACAATTTGGATGTGATTAAAGCGGCAGACTATATCATCGATATTGGCCCCGAAGGGGGAGATGGTGGCGGGGAAGTGATAGCCACAGGGACTCCAGAAGAAGTAGTCACCGTAAAACGCTCGTTTACTGGCCAATATTTAAAAAAAGTCTTGGAAGAAGAAAAGGCCCTCGATATCAAGTATGCCAAAAAAAAATCTAAGTAGTCTACTGTGGGACTCGATTCAGAGAATTTGATTCTAAAGTATGGGGTTTCTGGTTCTTCTTATCCCAAAGATACGGGTGGGCCAGAGACCGGCTTCTATCGGAGTTGGAAACCGTATCTCCTTCAGGAGGGATTTTACCATTTCCTTTTGGGACTTGAGTCCTATTTAGAATTTCAAAAGAAACTCTCTTTACTCGCAGAAGAACCAGTGGGAGTATCCCTTGGTCTTTCTTGTATGGTGGAAGTGAATGTCGCCGGTGGAATCCTTCTGCAATCCCAAAACCCAAAACCGAAAGAGTTCCCAAATTATCAAACGGACGAAACCCAAACCCTTCCAAATCATGAAGATTCCCTTTGGTCGGCATTTCAGAACCAAACACCTACAAAGATTTATGCTGTGGGAGTGAGTGAGCCGGGTTGGGAAACCAAACTCCGGAAACTGAAGTCCACTGTTGAGAATGGAAAACTCTCTGGAACCAAATCCTTTATCACCAATGGTGGAGAAGCCGATATCATTTTTTGGGTCACTAAATCCGATTCGGAAAATCCGGTCTATTTAGTCCGTCTTAAAAAGAATGAGAATCCTTTGGTAAAAGGAAACCAAATCATTAAAGAAAGCTTTCATACAGACTTCACTCCTATGGTAAGTCATCTCAAACTGATGTTATGCGAATATCCGATTTTCCCCTCGGATTTGATTCTAGAAAATTATGGGAAATTGGGGATGGAACTTCGACTCAAAGAACTTTTATCTTTAGTTTCTTTGCTGATTGGAAAATCCAAATCGGTCTCCCTCGAGAATGAAGTGGTCGCAAAGGAAAGAGAGAAACTCATCCAATGGAGAGAGGAATTTCTCTCTCCTTACATTGGCAATCCAGATGGAGAATTTTTACTTTCCGGATTTCCTTATCCTACTGATGGATTACTTCAAGCCCTCACAGCCCACTGGAATCTTTTTTCGCCGAAAGAACTGAAGTCCATTGATCCGGATTACCAACTCTTTGTGTGGGAAGATTCTTTTACGAATTACTTAGTCCAAAAGAAAAATAGAAAACTTTCTTAGTGATGGTCGTGAGCATGCCCATGGCTATGGCCATGATGACCAAACTCTCGTTCGGTTTCTCTCACAGCAATTGCCTCGAGTTTTGCTTTCAAACCGGAAGAAAGGATTTCGACAGAAACAAAAGGAACTCCGAATTCTGTTTTTAAAACCTGGTGGATCTCTAAGACAATTTTGTCCCGGTCAGCATCCTTTTTGACTAGGATTTGAACTTCGACAGAGAAAACTCCTGAGGTGAGTTTGCGAACCGTGATGTTATCTACCGATTCGATCCCCCCTAACGCACGAATGTGTTCGAGTAAATGGTCTTTATCGAAATCACTTGTGTCTGCTTCGATTAGGATCTCTATCGATTCTCTGACAATTCCAAAGGATGTTTTTAGAATGAAGATTCCAAGAATAATACTTAAAAAATGATCCACCTCTCGGTAACCCGTAAACCGGATGATGAGAGCCCCAACCACAACAGAAAAGGTTCCTAAAAGATCACTGAGGACATGGAGGTAAGCGGACTTTAGATTGAGGCTGTCTTTGCTAACACCAGCAAGAAGGGCCGCAGAAACCAAATTGATACAAAATCCGATGAGGGAATAAGTGAGCATGGTATCTGCTTCCACATGAATAGGTCCAGAAAACCGGACCAAACTTTCATAGAGGATAAAGATCGCAATGCCGATCAAAAGAAGTCCATTGAAAAGGGCAGCTAAAACCTCAAACCGGTGGAATCCAAATGGGTATTTCGTCGTTGGTTTTTTGGAAGCAATCAGAAGGGCAAAAAGGGAAATGAGATGGGCAAATACATCTGTGATGATATGGCCTGCATCGGCAAAAAGAGCAAGGCTTCCACTTTCCCTAGAACCGATCCATTCAATGATAAAAATGACAATGGATAATAAACCCGATAGGCTTAAGAATAAAACCAATCGAGATCGTTTGGGCCTAGGTTTAGTCATTATTTGTGTTCAGTGACCCCGTAGCTCTCGGAACCACCACAATGTCCACCCGGCGGTTTAGGGCTTTGTTTTCCTTGGAAGTGTTCGGAACAATGGGTTGGAACTCACCATAACCGCCACTGGAAAAATTCTTAGGATTTAGGTTTTTGTTTTGTAACATAAACTCTAAAACAGATAACGCTCGTTCGCTGGAAAGGTGCCAGTTGTTTCTGAATTTTGTTTTGATCGGAACATTGTCCGTATGTCCTTCTACCACAATGTAGTTTTCAGGATATGCCGCTAAAATATCCCGAATCTTTTCAATGGCGGGTAGGATGGCTGGTTTTAATTCAGAAGAACCACTATCAAAAGAAATTTTATCATCAATATTGATGATGAGTTTGTTATGAAAACGTTTGAGTCGGATTTGGCCAGAAGTGATTTCTTTTGCTAACTTCTCTTCGAACTCTTTGGTTTGTTCGGCAAGTCGTTCCAATTCTCTTTTTTGTTCTTTGGTGAGTTTCCGAAGATTTGCAAGTTCCTCTTCTAGGTTAAGAATCCTTTCTTTTAGTTCATCCATTTTGGATTCATAATTTTCGCGGAGTTTTTGTTCTTTTTGAAGGCATTCTCTTTCGCGGTCTTCGAGTTTTTTCTTCAATGCATCCAAATCAGCACGGTCTTTCTCTTCTCGTTTGCGATTTTCATCGGCGAGCAGACGTTCTTTATCTGTTCCTTTCTTCTCTAAACTACGAAGGCGCATATCATAATCGCGCATCTTATCGGAATACTCGTCCTGTTCTTTGGCACGATTTCTTTTTTCCAATTCCAAATCTTCTGTGAGATTACGATTTTGCGTTTGGAGTTCTTTTTTTTCTTCTTCCAAACGATTCAATTCGTTTTGGTGTTGTTTGCGAATGTCAGCCAGTTCCAATTCTAAAGCATATTTTTCTTTATAGATTTGGTTGTATTCATAAGGAAAATACACCCAGTCCGCAGAAAGACCGGAAACAAAAACAAGAGTTAGGAGGAGGTAACTGAAAAATCTCAATCTACTTCGCATCGTCAAAACTATCCTCTAAATTGACTTTAGGCAAACTAGGAGCTTCTGTTTTGACCCGCTCCCAATCCGAGACACGCCTGCGCGCATCTGATTTTTTCTCCGCATATTGGGTTTCATAAATTTCTTTTTTGATGTATTCTGGGTCCGCAGGAGTTTTTCCTTGGGACTCTTGGAACTTAACGGCAATCTCCGAGCGCACTAATTCCAGTTCGGCGATGAGTTCTCCAAGAGCTGCTTCTTTCATTTCCAAATAAGCTTTGTCTTCTTTTTCTTTTTGTACCCAAGTTTTGAAACGTGTTTCTTCTTTCGCGCGTTCCAACTCATGGCCTTGGCTTTCTTCTAGATAACGTTTGGAAGTTGCCGCATCTTCTTTTAATACAAAGTAGGTTTCTTTGGTTCTTGCGAGATCCCTTTGGGAGCTATGTTTTGTGACCTTGGTTTGGGAGATTTTGATGGCTTGGCTCGTCAGATTGTTTGTTTTTCTTTGGGCCGAGACTTCATTGTTGAGTTTGATGATTTTATCAGTAAGGACTCTTGTCGCGTTTTTCTGTTCCGCATTCATCACCTCATCACGCACATAGGCATCGGGAACCTTGCTGATTTTTGGTTCGAAGAGAACACATTGGGAAAAAACAAGGAGAAGAAAAAGATTCGTTTTCAAAATTCGAACTCGTGCCGACATAGGATATAGCCTATGCTCCACGTGACATAACCGTCAATTGCAAATTTCAGGAAATCCGCTGATTTATGGAAGAAGAAAGAAAGAAAGAGTCCGAATTCCGTATCAAAATCGACAGAGACAGCGATTCCTATGATGAGTTTGTCGATCAGATCAAAGCCCTCATTGGGTCCGAGGATTCCAAACAACTCAAAGCAATGCTTAACGGGGCTCACCCTGCCGACATCGTTACCTTATTTCGTGATTTAGAACGCGAAGAGGAATTATATTTATTCCGACTCCTTCCTGCTGAAGACCAAGCTTATTCACTCATTAAAATGGAAGAGGAGACTTTGGAGTCCTTTTTAGAAGAACTCTCTGTGGACGAAATCTCAGATACTCTCAACCATATTGAAACCGATGAAACTACTTATTTACTTTCTTATCTCCCTGGCGCCAAGCGCGAGTTAGTTCTTGCAAATTTAAGTAAAGCCGCAAGTTTTGAGATCAGATCCCAATTAGGATTTCGAGAATACTCTGCCGGACGACTTATGTCCAAAGACTTTGCTACGGTTTCCATTACGGAAAACGTTCGCAAAGGCATCATCAATGTCCGCAAAAAAGCCAAAGAGATCGAAATCTATCAAGTTTACGTTACCGACGAAGACGGAGTCCTCGAAGGTTTTATTCCTTTAAAAGATTTATTCCTCACTCCGATCAATACCAAGGTGGCAAAGATCACTAATTTTTCCGTCTTTGCCTTCCATTACGATGTGGATCAGGAAGAGGTCGCCAATACATTCAAAAAATACGATTTAGTCAGTGCTGCTGTAACAGATGATTTAGGTCGGATCATTGGTCGGATCACAGTGGACGATGTGCTCGAGATCGTAGAGGAAGAAGCATCGGAAGATATCCTACTCATGGCCGGGGTATCAGAGGATGAAAGATTATCCACTCCCATTTTACAATCGGTAAAACGCCGGATCATTTGGTTAAATGTGAATTTACTCACAGCCTTTGTCAGCTCCACTGTCGTTGCTTTTTTTGAAGATACGATCTCGCAGATTGTGGTTCTTGCCACTCTCATGCCGATTGTGGCAGGACTTGGTGGAAATGCCGGCACACAGTCCGTAACAGTTGTGATTCGCAACATCGCCACTGGAGATCTTTCTTTTTCCAACTGGTGGGAAGCTGTCCGTAAGGAATGTACTATTGGGGTTTTGAATGGACTGGTGCTTGGAACCGTTACCGGATGTATGATCTATATTGTAAAGGGTAACCTTGTACTGGGGCTTGTGGTCGGAACGGCTATGTTTGTGAATATGATTGTCGCTTCGCTTACGGGATCTCTTGTTCCCATTGTTTTGAAAGCGATGCGTATTGATCCTGCGATTGCTTCCTCCATTTTTGTTACGGCAACAACGGATGTTTGTGGATTTTTCTTTTTCCTCGGACTTGCCACAGTGTTCGCAAAATATTTAATTTAGGGATTGCCCTTTCTATTTTAAATTCTTGCCACTGGGAGAAACCGCCAAATACTGATGTCGAAATGAAATTCTTGCATTTGTTTGTACCGGTTCTTTCCTTATTTCTTCTCATCCATTGCCAATCGACGCCTCCTACGAGTACAAATGCCGAAGTCACTGCGGAAGTCCTTCCGACAAAAGACTTACTCCCGCCCCCTGGTGGTGAAGGAGAAATCATCATCAACGAAAAGGGAGAAGAAGTGCAAAACCACTCAGGAGAACTTCCTTTTTTCCAAAAGAAAAGTGACCAGCCTACAGAACTATTTCGGGTATTTATTGCTTCCGATTCCTATGCAGTCCGCCAAATCCGCCATTCCGATAAAATTCGTAGAAAACCAGACCCAGGTGGGGATGAACTTTCTAAAGAGGAAATGAAGAAGTTTGATCTCCTTACCTTTGTGGATGATGGAATGATCACGATTGGCCTAAATAGTATCACCGGAAAACTGGAATCCATTGCCTTTGACCGCCGTGTGCCAAGGATCAATGACATTGCAAAGATCATTCAAAATGATGCTTCTCGTTTTAATTATGAACATTCTAGCAAAGACGGAACTCCCATCATCACCAAGTTTTTGATTAGTTATCAAATTCGCCTCTATCCCGGAAAGACGAGAGACGAAATCAAACAGATGTTACAGAAGAAAAAATAAATCCATCAAAGGGCCGAGTGGGATTTCCTTCGCCCTTTCGTTTTTAAACCTTAAAATTATCTCACCACTTAAAGTTCCCTTGTTTTTCATATTGGAAAGGAATGGTTTCTGCGACAGCAGGAACTTTCAGTCCCGAATCTCCTTTTAGATCAAACTGTGCCGTCCGCGATTGGATGGTTTTGTAGAGTGAGGAACTAATTGAAGTTATGGGAAACTTGGTGGCAATTTTGACAGTAGATGTTTTTCCCGAATTTAGAATTTCTTTCGGTGTTCCGTTCAGGAATTTTTCACCCGCTAAATTGAGATCATAGTTAAGACCGGTTAGGTTTAAGTTAGAGGCAGCTTGGTTGGAAAATATAAAATCAAATTCTGTATTTAAGTCCAGTTTGAGACCGGCAAGACCAGCTTTGGCAGCAGAAGTGGCCGGTTGTTTCGTTCCGCCCAGAAGTCCTTTTAAAAATCCCGTAGCAGTGTCGGCAAGGGCATCTGTATTCGAGGCACTTAGGATATCCGCCTCTGTCGGCATCAGGATTTTGAAATTTTGGATTTCTACATTGGGAAGGATGGCCGGGATTTCGCGTTTTTTAACAAAGGGAAAACTAAGGGAATCTTTTCCGAGAAGTTGCCATTGTTTAGGAATGGGAACTTTCATATTTCCTTCGGCACTGACTTCTAACAAAGGTTTGTTTGGAAATTTTTTATAAAGATTGAGTAGGTCAGTATACTTTAGTTTCACTTCCAAAGGAAGTTGTTTTGTTTTTTTTCCTTCAATGGCACCAAGATCCGTTTTGATTTGAGAAAGTTTTAATCCTTCAATTTTGATATCCATATCGAGTAAGGAACTGGGGATAGAAACCGGATAGGGATTTTCTACGGAAGTCACAACATTCAGAGTGATGTCTGTAAACGTGATACTTTTGATCGATAAAGAATCAAATTCAAAAGCAGGCATCGGAATTTTATCTTGGATCACACCAAGAACGGAACATTGAAAACTAAAAAGAGAAAGGATTAGGGGGGCGGCCAATTTCATCTTAAGAAATCTCCCCTGAAACTAGGGCTTTGTCAAGTGAATTGGATTTTCATCACCACCGGAGCATGGTCAGAGAGAACCGGTTCTTTGGCAATGTGAACGGATTCGATTTTGTATTTGGGAGATTTCGTAATGAAAAAGTAATCAATCCTCCAACCCTTATTGTTTTTTCTCGCTTGGAAGCGGTAGGTCCACCACGAGTAATCGTCCCGAACTTCCGGGTGCACCACGCGAAAGCAGTCCAGAAATCCCAAATCCAAAAGTTTAGAAACCCAAGCTCTTTCTTCTGGAAGGAAACCAGAGCTCTTTTGGTTTCCTTTGGCATTGTGGATGTCGATTTCTGTATGGGCAATGTTGACATCCCCACAAACAATCAGAGGTTTTTTCTTCTTTGTATAAGGCTTTGCCATCTCAAAAAACGAATCTAAAAATTTGTATTTCACTTTTTGTCTTTCTTCTCCACTCGTTCCCGAAGGAAAATAGAGATTCCAGAGAAAAAAATCGGGATATTCTAAAAGTAAAGACCTTCCTTCGGACAAATAGATCCCATCCCCAAATCCAACGGCGACAGATTTTGGTTTTTGTTTGGTCAGAACCGCAGTTCCGCTATATCCAGGTTTTTCTGCTAAACAACTATGCACTTCGTATCCCAGATCTCGAAATTCCTTACGGTCAATTTCTGTCACGGGGGCCTTTGTTTCTTGGAAACAAATAATGTCAGGATTTTCCTGACAGATAAAATCGAGCAAACCTTTGCTCAAACTGGAACGAATTCCGTTGCAATTTAACGTGATGATTTTCATCTAGAATTGAGATCGATTGTATGGCGTAATAAGTCGATACTAAAAAAGGCATGATAGAAATTTCCGCAGAAATTCCGTTCCTCCGAACGTCCAAACTCTCGTTTTTGCTCTGGGATGAATCTCCCGGTAGTTTAGAAACCTGGGACTGGAACGAGGGGATTACTATATTCTTCCAAACTCGGCGTGCCGGTGAATTGGAGTTCCGTTTTGGGCCCCCGCTCTGGGGAATCCCCACGGAGACAAATCGTCTTGAGTTTCCTTTTGTTTCCATTCATAACATTGCAACAAACAAATATTTGGCGAATGAACTTTCGAAGTTAGGAGAAGATAAAACTGTTTATGTTTTAGTTCCTAAGGGCCTTGAATTAGAAGCCCGTTCCGTATTTGCTCGTTTGGAATATCTTTGGGATGATAAAATCTCGCCGGATCGGATCACTCATAAATTTGGCCTAACAGGAAAAACAAGTTCTGTATCCGATTCAACTGTTTCGCAAAATCATGTTTCTAAAAAAACTATCTTTAGCCATCCGCCTTTAGAATTTGTGGGTAGATCTGGTCGCAAAAAAGAAAGAGAAGCAGTCCTCGTTTCTGCCAATGACGCACAAGCCCGCTTCGAAGAAGTGAATGCGGACCTTGCATATGAGGAGAGAGAAGAAATTTCTCCGGCAGATGAATCGCCTAACCATCCTTATGATTTGATTGAATCTTCTTTTTCCGAATCGGATGTGATCGAAAGAGAAACAGTAAAAGCGGAACCAGTTTCTGAGCCAAAGCCTGCCCAGACCAATGAAGCCTCCGAGGTACATGCATTAGACGAATCTTCAAATACAAAATTTTCCCTTCAGTTGAAAATGATGGGAGTGATTAGTTTTCTCTTTATTCTTTCTGTATCTGTCATTATCTTTTTTGCTTCTTTCTATTTTAAAAGATCCATTGAACTGCAGTTACGTGATAATAATATCCGTATTGCCGAGATTATTGGCTCCAAGGTAAAATCTGATATTCTAGGTGTTGTGGAAAAGGGTCGCCAAATTGCAATTACTCTCACAACCCAAGGTCTCCCCGAACCAGAAAGAAAACTTCTGATCAAAACTTTCTTTCAAAATGATAAAGAATTCATTTATTTAGGAATCTTTGAAAGAAGAGAAAACACTCTTGTGATGAAAAGGGAAGTTTTCAATGAAGAAGAACTGAAAAAAAGTTCGGTTACCGAAGAAGACTTTCATGCGGTGGTTACAAGAAACCGGGATGCACTCGCGGAAGCCTTTAATGGTCAGGCAGTGCTTTTGAATTCCAGTCCTGGATTCCAAGAACCTTCCTTTGCCATTGCCATCCCTACATCGGAAAACGGGGAAAATGACAATGCTCTTGTGATGATTGTCAAACTGGACAAAATTATTGGTGCCTTTTCCAAAAAGGGAATCGAAACCACCTTTATGGTGAATGGAAACGGAACGGCCCTTGCTCACCCCAAAGAAGACTTAATTCTTGCTGCGACAGATCTTGCTTCCATGCCTATCGTCAAATCCATGTTAACCAGTGCTCCGAATACGGGGCAGATGAGTTATTTGGATGAAGAACTTGGCGGGTCGTATTTAGGATCGTTTCAAAAGATTGGATTTGCAGATGCCGGTGTGATTACCATTGTATCGGAAGAAAAGGCTTTTGCCGATGTTTATAAAAGCCAAAAAACCAATCTTTATATTGCAGGTATTGGTCTTTGTTCGGCCCTGATTTTTGTATTTTTCTTTTCTAAAACCATTACGAAACCCGTATTACAACTTTTAACCGCCACTTTAGAAATTGCGAAAGGGAATTTTAAAATTGGCATCAAACCGACCACCCAAGATGAAGTGGGACTTCTCACCAAATATTTCATTGATATGGGTGCGGGTTTGGAAGAAAGGGAAAAGGTAAAAAACATCCTTGGGAGTATGATTGATCCTGTTGTGGTACAAGAAGCCATGGTGGACCTTGCCGCTTTGAAACGAGGATCAGAAACTCATATCACTGCTTTTTTCTCGGATGTCGCTAGTTTTTCTACTATCTCTGAACAATTAAAGTCTGCCGATCTCGCTGCCCTTTTAAATGAATATTTATCGGCTATGACCCTTCTTTTGAAAAAACACGAAGGAGTTTTGGATAAATACATTGGGGATGCGATTGTGGGAATCTTCAATGCACCGGTTTCTGTTTCGGATCATGAACTGAAAGCCGCACGTGCCAGTGTCGACATGGTGATGAAACTTGCGGAACTACGTAATTATTGGACGGAAAATAATCTTTATTCTAAAGAAGCCCAAGTCATGGATGCACGGATTGGACTGAACTCAGGACCAGCTAAGGTTGGTTTTATGGGAACAGATGCCCTTGCTTCCTACACCATGATGGGAGATACAGTAAACCTTGCGGCAAGGCTTGAAGCTGCAGGGAAAGACTATGGGGTGAACATCCTCATCACTGACCCGATTCGTGATTCCATCCAAGAAGAGATGGTGACTCGTTACTTGGACCTTGTGCGAGTGAAGGGAAAAAATGAACCAGTCAAAATTCATGAACTGATTGGTTACCGTACCCTCGTGACACCAAACGCGGTTGAGGCGGCTGAAATCTATGAATCCGGATTCAATGCCTATTTGGATCAAAATTGGAATTTAGCAATCAAACTTTTTACGGATTCCGAAAAAGCCAAAGGCCAGAAAGACAAATCCAGTCATATGCTCATCGAACGATGTGAAGAATACAAATTGAATCCCCCAGGTTCTGGATGGGATGGTGTTTTCACAAGGACACATAAGTAAAAACCATGAGACTCTTAAACGATACAAGATTTGTAGTTTCTGCTTTGATTCTACTCATTCTTTTATTCTCCTTCCTTCTGAATAGGAATTTGAACTATCGTTTTAATGACACAGCAAGTCCCACCATTGGTGTAATTACTTTTAAAAACAAAACTGTCCTTCGAAAATACAATGATGCTGTTGTTTGGGATTTGATCGAATCCAAAACAGAAGTGAAAAATAGAGATACCATCCGCACGGAAGGTCTATCGGACGCCGTACTTACGTTAAATGATGGAACGAAGATCAATATCTCCGAAAATTCCATGATCCTTTTGGATATCTCTGATAAAAATATCAATATCAATTTTGCTTATGGATCGTTTGAAGCGGCACGGGAAGGAACTGTTTCTGGTGATATGAAAATGAATATCACGGCGGGAGACAAAACTGTGGAAGTGGCTAATGGTGATGTAAAACTGGATAAAACCAAATCCGAGTTAAACATCAAAGTAGATCAAGGAGAAGCAAAACTCACTTCCAATGGGAAAGAAGAAACCATTGCCAAAGACCAAATTGCCAATGTAACGGATTCTGGAGTGAAGGTTGGAAAACCAGTTTATCAATTAGCAACACCGGAAAATCGTAAAAACATCCTTTCTGAGTCAGGCACAGAACGAATTTCTTTTTCGGTTTCCGGTTGGAAACCCGATTCAATAAAACAAACGAATCCTTCGATTGAAATCTCCCTATTTCCTGATTTTTCAAAATCGATCATCAAAGAGAAGTTAACCTCTGCGAATCTATCCAAAAAGTTGGAATCTGGTTCTTATTATTGGAGGGTGTCTTATGAAGATCCCCGTTCCAAATCCAAACAAACAACGGAAGTTTTCCAATTCAGAATTTTGAGTGATCCCTCTCTTCGGATCTTAAGTCCTAAATCGGGAGAAGTATTTACCTATAACCAAGAGACACCAGTGGTTCGGTTTGTCTGGAATCCATTGGATCTTTATTCTTCTTATTCTGTACAAATTGCTAAGGATTCTAATTTTTCTGAAGGCGCCATCTCCAAACAAACCCAGAACCAATCGCTTGCTTTTGATTCCTTAAAAGAAGGAAGTTATTTTGCAAGGATCCAGGCCAAATCCAATCTTCCAGGGATTGCCGAAAAATCATCCACTGTGGTTAGTTTTCAAATTTCCAAAAAAACAAGTACAACACCACCAGAACTATTAGAGCCGGCGCGTGGAAAAACATTTGCGGAAGAACAAACTAAATCCCAACTTTTCTTTTCCTGGAAGGATGATAAAGACTTTAGCGGGTACGAATGGGAGCTTAGTTCTGATTCCAACTTTCAATCTAAAATCAAATCAGAATCTACCAAGAATAACTTTTTGAAACTTACGAGTGGACTCGGTATGGGAACTTATTTTTGGAGAGTGAAAGGGATTGGTTCGAATGGACAGGCCTTGGAATCCAAACCTAGTAACTTTACTGTGATCGCCAAAGAAGAAATGGAACTCATTGCTCCAGCAAACGGAGCTGAGGTGGAAGTAGACGATCGTTCTGTAGTGGTTCTCAAATGGAGAAAATTAACAGGAAAATCAAACTACGAAGTAGAAATTGCCAAACAATCTGACTTCCAACCTCTTGTTTTGAAAGAAACGGTTTCAGGAAATTATTTTGAATTCAAATCCAAAGACTTAGGTAAGTTTTATTGGCGGGTTCGCCCACTCGAAGGTGATGGTGATTTGAGTGCCGTTCGCAATTTCCAGATGATTTCCGGAATGGAGCCGCCAAGCCTTGTGAATCCGGTTCGGAATGAAACGGTGGATTTGTTTTCCAGAAATTCGATTCTATTCACTTGGAAACCTGTCGAGAAAGCGTCGGGATACCGAATCCATTTGATTGATATTTCCGGAATTCGCGAAAAACAAATTCTCAATGAACGAACAGGTTCCACCAAACTGCAGTTTAGCGAAATTCAGAAATTAAATGTAGGGCGATTCCGCTGGGAAGTGGCAGCTTTGTACAAACAACCGGATGGATCGGAGCGGGAGTCAGCTTATAACAAACAGGATTTTTTCATTTCCGTTCCCGAACTCAAGGTTCCTAAAATCCTAACCCCAGGAAAGATCTATGTGGAATAAGTTCCTCAAATTTTTATTATTATCTTTTGTTTTTGTAATCTCTCTTTCTGCACAGACAGGAGAAGAGCCGTCCCAATTCCAGTTGCGTTGGATGGATGTGGATGGTGCAACAGGGTATGTTTTGGAAATTAAAAATTCCAGTGGATACTTGGTGCTTTCGGAACGGGTGAATGGAACGAGTTATGATTTGGTCAATTACACTTCGGGAATTTATGAACACCGAGTGGCAGTGGTCAACAAACTCGGGAAGGTAGGAAGTTATTCCGAGTGGGTGAAATTTGAAGTTGTAGTTTCTAAGGTTCCCACACTCACAAAAGATTCCGTCTATGCCGTTTCTAAAGAAGAAAAGGAAAAGGTATTTTTACTCGAGGGAAAGGATTTTATCTATCCTATGAAAGTTTATATGGTGACAAGTGGTGGGAAACGAATCCTCGCCAAAAAAGTGATCATAGAATCGGATTCAGTAGCCAAAGCTACCTTTGCCGTAGATGCCGATACAGACACAGGGATTTATGATTTAGTATTAGAAAATCCCAGAAACAAAGTTCTCACCGCCAAACAGCGCGTTGTTTTATCCGATTCGAAGGAAAAGGCTGCGAGTTTCGCCGCAAGACAAGAACGCATTGTTCGAAAGGAAATTCCGGAAGATTATTATGAAACTCCGTATTGGTCGACTCTTTGGCGTTCGACTGTAATGCCTGGCTGGGGACAAAAATACATTGATGGTAAAAATTGGAAACTCTATGTATTTCCGGTAGTTGCCATTTCTGCCACTGCTGCTTATGCCAACTCCTATAATAAGTTTATCAGTGCGAGATCAGACTACCAATCAGCGGTTTTACTGGGAGCAGTCCTTGTTGACAGACAGGATGCCCAACTTCTTTGGCTCGTGAATCGAACGAATGCTGAATCTAAATTCAATGCCGCAAAAACGGAGTTAGGTGTAATTCAAGCCGGAGCCGGAATTTTAGGTGTTTTTTTACTTTATAACATTGTGGATTCTTATTTTTCTGCCAAACGAAATGTCGCAAGTTACGAACCTGGATTTCCCTTGGGAGAATCGGCCAAACGGGTACAAGCAACTGTAACCACCGATGCCGGTTGGAACCAGTCAAAAGTTGCTTATGAATACGGGTCACGATACCAAATCGAATTCTCTTCTCGTTTCTGACAAAAAGCTTGTTTAGGGAAGGACTTCCCTCCAAGCTGATTTTATGCCGATTCCTATCTTAAACTGTGACAGAAATTCACGGAATCAATTCGATCGTTTTTTATCCGGGGCTCGGGAAGACCTAAGTTCTGCTACAGATAGAATCCTTCCAATTTTGGAAGCTGTAAAAACAAGGGGAGACAAAGCTTTAATTGAATACACAGAAAAGTTTGACGGCATCAAACTTTCCGCAGTCACTCTTGACCCGCATTCCATCCAAACTAATATTGATCCCAAAATCAAAGAAGCATTCTTACGAGCCAAAGCAAATATCGAATCTTTTCATGAGGCGCAAAAAAGAGAATCCTGGTCTAAAACTATCGATGGAAATCGGTTAGGTGTTAAATACACTCCCATTCCTTCTCTTTCCGTTTATGCCCCTGGGGGAAAGGCATTGTATCCTTCCAGTGTGCTTATGGGTGTCATTCCTGCCAAGATTGCAGGGGTTGCCAATATCCAACTCATCACACCACCTCAAAAAGACGGCCTTCCTGAGATTCTCATTTGGCTCTCTCAGATTCTGGGAGTCAGCCGAATTGTCACCGTAGGCGGGGCCCAAGGGATTGCTGCTGCTGCTTACGGAACCGAATCCATTCCCAAATCAGAATTTGTTGTGGGACCTGGAAATGCCTATGTCGCTGCCGCCAAATCCTACTTAGCGGGTCAGGGGCTGATTGGAATTGATAGTCCTGCAGGTCCAAGTGAAGTTTGTATCATTGCTGATTCCTCAGCCAATCCGAAGTGGATCGCCTGTGATATGTTATCGCAAGCAGAACATGGAGAGGATTCCTCTGCGATTTTACTGACAACTGATATCAACTTTGCTAACCGTGTGAGTGAAGAATTAGAAAAAGCTTTTGTGGAACGACCCAAACGATTGGAAATGAAACAAAATTCCATTTATAAAAATTCTGCGATTCTTGTGTTTCCAAGTATCGATGATTGTATTTGGTTTTCGAATGAACTGGCTCCCGAACATTTAGAAATCCAAACGAAGGTTAACGAAGATGTATTTTCCAAAATTGAACATGCGGGAAGTGTTTTCCTGGGACCTTATTCTCCCGTAGCTATGGGAGATTATATCAGTGGCACAAACCATATCCTTCCCACTGCCAGGGGAAGTCGGATTTATTCGTCCTTAGGTGTAGATACTTTTTTAAAACGAGTCACTTTCCAAGAAGTCACTAAGGAATCCTTAGAAACCTTATATCCTTATGTGAAGTTAATGTCTGAATTGGAAGGTTTGGATGAGGAACATGGAACTAGCGTTAAGGTTCGCACCGAGGAATCTCTATGATTGTTGTTTCTAACATTCAGGAACTTAAAAAACAGATTGGGGATTGGAAAAAGGAAGGTTTTAGCATCGGCTTTTGTCCGACTATGGGAAGTTTGCACCTAGGCCATATGGATCTTGTGGAAGCTTCAAAGAAAGAAACAAACAAAACTATTGTTTCTATTTTTGTGAATCCGACCCAGTTTAATGATCCCAAAGACTTTGCCCAGTATCCAGTAAAAACAGACGACGATCTACGGTTATGCGAAGAAAAAGGTGTAGACTTGGTGTTTTTACCGGACGTAAAAACCATGTATCCGGAAACCAAAACTCCTATTAGTTTGAGCATTCCTGAATTACAAAAACATCTTTGTGGTCGCACAAGACCTGGTCATTTTGAAGGAGTGTTACAAATTGTATCCAAACTCTTTCATTTGACAGAACCAAACAAAACTTTTTTTGGATTGAAAGACTACCAACAATTCCGAGTGATTTCGGCGATGGTTGAAAATTTGAATTTTCCTTTGGAAGTCATTGGAGTTCCAACTAGAAGAGAAGAGGATGGACTGGCGATGAGTTCGCGAAACGTCCGTTTGTCTAGAAAAGATAGAGAAACAGCAAGTCTCATCCCTCGTATGTTTGCCCTTGCAAAAAAGACCATCCTTGGGGGGGAAAGAGAGATTCGTCTTTGGAAAGAAATTCTAAGAGATTTTTTACTGACTGGGTCTTCTTTGCGTATTGATTATTTAGAAGTAGTCGATCCGATCGATCTCCAACCGAAAGAATCATTAGAAGGTGAGGTTCTTTTGGCCATTGCCGTATTTGTAGGGGACGTCCGCCTCATTGACAATCAAATCATCTCCATCCCTAATTAAACATTCATGTCCAAAGAAATAGAAGATCGTAAATTTAGTCCCAAACCAGTAATCGCTGATTCCAAGTCATCTTTAGTCAATTTAAGTGGAATTCCCGAATCGGCCCATTCCTTTGTCACTGGATCTTTGTATGAAACTCTCAGCGCTGATTCCACATACCTTGTGGTGCTTCCAACAAACCAGGATGCAGAAAGTTTTTCTCGGGAACTCCTTAGTTTTTTACCACAGGAAGAGATTTTCTATTTTCCAGGACCTGAAAATATTCCTTATGAATATACAAAATGGCAAATGGAATGGAAAAGAGATCGCATCCTTACTATCAATCGGATCTTATCGGGAAATCGTTGTTTGGTGGTCACTTCTGTTTCGGCATTATTACGAAAACTTCCCATCAAAGAAAGCCTCAAAGGGAAATCTATTTCCTTGCAGTTAGGGAAGGACTTTCCCTTAGAAAAATTATTATCGGAGTTAGTCCATTTGGGTTATCATAGGGAAGAGGTTTGCGAACAATTTGGCCACTTCAGTTTGAAAGGGGGTATCCTCGATATTTACACTCCTTATTTGGCAAACCCTGTGCGAATCGATTTTTTTGGGGATACCGTAGATGAAATCAGAACCTTTGATCCCAATACCCAAAAATCCATAACAAAAATTAAAGAAATCATCATCACTGCAGCTAACGAAACGATTGTTAGTCGAGAGGAAAAGGCCAAATACCAAGAAGTATTAGAAGAAAACAAAGACAAACGCCTTCCCATAGATTCGGAACTAGAGGTCATTGAAGAACATTTGCCTCTCGTTCGTAAACATGAAGGTTTCCTAAAATTCTTTCCAAAAAAACCAATTCTAATTTTTCCCAGGTTTTTTGATACGAAAGAACGTTCCTATGGAATGGAAAGGGAATACAACACTCTCTTTGAGAAAAAGAAAGAAGAGGCATTCTGTTTAAAACCAGAGGAACTACTTTCATTTGGAGAGGAATGGGAAACACTCACTTCCGAAGAAACTCCGGGAATTCGTTTTTCCCTTCTTCCCGATAACCAAAGAAATTATTCTTATGAACCAATCACTGAAGTGCGTGGGTTTCGAGGAAAGATTCGTGAGGCCAAAGAACATTTTTTAGAACTTCTATCAGAAGATCCAAAGAATAAAATTTTTATCACTTCCTCATTTTCTGCACAGATGATGCGACTGAAAGGCCTTTTTGCAGAAGATGAACTCGAGACCGTTCATTCCGATTCGGAAGATCCACTTCCCATTCCCTTTCACAATGTAAAACCAGGAATTCATCTTGTGATCTCGGATCTCAAACGAGGATTTCACGCTTTAGAAGAGAATGTTTATATTTTTACGGACAACGATCTATTTGGTCGCCAATACAAACGTAAAACTCGTTATAAAAAACAAGCCTCGCAAATGATCGAATCTTTCATTGATTTGAAAGAGGGAGATTATGTAGTTCATGTCAATCATGGTGTCGGTCGGTTTGTTAAAATTGAAAGGACCAAGGCCGATGGAAAAGAAAGAGATTTTTTAAAATTAGAATATGCTGGCGGGGATAGTTTATTTGTTCCTCTGGATCAAATTTCTTTGGTTCAAAAATACATTGGAGGAACCGATTCTCCGAAGCTCGACACTCTCGGAAAAAACTCTTGGAAAAAAGCCAAAGATAGAGTCCAGGAATCAGTCGATAAACTTGCCGAAGAACTAGTGTTACTCTATTCCAATCGTTTGAAACTCAATGGATTTGCATTCCCTCCAGATACCATTTGGCAGGAAGAATTTGAAGCTGCCTTTGAATTTGAAGAGACCCCTGATCAAATTTCTGCCATTGAATCCGTAAAACAAGATTTAGAATCGGCAAGACCAATGGACCGGTTGGTTTGCGGGGATGTGGGATATGGGAAAACAGAAGTTGCCATTCGGGCTGCTTTTAAAGTGATTATGGCGGGAAAACAAGTGATGCTTCTCACTCCCACAACCATCCTTTCCTTACAACATTTTAATACTTTTAAATCG
Organism: Leptospira chreensis; assembly: GCF_016919165.1. Lineage (GTDB taxonomy): Bacteria > Spirochaetota > Leptospiria > Leptospirales > Leptospiraceae > Leptospira_A > Leptospira_A chreensis. The sequence continues at coordinate 173,455 of NZ_JAFFPS010000008.1, forward strand.
AGATATGAAAACTATCCTGTAAAAATTGCCTTTGTATCGAGGTTCCGGTCTCCGGCAGAGATCAGAGAAGACCTAAAGAATTTTTCCGAAGGGAAAATTGATATGCTCATTGGAACCCATGCCATTTTGTCTTCCAAGGTAAAACCAAAAAACTTAGGGCTTCTCATCATTGACGAAGAACAGAAGTTTGGTGTAACTCATAAGGAAGCGATTAAAAAATTCAAAAACCTTGTGGATGTTTTGACTCTGACAGCGACACCCATCCCTCGTACATTACATATGGCCCTGACTGGAATTCGGGAATTGTCCATTATCTCTACGGCTCCTAAAAATAGACAAAGTGTAGAAACCTATGTATTAGAAGAAGATGATACTCTCATCCAAGAAGCCATTCGGAAAGAAATCGAAAGGGGTGGTCAGGTATTTTATCTCTATAACCGTGTGGAATCCATTGAAGAGGAAGCCGCTTACATTCGTTCCCTGGTTCCAGAGGTTTCTGTCGGAATTTTACATGGCCAATTGACAGAAGATGAAATTGAGGAAACTCTTGTTGATTTTTACGAACGTAAATATGATATTTTAGTCACAACTACAATCATTGAATCGGGAATTGATATGCCCAATGTCAATACTCTCATTGTCAAAAGGGCTGATATGTTTGGACTTTCCCAACTCTATCAAATCAGGGGCCGGGTGGGGCGTTCCGATAGAAAGGCCTATGCCTATATGTTCTATCCTTCCAAGAAACTCATGACAGAACTTGCGGAAAAAAGACTCAATACCATCTTCGAATATCAAGAGTTAGGTTCTGGTTTTAAGGTAGCCATGCGGGACTTAGAGATTCGGGGAGCAGGGAATTTACTCGGTAAAGAACAATCTGGCGACATTATGGAAGTTGGGTTTGATCTTTACGTGAAGATGTTGGAAGAGGCAATTTCACGGATCAAAGGAGAAGAGGTGCGGGTGGAAGTTCGTACTGCCGTGAATTTAAAAACAAACTTCTATTTACCGGATGATTACATTCCGGACACAAAACAAAAAATCGAATTTTACAAACGATTTGAAGGTTCTGCGAACCTGGATGAAATCGAGGAACTCTCCTTGGAGATGGAAGACAGGTTTGGAGAACTTCCGCAGATTGCCAAAACCTTTGTGGAATTAGAAAAAATCCGAACCCTGGCTTCTAATTTAGGGTTCGAGTTTGTGACAGAAAAACCCGAAGAAATCTTGTTTAAATGTGGAACCTATTTCCGTGGAGATCCAGATCGTGTGATCCAGGCGATGGCTAAATTTAAGGGACTTCTTATCTCTCCACAAGAACCATCAGTACTCCGTTATACGATTCCGGAACGGGAAGATCTGCAAAAAATCAAGAAATTGCTTTCTCTATTGGAATTCCTGGCCGCTTAATTTTTAGGCAATAGATTCAAGCTCCTGTGCCTAAAAAAGGATAGACATTGCGGGAATTGGCGAAACCATCATCACAAATCCTTTCAGGCACTAAAATAATATGACTAAAATCCTTCCTTTGTTTGTTTTTTTGGCATCCTTTTTCCTCGTTCAGTGTTCGGACTCCTCTCCAGTCATTGAAACTTTGGATAACCATAAAATTACCGTAAAAGACTTTGAAGCGGCTTATGATACAGCTCTTGATTCTATCAGCCGATTGCAAAATATTGAAAAAAAGACTCTTCTTGAGTTCATCGAAAAAGACATCAGCGAAGTTCCACAAAACTTCCAAGATTTAAACTACCAACTCCAAAAGAAAAACTTCTACCAAACTTACCGCCAGATGATCATGACTCGCCTTGTTGCTGAGAAAAACGGTTATATCTCTCGTCCAGATGTAGCAGAAGTAATCAAACAAGTAGAAATGCAAACCATTGCACAGATGTATGTTTCAGAACAAGTGGAGAAAAAAATCCAAATCACTGACGAACAAGCAAAAGCAGAATGCGAAAGACTTCGTGGATTGGATCGAAATATTGCAAACCTAACTATTGATAAATGCCTTACATTTGCAAAAGCACAAATCAAACAATTACAAACCAGAGAACAACTTCCTTTGGTAGTAGAGAGAATCAAAGAAGAAGTAACCATCAAACGTAACGATAAATTTGACTTGGATGCCTACCTTGCACCTAAGAAAAAAGTGGAAGAACCAGCCAACCAACAAAAATAAGTCGGAATGGACAATACTTTAAATGCGTTTCTCCGTGGCATCATCGAAGCTGCCACGGAATTTCTGCCCGTTTCTTCTACGGGACATCTTTTCCTCTTTAGTTACTTTTTCCCCTTTCAAAATCTAACAGTCGATCATGAAGCTTTTGAAGATTTGTTTGATATCTTTATCCAAACAGGGGCCATCCTTTCTGTTGTTGTATTGTACTTCCAAGTTCTCTGGAAACATACCAAGTCGGCAGCTTTATTTCTCACAAAGAAATCAGAAGACAAATCGGGATTTGCTTTCTACAGCAATCTCATTGTAGGTATCCTTCCCATCCTAATTCTCGGATTTGTTTTTAAAAATAGTTTGGACCAAATCAAAATGAGACCAGACCTTCTTCTCATCCTTGGGTTATCTTGGCTCGTAGGTGGACTTGTGATGGTATTTGTAGAGAGATGCCACTACGATGAAAGCGAAGGGAAAACCATCGGGATCAAAGAATCGATTCTTGTGGGTTTCTTTCAGTGTTTTGCATTGATTCCTGGTGTTTCCCGGTCAGCGGCAACCATCATCACAGCAAGAACTCTTGGTGTATCCAAAAAGGATTCTGCGGAGTTTTCCTTTTTTTTGGCGATTCCCGTTTTGACTCTCGCAGGGATTTATAAATTATACAAACACAGGTCCATTTTGAATTCAGAAACCATCGGCCTTCTTCTTTTTGGAAGTATCGTATCGTTTATCATTTGTTACTTTATCATCCGTTTGTTTATGGCTTTTATCCGTCGTAGAAGTTTTATTTCTTTTGGAATTTACCGAATTCTACTAGGTATCCTTGTTATCCTATACTTTGTTCGTAGTTAATAAATTCTAAATAAAATTCTTTTTTATCTATATTGTTTGTTCTATCTAGCAGATGCAAAAATAACTTTGTATTCTGCTGGTAGAGTTTATTTCGCAGAAACAATCGTTCCGACCAAATCACTGCCTCTCCCACCTGTTCATTTTTATACAAAGCTTTTGCTGTCATATAGAGATAGTCTTCGCGATTGGGATTTTCTTTAGCGGCTAGTTTGAGATGTTTTGCGGCCTCAGACCAATTCTTTAATTGAAAATACAACTTTCCCGCTAAGGCGTGAAACGAAGGATGAGGATAATTTTCCATAAGGAGCAGTAATTTCGCAATGGCTTCCGTAAAATTCCCGAGCTTCGAGGTGGATTTGATTTCTAAGTATTCTGTTCTGATGGCTTCCGGAAGAGACATCCTTTGGTTTTTTGGTTGGTATACAATTTTTAGAAAAGAAAGATCATCTGTGATTTCGCCACTAGATTCAATTTCATGAACAAGTTCCTTTAGGTTTCCTTCCGAACGTTCTACAAAACGTAAAATCAAAGTTTCATCTTCATTGATGAGACGTATGGATTCATCTTGTTGTTTCAGTTCAATATCATCTCTTCCATCCGATCCAATGAGTAAGGTATCACCTGCCTCTAAGGCAAAGGTTTTGATTTGGAAGTAATGATCGTTTTTTGGAAATCCTAACTTTCGCATGGAGAGTTCTGTTTCGATAAAAGAAGCCACGCCGTCCCGGTAAAGAATACTCCAAGGATGTTCTGCATTGATATAATAAACAAAACCGTCTTTAGCCATCATACCAAGAACCACACTGGATAACATGGACCCATCAAAACTAACGAATACGGATTGTAGTTCGACATAAAGATCCTTTAACCAAAGTTCGGGGGGCCTTGACTTGGTATAACTGGATTTGGCCCGGGAAAGAACGGCTTGAAACACAACGCCGAGTACCAAAGCACCACCAGCACCTTGGATGGATTTCCCCATTGCATCTCCATTGGCAAAAACAGTATAGTCACCAGAATCCAAATGGACCGTTCCGACAATGCAGATATCTCCACCGATCTCTCCATCTTTTCCCCGGAATTGAAACTTTTTCTTTTGGTCTACATAGGTTTCGATTTCTAGCTCCGAAATTTTGTTTTCGATGCGAGCTAAAGGTTGGATGAGAAGGGAAGTTAAAAAATAATCACCATCTTGTTTTTCTTTTAGAATCTGCAGTTGGCTTAAGGATTCGTTTAAGGCATCCGTTCTTTCTTCTACCTTTTTCTCTAGGTTTTTGTTTAAATCTTCGACTTCTTCGTTTAGTTTGACAAAGGAATTGGCAAGGATGATGGCAAGAGAGATATTAAATACAAGAAATGTATATCCCATAATACGTGGAAAGACCCAATAGTTTCTGTTGGTGGCTGAATCAATAATGGCAGCAACCAAAACAATGGAAATTCCAATCGTGATGTAAAAGGCTCTGCGTTCTTTCTTTTTTAAATTTTTGAATAAAATGGAAAAAATAAGAACCACATAAACGATCCAAGTGGGTTGGATAAAATTGGTGAGTAAAAAACTAAAAGTTTCTATGTCTTTTGAAAAAGCAAAGTAAAGAAAAAATCCCAGCTGTAATCCATCCAAAATTTTCCCTAAAATATGATATCGTTCCTCAAACAAAGTCCGAAGGAAGTGATACATGAATGGGATAAGAAGTAAAATCACCATATACTCAAACTTCTTCATTTCCAAAAAAGGAAATCCGAATTCGTATTTGAGTTGGTTTCTTAAAAAATTATAAATGACAAAGGAAAAGGAAAATAAGGCGAAGAAAAAGTTTTCTCTATCTTTTTGCCTTCGGATGAATAGAAATAGAAAATAACCACCAACTGTTGCATAGATGGTAAGAAAAATTAATTTTATAAATTCATCTTTATAAAATCTAGAATCGATTTTTTCAGAAGGCCCAAGAATGGTTTCATCTTGTTCAATCCCACCAGAATTTCCAAAGTAAGGTTGAATTTGAATGAGAAGTAAGTTCTTTTTTCCATATTGAATGAGATGAGAGGGAACTCTATAAATTCTGAGTTTGTCATAAGCTTGGGGGTCACTTGCATTCCATACACCTGTATGTCCGATCAAATGTCCATTGAGATAGGTTTTATCTCTATCATTGATGATCCCAAGTCTTAGGCTGTATTGGGTGGAGGGATCTTTTGTGATATGGATCCATTTCGCAAGAAAGACTGTTTGTTTTCTTTTGTTATCTTCCTTATTTTTGTATAAGTTTCCTGGAATGGCAATTCGTTTCCATTTCCTTTGGAGAAAGTTGGACTCTGTGAGAGACTGAATTTCTAAATCACTGAGGTCCTCTTCTGTCATATACCAGAAAGTAGTGGGGTCTTCCTTCTTTGTATCAAGTGAAACCAGCTCTTTGGAATTGGTTTCTGTAGTGGAATCTGGTAAGGTTTGTGAATGGAGTAGGGAAAAAGAAAAGACAAGAAAAATGAGTACGATTTTTATCATATATAGACGAACCCTTACGTTCTTAACTCTGTTACCTTTCCAAATGGATGTAAAATGGTCATTCGATTAAAAAAGACTAAAGAAAAAGCTGTATTAAATTTTCATCCGTGGATTTTTTCCGGAGCCATTGCTTCCGGAGAAACAGGCCTGGCTTCGGGAGATACTGTCCGAGTGGAATCCTCTTCCGGTGAGTTTCTTGCCTGGGGTCATTATGATCCTAAAAGTCAAATCCGTCTTCGTTTGTTCTCTTTTGATTCATCAGAAGATGGTTCCTTGGAATCTTATTGGACTTCTAAGTGGGCTGCAATCTATGAATCCAAACTCAAACTTCTTCCCAAAGACACAACGGGATTTCGTCTCTTCCATTCAGAAGGAGATTCTGTTCCCGGGATCATTGTGGACTGTTACCAGAAAACAGCTGTTATGCAATTGAAAACTCCTGGTGCCTTACGATTACGTGAATGGCTTGTTTCGTTTCTGACAACAAAAGGATTTGAAACCATATTTGAAAAAGGTGACAAACCGGACGAGAAATCAGGGGGAGATTCAATCTTTCATAAAGGAGAGGAATCGGAACCCATCTTTACAGAACACGGAATCCAATTCATCGCTGACATCTCCAAAGGACAAAAAACAGGATTTTTTCTCGACCAGAGAGACAACAGGGCTTTAGTTTCTCGTTACGCATCGGGAAGAACGGTTCTCAACACATTTGCCTATTCGGGAGCTTTTTCCGTTTATGCACTATTAGCTGGTGCAAAAGCAGTACATAGTTTAGATATTTCAAAACAAGCAATCGAACTTTGCGAAAGGAACTTAAGTTTAAATGGGCTTGGTTCCCCCAAAGAACTTTCTCGGCATAAAAGTTTGGTTTTGGATAGTTTCGACTATTTAAAAACAATGGACGCAGACTTTTATGATTTGATCATTCTCGATCCGCCTGCCTTTACCAAAAGCATTGCCACAGTCAATCAGGCCAGTCGGGGCTACAAAGACATCAATATGCGAGCGATGAAAAAAATCCAAACAGGAGGACTTATTTTTACCTTCTCTTGTTCCCAACATATTTCTTTTGATTTGTTTAAAAAAATTGTTTTCGGGGCGGCAAAGGATGCCAAAAAAAGAGTTAGAATTTTGCACCATCTAACCCAGAGCCCAGACCATGGATATTCCGTCTTCCACCCGGAAGGAGAATACTTAAAAGGCCTTGTGATTCAGGTTGATGGTGATACATGATCTCATACATTGGTGAAATCTTAGAATGAAATTTACATCCCTTAGTTTTCTTTTGTTCTTCCTTGTCGTATATTGTTTGCATTGGATCTTCCGTGGCAAATTGCGATTGGGATTTCTGTTTTTGGCATCGTTTGGATTCTATGCGGCCTGGTCGATCCCATTCGCCTTCCACTTCCTAACAATAGTTTTATTAAATCATTTTTTTAATAAACAAATCTTAAAAAATAAATCCACATACTGGTATCCCGTTTCTCTTTTTGTAAACTTTGGAAACCTTTTCCTCTTTAAGTATTTTTATTTTCTTTGGGCTCAGCTTTTCCAACTGACGGGAAATATTTATTTCGCACCAGAATCTGTCCAAAGTTTCCTTAACTCGCAATTTGGTGTTTCTTCGATTACTTTGCCTCTTGCGATTAGTTTTTATACATTCCAGATGGTTGCTTATACCATTGATATCAAACGAGGGAATGCCGAAGAAAATCCCAACTTCTTTCAGTTTGCTCTTTTTATCTTTTTCTTTCCGCAATTAGTTGCAGGCCCCATTGTTCGACACGGAGAATTCTTTTATCAATTAGAAGTTTGGAATGCAAAGAAAGAACAACTCTTTGAAGGTTACTACTTAGTATTTCTCGGACTTTTTAAAAAGGTAGTTCTTGCGGATAATCTCTCTCCAGTCATCGAACCGATCTTTCAGAATCCAGAGTCCTATGATGGACTTACCAACTTCATTGCGATGTTTGGATATGCGGCCCGGGTTTTCTGTGACTTCAGCGGGTATACAGATTTGGCCCGGGGACTTGGAAAACTTTTGGGAATCAATCTACCAGAAAATTTCCATGCACCGTATTTATCTGCTTCCGTTCGAGAACTTTGGACTCGTTGGCATATGACCCTGGCTACTTGGATTAAAGATTACATTTACTTTCCGTTAGGTGGATCTAGAGTTTTTGAATATCGTGGTTATTTGAATTTAATTGTTACCTTTACTCTTGCTGGTTTTTGGCATGGAGCCAATTTTACCTTTATCATCTGGGGATTTTTGCACGGACTGATGCTCAGTATTGAAAGAAAAATTGAACTCATTCGAAAACCAGACAAAACAATCAAAACTTCCCAGTGGAAAAAGTGGATCGGAGTCATTTACGCATTTGGTTTTTTTGTTTTCACCATTCCTTTTTTTAATGCGCCATCAGTACAGAACGCGGTCACTATGTATGTTCGATCTTTTACTGGCGCTGCGGGAGAAAGGACAAATAAACTCGAACTCATCCTTTATAGTTTGATCATTACATTTCTCTTAAACTATTTACAAACCAAACCTAGCTTTCCCAGGGAAAATTGGTCAACGAAAACCTCTCTTAGTTTTCTCCTTGGTTTTTCCTTAGTCGTTACTATTTTGTTAGGTTATCTTGCTCCGGGAGGAACGGAATTTATCTATTTCCAATTTTAATATGAAATACCAATTTAAATTTCCTATCGTCCTCTATCCGATCCTACTGGCACTCAGTCTCTTTCTTTTGGATAAAATTTTCTTTTTACCCATCATTGTAGAAAATACATATAGTTGGAAAAAAATCGAAAGAAAGTTTTATGAATTAAAAGAAGATCTTTTTGAAGTTATGTTGGAAGAGAGGGAAAAAAATCCTTCCAAAGAAATTGGACTCATTCTCGGGAGTTCTCGTTCAGGAGAATTCGATTCGGAGATGTTGGAGAAATTTTTCCCCAATACCAACTCCTTTAATTTTGCAGCTCCCTTTGGTCCACCTAGTTTCCAGGCCTATTGGCTAGAACGAACTCTTAGTTCCAAACTTCCTCTTCGTTATGTATTGATCGAAGTAGATCCGCTTTTATTTTCCCAAGCAGCCATTGATTATTCATTAAACGGATCCTATGACAATGGATACGTATTAAGCCAGATTGATTTTTATAGAATCAAATCGAAAGATCCTTGGGCAGTGGATGCGAAAGGATTTTCTGCCGATGAAGTCGAGATTTATCTCTTAAAAAAACTATTTGCTTTATACAAATATCCTTTAGATCCCACAGCAATCAAAGCGAACAATAAAGAAATTGAAGTTGGATTTTTCCCTGGTATGTCTGTGGGAATCACTGGGAAAGACCACAAACGCAATTATATTGACAAAATCAAAATGGTAAACCGGGTTAAGTTTGGTGCCCTACCGAACGAAATCAAGTTTGCGAATATGGATGTTTTTTTAGAAAGAGATGCAGAAGCCATGTACAATCAGTATCTAAGAGGACAGGCTCTCGCTCCGACACAAATCTATTTTTTTAAGAAGATGCTTACTCTACTCGAAGGAACAGGAATTCCTGTGATTGTTTATTTTCCTGCGGTTTCTGATGCACTTCGAAGAAGGATGTCGACGGATGGACTTCTGGAAGGATTCAATTTGGAAATCAGAAAAGCCGTAGAAAAATCACAAAAGATTCCGAATTCCAAATTTACAGTGGTAGATCCGAGTTCTGATCCTCGATGGGTTTGTAAGGATTTTGTGGATTCTCTCCATTTGAGTGGAGCTTGTTTTCCCAACCTTTTGCCTATTTTGTTTCCGAAAGACGTTCGTTAGGTTCTCCTTTCTTTCCGTTTTTCTAATTCTTTTTTTAGAAAACGGAAACGAAAGAATAGGTAACCAACCCCACTTAAGATAAGAAATAATCCAGATCCCCAACCCGAAGCCGAATCGGAGATTGTTTTTTCGGTTTCTGAGGTTTCATTCCAGAGGGAATGAAGGAGAACCAGTCCCGAATACAAAAGTAGATTGAGAACCATGTAGATGGTGGTTTTTTTTAAGATCCAAAGAGTATCTCCCATTTCTTCCCGGAACCTAGTGAATTCACTGATGATCTCTTGGTAGGTTTTATGATGGCCCAGTCGGTAAACATCGTAGGCTTCTTCCATTTCTGGATCTTTCGCCTTTCCATCCAAAAGCACAAATTCAAAGTCCAATTGGGAATCGTAATCCTTTCGTTTTTCGGGATCTGCCAAAGTCAAATAGGCACGTGTTAGCTCGAGGATTTTATCCTGGGCTTCGGAAACTCCCGCCGCCTGTAACCTCTCCCAAAACTCTAATTCCTTTAAATAAATGGCCTCGATGGTCTCTGGAGTGGATTCCTTAGTCACCCCTAGAATTGCATAAAATGTTTCCCGTTTTGTGCGAGCCATATAGTCTTTTTAGTTCCCATCTTCTTTGCTTTACAAGGAAATTTTCTGGAAAAACATATCATTATGAACCCATCCTTGACTGAAATCCCAACTACAGAAAGCCCCATCCAACTCGGAAAGGTCTATGTGGAGACCTACGGATGCCAAATGAACGAATACGATTCAGGGATCGTCAAGGAGCTGTTTCGTAAAGAGAACTATGAATCGGCAGAATCCATCGAAGAGAGTGATATCATCTTCCTCAATACCTGTGCGGTCAGAGAAAATGCCCATGCCAAAATTTATGGTAGATTACAATCTCTTGGGTATTTAAAGAAAAAGAATCCAAACCTAGTGATTGGAGTCCTTGGCTGTATGGCACAGAACCTAGGGGAAGATTTGTTCCACCAGGAACTTCCTTTGGATTTGATTGTTGGACCAGACAATTACAGAACTTTACCAGAACTCATTCAAAAAATCCGAGGAGGGGAACGTGATGTCCAACTAACACGCCTTTCTCGTACAGAAACATATGATGAACTAGAACCCAAAGTAGTCAATGGAATCCAAGCCTTTGTTACCATCATGCGTGGTTGCAATAATTTTTGTACTTTTTGTGTGGTGCCTTATACGAGAGGGCGAGAACGGAGTCGAGAGCCCGGTTCTATTGTGGCTGAAATCCTCCAACTCGAAGCGATGGGCGTAAAACAAATCACACTCCTTGGCCAAAACGTAAATAGTTATTCTCATGAAGAAACAGACTTTTGTGCCCTTGTGGAAAAGATCCTTGCAGAAACAACAGTGGAACGAGTTCGGTTTACAAGTCCCCATCCCAAAGATTTTCCGGACCACCTAATCTCTCTTATGGCAAAGGAACCGCGGTTCTCTTCTCAAATCCATATGCCTCTCCAAGCGGGAAGTTCCAAAGTCCTTCGGGATATGAAACGTAGTTATACCAAAGAAGAATATTTAGATTTAGTCGCAAGCATCCAAAGTCGAATTCCTGATATAGGAATCACTTCTGATATTATTGTTGGGTTTCCGGGAGAAACAGAAGAAGAGTTTCAAGAAACCTTAGAAGTGGTTAAAAAAGTTAAATTTGATATGTCCTATATGTTCAAATATTCGGAACGGGAAGGTACGATCGCAAAACGAAAGTTTATCGATGATGTTCCCGAAGAAGTTAAAAGTAAACGACTCATTGAACTTGTTGAACTCCAAACCAAAATTTCTCACGAAAAAAACCAATCCAAAATTGGGAATGAATTTTCTGTCCTTATTGAAAACACATCAAAAAAATCCAAACTCGAGTTATGTGGTAGATCTCATTGCGGAAGGATGATTGTATTCCCAATTCCGGAAGGTCTCTCCAAAGATCCTGCAGATTGGATTGGGAAAACCGTTACGGTGAAAGTAGAATCGGCAACCAGTGCCACTCTCAAAGGAAAACTCGTTGGCTAAACCAGTCGATTTACGAACCGTTCGAGTCTTCTCCAAGGATGACTTACCACCTGGATTTATGGTGGATACGGATCGTTTGGGCAAGTGGAAACGATTCAAACCGTCAATTCTTAGAATCTATATTCTAAAGGAAATCTTAAGTCCCTTCCTTGTTGCTTTATCCTTTTTTACCATGATCTATATGGCGGTAGCCATCCAAAAGATGATCGGACTCTTTGTCGGTAAGGGAGTTGATTTCTTTCGCCTTTTGGACTATATGGGTTACGTTTTTGGAAACACCCTTCCGATGACCATTCCCATGGCTTGTTTAATGTCTGGAATCATGGCTGCCGGTCGTTTGTCTGGCGATTCCGAAATCACGGCGATGCGAGCCTCCGGTGTTTCTTTTCCTTATATCTATTCCAACTTTCTGGTGTTTGGTTTTCTGATGACTCTCATTGTTGGTTACTTAAATTTTTATCTAGGTCCAGAGAACACCCGTAAGATGAAAGATTTTGATAACTGGATTGCCACTTACAATCCTTTACTTGCTATCCAACCAGGTCAGTTTTCGGGAGACAAAACCCAGGACTTTTTCTCTGAAAAGGGGAGGACTATGTATTCTGGTGGAATCGATGCCGATGGGAATTTGAGTAATGTCCAAATCCGTGAATGGGCTATCTCTGCCGATGGAACCGATTTTATTATGGTGAATAACTTGGCAGTCCCTATGGGGGGATCGCGGATGTTACAAATCATCAATGCGAAAGAAGGTTATTTAGTTGAGAAAAAAAATCTAACCGGCGAATATGAAAAGTCTGTACGTCTTAGGAAAGGTTATGTAATCGAATGGGATCCGGAAACGAGTGCTATTGGAATTACTAACTTTATGGATGGGGAGATGGACTATAATACCCCGGCAAAGAAGGAAACAAAGACATTGAGTATCAATGTAAAACCGGATACCTTTTCTTTGCCCATGCTCATTGAAATTCGAAATGCCATTGAATCCGAAGGACTCGAAAAAATTCCTGGGTTAGAGATTTTAAAAGAATATGGGCTTTCGATTAAGGGTGTCGGTGGTTTAAAACAAATGGTGGAGCAGTTTAAGTACGAACTAATCATGGGTGCGAGTTCGGGAAAACAAGAAGATATGGCTCAGAAATTTGCACTCTTCACTCAACTTTCCGAACTTCTCAATGAATCCAAAAAGACTCTCACCGGTTTCAATGTAGAAATCCACAAACGATTTGCCACTCCCTTGTCTTGCCAGATTTTTTTCTTTTTATCCTTTCCGCTGGGACTTGTCGTCAAACGATCCGGAAAAGGAATGAGTTTTACACTCGCTGTTATTTTTTTACTGATCTATTATACCTTTTTTATCTTTGGTTCCGGTATTTCTTACAAAGAGAATGTTCCTGACTGGGTGGGGCCTTGGTCTGCAAATATTGTGATTGCCACCCTATCCATATACATTATGATTTCACGCACTGATGCTAAATTGCCTGAGTCCATCCGGAGCCGATTGGGATTTTACTTTCGATTTCGGGACCTGTTGGAAGAGAAAGTGGAACTGGTAAAAAATCGGTTCCGAAAAGCCAAATAAAACAAAATTTGCTAGAAAATTCCCCTCATTGCAGTCCTATAGAATCAGTAGTTGTAGTTTAGGAGATATGGTTTGAAAACTTCTTACATTTGGAATATATCTAAAGGACGCCCCTTTCCGGTAGAACTTTGGAAACATTCAAAGATCAAAGTTCAAGTCAACCAAATGCAATTGGATGAGTTGGATCGTATTTCAATTACTGCCAACGACATTCATATTTTGTTCCTTCAGGTAACTTTTACCGAATGGAAACAAATCCAGGCAACCATCGTTTCAACTTTTGAAGCGAGTCCCTTTGTATCATTAATTTTAATTTCTTCCGAAGATGGAGTCGAACCAATCCAAGAGACAGTGCAAGGGCACTTGAAGTATTTGGTTTTAGAAAATCCACTCCATGTTCGGGAACTGCGAATGATTTTAGACAGAACCATCCAATCGGAATCTTACAAAGCGGCGGCTTTGGATATTGGAAATTCCTGTTTGGAGAATGTTGGATTTTTTGAAGGTGTTTTTTCTCTAGCACACCAAGAATACGAAGAATCTAAAAAAGAAAATGAAGCCCTCCGTTCTATTTTACAATACGAAGAACTAGTGAAACGTTCCCAAGCGGGTATCAGCACTGCTTTAGAAAAAGTAAATGATATGAAAAACCAAGAATTGATTGAACTTCATGAAAGAGTGAAGGCAAGCCAACAATTGGATGAACTCCGCGAAAAGGAACTAAAACAAGCTCTGGAATTACAAAAAGCTACCGAACAAGTTTTAAACTATTCGCGTATTGAAGAAATGAACTTAGATAAAATTCTAAGAGCGCAAGATCGGCTTTTCGAATATACCGAACAAGAAATCAAAGAACTAGTAGAAGAAAACAGATCTTTAAAAAAGAAACTGGGTTTGAGTTAAAAGTCCTTTCCTACCTTTTCCTCTATTTTCGCGTATTCTTTGGAATCGCGACCATAGTGAATCTCAGCAAATCGCAATAGATGTTTTTTCTTTAATTCTTTGAACTCGTAATAGAGTTCTTGGTTTTTAGAGCGGATTGCTGTTTGTTCCATTTTTTCATAAGAGAGGGCAAGGAGTCTATGTGGTTCCGCTTCTCCTTCATTTTTGGAAGAGAGTTCAATGTATTTTTCCGCAAAATCAATGACCTGGAGATAATTTTTAAAAGCTTCTTGGTGTTTGATATACTCTCTAAAGATTCCCGATTTTAAATCCAAATAAGGCGCACTTTCCTTAACTTTTGGGTTTTCGATTTTTTCGAGAAGGTTCATTCCTTTCACAAGTCTGCCGACCGTTTGTGATCTTAAATCAAAAAGTTGTTTTTGAAATTCCTTTTCTTTGTTTTCTTTTCTGATTTGTTTTTGCCATTCATATCGATCTTCATAATAGATTTCTTTTTTCGAGTCTTCCTTTCGTTTCTCTATGGTTTTCCTTCCTAACTCAAAATGGTCTATCGCAGTAGAGTATTCTTTACTGGCATCTTGCCACCGTTTTTGGGAATTCTTTTCATCGATCAAATTGAGGAGCGGGATTGTTTCCAAACGTTCGGAACTATCACCCCAAGGAGAGCCTGACTCTGGTGTTGTGGGAAGGATGGATTCCACCCGATTTTCTGTGGAGGATACCTGTTTTGTGTCTTTGGAGATTAGTGACAAAGAACAAAGGAAAATCAAAGAAATCCATAAAAATAGGATGGGAAATTTCATTTACAGGGAAACTTTCCTTGAATCCTGGATATTGGCAAGAACTATCAATCTATGATACTAATTCAAAGAAAAATGGATATCACCAAAAAGATCGTCCTCATTGCCCACGATAACAGAAAGGAAGATCTACTCGATTGGGTAAAATACAATAAAGGAACCTTAAGTAAACACCATCTATCCGCAACAGGAACCACAGGGAAACTGATCCACGAACAAATTGGACTTCCTGTGTTTCGATTCATCTCTGGTCCACTTGGTGGAGACCAACAGATTGGATCGAAAATTGTCGAAGATGGAATTGATTTTATGGTTTTTTTCTGGGATCCGCTTTCTGCCCAACCCCATGATCCTGACGTAAAGGCATTACTTCGGATTGCAGTATTGTATAATATTCCAATGGCTTGTAATCGTTCCAGTGCTGATTTTTTAATTTCATCTCCTCTGATGGCAACAGAATACAATCGACAGTTGATCGATTATGGATCAAGAATACCGGCAAAGAATTAGACTTTCCTTGACTCCAAAGTAATTCGCTGTTAGTTTATGTCTTTTTCGAAACATTAGGAATAAGATTGGAAAAAGAAAAATACGAGAAATGGGCCATAAGTAGTAGTTTATTTGAACTTCATCAGATAGAATGCTGAAGCCCTTGTCTTGTTTATCGTCAATAAAATGATGTGTGTGTTGGAATTTTAAGAAAGGACCTTTGATTTGGTCATCTTGAAAGAAATTGTTTTTGTTATAAGTTGTGTGTTTTGCAATCCAGATTTTTTTCCAAAAAGGTAAGATCGTAACTTTTAAAATCACTTCTTCACCTACTCGCAAAGACCTGGGCGGTTTGATCACCTTTATTCCTTTTGATCCACCTACTAAAGTTTCAAAACCAATGGGGGATTCATGAAATTTAAATAAAGTTTCTTTTGATAAAGGAAATTTTGATCGATAGATGAATGTATTCATAATGATTAGAAGGTAATTAACTGAAAATGACTTGGTTTCACTTTAAAAAAAAGAAGGTAGAACTACAGATTTCTATAGAGAGCCTCCAAAGACTGGAAGACGAATCGAAGAAGCTAAGCCGGCCTCAAGTTTTGGTTTTGGATTTAGAACGAAACAGAAAAGGTATAGGCAATGTCCTTGTTGGGTTTGCCGACAAAACTCCCGATGATTCCGGTTACATTCGTTGGAAAAAGAAAGAGGCAGAATCACTTCTTTCTTTTGGCGAGTTGCGATTCGAACTGGGGAAATTCTTTTTTTATCTGAACATTGATTTAGAATGGGAAAAAACACCACGTCCCCATATTCACAAAATTACCACCAATTACTTGTTTAGCGAAGAACCAGTATATTTAGAATCAAAAGACTTTTTTCGATTACGTCCGATTTTACATCTTTGTTTTCAAAGGGAAGGTGTATCTTCGTTATATTTAAAAGGAAATTTATGCCAATTAGAAATTCAGAGTCTCACAAAAGAGAAAGAAGAAAGAATTTCTGAAGATCTTCTTACTTATCTTTCGTCTCTTTACGAGAGTCCGTGGGAAGAATGACATCATCTCCTGTTGCCAGTTCTTTTTCCCATCCACGAACATTTGGTTTCACTGAAGAAATGGATTTTCCAAGTTCAGTGATCTCGCCTTGAAATAAAGGTTTTCCTTTTCTTTGGAATTCTAGTTTTGAATTCTTTTGTAATCCATCATCTTTCCCAAGAGAGACAATCACTTCATCCTTTTTGACTTTTAAGATTTTTCCTTCTTTGGGGAGTAAATCTTTGATCCGCTCTGCAATTCGGTGGATGATGGTGGGGAGACTATCCCTTCCTCTTTGGTTGGTTGACCAGGAGGCAATATCCCTTAAACTATCTCTATCATAAACCGAAACATCCAAACGAATGTCCCCGTCTTTGATTTGATACTTCCCATGAACCACATAACGAATCTTTGTGGCATTTCTTCTTTTGGAATCTAAAAGATGTAAGTTATCGATGGTAAAGGGAAGAGTTTGGGAAAAGGGATGGTAACTTGATTCTTTGAGTAGTCCCCGAATTTGTTTGAACTCATCACCCTCGACAACACGTACCGCTTGAATTTGTTTTAAATTATAACGAAATGCTTCGGATAAAAGCCTGCCCGCTTGTAAATGGTAAGGAAAAGGCAAACTCGATTCCATATCAAAGACATAAACTTCCGGACTATAACGGACTGTGTTTTCTTGGATGGAATTAGGATCGATTTGTAAGTAACCTTCTCGAAATTCCAGAGATTCCTTTAGGTTTTTAATAGAAAATTCCAGTTTATTTTGGAGTTTGAAGGAGTTCGGATCTTCTTCACGAAGACGGAGTAGTAAATTTGTATACTTAACAGCCTCTCCCGTTTGGTTATAGAAGTCTAATAATTCTCTTCGGATAACAGGTGTTTGTGAGCTTAAATCTTTTGCCCTTTTTAAGTGGAATAGAGAACTTTTGTGGTATAAAGAATGTTTTTCAGAATAAAAACGATCCCTTCTATAATCACCCAATTCTCTGCGTAATTTTGACTCTTCCTTTTCCTGCGCAATCGTATACTCTTCCGCTTCGAATCGCAATATTTCATCCAAATCATCTAACTGGAGAGCTCTTCGGTAATGGTAAGTTGCAAATTTTGGTTCTCCCAATTCCCAAGCCAGGTTTGCTTCTAAACTATGGTAGAGTTGGTTTTCCGGAAATTCTCTAGCCAGTTCGTAAATCGCGCGAAAAGCTTTCTTTTTTACATCTTTATCGGAAGTGAAATTAGCCAAAATGATATCATGATAAACGGAATAAAACCGAGCCTGTTCTCCCTTGGGATCTAGGTTGAGTGAGTTTTGCAAAGCTTCTTCCACCAGAGGTAGAACCGATTTTAATTGGTTGGGATGGAAATAGTTTTGGTACAAAAGGACTTTTGCTTTGAAGGCAAACCCTTCTGGATCATTTGGTTCTTTTTTAGTATAAGAGTCTATGGAGTTGTAAGCATCGCTATAGTTCTGCTTTGTAAAATAAAGCTCCGCTAACATTCGTAACAGGTCAGAAGGCTCATCCAACTTTGTTGTGAGTGTTTTGATTTTGTAGATGGCGGAATCTAGTTTTCCTTGTTTTTGAAGCGATTTTGCTTCCGCAATCCGTAAAGCTGTATGGTTTGGAAACTCAAGTAATAATGGATCAATTAACTTTGTTATGGCGGGGAAGTCAGAATCGAGTAAATAAATCTCAGAAAGCCCTGTGACAGCAGGGATATGTTTTGGTTCTCTATCTAAAATTTCTAAATAGAACTTTTTACTCTCTCTGTAGGCTGCGAGTTTGAAACTACAATCGGCAACACCTAATTTGGCATCGATCGAATTTCGATTTTTCTGTAATGCTGTTTGGTAGAACTGGATGGCCTTACGACAATTGTTTTCAGATTGGTATCTTTTTCCTTCAGCAATATCTTCTAAGGTGGTTGTCTCTGCATTTAAGAGAGAGACCGAGACCAAAAAACCAATGGTAAGGATAAAGATAAAAAAAGATTTAACGAGGTTCTGGAACAAAGTACCCTCCTTCATCTCGACCCTTTACACCTCGATGTTCCACACCAATGGCTAGTTTGATATAACGATTGATCAGTTCTGGATTTGTATCTGTTTTGTAGGAGAGAATGTATCTGTAATCAACATGTGATTTAAATTTTTTATATAGTTCTCTTTCTTCACCTTCGCCGTCGAGCACAATGTAGCGACCGTTTGTTGGTCCAGTCATGTCCGACCAAGATTCTTCCAATGCGATATTTGGATTTACTGTTAAAACATAAATAGGAATGGAATGCGCTTTCGCAAAGGAAACAATTCGGGATTTTTGGTATTGTAAAAAACTATCTTCTCTACCTTCCGCAGAAACCAAATACACTAGGGCCTTGGGACCTGTTTCTAGGGACAATTTTTGTAAGGCAGTAATACTTGCTTTTCCGAAATTGAATTTTTCTTCCGGAATACTATCTCTAATTTTGGCCAGAATGTCTCTAAGGGAAACTGTTTCCGGTAAAATCAAACTACTATCTTTGCCTGCACGATAGAGCGAAATTTTATCTGTATCACGAAGGGACCGAAAGAAAGGAAATAGCCCATCTTCCAATGCCAATTTCCCCTTTTTTAAACCTTCACTATTTTCATAGACCATAGCAACCGTGAGTTTGTCGTTCAGTTTGTTTTTGTTTGCCAATGAAAAAAGAGGAGTCATGTTTTCGTTTTCAAAAATACGAAAACTAAGTCGGTCAATACCTACAATTTCTTTTCCTGCACGGTTACGAACACGAGTATAAATATGTATGTCCGGAAATCCAGAGGTATCAATAGATTCAATTTTTAAATCTAAATTGGAAAGTAGGTGGTTCTTTTGTGAAAATATATCAACTCGATGTTTTCCGAAATCAATAAAATACAAACTTCCCGTGGAATCCATGTTCGTTGCAAACGGTCGGAACAAAACTCGGTAAACACCCTTTTTATCTCGAAATTTGCTCTGTTGTTTCCATTCACCATGTAACAAAGAATAGGTCCAAATCCCTGTCAGTTCGTCTGTTAAAAAGATTTGGTTGTCTAAGACACGAATGCTTCTTGGCTTTTTCCATTCCGGTTTTTCGATTGTACTAATCGTATTACCATCACCATCAAAAATCACTACTCGAAGATTTTCTTTATCTACTACGTAAATTTTGCCATCATGAATGGTAATTCCGGAAGGATTCCCTAGTTTGGAATTTCCTGAACCTTGAAACTCTAAAACAAATTTTCCATTGGAATTGAATTTTTGAATTCGTGCATTTCCCGAATCAGCGACAAAAAGATTTCCATTCGGATCAATGAAAATGGAAGAGGGACCTCGAAACTGACCTTGGCCTTTTCCTTGTCCACCGAAAGAGGAGATAAAACTTCCTGAAAGATCAAAGAGTAATACTTCATCACGTGCAAAATCGGCAACATAGATCTTTTGGTTATAATAAGCGAGAGATACCGGTCGATCCAGTTTTCTTGTGATTCCTCCGCGCCAATTGGAAATGGGGGAGCCAGCTGCATTGAATTTAATGATATTGGATGTATCGAAGCCGGCAACATAGAAGTTTCCGTCTTCATCGAAGGTAATGTCTACAGGATTACGAAACCGGTAGCCGCGAATGGAATCACCTTCAATCGTTTTGAAATAAACTTTCTCTCTATCGGTAACTCCACCGGCTATGGCAAGACGAAGTGCCTCAATTTTATTTACGATCAAAAGATCATTTTTGGCTTTAGTGGCAAGAATTTCTAATTCGTCGAGAGCTTCTTCCCATTCACCTAACAAATAGTAGTTGTTGGCTAGTTCTAACCTTGCTAGATGAAAATCTTTCTTTAAGTTTACGGCTTTTTGGAACCGTTCTTTGGCAGCAGAATATTCTCTTAAATTTTTATAGGTTAAGCCCCGTTTGAATTCTTCCTTGGCATTCTCTTCGCCCAAGGAAAAGTTGGGAAAGTCCAGAGGGAAAATTTGTGTGCTCACCAATAGAAAGAAAAACGATAGTAACTTTCTCAAAGACACTCCCTCCACCCCCAATCTAATGGGACATAATCTACAAGTCAACCCCTTCCTTTGGATTCGGAACCTAAGTTTTCTCTTTATTCTCGACAGAATCTCAAATTTAGACAATATGGAACTCAAGTTATGTCCCCTGAACTCATAGAAAAAGAAGTTCGTCGTCGAAAGACCTTTGCCATCATTGCCCATCCCGATGCGGGAAAGACCACACTCACTGAAAAACTCCTGCTTTACGGGGGTGCTATTCAACTTGCTGGAGCCGTAAAGGCCAAAAAGGAAGGGAAGTCGGCAACCTCCGATTGGATGGCTATGGAAAAGGAACGAGGGATTTCAATCACCTCAGCCGCTCTCCAGTTCGAATACAAAAATAGCATTTTAAACCTTCTCGATACACCGGGTCACGAGGACTTTTCGGAAGACACCTACAGAACCCTGATGGCAGCAGACACCGCTGTGATGGTGCTTGATGCGGGTAAAGGGGTCGAACCTCAAACCATCAAACTATTCCGTGTTTGTCGGGATCGGGGCATTCCCATCATTACTTTTATCAATAAAATGGACAGACCGACTAAGGATCTGTATGCGCTCCTGGATGAAATCGAAAAGGTTCTCGGGATCAAAGCTGTACCAGATGTTTGGCCCCTCGGAACGGGTTTTGATTTTAAGGGAGTGTACGACCTCCGCGACCAACAACTCTATTTGTTTGATCGGACTCCCGGCGGAAAACAAAAAGCCTTCTTTCGTATGGCAGGCCCCAATGATCCAAGTCTTGACGAACAATTTGATGAGGAGATAGTGACTGCTTTTCGCGAACAAATTGATCTAGTACAGAATGGGATTGGCCAGTTGGACAAAAACATGTTCCTACTTGGAAAAGAAACACCAGTTTACTTTGGTTCGGCGGTAAATAACTTCGGGATTGAACTTTTTTTAAATAAATTTTTAGAATTGGCTCCGGGTCCAGATCACATTCCTTTGCGAGATGGAAATTACCTAGATCCAATCAATGCGCCTTTTAGTGCCTTTGTTTTTAAAGTCCAAGCCAATATGAACAAAGCTCATAGAGACCGGATTGCTTTCTTACGTATTTGTTCTGGTGTCTTTGAACGGGGGTTAAACGTAAATCACAACCGGCTCGACAAAACAGTCAAACTCTCTTCCAGTTTTGCTTTTTTTGGACAAGATCGAAACACGGTCGATACTGCTTATCCGGGAGATATCATAGGGCTTGTCAATCCAGGAACTTATAAGATTGGAGATGTATTGTCGACAGGAAATACACCACCTCTACGTCCTCTTCCTAGTTTTGCCCCAGAGCTTTTTGCTACGATCTCTTGTAAGGATACATTACAACTAAAGTCCTTTAAAAAAGGCCTGGATCAATTGGCAGAAGAAGGAATCTTACATCTTTTCACCTCACGAACGATTGGTGGTGGTGTTCCCATCATCGGCGCTATGGGAAAACTCCAGTTTGAGGTCTTCCAACGCCGCCTAAAGGATGAATACGGTGCCGAAACTTCCATCCATATTCTCCCGTACGGAATTTCTCGTTGGGTAAAAAAAGAAGACAGATCCAAAATTCCATCCAATGCTAATTTGGTAGAGGATTTATTTGGGAATATGGCTCTTCTTTTTGATACAGAATGGGATATGAATTATTTCCATAAAAATAACGAAGGAATCGAACTTTTAGACAATCCTCCTTTGGAAGATTAGTTTAAATCACTTCAATCCCGATCCAGGTGATATCATCTAGGAAAGGGATTCCTTCGGAATAAGATCTAATTTTTAATTCTAACTCTTGTTTGATGAGAGACATATGGTTTTCTCCCATAGAAGAAAAGAACTGGAGGAGTTCCGCCTCCCATAATTTTTCCCGCTTCGAGTTTTCCACATCTTTCAATCCATCGGTAAAAAGATAAAACCGGTCCCCCTTTTGGATTGGATACTCTAAGATTTTAGGTTCCCTGTTCGAAATCATTCCAAACATAGGATTCAATTTTTCAGGACATTGTATCCCCGATGGAGAAAGGTATAACATACCCGGATGACCGGCATTTCCGTAATGAACTGTGTTCTCATTAAAATCAAATAACAAAAAGATAAAGGGAACAAAGGCATAGGGATCGGGGAAGTTCGTTGATACCCCTTCATTCATTTTACTTAGGATTTTTTTTGGATCGGATTCTGTTTTTACGATTTGATGAAAAAGCACGCGAAGTACAGTCATCATCATTGCAGCCTTCACCCCATGACCAATGACATCCCCAAGTGCAAATATATAACGATTGTTCCCTAAATCAATATAGTCATAATAATCACCGCCCACTTGAATGAGAGGTTTGTATAAAACTTCATAGTCTAGATGGGGAAGGATGAGGATTTTGTTCGGAAGGTATTTTTTTTGAAGGTCTTTGGCATAATCCATTTCCTTTTCAAATTCCAAACGTTTTTTAGTTACATTTTGAACAAGGACGATGGCCCCGCTAGTAAATTGATAATTTTGTTCTAAATACCAAAGTTGATAGGTGATATCGAGTAGATAAACAGATCCATCCGCAGAATAGAATTCGGATTCTTCTTTTCTAAGTTTTGTTTGCCCATTGGGATCCGTAGCGACAGCTTCTAAAAATAGAGTGACTTCTTTTTCAATCCATTCTTTTACCGAAAGTTGATCCCGAAAAAGTTCGGTTACTAAAATTTTCGGTTCAATTTCAGGATTTTCTAAAAGAATCTTTCCTTTCGGATCAAAGAGGATGGCAGCATGAGGGAATTCTTGTAATAACAGTCGCAGCTTTTGTTTGGATTCAATTTCTCTAAGAGAAATGAAAGTCGAAAACAAAAAGGATAAAACAAATAAAGAGAATAGGATGATAATATTTTTTTTTAAAGACTCTTTAATGGGAACAAGGACCAAATCCTTCGGGCTAACGATAAATAGGTGGAGAGGAAGTCCATACATGGGAAAACTAACCACAAAATAATTCATTTCATCCTTCCAAGCTTCGTGTAAGGCTGGAAGATTGGAATGGGTTTGGAGGGAGGACTGGACATCCGACTTCCAAAAATCAGAAACTAAAAAATCATCTTCAATGAATCCGGAAATTCCAAAATTTCCGTCACTATTCAAAACAAAGAGACCTTCATTCGGATCACTAAAGGGAGAATCTAGAAGTGCATCTTCTAAAAACTTAGCAGAATGAATCGTTATGTGACTTCCATCCAGAACAAGAAGATAGGATTTTTTTTCAGAATCCCAGTCACAATGTGCCAGAGTCAACTCTTGTAGTCCTTTTCGATTTTGACGTACTGGTTGGCAATGATTCGTAATTCTTTGGAGTTCAGAAATGGGAAGGCTCCCAAGGATTCGCTTTTCGTTGATATCAGAATTGATTTGTTCCCGAATTTGATTTTCTAAGTCAATAGCAAGTAATTGGATTCGAATCAATTGGAATCTTTGGTTCCAATCCAGTGCTTCTTTATACTGGGAATGGATCATGGAAGCTACGAGTAGGAAATAGGGAATAATTAGAAAGCTGACAATGGATAAAAATAATTTAAGAAAGGATTTGGTTTGGATGACAAAGAGAAAATTCCCATACAATTCCCGTAACCAATTGGCATTGTACACAGATTAGTTTCCTGGATTGGGTTTTTGGATGCGAATGATTTTGGGAATTTCTTCATTTCCTAACCTGTCGGTGGCAGAAATTTCTACTTCCAAATCTTTCGAACAAGATTGGATTAATGTAGTCCAAGAAGATTTTGGATCCCAAAGATACCAGTCACTCCTAACTCCGGTGCCACATCTACTCCGAAATCTGATCGTATCCACCCCAGAACCATTGTCATCCGATTGAACCTGGAGAGCCGTCCTTGAAGATATAAAATACTTACCTTTGTTTCTATGAGTGATCGGTTCAAAATGGAGTTCCGTATTCGGTGGGGTATTGTCCACACTGAAATCCCAAATCTGCATGGAATCAGAAACACCAAGTTCATTGGTCACTTGGTATTCCAAGCGGTAGTCCCCGTCTTTAGAAAAAGAAAGTTCGGGAACCCCGGTCACTTTCCATGGACCATGATTGATACGATAGCGGACCGAAGTTTTTATTTTTTCTTTGGCCAAGGGCCTTACTTGGATTTTATTTTCCGTTAAGAAGAAATGATTGGTTCCTTCTTTGGTAGGGATTGGGACAAGCACATCCGTTTTATCTGTTTTACGTGGAACGGCCTTAGTTACTTCTTTTGGTTTGGATTTACCAAAGGAATTCACTTCGAATAAATCCGTCCAGAATCCACGCACTTGGCGTTTGGCAACCGCACGAATGCGAAAGTATTCATATCCATCGGGAATATGGAGTTGGATTTTGCCTGGATTCGAGACAACTCGAAAAGGAATTTCTAAATCAAAGGAAGTTCCTTTCCATAATTCCATTTCGTATTGGATGATATCATCTCGTTCTGGCTCTAAAGTAAAACGTATGGTTTTGGAATCCGAAAAAACGGAAGAGGTAACTCCACAGAACAGTAGTAGATAGAGAGAGATTCCCGTTTTTAATTTAGTTCTCATTCTTCTTTTGGTTTTGGTGGATCGGGAACAGCAAATGGTTTTAAAGGTGGTTTTCCTTTTTCGACAAAGGTAGCAAAACCTGAGGCAACGTTGACTGTGACATTCTGTGCGCTTACGGCAACCAAACCCTCGTAACAACTGAGAGTTGTGTTTCCTTGTCCGTCCACTTCAGTAATAAAGTCTGTGCCTTTCACTTCAGAAACAGCAGCATCTGTTTTCAAAAGAAACATCCTTTGGTTCGAGGTAGGTTTTTTCAATACGATAGAGCGAATCCGCCCTCGACGAAGATAAAGTTCATCGGGTTCCGTGTCGGATTTTCCTTTTTCCATAATGACATGGCTATTTTCTGTAATTTCAAACCGTGATCCCGAGAGCAAAAGAAATTGTGCTTCGGATTCTTTGAAGGTTCTCACTTCATCTTTGGCATAAAGTCCTTCCCCCACACTGGCTCCGGTCCAATCCAATTGTTTTTGCGAAACTTTAAGAACTTCTGTTTTCCCCGAATATCTTTGGATGTCTGCCAGTGGCTTTTTTCCTAAACTTTTCGGAATCCAAAGTTTCATCCCAGGAATGATGAGGTTGGGATTATCAATTTGGTTGGATTTGAGTAGTTCCTTCCATTTCCTGGGATCATCCAAATAGGTTTTAGATATGATACTTAAGGTTTGTCCCTTTTCCACAACGATAGTGATTCCATCACCTTCGGGAGGATGAATGAGATTCTGTTTGGTTTGCGAGATAAGGGGTGTTAGGTTAAAAAAGGTAATAAAAAAAACAAGATAAAAAGATAAATTAGAAAAAGAGGGAGTTGTAAATAAGAAGGTGGGGGAATGATCCCACCTTCTTATTTGAAAAAAAGAGAGTTGTTTGAGGAAATTATGAATCTTCATTTTCTCCTCAAAGAATCTTGTTAGTCGATGTTCTCGGCTACAAGTTCCGCAATGTCTTTTACTTTTACGGAGTCAATTTTTTCTGCCGCTTTGACACCGTCTGTAATCATTGTGATACAAAATGGACAAGCAGTAGCGATCGTTGTAGCACCCGTATCGAGGAGTTGTCCTGTACGTTTGCTATTGACACGAGTACTTTCTGGATTGGATTCATCTACGTGTTCTTCCATCCAATACTGCGCACCACCCGCACCACAACAAAGTCCTTTGGAGTGATGGTCGACTGCTTCTTCGATTTTTCCACCAGATACTTTTTTCACAACATCACGAGGGTTCTCATAATTATTGTTATAACGACCAATGTAACAAGAGTCATGGTAAGTATATTTTCCGGTGCTCGCATCATCAGCAACTTTTACATCAATTTTACCGTCTTTAGAAAGTTGGTTGATGTATTCCGAGTGGTGGATGACTTCAAAATTTCCGCCGAACTGAGGGTATTCGTTTTTGATTGTGTTGTAGCAGTGTGGACAAGCAGTTACGATTTTTTTGATTCCGTAACCGTTGATTGTATCCACGTTGGTTTGTGCTAATGTTTGGTAGAGATATTCGTTACCACCGCGGCGTGCCGAATCTCCCGAACATCCTTCTTCTGTTCCAAGGATACCAAAGTTAACATCTGCTTTTTGCATAATTTTAACAAAGTCACGAGAGATCTTTTTGTTTCTTTCATCAAAAGCACCCGCACAACCTACCCAATAGAGTACATCTACGTTTTTGTCTTCTGCTTCTGAAAGAACTTTTACACCAAGTCCGTCTGCCCAATCTGCTCTTGTATGAGCTCCCACACCCCATGGATTCG
This sequence comes from Leptospira chreensis, assembly GCF_016919165.1. Taxonomy (GTDB): domain Bacteria; phylum Spirochaetota; class Leptospiria; order Leptospirales; family Leptospiraceae; genus Leptospira_A; species Leptospira_A chreensis. The sequence continues at coordinate 200,022 of NZ_JAFFPS010000008.1, forward strand.
AGTTGTTTTCCATGTTTGTGAAGGCTTTTTGAAGTTCTGGACTCATTTTTGATTCTGCAAGAACTAAGTGACGACGCATCTCAATGATGGCGTTGACTTGGTTGTTTCCCACAGGGCATGCTTCGACGCACGCATAACAAGTAGTACATCCCCAAAGTGCTTCTTCACTAAGGCCCTCATGTGAATTGATCACACCGGTGTCTAATGCCGCCACTGCTTCTGCACCTTCTTCAGGAGTTTTTCCTGCACGTGCTGCTGCTACTTCTGGCATCTTCTCTAACATTTGGTGTTTGAGTTCTACGATGATAGCTTTAGGGTTTAGAACTTTTCCTGTTCTGTTGGCAGGACATTCTACTTGGCAACGACCACATTCAATACAAGACATACCGTCGAGTAGGTTTGGCCAAGGGAAGTCTTCTACTCGGTTGGATCCCCAAACGGCATTTTCATCATCTAAGTTGAGCTTGGAAAGTTGGCCTTTAGGAGTGTCAGTTGCAAGGAAGTAGTTAAATGGAGCAAAAATTAAGTGAGCGTGTTTTGATGTAGGAACATACAACATAAACGAGAACACAGTAATGATATGTCCCCACCACATAATTTGAAATACAACGTCTGCAGTAGAGTTGGAAACACCAATGGATTCCCAAAGGTTTCCAAGAAGTCCGTCAATCAAACCTGCATGTGTGTAATAGGTTGCCGCAACAGTCTTTGCACCATTACCGAGTAAGGTGGTGACCATTAGAGTTGCAATCATACTGATTACTATGGCAGAAGCTGGAGAGTGAACATCCAAACCTTTTGCTTTTTTGATCCAACGTCTCCATGCGAAGAAACCGAGACCGGTCAGTACAAGGATGGATACATAGTTCACTGCTTGTTCGTAGATATGGTTTGCTGCTTCGCCAAAAAGAAAATTGGGGAGGGCAAACTTATACGGGTCGTCCATTACGTAACCAAAAATACCGGCTACCATTTGGCTTGTTGTATGGATGGTGTATACGAGGAATCCGTAGAAAACAAATGCGTGCATGATTCCACGTACAGGTTCCCGGAAGTTTTTCTTTTGAAGGACTACGTTGATTAGAAAGCTTTTCAAACGGAATCCAATGTTTAGGTTCTTTTTTGCATCTTCATTGAAGAATGCAGGACGACCGTTGAAGATCAGTCCGAGCCTGTAAAGGATGGCGCGGACAAACACTACGTTTGCCACGACGAAAAAAGCTGTGAATAATAGGTGAAAGAGTATTCTTCCGATATCCATTTATGTTTATGCCCTTAAGGTGTTTGGTATTTCCTAGGATTTGTATAGAAAAATGAATGTCCAGGAAAATTCGGTTTTTACAGGGATCTGTAGGCAGATTTCCTGTCCAAGTAGGTAGATCATGAACTTAGACTCGTTTTCATTTAGCCCGAGTGACCCCAGTGATGCCATCCTTTTGCGTGCCGCAGAGGGAAAACGCATCTCTCCAGAAGAGGCCATTGTCCTCTATAAGGAAGGTGATTTTTTAAAGATCCAAATGGTGGCCCGGTCCTTACGAGAAAAAATAAGGCCCCATACCCAGGCCAGTTACACAATGTTCCGAGTTGTGAATTATACGAACTATTGCAACGTAGAATGTAGTTTCTGCTCCTTTATGGACGAAATCGGAAATGGAAAAGGTTACGTTCTCTCCAAAGAAGATATTTTGCAAAAAATGGATTATGCCGTGGAAGAAGGAGCCGACCAAATGTTCCTCCAAGGTGGGGTCTATCCAGACCTTCCTTTCGATTATTACTTGGATGTGATTCGAACCGTAAAATCCAAATACCCGAAGATGCACATTCGTGCCTTTTCCCCAGTAGAAATCATCAATTTAGAAACCATTACCGGAAAACCATTGAAAGAAGTGCTTTTGATTTTAAAAGAAGCAGGCCTTGATTCGGTTCCCGGTGCTGGCGCGGAAATTCTAACCGAAAGAATGCGCCAAATCATCTCTCCTAAAAAAGCCACTGTATCCGAATGGGTGCGTGCTATGGAAACCTGTCACGAAGTGGGACTTCTCGGATCAGCCAACGTAGTCTTTGGTTCGGAAGAAACAGAAGAAGAAGTGATCGAACATCTATCTGTCGTTCGTGATCTCCAAGACCGCACCGGTGGATTTTTGTCCTTCATTCCTTGGACTTTCCAACCGCAAACCAAACGATTCAAAGTGAGACCAGTTCCTACGCATGAATACCTAAAGGTTTTGGGAATCTGTCGGATCTTTTTGGATAATATCAAACATATCGAAACCTCCGTAATGGTGCTTGGGAAAGGTGTCGGGCAACTGGCTCTTTATTCGGGGGCTGATGATATTTCTTCAGTGGTGATTGAAGAAAATGTCCTTCGTTCCTTTGGACTAAAAACAGAAAAAGAAGCTAGGAAATTTCTCACCGAGGGCGGATTCCAACCCATTCGCCGGAACTTACTCTATACAGAAGAATACGACTGCAACCAAGTAGGAGTGGACTAAGATTATAGAATTCTTTTAGGAAGGCCTCTGCCGGTGCGGAGGCAAAAAAAAAGATGGGGCTTTCACTCCCATCCTTCGAAATTTTACACCTTATCCGTAATGGACATAAACTGAGAATCAGTCTCAATTTCAATACTACAGATTTTCATAAAACTTGTCGATCATTTTTTTACGATTCAATCAGGGTAATTCGGTTTCTGCCCTCATTTTTTGAGGTATAGAGAGCCGTATCGATTTTGTGGTAGAGTTCGTCAAAACTCGGGTCGTCCTCTGGGCGAAAGAGTGTGGCTCCAATGGAAACCGTGAGTGTGAGTGATTCCCCAGGTTGGTTGTAAATTGGGATCTGCAAACGTTCCAATTTTTCCCGGATGGATTCGGTAAGGATATGTAATCCTTCTTTATCAATCGGTGAAACAAGCAAACAAAATTCATCCCCGCCGATCCTTGCGGCAATATCTGTAATCCTTGTCCTTGACTTTACGGTTTTTGCAAAGGCTTGAATCGCAAGGTCTCCCTGTTTATGACCGTATTTGTCATTGATGGCTTTCAGGCGGTCCAAATCCAAAATCACAAGCCCAATGATGAATCCTTCGCGGTTGGATCTTTTTTTATAGAGATCAAACTGTTCTAACAAATGACGCCTGTTAAAGAGCTCTGTCATCGAATCCACACGAGAAAGATCTTCTATCTTTTGGTTGATGCGAAGGAGTTTGCCTACTGTGATTCGTAATCTTGATTTGACTCGGTATTCTTCAAACCGCCAATAGTTGATGAGAAGGTTTGCGACAAATCCAAAGGCCAGCAAAAATAAAACAATGAGTATGTCTTGGTAAAAGACAAAACGATCAAAACCTTGGATTCTTGAGAAGTTTAAATGTAAGGGAATGAAAACAGCAATATACAAAATAGATAATAATAAAATGCGAATGGGCTCGATCCATAATAGGATGGAGGCACTCGCAATGACAATGGCAGATCCAAAGAGATAATAAGCATGGTTTGGTTTGTCATAAACCATCATGGGGATATAAATTAAAATCAGACCAATGAGTACGATACTTGTGATACCATAGATATGCCTTTCGTAGAGTTTAATTCTTTTTTTTCCAAAAAGATAAACAAAGAAACAAATGGCCAGCGAAGAAATTCTAAAAAAGGCAATCCAGAAACTGGCTTCTTTGGTGCGAACCAGTGAATCCACGAAAAGAAGAGAGATGATGGAGGTGAAGGCTGTCATCACACTAAAGATCTGTAAGGAAGATCCAATATCAGAAAGGTTTGTGGATGTGAAACTGGGATGGTAGGCTCGTAAAAACAATTTACGAAATACAAAAAAATATCTTTTGAATGTATACCTACGCATGAGGGAGCCGGAATTCAGAATACAGGAAAAATCCTGCCTGTAAACCATTTACTGGACTAGAAAATGATTACCTTTCTTTGGGATTTGGCCAGAACCTCAGGAATTGTCAAACCATCACTTCCTAAAGTGCGAATGCGTTCTCCATTGGTGTAGAGAACCACACCTTTGATTCCAAAATTACCAACCAAGGTAAAGGAGATTTGATCCAAACGGTCTTTTAGAATTTCCATACTTCCCCCGTAACTGATATCTTCCGAAACGGAAATATGCAGGATTCCATTTTCCAATCGGTAGTTTGGCTCCATACGAATTCGTTTGGAGAGAGCCGAAAGAACACCTTTTCCTTTTTCTTCTGGGTTCGGACCTTTCGTGAGTTCCTGGAACAAAAAGGGAATAGGATCTCCACCCTGAAACTCGCGAGATAGTTTCACGAGTTGGGACTGGCTATTCTTTCCCGTGCCATAGAATTTTAAGAAATAGACGGGTAAGTATCCGGCGTCAGCTTGCAGGCGTTTGCCGGCACCAGGAAAACGATCTTCGGGAAGTGTGATTTCGGGAATGGTATCATCTACCAATTTTGTGCGGTTTTTTTGTTTTGGTTCGGAATCAGGAAAGGTCTGTGTGAGAACTTCTTCTTCCCAATTCAAATCATCTTCCCAGGTCTCTTTGCTGAAAGGATCTGAGGGTTCTGCAAATTTGGATTTTTCTTGGGACTTACCGATGTTTCGAAAGCCTTGTTTGGGAAATAAATTTCCACCTGCCTTCGGATCAAATCCCATCGACTTTTCAATGAGAACCAGTACAAGGAAAATCCCGCCAAGCAAATAGCGCAAAGATTTCCATTTGTCTTCTTGGATTTGGGGAAGTACCGCCACACTAATAATGTCGGAGAAGGGACAAAAAGGGAATTTAAAAAAACTCTTTTAAAGCAGGTAAATCGTCAAATTTCCAATGGAAATCGGGAATTTCGCCGGGAACTCCGTGGCCATAGGTGCAGAACCCAAAAGGGCAACCGTTTTGTTTGGCAGCTTCCCAATCGCTAAACCGGTCTCCGATCATGGCGATGGCAGTCGGTTCTAAATTGTATTTACGAACATACTCAGCTAAGATCTCACCCTTGGTATGGATGGTGTCTTGGTTGATGACAACAATGGGTTCAAAGTATTGCAAAACACCGGCTGTGTCTAAAACCGTTTCAATATAAGCCTTTCTGCCGTTTGAAGCACAAGTGATGGTATAACCTTTTTCTTTTAGGTAGTGGATGGTAGAACCCACGCCGGCGTAGAAGTCTCCACCGCCGCTACGGATGGCATCACAAAGAAGATCGAGGACTCTTGCGGAGATGGTATCCCGTTCTGTTTCGGGTAAACTCGGGAATAGGTTCGCAAAGATCGTTCGCACCGGTTTCCCAATTTCATTCATAATCTGGTCATGGGTCGGTAAGGACGTGATTTTTCCCGTCTTGCCAGCAAACTCTTCGATTGCCTGCACATAGGTCTTAAAGATTATGGATTCTGAGGAAAATAAGGTCCCGTCGACATCGAAGGCGACCATTCGGATTTCCCCCAGGCGGTTTTCTTGCATTACCACCAGAAAAGAATTTGGTGGTCTCTTGGCAAGTAAGGAATTGGAAGTTATGCTCGTGCAAAGCAGTTTAAAAGAAGTACTTCGGGCGCGCGAAGAGTTGTTTTCCCGGACAAATTGGACGGATCCAACCTCTCAGTTGCAAAACCGAGTGAAAGGCGAAGACCTTTCCCAATACTTTGTACTCACCGAATCCGAGACCATTGGAATCAGGGAAACGATTCGTCTGCATGTATCCACAACTCCGTATTATCTTTCTCTTTCTGATCCCAGTGATCCCAATTGCCCCATCCGCCGAATGATTGTTCCTAGGTCAGAAGAAGCAGTTCTTTCTTCTGAAGAAAGCTCCGACCCATTAGATGAAGAACGACTGAGTCCTGTTCGTGGGCTCACTCATATGTATCCCAATCGGGTTCTTTTATTTTCGAATCATTCTTGTAGTGTGTATTGCCGCCATTGTATGCGCGGTCGGAAAGTTTCTTCGAGTGATGAAAGAATGGAAAAAGGAGATTTGGAAAGAGCCTTCGAATACATTCGAAACCATTCTGAAATTGAAGATGTTGTGATTAGCGGGGGAGATCCTTTAAATCTTGCTGACTCTAGATTAGAGTGGATTCTTTCTGAACTAAATTCCATCCCCCATGTAAAAATCTGTCGGTTGGGAACAAGAAACCCGGTCACTCTTCCCTTTCGCATAACAGATGCATTATGCAAAATCATTGAAACTTATAACGATGAGAATCTATCCATTTTTTGTAATACGCAGTTCAACCATCCGAAAGAATGTACGAAAGAATCGAAAGAAGCCATCCTTCGGTTATTAAAGGCCGGAGTATCTGTCGGAAACCAATCCGTACTTTTGAAAGGAATCAATGATGAGGAAGAGGTCATGCTCACTCTTCATAAAAAACTCTTAGAGATGCGAGTTCGTGCTTATTATTTATATGATCCGGAACTCATTCCTGGTTCCAGAGGATTTCGAACACCACTGGCACGGGGGATTGAAATTGTAGAGTATATGCGGGGAAAAATTGGAGGAATGGGAATTCCTCAATTTGTAAATGACCTTCCTGGTGGCGGTGGAAAGATCACCATTGCACCTAACTGGTATTTAGGGTATTATCCCAAAACACGCCAACACGCTTTTCGTTCCGCAGTCACAAAAAAAATCCATCTCTCCTTTGAACCTGTTGGATCGGATAGAGAATCCTATTATCCTACAATCAGCGATTCCGATTGGGAGAAACTCACTTCATGAAACGGACTGTGATTCTTGCCTGTGATCTCTATGACCCGAATACGCCGGAACTTTGCCAAGAATGGGAATCGGAAGAAACTGTTCAAAATATGGAGAAGGTCATCCGGGAACTGGGTTATGATGTGGCCATCTTATCCCATCCTTCGGAGATTGCTTCTGTTTTGTCCGGAATTCCGAGAGGTGAAAGGGAAAACTGGATTGTATGGAATTTGGTCGAAGGATATCATTCTCCCAACAGAGAAGCCTACATACCAGCGTTATGCGAATATTTAGCAGTTCCCCATACCGGTAGTTCTGCCGCAGTCCAAACTTTAACTTTGGATAAATACAAAACCAAGCTATTTTTGAAATCCTTTGGAATACCTACCACCGAATCTTGGTTGGTTACAGATCCTGAATGGATTCCGAAAGACCAGTTTCCTTTGTTTGTGAAACCGAATGGAGAAGGTTCCAGTCTTGGAATTGGGGAAGGAAACCGGATCGATTCCTTATCGGATTGGGCAAGAGTAACTCCTCCGCTTTTAGAAAAATACAAAAGTTTACTTTTAGAAACCTATCTGTCGGGCAGAGAACTTACTATTGCCGTTCTTGGAAACCAAGGGAATTACAAAGTCACACCGCCTGCATTTGTGGACTATCCAGGTTCTGTTTACAGTGATCTTGTGAAATCCAAAGAAAGTTTTGTGGAGTCTTTGGATTTTTCGGTTCCCGAAGACTTATCAAACTCTTTGAAAGATTACTCCTCAAAAATAGCGGAACTTCTTGGATGTTCGGGTTACATTCGTTTGGACTTCAAACTAGAAAAAGATTTACCCTTTCTTTTAGAAGTCAATGCCACACCTGGATTTTCTCATATTTATTCCACCTTGCCCCTGTTATGGGAAAAAACGGGGCAAACTTACTCCGAACTTCTAAATCATTGTTTGGATTTGGGATTCGAAGAATACCATCATCATTTTCGTTATCAATATGCAAAGGATCGAAACCTATGAACATCGTCGAAACTTTAAAAAAGGATGTGGAAACCCATCCAGTCCTTAAGTCGCAGTGGTTATTAGAACGGAATCTTTCTATGAGTTTTAATGACTTAATTTTATGGCTGAGCCAAGAATACTTTGTATCCATTGGCTTTGTAGATTGGTTTTTGCAAGTGGCGGCCAAAACAAGAGACCAAAATGCAAAGATTGTCCTTGTGGAAAATATTTGGGGGGAACTTGGGGAAGGAAAAATTGCGGATACCCATGTTTCTATTCTCATCGAATTTTTAACCAAATTGAATTTTGATTTTTCAAACCATAACTTACTTCCAGAAACCAAAACCTATTTGGATAAAATGGAAACCATCATTGGAAAAGGTTTTTTCTATGGGCTTGGGGCACTTGGACCTGCCAATGAATACCTTCTGAAACTAGAATACTCGCAAATCTCCGATGCTTATCAAAAACTAAAAACAGAAATGACTCTTCCGGAAGGGAAATTCTTCCAAGTGAATTTGGATGCTGATGAAGGCCATAGCCAACGAATGTTTGAGTTGATTGCAGAAACCGCAGTGACGGAAGAATCCAAGAGCCAAGTGATCGAGGGGAATTTACTCGCTCTTGCGGCCAGGGAAGATTTTTATATAGGGCTCACAAGGCTCGACCGCGAACGGTTGACTAAAGTTTAGAGCGAAAACGTTTTAAAAAATACATCGTCGCCATCCCCAAAAAAGGAATTAAGGGCAAATACAAAAGAAAGGCAAAGTATTTGTATTTGTCCACTTTCCAAAGGATCTGCCTAACAGCAAAAAAACCAGGATAGCGATTTCCTTCTGTAATGAATTGAACCTCACCTGCGCAAAGTTCTCCTGATAGCTGTTTGTGGATCGATTCTAATTCAGTCTTTGATAGTTTGTGGTAGGAAACAATGGCGATCTTTTCGTTTGATTTTTCTCGGATGGACTTAGCAAGCCGAGTACAAAAGTCACAGTTCCCATCATAAACAAGTATCGAGTCTTGGGATTGCATAGAATTCTTATTTAGGAAAAAAATCTTCCGGTTGGTCTTTTAATATTTGTATGGTGGCAGGAATTAAGGACTGATCGAGTCCTAACCAATAATAAAACCAACTTTCATCTTTTTCAATTCCTTGGGCCACAGACATATACCATTTATTGATATTGTTATCTGGTTTACTGCGCCAAAAAAGAGGACGGCAATGGGTAAGGATCTGGTCCCAGATATCACGTCCAACGCCTGCCCCGCGTGCCACACCATTCACTGCAAATTTAGAAAGTAGGTATCCATGTTCTGTTTTTTGCATCCAAGCACAGGCCCTATAAGACTCTTCTAAAAATAAAACATCGAATTTGGTTTGATAGAACTCTGGTTTTAATGGTTTTCCGAAAGATTCTTCGATGAGTTGAAACACTCGTTTCATATCCACATCCTCTGGGGAATGGCAAACTTTGATTTTGTTTTTTCGCTTAACGAGAGTTCCGCTTCCCTTAACCGTAAAAAGTTCGGTAAGTAAAGTAAAGGGGGATGTGAGTACAATACTGAACTTTGGATCTTCAGTTTTGGAAAGTAATCCTTCCGACAAATTGACAAACTCTTCCTGGGAACGGGAAAGTGAAATTCCTTCAGGTAGAGAAAAGGACTGGTCTCTTTGTAAAATGGATTTTACTTTTCCTGTGGTTGGATCTTTTAATGGACCATCAATGGAAACATAAATGACCTTGGAAGAATGTAAAATGGAACGACAACGGTCCAGGAGAGCCGAAAGTTTTTCCGAGTCATCATCCCAAAGTAAGATGGGAATTTTTTTCTGGCGGATACTTTCTGTGACTTCTTCTTTCAAAGGAAGGTTACGGTCAACGACCTGGTAAGAAAAACCAAGGCTTCTTTCGCCTTCGGCATTCAATTGTTCTAATGGAAAAAAAAGTTTTAAATATTGGAAACTGTCTACTTCCAAAACAACAAAGGGAAATAAATCCAATTGGTAGAGTAGTTTTAGATCAGAGAATAGGGCTTCGGAACTATTAAAAATGGTTTCGGAATCTGCATAAAGAATGGCAAACGATTCGGGAGAAAGAGATTGGAATTCCTTTAAGAATAGAAGTCCATCTCTTGGATCTCTCGTGATTTCAAAAACTCGGCTGAGTACGTCTTTTGAATTCATTTCCCCCCTCGGATTTCGTAGTCCACAATCTTTGCCTTTAGATTCGCATGTTTCAAACTTAAATGAGAATTTTCTTTTAAACCGAACTTTCCTAAAAGAGAAAAATCGGCAGAGAGAACGGTAAACTTCCAACCACCAAATTCGTTTTTGATGACCCTTCCAAATTGAAAGTACATCTCTCTCAAATCTTCCATTGGTTTTCCAATTCTATCCCCATAAGGTGGATTTGTGACTACGTGGCCATTGTTTCCAAAATTGTTTTTTAGTTCCAAACAATTTCCGACTTCAAATTGCACAAAGTCTTCCACTCCTGCCTCATAAGCATTTTCTTTTGCTATGCGAATGGCTTCTGGATCCACATCAAATCCAAAGAGATGAGGTGATTCCGGTTTCTCTTTCTTTTTTTCCGAAAATACATAGGTCGGAAATAGAATTTGGAAAACCGGGGATTCTGCAAATAGAAACCGATTGATTTCGCCGTAGAGACGTTCTCTAAGGGCAGCCTCAATGAGGATGGTTCCGGATCCGCACATAGGATCCACTAAGGTGTTTCCTTCCTTCCAACCAGAGGTTTCTAACATAGCTTGTGCTATGGGTTCTCGCACGGGAGCGTTGCCTGCAAATAAGCGGTAACCACGTCTTCCTACCGGATCCCCGGAAAAAGAAAGTTCAATGCTAAACCGGTCGGTATGGGAACGAACCACAATGGTGACATCTGCCATTCGTTTTTCAATTTCAGGTAGGGGAATTTTTTTACTGCGAAGTCTGTCGAGAACCGCATCTTTCATTCGATGCATGGTAAATTCAGAATTTCTTAGTTTGTCTTTTGTTTCTGCATCAATGCGAAAACTCACTTCCGGGCCAATGTATTTTTCCCAGGGAAGTTCACTTGCTTTGGCATAAAATTCATCGTAATCATCTGCGTTATCATGTAGCAGCTGTAAGTTGATTCGCGAAGCAAATTTTGTATGGATGGCAAAATTGATTACATCTTCTTTTTTTCCAGAAAAGAAGACTCCACCTCGGTTCGAACTATCAATTTTGAGATGGTGAGTTTTTAATTCGGATTCCAAAAGCGGAGAAAGACCTTCTCCGCAAATGGCATGGTAAGTAGGGTGAGTAGGTTTTATTCCGAGTCTCCTAATTTCTGTGACAAGTAGTTTTGGATACTGATCGTTTCGATAATGGATTTTTGAGTTTCAATCCAATCAATATGTTCTTCTTCGGAAACAAGGATTTTCTCTAAGAGTTCTCTGGTTCCGTTGTCTTTAGCAGCAACACAAATATCGATTCCTCGATTCAGTCTTTCCACAGCACCATATTCCAACTGTAAGTCATGGTCCAACATTTCTGGGACAGTTTGTCCTACATTGATTTTTGAGTATTTTTGTAAGTCCGGAATTCCATCGAAATACAAAATCCTTTCGATGATTTCGTCGGCATGTTTCATCTCTTCAATGGACTCTTTTCTGAGGTAGTCCGCAAGTTCCAAATACCCCCAGTTTTTACAGAGTTTTGCATGAATAAAATACTGATTGATGGCTGTGAGCTCTGCTGTGAGAACTTCCGCTAAAATGTCTATTACTTCTTTCTTTCCCTTCATATGGGTGGCCTCATTTTATTGCGTTCAAATGGAAAGATAATTGGTTTTCATAGAATAGGCAAGCTTAAAGTATATTCGTATGAATAAAGTTTACATTCACAATCCTGCATTGAGTGTATTCGGAAAACACAAAGGATCACAGTTAGATTTATCCTTTGCGACCGCAAAACAATCTGTACATGAGTTTCAATCTCACAAGATTCAGTTCATTATCTATGCAAGTTTCTCTCCTGATTCTTATAATAAGGAATATCACTTATCTGCAAAACTTGCCGCTAGGCTTGGACTTCGTGATTTGTATTCCGTACGAATGGAAACAGCATCTTCTTCAGGAGCTGCTGCCTTTCAATTGGGAGTGAATTTAATTCTCAGTGGCAGATTTGATCATGGTTTGGTGATTGCCACGGAACTCATGTCAGCACTCAGTCGAGAGGAAAGTAATCTTTTGTTAGGTTCTGTTTTATCCGATTCACAAAGAGCACTGGGAATGTCTATGGCACAGGGTGGGGCCATGATCACTCGTAAGTATTTAGATGATTATGGATACAAAGACGAAGACCTTTATGCAATCGCAAAGAAACTTCATGACAATGGGCTAAAGAATCCAAAAGCCCATATCAAAAAGAATCTAACTTGGGAAGAATACCAGAACCAACCCAAAATCACAAGTCCCTTAGGATTGTATGATATCTCACCACTATCAGATGGATCAGCAGCCCTCATCCTTTCCAAGGATCCGAGTTCAATTGTTGTGAAAGGAATGGGTTCGGGAACAGCTCCCTTCTTATCTTCTGCCGATCCCAGTTTTCTTGCCAATCGCATCGCTTTTGAAAAAGCTTACAAGGAAGCAGGAGTCAGTCCCAGTGACATTGATTTTGCCGAATTACACGATGCCTTCACTCCTTTTGAGCTTGTGGGTGCCGAAGATGCTGGATTTTTCAAACGAGGAGAGGCCCTGTTCCAAGTGAAGGCGGGTCTCACCCATCCCAAGGGCAAAATCCCTATCAATTCTTCGGGAGGCCTCAAATCGAGGGGCCATCCGGTGGGTGCCTCGGGGCTCGCACAAATTGTAGAACTTTGCCGGTTCTTTGAGGAATGGCCGGAAAAGCAGTTGGCAGTAGCACAAAGTATAGGTGGACTTGCTACAAACAACTTTGTGTCGATACTAGAAAGAGAGTGATGCCCGAAAAAATACTGATCATCCAAACCGCCTTCCTCGGAGACCTGATTCTATCGACTTCGTTTTTTCATGCAGTAAAAACAGAACATCCGGGAGCAGAACTTCATGTGTTAGTGAATGCTGGCACGGAGTCTGTTTTGGAGAATAATCCCGATATAACAAGAGTTTGGTCTTTAGACAAAAAACGGATCAAAAAAAATCCGTTTGCGTTTTTACATTTTGCCGGTTTGTTAAAAAAAGAAAATTTTAATAAGGTATACTCTGCTCATTTTTCTTTCCGCTCGAGTTTACTTTCTTATCTTACGAAAGCTCCTATACGTATCGGATACAAAGAGTCGGGATTTTCTTTTTTACATACCAAAACAATCCAAAGACCCAAACAAGGTCCACACGAGGTAGAAAAACTTTTTTCATTGTTATTCGAAGCCTATGATTTTCCCAGTGGTAGGGAAAGAAGACCTTATCTATTTCCTGGAGAAACAGAGGAAGGTACTTTTCTTACTAAAAAAAAGGCGATCCTTTCCAACGAAGAAGGTTATATACTAATCGCCCCATCTTCTCTTTGGGAAACCAAACGAATGCCTGAGGAAAAATTTGTCAGTGTCATCACACAAATCCTTCGCAAACGAAAAGAAACTGTGATTTTGATTGGAAGTAAGGCTGATTTAGAAATTGAAAATACCATATTCCGTCTGATGAAAACAGAACCCTTACAACTTCGGGAAAGGGACCGTCTCTTATCCCTTGTGGGAAAAACAAATCTAAAGGAACTAATGGTTTGGATTCGGAATGCAACAGCAATCATTTCCAATGATTCCAGTCCCATCCATTTTGCATCTGCCTTCAATACACCCACTGTCATGTTGTATGGGGCAACCATTCCTGCTTTTGGTTATGGAAGTCTTTCTGATAGACATAAAATTATGGAAGTCCAAGGTCTAAATTGTAGGCCTTGCGGAATCCATGGAGGACGAATTTGTCCAGAAGGACATTTCCGTTGTATGATGGACCAAAACCCTGTCCGCATTTTTGAAGCCCTAGAGGAAGTCATCAAACCATGAAATTGCCTGATAAAAAAACAAAAGAATACAATTCGAAATTATACCGCAGCCGGATCCAACACATCCAAAAGAAGTTAAAAAAAGGAGAGATCTTTTTACTCTTTGCCGCAAGCCATAAAATTAGAAATCGAGATGTAGAGTATAAGTTTCGCCAGAATTCAGATTTTTATTATTTAACGGGAATCACAGAAGAAGATTCCATCCTTGTCATCACGAGTGAAGTTGCGGGAATGTTCTGTTTGCCTAAGGACAAAGAAAAGGAAATTTGGACCGGAATTCGTTTGGGAAAGGAAAAAATCAAATCCATGTTAGGTTTGAATTTTTCTTATGACTTAAGTGATTGGGAAAAAGAAAGACCAGCTATACTCATTGGAAATCATACCCTCTATTATTTTTTTGGAGAGAACCCAGACCGGGACCGGGAACTGATTACAGAATGTCGTAATCTTTCGGAACGCGCTCGGGAAGGAAAGTTTGGTCCTCATCGCATCGAACACCCCAATTTTTTACACGAAGAAAGGTTAATCAAATCCAAAGAAGAAATTGCACTTTTAAAAAATGCAGCAGAAGTGACAAAACTTGGCCATATGCGCATTATGCGAGAAAGTAAACCAGGGATGTATGAATACGAATTGGAGGCACTTCTCGATCAGGAGTACTTAAAGTATGGGTCGATTGGTGGTGGTTATGGTCATATCGTAGCCGCGGGAAAAAATGCCTGCATCCTTCACTATGTGAGTAATGACGATGTCCTAAAGGATGGAGACTTGGTTCTTGTGGACTCAGGGGCCGAATGGAATTATTATACTGCCGATGTGACTCGTGTTTTCCCAGTTGGTAAAAAATTCACCGAAGCCCAAAAGACGATTTATGAAATTGTCCTCTATGCCCAAAAGAATGCCATCCGTAGTTCCGTTGTCGGAACTCCTTTTAATGAAGTACATGAAAAAACAGTTCGATTCCTTGCGGATTGTCTCAGAGACATGGGATTTTTAAAAGGAAGTTTAGAAGAAATCATCGATAAAGGCACGTACCGAAAGTTCTATATGCATAGAACAGGCCATTATCTAGGAATGGATGTCCATGATGTGGGAAGGTATTTTTTAGAAGGAAAGTCAAGACCACTAAAAGACGGTCAGGTGGTCACAGTGGAACCTGGTTTGTATTTTGATCCTTCCGACGATTCCATTCCTAAGGAATACCGAGGGATTGGAATTCGTATCGAAGATGATATTTTGATACATGGAAAAAATCCAATCAACCTAACCGAATCCATCCCTAAAGAAATTGCCGATATTGAAGCCTTAAAAGCCTGATTTGTTTTCTTTGGTAAATTTTAATTCTGCTTTATGACTAGAGAACTTCCTAAACGCTTTCGCTCGGTTCGGTATTTTGATCGCATCAGTTCGGAAATTGCTGAAATCGTTCGTTTAGAGATGGAAAGATTAGGGTATCCGGGCCTTACTACTTCCCATTTTGAAATTCTCACCTTTCTTTTACGAAGTTCTGTTCCCATCAACATGACTCAAATTGCCAAAACGATTGAGAAAACAAAACCAACTTGTACGGTTCTTGTGAATCGATTGGTGAAGGAAGGTCTTGTGGAAAGAAATCCCTCACCGAGTGATGGAAGGGAATGGGCATTACTATTGTCAAAAGATGGGAAAAAAATACGAAAGAAGATCGTTACCATTTCGGCAAAACTCCTTTCGTTACAAACATGGGGAATCTCAAAAGAAAACGAGGACATTTTGTATCCTATCCTCGATCAAATTTATAAACATATCCGTAAGGAAAAAGAAAGTTAAACGAAAACCTTCTCCTTAAGAAGTAAATACAGGTCTTCTGACTTGAACGGAAGCAGAGATTCCTTCTTGTGCATCTTTGGATTGGATGCTTTGGATGGTAGCTTTGATATCTGTTTCAATTAATGCCAAAAGATTTTTTTGAACGCTCAAAATTCCCGCTTTTGTATCTTTCATTGCAGACAGGGAATTTTTTTTCAGTTTGGTTTGTAAGGATTTGGATTTTTTTCTTAGCTCTTCTTCATTCGACGCGATTTCTTCAAACAAAGCGGGCATTTCCTTTGCTTTGAAAGCATCACCTAACAAAACATGTCTTTTGGCAGCATCATTTCCAATAGCTTCTCCAAGAAGGGCATAAATAAAAGAAGGAACTTGGATTCCGATTTTTACTTCGGGAAGTCCAAAACGAATGTCTTCTGTGACATAGCGGTAATCACAAACAAGAGCAAGCATGGCACCGTATCCAAGAGCATGACCAGAAATTTCTGCGATGGTGGGAACCGGAAGTATGAACAGGTCTTTTAAGTTTTCATAGAATAAATTTAAGAAGGGTGCCAGATCTTTTGACATGTCCATTGTGCTGACAGTGGTTAGGTCGAGTCCCAAGGAAAATGTTCCGGGTGCATCACTTTTTAAAACAATGGCTTTGGAGTTTGATTCCTTTGCGGATTGGATTGTTTTCTTCAAAGCCAAAAACGATTCGTTAGAAAAACTGTTCTTGTCATTGATTCCCAATCGGATAAACCCGATTCCGTCTACTTGTTCGAATGAAATCATTTGGATCCTCTAAATTTGGTTAGATATCTAACTAATGAGACGGGGAGAAAAACCGGCAAGAGGAATTTTTTTATTTGGAATTTAAAAGATAGGTTTTAATGACTTCTTTCATGACAGAAAGGCCAATCGGGAGGGCATCTTCATCAAAATCAAAAAAAGAACTGTGGTGCGGGTGGACAAGGCCTTTGGATTCATTCCTTGAACCGATAAAAAAATAACATCCAGGACGCTCCATTAGGAAGGCAGAAAAATCTTCACCACCCATTGTCCTTGTATTTTCTTCTGTAAGAGAGTCCGCTCCAAGAACATTCTTTGCCGCCTCTCTCACAATATCTGCCATCGCTGGATCATTGATGGTAGGTTTGTCGATCCGGTTGTACTCAAACTCAATGTCGGCACCGAACCCAGAAGCCACTTGTTTGACAAGAGACTCCATTCGTTTCGGAACCATTTCATAGACTGATTTGGAATAAGTTCTTACGGTTCCGTGTAAAATCGCATTTTCTGGAATCACATTGAAGGCATTCCCGGAGTGGAAAGAACCTACAGTCACCACACAAGGCTCTAGCGGGTCTACATTCCGAGAGACCAGGGTTTGCAGAGCTGTCACTAAATGAGAGCCCACAACAATGGGATCTACCGTATGTTGGGGCATCGCCCCGTGGCCTGAAGTTCCTTTCACGGTGATTTTGAATTCATCCACAGAAGCCATCATGGTTCCGTTCACCACACCGACTTTTCCGAGATCAATATGATTCCAGACATGGAGGGCAAATACAGAATCCACTTTGTACCGTTCCAAAATTCCGGAGGCAATCATACGATCAGCACCCGAGCCACCTTCTTCCGCCGGTTGGAAACAAAGAAGGACACGACCTTTCGGAACAAATTCAGAAAATGCGGTTTTTAATTCGGAAGAAAGAGCCATAAGGATGCTCGTGTGTCCGTCATGGCCACAGGCATGCATCTTTCCGGGAGTTTTACTTTTGTATTCGTGGGTATTTTCTTCATGGATGGGGAGAGCATCCATATCGGCTCGGACAAGGACTGTTTTTCCAGGAATTCCTGAATCAAAAAGAGCGACAAGGCCTGTTTCCGCAATCCCTGATTCCACCTGAAATCCTAAAGATTCCAAATGGGCCTGCACATAAGAGGCAGTTTCCTTTTCCTCATATTTGAGTTCTGGGAACTGGTGGAAGGTTCGTCTGTAACGAACCATTTCCTCTTTGCGGTTTGTAGGATAGGGTTTCATAACTTGTCAGTTTCTTGTTTGGCTCTCTTTTCGACTTCTTCCAAAATGGAATAGAGATCGAGTCCATATTTCTCAAAAAGAGAATTTTTTGCCAACTCATAACGAACTAAATTAATATTAAAATTGATCTTGGCTTGGGTTACCGCAAGCTCCACATTCGCCAAACTATCCAGGGCATTTTTTACGTTAACAGCCGTGTAACGACCTTGGCGGAATCGTTCCATAAGCCCATTGTAGAAAATTTCCGTTTCCCTTCTTGTTTTTAACAGGTCTTTGAGAAGGGCGTGACTTGACTCCAATGCTTCATATCGATTGTCAATTTCTTGAGTAATCTCTTGTTCCAAATTCTGGATTTTCATCTCGTTTACTTTGAGATTGGTTTCCGCATCCCGAATTCCCGCTTTGATTCCTAAATCCCAAAGAGGATAGGACATCTTTAATTCAGCAAGAATTTGTGGATGGTTGAAGGAAGTGATTCCCCTTTGGCGTGCAATGAAATTGTCTTGAGGAGAAATAAAATTTTGTCCAATGGAACTATAAGAAAAAGTAGCGAGTAACGAAGGATCATCTTCGGCAAGAGCAGTATTCAAAGCAAGTTTTGCGATCTCTCTTTCTCTTTTTAAGATGAGATAGTCGGTTCTTCGAGAAAGCGCATATTCTTTGTCCGCTTTTAGATTAATTCCTGTGGGAAGGATTTCACTTAAATCAGTAACACCTTCGATGGAAGATCCTGTATCCACGTTTAAGATCCGAACTAAATTTCTTTCTGCTTCAATGCGGTCCACTTTTGCTTTTTCGAGTAGGGACTGCGTGCGTAAATAGGCCTGGTTCCATTGGTTGACTTCAAATCCTTCGGAAAGTCCAAGACCTGTTTTCCGTAAAGTGAGACGTCGGATCTCTTCTGTATTTTTGGAAACTTTTTCGTAAGTGGCAATGCGAGAATCCACAATACTGAGTGACCAGTAGTCCACGAGAATCTTAACCACAAGTTGTGTTAGGATATTGATATAGTTTTCACGAACGAGTAAGGTTTGGTTTTTTAGAAGTTTTTCTTTGTCTTCTTCGTTTTTACCAAAACCATATTTAAGAAGTTCCTGGGATAGGGTCGCAGAAACGGCTCCCGTGTACATAGGGGGAGCTGCTAGTAAACTTCCAAAACCAGCCGCCTGGTTGGGATTTTCAAATGCGTTTACGTCATAACGAATGGTGCTGATTTCTGTTTTGAAATAGGTTCCCGTTCGGAACTGTTTTTCGATACCCGCAGAGATTTTGTCTTGGGAACGAATTGTTCCGGCAAAGATGTTGTTTCGGTTATCAGGAAAAAGTTGTTTGGAGGACTGGATACTTGCCAAGGCCTTCCAAGTGTATTTGGACTCGTTTTTCCATTCGGGGCTGTCTGCCTTCACAATCTCCAATTTGGCATTTTGAACAATCGTATTGTTCTCAATGACCTGCTCAATTGCCTGGGCAATGCTCAATCGAAGTTTTTTCGGGCCATTTCCCGATTGGAGAGAATCTGGCACTGTATTGCCGTTTTCCCACTGGGAAAGCTGCATCCGTTTTACATCCTCATCAAAATCAGAATCCGCAAAAATTGGGAAACTGAGAAGACTAAAAGATATTAACCAACTGGTCAACTTTCGAGGATTGATGCTAAAATACGGGGAAGAAATATTATGACTGTTCAATGGAAACTTCTTAAACCCCTTACTCAGACAAGATGAAAAAATCAATGTTGTCAATCAACCTAAAATGTAAAAAGCTACGTGGAGAAACGTTAGTTTCTGGGAGTGCAATGTGGCAAATATGTCGAAAAAACCGAATCGTTTGGTTCATGAAAAAAGTCCTTACCTGTTACAACATGCACACAATCCCGTGAATTGGTTTCCCTGGGGAGGGGAAGCTTTCGAAAAAGCCAAAAAAGAAGATAAAATCATCCTTTTGTCCATTGGCTATTCAACCTGTCACTGGTGCCATGTGATGGAACGCGAATCATTTGAAGATGATTCTACAGCAGAAGTTTTAAACCGTGATTTCGTATGCATCAAGTTAGACAGGGAAGAACGTCCCGACATAGATAAAATTTATATGGATGCACTCCATGCGATGGGAACCCAAGGTGGTTGGCCACTCAATATGTTTTTAACTCCTAGTAAAGAACCTATCCTTGGGGGAACTTACTTTCCTCCTGAAAACCGCTACGGAAAACGTAGTTTTAAAGAGGTTCTACGTTTGGTTTCCGAGGCTTGGAAGAACCAAAGAGAGGAACTCATTCAAGCCGCCGGTGACTTAACCCAGTATTTACGAGACAATGAAACAAGAACCAATGGCGGAAAGGTTCCTGGAACAGAAATCATTGAAACCAATTTTGAACGTTACCTCCAAGTGTACGATAAAGAGTTCTTTGGATTCAAAACAAACACAGTGAATAAATTTCCACCCAGTATGGCACTAAGTTTCCTTGTGGAATATAGTTTACGAAAAGAGGAACCAAGGGCTCTCGAAATGGCCTTTAACACGGCTTATGCCATGAAGTTTGGGGGAATTTACGACCAGGTGGGGGGAGGGATTTGCCGTTATGCGACCGATCATGAATGGCTTGTTCCCCATTTTGAAAAAATGTTGTACGATAATTCCTTATATGTGGAATCGCTTTCGCAATTGTATCGAGCCACAAAGGATCCCTTTTTTTTAGACGTGATTCGTGAAATTGCAACTTATGTTCGCAGAGATATGACTTTGGAATCGGGTGGGATTGCCAGTGCTGAAGATGCCGATTCGGAAGGTGAGGAAGGAAAGTTCTATCTCTGGAAACATTCGGAATTCCAGGCAATCGTTTCCGACGAGGAGATCCAAGGGTTTTGGAACGTAACCGAAGATGGAAATTTTGAACACCAAAATATCCTCAATGTCTATTGGAAGGGGAAAAACCCTTTCGTCGATGGAATCCAATTCAAACCCGAATTTTTAGAGAAGTTAGAGTCAGCCATAGGAAAGTTACTTTCCGAACGAAGCAAACGGATTCGCCCTCTGCGGGATGACAAAGTTTTAACTTCCTGGAATTGCCTTTGGATTCGAGCCCTTCTATCTGCCTATGAAGTTTCGGGAGATCAGGACTATCTAATCGACGCAAAAAAAGTGTATCAATTCATCACAAAACAATTGGTAGGGGAAGACGGATCCATTCTCCGACGTTTCCGGGAAGGGGAAGCCAAATACTTCGGAACACTCCCCGATTATGCGGAATTCATCTGGGTTTCCTTCAAACTCTTTCAGTTGGATGAGGATCTGGATGCCTATACAAAGGGAAAACAATCTTTAGAATATTTACTTTCTCACTTTGCCTCCCAGGTCGGTCCGTTTTACGAATCCTTTCATGGAAATGAAGATTTGATTGTGAGAACTATGGAAGGTTACGACGGAGTGGAACCTTCGGGTAATTCCACCGTCTTACATTTGTTCCACTTTTTACACTCTTTGGGTTTCAAAAATCACGACTTGGAAGCAAAAGCCAATTCGATTTTTGCCTACTTCCTCCCGGAGCTCACTACCAATTCTTTGAGTTATCCTTCAATGATTTCAGCTTTCCAAAAATTCCAATACCCATCGAAGGAAGTCCTTGTGGTTTATAAGGATAAGGATATGGCAGAAGTCCGATCCATTCGAAAGAAATTAGGGGAACTAAAAGATCCGGGCCTCGTTTGGTTGGTTTTAGAGGAATCTAAGGCAAAGGCTTTGGTGCCGGAACTAGAACTTCTTATGGGAAGGGGTGCCGGTTCCGGAATGATGTTCTATGTATGTCGTAACTTTAGTTGTGAATTGCCAAAAGACAATTGGGAAGAAACACTCACTCTTATACAGCAATAGGAGTGGCATCACCCCAAAGACGATCTAACGAGTAGTAGGTTCTCATTTCGTCAGTCATGATATGAACACAAATTTCACCGTAATCCAGAAGGATCCATCCTGTAGCATCTTTCGGAAGGTCGGCGAGGTTTTGTCGTTTTACTGCGAGTTTCAAAGGTTTCATATACTTATCAATGTCCTTAGCACAAGACCTTCCTTGTGTTTCGGTTTTGACAGTCGCGAGGACAAATAAGGAAAGATAACTATGGACATCTTTTAAATCCAGAAACTGGATGTTTTCACATTTTTTATCAATTAATGTCTGTTTAATTTTTTTGAGATGTTCTAATGTCTCGGCACTGATATTCGGCATTTTAGTCCTTGGAATTTTGAAAATCTTCCCCGAGGATCACAGTGGCATCGAGTCCCAGATCTTTCCTAAGAGCGAAGTAAACCCTTCGTCCTTGGAAGGTATCGGAGATGATATCCGTGTACTGTGTGTTTCCGGAGCGGTTTAAGATGATACTGGATTTAAAACTAGAATCCCAGGCATTGTCAACGGAGAGAACTTTCAGACCCTTATCATTCAGAAGCACCTTCCCGTATCTGGCAAGCCCATTTTTTGGGGTTCCATTCAGGACTTCAATCCGGGCCCGCTCCCCTTCGCTAAAGGAAAGAGACCGAAGTTCACTGGAAAATTTATGAAAGGCAACTTTGACGGTTTCTTCATTCGCCTTTAAAACTTCGTCTTTGAATTTGGGTCGACCAATGGGTTCGCCTGGCACTTCGGAGACACCAAAGTTGATTTTTTCTTTTTTTAGAAAATCGACTAGTGTTTCCCACTCTTTCAAAGAGAGGTTCGTTGTCATCTGAGAGTGGAGATAGGCGACGCGTTGTTTTCCGAGTAAGTCCTTTTTTTCATGGATGGCTTCGAGGACAGTCAATAAAACAGTCTCTTGAATTTCCAAACGACGGATATGGGAAATCATAGAATCGTCCGCAAGCGAACTCATCCAATCAAAAGTATCTTCCCCATCTAAAATATAAGTTTGTTTGTTTCTTGCGTAATTCTTTGTTATATGAAGCGACTTCGGTTCAAAAAAAAGATTGAGTCCACCCAGTAAATTAACCCAATTCTGGAATTGCTGTTTTGTCCAAACAATTTTAAAAGGGATATTGGAATCCAAAGTATCTTCCAAAACCGATTCCACGTAAGATGGTGCCGAACTTCCTTTTTCTTTGAGTGATTTATCCCCATCATCAAAACTTGTTTTGGGATTTACAAAGAAGAGGGCTGCCTTTTTTTCATTTGGATAAAATTCAGCATAGAGTGAGAACAAATATTCATCTTTTTCACCTAACACCGAGAATAAGATTGGGAGTCGTTTGCTCTGGGAAAACTTTTGGTCTAGGGAAAATCCCGCTTTGGAGCGAAAGATTAGAAAAAGTAATGCAATTAAAAAGAAGGACCCTGCCGCAATCAAAAGTGTTTTTGCAGGGATGGTTTGTTTTTTCGGAGCTTCACGTAACATCTATTTGGTTTCCTTTAGATTATTCGCAGATTGATTATACGTATGAAACGTATAGGGATGAATGACTTCCTTTTTTTCCATCAGAAAGAAAATGGTTTGGAAGGCTTTCATAAAAACGCCGTAGTCCAGGTTTTCCTCTGTTTTCTCTACCCACTCAGAAAGTGCCGGTTGGCGCAAGGCATAGTCCGAACCCAAAAAATCCGCGGCATAGAGAATTTTGTCCAAAAGGGAAGGATCCAGGTTTCCCAATGTATGGGAAGAGATGGCTTTTGCAATCTCGGAATCCAAAAATCCATATTCTCTCTCAAGCCATAAAGGAGCCGAAAAAGCATGAAGGGCTTGGGAGGGAATTCCCGTAGTATCTACCGAATACTTTTGAAATAACTCCGAGTGGATTTCCATTTTTTTTTGTTTGGTGATGTCGTGACAAAGTCCAGCAAGATAAGCTTTTTTGGGAACAGGGTAGTTATGAATTTTTGCTAAGGATTCTGCATAGTTTGCCACTCGCAAGATATGTTGGAACCGGGTTTCTGTGACATGGTTTGGGACTTCCTTTTGGAAGAAAGCAGTCCAGTCCTCTAGGTTTGCCGATGGAGAAGGAATCATTCGAATCCTTTCCCTTGTTTTTCTTTTAAAAACTGCATGGCAAGCTCTCTTGTTTTTGGCGAAACGAATTGGTTCTCCCAGTCTCCATTCGAAATCTTTCGAATTTCCGTGCTACTCATCGGGAGGATCGGATTCTCCAAAATTTTAACTTGGGACTCCGAAAGAAAAGGAGGAATCAGGATTTCTTTTGGGTAAGGAGTCTCTCTTCGCACCACTAGGATCTGTTTGGTGGAACTTAAAATTTCAGAATAGGACTTCCATTTGTCAAAAAATTCTAAATTGTCCTCCCCGATGACGAGAGAAATCTCAGAATGGGGATGCAGCGACTTTAAAGTCTTCAAACTATCAACCGTATAACTGATATTTGTCTGTTTGATTTCCTCGTCCCAAAGAATGACATTTTCGGAAAGGAGTCCTTCAAATTCTGCTAAACAAAGATTCCAAATTTCCTCTGGGGTAAAAGACTTTTCCCCAACTTTAAAAGGAGAAACAAAGTTCGGACAAACATAAAGAAGGGCATGGGGATACAACTTGGAAACGGTTTCAATCACATGGCGATGTCCCCGGTGTGGGGGGTTGAAACTTCCTCCAAAAAAGAAAACTTCCATCTTAGCCGCGAACTTGTCCACTTCCCGTTACATAGGTAGTTGTCGTAGTTAGGTGGATAAGCCCCATCGGTCCCCGTACATGGAGTTTCCCTGTAGAGATTCCCACTTCAGCTCCAAGACCATACTCACCACCATCATGAAACCGAGTGGAACAATTTACAAAAATAGCAGCACTATCGAGTTCCTGTTGGAATTTGCGAATCTCCGAAGCATCTTCGGATAGAATGCATTCCGTATGACCCGAGCTGTACTTTCGAATGTGTTCCATGGCTTCAGAGACGGAGGAAACAATCCGAACACTGAGTCTTGTGTCTAAAAATTCTGTATAAAAATCTTCCTCTGACGCTAGTTTGGCGGAAGGAAGTATGTTTTGAATGGAAGCGTCACCCAGAACTTGAATTCCGGAGGCCTCTAATTTGGAGAGTAATCCAGAAATATCCGCATAATCCTTATGGATGAATAAATTCTCTAAGGCATTACAAACCCCAGGACGTTGTACTTTAGAATTCACAAGAATCGGAAATACAATCTCGGGATTCGCGTGGTTCGAAAGATAAAGGTTAGTCACACCTTTATCATGTTTAATGACAGGGATTTTGCTGTTTTCCGATACAAACCGAATCAGAGCTTCACCTCCGCGGGGAACAATCACATCAATCAGATCATCCAATTGAAAGAAAGGAACCATTGCCTCTCTATTTGTATTTTCCACAAAGGTCACACCATCTTTTGTCACACCTGGGATTTTTGCTTCTTCAATGGCTTCATGGAATAAAGAAGAAAGAATTAAATTGGAATGAAAGGCCTCGGATCCACCTCGCAAAATACAAGCGTTCCCTGATTTAAAAGAAAGTGAGGCAATATCAATGATCACATTGGGTCTAGATTCAAAAATGGTCATCACCACACCGATGGGCACGCGTTTGGTGAGAAGTTCTAGTCCATTGGGTAAGATGGTCCCGCGAACCACTTCGCCTATAGGATCCGGAAGGTTACGAATCTCTTCGATACTTTTTGCCATTCCCTTGATTCGTTTGGAATCCAAAAGTAGGCGGTCCATCATCGCCAAAGAGAGACCTTTTTCCTTTCCGCTCTTTATATCCAATTGGTTTTTTTCAATAATTGCGGATTCGTTCTTTAGAAGAAGTTCTTCCACACGCAAGAGGACGGCATTTTTTTGAATGGTGTTTAGGCCTTTCAGACCTCGACTCGCTAGTCTGGCTTTCGTTGCTAGGTCTTTCGCGTAATTTGTCAATTCATTTGCCATAATTCACTCCGAAGGTAAAGAAAAGAAATGGGATTGGATTTCAGAAGCATTAGGAATTCGGTGAGGGAAAGCACTATCGGCAATTAAAGTTCCGAAACTTTCTGTTTCAAAAAATTGAGAGATGGCATGTTTTTTTTCGCCATTCACAATTCCTGTTTTGATACCGTAAGGTAATAAAAGTTTTGCGGCATTGATTTTGGTAAACATACCACCAGTTCCAGGGCCAGAAGGTCCTGTGGCCAAACTTTCTGTTTCTCTTGTGATCTCTGTGAATAAATCAATTTTTGTATTCTCTTTTAAGAATCCATCGACTCCCGTTAGGATGAGGAGGAGGTCAGCACCCACAATGGAGGCCACAATCGCAGAAAGAATGTCGTTATCACCCAAATTGATTTCTTCGGTAGAAACAGAATCGTTTTCATTCACAATTGGTAAAATTCCCCAATCCAAAAGTTGGCGGAAGGTTTGTTTGAGATTGGTAAAACTTTTTTCTTCGTTTAGGTCCTTTCTTCCAAAAAGAATTTGTGCCATCGGGATATTGACTCGGCTAAAAAAACTTTCATATAGATTCAGAAGTTTGTTTTGGCCCATCGCAGCAAACGCCTGTTTTTCGGCTAATGTTGTTTTTCCATTGGGAACATTTCCGTTTTTTTCTCCCAAAAGTTTTTTTCCTTGGGCAATGGCACCAGAGGAAACAAGAATGACTTCTTTTCCTTGGTCCCGAAGAGTGCGAATGTCACCGACTAAATCATATAAAAAATCATTGATCTTGGATTCTTCACCGGAGACGCGAGCACTTCCGATTTTTACAACGATGAGTTTGGCTTTTTGAATGGAGTTTAAAAATTCCTTACGTGTTTTCATAAACTAACTTCGATTTTTCAGGAAAGAATACTTTATCAATTCGTTCGAGTAGGTAGTCTAGGTTTGACTCCTTATCTGCCGAAATACAAATGATTTCTCCTAGATGAGAATAGTTCTTTTGAATCTCCGCAGTGAATTCGGGATCATTATCCCAGATGTCCATTTTGTTAATCACAATTAAGAATTTTTTACTGAGTAGGGACTCATTGTAATTTCCAAGTTCACTTCGGAGCATTTCCAATTCTTCTTCTAATTGTAAATTCCCACCATCAAACAAAAACAAAATCCCTTGGACCCTTTCAATGTGTTTGAGAAAACTGATTCCAAGACCCACACCACGAGAAGCCCCTTCAATGATTCCCGGAATGTCTGCTACCGTATAACGAAACAAATCTTCATGTCGATGCACTACACCGAGGTTAGGGGAAAGCGTAGTGAAGGCATAACCTGCAATTTTGGGATGGGCATGAGTGATTTTTGCGAGAAGGGTCGACTTACCGGCGTTAGGGAGTCCGACAATTCCAATGTCTGCGAGTAGTTTTAATTCTAATAATAAGGAAAGTTCACCACCTTCCTCTCCTGGTTGGCTATATCTGGGAGCTTGTTGTATGGAAGTTTTGAAAAATGTATTTCCTTTGCCGCCTCGTCCCCCAGTGGCAATGGTAAAACTTTCGCCGTCAAAATTGAAATCGTAGAGAAGTTCCATGGTCACAGAATCAAGAACTTGAGTTCCTACAGGAACCTTTAGGACTAAGTCTTCGCCATTTTTTCCATGCCTGTTTTGTCCAAGGCCTGGTTCACCGTCATTAGCTGCATACAAACGATCGGGCAAATAGTTTTCCAAAGTCATCATTCGCCCTTCGGCTAAAATGATCACATCTCCTCCTTTGCCACCGTCTCCCCCGTCGGGACCACCAAATTCGACAAACTTTTCTTTATGGAAATGGACAGAACCTGCCCCTCCGTGTCCGGCTCGAATTCGAATGGGTACTTCGTCTATAAATCCGCTCATAATATCCTTTGGTCAAAAAAAAACCCGTTTAAGGAAATCCTAAAACGGGTTTTGCCTCTTCTCTGTAAGAGAGAGGATTATACTTTCGGGTAAACGGAGATTTGTTGTCTTTCTCTCGTTACGTGTTCGAAAGTCACAATCCCGTCAACTAAAGCAAATAGAGTATGGTCACGTCCAATCCCGACGTTCTTTCCGGGTTTGTATTGTGTTCCTCTTTGGCGAACGATGATATTCCCTGCAATGGCAAGTTGACCACCGTAAACTTTTACACCAAGTCTTTTCGATTCCGAATCACGACCGTTCTTTGTGGATCCACCACCTTTCTTTGTAGCCATTGTTTACCCCTTTATGATTACGTCTTGGATAGAAATCGCATCGGAATGAGAATCGGCTAAACTTTTTAGTCCAAACTCAACCATGGAAAGTAGGCTTTGGTAGCCATCCCTTTGGTCTCGTTTCACTAAAAACTCTAAGTGTCCTTCTCGTTTGTCTTCCGATTCCAAACTGTTTTGTGATGCTAAATAAGAGTGTGCACTCTGTATCAGAGTGGAGACTCCAGCACACAAAAGGTTTTCGCCTTTTGAACCTAAGTTCTTGGGAGAATGTCCTTCCAGTTGGATTCCTGCGATTTTCCCTCCTAATTCTTTAAAAATCTTACTATAAATCAATTATCCGTTGATCGATACTACTTGGAGTTTTTGGAGTTGTTGTCTGTGACCCCAAGATCTCTTGTAATTCTTTCTCTTTTTGTATTTAAAGCCGTGGATTTTTTCACCCTTACAGTCTTCTAATACCTTTAAAGTCACTTTTGCACCGGAAAGCGCTGGCGATCCAATGTTTACTTTATTGTTATCGGAAAGGAGTAGGACTTTAGTTTCTACTGTACTTCCGACCGAGTTTCCTGTTTTTTCTGCGACGAATACCTGGTCAGGAGACACTTTAAATTGTTTGGCTCCAAGTTCAATGATGGCGAACATATAACTATCCTAATCTCTTTCTCGAATGTAGTTCTTACCAGGATTTCTGATAGGCACCTCTTGTCAAACGTAAATCCCCATTTACAGCCTAACTGGATTAGAATTTCTGGTAAAAACAATGGAAATTCGCAACATCGCCATCATCGCACACGTCGACCACGGTAAGACGACACTCACAGATTGTATCCTTCGCCATACGGGCGCCGTAACCGCGAAAGAAGACCGAGAGAGACTCATGGACTCCAATGCATTGGAGCAAGAAAAAGGGATTACGATCCTTGCCAAAAACACTTCGGTTAAGTATAAAGGAACCCGCATTAATATCGTAGACACTCCAGGTCACGCTGACTTCGGAGGAGAGGTGGAACGAGTATTGTCCATGACTGACTGTACACTCCTACTTGTGGACGCTTTTGACGGACCCATGCCACAAACACGATTCGTACTTGGGAAATCACTCCAACTGGGCCACAAGCCGATTGTAGTGGTGAATAAAGTAGACCGTGAAGGTGCAAGACCTGGTTTTTCGGTGGATAAGGTTTTTGACCTATTCAGTGATCTAGGTGCTACAGAAGAACAGTTGGACTTCCCCATCATCTATGCTTCGGCAAAACAAGGTTGGGCTGTAAATCATCTATCTGAAGTTCCTGGTGCTAACATTGAACCACTTCTAGATAAAGTTTTAGAACATGTTCCTCCAGTAAAAAGAGATAGTGACAAAGCACTCCAGTTCCAAGTCACTGCACTTGATTATAATGAATACGTGGGTCGTATTGCCATTGGTAAAATCTACCAAGGTACGATGAAAAAGGGTGCGGATGTCACTCTTGCTAAAACCAACGGATCCACTGCTAATTATAAAATCACAAAACTCTATGGATACGAAGGACTCACTCGCTACGAAATCGATGAAGCGGGATCTGGGGATATCGTGGCTATGGCGGGAATTCCAGATGTATTTATCGGGGACACGGTTTGTGACTTCGGCAATCCACTTCCACTTCCAGCCATCCAAGTGGAAGAGCCAACTGTTTCCATGTTCTTTATGGTAAACAACTCTCCGTTTGCTGGTAAAGAAGGTAAGTTCGTAACCACAAGAAACCTTCGGGAACGTCTTGACCGCGAATTGGAAACTAACGTAGCACTTCGTTTGGAAGAAACGGAAGATAAAGATCGTTTTAAAATTTTAGGACGTGGAGAACTCCACTTATCCATCCTCATTGAAAACATGCGAAGAGAAGGATACGAACTTCAAGTATCTCGTCCCGAAGTAATCATCAAATACAATGAAGCAAATGAAAAGATAGAACCTTACGAAACACTCGTAATGGATCTACCGGACCAATTCTCTGGTGCTTGTATCCAAGAACTCAACCGTCGTAAGGGTGAGTTACAAGGAATGGATGCTCATACTTCTGGAATCACTCGAGTGGAATACATCATTCCTACGCGTGGGCTTATCGGATTTAGAGGACATTTCATTTCGGAAACTCGCGGAGAAGGTGTTATGTCTAGCCGCTTCCTTAAGTTTGATAAATACAAAGGCGAAATTCCTGGTCGTAAAAACGGAGCTCTTATCTCTATGGACTCTGGAGATTCGACTGCCTATGCGCTTTGGAAAGTGCAAGAACGTGGGGACCTTTTCATTGAACCACAAGTTGCCGTTTATCCTGGTATGATCCTTGGAATGAATAGCCGGGATTCTGACTTAGAAGTCAACCCAGTGCGTGAAAAGAAATTAACCAACGTTCGGGCTTCTGGTTCGGATGAAGCAATCCGCCTCATTCCACCTAGGAAACTGACTTTGGAACAATCCATTGAATTTTTGGACGATGATGAACTTTTGGAAGTAACTCCACAAAGTTTGCGTCTTCGTAAAAAAGTATTGGATGCAAGTATGAGAAAGAGATCTGGTGGTGGTCGATAGAAAAAACGCACCATTAACTCTGACGTAAAGTTAATCTAGAAGTCAGAACAGATTCCAAAAGGGACTAAGTTTTTAGTCCCTTTTTTATGTACTTTTGGTATTTAGAAACCAAGTCCTTTGAGTGCATCTCCGGCACCGGGTATTTTTTTTAAGGCATCGGCAGCTTTCCCTTTGATCACTTCTTTTACAGCCCCACCAATGAGATCGGTAAGCGTTCCAAGGCCCACCCCAAGTTCTACACTCGGACTACGAATGTCTCCGTAAGTGCGAAAAGGAATGAAAAGTCTTTCGTCTTTAACAAGGTTTCCCACAATTTTATTACGAAGGGCTTTGGTATCTCCCTGGCCTTTGGTCGCCTGTTTGATTTTTTCATCTAGAGAGGCCAAAGACTTTTTGGATTCGTCTTCATCATACAACATTCCCATTTTCATCTCATGGTAGTTTGTGGTGGTAACGATATAAGATCCTTTGGTGATTTGTAAGTCATAGTTTTTTGTGGGGAAGGTAGGTTCATCTAAAAAGGTCACCTTGCCGTTGCTATACTCTACTTTAAAGGAAACATCTTTTTTAAGTTCCGCTTTTTCTTTTAATTTGTCTAGTTTGAGTCCGGCTTGGTTCATTACAGGAAGTTCTCCCGCAATGGCATCAAAAGCCGCAAATCCAGAAACAAAAGAATCTTCCTTCATAGTGACTTCGTAAATGACTTTGGGATTCACAAGTCCAGACTTCACAACAAAGGGAACCACTTTCCCATCCGTCTCCAATATAAACTTAGCTGCTTCCTTTTTGTTTCTGCCAACAATAGTCACGTCAGCATCAAAATTCACATTCAAACTGTTATGCGACTCTAAATCACTTCCATCAATATCAATGTCTTTCAGTTCTAAATCCAATTTCTGAATTTGGATGACTTGACCAGTTTTACGCATATTGACTTGGATGTTTCCTTCTTGGATTCCCACAAGACCCATCTTAATGGCAATGGGAATGTCTTTGATCGAAAAAGGTCCGGAAGGCGGGGCACTTGCTTGTTCTTTGGCCTCTTCCTCGGCTTCTTTTTTCTTTTCTGCAATGGCTTCTGCCGAAAGAGCCGGGTTCTTTTCTCCATCCACAATTTTTGGTGTTTTAAAAAGAGAGGTGAGATTGTTTCCCCCATCTTCGTTCATCGTTAGAGAAATCTCTGGTTTTTTTAGAACGATTTTATTTACCTTTAAGGTTTTTGTGAGAAGGGCTAAAAAGGAAATTTTAACATCGGCTTTCCCGAGTTGAATGAGGCCTTTTGGTTTTGATTTTCTTTCATCCAGGGGTGTGCCTTTGTTTGCTACTTCATCCCGTGGGGCAAGGACAATGCCTTCAATTTCAATTCCCGAAAGAACATTGAAGAAGCTGATATTGACGGAATCTACATGGGCACGCACATTGATTGCGGATTCGATTTGTTTGACAAGAAAACTCGGAGTGATAAAACTTCCGGCAAATACTAAGGCAATGATTACTATGAGGAGAATGCCTGCGATGACCGCACCAATTCCGTAACCTATCTTTTTCATACTGTCTCCTAAATTCGGCACTAAAGAGTGGAATTGAGACTAAACGAAAATTAGGTTCTGTAAAGTAAAAAAGGGAAATAAATTAATTCAAAAATCGAACCGAGCTGATAATGTTGGTTAACTGCTGGAAAAGTTCGTCACCCACTTCTTCATCGGAATTATAAGTCACAAGAATCATTCGCATTCGATTGGCTACCATATAGACCATCCATACTCGGTCTTCCTTTAAAAATTCACAGGCACGAATGGAAGATCCTTCATTGTTTTCAAAAATTGCCACGTTTTCTGCATCATAATCAATTTCATGGATTTTCAGATAGTTTTCTAATTCTTGGTCTACGTTGAATTCTTCTAATTTGGATTCAAAGGCATAAACTTGTAAGGCACCACCACCATTCGGATGGAAAAAGGCAGGAATTTCCTCGACGACCATATGTTCCCAATTCGCAGGAAACAGAAAAGAATACCATCCTTGTGGCGATCGAAATTGTTTGTACATGGGTTTTGTCATCGGAAATCCCTTTTCTTTCCAATAAATCTTTGGAGTAATGGCAGTAAATGATTTTCAAAAGAAAATGGTATTTCCTTGTATTTGCTCTCTTCCTTTCCACCAGTTTTTTTGGAAGTTTATCGGCACAAGTTTCGGGTTATGAATCGGCTTACCCCTCTGCTTATTTACTGGGACTCTCATCCTCGGGAGTAGTCACAAAAAATGCAATGGGAAGTATGTATGGAAATACAGCTTTTCTTTCTAACCAAACCAAACATATCGTTGACGGAGGAGTAAACGGAAGTTATGCGAATCCAAAAGTATCCCCTTTATACCTATCGGGTGCTTTATACTATTCTTATTCTGATTCCTTAGGGTTTGGGTTTCGCGGGAAACCAGTTTTTCTACGATCCTTTCCTGCTGATGAAAGATTTTCCAATTACGCCTTCCAAGGTTTTGTCAGTTGGAAGTGGAATGAGTATTTATCCTTTGCCTTACATTTGGGACCTGGAGTCTCCGGAAGGATGGGTGGGTATAGTTCATACTCTTGGAACGTATCTGCCTCTACTGCCTTCCAATATGGCAACTTTCGCTTAGGTGTGATTTTAGAATCCCCGGGAAGTTACCGGTTTGATAAATATTTAGGATCAGAAAAACTAAAGGAACGACTCCCCGAACGACTGCTAGTGGGTTTAGGTTATAAAATTACCGAATCCGTCGATTTACAAATCGAAGGTCACCGGACGTTTTTTGAACGCTCTCAAATCTCTGTCAATGGAGGAGAAAATTCCTTCGCATATCCCGTTCGGACAATGTATGCAGGTAACATCGGTTTAGCGATTGGCAAAATAGAATCTTTCCAGTTTTTAACAGGACTCGGACGAGAGTTTCGTGCGGACTCAACGCTCAGAGGATTCTACACAGCTTCTCTTGGAATTGCCGGTTCGATCTTTCCTTCGGAGATTGGTGAAGGGTATTTGTATTCTGTTTCTCTCCAAAGATCGGGCTTAAGTGTGCCGGAAAGAGAGGGAGCTGAGACCAGATTCGCCGCCCAAATCCAAATCCAGTTCCAATGAAGAACACCATTTGTCTATTTAGTAAGCAATTTGGATGGTTTCCATAAATGCTTTCTATTCCTTTCGCTGAAATTCGGAACAGAATGTAGAGAATTATAGGATATTCTGACTTCTTTAGGCGAGATGCACTGTCGGTACGATACTTGCATCTAAATCAGAAAGGTATCCTATATGGTTGATTTCAAAGTTTCCAAACGAATGCTCGTCAACTTCCGCGGACAAAACAAAGTCGTGGGAGGATTAACAGACAAAGATAAAATTGCGATCCTTCTCTACATATCCAAAGAATTTGCCAATTTAGATAGAGAAGACCAACTCTTTTCCAAGGTCATCCTGATCTGTCAGGAAATATTTGAGTCGGACAATACAACGCTTCGACTTTGGGATGGAGAGTATCTTGTCCCTGTTAAGTTTGTCAAAGAAACAGAACCACCTCGCCGTAACTTAGTGATGGGAGAAGGTTATTCTGGTTCCGTTTTTGAAACCAAAGAACCAGTTCTTGTTAACGACTTAACTCGCTCTGCTCACTTCTTTGATGAGGGAGAAAAAACCAAATCCGTTATGTGTGTTCCGATCATGCAAAAGGAAGAAATTCTCGGAACACTCGCCGTAGAAAGTGAACGTGAAAATTTTTATATCATCGATGACTTAGAAATCTTAGAAGCCCTCACTTCGCAACTGGCACTCGCTCTTTATGGGGTAAGGCTGATTGAAGGACTTGTCACAGCAAGAGCCAGAGAAGCAGCCATATTAAACCAATTAGAATGGGATTTGAAGATGGGGCGCAACGTCCAAAGCCAAATCCTTCCCCAAGATTTAAGTGCTTGGAACGGTATCTACTTTGCTAGTCATTACGAACCGATGGCGGAAGTCAGCGGGGACTTGGTTGACATTGTGAGACAAGGCCATTCCTTAACAGCGATTAACATCGACGTATCGGGACATGGAATTCCAGCGGCTCTAGTAACTATGGCCATCCACCACCAATTCCGTAGATCGGTGATGGCAGGACTTGGACTCACGGAGATTATGGAAGAACTCGGTGAAAAACTAAGAGAACAACTTCCGGAATCCACTTACTTCACAGCCTTTATGGTTCGGATCTTTAGCGATTATACTTTTGGTTATGTGAATGCAGGCCACCAGCGTATGTTACACTACAAAGCCGCTGATGATACCTTTATTCAGTATGATACCAAAGGAGTTCCTCTTGGCATTCTTCCCGTAAGAAAGATCGATTATGAAGAGAAACAAGGGAAATTAGAGCCCGGTGATTTTTTACTTTTAATCTCGGATGGATTTAGTGAACAAAGAAACCATCTAAAAGACGAGGTGGGAGTGGACCGAATCCTCACTTGGTTACAAGATGAAAGAGAACGGCTTGTGATGGAAGGTCGTGGAAAAGTAGATCTGAAAAAACTTGCCAATGCCTTTGTAGAACGGTTTAGAGCTTACCAAGGCGAAGTTCCCAATGGGGATGATTTGAGTTTCCTTTTTCTGTATTGTGGGGATTCCATTCCCGAAGCTTCGCATTACATACAAATGGCGAAACAATCCAATTCTAAAATGAAAATGGAAGAGGCTTATGCCCAAGCCCTCAAAGCCTTCAGTATTGATTCCTCTCTCAAAGAAATTTTAGTATTTTTAGGAAAGATGTACTACCGAGACGGAAAATACAACGAAGCGATTCGGTATCTAGAAGAGTATTTGCGAACCTCCGGGGACAATACAGCAGCCTCTCATTTTATGATGGGAAGGGCTTATTACAAAGCAGGAATGATTTCGGAAGCAAAACGAGCGTTAAAGATGGCTCTTTCGAGTGATCATAGTTTTGCGAAAGCTAGTATCTTACTGGCACAATGTTATTTGAAAGAAAATGCGAAACCAAAAGCAATCAAAGTGTTGCAACAAGGCGTAAAAAACACACCTCAAAGTTTGGAATTAAAAACCTCACTTTTAAGGTTAGAATCACATTCGCAGAAAGTCGGTTAAGGAAAATATATGAAACAGTTTGGAAATTTTTTACTGATTACGATTCTTCTTCTTGGCTCCTCCATAGGAGCTGAAGAATCCACAAACGCAGAAAGTTTAGAGAACTTGGCCCGGGAAATGGCAAGTATCAAAACGTCTCTCGCAGAAACAAAACTTGCTTTAGAGACCACCAAACAAGAAGCAAACTGGGTATGGACTTGCATTGCAGCCTTCCTTGTATTTTTTATGCAAGCTGGTTTTGCTTATGTAGAAGCCGGATTCACAAGAGCAAAAAATGCAGTGAATATCCTTATGAAAAACTTCTCCGATTTAACTGTTGGGGCAATTGCTTATTGGGTGGTTGGTTTTGGAATTATGTTTGGACCTCAAGTCCTCACCGGTTTTGGAGTAGGAGTTCCTTCTTTTGCCGAAAGCCTGATCAATTCAGAAGATGGAAATATGGATCCTGCTAAGTATACTTTCTTTATCTTCCAAATAGTTTTTGCTGCAACTGCGGCAACGATCGTTTCCGGTGCCATGGCAGAACGAACCAAGTTTTCCGCTTATTTGGTTTTTTCCATTGTGATCACTGCTTTTATCTATCCCATCTTTGGATCTTTTGCTTGGGGAAGTCTCTTTGGAATCTCCAGTGGATTTTTAGAAACCTTGGGACTTGGTGGTGGAGAAGGCGTTGGGTTTCATGACTTTGCTGGATCCACTGTGGTTCACAGTGTGGGTGCTTGGGCAGGTCTTGCCGGAGCGATTGTGGTTGGTCCTCGCATGGGAAAATTCCAAACCGATGGTAGAGTCTATCCAATCCTCGGACACAATATGTCTATGGCAGCCCTCGGAGTTTTTATCCTTTGGTTTGGTTGGTTTGGGTTCAATCCAGGTTCTACCACTTCGATTGAGGGTGGAAGTTTTGCTCGCATAGCGGTCGTTACTCATATGTCTGCTTGTGCCGGTGCGATTTCCGCAATGGTTCTCACTTGGCTTTTGTTTAAAAAACCAGAAATTGGTCTTACCCTAAATGGGGGACTCGCGGGTCTTGTGGCCATCACAGCTCCTTGCGACGTGGTGAGTATCACGGGAGCAGTTTGTATTGGGGCAGTTGCTGGAGTTCTTGTGATTGTTTCGGTTCTCTTTCTCGACAAAATCAAAATCGATGACCCAGTCGGTGCGGTTTCAGTTCACGGGGTTTGCGGAGCCTGGGGAACACTGGCAGTGGGACTTTTTAGTTTGGATACAGGACTTTTTTCCGGTGCTGGCTTTGCCCAATTTGCGGCTCAGGCCATCGGTGTGGTGACTGCCTTTCTATGGGCTTTCCCGACTAGTTTTGCGGTATTCTATATCATCAAAAAAACAATGGGACTTCGCGTTTCCGAAGAAGAAGAATTGTTAGGTTTGGATATTTTAGAACACGGAAACGAGGCTTACCCCGTTTCCAAATAGTCCTTGACCCTGGGCTTTCTTTATGGGAAGCCTAGGTTGTGTTTCGATTTCTCCCCCTTACCAGCCTCCTATTATTTTTCTTTGGTTGTTTCGAATATGAAGAAACCATCCTTTTCCGGAAACAAAGTTCGGGAACGGTCGAAATTGCTTATACGGTTCCTTTAAAAAAAGATTCCAATGACTCGCTCATCAAATTCCTTCCCACTTCCAAAGAAGAAATCATTACCTCAGTCAAAAAGAAATCAAATAACAATCTGCAAGTTCGGGACTTTACGTTTAGGGAATTAGAAAAATCAGAAACTACGGATATGTATTTCAAACGAAAGGGGAAGGTGTCTTACAAATTAGATTTTGAAGATCCCATCCATTTAGAAGGCGTTCTCATTGGAACTTTTTCTATCAAATCCAAACCTAGATCTTTAGTGGTAAAACGAGATTTTCCTAACCTAACAGATAACACTGTTGTTGATACAGGTGCGGGAGAAAAGAAAATCATTTCAGAAACCTCTAGGCTTCTACGGGAAGGTCGGATCCAATTCAAAGTTTTGTTTCCGAAAGATTCAGAATGTAGTTCGAACCGAGGTTTTATAGGGCTTGGAAACTTAACCTATCAAATTCCTCTCCAAGAAACCTTAGAAAGTCCCGATTCCAAAACCTGGGAATACAAAATTCGTTTTTTCTAAACGAGTTTGAGTTCTCTTGCTGTTTTGATAAACAAATCAAATCCATCTAAATTCTTTTGTTCCGGAATATAATGTAACTCTTGTTTAAGGTAACGATCGGTTACAGCTATGGGCAGGCGTTTTTCTTCTTTAATGATAGAGTCTAAATCCTTCAGTCCATATTCTAAGGCGGAAAGAAAAAGTTTATCGTCCCAAACTCGTCCCTTAGGAAAGGCCCAAAACGCAAAACAGAAATAAAGCCCTGTCGACTGGTTCCACCATTCCGCAAGATCCACCACTTGGTAGCCCGCAACTGGGGTTTGTAATAAGGCATGATCCCCAAACAAAAGGTGAGATCCCTTTCCATTTTCCATCATCAGTGAAAT
Organism: Leptospira chreensis; assembly: GCF_016919165.1. Taxonomy (GTDB): domain Bacteria; phylum Spirochaetota; class Leptospiria; order Leptospirales; family Leptospiraceae; genus Leptospira_A; species Leptospira_A chreensis. Next base: position 237,782 of record NZ_JAFFPS010000008.1, read on the forward strand.
TTCAGAAGCCGGAGTTGGAATGACCTCCACCAATTTGCCAAACTCACGAAAGAGAAGGCATTGGAGAAGGGCCACACTCGAACGGGAACCTTTGTCGGTATACAGTACCTTGGGAAGTCCTGGTTCCGATTCATGACGGAAGAAAAGAACAGAACGAACCACATCTCTTGCACAAACTCCGACGACTTTTGTGTAGTCCAAAGTCTCACGATTGCGTTCGCATTCGATAGAAGAAACTAGGGCGCAGTCCAATTCTCCTTGTTTTAGGAGTTCGATGAGGACACTCGGGTTCTCATAAACTGGTATAAATCCGGAAGTTCTCTCAAAATAGAGGGTTAGGGGGCGGGCATTCAGGTGTTTTACGATGCCTATTTTCATTATCTAGTATCCCTTATAAAAAACAACTTGTCAGAACGAGAAAAGAGTGTCGAATCACTTACGAGGACAAATTGGACTTTCGAACATCTTTAAACACAATCGGTGATGCCGAATTTGAATTCATTAAAAATTTAGTGTACAAACAAGCTGGGATTTTTTTAGCACCACATAAAAAAATTATGGTCCAGTCTAGACTGAATGCACGCCTCCGTACTTTGGGAATCGAAAGTTTTGAAAACTATGTAGCCAAATTAAAACTCGATCCAAAGTTTGCAACCGATGAGATGCAAGAACTCATCAATCGCATAACGACAAACAAAACGGATTTCTTTCGAGAGAACCACCATTTTGAATTTTTAAAGAATCAATACTTTCCTGCCTTAGAACAGGCGGCAGCGAGTGGTGGACCAAAAACTTTGCGGATTTGGTGTTCTGCTTCTTCCACTGGAGAGGAACCGTATTCGATTGCCATTACTGTTTATGATTACTTCAATACAAAAGGTTGGAATTGCAAAATCTATGCTTCCGACATTGATACACAAGTCATTGCGACAGCCAAAAAAGGTCTTTACCGAGATGAAAGATTAGAACCTGTATCGGAAGCCCTCAAAGCAAAACATTTTATCAAAACCGTAGAAAAGGATCATGTTTTCTATGAGGCGAAACCACATCTGAAAGCTTTGATTGATTTTAGACAAATCAACCTTTTACATTTTCCTTTTCCGATTACTGATAAGTTGGATTTGATCTTTTGTAGGAATGTGGTGATTTACTTTGACAAACAGACACAAAAAACTTTGTTCCAAAATTTTGAAGTCAGTTTGAAACCGAAAGGGTATTTAATCCTGGGTCATTCGGAAACGATGTTTGGAATCTCTGAGAGTTTTAAATTTTTAGGACATACCATCTACCAAAAGAAAGACTAAGAACCTTAGTCTTCTTTTGTCCAAAGTTGTTTTAGATCATCCCACATTTGGTAGGGTTCATAGATGACAATCCTGGTATTGGAAAGTACATCTAAAAATCCTGCCTCATTGGGAAATCTAGGCACAATGTGTTCATGGATATGGGGAATGGATCCGCCACTATTTTTCCCTAAGTTATAACCAATATTAAATCCCTGTATCTTCCATTGTTTTTCAAGGATCCGCATTGCTTTCTGGGTCAGTCTATGGATGTCCAGTGCTTCTTCTTCTGTTAACTCTAAGTAATGGATGATATGACGTTTGGGAAAGATGATGATATGCCCGGGATTGTAGGGGAAAAGATTGACTGAGACAATCGAGAGTTCGGTCTCTGCTATGGTTAGATTGGGGACAATTTCGTTTTTGTCTCGAACACCGCAAAGAATACAATCCACATTGGGCCTGTCCCCTTTAGCATAACCCAATTTCCCTATGCTGAACAGGTTTTTTCGGATAGAATGCTCTTCATAGGAACTCATTTGTACTTTCAATCTCCCTAAAGGATTAAAGGATTGCAAGGATTTTGACAAGTATACAGTAAGAAAGTAACAGTGTCAGAATCTCCTCATATTCCCGTACTTCCGAGCGAAGTCATCGATTTACTCAAAAAAACGGAGTCCTCCGACCCTCAGTGGTTCCTAGATGGAACTGCCGGTGAAGGTGGTCATTCCAAACTGATTTTACAAACATTTCCCAATGCTCGTCTGATTCTGATCGATCGTGATGCCATCATGTTAGAACGAGCGAAAAAAGAAATCCTGTCTGTGATTGGATCTCTAGACCGCGTTCATCCCTTCCAAATGAATTTTTCCGAAGTGGACAAAGAACTTTTAGATTCGATTGAATGTCCAGGCCTTGACGGCGCCCTTGTGGATCTCGGAGTTTCCCTCTTTCATTTTCTACATTCGGGAAGGGGATTTACCTTTAAAAATGACGAGCCACTCGATATGCGACTCGAACCTCAAGTGGGCAGGAAAACTGCCGCAGATGTTGTGAACTACAGCACAGTCCTCCATTTAAAAAAAGTGTTTTGGGAATACGGAGAAGAACGTTGGGCTTTAAAAGTTGCAAATAACATTGTACAGTCGAGACAGAAAAAGAAATTCGAAACCAATACTGATCTTGTGAAACTTGTGGAATCGTCCATTCCGAGAAAGTTTTGGCCCAAAGAATCCCATCCGGCTACTCGGATTTTCCAGGCCCTTCGGATTGAGGTCAACGAAGAACTGTTACATGCTGAAAAAGGAATCAGGGCACTTTCCGATGTTTTAAAAATTGGGGGAGTCCTTACCTGTATTTCTTTCCATTCTTTGGAAGACCGAATTGTAAAATGGACTTTTCGCGATCTAAAAACAACAGACCAGTTTGAAATCCTCACCAAAAAACCCATCCTGCCTACGGACACAGAAATCCGGGAAAACAGAGCCTCTCGTTCTGCAAAATTACGAGGCATTCAAAAGATAGAACCGATATTGAATAAGAGATGGGAAAGGTGAAAGGAAACATTCGTAACATTCCAGACCAAATTTTGGGTTTTCTTTCGCCCTTAAAACCTCTGGTGGTTTTATTTCCCTTCCTTATTTTTTTTTATTCCATCGTTTGGCAAGGCCTTACCAAGGCAAAACTCACGAGACAAATCCACGAACGAACTTCCACCAAAGAAGAACTAAAACGTAAAAACGATGAGCTAAAAATCGGAATTGTCGCTTATACTTCCGCAGAACGAATTGAAACTCTCTACCGTAGAACCTACCAATTCCTTCCCATCAGTTTGGGAAACCGAACGGTCACCATCGAGCTTCCTCCCATCCCGGAAGCGGGACTTACAGAAAAACAATGAAACTATCAGAACTCATCAAACGGATTCCCGAAGTAAAACTCATCAAAGGGGAAACCTCTCTCGAAGTGGGTTATATCTGGGGAGACAGTCGCAAATTAAACAAAGATGATATCTTTGTTTTACCAGAAGACAGTTCTGAAAGACAAGAGTCCTTTTTGAAAATGGCAAATGAACTCGGATCCAAAGTGGTTCTTGTATCCAAACGTGATTTGAAACTAAAAGGTTTGGAACTCTTTTCGGCAATCTTGGAAACAGAAGATGCTGTGGGAGAAGCCCATGGTAAAATCGCCTGCCTTCTTGCCGGAAATCCGGCTAAAAAAATGAAACTTGTTGCCATTACGGGAACGAATGGCAAAACTTCTTTGACCTTTATCCTTTTCCACCTAGCAAGAAAAGTTGGTAAAAACGCAGCCCTTATTGGAACCGTACAAATCCAAATTATGGATCGGATTTTGGAATCGGGTTATACCACACCGGACGCCTCCTCACTCAATCTCCTACTCAAACAAATGTTAGAAGAAGGAATTGAATATGTATTTATCGAGATGAGTAGTCATGGATTGAAACTAGGACGAGTGGCGGGCCTTGAAATCACTTGTGCTGGATTTACAAACCTAACCCAAGACCATTTGGATTTTCATTCGAATATGGACGACTATTTCGAAAGTAAGTTTAAAATTTTTCAACTCTTAGAACAATCTTCTGTAAAGAATAAATTTGGACTCGTGGCAGGGGATGTTCCTTTTGGATCTGCGATGATCAAAAGAATTTCTGATGCCAAATTAAAATCACCAATTTATATTTTTGGAAAGTCTGGAGAATTCAATTATTCCAATACAAAACTTTCTCTTTTGAATAGCGAATACCGGTTTCATAAAAAAGCAAAAAATCTCCCTTTCATTGAAGTGCGTAGTATCAAAACAAACTTACTGGGAAATTTCAATGTCTTCAATACTTCCTTCGCCCTAGCCATTGCTTATGAATTGGGATTTCCTTGGGAAGAAGTGATCTCTTGTTTGGAAAAAATTCCCACGGTTCCTGGTCGTTTTCATGTGGTTCCTTTTCCCGATCGTTCCCGGATTGCCGTTGTGGACTATGCCCACACTCCTGATGCCTTAGAAAATATCTTAAAAAGCTGTGTGGAAATTGCTCCCAAACAACTCATTTGTTTGTTTGGTTGTGGGGGAGATCGTGACCGCACCAAACGACCGCAGATGGCTCGTATTGCCGAAACCTTTGCCGATTTTGTCATTCTCACTTCCGATAACCCAAGAACCGAATCTCCCGAATCCATTTTGGATGAAATTGAATCCGGATTTTCTCGCGGATTCCAAAGGTACGAAAAGATCACAGACCGACGGGTTGCGATCCAAAGGGCTGTAGGCCTCCTCGAACGGGATGGAATTTTGGTCGTTGCCGGAAAAGGCCACGAAACCTACCAAATCATTGGGAAAGAAAAAACGAAATTTATAGACTTTGAAGAGATAGAGAAGGCTTTTCAAAATTTGGATTTTAGTCGATAGGGGATATAGAATGTTTCAGTGGATTTATGAATCGTTTGGAAACGATTATGGTTTCCTAAGAGTTTTTAGTTATGTTACCCTTCGTGCGATGATGGCGGGCCTGACTTCTATGTTCATCACTTTTCTTTTTGGAAAGGCATTGATTTCTTTTCTTCTGTCTTTGAAGTTTCGAGAATCGGTTCGTAACGATGGTCCCCAGTCCCATGCTGCCAAATCAGGAACTCCGACTATGGGAGGTCTCATTATGATCCTCTCTCTTACCGTCTCCACTCTGTTATGGGGAAATTTACGGAACTTAAATGTTTTGTTACTTCTTGTATCTGCCATTCTATTTGCAGGACTTGGATTTACAGATGACTACATGAAGTCGGTAAAAAAAATCAAAGGAGGAATGAGAGCGAGAACCAAATTTCTTGTGACCATCTTCTTTGCTGTATCCATTACCACTATTTACTTTTACTTTACAGGTAAGTCCAACTTGATCGCCACCAAAGGGGTTGTCTTTACTATCACGGATTTATTTTTACCCTTTGTCAAAGGACCTGTTTGGAATTTAGGATTTTTAGCCGTTCCTTTTGCGATTATTGTTTTAATTGGAAGTTCTCATGCAGTGAATCTTACTGATGGACTGGATGGACTTGCTTCGGGAACGGTTGTGATTGCCACGGCTACATTTGCTCTCATTTCTTATGTATCGGGAACTCCATCAGCGGCGAATTATTTACACATTCCTTACCTTCCAGGTTCGCATGAGTATGCTGTTTTTTTGGCAGGGCTTTCTGGGGCTTTACTCGGATTTTTATGGTTCAATTGCCATCCTGCCCAAGTTTTTATGGGGGATACTGGTTCCTTATTTCTTGGATCCACCCTTGGTCTTGTTGCGATTATGCTAAAAAAAGAAATCCTTCTTGTGATCCTTGGGGGAATCTTTGTGGCGGAAGCCGTGAGTGTAATCTTACAAGTGGGTTCTTTCAAGCTTACGGGAAAACGAATCTTTAAGATGGCTCCACTCCACCACCATTTTGAATTGTCAGGTTGGTCCGAGGAAAAAGTCGTGATCCGGTTTTGGATCATTGGAATCATCCTTGCCATCATTACCTTGTCTACACTGAAGATCCAATAACCGACCATCTCCACACAAAACGACAGTTATGCAAATCTACAGGTCAATACAAAACCTCTTTCGCTTTGGGAACTCGAGGTTTGATGGACCGGTGTTATATGGAATTTTTTTACTCTTTGGAATGGGGGTTGTCATTATGTACAGTGCCTCCGTCATTCCCGCCGAACGAGAGTTTTCCGATTCAAATTATTATCTAAACAAACAACTCATTTGGGGAATGCTTGGGATTTTTAGCTTTTTAGTTTTTAGCCAAATTCCATACCAATTTTTGGTACGATGGTCCTTTGTATTTTCTGTTTTTAGTTTGTTATTACTGATCTCTGTTTTTATCCCTGGGCTTGGAAAGTCAGTGGGAACCAGTTACGGAAGGAGTTTCAATCGTTGGATCCAAATTGGAGGAATCCAAATCCAACCCTCTGAATTTTCCAAGATCAGTATTTTACTTTTTTCCTCTTATTTCTTTTACAATTTCGATTTTAAAAAAGTAAGATGGGATCGAAAGAAGATCGTATCTGTCTTATTAATTTTTGCTACTTTAGTTCTCATTGTGATCGAACCTGCGTTTGGAACGACCATCGAACTCCTTCTGGTTTTATTTTTCTTTGTTCTGCTGGCAGGATTTCCGATGAAACGTCTTTTCATTTTAGGAGCTTCGGTTTTACCCCTCCTTGTGGTTCTTGTGACTCAAGTAGGATATCGCAAAAAACGATTGGAGATTTGGCTTGATCCATATAAATTTCGGTTTGATGAAGGCCACCAGCTTGTTACCAGTTTTCGAGCTTTCTTTGATGGCGGAAGTTTTGGTCGTCCCGTAGGTTCCGGTTATGCCCACAGGTATTTGGCCTATAGTCACACTGACTTTGTTATGGCTTCTTTTGTTGAGGATTTTGGATTTTTGGGATTTCTATTATTCCTATTCGTTGTGATTTTTCTTTTTGTTCGGATCTACTTTTTACTCCAACGTACAAAAGACAAACTCGGGTTCTTCTTGGGTTCGGGGATTCTCATTCTATTTGGTTTCCAAACCATTTTGAATCTTTTTGTTGTGACTGGGATTGTTCCCGTGACAGGAATTTCCCTTCCTTTCTTAAGTTATGGAGGATCTTCCCTCATAACAATTTTTATCCTATTCGGAATTCTTGCCAACATCACGAGTAAAGAGAATTTGGTATTATGAGTGGATCTGTTTTAATTGCAGCCGGAGGAACCGGTGGTCATATATCTCCCGGAGTGGCACTTGCCGAAGTTTTGGCAGAAAAGATATCCACCTTTGGATTTGATGCGGTCTATCTGCATTCACTTGTGCGGAACAAAGACAATCCCGATCTTTTAAATCCACCATGCACTGTACTTTGGCATAATGTGCCTCAGTTAGGCGGCCTAAGAACAATTGTTTATCCTTTTTTATTTGTTTTTCCTTTCTTAAAAACCATCCTCCTTTTTCGTAAATTGAAAGTCCGTGCTGTGATTGGAATGGGTGGGTATTCGAGCCTTCCATCCATCCTCTATGCAATTCTATTTAGAAAACAACTCTATCTCTGTGAACAAAACTGTGTCCCAGGAAAAATCACTCGTATCTTTAGTCGGTTTTCTAAAAAGATTGCCTTTAGTTTTCCTTTGGCTGAAGAATATACCCTTGTGGGATCATCCGATGTGGAGTGAATGGTCACCGCTGCGCCTTGGGATTCGATATAATTGGCATTTTCTTTTTGATGGTTGTCTGCGGCATAAGGATAGGGAATGAGAACCATCGGAAGTCCAAAAACTAAACATTCGGCAAGGACTCCGGCACCAGATCTTGCCACAACGATATTGGCCCATTCGTAATTGGGTTTCATATCATTGGCATAAGAAATAATTTCTGCATTCCCAACGGATTTGCTTTTTGTTTCTTCGTATAACGAAGTACCAGTGAGAAGGCGAAATTTATATTTCGATGCAATCTCTGGATTCTCCATTGTTTTGAGAATCATTTGGTTTAATTGTCTGGCTCCTTGGGACCCACCTAATACCAACACATTGACTGTATTCTTTTTTCCTTCATGAAGGTTTTCGTTTTGGCGGATGTTTAAGGTTTCAGGAATCACACGTTTGCGGATGGGGTTTCCAATCGTCTTTCCCACAAGGGTATATTCTTCAGCCAAAGGAAAACTAAAGGCAATCTTTTTAGAAAACCGACTAAAGATACGAGTGA